>CAVWSV010000019.1:0-47456 GCA_963757905.1 uncultured Acidobacteriota bacterium | reverse complement strand
CTGTCACAGCCGAAACTAGAGTTTTTAGGCGGTTAAGATTCGTTTCGCCTGATTTCATGCGGGTTTCGCACACTCTAAAGCCTCCAGCAAAAGGCTAAAGCTTCCGCTTCTGTTCGCTGACATGCCAGCGGGATGGGGTTGCAGGGGAAGGGGCGGCGTGTGAGCCTCTTCCCCTGCCCACACTTGTGGAGAAGCTTTCTGCTCCGGCCTGTGCAGCGCCGCGAAGACAGCAGGAGCGCGATCCGCCAGGGCACTATGCGGGCGCTGGTGATTGTAATGCTCGCGAAACTTCGCCAGCTTCTGCCGCGCATCCTCCAGCGAAGAGAACCACTCCACGTTCAAACACTCGTCTCGCAGACGGCCATTGAAACTCTCGATGAATCCGTTCTCCACCGGATGGCCTGGCCGAATAAAGCACAACTGCACGTCATTGGCAATGGCCCAAGCCTCCAGCGCACGACCGGAAAATTCACTGCCATTGTCCACGGTAATGTTCTCCGGCAAACGGCTTCGCTCCTGCCGGGCACGCTCCAGCACCTCGGCCACTTTCTTGCCCGTCATCGAACGATCCGCTTCTAACGCCACACACTCGCGCGTGAACTGATCGATCACCGTGAAAATGCGGAAGGAGCGGCCGTCCGCCAACTTGTCGCTCACGAAGTCCATGCTCCAACACTGGTTCGCTCGCTGCTGCCGCGCACGTTCGAACCCGCTGCCGTCGCGCGATCTTTCGTCGCTGCTTGGTCCGCACGATCAACTCTTCCTCCCGGTACAGCCGGTAGATGCGCTTGGCATTCACATGCCATCCTTCGCGCCGCAGCAACACCGTCAGCCGCCGATAGCCGTAGCGCACATACGTTCCCTGCCAACTCTCGCAAGCGCCGCCGCAACACCTCATCGAATACCTTCCGGCTGCGATACCGCAGTGTGCTGATCCCCAGCTTCACGATCCTCGCGGCGTGCCGCTCACTGATCCGGTAGGCCTCCTGCGCCCAGCGCGCCAACTTCCGACGCGCACGAGGCCTTACAGCTTTTTTGAGACGATCTCCTGCAGGATCTGCCGATCCATGCTCAGATCCGCCACCAGCCGCTTCAGTCGCCCGTTCTCCTCGCGCAACTGCCGCAGCTCACGCAATTCGCTCACGCCCACGCCGGAATACTGCCGCTTCCACAGGTAATACGTCGCCTCGCTGATCCCTGCCTTGCGACAGACCTCCGCCACCCGTGCTCCGGCTTCCACCTGTCGCAACACCGCAACGATCTGCTCTTCCGTGTGACCTTTCTTGGGCATCGTCCTGTCTCCTCTCCCGGAATTCCGCCCAAGCTTACCTCTAATTTCCTCTGTGTCAGTTTTCGGGTTTTGGGTCACCACGCGTAGATCGATCCCCGGAAGAGAAGTGGCAGATCGTGCAGGAAGGCATCAAGAGCAGCAACGTCTCGGAGACGTGTCGGCGTCACGGGATCGCTCCGAATCTGTTCTATCGCTGGAAGGATGAAGCGGAACAGGGAGCGAAGGCAGCGCTTGGGGGGAGAAGCGCTGCCGCGGCGGAAACCGAGAAGGACCATCGCATCCGGCAGTTGGAACGAACGCTGGGGCGGAAAGCGCTGGAGATCGAAATCCTAAAAAACGTCGTGGGGGAGTGAGCTGCGGTGAGGCTCACTCCCAGGCGCGAGAGATGGTAACGCAGGGCTACACGGCCACGCTGGTGGCGACGACGTTAGCCATTAGCCGGTCGAGTTTGTACTATCGGGCGCGGCCACGAGGCAGTCGTGCGGACCGAACCTACGATGAGCAGATCGTCGTCGCGTGCGGAGAGAAGCTGGCATACGGCTATCGGCGCGTGGCGTGGTGGCTACAGAGGAAAGAAGGTCTACGCGTGAATCGCAAGCGAGTGCTACGAGTGATGCGAGAACGCGGGTTGCTGGTACGCTCGCGGCGTTTACGTGCGCGACGGAAGAAAGAGTGGGGCCGTGTGGAAGCAGCCTGGCCGAATCAGATCTGGCAGTCCGACATGACCAAGATCTGGGCGGGGCCGGCGGTGGGTTGGGCGTACCTGGTGTGCGTGATCGACTGCTGCACCAGGGAAATCGTGAGCTGGAATCTGTCAAATCGTTGCCGGACCGACGAAGCGCTTGATGCGGTCGAACAAGCTGTGCTCGCGCGGCTGCCCGAGGGCAGCCGAGAGGCCAGCGTAACGCTGACCACGGACAACGGTACGCAATTCACTTCGGCGCGGTTCATCGAGACCTTAAGCCGGCTGGGCATCACGCATCGCCGCACGGCGTATCATCATCCGGAGGGCAACAGCTACATCGAACGGTTCCATCGCAGCTTGAAAGAAGAGGAAGTGTGGACGGCGGAGTATCGCAGCGTGGAAGAAGCACGAGCATCCATCGCTCGTTGGATCGAGGAATACAATCATGACCGGCCTCACCGCGGAGTCCAAAACCGCACTCCGCGCGAGGCCTTCTTGGCTTTCGCAGGTGTACTAAAAAACGAGGCCCTGACTGTCTAAATTAGCCGGGAGCACTACACCCAGAATATACCGGATTCGTTGATTTCGAAGATTTCATCTTCATGTGCGTCCTGCACACTCCTGAAGAAATGGAACGCAAGAACTTGCGAAAGCTGCGGTCCCTCTTGCGTGAAGTTTTTCCCATGACAGTTACCAGGAACAATACGCGCGTAATCCAAGCTGCGGAAGGAAAACTCAAAGAATCGCTCTCAGATGCTGAAAGAGCTTCACTGTTGTCCCAGATAGGATGGTGGTACAGGAACATGGAGCAATTTCAACAAGCAAGGAAGTCTCTGGAGGCGAGCTTGGCTCTCGTGCCCAATGACTACAATACGGTGAAACAGCTCTTAGCGACCGTGATAAATCTTCGCGACAAACCCGCAACGCTCGAAGTTATGAAACAGCTATTGCGCCTCGATCTGCATAACCCAACTGTTTTCACCGATTGCTTCACGTATTCGCGCAATACCAACATGACATGTTCTGATTTCCTCGATTTATTTGAGACTTTGAAAGCCGACCATCCTGACGATGAGCTAGTCTTGGCAAACTGCGATTTCTACATCGGGAACGTTTTGAGCAGCACAGACCCTAAAGCCGCAAGAGAACGATTTGTTTCTGCCCAACGGCGATTTCGAAAAGTCTTGCCACGCGACCACCAAGTTTTCGCGGCGTTGCGGTCTGGCCTGCAACAACTTTCTGTGCTTTTGAAGAAATCCGCCTCGTCTTAGCCTATGTCTGCGCAGAATGACTTCCGTCACGATCAGAGATTCCGAGCCTCGTCGCTTAGTCAGATTTTAGTCGCCACCCGCGTACGGTGGTGGAAATAGCCGATGGTTTCGCCGGATTGCGAATACAGGTAGTGACCACGAGAATCAATATATCCAAACGTTTGTCCCGTGGGGTGTGTACATGTACTTGTGGAGAGAGTCCCAATACGCAACCGTTTCTCCCGCCGTTGAATATAAGTATTTGTCGTTTGAATCCATGTATCCGACTGTGCTGCCGTCTTGCCTGTACAAATAGCGCGCCATGACGTGAATTCTAACACTACACGCATCTGGCCATACCAAAGGGTAGGAACGGACGGGCGTCTGCGCCAGGCTCGGGGGGGTGGTCCCTTTTTCGGGGCCGTATACGCATACCCGGGGGTTCCTTGACGCTTCCTGAATAGCCTCGCTATACTGCGCACGGCTCACCGAGAAATGGAGTGCTGCTTGGAATTCGAACCGCGCGACCAGCTTCTGCAACGCCAGAAAAAACTGGAACAAATCGCAAGTTTGGGTTTCGACCCTTACCCGCGCAAATTCGATTGGAAGCAGACGGCGCCGGAGATCGTCAGCGCATACGGAGAGAAAAGCGCGGCCGAGCTCCAAGACGCAAAGGCAAACGTTTCGGTCGCCGGGCGCATTCTCACGATTCGCCTCCACGGCAAGGCCGGATTTGCGCATATCCAGGGACAAGGCCAGAAACTGCAGATTTACGTCAAGCTGGACGCCGTCGGAGCACGGGAATTTCAATTGTTTCAGTTGCTCGACATGGGCGACGTGATCGGCGTATCGGGGCATTTGTTTCGTACCAAGACCAATGAGCTCACGGTTTGGGTCGAAAAACTCACGCTTTTAACAAAGGCGCTTCTGCCACTGCCGGAAAAATGGCACGGACTTGCTGACGTGGAGATGCGCTACCGCCGCCGTTACCTTGATCTGATTGTCAACGAGCGTGTACGGCAGATTTTCCAACGTCGTGCTGAAGCGATTCGTTACACCCGGGACTTTTTCGATTCACGCGGCTATTTGGAAGTCGAAACGCCGATGATGCATCCAATTTTGGGAGGTGCGACGGCACGCCCTTTTGTTACTCACCACAACACGTTTGATGTCGACTTCTACATGCGCATCGCTCCCGAGCTTTATCTGAAGCGTCTGGTGGTCGGCGGAATCGATCGCGTGTATGAAATCAACCGCAATTTCCGCAATGAAGGCGTGGATGCAATCCACACCCCTGAATTCACGATGCTCGAATTTTATCAGGCGTACAGCGATTACCGCGACCTGATGAAACTTACCGAGGAGCTATTCGCCGGCCTGGTGAAAACTGTGTCGGGCGGCACGAAGATAAAATATGGCGAGCACGAACTCGATTTCAGCCGTTTCGAATCGTTATCCATGCGCGAAGCAATTCGCAGGTTCTGGCCGGCGGGCGCGGGGAATGTGCCGCTGGTAGACGAACTAGCTGCGCCGGAGGGTCCTCGCGCTGCCGCCGGGCGGTATAATGCATATGCACGAACCAAGGGGCTCGACCTAATTCGTGACCTCGACAAGTCTTCGGCGGGCGAATTGACTGGCGCGTTATTCGAGGTGGTTGCAGAGGAACATCTCATTCAACCCACCTTCATTTACGATTTTCCGACGGACATTTCCCCGCTTTCCAAATGCCGGAAAGACGATCCCACGGTGACGGAACGTTTCGAGTTGTTTATCAACGGTATGGAGCTCGCCAACGGTTTCTCCGAGCTCAACGACCCCGCCGACCAGGAGCGCCGTTTCCGCGCGCAGGTTGAAACGGGAGGCGCGGAAGTGCCGAAGGAAGTCGATTGGGATTACATTCGCGCATTGGCTCACGGCATGCCGCCTACAGCCGGCGAGGGCATCGGCATCGACCGTCTGATCATGTTGCTCACGGATTCTCACTCGATCCGCGAAGTCATCTTATTCCCAACGCTTCGCCCTCAGAAAGATTCCGAAATCGACGCGGCCGCAACGAACGAAGAAACGAAATGAGCTTCGAATGGATGATCGCGCGGCGATATCTGCGGTCGAAGTACAAGCCGCCGGTGCTGAGACTGGTGACTTTTCTTTCAATTGCGGGCGTCGCTGCCGGAGTCGCAACGCTAGTAATCGCGCTGGCGATGAATACAGGCTCTAGCCGCGCGATTCGTAATCGCTTATTGGGCGTAACCGCTCACGTCAACCTAAAGCCCAACGGCACCGAGGGCATCCGTGATTATCGCGCGCTAATGGTGCGCCTGAGCGCGACGCCGGGCGTGGAAATGATCACTCCCGCCGTTTACAACCAAGTCCTCCTGTCGGCTGGGAGCCAGACAGAAGGCGTAGTCCTCAAGGGCGTCGATCCCCAGCTCGAAAAACGGTGGGATTCGGCGCTCGATCATTTAGTGGCTGGCAATGATAATTTCGCTCTTGATTCCAACGGCATCCCAGCCATTCTTGTCGGCAATATCCTCGCGGATAATTTGAAGATCAAAGCAGGGGACTACGTAACGGTTCTAAGTCCGCAAGGCAGCCTGACGCCTTTCGGCTTACTGCCACGTTCCCGCCGGTTTCGCGTTACCGGCATCTACGATTCCGGATTTTATGATTACGATGCCAGTTGGGCCTTCATTACGCTACACGATGCGCAGGAACTCGCCGGAATCGGCGACATTGTGAGCTTGCTCGAGGTTCGCGTCAATAATCTTGACGATGCCGGAAAAGTAGCGAAGGTTCTCGCGCGCGAGGCGGGATCCGGCTTCCACACGAGTACATGGATGGAGGAGAATCAGGCGCTTTTTCGCGCGATGAGTCTTGAAAAACTGGTTACTGCCATTTTCATTGGGCTAATCACTTTCGTGGCCGGATTGAATATCCTGGTCGTGCTGGCAATGACAGTTACGGATAAAGCGCACGATATTGCCGTCCTAATGGCCTTGGGAGCTCGCCGCGTTCAGGTGCGCAACATATTTGTCTTGCAAGGCCTCCTCGTTGGCGTCGCCGGCACTACGATTGGCCTCGGCCTCGGCTATTCGCTTTCTTGGATTGCCAATCGTTGGAAACTCGTTCCTCTCAATCCCGAAATCTATTCAATTCCGTACGTTCCGTTTCATTCGAGCGGCTGGGATGCGATTTGGATCACGGCCTCGGCATTAGCGATCTGCATCGCCGCGACAATCTATCCGGCCCGCGCTGCCGCCGGGACGCTACCGGTCGAAATTCTCCGCGCCGAGTAATTTGGGTAGGGCGGTTTCCCAGGACTGAAGTCCCATGACTCTGAAAGTTGAGCTCCGCGCAAACCGAGATACGCGTGAACGCGGTCGCCGAAACGCAACGTGCTACAATAGAAACGGAAGTATTGAGTCTTAGAGAATCCGAGTGAAGGGCCGGAACTTTAGCACTCATAATGTGCAAGAAATTGGGAGCAATGAAACGAGGATCAAAGCGAGTTTTTGATAAGCGGCAGAATCCAAAGACATAAGCAAGACGGAGGTTCGGTACTAGACGTGACAGGGAATTAGCAGAGTTTATGGCAAAGCTCATGACGAGTACGCGACGAAGTTTATGACAATGACAACCCCAATCGCTGCGGCGGGAACGCCGGCCGAAACGATCGTCGGATGCCAACGCGCATTTGCGTCCGAGCAGAATGAGCGAAATCTGGTACGCGCCGAAAGTTTGCGGAAAGTGTTCCACTCCGGAGCTGTTGAGGTCACCGCTCTTTCCGGTGTCAGTTTCGCGGTTGCGCCGGGTGAGATGGTTGCTCTCGTTGGCCCGTCGGGCTCAGGGAAAAGTACTTTATTGCATTTGCTGGCCGCGCTGGACAGGCCAACAAGCGGTACAGTATACTTCGGCGGAAATTCGCTGGCAGCGTTTGCAGAGCGCGAGTTGGGGAACTTCCGCAGCCATGCGGTGGGCTTTATCTGGCAGAGGCATCAGCTTCTGGCTGATTTCACCGCCGTCGAAAATGTGGCAATGCCGTTGTTGATCCGGGGGGACGCGGCCAGGGCAGCGCTCGGTACGGCGCGCGAGTGGCTCAACGAAGTTGGCCTTTCGGATCGTACAGAACATCGTGCCGGGGAACTCTCGGGCGGTGAGCAGCAGAGGGTGGCGATTGCCAGGGCTTTGGTGACTGGGCCGAAATTGCTGCTTGCCGACGAGCCCACCGGCGACCTGGACGAGGAAAATACGGAGTCAATCTTCGAACTCATGCAGCGCTTACACAGGTCCCATCATCTGACTTCGATTCTTGCAACCCACAATCTTTTGTTGGCGCAGCGCGCGGATCGAGTAATGCGGTTGGAGCATGGTTTGTTGATGCCGGATGATGAAGCTTTGACGCACCGCGCCCCCGAGCGTGCCGCGTCGGGGAATTCTTCTATCCTGGAAGGGCTCGGGTGACCCGTGTTTGAACGTTATACGGAAAAGGCTCGGCGCGTGATTTTTTTCGCGCGATACGAAGCCAGCCAGTATGGCAGTCCCTATATTGAGACGGAACATCTGCTTTTGGGCCTTTTGCGCGAAGACAAGGCTCTGGCCAATCGCTTTCTGCGCGCGCATGGCACAATTGAATCCATCCGCAAAGAAATCGAATCGCGCATCACCGTGCGCGAGCGGATTTCCACGTCCGTCGAAGTGCCGCTCAGCCAGGAATGCCGCCGCATTCTGAATTACGCAGCAGAAGAAGCCGAGCGCCTCAATCACAAGCATGTGGGAACTGAACATCTCCTATTAGGAATTTTGCGCGAAGAGAAGTCTTTCGGTGCGGAGATTTTGCAAGAGCGGGGATTGCGTCTTTCGGGCGTGCGCGAGGAGCTTGCGCGCAGCGCGGGTGAAAAAGTGCCTGTAAATCGACCCAAAGAAACTTCATTGCTCGCGGAATTCAGCCGGGACCTCACTCAAGCCGCCATGGACGGCACGCTCGATCCCCTTGTTGGGCGCGACCGGGAGCTTGAGAGGGCCATTCAAATCTTGTGCCGCCGCACGAAGAATAATCCCGTGCTGATCGGCGAGCCGGGCGTTGGCAAGACCGCCATCGTCGAAGGGTTGGCGCAGCGCATTGCCGATGGCGATGTGCCGCCGTTCCTTGCCGACAAACGTATTCTTTCGCTTGATCTTTCTTTGATCGTCGCGGGCACGAAGTATCGCGGGCAGTTCGAAGAGCGCCTGAAAACGATCATGAAAGAGCTGATGGAGAGCCAAAACGCCATCGTTTTCATCGATGAGCTCCATACGCTGGTCGGTGCAGGTTCTGCGGAGGGTTCGCTCGACGCCGCCAACATTCTGAAGCCTGCGCTGAGCCGTGGCGAAATTCAGTGTATTGGCGCGACCACGCCGGGCGAATATCGCAAGTCTGTCGAGAAAGACCGCTCGCTCGAACGCCGTTTTCAGTCCGTAAAAGTTTCTGCTCCTAACGAGGAAGAGGCTATCAGCGTTCTGCAGGGCGTGCGGGACCGTTACGAAAAGTTCCACGCCGTTTCTTACACCGACGAAGCGATCCAATATGCTGTCTACCTTTCGAATCGTTACATTCCCGACCGCTTCCTCCCCGATAAGGCGATCGATTTGATCGACGAGGCCGGCGCGCGCGTAAAGCTGCGCCAAGCCATGCTTCCTGAGGAAGTTTCCGAGGCACAGAAGCGCGTGAAATTCATCACGCACCGCATGGAAACTGCCATCGCCAATCATGAATTTGAGAAGGCGCGTTTCTATTCCGAGGAGGAGCGCAAAGAAAAAGAAAACCTCCGCGCGCTTCGCGAGAAGTTGAAGATCGATGATTCCTCAACAGGCACAGTCACTCGCGAAGATATTGAAGAAGTGGTAGCCCGTTGGACTGGCGTTGCCGTCAATGCCATAAAGGAAGACGAGCAGCAGAAGTTGTTGCGCATCGAGGAAGAGCTGCATAAGCGTGTTATCAGCCAGGATAAAGCCATCACGGCTCTGGCGCGCGCGATTCGCCGCAGCCGCGCCGGACTTAAAGCTCCTGGCCGGCCCGTGGGCTGCTTCCTTTTCCTGGGACCGACGGGCGTAGGTAAAACGGAAGTCGCGCGGCAACTGGCGGAATTTCTTTTCGGCACCGAGAAATCGCTGGTACGTTTTGACATGTCCGAATACATGGAAAAGCATTCAGTCTCGAAGCTCATCGGCGCGCCTCCGGGTTATGTGGGCTACGAAGAGGGCGGACAATTGACGGAGCGCGTTCGCCGCACACCTTATTCCATCATCCTGCTCGACGAAATCGAGAAGGCGCATCCGGACGTTTACAACATTTTGCTGCAGGTATTCGAGGACGGGCAGCTAACGGACGGTCTCGGCAACACAGTGGATTTCCGCAACACAATCATTATCATGACTTCGAATATCGGCGCGCGCGCTCTGCAGAAACAGGCTACTTTGGGATTCCAGTCCGGCTTGGGAGACACGCACGCGAAGAGCTTGGATGATATCGTGATGGCCGAGGTCAAACGGGTCTTCAACCCCGAGTTTTTGAACCGGCTGGACGAAGTGATTTTGTTCAACGCGCTCACGGACGATGATCTGTCGCGCATCATTGACTTGCTGGTGAGCCAAATTAATGACACGCTGGTCCATCGGCAGGTGCAAATTCAAATGACGCCCGAAGCGCGCCAGTGGATTCTGGAAAAGACCTGCACCGATCGCAACTATGGCGCACGTCCGCTCCGCCGCGCTCTTCAGAAGTACGTCGAGGATCCGCTCTCGGAGGCGTTAATCCAAGGCGGGCTTCAACGCCCAGCCATCATTGAGATTTATCTCACCACTGATGGCCTGGGCTTCCGTCCGGTGGTAGAAGCAACCCCAGTGGCCCACTAAGGAATCCTACGCGCGTGCCAGCCGTGGGGACGGTCTGGCAGGGGGAGTACAAAACATTGGAAGGCGGAGCGCGGCTTTGATTTACGTTGGAGCCGCACAGAGGAAATGTTGTCTGCACGCCACCGCGCTCGTCGTGGTGGTGTGCGGATGCTTGCTCGCGTTTTTGTCCCGCCCTGTTCGCGCCCAGCAACTTCCCGCGACCCAGCAGCCTACTGGTTCAACCACTTCTCAACGACCGGTGATCGAACGAATTGAATTTGTAGGCAATCGCCGCATTCAGCGCGAGACGCTTTTGGCGCGCATTTTCTCGCGCCCCGGTGATCCTTACAATCCTGAGGCAGTCCGTCGCGATTTTCGAGCGTTGTGGAACACACAGTTTTTTGAGGACATTCGCTTGGAAGTGGAAGACAGCCCTGACAATCCCAACGGTAAAATCCTTGTTTTCTATGTTCAGGAGCGTCCTACAATTCGGAACATCAATTACAAAGGGAATAAATCCGTTTCCGAATCCGACATCCTCGATGCATTTAAAGATCGCAAGGTCGATCTCTCCGTCGAGAGCCGTTTCGATCCCACCAAGGTTAAGCGCGCCGAGGTGGTGATCCAGCAATTGCTCGCGGAGCACGGCCACATGTTCGCTACGGTTAAGCCGACCTACGAGCGCATTCCGGCAACAAACTCCGTTACTCTCACGTTCAATATCGACGAAGGACCGAAGGTCAAGGTTGGCCGGATCATTATCCAGGGCAACCACGTTTTCTCCTCCGAAAAAATCATCCGGTCGATGCGCCACTCGCGTCCGATTGCCATTCCGTTGGGATTTGCTGACATCAATATATTGAGCAAGACATATGATCGCGACAAACTCGACGAAGATATGGCGGTAGGAATCAACGGGCTATACCGCGATCACGGCTACTTCCGCGTTGTCGTGAATGAACCCATCCTCAAGAACGTCAAAGTGCAGCACAATGGTTTGCCGATTGGCCCGATCCCGTATATCGGCCGGACCCGCGGCATCCGCACCGATATCACTATTCCCATCGAAGAAGGCGCTCAGTACCGCATGGGAAGGCTGGTGATCCGCAGCGCCAATCCAGACGAGAACTTGTACTTCAAGCCCGAGTTTCTTGAAAACATATTTCCGCTCAAGAAAGGGCAAATCTTTGACGTCTCGAAAATTCGCAAGGCAATTGACAACTACACAAAACTTTATGGCGAGTTTGGATACATTGATTTTACGGCCACTCCCGAATTCGACGAAGACGCTGCCACAAAGACCATCAATCTGACTTTGGATTTCGACCAGGAAAAGCAGTTCTTCGTTCGACGCATCGAATTCCAGGGCAACACAACGACGCGCGATAAGGTAATTCGACGCGAGTTGTTGCTCGACGAAGGCAGTCTTTTCAATGATCGTTACTGGGAACTCAGCATCCTGCGGCTAAACCAACTGGGATATTTCGATACAATCAAGAAAACAAACGCGGACCTCAAGCGCGATGTGAAGGCTGGGACGGTCGACATCACTTTGAAGGTAAGAGAAAAAGGGAAACAATCCATCAGCTTTTCTGGCGGCGTGAGCGGTCTGGCTGGCAGTTTCCTTAGCCTCGCCTATCAGACCAATAATTTCCTGGGACTTGGCGAGACGCTTACGTTCTCAACGCAATTCGGCAGCATCCAACGCAGCATTCTGTTCGGCTTCACGGAGCCGTATCTACTGGATCGGCCCATTTCGACCGGCTTTACGGTTTTTTCCAATAAGTTCAATTTCAACCAGCAGAAGGAACTTTCGATCCTGGTCGGCCAAAACATTGCTATCAACCCAGCGCTGGCCCAGAACTACAGCCAAAACAGCAAGGGCTTTACGCTTTTTGCCAGTTATCCATTGCACCGGTTTGCGTTCGCGCGTCTTAGCGTCACGTATGGTTGGACCAAGAGCGACATCACAACTTTTAGCCAGGCATCTCAACTGTTGTTCCAATCCCTGCAATTCAGCAGCCTTCAGGGATCTTCCGCTCTTAACGGAATTGTCTCCAGCAAGCTCACTCCGTCCATCAGTTACAACACCGTGAACGATCAGCTAAACCCGACCGGAGGCAAAAGCCTTTCGTATTCGCTCGGATTTGAGGGTGGCCCCTTGCGCGGAAACGTTGATGCCATCCAGAATATTTTTCAGATGACGTATTTCCATCCGACCTATCACAAGCGCAATGTTATTGGCCTACGTCTCCAATCAGCGTGGGTCACAGGTTACAACGGCAAAGTCATACCTCCATACGAGCGTTTCTACATCGGCGGAGAAGATACGGTGCGAGGCTTCGACTTTTTCAATATCTCTCCGTGGACATTTATTCCGTCCGCTGTCAACACGAGTATCAGCTTTGTGAACCCAACGGTTCTGAATTCAACAGGCGGGCCCACGGTGCAAACGATTAGCATCCCTGTACTTCAGTATTTTGCGACGCGGCCTGGCGGCGACATTCAGGCTGTTGGCAATTTCGAATATCGGATTCCCATTGCCGGTCCTGTGAGTATGGACCTTTTCGCAGACATCGGTCTCGATGGAATCTTGCGGTCCAGCGAACTGAGGCTTGACCCGACGGCCATCCAGCAACTGGGTTCCGAATTCCCCAACCCTCTCTTTCCGAATACGAAATTGTCCCAGAATCTTTCCGTCGTTCCGGGGACGAATTTCAAGCCGCGCACCTCCACGGGAATCGAATTTGTCGTTTTTCTGCCGATTGTGCGAGCGCCTTTCCGTTTCTATTACGCCTACAATCCGACTCGGCTCAATCAAACAATTGAGGGTCCTCGGGGTGCGTATTTCATAAGTCCCGAGCAAATGGCGGCTTTGCCGCCGGGTGTCCTGCAGTCCCAGATCATTCCGACATTGAATAATATTCTGGATCAGCAGATTCAAAGATTTCCAACCGGGCTTGTTGAGCCCCGCAGCACATTCCGATTCACGATTGCGCGTACATTCTAAGGCCCGGTTTAACTGGCACGAGACGGAGCGTTCCTAGACGGATCGAACGAGTTGCCGTGGAACGTGGCCGCAGATTTTGGAGGACGTGGATGAGATTGGGCAAGCTGGGGATAATTCTAATTCTGGCTGGACTAATAGCGGGCTGCGGCGGAGGCGCTTCCACGCCGGTGACAGTTACGCTGTCGCCGGTAGGCCAGACGGTCGTGCTCGCCGGTACACAGCAATTCAACGCCTCGGTTGTGGGAGAGTCAAATACCACCGTCACGTGGCAGGTCTGTAACCAGGCTCCGGCGAGCAATGCCACGGGCAGCTCCACGGTGACTAATATTACATTGCCGACTGGATGCGTGGCGGGCGGAAACGCTACTCTCGGTACCGTGAGCACTACGGGTCTTTACACCGCCCCGGCCACTTTGCCGAGCCCCCCGGTCGTCAGCATTGTTGCGACCAGTCAAGCAAATACGACGGTTTTTGCCATTGTCAACGTCAGCCTCGACACAGGCATTCGCGTCTCCGTTAGTCCTTCAAGCGCCTCTATTGGCACTACCGAGCAGTTCCAGTTCACGGCGACCGTGTCCGGAAACTCAAACACCGCGGTCAATTGGTCAGTGAATCAAATTGCGAACGGCAACTCCACTGTCGGGACCATCACGCCCACCGCGTGCACCGCCAGTATGCCCATTACGTCCACTCCGCCGAATCCGGCAATCCCGGGCATGAGCGTCGGGTGTTACACCGCGCCGGCAGCGGCTCAAAGCGGTATTACTGTTACCGCTACTTCGGCGGCAGATTCGAGACAATTTGCCTCGGCAACCATCGCGGTAATCGCCGCCTCGGATCCTAGTTTCAGCGCCATTCCACTTGAGCCGACGAGCGCCGTCGAGGGCTTATTCCAGCAGGATGTTTATTTGTTCGGTCACAACTTCTTTTCGACGAACCAGATTTTGGTCAATGGCGCGCCTGTTCCGACCACGTTCATCAGTCCGGCTACTCTTCGCGCGACCATTCCTTCTACTTTCTTCGCCGGTCCTGCTCCCAGCTCATTGTCGATCACTGTGCAGCGCCAAAATGGAGACACCAGCCAACCCGCTGCTTTAGCCGTGCAGCCCACGCGTCCGGCAGTCATCGCATCCATCCCGGACAGTTTTTCTCCCTCCACGACTTCGGGCACCCTCAGTTTGAACGGTGGATATTTCGCAGCATCGACGCGTGTGACATCAGGAACTCAAATTCTTCCTGCAACCCCCGTAAATAGTCGCCAGTTGCAAGTCACCCTGTCGACGCCGGCTTTCCCTTTCTCTACGCCGGGACTGTTCCCCATACTTGTCCAAAATAGCGACGTGCCGAATGGGTTGCCGTCTCTTGCTTCGGTGAACGTTGCTATTACTCCGTCAGCGACGGATATTCCTCCCGCGCCGAATCCGCCGATCGCGGTCGGCACCCAGCCAACTGCCGTCGCGATCGATTCCGCGCTCGGTACCGCAGTTGTCGTGGATCGTGGCGCAAGTGGGAGTGCGGGTGCGGTAACTCTCGTAAACATTGATTCCAATACGGCCGGTGCTACGCTAACGGTGGGAAATGCTCCCACGGGCGTAGGCGTGGACGACATTTTGCACTTGGCTGCAGTCGTCAATAGTTCCGATAACACACTTTCCATCGTGAATCTTCAAACCCAGGCAGTCACTCCGTTTTCTCTGCCAAGCAATCCGACCGGTACCACGCCAGCGCCCGTGCCTTACTCGGTGGGCGTAAATCCGCTGACGCACCGCGCGCTGATCGCATACTCAAACACAAACGTTGCCGCTGTGGTTGATCTGTCCACTAGTCCGCCGAGTCTGGTATGTGTGCTTGGTGGTTCGGACGCGAGCATGGCAAATAATTGTGCCACCACGCCAAATACCAACACGCGGCCGGTGAGCACTGGGCCAACGCCGGTGGTTGCCGTCGAGCCCCAATTGAATTGGGCTGTCGTAACACCAGGCGGTTCGGGTTCGGTCACGATTGTCGATTTGGGAACTCCGGCGACCGCAACTCAAGTTGCTCGCGTTCCCAACGTAATCGCTTCCGTCACACTATCGACCAGTGTTCAGGGTGTCGCCATCAATACGGAAACCGAGCAGGCTCTTCTGACGGATCCGAATCAAACGTCGCTGACGTTATTCAGCGTTCTCGATCAAACAGTGAATACGGTCACATTGACGCAGGGGGAAGTGGCTGATGCGATTAATCCTCTCACCGATGTCGCCGTTGTCTTGAATAGCATAGGCGGAACGGCGACTGTGCTCGATTTGCGAACTCTGAAACCAATTGGAAATAGTGTGACCGTCGGAACCCAGCCTCAAGCTGTGGCGATCGACCCCGGGAAGAATGTTGCGGTGATTGCGAATGCCGGCAGCAACAATGTCTCTATTCTGTCGCTTGGACCAATTCACTCCCCGCAAATCACGGAAGTCAGCCCAGTGACCACGTTTACCGCAGGTGGTTCGGGATCACTCACCGTCACCGTGAACGGCTTTGGATTAGCATCCGGTGCGCAAGTGCGCCTGGATGGCGTGAGTGTCCCGACAACCGTCAGCTCGAATGGCCGGCAAGCCACGGCGACAATTCCCGGAAGTCTGTTGGCTGCCCCGCGGCGCTTTGCGCTGGATGTAATGACTGCGGGAGGTTCAACTTCGAATGAAAAGAACTTCACGGTGGTCGGCGCCATTCCAATTGGACTAAACCCAATTGCCGTCGCGATCGACTCCGATCTTAACGAGGCGCTTGTCACCAGCCAGGGCGCGCTCAATGCGGCCGGAACATGCACTGGCCCTGGAACCGTTTCAGTTGTGAACCTTTCGTCCATATCAGTTACCAACACGTTTTCAGTAGGCACGTGCCCGGAAGGCGTCGCCGTGCTTCCACGTCTTGGCCTCGGCGTTGTGGCGAATAACGGCAGCAATGATGCTACGGTGGTCGACTACGTAAACAGCGCCGTGACGGCAACGGTGTCGGTTGGTACTTCTCCGGCGGGCGTTGCAATTGATCCAGACACCGGCGCGACGATCATTGCTAATACTGGCTCGAATACGGTCTCGGAGTTTACCATCGGGTCTGGTGGCAATCCTAGCTCAGCCGGAAGTATACCCGTGGATCAGGGTCCATTCGGAGTGAGCATCGATCCCATCGACAATCTGGTGGCGGTGACTGCTACCACCCAGAATACTGTTGATATCGTGAATCTCGGGACTCATTTCCTTACGGGGCGCCTCAACAATTTTGAGAATCCAAGTGACGCGACATTCGATCCCGTGACGGACACTTTCCTGGTTGCCAATAGCCTTCTGAACGATCTCGCTGTCGTCGACCCAAAGGCATTTACGGCAACGCCAATCCGTGTCGGCATCAATCCAACGGCGATTGCATATAATTTCCAGAGCGGTACCGGTATTACGGTTAATAACGCCACCAACACGCTATCTGTTTTCAATTTCTTGGCTACAAACCCCAATTCGATTTTGACAATCCAAACCGGCAAAGTTGAGGCGGTACTGCCCATGGGCGGCTCGGCTGAATTTTCTGTCGCCATCGACCCGCTGACAAACATCGCAGCCGTCGTTGATCAGGCCAACGGTCGATTGTTGCTGATTCCTCTGCCTCGTTGACCTAATGGGCTTAACCAATGTGGGGGAAGTGTTTGAGATATGTGGGAACAGGACGGATCGTGTGGCCCGGCCAACTGGAATCGCATTTTGCGCATCGGTATTTGTATCCAGTTCTAGTCGCGCGAAGTCGCGAAATAGACTGGGCTAAATGAAAGCGGCGCGAATCTCAATTCCGGTTGACCAGTTCAAGGGTGGGCCGCTATAATCATGGTTTCCCAAAGAAATGATTCGTATCGAGGAGCTAGAATGAAGATTCGAAACACTTGTTTGGCGGCACTCGCCGCGCTTGTAATCATTCCAGCCGCCTGGGCGCAAGCCGGGTCCAGCGCACCATCGGCCGCAACTGGAAAGATCGCTGTGATTAGTCTTCAGGGAGCTATTGCTGGTACCGAGGAAGGCAAGCAAGCGTCCAAGGAGCTTCAAGCCCAGTTCGCTCCGCGCCAAGCCGAGATAGCCAATCTCGGGAAACAGATTCAAGCCCTCCAGCAGCGCCTTCAGGCTGGTCAGACGACTCTCAGTGACGAGGAAAAGGCACATCTGACTCGGGAAATCAATGAGCTAACTCGCAAGGGCCAGCGCGAGCAGCAAGATTTAAGCGACGATGGCAACGAGGCTCAACAAGAAGCCATTAACAACATTGGCCAGAAAATGCTGACCATTTTGGACAAATTTGCCAAGCAGAACGGGTATGGAATTATCCTCGACAATGGCAGTTCCGCCCAGAGTGCCCCGGTTGTGCTTTATTCGGCAAATCAAGTCGATGTGACTCAACAGATCATTAAGCTGTACGACGCGGCGTACCCCGTGAAGCCCGCAGCGCCAGCTGCAGCGCACCCCGGAACCGCTAAGCCGTCTCACAAGTAACGAGGGTCGGGAGCTAATCCTCGGGCCGCTAGACGATCCTCGCGGAATCGTTATGCGGGGATATGGCCCCGCGCGAGTGTCGTCTTGCGTTTCCCAGTACCTAAGTTTATACTGGTGTCGTTCGAAGTTGGGCGAAAGTTCAAGTGGGCGCGAGCCCACTTTTTTGTTGGCTGCGAAATTACTACGGCGCCGCGATTTTTAGGAGCCCGGAGGTGCCGGCAGCCAACGACGGTCTCCGGGTAGAGATGAACCTGGATAAGATTCGCGATGCAGCAGAACGCGTGGCACGCTCGGTGGGCGTTGAAGTTGTCGATGTTGAATGGCAGGTGGGCAAGCAGCGACTGCTGCGGCTTTACATCGACCGTCCTCCATCGCCCGGCCAGCGTGGCGGCTCGGGCGTTAGTCACAGCGATTGCGAAGCCGTCAGCGAGCAGCTGAACGTAATCCTCGATGTCGAGGACTTGGTGCCTGGGCCAGCCTACGTCTTGGAGGTGAGCTCGCCGGGCCTCGACAGGAAATTGCTCAAACCCTCAGATTATGAGAGGTTCGCCGGACGCTTGGCAAAGGTTTGGCTGAACGAGCCGGTCGAGAACGCAAAGTTTTTTGAGGGCCGTCTGGCTGGATTTGCGGACGGAGTGGTTCAGATGTCGGTGCGGGACCGGACAATTTCTTTCCCTTTGGCGAATATTCGCAAAGCGAATCTGGTCGTCGAATTCCAGGGAGAAAAGTAGCAAATGGCGAGTTTGCTCTACCAGACGATCGAACAGATCAGCCGGGACAAACATATCGAGCCGGAGATCATCGTCGCTGCCATTGAGGAAGCGATGGTCGTCGCGGCGCGTAAGTTTTATAAAACCGACGAGGATCTGCGCTCGAAATTCAACCCGGAAACCGGACAGGTGGATCTGTTTGCCGTTCGCACGGTCGTTGAGGAAGTTGCCGATCCGCTCCGCGAAATCGCTCTTTCCGAAGCGCGCAAGCAGCAACCCGCCATCGAAATCGGCGGCGAAATTCCGCAGGCTCGGGCGACCGACGTACTCGGCCGTATTCAGGCACAGACCGCAAAGCAAGTGATTCTGCAAAAGGTCCGCGAGGCCGAACGCGACACAATTTATAATGAATTTCACACGCGCGTCGGCGAACTCGTAAATTGCATCGTTAAGCGACTCGACGGTCCGGATGTTATCGTGGACCTCGGCCGAACCGAGGCCCGTTTGCCGAAACGTGAACAATCACGCCTCGAAACGTACAACGTCGGTGATCGCCTTCGCGTTGCGATTCGCGCTGTCGAGCGTGCTGCCAAAGGACCACAGGTGGTTGTCTCGCGAGGGGATCCTGTACTTGTGCAGCGGCTGTTTGAAATGGAAGTTCCCGAAATTTACGACGGAACTGTGCAGATTCGCGCTGTGGCTCGCGAAGCTGGCGAGCGTACTAAGATTGCGGTCGAGAGCCGCGACAAGGATGTTGATCCGGTCGGCGCTTGCGTGGGCATGAAGGGCATGCGCGTGCAATCCATCATCCGTGAATTGCGCGGAGAGAAAATCGATATCATTCCGTACAACGAAGACATTCTCCTGTTCGCCCAAAAGGCCCTGAGTCCGGCTAAAGTTACCCGTGTGCAGGCAGTCGGCATGGAGGAAAAGCGCCTCGAAGTGATTGTCGAGGACACCCAACTTTCGCTGGCTATCGGCAAGAAGGGACAGAACGTTCGCCTTGCCAGCAAATTGATCGGCTGGAATATCGATATCAAGAGCGAGGAAGAGAAGCGTCGCGAAATCGAAGCGCAGATGTCCGAAATGACCGTCGCTTCCACCTCCCTTAACGAGCTGCAGGGCGTTGGTCCAAAGACCATCGAAAAGCTTGAGGCGCACGGCGTCACATCCATTGAGAAACTGGCTGACATGACTCCCGAACAGTTACTCGAAATTCCGGGCATCGGCGAAAAGATGGTCGAGAAGATTCGTGTTTCCGTCGAGCAGTATTTCCAGGCGCTCGAATTGCAACAAACCGCGGTGCCGGAAGAAACCACTCCCGAAATTGTGACAGCTGAAGAAGTTGCAACGCCAGTAGAGGCAGCAGAAGAGTCCGCCAGCGGCGCGACGGAAACGGAAACAGCCATTGGGACCGAGACCGAAGCCTCATCGGAAACAACCGAAGGCGTTCCGGCAGAGGTTGTGACCGCTCCAGAATCCGTGGAAACTGAATCATTTGCCCCTGAGATTCCTCCTGGAACGTCTAAACACGAGCAGCAAGAGCCAGTTGACGAGCACGACGGCAAGACTGATACCGATTCAAAGTCCCTTAAGGCGGAGGACAACGATTAACTGATGCCAGAATCTGGGCAAATCCGCATCAACGAGCTCGCGCGGGAGCTGGAGATCAAGGCAAAAGTCTTGATCGAGTACCTGCCGGAGATCGGCATCGCCGAGAAGAAAACGCACTCGAGCTCCCTTGAGCATGACCAAGCGGACCGCGTGCGGAAGCATTTCCTTGGCCTCGCCGCCGCCGAAGCTGCGGCAGAATCTGAGAAGCAAGCCAAAGCGGTGGCCGCCAAGGCCAGACCAGCCGCGCGACCTGCCGCTTCGGTCCCAGCGACAGGCACCCAAGCGCCAGTATCGGCCGCGCCTGCCACCTCGAAACCTATCGCAGTTCCTCCAGCGATTCCGGGCGTAAAGGTTCCGATTCGTCCCGCTGCGGCAGCTTCGCCTGCCGGGCCGCGTCCAGCGGCTGCTCCGCGGACCGCACCGCCATTATCGGGCGCGCCCACACCCAGTCCAGCTCAGAGGTCTACCGCTCCTGCATCACAGCGCTCTCCAATCGTCACGAGGCCCGCCGCAGCCGGCAACCCTGCAACAACCGCTCGCCCTAGTTCTGCGCCAGGACAAGGGCAGCGGCCATCCGGCGGATATTCAAGACCGGGCACCCCACAACGTCCTGGCGGTCCTCCGTCAGGATATCGGCCTGCCGCTGGAGCACAAGGTGCCCCACGTCTAGGCGGAGCGCCCATGCGTCCTCCGCAGCGTCCCGGTGGTCGTCCCGGCCAACCAATGGGCAGACCCGCCAGTGCCGCTGGTCAGGCCCCGAAAGCGGAGCCAGGCAAGCCTCTTTACGTGCGCAAGCCGCCTGCTCGCGCCAAACCGACAATTGAAAAGCGTTTCGCCGAAGGTGAACGCAAGCTGCATCCTGTCCGCGCGCGCGCAGGCGCTGCCGCGGGACGCGGAGTTGGCCATGCTGAACCGGCCGCGCCTCCGGTTGTTCGCGAGCCGCGCGCTGTCACCATCACCGAAGGCATCACCGTGCGTGAGCTTGCGGAAAAGCTCGACATTCGCGCGAAGGAGTTGCTGAAGAATCTCCTCGATCGCGGAGTTTTCGCCAGCATCAATCAGGCTCTCGATATTCAGACGGCCACGAGCCTCGCCGAAGCCTTCAGCGGGATCGTTCAAGTGGTCTCTTTCGAAGAGCAGATGGCGCATGAGGACGTCAGCAAGGACGATAAATCCGAAAGGCTCACGCCTCGCGCTCCTGTTGTCACCGTCATGGGCCACGTTGATCACGGCAAGACCAGCCTGCTCGATGCGATCCGCTCCACCGATGTTGCCGGCGGCGAATCCGGCGGCATCACGCAGCATATCGGCGCCAGCGACGTGCACCTCGATGGCAAGCGGATCGTCTTCATTGATACGCCGGGTCACGAAGCGTTCACGCGTATGCGCGCTCGCGGCGCAAAAGTCACGGACATTGTTGTCCTCGTCGTCGGCGCCGATGATGGCGTCATGCCGCAGACCGAAGAAGCCATTGATCACGCGCGTGCCGCGAAAGTGCCCATCATTGTTGCCCTCAACAAAATCGACAAGCCGGACGCTCAACCGGAGCGCGTGAAGCGCCAGCTCGCCGACCATGGCTTGATGCCCGAGGATTGGGGCGGCGACACGGTCATGGTCGAAGTCTCGGCCAAGACGAAAAAGAATATCGAGCGTTTGCTCGAGATGATCCTGCTCGTCGGCGATCTTCGCGAACTGAAATCCAATCCCGCGGCCTCCGCGAGCGGCACGGTTCTCGAATCGCGCATCGACAAGGGCAGAGGGCCTGTCGCCACGGTTCTTGTCCAGAACGGCACCCTTAGCGTGGGCGACGTTTTTATCTGCGGCGCCGTCTACGGCAAAGTTCGCGCGTTGTATGACGATCGCGGCCAGCCTGTCAAAAGTGCCGGCCCTTCGACTCCTGTCGAGGTCCTCGGCTTGCAAGGCATCCCGGACGCGGGCGATCAGTTCTACGTCGCGGACGAAGCCAAGGCGCGCCACATCGTCGAGTATCGCCAGTCCAAATTGCGCGAAGCCACGCTGGCAAAATCGGCAAGCTCGCGCCTCACGCTCGATCAATTGCACGAGCAGCTAAAGGCCGGCGAGGTTAAGGACCTCCCGATCGTCATCAAGGGCGATGTGCAGGGCTCCGTCGAAGTTCTCAGCGAAATGCTGCCCAAGCTTTCAAACGATCAAGTAAAGCTCAAGATCATCCACGCCAGTGTCGGCGCCGTTTCCGAAACGGACGTTCTTTTAGCCTCTGCATCCAGCGCCATTATCATCGCATTCAATGTCCGGCCGGAGCGCAAAGCCTCTGACCTCGCGCAGCAGGAAGGCGTCGACATTCGCTTGCACACGATCATCTACGAAGTGGTTGATGAGATTAAGAAAGCCATGGTCGGCTTGCTTACGCCAGTCATCAAGGAACAGTATCTGGGACGCGCGGAAGTACGGAACACATTCCGCGTCAAGGGCGTTGGCATGATCGCCGGTTGTCACATTCAGGATGGGATCGTGAAGCGCGACGCAGAAGTCCGCGTTCTGCGGGACAACGTTGTGGTTTACACCGGGCGCATCAGTTCACTCCGCCGCTTCAAGGAAGATGTCAACGAAGTCCGCGCCGGCTTCGAATGCGGAATCAGCATTTCGAATTTCGCCGACGTCAAAGTTGGCGATATCCTGGAATGCTTCGCGATGGAGCGCACGGCTCACCCGGGAGCAGGGGCCTGAGTTAATCTGCCGAAGTTCCTCCCCACAGGAGGGCAATGATGCCAATCGGCCTCGTCACTCTGGAAATTCACATTCCGGATGCGCGCTCTCTCAAGGATAAACGGCAGGTGCTGCGCAGTTTGAAAGATCGCCTGCGCGGCCATTTCAACGTGGCTGTTGCGGAGCTGGACCATCAGGATTTGTGGCAGCGCTCCGTTGTCGGCGTGGTCGGAATTTCCGCCGACGATGAGCATCTCTCGCAATCCATGGCCGCCGTGCTGGAAGCCTCCGAGCAGGTACTGGGACGAGATTTGATCTCGCATGAAATCGATTATTTTTGAAATCGTTGTTCACTGGAGCGCCAAATTCAAGTAGGGTTGCCAACCATGACGGTAGCCGGCCATCGTTCCGAACGCATTGCGGAAGAAATTCGCCACGAAGTCAGCCTGATGCTCGCGGGTGAGTTGAAGGATCCGCGCCTCGCCACGGCCATGAACGTCACCGAAGTGCGCGTCGCGCCGGGCCTGAAACACATTCGCGTCTACATCGAAGTGTTTGGCTCCGACGAGGATCGCGAAACCACTCTCAAGGGACTCGCCGCTGCTTCGGGATTTATCCGCCACGAACTCGTCGAACGCTTGCAGCTTCGCCGTGCGCCGGATATTGACTTTGTTCCCGATCGCTCCGAGGAGTACGGCCACCGCATCGACGATCTGCTGAAGAAGAGCAAAACTCAGGGAGAAGCGTAGACTCCACGCGAGCCGCCGCTCACCTCTGATGCCACGAAACATTCAGCCGCCGCACATCGACGGGGCCCTCGTCATCGACAAGCCATCCGGGAAAACATCCCACGACGTCGTCGAAGCTGTGCGCCGCTTGGTGGGCTTTCGCCAGATCGGCCATCTCGGCACGCTCGATCCGTTGGCAACCGGCGTCCTTGTACTGCTCCTCGGACGCGCCACGCGCCTCGCGCAGTTTTATATAGGCCGCCGCAAGCGCTACAACTGCACCGTCCGCTTCGGCTACGCGACCGACACCTACGATTCCGACGGAGAGCCTCAGGGCCCAGACTGCGCTCCGGTTCTCGTTCGCGAGTCTCTCGAGCGCCTGACCGCAACGTTCCTGGGACGCATTCAACAGATGCCCCCGGCGTTTTCCGCCAAGAAAATTCATGGTCGTTCCGCGCACGAACTGGCCCGCAAGAAAAAGCCAGTCACGCTGAAGCCGGTTGAGGTAGACGTTTACGAATTTCGCCTGACTGAAATCGAGGGCTCCTACGCGAAGTTCACCGTTGAATGCGGAGCGGGCACGTATATTCGTGCGTTGGCCCATGACCTCGGCAAACTCGAAGGCTCCGGCGCGCACCTCTCTGAAATCAGCCGCACCGCAGTCGGGGAATTCACCCTCGATCACGCTATCAAGCTCGAGGAATTGGCCGAAGCCGCACGTACCGGGCGTTTGACCGAGCGCGTCATTCGCCTCGAAGCCTTACTGCCAGAACTCCCGCGCGTCACAATTCTGCCTGTCATCGAGCGTCGCGTGCGCCACGGCGCAAAATTCAACATTCCCATCGCGCAGATTCAACCGGGCCGCGCAATCGCCGCCCAAGGCGCGCCCGAGGAACTGGATTCCGGCGACTGGAAGCCCGCGCGTCTCCGTGTTTTCAACTCGCAAGAGCATCTGATCGCCATCGCCCAAGCCGTTGTCCCGCGCACTTATCAGCCCATCGTCGTTCTCGAAGCAATTTCCTGAGATGCAGGGTTTTTGGTGCGGCAAGCGAGAACTTTGTTGCAGTGCCTCGCTGAAATTGAAGGCGCGATAATGTCCAAGCACAATTGTCGTCACGGAAATAGCGAGTTACGGCACCGGCCGAATCGGTGCAGAAGGGAACCCGCCACCCTGGACGGGTGCTCGTCCTGCATAGATTGGCCCGCCGGTCTTGGGGTTCCGCGTCACCACTCGTGGCGTCAACAATATCAGCAGTTCCGTGTTGTCATTTTGTGTGCTGCGGTTACTTCCCAGCAAGCCCAATGGGCCCAGCTCCGCCACTCCTGGGGCGCCGTTGATCGCGCGCATCTCTTGTGATTCGATGATTCCTGCCAACGCGGTCGTTTCTCCGTCTTTCACGCGGACCGTTTGGTCGATAGTCTGATTGCTGATCACCGGAATCCCGTCCACGGAATTCCCCGTCAGACTGCGCAGTTCGAAGTGCAGCTCGAGCGTCACTTCGTCGTTCGCGTGGAGGTGCGGCGTTGCTTTCATCTTCAGGCCAATATCCTCATACTCGGAATTTGGATACGGAGTTGACGGGACACTGTTATTCGTCGAATTGAAAGTAGCATTGTCCAGAATGATCGAGAGCGTGTTGGCCGTCGAATCCGCCACGGCCAGATCAGGCGGATGGGCTGCACCCAGGAAATCTCCGGTCACAAGTCCGATTGGCCCCGTGCCCGTCGGAAGAGTCAGTGGGAAAGCAAACGTGCCGTTACCATTGCCAATCAAAACGTCAACCGTGTCCGCGCTTTCGTCCGATATGGCCAAGTCTGTTCGCCCATCCAAGTTAAAATCCCCGGCAGTAATCGCCACCGGCTTATTGCCCGTCGTCGAAGTGGCGTTCAACGCCGAAGTGCCATTCGCTGTGAACGTTCCGTCCCCGTTACCCAGAAAATTGGACACAGTGTTGTCCGTTTGATTCACGATGGCCAGACCGATATTTGTATTGGTATCAAGGTTGAACTGTCCTGCCGCAATTGCCACCGGCGACGCCCCGGTCGAAAGCGTTCCTTTGCCGGCAAAAGTCCCGTCTCCGTTCCCTAGAAAAATCGAGACGGTATTCGCCGACTGGTTTGTAATCGCGAGATCTGCCTTGCCATCGTTATTGAAGTCGGCGGTCGCAATTGCCGATGGGCCTTGCCCTGTTGAGATCACAGTTTGCGGTTGGAAAGTTCCATCGCCATTGCCAAGCAGGATCGAAACCGTGTTGTCCGCTTGATTGACGACGGCAAGGTCCTGGTGGCCGTCACCATTAAAATCCGCCGCCACAGCTGCAACGGGATTCTTCCCTACAGGAAAAGTTCCTTTGAACGTAAATGTTCCGTCGCCGTTTCCGAGAAAAATGGAAACCGTGTCGTCGGTTTGGTTTACTGCAGCGAGGTCCGGGATACTGTCATTGTTGAAGTCCGCCGCAACCAATGCAATCGGCCCTTGCCCGGTGGCTAACGTTCCTTCGTTGGCAAAACTGCCGTCGCCGTTCCCCAAGAAAATCGATATGGTGTTGTCATCATGGTTGGCGTCCGCTAGATCGACCTTGTTATCGCCGTTGAAATCCGACGCCACAATCGCCACGGGGTTTTTCCCTGTCGCGATATCGGTTCGGGGGAACAGATTCGACGACACCGCCGGAATGAAGCCCGGCGATGTCAGGCTCGGAGAAAATTGCGCCAGCACAATCGGCACGCGGTCCCCAACGAAGAACGTCACCGGGTTGTCGTCCTCGGCTCGCAGAAGCACGCGCTTGCCGCTCTTTATTACGCTCAGCGTGTCGGAGAACGCCGCTGCCGCGCCCGGCAAAGTCGAGAGAAAAGTTGTTTTGCCGCCGCCAAACGCAATCAGCGGTGGAATCAACGAGCCAATGCCCACTTGTCCTGCGCCGACGAGCGACGCAATTTGATTCGCCCCCAATCCCGAAAGTGCGCTCGTCGGTCCAAAAAGTTGTTCAATCACTCCCACGAGGCCCGCTATGCCCGATTGCGCGGCCTGAATCTGTTGCGGCGTCAAAGAGAAAGCAGAAACCGATGTGGGCGGAGTAATTCCGATTTGGCTCGCAGCGTTGCGGTCCACTTCGAGAATTTCCACTTCCAACACGATCTCCCCGCGCGGTTGCTCCAATTGCTCCAGTAATTTCGCAGCCACCGAGATCGCTTGCGGCGACGCTCGCATTGTAATCGTTCGCGCCGATGTATTTAGTTCGGCGCGCGTGATTCCCGCAATCTCACGGACGATCCGCAATATTTCGGTCATTTCATTTGTCGTTTCGGATGCAGGTAGTTCGACGGTCCGTACAATCGACAGATCGTACGCGAGACGTTTTTGAGGTGTGTCCGCGGCCACAAAGAAAAGCCTTCGCGTCAACGGCCTCCAAAATGTTCCTGTCATATCGCCGAGCACTCGAGCCGCTGTTAAAAAATCAACGTTGTTGATTCTCAGATGCACCAGCTTCGATTGCAGCTCCACATCAAACGAGGCATCCACTCCAAACGTGTGCGCCACCGCTTCGTATGCGCCCATCGTATCCCCGCGATAATCGAAGCTGCGTGTACCCGTCAGGGGCTCGAGTCGCACCACTCCAGCGGGCTGTGCCATCAATTGGCGCAGCATTGCGGCGGAAGACGGTGCCACTTGCGCGAGCCTTTCGCGCACCATTTCATCGCCCGGATCGAGCACCAGAGCAGCATTCAATTCCGCTCGCGCCTCGGCCAAATGGTTTGTCAGCGCATCTCGCTCCGCTCGGTCCACTGCTGCGCTTACCAGTTGGCTTCGCGCCAGTTCGCGCCGCAACAAATACTCGCGCTTCGATGGATCTTGCTGCGTGGCTTCCGTATAAGCTGCAAATGCCAGCGTCCAATTTTTTTGTTTCTCCGCCTTGACGCCGCGTTCGTACGCAGCCTTCGCGCGCTTGGCGTCGTGCACTTTTGTTTGAGCAGCGGCCAAGGATTGGGCCGGAGTTTTCACCTGCCCAGCGGACGTGCCAAGGGCAATACATAGGCAAGAAGCGATCGTTAGCAGTGGGCGCAATGGATATACCTGTTTGCTATTCTTACAGAGATTGGCGTAAAGCCCGCGAAGTTGCCCGCGTCTGTGCCGCGAAAGCTAAGGCGCGTATCAAGCCGGTAACCTGAGGCAGAAAATAATTTAACGTTCGGCCGGATCGGAATCTCTACTGCAAATTAGCTTTGAAGAACGCCACCATCCTCGACCACGCATCTTTTGCCGCTTCTGGACGGTAGCCCGTCTTATTATTGGGATTCTCAAATGCGTGGCCTGCACGATCGTAAATCTTCGCGTCAACGGTTTTACCGTCGCCTTTCATCGCGGCAACAAATGCGTTTACAGCCTGCGGCGGAATCCCACGATCATCAGCCCCAAAATTGCCCAGCACCGGCGCTTGTATCTTGGCGATATTCTCCGGATCCGTCGGCAACGCACCGTAATTCACAACGCACGCCGCGATCTTCGGTTCATTCTGCGCGAGCAATATCGAATAACCTCCGCCCATGCACCATCCCACAACGCCAATCTTGCCGGGCTCAACATCGGCTCGAGAAGCCAGATACGAAAACGCTGCCTTCAGGTCCGCGACCCCTCGATCCTGCGGCAGACCCCGGGAAAGTTCGTGCGCTTCTGCCGGGTCACTCGTATTCTTTCCCCGGTAGAGGTCGACCGCGAGCGTCACATAACCCAATTCTCCAAATTTCCGCGCTTGTTCTCGAATCCAATCGTTCAGTCCCCACCACTCATGAATCACGATGATCGCAGGGTGCTTTCCTGAAGTGGTTTGAGTGACAAGATACCCGCTAACGGTTTCGTTTCCGCTCGGGTATTGGACTGTTTGCGTTTTCGTTTTCTGCGCGGACGCAACGCTTCCCGCTGCCAATATTCCGAATGCCAGCAGCCACAAGATTTTTTTCACCGAGCCTCCAGAATTCTGCAACGCGACGGCAATTCTACTATCGAACACAGAGTTGTCGCATGGACCACGAAAAGTCTATCGAACGTGGGGTATTTTGTCTTGACGATATCTTTGCAGCAAGATACACTCGAAATTCCTAGTTGATACTCAGTTACAACTGGATTTGGCATCCTAAATGCTCTCCGCACTCTTACTTGCTCTCCGGGAAGGCGTTGAAGCCGCCCTTGTGGTCGGCATCGTCTTAGTTTATCTCAATCGCACTGGCCGTCGCCAATTGGCGCGCTACGTGTGGGCGGGCGTTGCTCTTGCTGTCACGTGCAGCTTCGCGGCCGCCGTCCTTCTGCAGCGGTGGCAAGTCAGCGAAGACGGTTTCGAGGGCATTCTGATGCTTGCGGCTGCCGCCCTCGTCGTCTCCATGATTGTCTGGATGAACCGTATCGCGCGTCGCCTTCGCAAGGAAATCGAGCAGCGTGTCGAAACGTACGTCCAAAAAGGCGAACACGCCGCCGGATGGGGAATTGGCTTTTTCGTTTTTCTGATGGTGCTTCGCGAAGGCGCCGAGCTCATCCTGATTCTTCGCGCGGTCGAGCTTTCCATCTCCGGCCTCCAAGTCTGGATTGGCACGGGAATCGGAATCGTCCTAGCCGTTGCCGTCGGCCTATTTTTCTTTGAGGGGACACTCAAGATCCCGCTCGGCCGCTTTTTTGCTGCTACCAGCACAATTCTCATGGTTGTCGCGTTTCAACTCGCCCTCACGGGCCTGCACGAATTGAGCGAAGCCAGATGGCTCCCATCGAGTAAGCAGGAGATGGCGACCGTCGGCCCGATCGTTCGCAACGAATACTTTTTTTTCGTTGTTATTCTCGGCGTCGCCGCGATCCTGGTCTTGCGAGAATGGTTTGCGCTTCGTCGAGCGGCGGTCGATTCGTCGATAAATCCTGCCGAAAAGCGCCTTCGCGAATGGGAACATCGCCGTCGCCGTGTCTGGAGCTTCGCAGCGGCGTCGTTGTGCTTGATGGTGATACTTTCTCTTACGGCGGAATTCGTCTATACGCGCGCCTCAGCAGCACCTCCTGAAGCGGAACCTCTCGTAGCTGTCGGGAATATCGTCCGCATCCCACTGGCTGAAATGAGCGGCGTCAGCGTGCATTTCTACACGGTGGATGTGCAGGGATCCTCGCTTCGTTTTCTGGTGGTTCGCAAACCCAATGGCGATTATGCCACCGCTCTTGACGCCTGCCAGATCTGCGGCGCCATCGGCTATCGCCAGGAAGGCTCGGTCTTGATTTGCCGCAACTGTGGCGCGCCTGTGAACGCCGCCGAAATCGGCATGCCCGGAGGTTGCAATCCCATCGCATTCAAGTCGCACGTCGAAGGAACGAACATCATCGTCGACCTTTCGGCGCTCACCGATGCCGCCTCCGAGATAAAAAAATAAGCCATGTTCGTTCGCCTGCTCAAGGAATCGTTCACTCGCAACCCGCGCCGCAAAGTTCTCACCGGCATTGCGCTGGTCCTTGGCATGGCCGTTGCAACAGCGACGTTCACAGTTGCGGTTGACGTTGGCGACCAATTGGCTCGCGAATTTCGTAGCCTGGGAGCAAATCTGCTTGTTACGCCGCAAGCGGACACGCTGCCCGTTGAAATCGGCGGCGTCGATTATCGCCCAGCCGGACAGGGCGCTTTTCTTTCCGTCTCGGACTTGCCAAAGCTGAAAACAATTTTCTGGCGCCACAACATTCTCGGTTTCACTCCATTTCTCGATGTTCCTGTCGAAGCGAATCTTAGAAGCAGCCGGGCGCCAACGAAAAGCTTTCAGACCACGCTTATCGGCACCTGGTACAAGCATTCCGTCCCCATCGAAGACGGCACCACTTTCATCACCGGCGCGAGCTTCACGCATCCGTGGTGGAAAATTCGCGGCCAGTGGTTCGCTGACAACTCAAATAACTGCGTGGCTGGCGCATCGCTAGCTCAAAAATATGGAATTGCCATCGGTGACACGCTTGATCTAGCCACCGGCGCGCATAAATTAATCACGGTCGTCACTGGCATTGTCACCACGGGCGACTCGCAAGACGATGCAGTCCTATGCCCGCTTCCGATGGCTCAAGTTCTTGTCGGCAAGCCTGGCGAATTTCGTCAGCTTTTCGTGAGCGCGCTCACGAAGCCCGCGGACACGCTCGCGCAAAAAGATCCCAACACGATGACGCCCACCGAATTCGACCGCTGGTATTGTTCGCCGTACATTACTTCGATAGGCCATCAGATTCAGCAAATTCTTCCCGGCACGCATGTCGAAACCATCCGCCGCGTCGCCGAAACAGAGGGCCGCGTCCTTTCGCGCGTCGGTCTTCTTCTCTGGATCGTCACCATCGCCGCTTTGATCGCTGCGGCTCTTGCTGTCGGTGCTACCTCGGCCACCACGGCGATGGAGCGCCGCGCAGAAGTCGGCCTGATGAAGGCACTCGGCGCCACAAATTTTCTGGTGGGTGGGCTATTCCTCTCCGAACAACTCCTTCTTGCTATTGCCGGCGGATGCGTTGGTTTCGTGCTCGGCGCCGGTCTCGCTCGCGAGCTCGGCGAAACAGTCTTCGGCGTCGCAACGTCTCCTCGTCTCGTCGTTCTGCCAATAATTCTTGCCGCGGCTGCCGCTGTCGCGCTGATCGGCAGTTGGATTCCACTCTATCGCGCCGCGCATATCCCGCCCGCGCCGATTCTGAGAGGCCAGTAGTGTTCAAGCGCCTGCTCTTCCATTTGCTTCGCGGAAACCGCGTCCGGCTTACAGTTGTGCTTCTCGCTCTCATCAGCGGCGGTGCAGTGATTTCCGCGCTGATGAATCTCGACTTGGATATCAATCACAAGCTCACGCAGGAATTTCGGTCTCTCGGCGCAAATCTCGTTGTCTCCGCGCCACAGGCCGCTTCCGCATCGCAAGATGCGCCCCCGCTCATGGATGAATCGGTCATGCGAACCATCGACCCTCCATCCTTGGTTCCCGGCACTATCACGTCGCCGGATTTGTATCTTGTCGCCCGCGCTGGCTCGAATGACGGACGCGATGTTGTTGTCACGGGGACGTGGCTCGACCGAGTCTCACAAATGGAACCATGGTGGAAGATCACCGGAACGGGCGGTTTGCCGCGCACCGATCTTTCGCACTGCCTTATCGGCCGCAACGTAAGCCGCAGTCTGGGCCTGTCGCCGGGCAGCAGCATTGAATTATCGTATCAGGGCCGCGCAGTGGATCTGAGCGTCGCTGGCGTAGCAGATGCGGGTGGCTCCGAAGACAATCAGATTTTCGTCAACTTGCCTGTCGCGCAGAAACTCGCGGGCCTCGAGGGCAAAATCGAGCTAATCCAATTGAGCGTTCCGGGGTCGGCGAGCCAGATCCGCAGCGTTGCGGACAAACTCCAGGCTGCGTTTCCCGCGCTCGAAGTGAAACCGATTCCGCAGATCACCGAAGCAGAAGGCAATCTCTTACACCGAATCCGCTTTCTGATTTTTTCGACGGGCCTCTTGATTCTGGTTCTAACTGCCCTTTGCGTGCTGGCGACCATGGCTGCGCTTGCGATGGAGCGCCGCCGCGATGTTGGCTTGATGAAGGCCCTCGGCGGCTCGATTCAAAAAGTGGTGGGACTTTTCCTCGCCGAAGTCGGCGTTCTCGGAGCTGTGGGGGGAATTCTCGGCTATGCGCTCGGCATGGTGCTATCGGTCTGGATGGGCCATCGCGTTTTTGGCACGAGCATTTCCCCACGCTGGGAAGTGCTTCCCGCCACGGTCATTTTGATGCTGTGCGTTGCCCTCGCGGGAGCTCTGCCTTTGCGCTTGCTCGGCAATATTCGTCCGGCTGTGATTTTAAGAGGAGAATGAATCAGTGGCGCTCGTCGAAGCAGCGGACCTAAAGAAAACTTTTGGCGAAGTCTGCGCCCTCAATGGCGTCTCGTTTACCGTCGAGCCCGGTGAATGGATTGCCATCATGGGTCCTTCGGGTTCCGGCAAGACCACGCTCATCAATATTCTTGGCGGTCTCGATACGCCTACTGGCGGCCGCGCCATCGTCGATGGCGTCGACGTCGGCCGCCTCGACGAATCGGGCCTCACACGTTTCCGCTCGGAGAAAATTGGCTTTGTCTTTCAGCAATTTCATCTTGTCCCGTATCTCACTGCGGTAGAAAACGTCATGCTTGCGCAGTATTTTCACAGCACTACGGATGAATCGGAAGCCGCCGAAGCATTGCGCCGCGTCGGCTTGGGCGATCGCCTGACGCATCTTCCTTCACAACTTTCCGGCGGCGAACAGCAGCGCGTCGCCGTCGCACGTGCGCTAATCAATCATCCCAAGCTGATACTTGCCGACGAGCCCACGGGCAACCTGGACGAAGCCAATGAAGAAACCGTGATTCGCCTGCTCCGCGATCTTCACAGTGAAGGGCACACGATTCTCATGGTGACGCACGACCCGTCCATCGGCAGCCTTGCCGATCGCCGCATTGAGCTTGCGCACGGCCGCCTCGCGCAAATCACGGTTTACTCATCCGAAGACGAGGCGCGTTTCGATCACGTGCTCGAGGAACTCTGGCTCTGTGCCGAAATCGGCAAACGCGCCAAACTCGCGCGCTTCCATTCACTCGATGCCGATCCGGAGCGCACCTTGCAACGCCTTGCCGTCGTCGGCCTTGTGGTCATGCACGATTCCGAAATCGAATTGACCGATCGCGGCAACCGTCGCGCTCGCGACGTCGTTCGCCGCCGCCGTCTCGCCGAGCGCCTCTTTACAGACACATTCTCGATCGCCAATGCCGAGGCCGATTCCCAAGCCTGCAAATTTGAGCACATCATCAGCCCCGAGCTGGATGAACGCATCTGTAGTTTCCTCGGCCATCCGAAAACCTGCCCCCATGGCAACCCAATTCCCCCGGGCCCCTGCTGCCCGCCATCGAAAGTTTCTGGATGATTTCATCGCGAAGAAACACTGACTGTTTTGTTCAAAATGGCCATGGTACGTGGATCATTTACGAAAAGAGCTTTCTATGCCTATCCCGCTAGACACTCGCAAGAAACCAATCGACGTGAAAGTTCACGTTTCCACCGGCGCAGGTGTCGACATCACTTGGTCCGACGCGCACACCAGCCATTACGATTTTGCTTACCTCCGCGAGCATTGTCCATGCGCCACGTGCAAAGAGGGGCGTGACAAAGATGCGCCTGTCGATGCGAAAACGATTGCGGGTTCTGCCGCTCTTCCTTTATTCAAGCCGAAAATCACCGCTCGCGCCGCCACAGCAGTGGGGAATTACGCCATCCAAATTGAATTCACCGACGGTCACACTACAGGGATTTACAGCTTCAGCCATTTCCGCGAAATCTGTCCCTGCGAGGCTTGCGCCAGCGAATTTCGCGGGGAAAAATCGGAGTAAGTCGCAGCCGCGCGGCCCGTCGCACCCCGGTGCCCATCTTCTAAGTCATCCTCGAGGCTACATCTTTCTTTTTTCCGATCTTCGCCGTATAGTCGTTCTCCGCACCTATTTCGTACATGGCATCCAACCCCACACCGCCCGGTCAACTCAAGACTTCTGCGCGCCCTGCGGTCAACGTCCTCGTCGCGACCACGGCCATGCTCAGCTTTATCTCCTTCTGGCGCGCCGGCGCGATCGTTCTCAATGACTTAGCCTCCTCGGCGTATTATGCGGGTGGTGAAGCGGAGCAGTTCATCGGGAAATCCGCGCCCTGGTTCATTTTGGGCGTAATGCTCTTAGCTTATGCTGTCTCTCTGATTTACGTCGAAAGCTGCAGCATGTTCGTTCGCGGCGGCGTTTATCGCGTGGTCAAGGAGGCCATGGGTGGCACGCTTGCGAAACTTTCCGTCTCCGCCCTGATGTTCGATTACGTTCTCACCGGCCCCATCAGCGGTGTCGCGGCCGGCCAGTACATCGCCGGCTTGGGTAACGAGCTTTTACGCTACGGTCATATTCATCTGCTTCTGTCGGTAAACTTCACGGCCGCGACAATCGCGATTGTCGTTACCATTTATTTTTGGTGGCAGAACATCATGGGTATCCCAGAGTCCAGCGAGAAAGCATTGCGTATCATGCAACTGACCACGGTAATGGTGGTCATTCTGATTGCGTGGTGCATTTATACGGTCACCGTCCGCGGTGCTCACTGGCCGCCGGCACCTTTGCCGCAGAACATGATTCTCGACAAGCACTCGCTTGGCTGGCTCAACGGGTTCCACTTTGCCCACACGCTGACACTCGTCGTGATCTTCGTGGGTATCGGCCATTCCGTCTTGGCCATGAGCGGTGAGGAAACCCTCGCTCAGGTGTATCGCGAAATCGAGCATCCCAAGCTGGCGAACCTGAAAAAGACTGCCCTCATCATCGTTGCTTACAGCTTGGCCTTCACGGCGTTTGTTTCCATTTTTGCCGTCATGATTATTCCGGATCATATCCGCCCGCGTTACTTCGAAAACCTCATCGGCGGACTGTCAATGAATCTGCAGGGCCCGTTCGAACTGCGACTGGCATTTCACATTTTTGTGGTCATTGTCGGGATGCTGATTCTCTCTGGCGCGGTCAACACCGCTATCGTCGGCTCCAACGGCGTGCTCAGCCGGGTTTCGGAGGACGGCGTGCTCACGGATTGGTTCCGGCACCCTCACAAGCGGTTCGGCACCACACATCGGATCATCACCACTGTGGCTGCGCTCCAGATCATCACGATTCTGGTCAGTCGCGGTGATGTGAATTTCCTTGGTAACTTGTACGCCTTCGGCGTCACCTGGAGTTTCGCGATGAAGGGAATCGCGGTGCTCGTCCTGCGCTATACGCATCCGCAGGACCGCGAATACCGCGTCCCTTTGAATTTTACCATCGCCGGCACGGAAATCCCCGTGGGTCTCGGCATAATCACGCTGATTCTGCTGCTCATCGCAACCGTGAACCTATTTACCAAGCCCGACGCCACCATTGCCGGCGTGGTCTTTTCCATAATTTTATTTGTGGCATTCACGCTTTCGGAGAAGCGGGTGCAGAAGCAACACGGGTCAACCCACTCGGCCTCCGCCGAACTCGACCAATTCAATCTCGCCCAAGAGGCGGATCTCACTCCCGCCAGCGTTGGCGTTCGCCCAGGCAACGTTCTGGTTCCCGTTAGCAACTATTACGCCCTTTACCATTTACATTCCGTTCTCGAGCGGCTGAAGACTCAGGAGCAAGACGTCGTCGTACTCCACATCCGCTTGTTGCGCCGCGCCGCTTCTGGCGAATACGATCTAAATCCAGAGCAGCTCTTTAGCACCATCGAGCAGCTCCTCTTCACCAAAGTTCTCGCCATCGCCGAAAAGGAAGGGAAGCCCGTGCGCCTCGCTGTTGCTGCCGCCAATGATTTATGGGATGGCATCCTGCGTTCCGCAGCAAACCTGCAATCTTCATCTATCGTGGTTGGAGGCTCGTCTAAGATGGCCTTCGCCGAACAGGCTCGCGAAGTCGGACTGGCCTGGGAGCACATGCCCGAACCGCGTCCGCGTCTCGCACTCGAGATCATCACTGCCGGTGGACAGCAGCGGGTTTTTTACCTCGGACCGCACTCGCCCCACCTGACGCCGAAGGAAATCGATCTCCTCCACGATATTTGGCTGCAATTGAGCGACGAACTAAAGGGCGAGGAAATCCATCATCACGATATAATCCATTTCGCGTTAACCGAACTCCAGCGCGAAATCGCCGAAGGTCAGGGCGAAGCGGTTCTGCAGCGTCTCCGCCAGCATATCCAGGAAATCAAAGACCGTCGCGTCTCCACTACTTAGTGGGGCAACACTCACACCGCCGACGTGCAGTACGCGCACTTCGCCGCCTTCACGGGAATCTTCGACAGGCAATACGGGCAATCCTTGGTCGTTACCTCCGCCGGCGGCCCCGGCTTCGTCGTCCAGCGGTTCACTTGGCGCACGATTATGAAAATCACGAATGCGATGATCAGAAAATCGATCACCGTGTTGATGAACACGCCATAGTTTATCGTCGCCGCCCCTGCAGCTTTCGCTGCGGCCAGCGTCGGGTAATGCGTCCCGGAAATGTTGATAAAAAGACTATTGAAATCGACTTTTCCCAGGATCAGCCCGATCGGTGGCATAATCACGTCGCTCACTAGCGATGTTACGATCTTCCCGAAAGCGGCGCCGATAATGAAACCGATCGCCAGATCGATCACATTGCCCTTCATCGCGAATTCCTTGAACTCCTTTAGCATGGGAACGCTCCTTTCGCATCGCATTAACAAATTAAAGCTCTCGACGATAGCCTGATTCCATGGCCCATCCCGCCGTGCCAGATTCTGCCCGGATTATAGTAGGCGCACCCAGGATTACAAACAAATGCGTGGGGAACACAAGGCTTTGCGTCGTAATTCCGCTTGTTGGTGGCGTTTTATGGCTGAGGCTTCTGGTTTGTCTCGCTGCGGGCGCGAATGCGATTGATTGCCACGCCCGTTTGCGTCGCGATCACTGCGAACACATTCAGATCGTCCACGGTGAACATGCCTCTGCGCGAAAGATTATCGACGTACAGCAAACCGCGGAGCCGGTTCCCGATTCCGAGTGGTGCGCACATCGCCGACCGGATGCCGGCGTTGACGACGCTCTGACTTGCGGAAAGCCGCGGATCGGCCTGCCCGTCGGAAATCAGCATCGGTAGGCCCGTCTGCATCACCTGTCGGATGATGCTTCGCGATATCGTAAGCTGTGCCGTGCCTTGCTCTTGAAGGTTAGCCCGGCCCGCGCGGTAACGGATCTGCGCCGGCTCAAAACTGTATCGCCCGTCGCTGATATCGCGGTGTTTCAACGACTCCTCGTCGAGCAGCATCACGAATCCGCGTTCCGCTCCCCCGATTTCCAGCGCGAACTCCAGGGCGCTCTGCGTCAGCTTCTCGACCGCGTGTATTTCATTGAACGTCCGAGCCACGCGGCTCAGTAGTGTAAGCAAACGATTCTCATTTTCGAGCGCCTGCGCGCGCTCGCGCTCGTCCATTGCCGGAACTGCCGCATCTCCCAGCGGCTCGACCACGAGTGTCGATGCCGAATATGGCGAGTTAGCAGAAGCGGAGCCGGAATGGGCGGACTCGTTCAGCGCCTGCGCCACGCGACGTGGCAGCTGCGCTGTACCGTAGCTCGTTATCTTCCGCTCTGCGGAATCCTCGAAGCGCAGCCGGAAAACTCCGACAAGAATTTCGTCGCTTCCGCGCAGCACGGCTTCCTTCGTCGCTTTTCCGTTAATCTTTATTCCGTTCGCGCTGTCACGATCGATGATTTGCCATTGCCCGTCCATCGTCGCGCGCAACACGGCGTGCAGCCTTGACACGCTCGGATCGTCCAGCGCTATGTTGCTTGACTTCGCGCGCCCAATCGATACGGGTCGGTCACTCGTCAGCTCGAACACCTGCGAGCCTTCTCCACTACGATGAATCACGATGCGAGGCATGTGACAGGTTCCCTACTGCAATCTTCCTGGCGCAACCTTTCCGATTCAAGCGCATCTTCGCTCTCCCTTGTCCGATTCCTAACGCACCGCCTCCGCAGGTCCGCCGCTTCGCGTTTGCATGGATCGTCGTTTTGCACCTGCTTTTCTAGCATCTGACCTCTGGTCTCCAACCCCTAACATGTTAGAATGCCTTTCCTTTTTGTCTTGCGTCATTGCGCGCTCGGGCGGAATCGGATAGCTGGAGGACTCTTTCGTGCACAAAGTTATTATCATCGGGAGCGGCTGCGCCGGTTTGACTGCCGCGATTTACGCCGCGCGCGCCAATCTGAAGCCCTTAGTCATTGACGGTCACGAGCCTGGCGGCCAGCTCACGCTCACCACGATGGTCGAAAATTTCCCCGGCTTCCCGGATGGAATTCTCGGTCCGGAACTTATCGAGTTCATGCGCAAGCAGGCGCAGCGCTTTGGCGCTGAGTTCCATTCCGGCGCAGTTTCGTCTGTCGCTCTCCAGCGGCGCCCATTCAAAATCGAAGCGGGCAAGGAAACTTTCGAAACGCAAACGCTCATCGTCGCCGCTGGCGCTTCCGCGCGCCTTCTTGGCATCGATTCGGAAAGGCAGCTGATCGGCCACGGCGTTTCCACATGCGCAACCTGCGACGGTTACTTTTTTCGCGACAAGGAAATTGCTGTCGTTGGCGGCGGCGACACCGCCATGGAAGAAGCGACGTTTCTCACTCGCTTCGCAAAAAAAGTAACAATTCTGAATCGCCGAAATGAATTTCGCGCCTCTAAAATTATGCTCGATCGCGCGAAATCGAATGACAAAATAAAATTCCTTACCCCCGTCGTCGTCGAGGAAGTTCTTGACCCTGCCAAGCACGACGTCGAAGCCGTGAAGCTTCGCAACGTCGAGAACGATCAAACGTCGATTCTTCCCATCTCTGGTCTGTTCATCGGTATCGGCCATGAGCCCAACACAAAAGTTTTCCGCGGTCAGCTCGATATGGACGAAACCGGTTACCTGAAGACGCATAATGGGAGCCGCACAAATGTCGAAGGGGTTTTCGCCGCGGGCGACGTCCAAGACAAAATCTATCGTCAGGCGGTCACCGCGGCTGGTTCCGGCTGCATGGCTGCCATGGATGCGGAAAAATTCCTGGAGGCTCATTCCCACTGATTGCGGTCCGCCGGCTCAATGCATAAATCCGATCCTCTGCTTCACAACTCGCTCTTTGGAACGCATCGCCGGGGCCGCCGCTGATGCTGCGCTCCGTTCTGCTCGAACTGTCGCGTAGCCCCCGCATGGCTCGCTTCGTTATGCACAATGGCACCAGTCGCCGCATGGCTCGCCGGTTCGTTCCGGGCGAATCGCTCGACGATGCCGTCGCCGCGGTTCGCGAACTCAACGCGCGCCATTATCCTTGTAGCCTCGATTGCCTCGGCGAGAGCGTGACCACTGAGGCCGAAGCCCGCCGCGCTGCTGAAACGTATCTCGGCATATTTGACCGCGTCGCCGCCGAACATCTCGATTGCAACGTCTCGCTCAAACTTACTCAGCTCGGCCTCGATATCAGTGAATCCCTCTGCGAAAACCTTTTCGCAACAATTCTCGATCGTGCCACTCAGCTCAACAATTTCGTTCGCATCGATATGGAGAGTTCCGTCTACACGCAGCGCACCATCGACATCTGCAAGCGCGCGCGCGCCAAAAGCGACGCTGTCGGCACCGTGCTTCAGTCTTATCTTTTTCGCACCGAGCAGGACGCGAAAGACCTGATCGCCGCCGGCTGCCGCATTCGCTTGGTGAAAGGCGCTTACAAAGAGCCGCCGGCGCTTGCGTATCCGAAAAAAATAGATGTCGACGCGAACTACGTCAAAGTGATGAAATTGCTTCTCCCGAGCGGCATTTACCACGGCATCGCCACGCACGATCCGCAAATGCTCGAGGCCACAAAAAAATTCGCGGCTGAGCAGGGAATCCGCAACGATCAATATGAATTTCAGATGCTCTATGGAATTCGAACGGATTTGCAGGAGCAACTGATTCGTCAAGGCTATCGCTTGCGAGTGTATGTGCCCTATGGTTCCGACTGGTTTCCGTATTTCATGCGCCGCTTGGCCGAACGCCCTGCCAATCTGAAATTCTTCCTTAGCAATCTTTTCCGTAGTTAGACGTTCGCATAACGGAGTCTTTCAGATAGCTTGATGTCAGTACGAACAATCCGAGCGCTCGCAAAGCGCCCCTTATTTCTTCCGGCATACCGTCACGCCGTCGCGCAATGGAATCAGTACAGGAAATAATTCCTTCGAGGAGTAAACAGCCTTATTGAATTCTTGTACTCCGCGCGTGTTCGCGTCTTTTGCGCGCCGCGTCACGCGCCCCGACCACAGCGTATTGTCCGTCAGCAGCAATCCGCCGGACTTCAATCGCGGCAGAGCCTTTCGCAGAGCTGCGGGATATTGATATTTGTCTACATCAATGAAGATCAAGTCAAATTTGGCTTTTGTCTTGTCGATCATCGCTAGCGCGTCCCCGGTCATCACCGTGATTCGCTTCTCCACGCCTGCGCGCTCAAAAAACTCTTTCGCTCGTCGCGCATTCGAGGGATCGCCGTCCGTGTAATAAATCTCCGCGCCGGGTCCTGCCGCTCGCGCCAGCCAGATGGTCGAATAGCCGATCGCTGAGCCCATTTCGAATATCCGTTTCGCTCCCGAAATTTTCGCCAGCAAATAAATCATTCGCCCTACCGCTGGTCCAATAATCGGTATATCCCGCTGCCTTGCCAGTCGTTCCATATCCGCGAGCACGGCATCGCGCGCCGGCAAAATATCGTAAATATACTTTTCAACATTTGCTTCCGTGATTTTGCCAGCCATCAATCTGCCTCTCTATGGGCGCAAGTTTCACCGCGCCCACTGCCTCAGCCGATACTTTCCCCGGGTTTCAACGCGTGAATCTCTAGACCGGAAATATCCTGCGTCAGGTTCTTGAGGTCTTTGGGCGTTCCACTCAGCAGTGGAAAAGTTCCAAAGTGCATCGGTATCACGTGCTTCACGCCAAGCAAACGAATCGCCATCGCTGCTTCGTGTGGGCTCATCGTGTAATGATCGCCGATGGGCAGCAGCGCCAGTTCCGGCGCATATAGTTCCGCGATAAGCTTCATGTCGCCGAAGACCGCCGTATCCCCCGCATGGTATATCGTCATCCCGCCCGGCAGCCGGATGATATATCCGCATGCCTCGCCGCCGTAGATGATCTTGCCATCGTCCTCTATGCCGCACGAATGAATCGCGTTCACCATTGTTACTTCGATTCCGCCAACTTTCTGTGTTCCGCCTTTATTCATTCCCAGCGTATTCTTCACGCCTTTCGATTCCAACCATATACACGTTTCATGAATCGCCACCACTTTCGGCTTGAATTTCTTCCCTAATTCCACGGCATCCGCGATGTGGTCGAAATGTCCGTGGGTGATCAGTAGCGTATCGACGCGCTCGAATTTCTTCATATCTTCGGGACACGATGGATTCCCCGAAACCCACGGGTCCACCACAATCACTTCCCCACCCGGCGTCGTGATCTTGAACGTCGCATGGCCAAGCCAGGTCAGTTTGTTTCCGCGATTTTTCAGCATGATTACCTCCGAACATTGGGGGCGAGCAAAGTTTTACTGGCCCGGCTTTCCAGATTTCGGTGCGAACGGATTTGCAGTCAAACTTTGAATTTCCTTTTCGAACTCCGCGCGCGGCCTCGTTCCGTAAAACTGCGCGTCAAATACTCCATTCGGCTTATAGAAAATTGTCGACGGGATCGCCCCATTCCAGGCGGGATCAATCGCGTGGTTAAATCCGTCAACATCAATTCCCGGTTTCTGTCGGTAATTTGGAAAGTCGGGCTGGTACATCGCCAAAAAGTGGCTTACGACGTTCAGATCTGCATCCGTGTCGAAACTCACGCCAAGAAAAACCACTCCCTTCGGCTCATATTTCTTCGCGAGTCCTACCAGCATCGGATATTCCGCGCGGCACGGTTCGCACCAGGTCGCCCAAAAATTCACCACCAGTGGCCGGCCTTTGTATTTCGCCACGAGCTTCTGATAGCCGGCCAAATCGATCAGCGGCAACTCGCCCTTCTGTGTCGATGCAGGCGCACCTGCGCGACCTTTCAACGTCGCGGCCCGGCTTGTTTTTGGTGCAGCCTGCCGCGAAGGGCCGTTCGCATACGACGCGGCCAGCCCTGATCCAAAAACCCAATAGCCTAAGCAAACAATTAGTATTATTTTTGTCATCGCGGACCTTCGCGCAAGCACCTTCCCAACGTTTATCGACATGCAGTTTATTCTATCCGTCCGCCTGGCACGGTTCAATGTGCTGTTTTGCTCACAGAACATGAACCCATCCGCATTAAGACGTCCTCACGCCCAAGCTCTACCCATCGGCGCCGAAGATTGCTACAATGGAGGTCCGGCCTACGTTTGACCATGATTTGAACAGATGGCTCAGCTCCCTCGAAGCCATATGATGTTTATCACTTCCAATACGGCTGATTTCGAGAGACCCACAAGGAGAATTGCAGTCATGCGAAAAATCTTGGCTGTCTTGCTCTCACTTTCGTTGCTGTACATCCCCCTATCGGCATATGCAGTCAGTCCCGTCGCCTCGCCAACTGCCGCGCCTTTACTGCAGGACCAGTCAGACTATGTGCCCTATTCTCCAGATCAGTTGGATAATCTACTGGCTCCCATCGCGCTGTATCCGGATCCGTTGCTTGCGCAACTTTTGCCCGCCTCAACCTTCGTCGACGAAATTGACGACGCGGACCGATGGGTGCGCGCCAACGGCGACAACGGAATTGACGACCAACCCTGGGATATCAGCGTGAAGGCCCTTGCGCACTACCCCGACGTCCTCGACATGATGGACGAGAAGCTTGACTGGACCACCGCAGTTGGGCAAGCGTACTTCAACCAACCGGATGATGTAATGGATTCGATCCAGCGCTTGCGTTCCTTGGCCTACTCTCAAGGTAATCTTGTCTCCAATTCACAGTGGCAGATCGTCGATCAAGACGGCATTATTCAGATTTGGCCCGCCAATCCTCAATATATATACGTGCCCACATACGATCCCGCCATTGTTTACTACCGCCGCCCTTATCTCGGAGGCTTCTTCGGTGCAGCGATTTCCTTTGGTGTGGGCTTTACAATCGGCGCGTGGCTCAATCGTGATACCGACTGGCAGAGGCATCGCGTTTACTACACGGGGTGGCGGGGTGATAACGATTGGGAACGCCGCTCCCGCCCGTACATTCGGGAAAACAACGTCTATATTAACAATCGCGAGTCGCATGTCGAGGTCAATCGTTCGGTCATCAATCGGACCGTGAACATCAACAACGTTAACAACTACACGAGTGTTCATCGCGACGTCAATTTCGACAACACCGCGCGCAACAGAAACAACGCCAACAATCGAAACATTCCGAACAACGCGAATGAGCGCAACCCAAACAATCAAATCAACCGTACTACCCCGGACAATCGCACCTATCAAACTCCGGCAATCGACAATCGCGTTATCAATCGCAATATCGATACCACCAATCCGCGGCTTAACCAGTTCCGTGGCCGGCAAATTCCGCAGCAGCAAGTCCCGCCCCGAGAGGTCCAGCCGCCGCCGCAACAGCCGAATCGGCCGACCCAGCAGACTCTGCCGCCACAACCGGTTCGGCCTGCGCAGCAACCGATCCGTCCGGTGCCGCCGCAGGTGTATCGTCAAGCCCCGCCGCAACAAGTACGGCCTATGCCCACGCCGCCTCAGGGACCGCACGCTTTCGGCCGCAGCGAAGGTAATTTTGCTCCACAAGCCGAGAGCCAGCGCGGGCAGCAAAGCCGTCAGCAGATGACCAGGCCCGCGCCTTCACGCCCCGAGCCTGGCCGGGCGCAGCCCAAGCCGCAGCCAAAACCAAACCGACCGGGCCGTCCCGGGAGGCCCCAATGAGCCTCGCTCAACCGCAAGCGAAAGGACGCAAACCCATGCACATTCAGGCGCGTCGAATTTCACGCTCTATAACAATCCCTTCAGCGTTGATCTTCTTATTTGTTGTCGCTGCTGTTTTTGCCGTTCTTGCAGATACTTCACTTCTTCATGCTCAGGATTCGTCTCAGCAGACGTTTTCCTCGCCACAAGAGGCGATGCAGGCGCTTGTGCAAGCCGCCCGAGCGAAGGATCGCGCCGCCTTGGACAAAATCTTTGGTCCCACCGCCCAGCAATTGCTTTCCGGCGATCCGGTCGAGGACGCAAAGGATCTGGACGACTTCTCCAAGGGTGTCCAGGCCTCCACCCAGCTTAAGCAGGCCAGCGACTCGAAGTACACCATTACAGTCGGAAACGATAATTGGCCGTTTCCAGTACCCATCGTGAAACAGGGCGATCAGTGGGTCTTCGACACAAAAGCAGGCTCGCAGGAAATTTTGGATCGCAGAATCGGAGAGAACGAGCTATCCGCAATCACCACCTGTCGCGCTTATGTTGTCGCGCAGTGGGAATATTTCACGCACGATGACTGGGGTCACGATGGCGTCGCGGCCTATGCACCCCGGTTCATCAGCACGCCGGGCCAGCACGACGGCCTGTACTGGGAAACTGCTCCGGACGAAGCTCCAAGCCCGCTTGGTTCTCTCGTCGCCGAAGCTCGCGCGGAAGGCTACGGCTCCAAGAACGCGTCTGCCCAGAACGATGCCGGTGCCAGTAATTCCTCCGGCGGCCGTCGTCCGTACCACGGATACTACTTCAAGATCCTCACGCGCCAGGGGCCGCATGCTCCCGGTGGAGCATATGATTACATCATCAACGGCAATATGATCGCCGGCCATGCCCTGATCGCCTATCCCGATAAATGGGGCAATTCCGGCGTAATGACTTTCATCGTCAATCAGCAGGGCCGCGTGTATGAGAAGAACCTTGGTCCTGATACGACCACGCTCGCCGCAGCCATCACCGAATACGACCCCGATGTGACCTGGAAGCTCGTCGACTCGAATCCGCAGTAAGTGTGGGCAGAAGGCGTTCTGCTGTAGACCTTCCCGGCCACAGACTAGAAGCGAAAGGCAACGCTGACTTCAGTTTCGAAATTGTTGTGGGTGAATGGGCGGAAGGTTTCGGTTACCCCATTGAAGAGAATTCCGTGTGCGCCTTGATGCACGATCAGGTCGCTGGCATCGTACCTGAAGAGGAAGTGTCGCGAGATAAAAAACTCCGCTCCGCCGCCCAAATCGAACCCCGTGTCTCTCAAAGGTTGGCGGGCAAGGATAATGCTCGTCGGGGTAACGGTCACCCCGGAAATGGCGTCGGAGTAGCGGATGAACCCCGGTCGGAATTTTGCGAAGACTCCCCAATTTGTCCAGCGGACTCCGCTCTTGATTCCAAACAACCCCTGGCTGAAATAACCACCCTCGAAACTGGTTGCAGCCACGGGGCTCCTGAGTGTTGAGTCGTACTCACCCTCAACGGCCAGATGGGGAAGCCAATTCCACGTGAACCTGCCGCCCAGCTCAAACTGGGTGGGCGTGGAGAAACTGGGTGCATGATAGATGCTGAACACGGAACCGACTTCGAATCGCGGAGTGTTAGCCTGGGCCGATACCGACCGCGCGCAAAGGGCGAGGCCAAGAAGCAGCACCAAAGATCCGAGGAACGCCGGAGGTGCCAGCGTCCGGCGTTCCATGTGTGTCGTGTCGGTCGGTACCTTCGTCACCGGGTCACGCTCTCAGTTTGCCTACTACGGGTGCGGCGGTGGCGATGCGAGAGATGCCGCGGGAGAAAGCCCCGCGCTAAATGAGCATTGGCCGTAGTATTGCGCGGCCCTGTTCGAGCAGGACGCGGAACTTGTCCACGGATAGTTATACTGCGTTCCAGTGTTGACGGCATTCACGTAGATCAGCGGCCCGTTGGCTGCCGACATGAGCTGACTCCCTAACGCTGAATTCTGTTTGATAGCCTGCGCGAGTTGGAATGCTACGCTGAAGGCTGTCGACGTGCAACTCAACTGCGTGCTCACTGTCTGGCCGTTCATCGTAACAGACACCGTCCCGGTGTCACAAATTGTAGTCCCCGGGAACCCAGATGGACACGCTCCTTCGCTGATGCCCTGATGACTAAAGCAGATCACTTCCTCGTGACCGGTGACAGTGACCTGGCCCCCAGCCGCAGACAGGTTCATCGCGTTGCAGGTTACTGGTTCTGGGGTAGTCGGGTTCGGACATTGAGGTATGAATCCCCCACCCATGCATGGGGTCGGGCTACTTCCCAAAGTTTCGACGGTCGAATCGTCGACTACCGGACTAATCGCCGGGCTTTGTGCTTGCCCATTAGTGCCCACGGGGAGTGGCACGGTACCCCCACTCTGGCAGATGTTTGACGGGCACGAGCACGAGGGGGATAGGGGATTTTGTATTGCGGTCCAAGACACTGTGTCGTTTGAGGGGCCTTGGATGACCATGGTGGCACCCTTCGGAGGCTGCGGGGAACATCCGACAAGCAAAACGAAGATTGACCCAAGGACAGTGAGCAGCGCAGGATAGTGCCATTTGAAAGTTTTCATCATGATGGTGTGCCTCCGTTATCGATAATTCGTCAGAACCCCAGGTTCGAGAAAAATTGACTGATGTTAGATTCGTTCAGGAACGTGTGCAATGGACGGCGGATCATGTACCCGTTATCTCCATAGAGAAGCTGGCCGCTCATACTCACACCGGTGGCGTTGCCGACAAGCTGTGTGGCAGAAGTGATGAATGAGTTGTCGTAGCCCATGTCGCCGGTTGCGAGAGAATACATGACCATGACTGCCTCGCCGGGGTAGAAGTTCGAGGACGAGCTCACCATGTCTGGCGCGTACTGTTGGAAGAAGCCCTTCCTTCCACTGAACTCTGCTGAACCTATGGTGGCCGTCCACGTTCCGTTACCGTTCTGAATGGCGGAGACGTTCGGGTCGGCCGTGTTCAGACCGAACTGACCAATATTGGGCACGGCGATGGAGGCGTATTGGTTGAACAGGGATTGCTGCTCTGAGGCGCTCATCGTTGACAGTGTCGAGTTGACGATCGAGGTTATGGCGGTGGCGAGTTGCTGGGGAGTGATCGTCGGCGCTCCGGCATGGCGTGCATTGTAGTCGGCATTCGCCAGGCGGCTCAGGTCGGAGGACGACAAGCTCCAGGCGCAGCGGGCGTTGATGTAGTTGTTCCAGTTCGTCATTGCCTGCAAGTCAGAAGATGCAGAAGTCGAGGACAACTCCGCGGCGCCATACTGTGCCATGCCGCCACCGGAGCTGTTATGGAGAGACCCCGCGACCCAACCGCCTTGGGCGAGCACGGTTTTGGGTTGATTGGAGATGAAGTACAGAATACATAGGGCTGCGAGAAGTAGTGGGACAAGCGTAACCAGGCGGGTACGTTTCATAAACATAACCTCCCTTTGCGCCGGATTCTACCCCCCCCCCCGTGGGACATGTGTCAAGCGATTTTTACTCACACGTTAGATAAGCTATGAAATTATGTTCGCCGAGTAATATAGAAATGGAGACACTAGCTGGGTGGAAGCGGACGGTGACATTACGAAGCGGGTGCCGTTTGGACAGAATGGGATTTTCGGAGCCGCGAGGCGGGCTT
>CAVWSV010000018.1:0-135784 GCA_963757905.1 uncultured Acidobacteriota bacterium | reverse complement strand
AGCTTGTTGAAGAATTTAGTTTTCGAAGCTTTTTCGTTCTGAGTTGTTGAGTTCTCGCTGAGTTGTGAAGGAGTGGTTTGGGTTGTTCTATCTACCGAGCGGGCCTGAATCGAAGCTCCGTGTCATGTTCTGGCCATCAGGTTTCGCAATCGGCACAGGTTGTAGGCAGCCCCGGTGAAGGTAAACAGCCACCCCACCTTGTCGATCCCTCGCAACTTCACTTTCCTTAGCATCCCGACCATCTTCATCCACCCGAACGATTGCTCCACTCGTTTTCGCTTCCGCTGACTCACCTCATACCCCGCATGCCGCGTGGTCCGCTCGTCCACCGCGCTCCTGCGATTGGTATTGTTCTGCGCCACATGCGGGGTGATGTTCATCCCGCGAAGTTCTCGTACGAATTCCTGCGTGTCGTAATTCTTGTCTCCTCCCAACGTCACTCGCTTTCCCGCCGGGATGGCTTCGGCCATGAGCAGCGCCGCATCCCGCTCCGCTCTTCCGTTCGCCTCGGTCAGAAACGTCTGTACCAAAAGCCCGTTGCGGTTCTCCATCAGTACATGTCCCAGGTAGCTTAGCTTCGCCTCGCTTCCTTTGGACTTCTTGAACAACCGGGCATCGGGATCCGTCGTCGATTCATGGGTCTGGTTCTTTCGCTTTTCCCCGTGAAAGTCGACGTCTCCTCCCGGTCCCGGCGGCTTCCCCGTTCCGTCCTTGGGCCGGAAACTCTTCTGGCTGGCCCAGGCCTCAATCAGCGTTCCGTCCACCGTGAAATGTTCATCCGACATAAACGGCCTGGCTCGTTCCAGCACCCGTCTGAAAAACGACTCCGCGATCTCTTCGTTCAGCAAGCGCTCCCGATTCTTGCTGTACACCGCGTGATTCCACACCCCCTCGTCCATCTCCATCCCCACAAACCACCGGAACAGCAGGTTGTACTGCAGTTGCTCGATCAGCATTCGTTCGCTGCGTACCGAATAGAAGATCTGCAACAGCAGGGACCGAAACAGCCGCTCCGGCGCAATCGATGGCCGCCCTACGTCCGAGTACAACTTCGCAAACTGCGGCGACATCTCCTTCAGGATCTCATCCACCATCTTGCGGATCGGCCGCAACGGATGATCGGCTGGGACTCGCTTCTCTGGCGAAACGTAGCTGAACATTCCTTCTTGCTGGTTATCGTCTCCGCGCATTTCACTCGTCTCCTTGGCCTTCCTTACATCAGACGAGTTTTTTCAATTAAAGTTGCGAAGGAAATGAGTTTTTCAACAAACTGTTAGACGGCGGCTATCCTCCTAGGTGAGCACAGATATGGCTTAAGATATTAGCGCGAAACGCGCTCTCCCAGACGGATCAGGCCGTAAACGGCCACACAGATGACGAAATCAAGAGCCATACCCAAGTCAATTTTGTAGGTCTGATGGCGCAGATCAGCAGGAAGATGTGCGGAGAGCGAAAGAAAATAAATGGCGTTGCCGATTAGAATTGCGGCCAAGTACTCAAGCCACCGCCGCAGCCCTGTTCCCAAGAATTTTGCCATTTTCGTTGCGCGTAAGCATCGTCCTCATGCTTCGCTATTAATAAATATAGGCCGGGCGCACGCTCTTAGTAAAATACTATGCGACGCGGCAATACTGTGTTGCCTGTCACTAAGCTTTGCTGATTTGTCTAGCAGCGAAACGCGCGAGCACTGGTGAGATAAGAAACTTATCCTCAGCACCCCGATGACTTTGGACCTCAACACGTCCGTGATGTACCTGAAGGGCCTAGGCCCGCATCGTGCCACCTTGCTCGCCGAGCGCGGCATCACCACTGTAGGCGATCTGCTCTCTTACTTGCCCTTCCGCTACGAGGACCGCATTCACTTCACGCCCATCGCGGAGCTCGTACCCGGACAGGTTGCGACCGTGCGCGCGGAGGTCGTCAGCGGCAGCCTGATGCGTTTCGCGCGACGGCGCGGTGCGATGTTTCACCTGCTCGTGAAAGACGGCAGCGGAAAACTTGCTGCGCGCTTCTTTCACGGGGGCTATTTGGACGGAAAGCTGAAACAGGGACAGCCGCTAGTGATGCACGGAAAGGTGAGCCTTGATCCTAACCGGCCGCTGCGCATGGAGATGATCAATCCGGAGTTCGAGTTGCTGCGCCAGGGTAATAGCCCCGCGGATTCGACCGAAGTTGGCAGGATTGTCCCGATATACGAGGCCATCGGCGACATCAGCTCACGCATGCTGCGGCGGATTATCTATGCCGCGCTGCAAGAGTTCAAAGGCGACGTTCCTGATCCTCTGCCTGCGGACTTGTTGCGTCGTTATTCGTTTCCTTCCCGGCGCGATGCGCTGATTGCCATTCATTTTCCTCCCCATGATTCGAATGTCGAAACATTGAACGAGTTCCGCAGCCCCGCTCAGGTACGCATGATCTTTGAGGAATTCTTTCTTTACCAGCTCGGCCTCGCCGTCCGGCGGCAGCACGAACAGCAACGAGCCGGCATCGCCATGCGCGTCAGAGAAGAGCCGATTCGCGAAGCGCTCAAGCGCATTCTGCCCTTCAAGCCTACCGGGGCGCAAAAACGCGTGCTCGCCGAAATTGTCGGTGACCTCGAAAAGCCGACGCCGATGAATCGCCTGCTTGAAGGCGACGTGGGCAGCGGCAAGACAATCGTAGCGCTCGAGGCGGCTACGATTGTGGTCGAAAATGGCTATCAAGTCGCTCTGATGGCGCCCACGGAAATTCTCGCCGTGCAGCATTACCTTTCGGCGCGTCGCGTTTTTGCGGAAACGGGCTACTCCGTTGAACTGCTCGTGAGCGGAATGAAATTTAGCGACAAAGCGCGGACGCTCGAGCGCATCGCTTCCGGCCAGAGTCAATTCGTCGTGGGCACGCATGCGCTGATCGAGGATCGCGTGGCGTTTGCGAAGCTTGGTATGGTCATCATTGATGAACAGCACCGCTTTGGTGTGCTCCAGCGCAAGCGGCTCTCCGAAAAAGGAGCCTCACCGCACGCGTTGGTGATGACGGCGACACCCATTCCGCGCACCTTAGCGCTTACTCTTTATGGCGATCTGGAACTTTCGGTCATCGACGAAATGCCGCCCGGGCGCACTCCAGTCGAAACGCGCTGGAGCGCCGACACGCAGCTTCCGGGAGTCTGGGAATTCGTCCGGCGCGAAGTAGCCGCGGGCAGGCAGGCCTACATCATTTATCCAGTGATCGAAGAATCGAAACAGGAGTTGAAAGCGGCAACGGCCGAATACGAGCGGCTCTCGAAATCAGTTTTCCCGCAATTGAAAGTTGGCCTGCTGCACGGCCGCATGCGCAGCGATGAAAAAGATGACGTAATGGAACGCTTCCGTCGTAGTGAATTGCAGATTCTGGTCGCAACGACCGTCGTGGAGGTTGGCGTCGATGTCCGCAACGCCACCGTGATGGTGATTGAACACGCGGATCGGTTTGGGCTTGCGCAGCTTCATCAGTTGCGCGGCCGCATAGGACGAGGGTCAGCAAAGTCGTATTGCATTTTGGTCGCCCCGAAAAATATCACCGGGGAAGCGCGCGATCGCCTCGAAACGCTGGTGGCGACCACCGACGGTTTTCAAATTGCCGAACACGACCTGAAACAGCGGGGCCCGGGGGAATTCTTTGGAACTAAGCAGCACGGAGACGTCGCATTTCACATTGCCCATCCACTGCGCGACCATAGACTCCTCGAGCTGGCGCGTGGCGAAGCGTTCGCTCTGATCGAAGACCGCACTCGTGAGCCTGAGATGGCGAAACTGTTCACGTACCTTGGACCCGCGTGGCAGAAACGCTTCCAGCTTGCATCGGTGGGATAAATCGTGCGCGTGATCGCTGGAAAATTCGGCAGCCGCCGCTTGCGCACTTTGCGCGGGATGGAGTTGCGCCCGACAAGCGACCGGCTGCGCGAAACACTCTTCGACATTTTGGGTGCGACGGTGGAGGATTCTTTGTTCGTCGACGTTTTTGCTGGAAGCGGCGCGATTGGAATCGAAGCCCTGAGCCGCGGAGCGCGCCAGTCTGTTTTTATCGAGTGGCACGGGCCAGCCGCGAAATTAATTCGCGAGAATCTCCATTCGCTCGGCGTTACGGCGGGCGGGGAGATCCTCGCGATCGATGCAATTCAAGGGCTGGAACGATTAGCCTCACGGCACGTTCTGGCCGATTTCATTTTTCTCGACCCACCGTATGCGCTCGCCGCGGATTATCTTCGCGTGTTGGATTTCCTGGACGGCTCGCACCTGCTCGCGCCGCGCGGAATTATAATCATCGAGCATCGCAAGAAAATGGACTTGCCCATGCGCTTGTACCACCTCGAGTGTTCTCGCACCGTTGAACAGGGAGATTCAGCCTTGAGCTTCTACCGTTTGGCCATGGCCGCGTAAGAACGACGGGCCGAAAAACTCAGCTCGACAGCACAGAAACCAATTTTGTGATGTCGCGCTCTGTATTGTAGAGATGCGGCGAGATACGCAGCGCATTCTCTCGCAAACTTACGAACACTTGCGCATCGTGCAGCTTCTGAAAGAGCTCCCGCGTTCGCTCCGGCCTACGTGCCGCTACGCACACATACGGCCCTCGTTTTTCTGCATCGCTGGGACTCGCCAGCACACACGTGTCACGCGGCAAACACTTAATCAGTTGCGTGATCAGTTTTTGATTATGCTCAACGATGACTTTTACACCGACGCGCTCGATGAATTCAAGAGAGGCCTGCATGGCCGTCAAATTTGAAAAGTTGGCTGTTTCAGCAGCGTCCCACCGACGCGCTCCCGGCGTCGGCTTCATTGTATCGAGCGGCAGCGAGTGAAAATTTCGCGCTCCTTCGATGGCCATCCAATAAAAAGGCGCCGGCCGCATTTTCTCCATCGACTCGCGGCGCGCCCAGAAAAAACCCGTCCCATACGGGCTCAGGAGCCATTTGTATCCTGAGCTGACAGCAAAGTCCGCTCCCATCGCGCGCAAATCGATCGGAATCGCACACGCGCACTGGCTCAGATCAAGCAAAAGCAGCGCATCCGCTTTCCGGCACGCAACCGCCAGCCGTGCTACGTCGAGCCGCGAACCGTCGTCGAATCGCACCAGGCTGGCAGAGATCATTCGCGTTCGAGGCGTTATCTGCTCGACGTAATCCTCTGCCGTAATGAATCGCTGGCGCGGGACGACAATTTTCACGCGGCACCTGCCCGCTTCCTGAAGCGGCATAAAAGTCGAAAAGTGTGCCGGAAATTCCCCTCGACCCAGTAAAACCTCGTCATCCGGTTTCCAATCAAAGTTCGACGCTACGGCAGCCATGCCGCTGCTCGCGCCGGAAGTAATCGCGAATTCCTCGGGATCTCCGCCCATCAGCCGTGAAAGCAGTACGCGAACGCGATCGGGCAAATCAAAATAAACTTTCTCCGGCATGCGATGGGGCAATTTCTTCCATTCGAGCGCTGCTTGTGCAGCTCGCGCCGACGCCAGCGGCAAAGGACCTTGTCCGGCCGTGTTTAAATATGTTGCACCTTCAAAATCGGCGAATTCAGCGCGATAATTCAAACACTCCTCCGTGGATGCCCTAGAAATGAACCCGCAAGTCGCGAAAACCGCTGACAAGAATCAGTTTGCCGGTGCCACTTTCAAGTTCTGAGTGTTCCAGGATCCAAGTGGCGTGATGCGGAATGAAGACCGCATTCAGTCCGGCGCGTAGAGCGGGATTAATATCGCTGCGCGGACTATTTCCTACCATCCAGCCGTGAGACTTCACTATCTTGAACTGACGTATCACCCGCTCATATGTCGAGTGATCCTTCTCCGTCACAATTTCCACGGATTCGAAATACGACGCCAATCCCGAACGTTCCACTTTCGCCGCCTGCTCCGCGGGCTCGCCCTTGGTCAGCAAAATCAAGCGATGGCGTCCACTGAGGTACGCGAGTGTTTCGGGTACCCCTTCGAGGATCTGTGGCGGCGTGCCCTCGAGTTCGGTGGCCATTTTTTCGATTTCCTGCACCACCTCTTTACGCGCCATCCCGCCCGCCAATTTCAAGTACGTATCCTCGAGCGACCGACGAAAACACTTAACGCCGTAGCCGTGCTGCAAGACATTGCGACGTTCCGTTTCGTTCAGGATGTGCCGGGAATATTCGGGTGTGTATCCCAAATGGATAAGGCACGAGAGAAAACGATTGATGGTCTGCTCGAAGAAGATGTTGTTCTCCCAGAGCGTGTCGTCCGCATCAATCAGAATTGTCTGTCGAGCCATTGGTGTTTCCTTCAGCCTTTGGTCCTATTTTTGCCTCACGATGCTCACATCGACGTCAGGCGCACTGCGAGTTCTGACCGCGAAGATTTAGTCTTACAGACTCAGGATGCTTTGCGGACGCCGGCGGCAAGCCGCTCCAGAATTCCTCGCGCAAGCTTTTGAACTTCGCCGAATTGCGCCAAGTACTCCTGAAATTCACGATTAAGATCGAGCGCGCCCGGCACATCGAGCTTGGTGCGCAAGATCATGTCCCGCAAATGAACGGGATGCGGCAGAACGGCCTCATCGCGCAATTCTTCCAGCGCCACTTCGGGATCATAGTGATACATATCGCCTCCAGCGCTGGAAGTATTTTAACAGGGATGGGTAGGAATCACGCAGCGGCGGGCATGAATTCGTAGCGGTCAATCTGAGCCGCGACTCCGCGCATTTCTTCGTGCGCCTCGACACGAACGATATTGGCGAAACAGCGTATACGGACGTCGCCTGCGAGCGTAATTTGTTGCGGCAATGTGAGCACGAGTTCAACCGCGCTACCCTCTTCCGGAGGAGTATCCGTAAGAAAGTACACACCACGAAAACTTACATCGCGCGTTTGTGCGACCTTCTCTTCCATATTCCCGTTGTGTGTGAAACGGACGAGCAGAGGAAGCGCCATGGTGAAACGGCGGGCTGTTCGGCGGTCCGTTGTCTCTTGATCCACTGTTCCTCCCCGGAAAGCCGATGGAAATTACCACAACCCTAGCACCGCGCGGCGCAAGGTGCAATTCTTTTCGCCTTTGCAGCGAAGTAATTCCTCGATTCTTGATCAGCGGTATTTGGCCACGGCGCTTGGCACGCGATTGCGTATCCGCTACACTCCGAAACTCGTTATGGCCGAAGCATTTCATAGAACTTTTTTTCTCAGCGGTCCGGCAGGCCGGCTCGAAGCGATGCTCTGGACGGTTTCGAACACCGACCCGCGTCGCGTTGCCGTTGTTTGTCATCCGCATCCACTCTTCGGCGGGACAATGCACAACAAAGTTGTGTTTCAGGTAGCGAAAACGCTTCACCAACTTGAGATTCCCGTGCTTCGTTTTAATTTTCGCGGCGCGGGACTCAGCGAAGGCAAACACGACAAAGGCCGCGGCGAAGCTGGCGACGTTCGCGCCGCGCTGGATTATCTGGCAAAAGAATTCGCTGCCAAACCGATCCTCTTGGCCGGTTTCAGCTTTGGCTCGTATGTGGGCTTGCGCGTCGGTTGCAAGGATTCACGCGTCACGGAAGTCGTCGGGCTAGGGATCCCGGTGGACAATTCGGATTTGTCTTTCCTCACGGGGTGCAGAAAGCCGAAGCTAATTCTGCAAAGCGCGCACGACCAGTTTGGCTCGCGTGAACACATCGAGGCGCTGTACGAAAAACTCCCCGAACCGAAGGCGCTCGTGTTCGTCGATGCGCCGGATCACTTCTTCGCCGGGAAGCTGCCCGAGATGGGGCATGCGCTCGGGCGGTGGGTCACCAAACAAAACCAGTAATTCACACCAACGTCAACGCACCGCGAACATCTTCCGAAATTGTTCCTGCGAAGCGGGCGGAATCCCTACCAGTCTTAGATTCGCCTTTACGTGCTCGGCTCGCTTCATGCCAACAAGCGCTGTTGCGATGCCAGGGGCTGAACGAACAAATTGCAGTGCGCACTCGAGGTCGTCCCTTAAACCAAATGTATCGTGGATGACGGCAGGCACTTTGCCGACTAGGTGCGACTGGAGCAGCGAAGCACTGGCGATCAATGTGACGCCCAACTCCCGGGCCGCTTGCACCATGGACATCGTTTTCCCGCCGGCGGTTTGATTTGGACGCATCAGCGCCTCGGGCATCGCGAGATTAAACGGCAATTGCACGAAATGAAAATGATGGCTGCTTCCCCCCGCCTGCCGCGCCAGTCCCACCATTTGCTCAAGTGAAAGATAATCCGGCGCGCGGGAATCGTTGCGAAAGGCATTCCACGTCGCCATGCCGTAGGCATGAACCTTGCCCGCGGCTACCTCTTTCTCAAGAGTTTCGAACGCCGCAACAATCCGCCGGTTGAATTCTTCGCGGGACACTTCGCCCAATTGTGTTTCCGGATTATGCAAGTAAAAAACGTCGATGCAGGAAATACCCAAATTTCGACGGCTTCGCTCGATTTGATCCTCCAGGTATCGCGGCGCCATGCAGTGGCACCCTGCCGCAATGTCTTCGACAGCAAAGATTTCTTTCGATATGTATTCGCGAAAAAAGTAATCGTTGGCGTCGGCGGGTGTGTCGCTATCGGGCGTCAGGAATCCCGCCTTCGTGCAAATCAGAAGTTCTTCGCGCGCAAACCCGGCCGCGAAAAGTTTCTCGATCGCGCTCCCAACCGACCGTTCGCTGCGCTGGAGGCGGTAATTGATCGCTGTATCGAGGATGTTTATGCCGCCCTCCACTGCCGACTCAATCGCGTTCGTGTAGCTCTCATCGGTAGTGGAGTCCGGCTCGCCCAAATACGTGCCGATCCCAATGGACGAAATCATTAGGCCGCGACGGTCGCGGAAATGTCCCGGCGCCGCGCGACCTTCGAAACGCGCGGCAAAGGATCGCGTGCCTTCCGCTGTTGCACACCCTGGCTTAAGCGGGGATGAAGAACTCATGTGCGTCGACCGCGCTCCCGTCACGGCCGCTGAGTATAACAGGCCGAAAAATATCCGCTGTCACAATTCCACCGCGCGCGAAACGCGATGCGCGTTATTCCAAGGCGCGCGAGGTCATACCGCCGGCTGGTTCCCCGCCCGCCAAACCTTGCGCGATGATTAATTGCCGCGCTTCCACGCGAAGTTTTGGCAGAGACCGCGCAAAAATGAACGCGCCAATGATGGCTCCCAGACCGCCCAGCGCAACCGTCCAGGGCGCTCCGATACGTTCTGCCAGCGCACCCGAAAGCAGCGAACCGAGCGGCGCCATGCCCATGAACATCATCGAGTACACGGCCATGGTGCGCCCTCGCAACCGATCCGGCACCATCGCCTGAATCAACGTATTTGAGGATGCCATCTGCACCATCATCGCAAAGCCGACCGGTACCAGCAGTATCACCGAGAGCAAATACCATCGTGAGAGCGAAAACAATATCAGCGCCACTCCAAATCCCGCGCACGAGACTGCAACCCAACGGCTCAATCCCTTCAGTCCTGTTCGCGATGCCAACATAAGAGCGCCAGTCAACGCGCCAATGCCCGTTGCGCCCATCAACGTGCCAAGCGTCGTGGCGTTTCCATGCAGGATGCGGGCGGCAAAAATCGGCATCAAGACGGAATAGGGCATCGCCACCAAGCTCACAAGACCGAGAAGAAGTAACAGAGCAAGGATCGGCGCCGTACGCCGTACAAAACGGAACCCCTCGGCGATGTGCTCGAATGCCGAAGCGTGGTGCTCTTCCACGGCGCGGCGGCTAATGCGCATCATCAACAGTCCCGCAATTACGGCGATGTAGCTTACGGAATTTGCAAAGAAGCACCAGCCCTCGCCAATGCTCGCAACCAAAATTCCGGCAATGGCCGGCCCGATCACGCGCGCGCCGTTGAACATCGACGAATTGAGCGCGATGGCGTTCATCAGATCTTCGCGGCCAACCATGTCGACCAGAAACGCTTGCCGCGCCGGGATATCAAACGCGTTTACTACGCCCATCAGCGAAGCCAGCAGAATTACTTCCCATACCTTAACGCGGCCAGAAAGCGTTAGCCCGGCAAGAATACCGGCCAGGACCATCGAGGCGGCCTGCGTCGCGATTACCACCCGCCGGCGGTCCCAGCGATCGGCAACCATGCCACCGATCGGCGCAAGCAAAAAAACGGGGATCTGTCCGGCAAACGCGACAGTGCCTAACAAAAGCGAAGATCCCGTCAGGCGATAGACCAGCCACGCTTCGGCAATGTTGTCCATCCATGTGCCGACCAGCGAGATCAATTGCCCGGCAAAGAAAAGCTGGAAATTGCGGTACCGGAGCGCGCGAAACATCACGGACCATCGCGACACGGGGACGATCCGTCCAGATTCTCCGTTTGCAGTCTTTCCAGTAATGTCAGTAGAGGCGTCGTCAGGCATTTCGGTGAACAGCCATCTCACAAACAATTTGAGTCAGGGACACGGCCAGCCTGTCGCAGGAGGCTTAGTCATGCCAACCGGCGCGTAAGCCAGCCCGGTTATGAACAACTTGCCGTTATGCCGCTGCAGCCAGCACTCGTGCGCACGCACGGAGTATTTTCCGGTAAGGCCAGTCCGTATCGCGAAACAAAATCTCGCCGGCTCTCGGTTTCGAATAAAACCAGCGAGCCAGCAGGGACAAATGCTCTTCTCGCTCTGCTGTCTCGCCACACAAATTAAATCGCTCGCTGCTCAGTCTCGGCTCTTCGCTCCCTCTCCCCTTCATTCTATCGTAGGGCTCGGATTGCGCTATAGGGTGTCTCGACTGCAGTTCCTCAAAATGCTGCCGAAGAATTGCTTCGACGGATCGCGGTTCCCCCGACTCGTCAAAACACATAGACAATGGCGGCGCGATCAGTCCATTCACAACCGCAAAAATGGCAATTGTTTTGTCCCGGACCGCGCGCTGCAAAATCACGGCATTCAACGCATCAATCCGCTGCGCCATCTCGGGCAAACCCCGGAGCACGCCATTCACTTTGTCGAGCCTCTTATGCAGCGCCGCCGCGCGCTCAAAATCCAGCGCGTCACTCGCCGCTTCCCGCTCGCGCTCTATCGCTCCCGTCAAACGCGCCCCTCCTGAGTCCAGCGTTTCGAGCACGCGATCAACCTCGATGTCGTAATCTTTTTTTGTACATCCCGCAAAGCACGGCGCGAGACACATCTTCATTTCCGAATAAATGCACCCTGGAAAGTTTGGATCTCTCCGGATCTTGATCTGGCATCTGCGAATCTTAAATAGGTCAAGAAATTCGTTCGCGAACGATTCAGCCACCCGACGCGACACGAATGGACCAAAATAGTAGCCACCGTCTTTGAAAATCCGCCGGGTCACGTAACAGCGCGGATACGAATTCCGAAGACTGATCTTCAACAGAGCTGGCGGCCGCAACCGCAGGAATCCTCGGTAACTCTTTGGGAAGCGCGTGCGCGCATAGTGGTACAGCACCAGGGATTGCTCAAATCGCGAGCCCGTCACGCGAAAACAGAACTTCGTCGCGACGTCACGCAGATTTAGCCGTTTCGATGAAGCGTCAGGCGGGCGCAGCAAGCGCTCCGCAGCGCGGCGCAGATCAGCCGTACGCGTCAGATACGGCTTGGCGGCCGTGTCCGATACCGCTCGCGTTTCAATTAAGAAAACTCCCGCATGTTGTGGAATCGAGCGGAAAAACTGCTCCTCGCGCCCAAGATCAAATTCGATACAAGCGTCCAGAGACAGCACAAACGAAGGATACACCGAAGACACTTTCATGCTGAACGGATTCCGTGGAAAAAAAAGTCCAGTAAAATGATTCCAGAAAAATACTCAATAAGACTTCAATACCCAGGCGGCAATTACCAAACGTTGAATTTCGCTCGTTCCTTCGTAAATCTCCGTAATGCGTGCGTCACGGTAAGCGCGCTCAACGGGGTATTCCCGGCTGTAGCCATTGCCCCCGTGAATTTGAATCGCTTTGTGCGTCACGCGCGTCGCCATTTCCGACGCGAATAGCTTCGCAATCGATGCCTCCATCGAAAATCGCGCGCCCGTTTCCTCCTTCCACGCCGCCTTGCGTACCAGCAGGCGCGCGGCATCGATTTCCGTTGCCATATCAGCAAGCATGAATTGAATCGCCTGAAAATCCGCGATGGGATGGCCGAAGGCTTGTCGCTGCTGCGCATAGACCAGCGCCGCATCGAACGCGCCCTGCGCAATCCCCGTGGCTTGCGAAGCAATCCCGACCCGCCCCCCATCGAGCGTTGACAGCGCCACTTTATAGCCATCGCCTTCCGCGCCGATGCGGTTGGCAACCGGAATCTCGCAGTCTGTAAACGACAGCTCGCAGCACGCCGTGGCGTTTATGCCTAGTTTTTTTTCTTCCTTGCCCACCGCGAACCCCGGCGTCCCGCGTTCGATCACCAGCGCCGTGATTCCTTTCTCGCCTTTCTCGGGCTGCGTATTGGTGTAGACGATCGCAGCGTCCGCCGCGCCGCCATTCGTGATCCAGGCTTTCGTTCCGCTGACGATGTATCTATCGCCCCTCAGGACCGCCTTGGTCCGCAGCGCGGCGGCATTCGAGCCCGCCTGTGGTTCGGTCAGCGCATAGCAACCAATCTTTTCGCCGCGCGCGAACGGTGCCAGAAATTTCTTCTTTTGTTCCTCGGTTCCAAAACGATAGATGGGTTCACAGTAGAGCGAATTCTGTACGGAGAGGATCACTCCCGTCGAAGCGCATGCACGAGAGATTTCTTCGATCACGATCGTATAGCTCAGGTGATCCATTCCCGCGCCGCCGTACTGTTCGGGAAATGCAACTCCTGTGAGGCCTAGCTCGGCCGCCTTACGAAAGGTCTCGCGCGGGAAATGGCCGGTTTCGTCCAACTCCTTTGCCAGCGGCTTGACTTCTGTTTCGGCGAAGTCCCGCACAGTGCGCTGCAGCAGCATCTGTTCTTCTGTTAGTCCGAGGTCCAATTTTGTGCTCCCTACCCGAAGCCCCGCTGAGGTTCTCCTGTGCAGGTTATCACGCGGCTTCTTCAGACAGCGTCGGATTGTACCAATTTCTCGTCCAGCTGCCAGAATGTGCGCGCTTCAGACGCCAGAAATCTTTACTCGTTCAAGGCGCGCTGCAATTTTTCAAAAGTAGTGGAAAGATCCTCGGGTTCGAGGCGGGTCTCGGCAACTGTAGTCATGAAGTTCGCGTCGCCGATCCAGCGCGGCAGCACGTGCAGATGCAAATGCCCTGTAACACCGGCGCCAGCGCTTTGTCCGAGATTCATACCCAGGTTATAGCCGTCAGGGTGATACACGCTGGCGAGCGCCCCCTGCACATTCTGCGCGAGTCGCATCATTTCGGCCAGCGTGTCGGGATCGCATTCCGTAAGCTCCGCAACATGTGCGTAAGGCACCACCATGACGTGACCAGAGGTGTACGGAAAACGGTTCAGGATAGTGAAGGCAAGTTTGCCACGGAAAACAATCTGCGCAGTGACGTCGTCGTTCAAAGCCACCGCGTCGCAGAAGATGCAACGTTTGTCCTTACCCGCTTCAGCAATGTAACGATAGCGCCACGGAGTCCAGATAAAATCCATTCGGTTCGACCAGCTCAGCCCTGAGGCGCGTGTCCCGCAGGCGATGCAGGCGCCGTAGGCGTCGCGGCCTTATGAACGTTAACGAAATCCTTTAATTCCTTGCTCGGCTTGAAAAACGGAATCCTCTTGGGCGGGACGTCTACTTTGGCGCCCGTCTTCGGATTGCGTCCAACCCTTCCTCGACGCTGGCGCGTCCGGAAGCTGCCGAAGCCGCGAATCTCGATCTTGTCGTTCTTCTGCAGCGCTTCGATTATGCTTTCAAATACCGTCTCGACAACCGTTTCCGATTCCTTGCGCGGCAGTTCCGTGACGCGGATCACTTCCTCGATCAAATCCGCCTTCGTAACTGTGCGCTCCCCTGCCTCCGGCTTACCCGTAGCGCTTGCCATGGGCCGACGGCCCTCCCTCTTGCCTAAATTCTAGGTTTGGATGCTGGGCTGAATTTGCTGCCTAAGCGCCCCACCGCCGCGCAGTTACAATTCACAGGACACTTAGTGGCCCTTCCATATCATCAATGGGCCTCGAACGTAAATCTTTTTTTCTAATAGCTTTTCGCGAGCCGCCTGTTGAGTTCGACTCAGTTTGCCTGCCGTTTGGCCATAATAGCATCGCCAATGGTCGCATTGGGCGAAGATTTTGAGGACCGGAACAATTCGATCTCGCGCCGCTCAACCTGCTTCTGCGCTGCCCGATAGCTCAAACTGATTTTTCGCTGTTCGGGGTCGAGCCGGATAATTTTGAAATCGTATTCTTGGCCCTGTGTCAGCGCCGTTGAACTCTTTCCCGCTTTCTGCTTATTCCGATCGCCCGACTCTCTTTTAGGGCGGCGTTCTTCAATTTCCGAAATATGGCAAAGGGCTTCAATACCTTCCGCGAGCTCCACGAACGCTCCGAAGGCTGCGTTGCGGACGACTTTGCCTCTTAGCACTTCGTTTAGCTTATGCGCTGCGAACCAATTGGCCCAAATATCGTTGACTTGCTTCAGCCCCAACGATATGCGCCGGTGCTCGCCATCGATTTTCAGCACCTTCGCCTGCACGCTATCACCTTTTTTTAGCTTTTCACTGGGATGCTTCACGCGCTCCGTCCAACTCAAATCGCTGACGTGGATGAGGCCTTCGATTCCCTCTTCGAGTTCCACGAAAGCCCCGAAATCAGCGAAATTCCGCACCTGACCGCTCACGATTGTGCCCACCACATACTTTTCCGCGACGCCCGCCCACGGGTCCTGCGATGTCTGCTTCAACCCGAGCGAAATGCGACGTTGCTCCGGCTTCAATTCGAGCACCACCACTTCCACTTCGTCGCCTACCTTCACCATCTTCGAGGGGTGCTTCAATCGCTTCGACCAACTCATCTCGCTGACGTGTACCAAGCCCTCTATTCCTGCCTCGATGTGCACAAACGCGCCATAATCGGCCAGCCCTACGATTTTCCCCCGCAAATGCATGCCCACAGGAAAACGCTCCGGTACAGTTGCCCATGGATCAGGGAGAAGCTGTTTCCGCCCCAGCGAAATCCGCATCTTTTCTTTGTCAAACTTAAGAATCTGCACTTGAATTTCCTGGCCAGCCGAAACAACTTCAGAGGGATGCGCAATTCGTCCCCAGACCAGGTCGCTGATATGCAGTAAACCGTCCAAGCCGCCCAAGTCGACGAAAACTCCGTACTCTGTGATGTTTTTTACTTTCCCGGTAACGATTGACCCTTCATTCAGCGTTGCCGCAAAAGTCTCGCGCTGCTTGCGCTGCTCTTCTTCCAGGATCACCCGTCGGCTGACCACCACATTTCCGCGTTTGCGATTCAATTTCAAGACTCGGCATTCGACGTCACGATCTTTCCAGGCTTCAAGATCATGCGCAGGACGCAGGTCCAGCTGCGACGCCGGCAGGAAAGCGCGGATGCCAATGTCTACCACCAGGCCACCTTTGATGCGGTCAATTACCTTGCCCGTAAGGGTCAGCCCTTCCTTATGTGACTTTTCAATCTGCTCCCAAATGCGCCTTCGGTGGGCCCGGACATGCGAGAGCAGGACATAGCCTTCCTTTTGTTCTGCAAGCCGCTCCACTGCGATTGCATCGCCCGACTGGAAATGTATACCGCCGGCATCCACAAATTCCTGGGCAGGCACAAGCCCCTCGAATTTTGCTCCAACATCAACCACTACGCCCAAATCCGTCACGGCGATCACGCGGCCATCAAAAATCTCGCCGCCAGCGGGAACTGGCTGCGGAGCGGCATATTGCTCAATCAACTGTTCCATCGGCTCATCGAATCGCTTATCGGGAGATTCTTCCTGGCTTCTTTCAGCGGCTTGTTCTTGCGGCACTTCGGGGCGCGCTTCGCGTAGCTGTTCAGCTAAATCTAAAGGTTTTTCGGCCGGTTCCGCAGTGGCATCGACTTGGAACAGAGAGCCAGTTTCTGCAATTTCAGGTGTTTCGATATTTGGATCCTCGACAATTTGAGCGGGCCTCGCGGCGTGAATTGCTCCAGTCGCTTTAACAGTGGAGGTTTCAGGCTCCTGCGACACTGGATCTTCGTACCCGGGCGACATGCCGACGTTCTCCCTGAGGAAACATACCCGCTCACCGAGGATGTGCCTCGGAGACTCTACCCGACGGGTAAGAGCGAAAGAGGGGATGCAGCGAGACTTAATGCGCTGTATCGTCAGGATGATACGCGTCCGGCGCTTGCGTTGTCAACCTTGCGTCTGTCGCTGCCCGGTCAGCGCGAATCGAAGCAAAAAGACAAAATCTATGGTGACGACGGGCTTTCTTGAAGTTCTTGAACGAGGTAGGTTATCGCAGCGATCCCTGCCGTGGCCGCGAATACGAAAATGATCAATCCGCGCCGCTTTCGAGCGCCAATGTAGCCTTCCTGCAATTTTGTATCGTCTGGAACGATCTTCACTCCATACGTGCGCCCTGGCGTGAGCGTGTAGAGCTCGCCATCGAGTTCCAGCGTTAGCGGGCCCGCAACGCTGGCGACTTTAAGCTCGTCGGCCGCGATTATCGTAATCTGAGCGGTAGTGGGCTGCGCTGTCTGCGGTCGCACCAGAACGTCGAGCGCGCGAATTGCCACAGTGCCTCCGCGCGCCGACAAGAACCCGGCAGTGCCCGAGGACAGCAGCGCGGTCACACCCGAACCATTGGTCGCCAGTTTTGCAATGCTGGATGGAGAGAAGTAAACTTGGTTCCCCGCGAATTGCAGGCGAACTTGACCGGTCGAGCCGGTGGCAACAACATCATTGTTGTAAATATTCGCGCCGCTGGCGGCCGCGTTGCCATCAAGTTGTGCGTCTTGGGCAGCTAAAACGAACCCCAGCGGGCGGTTCGGAGTTGGGGCCGCAAAAGCCGGAAGGCCAATCAGAGAAGCTGACAGGATGCAGGACAGTATGCTTCTACATACGAATCGCACAGGTACCTTCCAAGAAGGGCCTAATCCACTGTAAGCCTGTCCTCGCGAGCCGTCAATGGCCTATCGAAAAATACTGTTGTAAGGCAAAACCTCTTGAGCTGACCAGCGCCCGGTATATCAGTTTGTGCCGTCGCCCTTCCGCAAAGACTCCTCTCGAACGGCCCGAAACTCGGAGCCTGCCTTCCATTCCGGCATCTTGGTTGTGTTCGCCACCTTGTACCCGATCAGAAAATAAAGCTGACAATCTTGCACATCCCCGCTCATGTTCCAGTAGGGATAAATGATGTCCGAAGGCTTGTGATAATGCTCCTTCGTATATTGGTCGCGCATCATCATTCCCCATCCCGCGGGCTTGCCGACGAAATCCGTTCCCGCATCGGGATCGAATGCCGGCACGCCCACTTGCGCGAAGCTGAAGTGGTCCGAGCGATAATAAAAACCTTTCTCCGGCTCCGGATCGTCCTTGATCACGCGGCCTTGCTCGCGCGCCGCCGCCGCGGCCACTTCATCGAGCGTCGATTTGCCTTTGCCCACAAGCACAATGTCCTGCGTGCGGCCCAGCACGTTCATCACGTCCATATTGATGTCCGCCGCCGTTTGCGCCAACAGATACAGTGGATGCTCGGCGTAATAGCGCGAGCCGAGCAAGCCTTGCTCTTCGCCGGTCACAGAGAGAAACAGAATCGACCGCCGCGGCGGCACCTGCAGTTGTTTGTACGCGCGCGCAATTTCAATCAGCGCCGAAACTCCCGAGGCGTTATCGGCAGCGCCGTGATAAATGCGGTCGCCGTTCACCGCCGGACCAATCCCGAAGTGATCCCAATGCGCCGTGTAAATCACATACTGGTCTTTCAGCTTCGGATCGCTGCCCGTCACCTTCGCAATCACGTTGTGCGAATGGATCGTCCGCAGATTGTTGTGAATCTCGATCTGCGCCTTCATGCCCAGGTCCACAGGATGAAAATCCGGCTTCGCCGCCGCCACTTTCAGCGCGTCGTAATTTTGCCCTGCCGCCTTGAAAAGCTGCTCCGCTTCGTTGTGCGTGATCCATGCCTCGACAGCCGCGCGATTCATATTTTTGTTCGCGGAAACCAGATCGAATTGCTCCGCGCCCCAACTGTCGCGCACCACTTCCCACGGATACCCCGCTGCTCCCGTCTCATGGACAATCACGCAGCCCACCGCGCCCAGTCGCGCCGCTTCTTCATATTTGTACGTCCAGCGGCCGTAGTACGTCATGATTTTTTTGCCCGTCTCATTTTTATCTGGAAAAGGATCGCTCACCAGAACCACGATGACTTTCCCCTTCACATTCACGCCCTTGAAATCGTCCCGATGCCGCTCCGGCGCTTCAATTCCATATCCCGCGAACACCATATCCGCGTCCATGCTTACCGACGGCACCATTCGTTTCGTCCATGCGACAAAATCCTTTTCGAATTGCGCGCGGAGCGTCTGGCCATGCCCTGTGAACGTCAGCGCCATCGTCGGATCGGGACGTATGCCTACCATGGGAACGCTCTGCAAATACGTTCCGTCCGGATTCCCCGGTTCGAGGCCCAACTGCCGAAACTGCTTCTGGATGTAGGCAATGCTCAAATCCTCGCCGTGCGATCCTGGCCCGCGGCCCTCGAACTTGTTCGAGGAAAGCACGCGAATGTGATCGAGCAACCGCTTCCCTGAAAACGACTTCAGCGCTGCCGCCGGCGGGCTTGGCTGGTTCGCAACCGACCGTTCTGCTGCCGGCGATTTCGCTGTTGCCACCGACGTACTCGGCTCACGAATCACGCCTGAAACTCGCGCCCCCGATGCCCTCCTCGGCTGGTGCCCCGCGCCTAACAACAGCAGCGCCCCGCCGACCGCCATCACCCGCAGAACTTTTCTGTACGTAACACCGGCCATGAGTCCCTCCCGCAGAGCGGCGACGTCGAAACTCTTCGCGCGTGGAATAGTAACGCGAAGCCTCGGCGCGAGTTACAAAAATCTCGAAAGGGATTGGTACGCCCACTGTCTGCTGCGTTGCAAAAATGCGGCGGGCGGCGGAGAATTGAATCATGTTCAAAGAAGGCCAGCGCGTGCGCGCCAATCTGGCGGGGATGCAAGCCGGAGGCGTGCTCTTCCACGCCGCCGTGACGGATGCCGTCGGAAATATCGTGCGGCAAACGTCAGAGAATCCTCCCGTGTATCTGGTGCGCCTGCTCTTTTCCTTCAAGGGCGTGAACGAAGTCGAAGTCCCCGCTGACCGCATCGCCGCATTTTAGTGGAGCAGAAGTTCAGCGACTCATCCGTGCCCTTTCGTTCCTCACCGAGCCTTGCTTCGCCTAGAAAATCCTTTCGCCGCAATGCGTACACTTTCGGGGCGGGTACGTCCAACCCATGGTCTTGGGAAAGGAAAGGCCGCATTTTGGACATCCGCGCCGGTCTATTTCTCGTCCCGCAACGACCCATCGCCAAAGGAGAAATATCGAAGGCACTCCCGCAGCAAATCCCGCCACTACGTAATTCCAAGTCTAAAGGAAAACAGGGATAAAAATACCAACCAGCATCGGACCGACCACAACTGGAAGAAAGCGATAAATCCAGATCAGATTTTGGTATTTCTTTTAAGTTGGCTCAGATTTCATTGCAAAATCCCGCCACTGCAAAGATGAGTCGATGGAGCGCTAAACACGAATCCTAACACTTGCGCTACAATAGTGCGCTGAAACCTGCCTGCGCAGGCAGGCCGGAGGCTTCATGCTTCATCGCTTCGTCTTTCACAACACGAAACTCACGCCCATCGAAGAAGCGCGGTTCTCGCCGGGACAGGCCGGCCTTCTCAGCGGCTGGGGCCTCTTCACCACGCTGCACATTTTCGACGGCGAAATCTTCGCCTTCGAGCGCCACTGGAAGCGCCTGCAGAAAGACGCCGCGCGCACGCATTGCCCGTTTCCCTTCGACGCGGAAACAGTGCGCGGCCATCTGATGGAAGTGGTTCGCGCGAATCACGTGCAGGAAGGATGCGCGCGCATTTACGCCATCTACAATCAAGCCGGCCACTGGCGCAGCGATGAAAAAATGCCCCTCGTGGATTTATTTCTTTGCAGCACGGATCTGCCCGCGTATCGCCAGCCCGCGCGCTTGAATCTTCGCGAGCATGGCCGCCATGCCGCGTCTCCGCTCGCCGGGGTGAAAGTCACTTCATGGTTGAACAATGTCTGGAATCTTTACGAAGCGCAGCAAGGCGGTTTCGACGAAGTGGTCCTTCTCAACGAGCGCGGCGAAGTGGCCGAATGCACTGCCGCCAATCTTTTTTGCGTGCGTGCCGGCCGCGTCCTCACGCCTTCTCTCAATTCCGGCTGCCTGGAAGGCATCACGCGCAGCATCCTGCTCGAAATCGGCCCGCGCGCCTGCGTTCCCTGCGAGGAGACGATCCTCCGGCCCGACGATTTATTCGCGGCCGACGAAATTTTCATTTCTTCGACAAATCGCACCCTGCTCGCGGTTGGCGAAATTGCCGGGCATCGTTACGCGAACGCTCCCGGCCCGATAACGCGCCTCCTCGACGAAGCGTTCACCGCTTACATCCACGAATATCTCGCCCAGCGCTCCGCCGCCGCGGCTAAACGCTGAAATATGCTCGATCGCGGCCGGACGCGCCGTTCTGCTTCGCAATGGCCGGTGGATTCGCTACAATCGCTATGCAGCTACGAATCTGCAAGAAGGAGCCACGATAGCCATGATGAGCGATCTCGCAAGCAAGACGTGCGTGCCGTGCCGCGGAGGCGTGCCGCCCCTCAAAGGCAAGGACCTCGATGGATATTTGAAACAAGTCTCCGGCTGGAAAGCCGTCGACGGACATCACCTCGCAAAAACTTTTAACTTCCCGGATTTCAAGCAAGCTCTCGCCTTCGTCAATAAGGTCGGAGCCGTTGCTGAGGAGCAAGGTCATCACCCCGGCATTAATTTCACGTGGGGCAAGGCGAGATCACCACTTGGACGCATAAAATCGACGGCTTGACGGAAAGCGATTTCATCCTCGCCGCCAAAATCGACCGCCTTTAGCACGGATTACTGGTAGAGCGACTAACAGGGCAACACGAAAATCTGCTGGCAAGACGAGAAAAGTGCGCTCGGACTCTCATTCAGCTCGCCCATCGCAAGATTCCGGACCTTCGGGAATCGCTCTCAGGTCTCCGAACATCAAATATTGGTCGAAAGTCGCGCACGTCGCTTCACTGGCGATCGCGGAAAGGCAGTCATAACGCACATGGTCGATGTGGCTACGGAAATGCGGCCTCGAACTTGTTCAACCGCTCCTATTGTCAACTCCCTGGCCGCTCGGCAGCGTGCCGGTAAGCTGGACAGGCGTACGAACATGGCGGCGAAATCTGCAGGGCACAGTCGCTGGCTTTCTCTCATACCGTTCCTCGTTTTCCTCGCGGTTACGGCGCGCGCGCAGCAGAACACGGCCCCGCAGCCGCTGCAACTGAATTTGCACCAGGCCATCGAACTCGCTCTCAAACAAAACCCAACTATCCAGATCGCGGCCCTGAATTTGGCCGAAAGCCAGAAGGAAAGCGGCATTGCGCTTTCTGCTTTGCTGCCCCAGGCTGATTTCAACGTTTCCGATCGAGCGATCCGCGCCAACATTCGCGCCGGAATCGGCCTCAGCATCCCGGGAGTGCCGGAAGCGGTAGGCCCGTTCCAGGTTTTCCAGACGGGCTCAAATTTCTCGGCACCGGTGTTCGACTTGTCTCTGTGGCGCCGGTGGCAAGCATCGCGCAAGAATATCCTCAGCAGCGACGCGCAGCGCCAGTCCGTGCGCGAGCAGATCGTCCTCCTCGTTGTTTCGCAATATCTTTCCAGTCTTCACGCCGGAGCGGAAGAGCAAGCCGCTCAATCCCAGGTCGATCTTGCGCAGGCGCTCTACAATCAAACTTCCGACATGCAGAAAAATGGCGTCGCCACAGGCGTCGACGCCCTCCGCGCCAACGTCGAGCTGCAAAACGAAAAGCAGCGCCTGATCGTCGCGCAAACGAACCAGCAAATTGCGCTCTACGGCCTTTCGAAATTGCTGAATCTTGATCCCCAACAGAAAATTGTTCTGGTTGACCAGACCAGCTTCTTTCAGACGCCCGAGATCAGCGTGGACGAAAGTCTCGCCCAAGCCTATCAAGCCCGTCCGGAAATGAAGGCTCTGCTCGCGGACGAGCAATCCCTCGAATATCAGAAACGCGCCGACAGCGAGTCTCGCTGGCCCGCCCTCGCCTTCAGCGGCGATTATGAACAGCAGGGCCTCTCGTCCAGCACAATAATTCCCACGTACGTTTATGCAGCGGGAATCAGCCTGCCTCTATTTACCGGAGGCCGCATTCACAACGAAATCGCTCGCGATGACCTCGAAGTTCGAAAAATTAAGCAGAGTGTGCTGGAGGAACGCAATCAGATTGCTCTGGATGTGCATACTGCCATTGCTCAGCTTGATTCCGCCAGGAATCAGGTGCAGGTGGCAAATCTTGGCGTTGACCTGGCCAACCAGGAAGTGCAACAGTCGCGCGACCGGTTCAAAGCGGGTGTAGCAGACAATATTGAAGTGGTCACCGCCCAGGACGCGCTTGCCCGCGCCAACGAAAATCAGATATCCGCTCTGTATCAGTACAACCAATCGCGCGCTGACCTTGCGCACGCCATTGGACGGATGGAATTGCTCTACAACAAGTGAAAGCGAGTTACATTGATGAATCCTAAGACCACGGAACTCGATCCTCAGAACGAACGCGATATTGAAAAGGAAGCGGCACCCACTCCGCAAGAGGAGAAGCCGGAACCCCGTAAACCAAACGCCCTGCGGAATCCTCGCGGGCGCCGCATTCTTTTGATCGCTGGAATCGTCGTTGCGGTTATCGCTCTGGTTTTCTGGCTGCATTATCGCAATCGCGAATCCACAGACGATGCGCAAGTCAACGGCCACATTATCCCCATCGCGCCACGCGTTTCCGGCAGCGTCATCGATGTCCTCGTCAAAGACAATCAGTCGGTGAAAAAGGGCCAGGTTCTGGTTCGCCTAGACCCGCGGGATTTCCAGGCGAAGGTCGACAACACCAAAGCTGCGCTTGCCCTCGCGGTGAGCCGATCGCAAGCCGCCACGATAAATGTCCCGCTGACATCCGAAACTACCCGCAGCGGCACCACGAGCGCCGATGCGGTGGTTGCTGCCGCGCAAGCGAGCTACGACCAAGCGAACCTCGACTTGCAGACGGCCCTAACGTCTGGCTTGGCTTACGCGCAGGCAAATGTGCAAGACCAGCAAGCAAAATATCAGAAAGCTGAATCCGACCTCGCGCGTATGAAGCCGCTTGCTGCAAAAGCCGAGATTTCGCAGCAACAATACGACGGCTACGTTGCCGCTGAACAAGAAGCCAAGAGCCAACTCGACGCAGCGCGCCAGAATTTCTCTCTGGCGCAGCAAACGATTTCTGTCCGGCGTGCTCAAGTTGCTTCTGCGAAAGCGGAACTCGAAAAGGCACGCGCCGGTCTTACCAAAGCGCAAGCAAACACCAGACAAGTCAAAGTGAGTTCCGCCAATGCCGCATCCGCGCGTGCCGCCGTTGAACAAGCCCAGGCGAACCTCGACGCCGCGCAGCTCAATCTGAACTACACAACCATCGTTGCTCCAGAAGACGGTACGGTCACCAATAAAACCGTCGAAGTCGGCGAAATCGTTCAGCCCGGCCAGGGCCTCCTTCTCCTGGTTCCTCTGAATGATATTTGGGTAACGGCAGACTTCAAGGAAACGCAGCTCGCACACGTGAGACCGGGCGACCGCGCGGAAATTCACGTCGACATGTACGGAAAAACCTATCCAGGATATGTGGATTCGATCGCGGGGGCCACCGGCTCGCGTTTAAGTCTTCTGCCGCCTGAAAATGCTACTGGAAATTACGTGAAGGTAGTCGAGCGCATTCCCGTAAAGATCCTCCTGGATCCCGGCGTACTGAAGCAAGCGATTCTGCGCCCAGGAATGAACGTCGAAGCGACGATCATCACGAAGTAAATCCGGCTGATGGCGACCTTTGCACTTCCGCGTGAACGCACACAGGACGTCAATCCGTGGCTGATTGCCGCCACCGTCATGCTCGCGACGTTCATGGAAGTTCTCGACACCAGCGTCGCGAACGTGTCGTTGCCGCATATCGCCGGGAGCCTCAGCGCGGGCGTCGACGAAAGCACCTGGGTCCTCACGTCCTATCTAGTCTCGAACGCCATTGTCCTTCCCTTGACCGGCTGGCTGTCGAATGTCTTCGGTCGCAAGCAGTTCTACATGGCCTGCGTCACGATTTTCACCGTCAGCTCTTTTTTCTGCGGACTCGCTCCCAGCCTGGGCATGCTGGTATTCTTCCGCGTCCTGCAGGGCGCCGGAGGTGGCGGCCTGCAACCAATTTCACAGGCAATTCTCGTTGACAGCTTTCCTCGCGAGAAACAAGGCATGGCCATGGCCGTTTACGGCATGGGCGTCGTCGTCGCGCCAACGATTGGCCCCACGCTCGGCGGCTGGATCACGGACAGTTTCACCTGGCGATGGATCTTCTTCATCAACATTCCGGTCGGCATCCTGTCCATCCTCATGACGACGATGTTGATTAAAAATCCGCCGTACATGAAGAAGATACGCCTGAAGATAGATTACATTGGCATCGCCTTCCTCAGTGTCGGCCTCGGATTTCTCCAGGTCGTCCTCGACAAAGGCCAGCGCGACGATTGGTTCGGCTCTCACTTCATCGTTTGGGCCAGCATTATCGGCGGCGTTGGACTTGTTGGCGCGGTCATTTGGGAACTGTTGCAGAAAGATCCCGTCGTCGACCTGCACTTGCTCAAGGAGCGAAATTTCGCCGTCGCCGTATTCACGATGTATATCCTTGGATTCGTTCTATACGGAACCACGGTCTTACTTCCCATACTGTTGCAAACCCTGATGGGCTATAGCGCCATGCAGAGTGGCTTAGTGCTTCTTCCCGGCGGAGTCGTCATGATTGCAGTCCTGCCCATTGTGGGCTTTTTATTGGGAAAATTCGAAGCGCGGTGGCTCGTTGTCGTTGGCCTTACGATTACTGCGACCGGACTCTTCATGATGTCTCATTTCGATCTACAAATGGGGATTGCGACGCCCGTAACAGTGTGGATTGTTTCGCGCCTGGGCGTCGCCTTCCTGTTTGTTCCCATTAACGTTATCGCCTTTTATTTCGTCGCGCCGAAGAAAACCAACGACGCCACCGGCCTCATTAACCTCGCCCGCAATATTGGCGGCAGCATGGGAATTTCATTCGTCACCACGCTGCTCGACCGCGGCGCGCAAACCCATCAAAATATCCTCTCGGGACATATCACCGCGCTGACCAGTGGCTTCCAGACCCAAATGCATGCACTGGCACAGCGGTTCATTGCGGCTGGTTCAAGCCCAACGGAGGCTCTTCGCCAGGCGGAAAGAATGTTTTACGGCGTAATCCAGCAGCAAGCCATGATGCTCTCGTTTATCGACGATTTCCGCATCATGGGCTATGTCTGCCTTGGCATGATTCCTGTGATGTTCATCCTCAAGAAAGCCAAGCCGGGCAAATCCCGCGTCGTGGCGCACTGAGCACTGCTACAATCACCGAGCCCGGCGTGCTGTTCGGGCCAAGGATCTTCATGCGGCCAACCCGTTCTACTCCCGATGCCTTCATGGCTCGTGCGATTGCACTTTCGCTCGAAAATATTCGCTCGAACCAGGGTGGTCCTTTCGCTGCGCTTATCGTGAAAGACGGCGAAATTATTGCTGAAGGCACCAACCGCGTCACCTCCGCCAACGATCCCACGGCGCACGCAGAAATCGTCGCCATCCGCGAAGCCTGCCGCCGGTTGAGGCAATTCGACCTCGTCTCCTGCGAAATTTATGCCTCTTCCGAACCGTGCCCCATGTGCCTTGGAGCTATCTACTGGGCTCGTCTGGCGAAAATCTATTTCGCAAATACCGCAGCCGATGCCGCGGAAATCGGCTTCGATGATTCACTGATTTATGAAGAAATCCGCCGCCCGGTGGCACAGCGCCGCATCCCGATGATTTCGCTGATGCGCTCCGAGGCGCTCAAAGTTTTTCGTGCCTGGGAAAACAAAAAAGACAAAGTCCCTTACTGATCCTTATGCTCGCCTTGTCCGTTCAGTTCTACGCCTCCACACTCCAACGCGGAATCACAGGAGCTGATTTATGAATCTGAAGTTGGTACACAACGAATACGGTGAATCCGACATTCGTTTGCTGCGCGTCATGCGTCGCGGCAGTATTCATGAACTCAGAGACCTCATGCTTTCGGTCCAGTTTGAAGGCGATTTCGACTCCGCTCATACGGCCGGTGACAATCGCAAAATCCTCCCGCCCAATACTATGGCAAACACCGTATACGTTCTCGCTCGCCAGTATCCCGCCGAAGCCATCGAAGAATTCGCGCTGCACGTCGTCGAACATTTTCTCACCTACAATCCACAGGTTTCCCGCGTTCGAGTTGCGGCTCGTGAGCGTCCATGGTCACGCATCCTCGTTGCCGACAAACCCCATGCCTCCGCATTTGTTTCTAACGCAGGGGAAAAGCGAATCACGCATATCACGGCGACGCGCGAGAACACGATCCTGCAATCTGGCATCGAGAACCTGCTCGTTTTGAAAACGAGCGGCGCTGCCTTTAAGGGTTTTCTCCATGATCCTTACACAACCCTTCATGATGCCCTGAATTCCATTGTCTCGGTGGAAATCAATGCGACGTGGACTTACGATTTGTCTGAATCGGAAGGGCCGTATTCCGCCGCGTGGCATGGCATTCGCAAACTCTTGCTGGAGACATTCGCGAATCATGATGGCCGTTCACTCCAACATACCGTCTACGCCATGGGCCAAGCCGTGCTCGATAATTTTGAGTCCATTGCCGAAATCCGACTCTCGTTCTTGGACAACCTTTACTCTCTGGTTGATCTCAAATCCTTTGGCATGGAAAACGAGGGCGAAGTTTTTTTGCCCGTGGATGAACCTCGCGGATTAGTGACGGCAACATTGCGGAGGGAAATCTGATGCCGAAAATATATGGAGGCGCGTTACAGGATTCATCGAGTGATTCGTACCCTCAATAAAATGAGTTCTTTCTTCTATTGCAGACTCCCCTTGATCGTCGTATTCTTCACGCCCCTCCCACTGTTCCGCAACTTTGGAACCTCATGAACGGAAAAATCCTCATCGTCGATGACGATATTGATGTCCGCAGCGGACTGCAACTGCTGCTGCGTCGCCAAGCGTATGATGTGCGCACCGCCAGTGACGGCGCTAGCGCACTCGACGAGTGCGTTTCTTTCCAGCCGGACCTTATTCTTCTCGACGTCATGATGCCCGGCCGCGATGGCTTCGAAGTTTGCCACGAAATAAAATCTCGCCCGGAAATGCGCCTCATTCCTGTCGTTCTCATCACCGGCCTGTCCGAAAAAAGCGATCGCATCCGCGGAATTGAGGCCGGCGCCGAGGATTTTCTCCGCAAACCGATCGACATGACCGAACTGGACGCGCGCGTTCGTTCCCTGCTGCGCTTGAAATCGTTCACCGACGAACTCGAACACGCCGAAGCGGTGCTGTTTAGTTTGGCATTGGCCATTGAAGCCCGCGACCCCTACACTCACGGCCATTGCGCGCGCTTATCCGAATTCTCCGCGCGCCTCGGCGAACGCATCGGTCTGGCCGCTGACGATATCACCGCCCTGCGCCGCGCCGGAATTGTCCACGACGTCGGCAAAGTGGTCGTGCCTGACACCGTTCTGCTTAAACCGGGCCCGTTCACTGCCGAGGAACGCGCCGTGATGAAGCAGCACCCTGTCGTCGGCGAGCATATCTGCTCACCGTTGAAATCATTCCGCTCCGTCCTCTGCATCATTCGCCATCATCATGAACGCTGGGACGGTTCCGGCTATCCGGATGGATTGCGCGGCGAGGCGATTCCTCTCACCGCGCGTGTCTTGCAGATCGCGGACGTTTACGACGCGCTAACCACGCAGCGCCCTTATCGCAACGCCCTGGCTCCCGGCGAAGCATGGAAGATTCTTCAAGAAGAAGTAAAACGCGGCTGGTGGGAGGGTCACTTAGTGCGGGAATTTCGCGACATGATGGCAAATCGGGATTTGGCCGCCCCAACGGAAAATAGACGCGGCTGCACAAACCTTCTAGTCAATGCAGCGAGCGGTTCCCAAACAAAATAACCGGTTGTTACCGCCGGAGTCCCGTTCGTTGATCCCCACTTTCACTCTGGGCTTCTTACAGCGCGTACTTTCTGATCTCGGCCAGCAGATCCGTGGCTTGGTGCGGCACGGGAAATTTGCCGTTCAAAATATCGTCCGAATGCGCGTCAGACCCGTACATCACCACATCTCCGTCCTGGTCCGGCCTAAAAACAGCGCCATTCAAACTGATTCCCGCAAATAGTCCCCTGCTGCGAGAATACGTCAAAATCTGCGCACGCAATTGTAAGTCCGTGCTGGCTCCCGCATGGCGCCCCACGGGTCCCGCAGCCGCCGTCGCATCGCCGCCGATTTTGAATTTGTCGCTGAGGAGCTTTCTCAGACCGGTGCGATTCCGAAACACAAGAATCAGATCCGTCGCCGCCCCGCCGAACTGAAAACCGAAACTTCCCCCGCCGATCATCACAAACGCGGGCGCGCTCCACGTTCTCGATGGTTTCTCTCCCACTCGGCACGTCACCAACCCCTTGCCGTAGTTTCCTCCAAAAACAAAAGCGAAGCGCACTTCGCTAGGGATGATGGCGATGCACTCCGCCGACTGCAACAAATCCAGCGGAATGGAACTCTCCGGCGTGTTGACGATATCCCGGAAAACATCCGTGGCCGCCTGGATCCGCTCTATGTCGTCCTCTCGTCCCGTGCCTGCCACTGCCGGCATCGCCAATCCAATGAGCAACAGCCCGCAGACTAGCACACGCGTCTTCATGAGCATCATCCCCCTGTCCACCTCAGATGTTGAAATCTGTCCTTAGGTTAGCAGACGTGGTCACAAAATTTCACAAACTTCCATTTTGCACTCTCCGCGAGCCCGGGAACGGCGGCCGCTCCCGGGCCGTCGCGGAGAATCAAGAAGGCGCGCAAGTGGTGCCCCGAGCTCACATGGCACGGCCTGCTACATGAAGCTGCCGTCCACGTGGCGCCTTGGACATGGAAATTTCCAGCACGCCATCGTGAATCGCCGCTTTCGCCTGTGAAGGATCAATCTCGACTGGCAACTCCAATGAGCGGCAAATCTGGTTCGAAAAGTGTTCTTGATAAATGGTCCGCGATTTCTTTTCTTCGTGCACTTCGCGCTTGCCCGAAATCGCCACCCGTCGCGGTTCGATGCTCAATTTTAAGTCTTCCGCGCGGAATCCGGGAACCTCGGCGCGCACCGTCAGTCCCTCATCGGTTTCCATCATCTGCACGGCGACTGGATGCAACGCTTCTTTCTCCGCATTCAACCAGTGATCGAGCGCACGCCCTTGCTCGTGCCCGTCGTGCTCGTAAAGCTCATATGCTCTCTTCGCGATCGAATCATGAAGCTCCTGGACGTGATCGAATAATTCCTCAAAATCTACAAATTCAGGGTGTGAAGTTTGTGAGTGCGTTGCAATTCGCAGATTTCTGTTTTTCGACAACAATTGTTCTTTCATCTATGAATTTCCTCCTTATCAGTTCGGCCCAGAGGGAAGGCGCGGCTAAATCCCTCCTTCAGCTAGATTCCGCGGGCGGCAGTGCGGTTGTCTGCGAAGAGCAAACTCATCAACAATGTGTTTCCACCATTTCTGCTAGAATCAACCCGCCTGCGCATGGGAAACGTCTCTCAAGACGCAATATGCGCTAGCAATTTCTCAACTTCTGCAAAAAAACGTGACCGGCGCTCTTTTTCCGCGAAATTTTCACAAATCGTACCCACAAGCGGTGCGCGGCGAGGGTTGTTTCATTTATACCGCCGACGGCCGCAAGATCCTCGACGCCTCGGGCGGCGCTGCGGTGGTCTCCATTGGACACGGTGTGGAACCTGTCGCGCGCGCGATTGGCGAACAGACGCGCAGTCTCGCCTACGTGCATTCCTCTCAGTTCACCACGCGCGCAGCAACCGAACTCGCCCGGCGCATACTCGAGCTTGCGCCTCGCAACTTTCGCGAATCCCCCGACGGGCCCGGCCGCGTCTTCTTCACGTCTGGTGGTTCAGAAGCCACTGAAACAGCCCTCAAATTATCTCGCCAGTATTTCCTCGAGCGCGGCGAGCCCCATCGCACCCGGTTTGTTTCTCGCTGGCAGAGCTATCACGGCAGCACGCTCGGCGCGCTCGCTGTCTCCGGAAATGTCAAGCGCCGGACGCCATTTGCGCCGCTTCTTCGCGACTGGCCTCACATCGACCCGTGCTATTGCTATCGTTGCCCGCTAAACTTGCTTTATCCCGAGTGCGCCGTCGCGTGTGCTGCGGAGCTTGACGATGTTCTCGGCAACGATTCCGCAAACCAACGGAGCGATCGCATTGCGGCCTTTATCATTGAGCCCATCTCCGGCGCGACTCTCGGCGCGGTCGTCCCTCCCGCCGAATATATGCCCCGCATCGCGGAAATGTGCCGCCGCCACGAAATCCTTCTGATCGCCGACGAGGTAATGACCGGAATGGGCCGCACCGGCAAGCCCTTCGCTGTCGATCACTGGGGCGTCGAACCGGACATCATTCTTCTGGGCAAAGGCATGGCGAGCGGCTATGCACCTCTCGGCGCCGTTATTGTCACGGGGCCCATAGCCCAAGCGATTCAAAAAGGCTCCGGCGCTTTTCTCCACGGCTTCACCTACAGCGCCCATCCTGTCTCAACCGCCGCCGGCCTCGCGGTCCTCGATTACATGGCCGAAAAAAATCTTTTCGCGCGTGTCGCTCCGACAGGCCGCGAACTTCTCGCCGCACTCGAGCCCCTCAAGGATTCGCCCATTGTCGGGGACGTTCGTGGCTTGGGCCTTCTCCTCGGGATCGAATTCGTCCGCGACAAAAAAACTAGGGTCCCATTCCCCGCCGATGACCATATCGCGTCGCGAATCTACGATGCCGCTCTCGCTCGCGGGGTTCTCGCATATCCAATGCAAGGCTGTGCTGACGGCACGCGCGGCGATCACATTCTTCTCGCGCCGCCCTACATCATTTCAACTCACGAAATCCAATTCCTCGCCGAAGCTTTCCATGCCGCAATCGGCGATGTCTCAAAGCAGCTCACGTGATATGAAAGCGATTAAAGGCGTGATATGGACCTGATATCGAAAGGGTGCCTATGACCTCCATTTCAGAAGTTCGCCGCGCAATTCTCTGTTTCGCGATTGTTGCCATCGCGGCTTTGTCGCTCGGCGTCTTGGCGCAGACGAGCACACCAACAAAGACTCGACCAAAACCACAGGCAGAAACCAAAACAACGCCAGGATTTTTGCCCGCATCTGCCGCGCACGAACAACCCATCGAGCGTCAATTCCGCGCCCTCGCCTCGCCGCAACAAATCCGCAAATTCCATCGCTATCTCACCGCTGAACCACACCCCGCAGGCTCGAAGCGCAACAACGCACTCGCGCAGTGGGTCGCCGCGCAATGGCGCGCACAAGGTCTCGAAGACGTCACCATTCACCGTTACGACGTTCTTAATTCGACGCCGCGCAGCGCTCTCGTCGAACTCGTCAGCCCCGTGCATTTTCGCGCCAGTCTTCGCGAAGACACATATCGCCAGGACCTCGACACGAGAAATCCCGCCGTCTCTGGCGCTTATCTTGGCTATTCCGCTTCCGGCGAAGTCACCGCTCCCGTCGTCTATGCCCACAGCGGCAATCCGGCGGACTATGAACTCCTGCGTCAACACGGCATTGACGTGCGCGGCAAAATCGTTCTCGTCCGTTATTCGAATCCGTACAGCTATCGCGGCTTCAAGGCTTACACCGCGCAAAAACTCGGCGTCGCGGCGCTTCTGATTTACTCCGATCCCGCCGAGGACGGATATGCCAAGGGTAAAGTTTTTCCGCATGGCCCGTGGGGTCCGGCGAGTCACATTCAGCGCGGTTCGATCACTTACGATTTTCTCGAACCGGGCGATCCCACTACGCCAGGCTGGGCGTCCGTTCCCGACGCGAAGCATATTTCGCCCAACGACGCCATTTCCATGCCTCACATCATCGCCGTGCCGCTTTCCTGGCGCGACGCCGAGCCAATCCTGAAAAATCTCGGCGGCCCCGCGGCCCCCAAGTCCTGGCAAGGCGCGCTTCCGTTCACGTATCACCTCGGCGGCGAGCGTGCGCGCCTGCACGTCAAAGTCGAGATGAACACGAAAATCGAACCTTATTATGACGTCGAAGCCCGCATTACTGGCTCCGAACATCCCGGCGAATGGATCATCCTAGGCAATCATCGCGACGCATGGGTTTTCGGCGGCGTTGATCCTTCGAGCGGCACCGCTTCGATGCTCGAACTCACGCGCGATCTTGGCGCACAGCTTCGCAAAGGCATTCGCCCCAAGCGCACTCTCGTTTTTTGCGATTGGGACGGCGAGGAATACGCGCTCACTGGCTCCACGGAATGGGGCGAACAGTACGCCGACAAGCTCAAGAAAAACGCCGTCGCCTATCTCAACGTCGATTCTTCCGCCGCGGGACCCATTTTCCACGGCAGCGCCGTGGGATCCCTCGCGCCGCTGCTCGTTGACGTCACCCGCACGCTGCCCGCGCCCTCCGGCGGGACTCTTTACGATGAATGGCGCGCATCGCGTTCCCTCGAGTTGAAAAATCCGCATCTCACTGACGCCGATCTCGCCGAAACGCGCATCGGCAGCGGCTCCGATCACACTGTCTTTCTGAATTATCTCGGCATCCCCACAATGCTCCTGCAATTCGACGGTCCCTACGGGGTTTATCACTCCATGTACGATGATTTTTATTGGATGAATCACTTCGGCGATCCCGGCTATCGTTATGAAACGCTGATGTCGCAACTCTGGGGCGTGCTTTCGCTCCGCCTCGCCAATAGTGACGTTCTCCCCTACGATTTCGCGTTCTACGCCGGCCAGATTTGCGGCTACGTTCGCGATCTCGACGCCACAAGCCATGTCAGCAGCCACGTAAATCTCGATGGCCTCTACCAGCGCATCTCCGAATTCGAGAAATCGGCGCAGGAACTGAACGTCACCACGGCTCATGCGTTGGCTTCAGGTCAAGTCGATGGCGCCTCCGCCGAAAATCTGAATCGCGTCATGATGCAAGTCGAGCACAACTGGTGCGATCCCGCCGGCATTCCCGGACGCCCGTGGTTCAAGCACACGCTGTATGCTGCGCGCTATACTTACGCACACCTCGAATTGCCCGGCATGACCGAAGCCGCGGAGGCTGGCAACTGGCAACTCGTCGCCGCGCAAGAAAAAATCCTTGAGGATGAGCTTGCGAAGAATACCGAGTTGCTTTCGAGTGCGCGCGCCGATTTCGCGGCCTCGCTGAAGCTCAAAAATTGATTGCGCTCTTCATTGCGATAAAAGCTCGGCACGCCCGAGGAGAACAACTCATGCGATTCGCGGGCAGTGACTCATTTTAAGTCTCGAGGATAGTGGCGTGAAGGATTTCATTATCGAAATTATTTGCACTCTCCTCGCTGTGGCCTTGCTCTCTGTAATTATCTTGCGGGCTAATCGGGGCGGAGCCGTCTGGCGGAAATTGTATCAAAGATTTTTCAAAGACCACGAGGATCCAAAATGAATCACCACCAGCTCGCGAAACTCTTAATATTCTTGGCTGCCTTTCTTGCGGCATTTTCATTCGCGTGCTCCGCGCAAGTGCGCCAGCCGCGCGCGCGCGACCTTGGTGTCCCGTTCGAAGGCGCCCCCGGCCCACTCAACTCCATCACCGACGTCTCCGGCGTCGAAGTCGGCTACAAAACTTTGGTCTCCGGCTCCGGAAAACTCGCCGTCGGCAAGGGCCCCGTCCGCACCGGAGTCACTGCCATCTTCCCGCGCGGCAAAAATTCCATTGACCCAGTCTTCGCTGGCTGGTTCACCGAAAACGGCAATGGTGAAATGACTGGCACCACTTGGGTCGAAGAATCCGGCTTCCTCACTGGTCCCGTGCTCATCACCAACACGCACAGCGTCGGCGTTGTCCGCGACGCCGTCATCAATTGGGAATTCCACAACGGCTTTCAAGCCCCAACCGAGGACTGGTGGTCGCTCCCCGTCGTCGCTGAAACCTGGGACGGCTATTTGAACGACATTAACGGCTTTCACGTCACGCCCGCCGACGCATTTGCCGCAATGGATTCCGCTCACGGCGGTGCCATCGAAGAAGGCAACGTCGGCGGCGGCACAGGAATGATTTGCTTCGAATTCAAAGGCGGCACCGGCACCGCGTCACGCAAACTCCCCGACAAATTCGGCGGCTATACTGTCGGCGTCCTCGTCCAATGCAACTTCGGTACGCGTCATCTTCTGCGCATCGCCGGAGTCCCTGTTGGCCGCGAAATTCCCGGCAAACCCATTTGGTCGCTGCGCGGCAATCCCGCCGTCGAAGATCGCGGCTCCATCATCGTCGTCCTTGCCACTGACGCGCCTCTTCTCCCCACGCAACTCAAGCGCCTCGCTCGACGCGTCACTCTAGGCCTCGGCCGCCTCGGCAGCATTTCCGGCGACGGCTCCGGCGACATTTTTATCGCTTTCTCCACAGCCAATCCCGGCGCCGGCCTTGCGCAAAAGCCCACTCAGGTCACCATGATGCCCAACGATCACATGGACTCGCTCTTCGAAGCCACTGTTCAAGCCGTCGAAGAGGCCGTCATCAACGCCCTGGTCGCCGCCAAAACCATGACCGGTGTCGACAACCGCACCGTCGAGGCCCTCCCCCACGATCGCCTCCGCGAAGTCTTGAAAAAATACAATCGCTTGGCTGCGGCACACTAGGAAGGGCAGAATTTTGTTTGGCAGCGCGGATCGTCACGTCTGCGACGCTCGCGCCTCACTCGGCAACCGGCTCATCTGCTCGCGCATCGACCGCATCGACAGCCCGCTGCGAATCACCGCGTAAAATCCCAGGAAGAAAAATGGCAGATTCATCATCAGGAACGCAAAAATCGAAAATCCCGTCGCCGTCGTTTTGTCCACCACCGCGAAAATGCTCAGCCCCAGCACGCAGAAAAATTGATACGAACCCACATTCGCCGGCGCGTTCGGCAGCGACACGCCCAGGTTGATCACCAGCAGCACGACCGCCGGCCCCAGGAACGGCGGCAACCCGATCCCGTACGACTTCATCAGCGCCCACAGCGCCAGCACTTGGCAAAACGGCATCAGCAATGACGTAAAAACCGCTGGATAAAAACTCGGTGACGTCCCCATTGCGTGCAACCCCATCAATGCCGACATTAATTTCCCCGGCACACGCTTGCCACCCGACATCCGCCGCGGGTCGCCGCCGAAACGCAGCTCGATGTAGAGAATCATTGCGACGAAAAGCCCCAGCAGGGCCAGCGTCGCTATGCCCAACGCGTTGGCGCCATGCCGGAAACGCAGCGGCGCAGGAACGAACATTAACATCACGCCCAGCCCTGCCGTCGTAACCACCAGGTCGATCAGCCGCTCGACCAGCACCGAACCCACCACGGTCCCCATACCGATATCTTCCGCCTTCGACACTAGATACGCGCGCAACAGCTCTCCCGGCCGCAACGGAAAGATCAAATTCGCGAACAGCCCCGCGAACACCGCCCGCACCGCATCCTTCATCTTCACGCGCGCAAACGGCGCCAGCAGCAGTTTCCACCGCAGCGCCTGCACCACGTAACTCGCGACGTCCAGCCCGATTCCCAGCGCCACCCACTTCCAGCTCACATCTTCAAGCTGTTCCAGCGCCGTCTGGACGTGGAAGTCGTACAGCACCCATACCAGGCACGCAACCGAAAGGGCGTACCCGAACCACATGTACGCTCGTGATCGCGAGCTGCGCCCTGTGGGTGCTGAGACGCTTGTGTTCAACGCCCGTCTTTCCTTTTTGTCGTGAAATCATTCCGGCCGCGAAAGACAGTCATCATTACTCCACCGGGCAAAACTGCTACAGCCTACTGTAACCTCCCCGTAGAGGCAATCCCGTCCGCAGCGAAATCGCCCGCGCGTTTCCAATTTGCTCCTTGTGGAAAAGTAAAGGCGAGGGCGCTTTTCCCTCACGCCACTTTGGCGATGCCTTCCCGCAACTTGCTGCTTGTCCAAACAGGGAGGAAGCTTCGTCCGCAAAGCGTGGGCATTCCGCGTCTGAATCTACAAACTCCCTTCGGCGGATGCCAACGAGCTCAGCCAAGTTCCAAATTGTCAGGTAGAATGAAGCGCGAGAATGCGTCATGGAACCTGCGCGCGAATTGGGCAAGGGGTTGCTGATTTTAGGGCTCGTGATTGCCGTGGCCGGCGCAACTCTGCTCGGCGCGGGCAAACTTCCGTTCCGCATCGGCCGCTTGCCCGGAGATATCTCCTACCACGGGCGTCACGGCACATTTTATTTTCCGGTGGTGACGTGCATCGTCATCAGTATTGTTTTGACGCTGCTGTTTTGGGTTTTCGGCTCGTTCCGCAAATGAGCGAGCGATGAAACGCAAATGACTCAGTTTTTGCTCAATCTAATCCCCGATAAACACGTTTGGCGCGTCAGCGAGCTGAATCTTCGCATCCGCGATTTGCTCGACAACGAATTTCGAGACTTGTGGGTGGAGGGCGAAGTTTCGAATTTCCGCGCAGCGCAATCGGGGCATTTGTATTTCACGCTGAAGGACGAGAAATCGCAGATCCGTTGCGTCTGCTTTCGCGATCAGGTGCGCGGCCTGAAGTTTCGTCCCGAGGATGGACTGCACGTCACCGTGCGCGGCTCCGTCAGCGTGTACGAGCCGCGCGGCGAATATCAGATTTACGTTTCGCACATCGAACCGGTGGGACTCGGCGCGCTGCAACTGGCATGCGAACAACTGAAAAAGCGGCTCGAAGCCGAAGGGCTTTTCGACGCGGCGCGCAAGAAAGCGCTGCCCGCGCTGCCGCGCCGCATTGGAATTGTGTCTTCGGCGCAGGGCGCGGCGATTCGCGACATTCTGCGCGTGCTGCGGCGGCGCTTTCCGAATCTGCACGTGATTTTGTATCCCGTGAAAGTGCAAGGCGAGGGCGCGCCGGAGGAAATCGTCCGCGCGATTCGCCACTTCAACCGCGCCGCGCTCGTCGACGTGATGATCGTCGCGCGCGGCGGCGGCTCGCTCGAGGATTTGTGGGCGTTCAACGAGGAAATCGTGGTTCGCGCGATTGCGGCTTCGGAAATTCCGATCATCACGGGCATTGGACACGAGACGGACACGACCATCGCCGATTTCGCCGCGGACATGCGCGCTCCCACTCCTTCGGCCGCGGCGGAAATTGTGGTGCGCACACGCGCGGAATTTGAAAAGCACATCACCGATTGCACGCGGCAGCTCGCGCACCGCATGCGTTATTTGTTTCTCGCGAAGCGTGGCCATCTGCGCGATCTTGCGCTGCATCGCGCGTTTCGCCGGCCCGAGGATTTGGTTCGCCGCAGCCGCCAGCGAGTGGATGATATGAATGCAGCGCTCGCGGCGGGATTGCGCGGGCGGCTCGAAATTGCGCGGCAGCGCGTGCGGATGGCGGGAGCGCGCATCGGATCGTTTGATTTGCGCGCACGCGTGGGAATGCTGCGCATCCGCGCGGAGCGGCGCAGCGGCGAATTGCGCGCAGCGCTCGAACGCGCGATGGCACGAAAGCGCCGGCGATACGCCGTGGTGCAAGTGCGCATTGCGTCGCTCGATTTGCGCGCGCGTGTGGGACGTTTGCGGCGAAGATTTGAACGCGACGCCAGCGAATTTTCCGCGCACGCCAGGCGATACTTGGTCGCGGCGCGCAGAAAACTCGAAGCGGCCGCAGTGCGCCTCGAGGAGCGCAGCCCGTTTCAGTTGCTCGAACGCGGCTATGCGATCGCCTATGACGCTGAAGGCCGCGTGTTGCGCTCTGCGGAGCATGTGGCGGAGGGCGATGCGATTTCAGTGCGGCTGGCGCGAGGAGAAATTGGCGCGAGGGTGATGGAGAAGAAGTAAAAAAGTGGTCAGTGATCAGCGGGTTCAGCGTTGCGATTCGTGGCGTGCTCGCGGCTTGGAAAAATCTACCTCTTCTACGTATTGTGCTTCGCCTAAAAGCTCCAAAGAAATGCGGGCGCCGCGAGCAATGAGTTTTTCTCCGGTCCACTTCGCCAACAGAGTCAGGACGATCTTGCCGCTTCGGTCTAACGGAATAGGGATCTCATTACTCATGTGTTCCCCGTTAATTTCAAGGCTCCCATTCGTTAGATCGCACGGCACACTTTGAAATTTTCCTTCACACGACGCATCTTCGATTGTCAGAACAACGTTCTGAACCCACCCGGTGCCAGGATCGACTCCCGGGACGCCTTTGCTTTTGTGAATGTACGCCTCGAACGAAAGTCTGACCCGTTTTCCTTGTGTTTCGACAGAAGTCAAGACGGAGTCGTGTATCTCAATTAAGCTGTTTAGAGATTCGGGCATTGTCAGTCCTCCGAATCCGAGCCGGCGGCGACTTTCAGGACGGCGAGGAAAGCTTCCTGGGGGATATCGACTTTGCCGACGCGCTTCATGCGCTTTTTGCCTTCCTTCTGGCGTTCGAGCAATTTGCGTTTGCGCGAAATGTCGCCGCCGTAGCACTTGGCGAGAACATTTTTGCGCAGGGCGCTGATGGTTTCGCGCGAAATGACGCGGCTGCCGATAGCTGCCTGAATCGGGACTTCGAATTGCTGGCGAGGAATCAATTTTCGAAGACGCGAAACGAGTTCGCGCCCGCGTTCGTAGGATTGTTCACGGTGGCAGATGAGCGTGAGCGCGTCGACGGGCTCGCCACCAACGAGCACGTCGAGTTTCACCAGATCAGCTTCACGATAGCCAGCCAGATGATAATCGAGCGAAGCATAGCCGCGCGAAACGCTTTTCAGTCGGTCATAGAAATCTAGAACGATTTCGTTAAGCGGCATTTCGTACGTGAGCATCACGCGCGTCGGCGATAGATATTCGAAATTCTTCTGCGTGCCTCGCTTTTCCTCGCAAAGAGCCAAAATCGCACCAACGGAATCCTCTGAGGTAATAATCATGGCAGTCAGAATCGGCTCCTCGATCCGGGCAATCTGTGCGGGCGGAGGAAATTTTGTGGGATTATCGACTTCGATGGTTTCGTTCGCCGTGGTGGTGATGCGATAGCGGACGCTGGGAGCAGTGGTAATGAGAGCGATTCCGAATTCGCGCTCCAGACGTTCCTGCACAATTTCCATGTGCAGCAATCCGAGAAAGCCGCAGCGAAAGCCGAAGCCCAGCGCGGCAGAATTTTCGGGTTCGTAGAAAAATGCGGCGTCATTGAGTTGCAGTTTGCCAAGTGCGTCGCGCAGGAGTTCGTAGTCGCTTGCGTTAACAGGATAGAGACCGGCGAAGACCATTGGCTTGATGGCCTCGAAACCGGGAAGCGGTGCGGCTGGGCGATCGGCTTCGACAATGGTGTCACCAACGCGCGCATCAGCAACGCGCTTGATATTGGCGACGACGAAACCAACGTCCCCCGCCGCAAGCTCCTCCAGCACGATGGGCTTGGGCGTAAGCACTCCCAGCGCTTCGACTTCGTAAATCTGATCCATGGCACAAAGGCGAATTTTCATTCGCGGCGCGATGCGGCCCTCCATTACGCGGACCAGAATCACCGCGCCGCGAAACGAATCGAACCACGAGTCGAAAATCAGTGCGCGCAAAGGCGCATCGGAAGAGCCGGTTGGTGCTGGGACGCGCTTTACGATGGCTTCGAGAACTTCAGCGACGCCGAGGCCGCTTTTCGCGCTAATGAGCAAAGCGTCAGCCGCTGGAATCGCGAGCACATTTTCGATTTGCTCCTTTACACGATCAGGCTCCGCAGCGGGCAAATCAATTTTATTGATCACTGGAATCACAAAAAGATTGTTGCGCGAAGCGAGAAAAGCGTTCGCCACCGTCTGCGCCTCGACGCCCTGACTGGCATCCACGACCAGAAGCGCCCCTTCGCACGCGGAAAGGGCGCGGGAAACTTCATAGGAGAAATCGACGTGGCCGGGCGTGTCGATGAGGTTGAGGCGATATTCTTTTCCGTCGTGAGCGGTGTAATGCAGCCGGATGCTTTTGGCTTTGATGGTGATACCGCGCTCGCGCTCTAGATCCATGGAGTCGAGAACCTGAGCCGTCATCTCCCGCTGCGACAGCGCCCCGGTAAGCTCGAGGAGACGATCAGCCAGGGTCGATTTGCCGTGGTCGATGTGCGCGATGATGCAAAAATTGCGGATTAGCTGCGGATCCATATTCCGTTTTCGCCAGGCGATTTCTTTTCGCGGAGTTCGACTGCGGCGGCGTAACCCGCAAACCCGGCCGTGGTTTTTGAACGTTCGAGTGTGCCACAGATTTCTGTGTGCGGCCAGCAACGTCCGGCAGCGTGGATTATTGACGATGGATCGCGTCCGAGTTCTAAATCAATTCGAGACCGGAGAAAAAATATCCAATTTCGAATCGCGCCGTTTCCGGAGCGTCGGATCCATGCGTGCAGTTATTCTGAATGCTCGCGCCGAGCGCATTGCGAATTGTGCCTGGCGCGGCCTTGGCGGGATCGGTGGCCCCCATCGTCTCGCGCCAGCGTGCGATCGCGCCTTCCGCTTCAAGAGCGATCACCACGACTTTCCCCGAGCTCATGAACTCCGTCAGGTCCTTGAAAAATGGGCGCTCGCGATGTACGGCATAAAATCCCTCCGCCTCACTCCTCGTCAGACGCGCCGATTTAATCGCCACAATCTGAAATTTCGCATCATGAATCCGCTTCAGGATTTCTCCCGTAAGCCCGCGGCCAACCGCATCGGGCTTGATAATCGCCAAGGTCCGTTCCGTCGCCAATTGTTCTCTCCTTATAATTGAATGGTTTCTCTTACTTCATTGCGGTTTTGCCGAGGATAGCTTCCATGGTGTGGCCGATTTCTGCCGGACTTTGCACGGTATGAATTCCCGCCGCTCGCATCGCCGCGTATTTCGTTTTGGCCGTCCCTTGGCCTCCGCTGATGATCGCACCGGCGTGGCCCATGCGCCGCCCCGGAGGCGCGGTTTGCCCCGCAACGAAACCGACCACCGGCTTCTTTACGTGTCCCTTAATAAATTCCGCCGCCACTTCCTCCGCGTTTCCGCCGATCTCGCCAATCATTACAATTGCCTGCGTATCTGCATCGTCGTTGAACATCTTGATCGCGTCGAGAAAATTCGTGCCGATAATCGGGTCGCCGCCGATGCCGATGCATGTCGATTGCCCAATGCCGAGTCGCGTGAGCTGATCGACGGCCTCATACGTCAGCGTGCCGCTGCGGCTCACCAGGCCGACGTGTCCCGCTTTGTGAATATGCCCCGGCATGATTCCGATTTTGCATTTGCCCGGCGAGATCACTCCGGGGCAGTTCGGCCCAATCAGCCGCGTATTCGAAGCACGAAGTTCCGCGGCCACGCGCACCATGTCGAGCGTCGGGATTCCTTCCGTGATGCACACCACAAGCGGCAAGCGCGAATCAATGGCTTCCGAAATCGCGTCCGCGGCGAACGGAGGTGGCACGAAAATCACGGAAGCATTCGCGCCCGTTTCCTTCACCGCGTCAGCCACCGTGTTGAATACTGGTACGTTGAGATGGTTGGTACCGCCTTTCCCTGGCGTCACGCCGGCAACCACTTTCGTGCCGTAAGCAATCATCTGCTCTGCGTGAAATCCGCCCTCGCGCCCGGTCAGGCCCTGCACGACGACGCGTGTCTTCTGATCAATCAGCACGCTCATCGCGCCCCTCCGGCCAACTGCACCACTTTTTCCGCGCCGTCTTTCATTCCTGCCGCCACCGTGAAATTCAATCCCGAAGTTTTCAAGATTTCCTTCCCCTTCTCCACGTTTGTGCCTTCCATTCGCACCACCACCGGCACTTTGATATTCAGGTCGTGCGCCGCGTTCACCACACCGGTTGCCAGAACGTCGCAACGCAAAATGCCTCCGAAAATATTGATGAACACGGCGCGCACATTTGGATCGCCCAGCAGAATCTTGAACGCATTTTTCACTTGTTCCGCCGACGCTCCGCCGCCCACGTCGAGAAAATTCGCCGGACTTCCTCCAGAAAGCTTGATGATATCCATCGTGGCCATCGCGAGGCCCGCGCCATTCACCATGCACGCCACGTTGCCATCGAGCTTGATGTAGTTCAGCTTGAATTTCGAGGCTTCCACTTCGAGCGGCGTTTCTTCGTCCAGGTCGCGCATGTCACGAATTTCCGGATGTCGCGCAAGAGCGTTGTCATCAAAAACCATTTTCGCATCCAGCGCCATCAACCGGCCATCTCCCGTCACCACGCACGGATTGATTTCCAGAAGCGACGCGTCCGTCTCCACAAACGCGCGATAGAGCGATTGAAAAAATGGAACGGCAACGCTCACGCTCTCTGGTGCGAGACCCAATCCAAACGCCAGCTTGCGAATTTGATACGCTTGCAAGCCCGTCGCGGGGCGGATCGTCTCGCGCAAAATCGCCTCAGGATGCTCCTTCGCCACTTCCTCGATTTCCATTCCACCTGCGGCGCTGGCCATGAACACGGGCGCTTCCGCTACGCGGTCCACCAAAATACTCAGGTAAAGCTCGCGCTTGATGTCGAGGCCTTCTTCAATCAGCAGGCGATGAACGATTCGTCCCTCCGCTCCGGTTTGTGGAGTCACCAGCTTCGTTCCCAGAATTTGCCCAGCGAGTTCAGACGCTTGCTCGGGCGAACGTGCAAGTTTCACGCCGCCTGCTTTTCCGCGCCCGCCCGCATGGATTTGCGCTTTCACCACAACCACGGGAGTTCCCAACTTCTGGGCCGCTGCTCTTGCGTCCTCTTTTTTGAACACGACTTCGCCGCGCGGTATTGGCACGCCGAATTTTGCCAGAATGGACTTGGCCTGATATTCGTGTATCTTCATTGACCTTCCAGTAGTGCTAAAATTATCACACGCTCAAAGCCAGCAAGTTTACTGCGGAATGCAAAGAGCGGGCAAGGTGATGCCGCACCTTTCTTTTTCAGGCCACAAGATCGAAAATGTGCGGTGGACCTTGACGCAAAAAGGGAATACACAGGGATTCTCAGCAATGATCCTCGAGGCGCTGGAAAAAATTATCGCGGGCGAGGATTTGTCGCGCGTGGAAGCGGAAGCGGCGATGGAGCAAATTCTTTCTGGCAACGCTTCTGACGCGCTGATCGCCGGCTTGCTCACGACGCTGCGCATGAAAGGCGAAACAGTCGACGAGCTCGTCGGTTTTGCCACCGCGATGCGCCGCCACGCCACGCCAATTTTCCCCGCTGGCCGCGTGCGCGCTGACGAAATGCTCGTCGACACATGCGGGACGGGCGGCGATGGCTCTTGCACATTCAACGTTTCGACCGCTGCTGCATTCGTCGTTGCCGGTGCGGGCGCGCGCGTCGCCAAACATGGCACCCGCTCGATCAGTTCGCGCTGCGGCTCGGCGGACGTCCTCGAACAGCTTGGGATCTCGCTCGATCAAACCCCCGAACGCGTGGGCCGCGCCATTGATGAAGTTGGCATCGGTTTTTTGTTCGCGCCGGCCATGCACACCGCGATGAAGCACGCCATGCCCGTGCGCCGCGAATTGAGAATGCGCACTGTGTTCAATCTTCTGGGTCCACTCACCAACCCCGCCGGAGCTTCCGCGCAGGTCGTTGGCGTATCGAACGCGAACTTCACTGAACTTCTCGCCCGCGCTCTCGATGAACTCGGAGTGCGACGAGCTTTCGTTGTTCACGGCGCCGATGGAATGGACGAGATTTCGCTGAGCGGAGAGACGTACGTCACGGAACTGAACAATCGCGTCATTCGCAGCTATACGGTCGTGCCGGAGGATTTCGGTCTGCGCCGCGCGCCGTCCCAATCCATTCGCGGCGGCGAAGCCAAACATAACGCCGAAATCATTCATAAGGTTTTCGGTCGCGGAATGCTCTACCGGGAGCACGGCCCACATCGGGACATTGTGTTAGCGAATGCTGCCGCCGCTCTCGTTGCCGCTGGCCGCGCACCCGATTTTCTTGATGGCGTGCGTCTCGCCATGGAATCGATCGACTCGGGCGCCGCGCGCGCCAAGCTCGACGAGCTGATTCGCTTCTCGAAAGCCAAGGACGCCACGGCAGCCGGCTAGATTTGATTTTGGTGCCCTACCTTTGTTCCCGCAAACTTCGCACCGCGCACGCGAAGCTCGCCAGCGCGAAAATCGCAAAGCCAATCTCTACGCAGCACTCGCGCAAATGTCAATTATTTTTGCTGTTCGACGATACCAGCGTACTTTACCGAGACGCCCACTGAAAATCGTCTGCCCGCCAGGGCAAAACGCTATAATCTCGCCGCTCGATGGTTTAAGCATCGCTGCGTAACCTGACTTTCAGGAGGCTCGAATGAAACGCGTTGCCATTCTAATCCTTGCGATGACGTTCCTTTCCGCAGCAGCAGCGTCTCAAGATACCTCCGCCACGTCGCGCGTCGTTTCCGCCGTTCGCGCCTATCGCGTCGCTCATGAACCGCAAATCATCGGAGAATTCGTCAGTCTGCTCTCGATTCCCAATGTCGCCTCTGACACGCCAAACATTCAGCGCAACGCGACCGCGCTGGTCGCCATGCTCAACCGTCGCGGTTTCCATACGCAACTTCTGCCGATTCCAGGACGCGGCCCCGTCGTTTTCGGCGATCTCGAATCGCCCACCGCCAAAGGCACGGTGATTTTTTATTGCCACTATGACGGCCAGCCCGTCAACCCAAGCAACTGGACCGGCACGCAGCCTTTTGTTCCAGCGCTGCGTACGAGCACGATCGATGCAGGCGGGCAACTGATTCCTTTTCTGGAAAAGCCTGGAAGCTATAACGACAGTTGGCGCCTTTACGCGCGCTCGGCGGCGGACGACAAAGCGCCGATCATCGCGCTGCTTGCCGCAGTCGATGCATTGCACGCCAATCACATTCCCCTTGCCGTAAATCTAAAGCTCGTCCTCGAAGGCGAGGAAGAAGACAGCTCGCCGCATCTCGCCGCCACGGTTGCCGCGCACAAAAATCTTTTCTCGGGCGATTTGCTCATCACCGCCGACGGCCCCATCGATCAGAGCGGACGGTCGCTGATTTTCTTCGGCAATCGCGGCGTGATTTCCGTGCGCATCACCGTGTTCGGCCCGCTCCATCCGCTGCACAGCGGACATTACGGCAACTGGGCGCCCAATCCCGCAATGAGCCTCGCGAAATTGCTAGCCACAATGAAAGACGCGGACGGCCACGTGCTCGTCGCGGGCTTTCTACGACAACGTCGTTCCTCTTGGCCCAGCCGAACGCAAAGCCATCGCCGAAGCCCCCGACAATGACGCGAAACTCTTGCGCACTTTCGGTCTGGCAGCTCCGCACGGCGGCGGCAAAAAACTCCTCGAATTGCTGAACGAGCCGTCGCTCAATATTGACGGCCTCCAAAGCGGCTGGACGGGAGCGCAAGCGAAGACGATTATTCCAGACACGGCGACCGCGTCACTCGACATGCGCCTCGTGAAAAACGCGGGACCTGACCAGGAATTCAACCGCCTCGTCGCGCACATCCGCAAACAAGGCTTTTACGTCATTGATCGCGAACCCACTATGGACGAACGCGCGAAATATCCGCGCATCGCCGAAGTGACTCACGACAACGGCTACCCCGCCACGCGCACGCCGATGAATTTGCCGATATCCCAAGCGCTGATGCGCGTCGTTGACGCTTCCGCCAGCCAACCCGCCGTAAAAATTCCTCTCATCGGAGGCAGCGTGCCCATGTACATCTTCAACGATATGGGACTGCCCGTTATCGGCGTGCCCATCGTCAATTTCGACGACAACCAGCACAGCGCGAACGAAAATCTCCGCATCGGCAATTTGTGGACCGGCATGGAAATCTACGCTGGGATCCTCGCGGAATTACGCTGGTAGGAAAATTTACAGCGAAAGGAAATTTTCGAGGAGATGGAACCCTTCGCCGGTGAGGACGGACTCGGGATGGAACTGCACGCCTTCGACGAGAAATTTTCGGTGGCGCAGGCCCATAATCGTTGCCGTCCGCGGTTTCGGCGGAAATTTCAAGACATCGCGGCAGCGACCGCCGCTCGACAATCAGAGAGTGATACCGCGTTGCTTCGAAATCCTGCGGCAGCCTGCGAAAAATCGTTTTGCCGTCGTGGTGAATCTTGCTCGTCTTGCCGTGCATGATTTTCTTCGCACGAATTACTTTGCCGCCGAAGGCGTCGCCGATTGCCTGATGCCCCAGGCAAACACCCAGAATCGGTATTTTCCCCGCGAAACGTTGAACCAGCGCCACGCTTATACCCGCCTCGCGCGGCGTGCACGGTCCGGGAGAAATAATGATGCGCTCGGGCTGCAATTTCTCCACTTCATCCACCGTAATCGCATCGTTCCGCCGCACTTCGAGCTTCTGCCCCATCTGGCCTAGATACTGCGCCAGGTTGTAGGTAAACGAATCGTAGTTATCGAGCAGCAGAATCATCGGTTTCTTTCGCGCCTGTAATGATGAGATGCATTTGCCCAAAAAAAGACCTACTGGTGCGTCCCCTGCCCCGCTACATCTGCCACTGCTTGCCTTCGTGCGCAATTTCAACCGCAACCACCAACGCGCGCGCTTTGTTGATGGTCTCCTGATATTCCTTTTCGGGCACGGAGTCCGCCACCACACCGCCTCCCGCCTGGATGTGAATCTTCCCATCCTTCGCCACCAGCGTGCGCAAACCGATGCACGAATCGAGGTTCCCCGAAAAATCGAGATACAGAATCGCGCCCGCGTAGATTCCGCGCCGCGTCGGCTCCAGCTCGTCGATAATTTCCATCGCGCGGACTTTCGGCGCTCCACTCAGCGTCCCCGCCGGAAAGCACGCCATCAAAGCATCCAAGCAATCAACGTCCTCGCGCAATCGCCCGCGCAAACTCGACACCAAATGCATCACGTGCGAATAGCGCTCGACGAACATCAGGCGCTCGACTTTCACCGAGCCGTATTCGCAGACGCGTCCCAAATCATTGCGTCCCAGGTCCACCAGCATGATGTGCTCGGCGCGTTCCTTCGGATCGGCAAGCAATCTTTTTTCAAGCAGTTTGTCTTCGTGCTCGTCGCGCCCGCGTGGCAGCGTTCCCGCAATCGGCCGGTAGAACGCGTCGCGCCCCTGCACTTTTACAAGCATCTCCGGCGAACTTCCCACCACCGCCAGCTCGCCCAGACGCAAAAAATAAAGATAGGGCGACGGGTTCACCACGCGCAGCGCGCGATAAATCTCAAATGGATCGGCCGTCGTGCGCGCGGAAAATCGCTGGCTCGGGACAACTTGAAAAATGTCTCCGGCTCGGATGTACTCCTTGGCTCTGCGAACCGCGGCCATGTAACGCGACTTCGTGAAGTTCGAAGACACCCGCAACGCCGAGCGGCTTTTCGCTTTGGGTGGTCGCGGCAATGGCTGTTCGAGCTTGCGGCGTGTGCGTGCGATTTCGCGCACCGCAGCGTCATATTTCGCGCGCAAACTTCCCTGCCCTTCGGTGAACACGTTGCGCACAATCCACACTCGATGCTGCACGTGGTCAAACACCACCAGCCCGTGAAAAAACATCAGCACCGCATCGTCCAGCTTCAGCTCATCTTCGCCCGTCGCCGGAATTCGTTCGATCAGCCGGACCATGTCGTAGGCGAAATACCCAATCGCTCCACCAACAAGCGGCGGCAGCCCGTTGATCTTCACCGGACGGTAGCGGCTCACACGGGTGCGCAGCAGTTCGATCGGATTCGCATCGATTCTTTCGACGCGACTGCTGGTTTCGACCCTGCACGAACGCCCCCGTGAACGAAACACTTCTGTCGGATCCACACCGAGAAACGTGTACCGTGCAATGTTCTCGCCTCCCTCAACACTTTCGAGTAAGCACGAATATTTCGCATCGCGCGCCAGCTTCAAGTACGCGGCCACCGGCGTCAGCAAATCCGCGGTGATTGTCTCGTACACCGGAACGAAATTCCCTTTTCGTGACAACCTACAAAACGTCTTGTAATCAGGCTGTGTCATTTCTCGCCGCGTCCTTCTTCCTCGCGCCTCAGCGTTGCAATCACCGCCCGCCGCATCGTTCCTTCGGGAGCGCGCTCGCCCATCCAGATTTCCCACTGCGCGATCCCCTGGGCTAGAAACATCTCGAGTCCGGAAACTGTTTCGATGCCCCGGCCCGCGGCCAGTTGCAGCAGTTTGGTCCGTTGCGGCCGGTAAACTGTGTCGAACACCAGACGGCAATTCAACTCGCGCGCTTCCAGCGGGGAATCGCCGTCATGTGGATACATTCCCACCGGCGTAGCATTCACAATGGCATCGAAAAATTCATGTCGCAGAGCCTTGCGTGGAATTGCTTCCCCCCGAATCGCGCGAGCCAGCTTTTGCGCCCGCTCCATTCGCCGCGCGCAGACCGCAACTGCCGCGCCGCCTCTCGCCAGCGCAAACGCCACCGCTCGCGCCACTCCGCCTGCACCAACAATCAGCACGCGGCTGCCCGCAATCGGCATTCGTTGCTCGAGCGCCCGCAGCACTCCAATGTAGTCCGTATTGTAGCCGAAGAGTTTTCCCCGCCCTCGCACCACCACCGTGTTCACGGCGCCAATTTCTGCAGCCAATGGATCACAATCATCCAGGTGCCGCACGATGTCCTGTTTGTGTGGAAGGGTAATACTGAAACCCTGAAGACCAAGCGGCTCAATCGCCCCAACAAAATCGCCCAGGTCATGCACGAGAAACGGAAGATAAACCGCGTTCACCCGCCCCGCAGTAAATCCCGTATTATGCAGAACCGGCGAAAGCGAGTGCTCAATAGGATCTCCGATCACCCCATATACGCGTGTCTGACGGTCGAGCTTGTCCGCTCGATATAGTTTTGTCATTTCGGCGAGCGGCACTTGGCCCGGTGCTGTAGCGACTTCCACGGGCGCGTAAGCAAGCGCGCTGCCTTCGCGCAACATCAATATCCGAGCGGCCGTCGCGATTTCTCCCATCGGCACCGTAATTACACTCCGCTTGCCGTGCGCAAGCGCCAGAACACGCAAGCTTTCACCAATCGAATCGCAGCGTGTTGCAATTTTCACCACTTCAAAACCAGCCGCTTGCGCAGTTCGCTCAAGCTTGCGCGATAATCGGCCTAATTCTGATTTCTTCGGCGTCCTGGTAAAATCGTGGAACGAAAGAATTCGCCGCGCCTCCGCTATGCAAAGGTCGCGAGTGAACCCTGCGCTGGCCTGCACGCTCTCGATTTCCAAGTCAATCCACTGGCAACCGGCCGCAATCGCGCGGCGCAAAACGGCAAGCTGCCTCGTCGCACTCTTCGAAAAATGCCCCCCAGCATCTACGCGCCGGCAGGTTGCGATCAACATCACCTTCTGGCTAAACTTTGCGCGTCCCAGCCGAGTCAGAAAGACCTGCAACTCTTGCTCGCTCTTCAGCCAGTCCAGCCGCAGCTCGACGGTTCGCGTATCGCGCACTGCCTCGCGAAGTTGCTGCCACATTTCGCGCGCAGCCGTAGCCGCGACCACTCCACAGATTCGGTCCTCGCCAAACAACGATTCAGTCGCCATGCTGTCCCTTGGTACAGGCAACGAGCCCCATAGGATGCGTTACCCAATATGTAAAACGCAATGGGACATTGCCTTGACGCTCCCAAGCCTGTTTGTTACGGTCGATTTATCGAACGGACGCGCCGGGCTGCCGGCAACCGCGAGGCAAGGAGCATAGAGAAATGCGCAGAAATATCGTGATACTTGGTTTGTCGCTTGCATTCTTATCCGCTGGCGCGCTGGCTCAAGACAACGGTCTGCGGAATCGCCCAACTGCACCGACAACCACCCAGCAAGATCTCTACTGCTCAGGAATGATCACGACGGATCATGTGTCCCGCAACGTCCAAGTTGTCTCCGGCGAAGAGGCGAACTACAGGCTCACCTTCTCGGATGGAGATTACGTCTATATCAACAGGGGTTCCGATAAGGGCGTGAAGGCAGGAGACGTCTTCCTAGTCATGCGACCCCTCGACAACGTCACGCACATGCAGTATTTCACTTGGCAGGATCGCCTTCTCCACGCCATGGGTCAACCTTGGGAGGATGAGGGGCGTTTGAAAGTTGTAGTCGCGCACAAGAATGTTTCCATCGCGCAAGTGACCGACGCGTGCAACTACCTGCAACGCGGCGATGTCGTGCTCCCTTTCGAGGAGCGCCCCGCCCCGCCGCTTAAACAAGAGGCCAATTTCGATCGCTTCGCACCCCCCAGCGGTAAGAAGAAAGCCATGATTGTCGCCGGCAAAAACTTTGCCATGGAATCCGGCGCGAATAGCATCGTGTATGTGAATTTAGGCGCGAGTCAGGGCGTCAAAGTCGGAGATTACTTCCGCATTTTCCGCCGCCAGGACAACGGAAATTCGCTGGTTTACCAAACGCCGAACATGGGCACGGAGGTCGAGGGATTCGGCGCGGCGCCCGATCATTACTCATGGAAAGACTTGCCGCGCGAAATCCTCGGCGAAGGGATTGTTTTGCGGACGTCGCCCAATTCTTCGACCGTCCTCATTACCTACAGCCTGAAGCAAATCTACGAAGGCGATTACTGCGAGCTCGAATGACCACTTCATTTTTCCGCGGCGTCCTCATTTTCGGGACGCCCGGCAAAATCCGCTTCTGAAAATGACTCTGCGGTGAAGATTTCGATGTGTGTCTCGCGTTCTTTCCAAGCATTTGCATCGAGCCCAGCCTTGAGACAGGTCTCGTCCAGGAAACGCTCTCGCGACCACCTATGCTCCCGCGCTACTTGCGGCAACAACACGCCTCGGCGACCGTTGCGCGATATCACCAGCCCATGCAGGCCCGTTTCCACGTCTTCAGGACATGCCCTCTGAACCGCGGAAAGAATCGATATTTCAATTTCAAGGTCCTCCAGCTCATCGGGACGCTGCCCGGAGAATCGCGGATCGTCTGTCGCCGCGGCCGCCGCGCAACGGGCCACTACGTCGGCAAGCGATTCCAGCGACGACAACCGTCCGATGCATCCGCAAAGCCGCCGCCGCTTGCGAATCGTTACGAACACCCCGCCGCGAGCGCTTAATCCTTCCCGCGCTTCGGTGACTTCCAGGTGCCGCCCTTCGCTAACACTCAGCGCTATGGCTTTTCGGGCAATATCCAGTAGGATTTTCTTCTCTTCGTTACGGAGTCGGCACATCTTGCGGATTTTTCTTCCGTTCCAGAACGATCTGGATGTTTTGCCGCTGCTTGATTCGGTCATCCACCTGGTTCCAGAACATCAAAAAATAATGCACGGCAGACACGACGGCGCTGATGACCACCATCCACAGCAGCACCAGCGCCAGCATGTGAAACGAAGGATGCGTAGCTGAAAAAATCACAATACAACCAGCCAGCACCTGGAGTACCAGTTTTGTCTTTCCTAGCGGCGACGCGGGAATCACCAATCCTTCAGCCGACGCAATATTACGCAGACCCATCACGATGAATTCGCGCCCGATGATGATTACAACCATCCACGCGGGAACCAGCCCCATCGCGACGAGTGAAATGAAGGCCGCGGAAATCAGCAGTTTATCAGCGATAGGGTCGAGCAGAATGCCGAGCGTGGTGATTTCTCCGCGTTTGCGCGCAAAATATCCGTCGAAGGCGTCCGTCGCCGCCGCGACCGCCAAAATCAGAACGCCCCAGATCTCGAAATGAAATGGGAATCCCCAGAACTCAAGGTTGGGCTCTCGCGTCAGCAGCACGACCACAAGCAGAGGCACAAAGAAAATTCGGAGAATCGTCAGGCTGTTGGGGAGATTCATTTCGGCCTCGGCCCATACGGCCCCGCAGCCAGCTACGTTGGTCGCAGGTTATGCTGCCCACTATAGTGCGCCCTTGCAGCGGAGTCAACGCATGCACCCGCGAATTTGCGCTCACAACAAAATAGTGAACGGCATCTGCTTTTGTCCTGATCTGCTATGGAGTCTCTTGAAAAGGAATGCGCTCGATATTTGCGTGTTTTATTGGAGTTTTCAACATGCTCGAAACGGCGAACCTGAAAACGGTGTATTTACCTTTTGGTTTCTTCAGACGCGCTCCTTGTGCAAATTGCCACAATGACACTGGCATGGACACAAATAGCATTATCCCTGTGCAAAAATCGGCGCGATGGACCTAAGTGCATGCATTAACGTCGGTTAGAGAGGGATCATGCCGGACACGTCCACACAACTTCGATTGGACTAAAATCCACAATCTGGTTTCCGTAAGCGCAATTTCCACAATGATTTCCACAGCATCATCGGCACTGGGCTCATATCCTTAAACCGTCACGCTAATTCACTTAGAAGTAATATCACTCCTTCAGAGGAGTTGATTCCTCACCCCGCGCCTGAATGCTGCCCTGTCCAGTTTCAGGAGGCTCGCAAAAATTTTCGAGCCGCGCCGCCAGCGACTCAGGAAGCTCCGCGTCGAGACAAATGTGGCCGTCCTGCACTTCCGAACGCAGCACGCGTCCGCAGGCATAGATCATGGCCAGTTCGCGGCCATTCGCAAGTGGTACGTTCAACCGTCGCGCAACAATCGGATCCACCGGCATGGCTTCGTCGATGCGCCGGAGTAATTCGTCCAGTCCTTGCCTTGTATGCGCGGATACAAATACACTCGGATAATGATTCCTGCCCGGCAAGTAATCGCTGCCGTGAAGCAGATTGCCTCCGTCAGATTTTTGAAACGCCTCGAATTCCTCGGGGGCAAGGCGGTCCACCTTGTTGAACACGCGCAGCCGCGGACGTTCCGCGACGCCCAGATACTGGAGCACCTTCTCCACTTCGGCATCCTGTTCCGCGTGCAATGGATTCGAAATGTCGGTCACATGCACAATCAGCGCCGATTCTTGCGCTTCCTCAAGCGTCGCGCGAAAAGCCGCAATCAAGTCAGCCGGAAGATCGCGGATGAATCCCACTGTGTCCGACAGCAGAACGCGTCTCCGCGAAGGCAGGCGCACGGACCGAATTGTAGGATCGAGAGTCGCGAACATCTTTGGCGAGACGAGCACTTCAGCATGCGTCAACGCATTGAACAGCGTCGATTTCCCCGCATTCGTGTATCCCACCAGCGCCACAGTGCCAAGAGGGACTGCTTGCCGCGCCCTGCGTCGCAACGCCCGCTGCCTCCGCACCGTTTCGATGGAACACTCAATTTTTCCGACGCGCTCGCGAATCCTCCGCCGGTCGGTTTCGAGTTTTTGCTCGCCAGGCCCGCGCGTCCCGATCCCGCCACCCAGTCGCGAAAGTTCGCGCTTGCTTCCGGCGAGCCGTGGCAGCAGATAATTGAGCTGCGCAAGTTCGACCTGGAGTTGCCCCTCGCGGCTGTGCGCGTGGCGCGCGAAAATGTCCAGGATCAATTGCGTGCGGTCGATGACTCGGCAACCGGTACCGCGCTCGATGTTCCGGTGTTGGACGGGCGAAAGATTACGGTCAAGGATGATCAGCCCCGCGTCGAGGCGTTCTGCTTCGAGCTTCAATTCGGCTAGCATGCCGCTACCCACGAGCGTCGCAGAATCGAGCGTATCGCGCATTTGCAGCCGGCTGCCCACAACCTTCGCACCCGCGCTGTTCACCAATTCCTCGAGCTCGACAAGCGATTCCCGTCCCGCGGCGCCGCTCGAGATTGCGCCTGCACGCGTCCCACGCTTCAGCGCAACGCCGACCAGCAATACACGCTCCGAATTGTCCAGCGGAGAGGCGGCTTTCATTCGTTTCGAGTAATGAGCGGCGGGAATGCCCTGGGCTTTTGAGTCATGCTCGAATCATTATACGCTTTCCCGCTGCTATTGCTGGAACGCTTCCTGGCTCGCAAGGCATGAGGCCGCCAGCACAAAACGCGAAAGGACTTCCGCCAGCGAGGGACCCGATTCCCGAAACGCTGCGTCTCGCGTGGCTCGGTCCACCCATCCCACGTAAACCAGCATGGCCGTTTCGGACCATTCCTCCGCCTGCGCCCGCGTGAAACCGATTTCCCGAAAGACTTCTCGAAGGTGAGCCGCTCGCCGTTTTTCAATCTCACTCGCGCGGCGCCCCACTTTTTCGTCTTCGCGCGCCCAGGAAAAAATCGCCACATCTAAATTCCGCTGCGTCTCGCGCGAGAGCAGTTCCACCACGCTCGCCCATCGCCCCGCTGGGTCACGGTGAACCTCGCGCTCATCGACATTCCAATCGACTTCGCCGGATTCCCAAGCGTCCAGCATCGCCTCGAGTAAATCGTCTCTGTCGCGAAAATGCCAATAAAAACTTCCTTTGCTGATTCCCAGCTTTTTCGCAAGGTTTTCGACACGAACAGCCTCTCTGCCATCGCGGGCGAGAACCCCCATTGCCGCGTGAATCCAATCCGAACGCTCCAGCTGCGTGCCATGGTCCCGACGAGTTGGCATCGAAAGTCTCCCTTGCCCATACGCCATCGTATGGAGCGTTAGGGTACAAGACGAACTGCCTTCGGTCAATGCCATTGGGTATGGATCTGATTGCCCGCTGCGATAAGCCTGTACGCCTCTGCCTGGGCCACAGAATCATCGCCGAAGCTCTCAATCCACAACACGTCCGGCTCTTTGCGAAACCATGTAATCTGCCTTTTGGCGTAGCGCCGAGTCGCCTGTTGAATCTGCCGGACGGCTTCTCCGAGTTCCATCTTGCCACCCAGAACGTCCCGGAGCTGTGCGTAGCCCAGAAATCCGAATGGTTTTGTCGTTGGAGCTATCCCCTGACTTAACAGTCGTTTTACTTCGCCCAGCCATCCCGATTCCAGCATCAGATTCACGCGCTGTTCAATACGTTGGTAAAGCGCCGCGCGCGGAGGCATCAGGCCAATTTTGATCACACGATAGCCTTCAAGGCCGGCTCTGCCACGCTGGTGAAGCGTGCTGGCTGGCTCGCCCGACAGCAGGCGAATTTCAATGGCCCGGATTACCTTTTGCGCATCCGCAGGCTCGATCCGCGAGGCCGATTCCCGGTCCAGCCGCGCCAAAATCCTGTGCAGATAATCTGGCCCGCGTCCCGCAGACCGCTGACGCAATCGACCGCGGACTTTCTCGGAGCGCGTTGGCGCGTCCGCCAAGCCCTCCAATAGTGCACGTAAGTAAAGCCCTGTGCCGGCCGTCAAAATGGGCAATTTCTCGCGCGTACAGATCGTGTCGAGGGTTTCCAAGGCACGGCGACGATACTCTCCCGCGGTGAAGATTTCGTTCGGCTCCGCCAAATCCACCAGATGATGCGGAATTCCGTGCTGCTCCGTTTCCGGGACTTTGCCCGTGCCAATATCAAAATAGCGGTACACCTGCGTGGAATCGCACGCGATCACTTCTCCGCCCAACTGCTCCGCCAGCGCAATCGCCAGCGCCGATTTGCCGGAGGCTGTCGGTCCGACAATCACAACGAGACGGCGCTGCGCATTCATCCCCCGAACGCTCTGTAACGCACGAGCAGATAAATCAGCACGGCCAAGGCCAGCAGCAACGCGCCCAAGACTTGAGGACGATTCAGTTTCACTGGTTGAAGTTATAGTCTAGGGGCAGGTTGTAAAGGAAGGCGATTCGCAGTTCGATGTATGGACCCGTGAACGCCGGAGGAAGGGGCTCGAAGGGATTCGATTCCGTCAGTGCCGCGCCGGCCGCACGATCCAGAGGCTCTTTGCCCGACGTACGCACCAGCGCCGGCTCGCTGTTCGGCATATTGCCATTGCGCATGATGTGGAATTGCATGATCACCACGCCCTTGTCGCCCATGCGCGCCGAAATCGGCATCACGGAGATCCAGTTCTGCCTCACGCGCGCCAGCAACCGCGCAAGATAATTCGAGAAATCAACTCCTTCGGTCGGCGTCAGGATTTGCACTCCACTCCCGAGCAATCCCTGGCCTCCCACCCCGCTGGGCGGAGGCACACCCGGACCTTGAGGCATTGGCTCGGAGAAAACGGCGGAAGTCGAGCTGCTGCGATGTTGCAAAGCTTGCTCGGCATTCTCCTGCAACGCGCGGCCGGGAGAAAGACGCGGAAGATCCAAATTCAGTTTCTGATTCGACTTCGGCGATGGATTCTCCAACTGCGAAAGCGATTTGAACGCAGGCGCGGGCTTTGCCGGCTGCGAAGCGGGCGGTTGCGCGGCGCGCGATGGCTCCGGCTGAGGAGGCGCTGGAGTCTTCGGTCCCGCCATCGGCTCAGGAGCGGGCGGCTGCGGTGTAGGCAGCAGCTTTTTCAGTACCCTGGGATCCAACCGCATCCGCGCGCTGGGCCGCTCCGCCGGCGGGCGCTCCCTCGGCACATTCTTCACCGACGGTGGAAGAAACACATTTGACAATTGCTCCCGAGCCATCTCCACTTGTTGCGCCGGGGCATTGGACGTAAAAAGTTTTGGTGCGAACAAAATCAGCAGAATCACACCCACGTGTACGAGCAACGAAAACGACCGCGCCAGCCAACTCCAATCCCGCTTTCTGGCATCCTCGGGAGACGCCAATAAATTAACTTCGCCGGTGTTAAAAAGATCCCGCTCGATGATGTCGTCGAAAACTCCCTCCGGCAATGGCGCTGGAGCCACCGGGCGAAACGACTCCTCAAGCACCGCCTCCTGAGGCACGACCACGCGCGTTTCGAGCACCGCCATCGGCACATGCGAAGGGATCGTCGTGGCGGAAGGGTCCATCTGTTTCACGGGCATGTCGCGGGGAATCAGAATGCGGCTCGAAAGAACATCCAGCGGCAGGTGCAACGGGATGGCCGTGCGAGTATCAAGCGGCGCTGTGGAGGGCCCCGACGGAACCACAATGCGCGAATCAAGCTGCGAACTCCGTCGCGTGCCGTTTTCTGGTGGTGCGTTGGGATCGACGCGCGAAATCTTCAGCGGAACCAGGGTCCGGGGGATCATCTTGTATGCGGGGCTGTCGCAAGCTCCGGTTTCACGCGACGTGCATGTTCCAAAATCCCCGCCATTACGCGGTCAGCCAAGTCGAGCGCTCGCCGCCCTGCCTCGCCATCCACCAGCGGCACTGTGCGTTCGCGTACTGCGGAGACAAAGGCGCGCAATTCCGCCCTCAGCGGCTCTTCAGGCTGCGTCGGCAATTTTTCAAAATCAATCGCCGGCTCAGAACCCTCGCCCGTCACGCGGATGCGCGTTACGTCCTGGCGCGTGTAATCGACGGAAATATACTCGCGCGCCTGGAAAAAGCGCAATTTGCGCACGCGTTCTGTGGAGACGCGGCTCGCGGTCAGATTCGCCACCGCGCCCGACTCGAATTCAATGCGTGCATGCGCGATGTCCACTTTCTCAGTCAATACGGGAATACCCACGGAATGAATGTCGCGTACGGGAGAGTCGACGAGCCAAAGCAAAATATCCAGATCGTGAATCATCACGTCGAACACCACATCCACATCCAGGCTGCGCGGCGAAAAAACTCCCAATCGGTGCACCTCGAAAAACAGCGGCCGCGTCACGATTTTCTGCACCGCCACAACGGCGGGATTAAATCGTTCCAAATGGCCCACTTGCAGGATGCGCCCGGCAGTTTTCGCTGTCGCGATTAGGCCGTCGGCCTCCGCGCGCGAAGACGCAATGGGCTTCTCCACCAGCACATCGACGCCGCGCTGCAAAAGCTCCGAACTGATTCGCGCATGAAGAACCGTGGGCACCGCAACGCTCGCCGCATCGATCTGCTCGGCTAATTGGCCCATTTCCGAGAACGCTTGCGTGCCGAATTCTGCCGCGATTTGCCGCGAGCGCTCCGGATCAGCGTCATGAATTCCCACAAGTTCAGCGCCGGGAAGCTCGTGAAACACGCGCACGTGATTGCGTCCAAAATCCCCGACGCCAACCACTCCTACACGTATCTTCTTGTCGCTCACCGCTTCCCTTTCTCCGCCGCAACCCTATCGGATGCTTGTTTCACGCCGAGGGGTGTAAACGCCTCAATCGCAATGCCAGCCTCGTCCGCCGCGGCCATCAATTTCTCGCGATCAAACAAAAGCGTCCGTCCCGCGTCCACCGCCAGCGCCGTCGCATTCGACCCCTTCATTACTTCAATCGTCCGCAGGCCAACCACAGGCACATCGAAACGCATGTCCTGTCCGGGTTTGCTGACCTTTACCACCACCAAACGCTTCCCGTCTGTAAGACGCGCCGCGCGTGCGATGGTTTCGTCCGTGCCCTCCATCGCTTCCACGGCCACGCACGCGCGATCGCAAATCACCACGGTTTGTCCCAGATCCATTTCCGCCAGCCGCTGCGCTACTTCGCGGCCGTAGGCAATGTCAGCCGACTCCGCTTCGTCGGGCCTCCGGCGCGTCAGCACTCCCGGTTCGGGCAACAACGGTGCCAGAAAAGCCGTCGAGTCCACCAAGTGGATGCCTTCCTCTTCGAACAATGCCGCCACCGCGCCAATCAGCGAATCCGTATTTTTTTTCGGCAGCGATAGCAGCAGCTTCGCGAGTTTCCAGTCGGGCCGGATCGCGCTGAAGATTTTGTTGTGTTTCACCTGCCCGGCCATCACCGCCTGCTTCACGCCCTCCTTGTGAAGCAACTCGATCGTGCGGCTCAATTCGCCGAGGCTCACCCAATGCAATCGCGGCGCAACACGCTCCAGGTCCGGCGATGCCTCCTCGCGTATCGCAACCACAATCATTTCAATGCCGCGACTGCGGGCGCCTTCTAGGACCAGGAATGGAAATTTTCCGTTGCCGGCGATCAGTCCCCAGCCGGCCGTCGAGGGAATTTCGTTTTGCGGCGCCATCGCTCGTCTACTTAATCAGCCCGCGCTCGGCCGCTTCGATGAAGCGAATCAGCTCGGAAACATCTTCCGAGCCGTTGAGCGTCTCGCGCATGCGCTCAACAGCCTGCGTCGTGTTCAGCTTCGACCGCAGCAGCAACCGGTACGCGCGCTCAATCGTTTGGATGCGTTCCCGGCTGAAGCCCTGACGCTCCAGGCCAATGGAATTCACGGCGAAGCAACGCACGTCGCGCGCCTGCACCACTTTCGAAAACGGCGGCGCATCCTGCGTGATCGCTGTCAGCGCCGCGATGTAAGCGTAACGCCCCACGCGGCAAAATTGGTGCACCGTGCAGAACGCGCCCACCGTCGCGTGATCCTCGATCGTCACGTGCCCCGCCAGCGTCGCGCCATTCACGAAAATCGTGTGATCACCAACGTGGCAATCATGCGCCACGTGCGCATACGCCATGAACATGTTGTGGCTGCCGATATGCGTGGTTCCGCCGCCCTTTTTCGTGCCGCGGCTCACGGTGACGAACTCTCGAAACAGATTCTTATCGCCGATTTCGAGCGCCACGCGCTCTCCCGCATACGTCAAATCCTGCGGGTCGCCGCCTATCACGGTAAACGAACAGAATCGATTCTCGCGTCCAATGCGCGCCGGACCGTGAATCACGCCATGCGCTTCAACCACGCAGCCCGCGCCCAATTCAACCTCGTCGCCAATCACAGCAAATGGACCGATGCGCGTCCCGTCGCCGATTCGGGCGCTGGACGAAACGCTGGCGCGCGCGTCAATCTCGCTCATGGATTGCGGTTCACCGTCTTGCACATCAGCGTGGCCTCCGCGGCCAGTTCGTCGCCCACAAACGCCTTGCCCGCCAGCTTGCAGAAAGTTGTGCGCCACGAAACCACGTCCACTTCGATGCGCAATTGATCTCCGGGCACCACGGGCCGTCGGAAGCGGGCCTCGTCAATCGCCACGAAATAGAGCAGCTTGCTTTCGCGCTCCGGTATTTCTTGGAGCAGCAAAAAACCTCCCGTCTGCGCCATCGATTCCACAATCAACACGCCAGGCATCACTGGCTGCCCGGGAAAATGGCCCGCGAAAAAATGCTCGTTGATCGTTACGTTCTTGATTCCCACGATGCGCTTCAGCCGTTCCATCTCGATGATCGCGTCCACCATCAGGAACGGGTAACGATGCGGCAGGATCTTCTGAATCTCGTTTGTGTCCAGGATCATGAATTCCCTCAACAGGCCACACGGTGTCAACCACCCGCGCGCGCAATCTCACCATTTTATATGAAACCGCTCCCTCGTGGTACGGCGCTTGCATCAACGTGCGCGCAAGGCACAAAACCGACTCAGATTCTCTTCTCCCCGCTTGGCGCGCACGCTTGCTAATCCTGCTCCGTCCGGTTCCTGCTGCAAGAAGAATCGGTGTGAAACTCGCCGTGCGCTCTTTGCGTCCTATCCCAATAGCTTGTTTGACTTGGCTCTGATGCTCGAATATGCTTTCGCGCGTAGCTTCGGGTCAACATAGTTAGTCGAGTCAACATCAGTTCACTTACTTCGGGGGTGGAATGTTTTATGCGCATTCTGCGTAATGTTGGTTTTGCCGCATTGTTATTGCTTGTGCCGCTATCTCTTTTCGCCCAAATGCCGAGCCAAGCAACGGCCACGGCCGCGCCCTACTGCCTCATTCGGAGCGCTGCCACCGGCGGCGTTTCAGGCCAGGGCGCATCGTCATCAACGGGAACTGAAGCTCACGGCCTCGATCCCGCCGATCTCGACCGCTCCGCGAACGCCTGCGTGAATTTCTTCCAATTCGCCGACGGTGGCTGGGTGGCAAAGCATCCCATTCCTCCCGAGTACTCGAGCTGGGGAACCTTTAATTATCTTGCCAACCGCAATCAGGACGTGCTTCATCAAATTCTTGACGAAGCAGCCGCCGACCGCAGCGCCGCGCCCGGTTCGAACGAACAGAAAATCGGCGATTACTACGCCAGTTGCATGGACGCCGATGCCGTCGAAAAAGCGGGCATCCATCCTCTCGACGCGGAGCTCGAGCGCATCAACGGCATCGCCACCATTCAGCAGCTCGAAGCCGAAGTCGCCCGCCTGCAGGGAGACGGCGTCGGAGTCCTTTTCCGCTTTGGCTCTACGCAGGACTACAAGAACAGCTCCCAGGAAATTGGCGCAGCCTTTCAGGGCGGCCTCGGCTTGCCCGATCGCGACTATTACTTGAATCCCGATGAGCGTTCCCAAAAAATCCGCGCCGAATACGTACAACATGTAACCAACATGTTCAAGTTGATTGGCGATGACCCGGCGGTCGCGGCGCAAGAAGCACACACCGTGATGGACATCGAAACCAGCCTCGCCAAAGTCTCAATGACCCGCGTCGAAATGCGCAATCCGGAATCTCATTATCACAAAATGGATCTTGCGGGCGTTCAGTTGCTAACTCCGGCTTTCTCCTGGAGAGCCTATCTCAGCGACATCGGCTATCCGGACGTGAAAGAAATCAACGTGGGCCAACCGGAATTTTTCAAGAGCCTCAACGCGCAATTGACTTCCACTCCTCTGCCCGACTGGAAGATTTACCTCCGCTGGCATTTGGTGTCTGCCGCCGCGCCCGCTCTTTCTTCCCCGTTCGTCGACGAGGACTTCAATTTCTTCGGCAAAACCCTGACCGGAGCTAAGCAGTTGCAGCCGCGCTGGAAGCGTTGTGTTCAATCCACTGACCGCCAGCTCGGCGAAGCCCTTGGCCAAAAGTATGTGGCTCGCGCATTTCCGCCAGAAGCCAAAGAGGCGGCTCTCAAGATGGTTCACAATCTCGTGAATGCCTTGCACGACGACATCGAAACACTTCCCTGGATGAGCCCGGACACGAAAAGGCAGGCTCTTGATAAATTAAGTCACATCATGCTCAAGGTCGGCTATCCCGATAAGTGGCGCGACTATTCCGCATACAAGGTTGATCGCGGCCCCTACGTCGATAATCTTTTCCGCGGACACGAATTCCAATTCCATTATCAGCTGGCGAAAATCGGCAAGCCCGTGGACCGCACCGAATGGGGTATGACGCCGCCGACCGTCAATGCTTATTACAGTCCGTCAATGAATGAAATCGTCTTCCCCGCCGGTATCCTCCAGCCGCCCTTTTTCGATCCCAAGGCGGACGATGCCTTGAATTACGGCGGAATCGGCGCCGTCATCGGCCATGAAATGACCCACGGCTTCGACGATGAGGGCAGAAAGTTCGATGCTCAGGGCAATCTGCGCGATTGGTGGACGCCCGAAGATCTGAAGAATTTCCAGGCGCGCGCCGAATGTGTCGAACATCAGTTCGACGGCTATGAAATTCAACCCGGCGTGCATGAAAACGGCAAACTCGTTCTCGGCGAAAGCATCGCCGACCTGGGCGGCTTGACTATCGCTCTCAAGGCCTTTCAAAAAACGCCCGAGGGGCAGTCCGACAGGAAGATCGACGGCTTTACTCCGGTACAGCGTTTCTATCTTGCCTGGGCGCGAACCTGGGCCGCCAGTGAACGCCCACAACTGGAGCTGCTGCTGGCAAAAACAAATCCACACCCCCTCGACCGCTTCCGCGCCATCGCCCCGCCGTCAAATATGGCCGCCTTCCGGCAGGCATTCGATTGCAAGCCTGGCGACCCCATGGTGCGGCCGCCGAATGAGGTGTGCCGGATCTGGTAGAGTTTTGTAAATCGCGGCGGGAAAGCTAGCGCGGTTTCAAATTCGCGCCTGGCTCTCCCGCCCTTTCCGTCTTTAGCCGCCGCTGCTCCCTGAATTCCGCCCACGTCAGCCAGATAATTGCCGCGTCAAAAAGCGTCAGCAGTACCAGAAACCACGACGGTGCGAACGTCATGCGGTAGAGTTGGTACACGATGAACGCTACCAGCATGATGATCATCGCCGGATACGCCCACATTCGATTCAGCCATAGCGCAACCACGAGAATCACTTTCGCCACACCATGCGACACGAGATAAAAAAGATAGAAATAACGCGCCTCGCCCATTACCGCTTGCGAAGCGTGCAGCAGATGCGTGCCGATGAAATCGTGCGGATCGGTCAAAAGTTCGCGCCGCGTGATCGCGGCCACAATCGCGTTCACCCGATCCGGGTTGCGCCCCAGGAATAAAAAGCCGCCCAGAATTTCGAGCAACCCGTCGAGTCCCTTCAGCGTGATGCCCGCCTGAAAACTCCGGTCGAGTAATGTTTTTCCCTTGAGGATTTGCATGGACATGGGCGTCATTTGAGACTAACACAGCACTCCTGTGCTCGGCAGTTCCTGCGTGCCTGCTGCGTAACCAATCCTGATCGGGTGCAACCGCAGCCTCTTCCCGAGAATCGAACACTTGGTGCCAAAGCACGGGCGCTTGCAGTCCTTCCAGCGATGGCCTAAGATTTTACTTCGGGTTCTTCACCGAAGTATGCCTTGGCGACACAACCGATAATGGAACCCGGCTCAGCCGCAAAAATCGTTGTCGACAATCCTATCGGGGAACCTCCGATCCTTGCGGATACCCTCGACCCGATATCCATCGAAAAAGCTGAGGCCTTTTCACACGAAATCGCCCGGGAAGAGGCTCGCGACCACTGGGATTGGATTTTAACCGTTGTCATCCTGGCTGGTTTCGCGTTGCTTGTTTATGAGGTCTACCATAACGCCGCTTTCGATCCCTTGCTGGCCGCGGCAGACCAGCACCGATGGATGCGCTTCATCGTTCGTCCCACGATGCTCTGGACGATCATGGGCACTCTCCTTCTCGGTTTCCGCACCATTTTTTGGCTGCGCTATCGTCCCTTCCCTTCCGCTTCGTTTGACCACGCGCCCCGCATGACCGTAATTATCCCCGCGTACAACGAAGGTGCCATGGTCATGAAGTCGATCGCCTCCGTGGCTTTGGCCATTTATCCCAGGGACCGCTTGGAAATCATGGTGATTGACGACGGCAGTACGGACGATACTTGGAGCTACATCAATCGCTCAGCCCTGCAATTTCCCGGCAGGATCACTCCCATACGCTTCGCAAAGAACCGCGGAAAAAGAGAAGCGCTCGCGGAGGGTTTCACCAAGGCGCGCGGCGAGGTCCTCGTGACCATCGATTCTGACAGCGCCATTGAACCTGGCGCCCTCCTCGCGGTCGCTGGACCCTTCCGCAATCCCGAAATCGGAGCTGTCGCTGGCAAAGTAGCCGTTTATAACCGCCGTCATGGACTTATCCCGCGCATGCTGCACGTTCGCTTCATTCTTTCGTTCGATCTTCTGCGCGCCGTCGAGTCATCTTATCGCACCGTGTACTGCTGTCCCGGCGCGCTCACCGCCTACCGGACTTCAGTCGTCCGCAGCGTTCTCGATCGCTGGTCGGCGCAAACCTTTTGGGGTGTCCCATGCACGTATGGCGAAGATCGCGCGCTCACTAATTTCATCCTGGAAGCTGGCTTCCACACCGTGTACCAGCGTTCCGCCGTGGTCCATACGGTTGCGCCCGAAACTTACTCCAAACTCTGCAAGATGTTCCTGCGATGGGATCGCAGCTACATCCGCGAGGAGATTCGCTTCCAGTCAATCGTGTGGAAACGCCCGCTCGTTCCGCGCTGCATCGCCCTGTGCGAACGCCTGATTACGAATCTGCGTTACCCTGTAAATTACGCGGTCCTGTTTCTTCTCATCTATCTCGCCTTCGGAAAGCCGTTTATGATTCTCCGTTTGCTCACGGTCATCGGCATCATGTCCTTCTTCAACATGCTTTATTTCCTGCGCAGTGAGCGTTCCATGGATTTTCTCTATGGCATCCTCTACGCCTACTTCGGTTTTTTCACCCTTTTCTGGATTTTCCCTTACGCCTTCTTCACAATCCGCTCCCGCTCCTGGCTCACCCGCTGAACGCCGCGTCGGAAAGATTGCGAGCGCTCACTGCGCACCGGCAGGCACGCGTCCTCACCAAAACAATTTCTGCAGCCGAGAAAACTTACTTGGCTTCGGGGACTGGCTGCGAAACAAACGCTCCGGCGGCTTGCGGAATTTTCTTACCGTGCAGAAGTTCGAGCACGGAGCGATATAGACGCGCGCGCAATTCGTGGCGCTCATTGGCTCGCGTGATGTAGCGGATCGCCACGCTGACTCCGCCGTTCTTCGGCCGCAGATTCATCGCCGGTTCCGCCTTGAACGCGGTGGAACCATGAGACAGCGTTACGCGTTCCCATTCCTTTTCGGCCACGCGCGCATTCGCGTCCGTTTCCTTCGCGACGATCTTTTTGATTTCGTCGGCGATCGGATACGGGTCTTGGTCCCCGGGAATATCCACTTGCAACTCATCCCACATCCACTGGCCCGATGTGGAAAAATTAAAATAGTGGCCTTCGATCGCGAAACTGTTCACGAACGTCACTTTGCGCCCCGTCGGATGGCCCGCGTCCGACCAATCGCCCGTCTCGAGCAGCACTGTCCGCAACAGCCCAACCTCAAGGACTTCGCCGCCCACACCATTGATCTCCACCCAATCACCGGGGCGAATTCCATTGCTGCCCATCAGAACGAACCATCCGAAAAACCCCACGATGAAATCCTTCAACGCCACGGTCAAGCCCGCGCCCGCCAGAGCCAGAACTGTTGCGAACTGGCTCGGGACCCCGAAAATCACAAGCAGAACCAGAATTATCCCCAGCACGCGCGTCGAAACCATGATGACGGAGCGCAGCGTTAGAAAACGCTTGCGGTCAGGAACATGCTTCAAAAAAATCCGCTCACCAGCAGATCCGAAAGAGAAACGACAACCGCAATCACCAAAATCCAGAACACCGATTCCAGTAGTTCGCGGAGAAACATGCGTTCGCGGCTGAAAACGAGCGCGCTCCATTTGCCGTAAATTCCGGCGAGCGTTTGCTCGTTTTCGATCCGCACGTCCAACCCCGCCAGTGTCTTTTGTTCATCGCTCAGCTTGTGAACGCGCGCGAGCTCAGCGGTCGTTGTAGTCGCATTGCCGGCCGGAAAGGTTGGAAGTGCTGCGGCCGTTGCGGAGTTCCCTGGTTGTGCCGCTGGACTGGGATTTTGCTGCGCTTGGATTTTTTTTCGAGCGCGTCGTGCGATTGCGCGAATGCGCTCGCGCGTTGCAGTGCTTCTTGGCCCGCCGAATCGATTTGCAGCTTTTTAGCGTTGAGCGATCTCCACGCGCGGAGTTCTCGAGCACATTGCGCGCCGTGGTCTGTTCAGTCGATATCTGCATAACTGCTGGTTGCGAACGTTATGATTCCCTTGTCGAGATCCGCTACGGATTGCTCGTGCTGCTGCAGCGCCTGCTGAATCTTGTTTCGCGGATCTCCGCCGGCGCGAACGAAATCCTGATGCGCATCTCCCAGTTCGTCTTCGTCGAGGGATTCTTGCGCCTGGGCCAGCGTCAATTCCTGTTGGAGCGCGTCCTTTCTCCTCGCCGGAGCTTTCGCAACCAACTCGGTGAGCCGCGCGATATTGGCCTTCTCCTCGTCCACGCGGGCCTGGCGTCGTTCGATGCGCACCTGTAGCGTTTTTGCTTCAGGGCTAAGGGGCAGCGTATTGCGAGTGGCTTCGCGCAGCGCGGTATCGAAGGCCATGTCCACTTCATGGTCCGCAAGCCGCAGCGCCGCTCCCGCGTATTGCTGTTCGTCTGACGTCACTGCCGAATTTGGCCAATTGCTGTGCGGTTTGGAGCGGACCCTGATCGACCAACGTTTCCGCGGACGATTGTTTTGCGGCCAGTTTCGAAACGCCATTCGTCCAGGGATTGGTCAGCACCAGACCGGCCGCGGCCAAAAGCAGCAGTACCAATAGAGCGGAGAGAACTAGACGTTGAGCTTTCATGCAGTGTTCACGAACTTTTAGATGCGCACAACAATATTCTAATATGACATGGAACGAGCGTCAGCGGAAAACACTGCGGGCTCGCGTGTGTGACAATGCGCGAGGTGTTGTCGGATGCAGAAGCGATTCCACGATCGCGCTCGCCCACTTACCTGCGCCTTCTTTTGCCCCGCGCAATGGTTCGCGGCTTTGCGTTCTTGGCTGAAAGGCAGAGCGCGGCGGCGCCGGCGATTCCGGAATCTTCTCCATAGCGCGCACGCACAAACGGAATTTCCTTGCAACGCGAATTGATCGTCCATGCGGGAAGCTGCTCGCGAATGCGGCCGAACCACTCGGACATCAACTCGCCCATTCCGCCGCCAAAAATAATTACGTCGGGTTCGAACATGTCCACTATGTTGCCCAGCCAAATCGCCAGCAAATCGGCGGTCTGCTGCAAAATCGACGCCGCCAATTTGTCACCCGCGCGCCACGCGGCACTCACCATTTCCGCCGTCGCTAATTCCGGATTTCCGCCTGCGAGCGCCAAGAGTTTTTCGCTGCCAGCGCCGCCGCTCGCCAGCCGTTCTCGCGCGCGCTTAGCCACCGCAGGGCCCGCCGCGAGCGCTTCAATGCATCCAAGTTTGCCGCACGCGCATTTCGGGCCGTGATAATCGATCGAAACGTGTCCTCCTTCCGCCGCTGCCCCCGTGCGTCCGTGATAAATCTGCCCTCCAAGAATCACGCCCGTGCCGATTCCTGTTCCCAGCGTTGCATAAAACACGGACTCGTATCCGCGGCCCGCGCCCCAAATCGCCTCGGCCAGCGCGGCGGCATTCGCGTCGTTGTCGACAAGTGTCGGAATGCAATGCAGCCGCTGAACTTTTGCCGCAAGCGGAAAATTGTGCCAGCAGGGAAGATTCGGAGGATTGATGATGATTCCCTTTCGCGGATCAAGAGGACCGGGACTGCTGATGCCTATTGCCGCGACGGATGCGCGGCGTTTCGGTTCGCTTTCAAATGCCGCGGCGATGGCGCGTTCGACCGCGTCCAATCCTTCCGCTTCGCTTCCGCCGCTCGACATGGGCATGCGCACTTTCGATAGAATTTCTCCGCGCGCGCGTTACCAATCCCGCGGCCACTTTTGTTCCTCCGATGTCGATTCCGAGATAAATTGGTTCCTTCGCTGGCATATTTTCCTGTCCACCTCCCGCGGGCGCATATGATAGCGCGAGCGTTCGCGAACGCGTGTATACTTTCGCCGCTTGCACGGCTGACGCGGCCAAATCCCTAACCGGAGAAAAACTTCATGGATAACGCAGTGGCTGGAATCATCCTGCTGGTTATTGCCGGAGTGATGAACGGTAGTTTCACGCTCCCGATGAAGTTCACGCGGCAATGGGCTTGGGAAAACACTTGGCTGGTGTGGACCATCTGGGCGCTGGTGATTTTTCCGCCGGTGATGACGCTGGCAACCGTTCCCGAATTGCACGCGGTATATGCGAGCGTCGCATCCGACGTGATTGTCACCGTTGCCGCGTGCGGCGCGGGCTGGGGAATTTCGCAAGTGTTTTTTGGTCTCGCGGTGGAATCAGTGGGAATCGCACTGGCTTTTTCGGTGATCCTCGGGATTTCAGCCGCGGTCGGCAGCGTGGTACCGCTGATCCGTTCGCATCGCGAGCAGATTTTTACCACGGCGGGGCTCGAGGTGCTCGGCGGAGTAACGCTCGTTATCGTAGGCGTGGGCATTTGCGCCGCCGCGGGCCGCCGCCGCGAAGCGGCACAGGGGCAATCACTTGATTCCAATAAAGCTTCGGTTATGCGCGGACTCCTTTACTGCGTCATCAGCGGCGTTGGCTCCGCGCTTGTTAATATCGGATTCACGTCCGGGCCCGCGTTGCTGGAAGCCGCGGAAAGATCGGGCGCCTCAAAGCAGTGGGCGCCGAACGCCATCTGGCTGCCGCTGATGCTCGCAGGCGCGATTCCGAATTTGATTTATTGCATTTATCTGGTCCGCAAGAATCGCACCGGAAACCGTTTCACAAAACACGCTACGGGGAGCTACTACATTCTTGCGGGAATCATGGCGGTTTTTTGGTTTGGCAGCACGCTGATGTACGGCATCGCGGCGGGAGATCTGGGTTTGCTGGGCACGGTGCTCGGCTGGCCGCTGTTTATGTCCCTGATCGTTATTACTGCGAGCATCTGGGGCGTCCTGACGGGAGAATGGAAAGGCTCCGGTAAGCGTCCGCTGCAAATCATGTATGGCGGAATCGCGGTCCTGATCCTCGCCATCATTGTGCTGTCGCGGGCAAGCTAAAAAACGCAAATTCCGCGGTTGCGCCGGGGCAGGACGAACGCACTTCCCCTGAACCGGACTTCGTTGCCGGCTGCGAGGAAAAACTCACGCCAGACCGGCAAAAAATCACCGGCCCGGCGTGAGCCAAAAAATACGGCCGCTCTACTTCACCGATTTCACCGCAATGGGGCTGCCCCCAAAAACTCCGGGCGCTCCCGCTGACCCTGCGGCTTTATTGTATTCGGCGATGTCCGTGTGCAGAGCATCGTTGTACTGCTTGATCGTTGCGTCCGCTTTTGTAAACAACTCCGCCATTTGCTGGCGCAACAATTCGTTTGGCGCTTCGCCATAAGCTCCGCCAACCTCGAAGACCAACCGGTTGAGCTGGCCATGGAAGTCGGTAAGCTCGTGAATATCATCCTCAGAGACGTTGTGCTGAATATTCGGATTGTAGATGGCGTCCTTAATTGCGCTGAGTTTTTTGTTCAGCTCGCGGCCGCGGGCGATAATCGGACGATATTTGACTTGCTCCTGTTGATCGTCGCTGCCTTGAACGGCAGACCGGAACCCCTCCAGTTCCTTGCTGATGCCGTCGATGCGGTTGATCACTTCGTTGATTGCGGTCATTTCGTTGCGAGCCCTCAGCCCCGCTTCCGCTTCCGTGCGGAAGATGGCTGGATCCACGTGAAGATTGGGATCGGGCTCGACGGTAACGTTCGTCGATTCGGTCTGCCCGTTTGCCGTGACTGACACTTTGTAAGTGCCCGGCGCGACACGCGGACCTCGATTCGCATTGAAGAACGCATTCGGCGTTGGCATTTTCTCGTACCTGAGTGGTTCGGGCCCTTCATATTGCATCGTCCAAACAAAACGGTTGATGCCCGCCTCACCCGGGCCGTAATCTGTGGCCACGGTATTGCCGCGTTCGTCCGTGATCACGATTTTCACGGGCCGGTGATGTTCCATCCGCTGCTCTACTGTGGGCTTGATTTCCGTCTTCAGGTAGTAATCAATCACCGCGCCTGTCGGTGCGTTGGGCGCCGTGTAACCTCCGCCCTGGCCTTCATCCGCGCGCCAAAAATGGAATATGGTTCCTGACTCTGGCGTGAAAAGATGGAATGCGCTCGATTGCACATCTGGAGTGAATTCTTCGAGCGGGCGAATGTCGTCGAGCACAAGGATTCCACGCCCGTGCGTCGCGACAATCAAGTCGTGCTTGCCTTTTACGAATTGCACATCCATGACCGGCACTGTCGGGAAATCCGATTTCAGCGGCTGCCAATGGTTGCCGCGGTCGGATGAATAAAATAATCCCGTGTCCGTTCCCACGACAAGGAAGCCGCGCTTGTTCGGATCTTCGCGCACGACGTGCGCCGGAGTATTATCTGGCAGACCGTCAGTGATTTTTTGCCAGGTTGCTCCGTAATCCGATGTTCGATAAACGTAAACACCGCGATTATCCAGTTCGTGCGCATCGTAGGTGACGTATGCAGTACCCGGGTCAAACGGCGAGACGCCAACTTGGTACACGCGCGCCCATTTCGGCGCACCGCTGATATTCGGAGCCACATTTTTCCACGATTTGCCGCCGTCGCGCGTCACTTGCACCAACCCGTCGTCCGTGCCTACCCAAATGACCTTGGGATCGCTGGGCGCGAGCGTGATGGTGAGAATTGTGTCGTACGTTTCGGCGCCGCTGATGTCGTGCTGCACCGGGCCGCCGGCGATCATCTGTTTGCTCTTGTCGTTGCGCGTCAAATCGCCGCTGATCGGCGCCCACGTCTTGCCGCCATCCGTGGATTTGAAGACAACGTTGCCGCCCAGGTACACCTCGTTCGGATCCGTGGGAGAAACCGCGATGGGCGAAGTCCAATTGAAGCGGTATTTCAAATCCGCGGGCTTCACCGCTTCCACTCCCTCCAAATACGGTTCAATCGAACGGCTGAAATGGGTCTTCAGGTTGACGCGCGAGATGGAACCATCCTGCGAATCGGAATAAACAATATTCGGATCGCTGGGAGCGAACACCGCGTATTCGCCGTCGCCTCCGACCACCGTATACCACGCCGCGTTGGAAACGCCTCTGCGGCTCAAATCCGAAGACGGCCCGCACCACGAGCTATTGTCCTGCAAGCCGCCGCAAACGGAATACGGGTCGGTGCTGCTCGCGGAGACCATGTAAAACTGCTCGATGGGCATTCCGTCGAGAAAACGCCACGTCTTCGCGCCGTCCGTTGACAGATACGCGCCACCATCCGTGCCCATAATCATGCGCCCTGGATTTCTCGGATCAATCCAAAGAGTGTGATGATCGGAATGCACGCCGCGATCGGCAACAAACGCCGTCTTGCCCCCGTCGATCGACTCCATCATGTTGAACGACATGAAATAAACCTTATTTTCATCGCCCGGGGACACAACCAGCTTCGAAAAATAGAATGGGCGCACGTCCAGCGCATGGTTGTCGCTGACCGCGGTCCACGAATCGCCCATATCGTTCGACTGCCAGAGCATTCCGTGCTTGGCGGCGATGAGCGCGTAAATGTGATTTGGATTCGAAGGTGCAATCGCAACGGCGCTGCGTCCCAGCGGTCCTTCTGGCATTCCCTTCGTTAGTTTCTTCCACGTCTCGCCGCCGTCGGTCGAGCGGTAAATCGCGCTATCAGGACCGCCGTCCATCAACGTCCACGGATAACGGCGAAACTGCCACATGCACGCAAAAAGAACGCTCGGATTTCCGGGCGCCATTTCCAGGTCCGACACGCCCGTGGAATCGTTGACGTAGAGAACTTTCTTCCATGTCTTGCCGCCATCGGTGGATTTGAAGACGCCGCGTTCCGCATTGGGTCCCCACGCGTGCCCAAGAGCGCCGACGAAAACCGTGTTCGGGTCGTTCGGGTCGACGGCAATATCCGTAATTTGCTGCGTGCCCGCCAGGCCCATGAATTTCCACGAATTTCCGGCGTCCGCGGAAAAATAAACGCCGTCGCCATCGATAAGATCATTGCGGATGTTGCCTTCGCCCGTCCCGACCCATACGTAGTTCGGGTTCGACGGAGCAACAGCAATCGCCCCAATCGACGCGGTACTCTCGTGCTCGAAGATCGCTTTCCACGTCAGACCGCCGTCGACTGTTTTAAACACACCGCCACCGCCCGCGCCCACGTAGTACACATTCGGCTCGCCGGGAACTCCGGCGACGGCGGCAACGCGCCCTCCCGCCGCGGCGGGGCCTAGGTCGCGGAATTTCAGATTGGCGAAAACGTCGGGTGCTTTTTCATCGGATGTTTTTTGTGCCTGCGCGAACACGTGTACCGCCGTGAAGGTCGAGAGAAACAGCGCCACGAGTCCGGCGCAAATAATGCGAGACTTTGCCATCATTCATCTCCTTTACAGAATAAAAATCGTCTTTGTGTAATGAGCTATGGTTCCGACGATGGAAATCTCAAATGGAAATCATCGCCGAGAATATATGCGCGTTTTGCGACGGCATTATACGCCTGCCAAACGCAAACGGCCTGCTCCAAGTATCCCCAGATCTCAATGAGCAAGTATACGGACGTATCCCGGCGGCCTGCGGTTCCGAGCTTTTTGCCGCCTTGCCGAAACGCCGATTGACGCTCTGCCTGCGCGCGCAAAGCCCTGCTCAAAATGAAAACAAGAAGTTTCTTCGAACGAACCTCTACGGTTCATCGACGGGAAAATCGAATTGCACCAGTTTGCGCTGAAATCCTTTTGTCTTTACCGCGCCATAAACGATTCCGCCGACCATCCAAATTCCTCCGGCGAGTTTCGCTTGCCGGTCAAGATGCAGCCAAATGAAAAGACAAATAAAAAAGCCGAGCACCGGCGGGACCAGGTTCGTCCAGAATTTTCTTTCCTCGCGAACGTAATAGCGCACGAACGCTGCGGCGTTCACCCCCATGAAGGCGAGGAGCGCGCCGAAATTGAGCATTTCAGCGCCAAGCGTGTAGCTGATCGTGAAGGCCCCCGCAAGGGCGAGCGCGCCGATGAGCAAAACGTTGTTGCGCGGGACGTGATTCTTCGGCTCGATCGCACCGAAAAACGAGCGCGGCAGCGCGTTGCTGCGTCCCATGCCATAGAGCAGGCGCGCGGCGCCGAGCTGCGAGCTCATGCCCGAGCCAATATTTGCGACAAGTAACGTTAAATTCACAAGCCCGAAAAGAAAAATGCCGCCCACGCGGCCAGAAATGTGAACGAACGCTGTGTCCACGTCGGGAAAAGGCTGCGACGCAGGCCAGACGAGCTGCGCCAAATAAACTTCGATAGAGGCAAGCACGCCCGTGACCACGCAGACGAGCACCGTCGCAAGCAAAACGTTGCGGCGAGGATTTTTCACCTCTTCTGAAAGCGTCGAAATGCCGTCGAAGCCAATGTACGTGAGCACCGCGATCGAAGTGCCACGGAAAAGCGCCGAGGAGGAAAATGTTTTAGGATCGTAAAACGGATGCGTGAAGAAGCCCGGGCCAAAATACGGAAGATGATGAATGTAACGGATTGCCTCAGCGACAAAAATCACGATCACGATTCCCATACCCGCAGCCAGAAACGCGTTGATTCGCGCGGAGGTTTCGACTCCACGAAGATTCAGCCAAGTGAAGAGCAGCGCGAAGAAAATCGCCCATAGGAAATAAGGCATTTGCGGGAAAAAGTTCTGCGCCGCCTTGCTGCACCAGATGGTGCAGATGAGCGGATTCAAAATGTAATCCATTGTCATGCTCCATCCGGTCATGTAACCCAATGCGGGATGAAGCTCGCGGCCGACGTACGTGAAGGCCGAGCCGGCGCTGGGATAAACGCGGGCCATTCGGCCATAGCTGATCGCCGTGAAAAGCATCGCGACCATGGCGATCAGCATCGCCGTCACCACGTGGCCGCGCGCCGCGTTGCTGACCACACCGAACGACGGCATGGGCGCCACAGGTTGAATGATGATGATGCCGTAGAGAATCAGATCCCACAGGCCCAGGGTACGGCGAAGTCCGATGCCGCGTCCGGAAGGTTGTGATGGCTCGCCGGGCATCAGTTGCCTGGTCTTGCGCGTTTGAGTACGGGATGCCGGTAACGAGGAATAAATTTAGAGCCAGTGTGACGCTGCACAAAATCTCCCGGCGACATTAGCGAGTAACCTTGGCAGGCTTCGCTGTGCACGGACGAAATAGCAAGCGTTAGCGGCGCGATGTTCCAGCCGCTGATTTGCAGTTTTGCTTCGTCGGACAATTTGGTCCCCGCAGGATAGCGCGCGGTGAGCGTTTTCATTTCGCCGGGCATCAGCTCCACATAATTATCACTCCAGAAAACGGGCAAGACTTCACCGCCATTTTTCCCTTGGATGGCGAGCCGTACCTGAAAAGCCAAATGCGCGCTGGGATTGCGCAAATGCACGGCGACTTCAGGCGCACCGTCTTCCGCAGGTACGCGGCTCGCGCTGGCCTCGAGCCGCGCATGCGGCAAACGAGCGAGCATTGTAAAATCCGGATAAGAATACACTTCGGTTCGCTGGTCGGTACTCCAGTCCCATTCGAAAATTGTTGGCTTGTTGGAGAGCCAATAGAAATTCGAGCTGAGCAACTTCCCTGCGCGGTCCTGCAAATCAAGTTTCAAAAAATACGCTTGAGGCGCGGCCGTTCGCGGAAACCGCGGAATTTTGAATGCGCGCGCGCTGAAATCAGCAGGCACACTTACGACGGAGCGGTGCGAGAAGATTGGTTTCATGTCGAAGCTGTAGACTTTCGCAGAGACGGTCAACGCCGGAAACGCGCGGTAAAAACTATTGACGACTACCACGCTGCGATCGTCGTAGGAATATTGCACGTGCAGCAATTCATTCGCTTTCTTCGCACCGAAGTATCCGCCGCCTGGCTGCAGATAATAATCGTAGAGATGCCAGAATAAAGATGGCCACGCATTGTTCAGCATCCATTGAATCACGCCGGTCGATTCGTATTTATTACGCGCGTAGGCCTCGAACATGGCACGCTCGCCTTCATACGTCATGGCCTGCGATTTTCTTTCGTAATCAGCAAGGTTTTTCGGCGCGCCGTACATTTGCGCCATGGCGTCGCCAAACGCGGAAAGAGTTTGATAACGTCCGCTGGCAGCATGGAACTGCCAATATTCGTTTGGCGGCCAGACGTGATCGGCCGGCATCATTTTCTTCAAGCTGTCCTCGACCACAGGCGCGGGGCCGGGACTCGTCTCCGTGTTGAACCCATACGCGCCGCCGCGCTCCGTGTCGTCGAGCCAGTACGCGGGAGGAACATAATCATACGGGCCGAGCATCTTCACGCCGGAAGTGCCGCTGACTGAAGTTTCGTGCTGCGACGCGGAGGAGATACATGGATTGGGCCAGTTCGCTTGTTGCAGAACGTTTATGTACGCGCGCTCCACATCCGCGGGAGGCGGATCGTCGCTGCCGTTCAGCCACACGAGCAAACTTGGATGGCTGCGCAGCCGGAGAATTTGCGAGCGCAACTGTTCAGTGGCGTTTTCCAGGTCGGACGGCTTCCACTTGCTCCACTGCTCCCAAAAACTGCAGCAGCACCAGCCGGCCATCACCAGCACGCCGCGCTTATCCGCGAGGTCGAAAAAATCATCCGGCTCGAGCTTCCCTTCCAGGCGAATTGTGTTCAGGCCCATCTCGCGGACGTAATCGAATTGCGCCTCGAGCCGCCGGTGCGATTCGCGCATAAGCATGTCCGGCGACCAGCCGCCGCCGCGAATCAAAATATTTTTACCATTGATGTGGAAGAGCCGATAGTTCTGCGGCGTCAACTCGGAAGTTATCTCGCGAATTCCAAAACGAATTCGCTGTTCATCGGAAACCGTTCCGCCGATGGCCGCCTGCATCTCCAGCGTGGGAAGATTTTGCAGACCCAGCCCGTACGGCCACCAAATTTTCGGATGTGCAATGCGTAGTTGCCGAAACTGCACCGGCGTGAAGGTGATGGTGCGCGTCTCGCGGGGCTTCAGATCGACCGGCTGCTCGAAATGTACGGTATTATTGTTTGCGCCTGAGATGTCGCCTTGCAGAACGGCGCTGACCGGCGCGTCGGATGCATTCTGCACTTCCGCCATCACGGTGAGGTCGGCTTCCGTGAGCGATGCGTCCGCGAAATGCGTGACCACTTGCGGGTGGCGCACGGCGATTGCGCCAGTCGCCGCAAAATACACGTCACCCCACAAACCCATATCTTTGTCCGGAGGCGCCGGATTCCAATCGACCCAATTCATGGCCAAATCCTTTTCCGTGGGCGCGAACACTTCCACGGCGATGGCGTTCGTCTCCCCGGGCTTCACGAATTGCGCGACGTCGAAATCGTAAATGCGATACGAACCAGCCACATTTTTCGCGTCAGCGAATTTCTTTCCGTCGATCCAGATATTCGCGCGGTAATTGATGCCATCGAAATGCAGCCACACTGTGCGTCCGTCGAAATTCTTTGGAAGCGCAAAATCCTTGCGATACCACCATGAGCAAGCAAACGGACTGTCCTTGGGCATCGGCAAATTCGCAAAGTTCGCGCCGATCGGGTACGTGGTGCCCGGAATTTTGCGCAGGTTCATGCCGAAATTCGGGTCGGGATAGGTGCCGTCGGCGACAAGCGCGGCCACAACCGTAGAAGGAACACTGGTCGAATGCCAGCCGGCCGTCTGAAAACCGGGGGTGGAAATCTGCCCGCCCGTCGCGCCGATTTGACATGAAGACTGCAGTTGCCATCCCGCACGCAAGGGCAATCGCGCGTTCGGCGTTTCGGGGGTTTGCGCGAGAACAAGCGGCGGCGCAAACACGGCCGAGAAAATTGCAGCCATCAGCGGAAGAGCAAAAGTTAATCGGGATCGAAGCATCGACATCCTTAACGCTGCAAAAGGCAAAGTGAAATGGCGGGCAACTTTGCGTTCCCGTCATCCGCTGCCCGCGTGAATTTTACTCGAATTACACCAGGAACTTGAGACCAAACTGCAGAGCACGCGCGCAAACGCGCTGCCGCGGGATGGAATGCTTCCGCGCGGAATTCAGCGGACACCGCTTCGCGAATCACAAAGTCCGTGCACGTGGATCGTTCGATCGCGTAGTACGAAAAACATTTTCCGGATAACAAGCAGCGGTGCCGATCCCGCAGGCAGCGCAAAAAAAACCTTCGAGTTGTCGCAAAAAGGGTAAAAAAGGTGAATTTCTAAAAAGGGCTTATCCTAGACTGACATGTCAGTCTAGTCAGGTTGCGGCGTCAGTTTTTCGTTTTCCCTAACCAGCACTTGGCTCCGAACCTAAACTTGGCCGCTCGTGTTAGATTCAGCAGAGATAACACGCACATGTTCGAGCAACACGACACTACACAAAACGCCGCGGAAGACGCCCGGGTCGAAGAAGCCGGACAGGCAGTTCGCGCGGAAACGCACCAAGAAGCGGACGGCGCAGATCCGGCAGACACGCGCCACAAAACTCGCGAAGCAGCACGACCGCGGCGAAAATTTGGCTGGATCGATGTGCTGTGGATCGCGTTCCTGGGCGGACTGGCGGTGCTGCCCCCTATCGCGGAAATCCACAAGCAACTCACGCTGCTTGCGATAGGAGCATTCCAGATCTTCGAAGGACGATTGCTTGCGTGGGAGCCGGGGCGCGGACGCACGTATAGCGTACTCATTAAAATTCTGCTTTCCACTTTGCTCATTGGGCACACCGGCGGAACGAGTATCAACAGCGACTACTATCCCATTTTTTATCTGCCCGTGGTTACAGCGGCGATTTACTTCGGGCCTGTGGCCACGCTCGCGTGGACAGCGTTCGCGTCACTGGCCTATTGCTCGTACTTGATTCCAGCGATCGTGATTGACGATTATGAAATTTCTCCCACCGGATACGGAATACTGGCGATTCGCATTCTGTTTTTCTTTTTGGCGGCGCTGCTGGTAAATCGCTTCTCGATGGAGAATCGCCGGCAGGTGGAGCGCCAGCGCGCGCTTGCCGCCACGCTCGAGGAATCGAATCAGAAGCTGCAACAGGCGCAAGCGGATGTGCGCCGGGCGGAACGTCTTGCCGCGCTGGGTCAGCTCTCCGCAGGTCTAGCGCACGAAATTCGCAATCCGCTGGGCATCATCAAAGGCTCGGCGGAAATGCTGAGTAGGAAACTGGAAACCGCGCAGCCCGTGGCGAGCGAGTTGGCGGGATTTATTTCGACGGAGGTGAACCGGCTGAACGGTCTGGTCTCACGCTTTCTGGACTTTGCGCGTCCGTCGCATCTTGCGCTTGGTTCCGTGAACCTTCCGGCAATCGTGGATCGCGCATTGGAGTCGGCGAAGAATCGTTATCCGGACGCGCACGTAGTTGTAGAACGGCGCTATGCCGGGAATCTCCCCCACGTCGTAGGGGACGAACAATTGTGCGAGCAAGTTTTCGTCAATTTGATTTTGAACGCCTATGAAGCGATGGGCGCGCAAGAAGACGAAGGAGCCCCGGGCGAACGCGGCGGCAAGCTGACGGTGACGATCACGCCAGAATGGCACCACGGGATTTCTGGAGTCGTCACGCAGGTGGAAGACTCTGGGCCTGGAATCGCGGAAGATGTGCGGGAGCATGTGTTTAATCCGTTCGTCACGTCGAAGAAAACAGGGGTAGGGTTGGGACTTTCGATTGTGGCCAAGATCGTGGATGATCATGGAGGGTCGATTGAGTTGAAATCGCAACCAGGGCACGGGGCTTGTTTCCGCGTATTTTTGCCGTGCGCGACAAAGAAATAAAGAGGGAGGAAGCAAAAGTTCATGCCGTCGATTCTGATCGTCGAAGATGAAGCCAAGATGCGACGGTTGCTGGAATTGAATCTGGGTGAAGAAGGGTTCACCACGCACGCAGCAGCGGACGCGGAAACCGGCCTGCGGCTGCTGAGCCAGGAAAAAATCGATCTGGTGGTGACCGACTTCAAACTTCCTGGCATGAACGGCCTGGAATTTCTACAAGCGATCAAACGCGTGGATGCTTCCCTTCCCGTGGTGATCATGACTGCATACGGCTCGGTGGAATCTGCCGTGGAAGCGATGAAAGTGGGCGCCAGCGATTATGTGCTGAAGCCTTTCTCGCTGGCGGAAATGGTGCTGGTGATTCGCAAGGAGCTGGATGCGCGCAAGCTGCGTGAAGAAAATCGCTCGCTCCGCGAAGCGCTTGGCCAACGGTATGAATACGCCAACGTGGTGGCCAAAAGCGAAAAAATGCAGGCCGTGCTGGGGCTGGTGGAGCGCGTAGCGCCGACAAATTCGACCGTGCTGCTGGGTGGCGAGAGCGGCGTGGGGAAGGATTTAATCGCGCGCGCGATTCACGAACATTCGAACCGCGCCGCCGGGCCATTCATAAAAATCAATAGCACGGCGATTCCGGAAAACCTGCTCGAAAGCGAGCTTTTCGGTTATGAGAAGGGCGCGTTCACCGGCGCGACAACCAGCAAGCCCGGAAAGTTTGAGCTGGCCGACAAGGGCACGCTCTTTCTGGACGAAATTGGCGATGTGCCGCCCGCGACCCAGGTGAAACTACTGCGCGTCCTGCAGGAGCGCCAATTCGAGCGGCTGGGGGGAACGAAAACTCTGAAAGTGGATGTGCGGTTGATCGCAGCGACGAACCGTGATCTTCGCGCGGCGCTGGAAGAGGGGACTTTTCGCGAAGATTTGTACTACCGGTTGAATGTGGTTGCCATCGATATTCCGCCTCTGCGTGACCACAAAGAAGACATTCCCGCGCTGGCGAATTTTTTTCTGGAACGATTCGCCCGCGAGTCCGGAAAGCCGGTGAGAGGGATCGCGCCTGCCGCGATGGAGCTGTTGGCGAATTTTCATTGGCCCGGGAATGTGCGCGAACTCGAAAATATACTCGAACGCGGCGTGACGCTATCCTCTGGCCCGATGCTCGAAGCCGACGACATTCATCTCGATACGCGCGCTCCGAGTCATCAAGGGGGCGGAGCGCTGGTGATTCCCGAAGGCATGACGCTGGAAAAATGGGAGCAGGAAATCATTCGCGAGGCGTTGCGGCAGGCGAACGGGAACAAGAGCCAGGCGGCGCGTGCCTTGGGATTGTCGCGCAATGCGCTGCGTTACCGGCTCTCGCAAATGGGCGTGAACGATACGGCAGAGAAGGAGTCCTAGAGACGCCCTTATCGCGAGCCAGAATCGAACAGAGAGTGGCTGAGAAGCACCACCACCGCGTGAAAACCACCGCAATGCTAACGCAAAGCACGAGACAAATCCTTCCAGCGCGAGCGTAACTGCTGTAAAAACAGCACTTACATGTGGCTTTAGTCCGTTGGTGTTTGGTACGGCCCGTGCAATTACGGGTGTGAAGTCATTCTGTCTCGACCGGGCGAACCGCCGGGAGGGGAACGTCATGAAAAAGTATCTGGGAATTGTGACCGCGATTCTGTTCTCGTTGGCAGGCGCAGCTGGAGCAACCCACGCACAGTACCAGGATCAAAATGCGCAGGTACAAAACGCTCCTGATCAGGGAGACCAGCAGAGCCAAGACGCTACCCAAGTGAAGCCCGCCGTGGGGCGGCTGAGCGTGGTTCAAGGCGACGTCTCGATGCAGAGAGGCGACTCTGGCGATTGGGTTGCGGCGACAGTGAATACGCCTTTGGAGGCGGGGGACCGCGTCTCGACCGGCAATGGTGGGCGCGCGGAAGTGCAGCTCGACTACGCCGACGTGATTCGCCTGGACGAAAATTCCACGATTAAAATCACCGACCTTACGGCCACGCACATTCAAGTGCAAGTGGGCCAGGGTCTGGTGGAATACAGCGTGTTCCAGAATGGCCAGGCCGAAACCGAGATTGACACTCCGAATTCGGCCGTGCATCCGCTGCGCGAGGGCGACTACCGCATTCAGGTGAATGGCGATTCCGATTCGCAGGTGATTGTCCGCAGCGGGCAAGCGGAAGTTTCCGAGCCGCAGGGCAGCACGCAAATTGAAAGCGGACAACTGATTGACGTGCAGGGCACGGACAATCCGCAGTATCAAACATTGGATGCTCCGCGCAAGGACGGTTTTGACCAGTGGAATGAAAGCCGCGACCGCACGATTCTCGATGCGCAGAGCTGGAACCACACGGACCGCTACTACACAGGAACGCAGGATCTCGACGGCCACGGCCATTGGGAAAACGTTCCGGATTACGGGCAAGTGTGGGTTCCGGATCAGGATTCCGGCTGGGCGCCGTATCGCGATGGGCAGTGGGTTTGGGAGCCTTACTACGGCTGGACGTGGCAATCGTATGAGCCGTGGGGTTGGGCACCATACCACTACGGACGCTGGTTCGTTTATGGTGGTAATTGGGCGTGGTGGCCCGGTCCAGTGGGCATATATGGAGGATGGGGCTACGATCCAATTTGGGCCCCCGCCTATGTGTCGTTCTTTGGATGGGGCGATGGTTTCGATGTGGGATTCGGCTTCGGCAACTATGGCTGGCTGCCGATCGGCCCTGGCGATTACTTCTGCCCGTGGTGGGGCTATGGGGTGAATCGCGTGGGCTTCTATGGCTATGGTGATCGTAATGACTTCTTCCGGCGCGGCATAGGCGATCGCGGCTTTGGCCGAGGCGGGGATTTCGGGCGGCGCGAAGATCCGCTTTTCCGTGGACGCAATGGCTTCTCGAATATCAACCGTGTCGAAAATGATGCGCGCATCCGAAACGGAATCTCATCGGTTCGCGGAAATGAATTCGGGCGTGGCGGCGATGCGAGATTCCAACGCGGCATCAGCACGCAGCAATTCCGTCAGGCTAGCTTTATGACGGGACGCCTGCCTGTGGCGCCGACCCGACAGAGCCTGGGACGTTTGCAGCGCAACGTGCGTCCGTCCATTGCGCGGACAGCGAGCTTGAACAATCAGCACTTTTTCGCGCAGAGCAAGCCGTCGTATACTCCGCGGCCATTTAACCAGCAGGCGCAACGAGCGCAGCAGATGATCGCCAGTTCGCGAACGCAGAATGGCGCGCCGAACCGCGGATCTTTTGGCGGATCAAGGCTACCAACCACTCCGGCGATGCAGCAGCGGAATGGAAATGCCCAAACGACGAGGCCGTTCTCGAATGGCAACGCGCGCTCGATGAATGGGGCGTCTGCGGCGCAGAACGGCAGGTTCAATGGTTCGCCGCAGCCGACCGGTGCTCGGCCGGGATGGCACAGCTTTACGTCTTCCAACGGTGGGAACACTGGCTACAGGCAGCCGCAAGCTCCCGCGCGGATGAGCCAGCAAGGTGCATCGCGGCCCGCGACGCGGTTCGGACAGCAAAACGCCGCTCCGCAACGCCAAGGATGGCATCCGTTTACACGGCAATCCCAGCCTGCGTCACGACCGGGCTCTGGCGGCTATCGTGGTTCAAATCCCGGTTACTCCCGCCCGTCTCTTAATATGCGGCAGCCGGTGGTTACCCGCCGTGCGCCGTCGTATTACGGAGGTGGCAGCCCATATGGCAGGCCGAATAGCGGGTATCGTGGCCCAAGCCCCTCTTACGGCAGGCCTAGCGGCGGTGGATATCGTGGCCCAAGCCCCTCTTACGGCAGGCCTAGCGGCGGTGGATATCGCGGCCCAAGCCCCTCTTACGGCAGGCCTGGGCGGTGGATATCGTGGCCCAAGCCCCTCTACGGCAGGCCTAGCGGCGGTGGATATCGCGGCCCAAGCCCCTCTTACGGCAGGCCTAGCGGCGGTGGATATCGCGGCCCAAGCCCCTCTTACGGCAGGCCTAGCGGCGGTGGGTTTCACGGAGGCGGCGGCAGACCGAGTGGCGGCGGAGGATATCGTGGGGGAGGCGGAGGAAGCCGCGGCGGTGGTGGTTCGCATCCAGCGCCGTCGCACGGCGGTGGCGGAAGACCGCATCGGTAAAAGCTGAGGGGCTCGCCAGCCGAGTCCGTCGCACTCACAGCTTTATGAATCATTGATTCTGGAAAGTGCTAGCAGTCCTAGAAATTCCACGTACAAAAAATCAGTGTGAATAGTTGAATCCGCGAAGAGAGGCGTTCGCCAAGCATCCCCGACTGCCAGCGCTAAAGCCTAAGGCGAAGCCGGGCGAGATACGAATCCAACTCGCTGGTCCGAAAAAGCTTGAGCAATGCCACGATAATGACCGCTCCCGCCGCCGAAGCCACGATTAGAATTTCGAAAGAGCCCAACATTTTTTGCCATGCAATCGAGCGTGACAGCCACTTCGCGAGTTCGTAGACTGCGGCGCCGGAAAGGATGGAGGCTACGGAAACCTTAAGGAAAAAACGCATGAGGTCGCCAACCTCGTGATTTTGCGTCCGCCGGATCAGCAGAAGGTAAAGCACCACGGTAAAAAGAATGATGCCCGTGGAACTCGCGAGCGCCAATCCTAGATGTTGCGCCTGTCTGACCAGCCACCAGTAGAGCGGGATATCGAGAAATGTGAAAACGGTGCCCACAATGGCGGGCGTCCATGTGTCGCGCGTGCAATAAAAACCGCGCGCGATCAGATTCTGCGCGCCCCAGGCAAACATACCCAGAGAGAAAAGTGCGAGCGTCGATGCAGTAGCGTGCAAATCGTAGGATTTCAAGCGTGTATGGGAGAAAACCAAATGGACGACATAGGGGCTTTCCGCAATGGTGAAGGCGGAAATCGGGATAAGTAGGAAGATCAGGCCCTTGAAAGTGTCATTCAGAACGCGATTCAATTCCGTGAGTTTTCCTTCCGAATATAATTGCGAAAGCACCGGAAACGACGCCACGCCAATGGCCTGGCCCACGACTCCGAGCGGAACGCGCATCAGCGTTTTCGCGTAGGTGAGCCAGGTGATGGACGCAGGGACGAGATAGGAGCCGAACCAGCGGATGATCCAATCGTCGGTGAAGGAAAGCGAGAGCGCGAGCATGATGGGCACCGCGAGCTTGACGAAAAGGCGAAAACCGGGATGGCGCAAATCGAGCGCCGGAGAAAATTTCGCGCCCACGCGGTGCGCGCCGTAAACCTGCAGAAGGAAATTGCCGAGGAACGATCCCACCAGAACGCCGACGGCGAAGCCCGTGATTCCGATGCGCGAAGCCAGCAATACACCGCCGAGAATAATGAAAATGTTGTAAACCAGCGGGGCGAGCGACGGGACGATGAATTTTCCCTTGGCGTATTGCACGGCGCTGAGAATGCCGCCCTGATAAAAACAGAATTGCGCGGGCAGCATCAGGCGCGTCAGGAAAACGACATGCTGTTTCTCGATCGGTCCGAAGCCGGGCGCGATGACAGAAACCAACTGCGGCGCGAAGATTTCCGCGACGCAAATGAGGACGGTGACGAGCAAGCCCATGAACGTCATGACCGTGGAAAAAACGTGCCAGGCCTCGTCCTCCTGATCGGCAGCGGCGAATTTCGTGAACACAGGGATGAAGGTGATGCTCAGGGAGCCGGCGGCCACGAGATAGTTCAGAAAATCAGGGAGCGTGAAGGCGGCGTAATAGGCGTCGGTGATGGCGTTGGAGCCGATCTGGTGAGCTACAGTCCATTCGCGAAAAAATCCCAGCACACGGCTGAGCAGGACGCTCGCCATGACGATGCCGGTGGACTGGATGATTTTGCGATTCAGGCCGTGAGGGCTCACGCCAAAGATAGTACACGCGTTGCGCGCAGCAGCCTCGACACGCTTTCGGATCGATTGCCGCGTCTCATACTACGCGACAGCGGAGATTTACTAGGGCGCCGGCTGCGGCGGAGCGGAATTGACAGCCATATAGGCTCGCCCGAAAGCCGCCAGTGGCTGGCCCGCTGCAACAGCGACCGCTTGAACAGCATAGTTCCCAGGGGGAAATTTACCCGGAGGAAGACTGATGCGGAATGAAGCGGAGCGCGATTTCGCGTCGACTTGAACTGGCGTGAGGAGCGGCGTACGGCTCACTTCTTCGCCATCACGGAAAAACACCAGGCCTCCGCGCAGCGAAGCGGGGTCGGTATTCTTGGGCAGATAGGCCTGAAAGAAAACGTAGATCGTTTGCCGGGACTGGAAAACATTGGTTACGCTGGGAATCAATCGCTGGCCCGAAAATTCCAAAGGCGAATTCTTTAGGCTGGCCGCCAGGCCCATTGTTTTGATCTTTACCTCGGAGGACTTCTCCACAGGGGCAAGTTGGCTGGAAAGCAATACGGAGCTAAGCGCCAAGCGCTTTGTATCTGGAGCGGTGACAGTGAGGGCTTGCTCAAACGTGCCGATACGTCCCGTCTCATTTTCGCGGGCGACGAATTTCAGTCGATAAGAACCGGGGGCAAGGATCATGCCCCCCTGATACAACAGGGCGTTTCGATGCACTTGCTCGAAATGCTCGGCACCGAGGCGCACGTTGATGGTGTCCCGCAATTGCGCCACCACACGCTTTGTGCCAGCATCTTCCACTTGCGCGGCAAAATCGAATTCGTCTTCCTGGCTGCCGCGCTTTGCGGCCCATTGCAAAGCGCCGGAAGGAAGCTTGGCCGCAATCGGGATATACACTTCGCCGCTGCTCAGTCGGAATTGCGAGACTTCGAGAGCAATCGGAAGCTCAACGCGCGGCGAATCGGAGCGAAGCGCTTCTTCCAATTGCTGGTCGCGGTCGCCGGTGGACATGTGCTTGAAATCGCGCGGGGCAAAATATCCCGTGCGATAGCGCAATCGCGCGCCGGGAACCTTGAGCTTTAACGTGACACGCCGCCAGCTTCCGTCCGGCTTTGTGTTTGTGGTGCTATAGCCGATCAGGTAGTAGCCGGAAGTATCCTGCTGCACCTGGCGAAACGCCTTGGATAAATCTCCAATGTCGAAAAATGCGCGCCCGCCGGTGTCGGCGGCGAGTGTCGAAAGCGTGTCGCGAGAATCCTGGCGCGATTCGGACTGCTTGAAAACGGAAGCGCCGGAGAACATGGATTGTCCGGAAGATGCGCCTTGCGTTGCATCGCCGCCGGGAGTTTCGGCCATCAGGCCGCGCGCGTCAACGGTATAGAACGAAACGTTGGCGCGATTTGCGGCGTCGGTCGCCGCTTCGAGTTCGGTGCGATTTTCCTCTCCCGTTTGCGTGATTCCGCCCGTGAATTGCATCACTATTTTCTTGCCGGGAATGTGCTTCAGGAGGTCCGCGAGTCCCTGCATGGCGGAAAGTTTGCGGTCGGTATTAAAAACATTGAATTCGGTGTCGTCCGGTGTATACGCCGCGCCGGTATCCTCGCTGACGTCGTATTCGCCATTCTGCGCGGGAGCGGCAGAGAGTCCGGCAAGCTGCGAATTGATGCCCGGAGTGAGACTATCAATGGCTTTCTCCAGATTAGCGTGTTGGTTGGTGAAGTCGGAAAGAACACTCAATTGATTTCCGAGCACGGCGACGGCGACAAGATCCGCCGGAGTCATTTGCTGGCGTACGAATTTAAGAGCCGCGTCACGCGCGCGCAAAAGCTCGTCATTCTGCAAGGAAGATAAATCAAAAAACAGCAGAATCATGCGGTGATCGCGAACCGTTGCGGACAGAGCCTCATTTGAAACCGGTTCCGTGGATTCAATCGGTATTACTACGGGAGGGCCCGCCGTTTTTCCAGCCGTTTCGAGAGATTCGATATCCGAATAAACGAAAGAAAGGATTTTCTGCTGTTTGCCGTCTTCGAGCAATGTGAACTGATCGGCGCGAAGGCCACGAATGGGGCTGCCGTCACGGTTCGTCACTTCCGCGTCGATGACGATGAGATTGACGTTTGTGCGCATCACGGCCGGAGCTCGCTTCTGCTGTGAGCGCGGTGGCGGAGTGGGAATTTTCTGTACCTGCGAAAACGCCACAGGAGTCAGAAAGAGAAACCCGAACAACAATCGCATGACTTTGGCTATAGGCCGGCACATCAGAAGTTCATCCTCAAAGTGAGATTCATCGTGCGCATCGACTGTACCGATTGCACCCGGCCGTAGGTGAACGAATTCACAACGGTGGAAAGCCCGGTGAAATTTGGATGGTTGGTCAAATTTTGAACCTGCCAACTGAGGTTCATGCGGCGCTGCTGGTCTTTGCCGAAGACAAAGGATTTTGAAATTCCCGCGTTGAGATTGAAATTGCCCGGACCGCAGATGGTATTGCGGGAAGCATCGCCGAATGTCCCAACCGGCGGAGCCACGAACGCCGCGATATTAAAGAAATTGAGAGGCGTACGCTGGTCCCATGGCAAGCAGGGATCGCCGACCTGATTGGCGCGTTCGGAAAATCCGCCGCCGCTGGCGGTGTTGTTGGAAGCAGGGCCAAGCGCCGTGTATGGCACTCCGCTCGACAGGGTGACAACAGAATTGATTCGATAATTTCCTAGCAGCGAGGCCTGCCAGCCGTGGTGCGCCCAACGCTGACGTGGTCCGAACGGCAGCTCATAGACCTCAAACAGCCGGAGCTGGTGGCGAACATCGAATGCAGAACGCCCCCATTCCGCGCGCAAATTCCCGTCCTGCTGCTCGACCACAGGAGACCCTCCGCCGATGGCGCTGGCGTCGTCGAGCGATTTACCGAAAGTATAGAGCCCAAACAGCATGAACCCGCGCGACATACGCTTCTGCACGCGAACCTGCACGGCATGATAAATCGAAGTGGCTCCGGACTGATCAAGCGTAAAGCCAGCGGCGTACGGAATGCGGCGCACGCTTCCATTCAGCTGCACAAGCCGATTGGGCGCGCGAAGGATATCGAGATTGGCGCCGCTCGTGCCCGTGTAGGTGACGTCCAAAATCCAACTTTTCGGGAATTGCTGTTCGAATCCGAGATCCCAAATCTGAATCCGGGGAACCTGATAATTAGGATCGACCGCGATGGTATTGGTTATCGCCGTCGAAGAGGACTGCGAAGACTGCGCCGGAAACCCGTTTTCCAAGGTCAAGAACTGGGTCGCAGAGGTGGAAATGAACTGAGCCTGCGCCCAGGGCGGCTGGTTGGCAAGTTCCGTGGCCAAATGACTGTACACCGAACCATTGTAGAAAATCGAATAGCCCGAGCGGATGATGAACGCGTGTTTCGAAAAAGGCTTCCAAGCCATTCCGAAACGCGGTGCCCAATCATTGTAGCTGCCGCGAATCAATGATTGGGGTAATGAGCCGCTGAACGGACCACTCTGCCCGGGCACGACAACTTGCGCCTGAGTGATGTCCGGATTCAAATCGATATTGGCGATCTTATTGTAAAGCTCAACCGGAGGTGTCTCTACTTCATAGCGCAAACCGAATTCAAGGGTGAAGCGCGGCCGAACGCGCCAGTCATCCTGAGCGTACCCAATGAGGCCCCAGTTGCGAAAGTAAGTGTTTGTGCTGCCAAATTGCAGCTGGGTGGTTTGCGGAACGCCGAGCAGAAAATCGGCGAAGTCGATGCCCAACTCGCCGGGAACCGGTTGCCCGGACGAGTCCAACTGGCTGGTCATCAATCCGGTGAAATTGAACTGCCCGCGGGGAATGGGATCGGACTGAGTATTGTTCTGCATGCGGCGGATTTCCCCGCCGACGGTGATCGTGTGCTTGTCCAGGACATAGGTGACAGAGTCGTTAAAGCGCAAAGTTTGATTGCGAACGAGCGAAGGGATGGGATCGCTCAGGCCCGTGAAATTCGTGAAATTGATGCCCGGGATACCGAAATTAATCGGGGCGTTGGATATGCTATTGATTCCGAGCTGCCCAGAAATATTATTGACGAAAGAATTGTCGCTCAGAATGCGAATGCGGCTGCGGCTCCAGTTGATAAAAGAATCGTTGGTGAGGCGCGGCGACCATGTCTGGACGAAATGCAAATCAACGTTCTGATTGCGCGACGAATCAGTCCCGCCGAGAGTGAGGAAATCCGCCAGCGTGTTGCCGCGATTGGAATTAAAGTTGTATCCACCATTCAGACTAAACCGCCGCGAAATTGTGTGTAGGATGTGCAGGTTGACGAAATCGCTCGACTGAGGAACGGTGGCCTCGAGATGATAATTTTGCACTGTGCCCGGAAGATTGGGAGCGGGAATGTATTTCAAAAGGCCCAGCGCGGCGTTATCCTGCATGCCAATCGGAATTGAACAACCGAGCGGCTGGCGCGGCCCATTGGGATTGGAAAACGGATTGTAGAGTTGCGCCACGACGCCGCAGAAATTGCCACCACGCTCGGCTTGCGTGGGGACAGTCGAAAAAACATCTTTGGGCGATTGCTGGCGATCTAGCGTGTAGTTCGCGAAGAAAAATGTCTTGTCGCTGCCATCGTAAATGTGTGGAATCTTGAGGGGTCCGCCACCGTTGAATGCGAGGCGTTCATTGTAATAGCTGATCTTAGGCGGGTTGGGCTCCGTCAACGAATAGGGGCGCGCGTCGAATGCCGAATTTTGATACGTCTCGAAGAAACCATAATGGATGCGGTTGACCTGCTGCCTGAGCCGTTGAATGATGAAAATACCTCCGCCGCCCCCTCGAAAACCGCCCGGGCCACCGGGGCCACCTGGACGACCGGGACCGCCGCGGCCCGCAAACATAATCCTTTTCTGCCCGGGCGCTGGGCCAAGATCAACGCCCAAATTTGAGCCAGGGAGACCGCCGTTCCCGAAGCCGGGACCAAATGTGTTTGCACCGACACCGACGGAGCCATTGAGCAAAAGCGAGTCGGAAGAAGAGGCCGCTCCTAACGGAGAATTCGTTGGGCCGGAAGTTTGGTCCGGCGTAGCGGTCGCATCACCGCCTTGCACATCTACATCGACTTGCTGAAAACCGCCCATGCCCTGGCGCATCGCATTTGTTAGTCCTGCGGGCACAGCAGGGCCAGCTTGCCGCTGGCGCTGAAGGGGTTGGTCTGCCGCGCGATTTTGCGCGCTATTCTGGGCGCCACTTTTCGCGCCATTCTGGACGATGGGTGGCTTGTTATTTGCGGGAGATGCCGCATTTTCTGGAGCGGCCGGTTTTTCAGACGCTACAGCGCCTGAATCGTTGGAAGACATTTCCGCAAGAGTCATAACGTGAAGCACAACGACAACCGGGGGCGGAGGAGGTGTGGCGGATTGAAACGCGCTGTCGAGAGTCGCAGTTCCAAAACCCAGTGCATCTGAAGAGAATTGGTAGGACCCCGGAGGAATACCGGGAAAACTGAATTTGCCGTCCTCGTCTGTCCAAGTGACCCATCGCTGGTGAGTCGAAGAATTCTCTATGCGGACGGTGGCGCCCGGAATCGCGATGCCGCCATCCGTTTGAACAATGCCGGAAACTGCGATGGGGCCCGAAACGGCTATGGGCGTCTGCGGTGCGGGATTTCGCTGCGCTCGCACAGCGGGTACGATGGCGAGTAGCAGCACCACAATCGAGCGAAATGTAACGGTTAACTCCAGGGCGAGGCTGCCTTTCCGAAATCTAAATGGTGCCCGCGAAAATGGCCAAAAAAATGGCCCGGTGCCGCTGCGTCTTGAGTGTGTAGCCAATTTTTCCCGTATCAATTCGCCGCGCGAACCGGGCCACGGAACTTACTGTCCGGCATTTGTTTGGCGTCATTTGTTTGACGTGCATCAACTGACGGTCGTTGCTGTTGATTTCGGATGTGGCTAGGAATCAGCTCCCGGCCCTGGACCGCCGCTGCTTCGCCTTTCCTGCATTCGCTTCTGTTGCTGCTTCTGCATTTCATCGAATTTTTTCTGTTGGGTGTCGTCGAGATTCGAACGAATTTGCTTTGAAGAGTCCTCACGAATGTCCCGCATCTTCTGAAAGCGATCCTGGCGGGAGAGAGTGGAGTCGTTCCGCAGGTCTTCCATTTTTTTTTGCTCATCTTCCAGGATGGGCTTGATTTTCGCTTGTTCGTCGCTCGTCAAACTGAGCTGCTTAGTCATCATTTGCAGTCGCTGATCCGCGGACGGCATTCCCCGCCGGGGGCCAGCCTGGCCTTGCGGCCGCTGTGGGGGCACCGATGCGCGAATGGATGCGCCTGCAAAGAAAACTAAACCTGCCAGTAAAGAATAAATCCCTAAAAACCGCCGAATTTCTTTTCCCATTCGACTTTCCTCCTGTTTTGGCAATAATTTCTGGCTGGGCAGTGTCGCCGGCGGATCATACATGCTGGTAATGTAGAGCGTCGAAGCGGGCAGAACTCAGCGTACCGCAGCCTTACATATTGTATTCAAACGGGCGAGATCGAAAGTTCCAGGATTTTTCAGCGGTTTCGTCACACCCAGGGACAAACGGGTGCCCAGGCGGCAAGTTGCGATGGCGTGGCATCCATTCGAGGGTTATAGATCGCGTTGCCCGCGTCCGGGATCCGCTGATGTCGCGCGGCTGGAGTTTGAATTGAACAGGCTGACTGCGAAACGGAATGAATAAACGCCAATCGAAAATTCGACACATACCAGCAACAATGCTTGCGCTGACGACGGTTGCGGCGTGGAGTTGCGTAACAGTGGGCCTTGGAGGCGCCGCAATTCACCATGGTGGGAGCGGTGCTCATGCAACACCAACATTCTATAAAGATGTTGCGCCGATTTTGCAGCAGCATTGCCAGGCGTGCCATCGCACGGGGGAAATCGCGCCCATGCCGCTCGTCACTTATGACCAGACGCGGCGTTATGCACGCGAAATCAAAGAGAAAGTCACGCGACATATTATGCCGCCGTGGTTTGCCGATCCGTGCTGCGGCCACTTTGCGGATGATCCGTCGTTAAGGCCGGAGCAGATCGCGACGCTCGCGGCATGGGTCGATGGCGGTGCGCCCGCGGGCAATCCTCACAACGCGCCGCCACCGCGCGACTGGGCAACAGGATGGATTATTCCTGAACCGGACGATGTGGTGCGCATGCCAAAGCCTGTGGCGATTCCTGCGAGCGGCGATGTTGAATACACTTACGAAATTGTTCCTACAGGATTCAAGAAGGATGAATGGGTGCAAATGTCGGAGATTCGCCCGTCCAGCCGGCAGAATGTCCACCACGCTGTCGTGTATGTACGGCCGCCGGGATCGAAATGGCTGCAACACGCGCCCATTGGAAGTCCATTTACGGCTTCAACCTTGACTAACGCGCAGGACCGGCGCGATGCGGAATGGACCGACAGCGACATTCTGCTTGTTTACGCGCCGGGAAGTTCGCCGGATGAATGGCCAGCGGGGATGGCGAAATTCATTCCCGCAGGCTCGGACCTGGTTTTTCAGATGCACTACGTGACGAAGGGACATGCGGCAACGGATCAGACGAGCATCGGGCTTGTGTTCGCAAAGCAGCCTCCAAAACAACGCGTGCTGACTTTGCAACTGACGAATGACCGCTTCATTATTCCGCCGGGCGTGCCCGACTTTCGCGTGGAGGTTCATGGCACGCTGCCGAATGATTGCACGCTGCTCAGCTTTTTCCCGCACATGCATCTGCGCGGAAAGAAATTTGAGTACCGCATCATTCATCGCGGCGGAAGGATCGAGACGCTCCTGCGCGTGAATTATAATTTTTACTGGCAGTTGAGTTACCGCCTGGCGCAGCCGCGTTTTCTGAAAGCAGGAACGGAACTGCAAGCCGTCGCGTGGTACGACAATTCGCGCGGCAATCCGCACAATCCCGATCCGACGGTGGCGGTGCGCTGGGGCGATCAAACGTATGACGAAATGATGGTGGGATTTTTTGACGTGGCCGTGCCAGCGAATGTAGATAAATGGCAATTCTTCATTCGCCACAACAATGGCCAAACCAACAAATAACTTTCATACTCTCACCGAGAAACCGCGCTTCCTTTGGACAATTGCGCACCAGTCCCAGGGCGCGGTAGCTATAAAATCAAAATCTGCGCTAAGCGCGAAGGTGATCCGGCTTCCACGTCTTGATCATTTGCTTGATGGATTTTCTATCCTTGATGTTTTCCTCCAAGAGGCGACGCGCGAGATCGGGCAACTCGGCATCGCTCGCAAAACGCAAAGCGATCAACTGGTCCACCGTGAATTCCGGGACGCGCGGCTTCAGGTCAGCGGGCAAGAGTTTTTCGAGACGCAAACGCATTTCGAGGCGGATCACGCGGTCCTGTACCGTTAGCGCGAACATCCTCCCATACAATGCGATCAACAACAGAGCAATCGCAACCAATAGCGACACCAGCGCTCCGAACGAAAACCATGTATGCACAAGTTCATAAATTGAGTACACGAAGTTGAGGAGCAAAATCGGCAAAGCCACCATGTGAAAAGCGGGTACGATGCGGGAATGATTCGCCAGCGTTTGTTCTTTCACGGTATCACCTCGACAAATCAGAATGCAGGCTGCACGAAATTAGACGATGCAGCTCTGTTTTCGTCATTTGTTCCCGATACAATTCTCCAGATGCAGAAAAGCCGCTGTATTGGATGCAACATCGCATCGCGGGTTGCGAGATCACAAGACATGGAATCCACTATCGTGACGGCCCCAAGCCAAAGGCGCGCGAATGAAACTCTAGCGCGGCGGGCAGATGCGCCGCGAAATAGCGCCAATCGTGGCCGCCGGGATAAAGATGAAATTCGTGCGGGATTCCGCGCGACGCGAGCACATTGTGAAGCGTCTGCGCTCCTTTCTCGAAACCGTAGTCGTCTTCCGTTCCGCAATCAAAATAAATTTTCATACCTGCCAGATGTGCAGTGCGCGCCAGCGTGATGGGATCGTTGCGTTGCCAGAACGCAGCATTGGGTGGCGTGCCGAAAACGCCGAGGACGCGCAGCAAACGCGACTGCCCGGGATTCGCGAATTTCACGTCAGGCAGCTTGCCAAGCAACGCCGCGCTGTTCGCGCTGACAGACACGAATAATTCCGGATGGCGAAAAGCCAGATGCAAGGCGCCATAGCCGCCCATGGAAATTCCGCCGATGCCGCGATAATGGCGGCCCGGGCGCGTGCGGTACGTACGTTCGATGAATGGCAGAAATTCGCGGATGAAGAAATCCTCGTAACGCTCGTGACCATCATGCGAATTGATGTAAAAACTGGTGTCGGCATCGGGCGTGACGATCAGAAATTCGCCGAGCTGATGCTGCTCCCAAAGATCCTCGATCAAATTCCAGCCGCCGGAGCTGACGAGCATCTGCTCGTTTTCGCCGAGGCCGTGAAGAAAATAGAGAACCGGATAGCGCCTCCCCTTGCTCGCATCGTAACTGGGCGGCAAGATGGCGCAGTAGCGCACCGCACGGTTCAGGATTTGGCTGTGCGTCGAGCGGCATTCGATGCGGCCCAGCGCGGCGCGCGCCGGTTGAGCAAACGCGAGGCCGAGGAGAGCGGCGAACACCGCGAGAAGCGCGGCGCGCCACCGGCTATTCATACCGGAGAGCCTCGACGGGATTTAGATGAGCAGCACGCGACGCTGGATATAGTCCCGCGGCGAGGCTGACGGCGATGGCGAAAACGATTGCGCCGAGCGCAAGCCAGAGCGGCACGGATGAAATATTGACTGGGGGCAGATTCCGGCGGCTCAGGTAAATATTCGTTCCCCATGTGACACCTTTGCCGATGAGCCAGCCGAGCGTCACGCCCGCGATTCCTCCGACAAGGCCCATCACGCCAGCCTCGGCGAAGAAAAGCTGCTTGATGTCGCGATCGTCGGCGCCCAGGGCTTTGAAAACTCCAATCTCGCGGCGGCGCTCGAGAATCGCCATCACCAGCGTATTGACGATGCCCAGCGTGGCGACGACCAATGCGAGGCTGCCGAAAATTCCCAGGAGCAGATCGATCACGGTGAAAAACAAGCTGAGATTGCGAGTGGTGTCGAGCAAAGAAAAAGTGCTGAAGCCCATATTCTTGATCGCAGCTTCCACGGGAGGCACCAGCGTGGGACTCTTGACACGGACGGTGAGGCTTCCGTAGCTGTGCGTCTTGTTCGAAGCATTCAAGACGTCGCGAAGATCGTCCACTTGCGTGGCGCTGAGAGTTTCGGCGACGGCGAGCGGAATGAATACGCGGCTGCGGCCAAGACCGCCGAAGCCGCCTTCGGGTTCCGTGGAGATGATGCCCACGATGCGCAATTTCTTTTCATGCGGCACAACGGAAAAGCCCCCGCCAGCGGAATTTTTGCTGTTGCCGGCGGAGGAAGACTGCGCGGCTTTGCCGCTTTGCTCCGGGAGGGCTTGCCGTTCGGCGTAGCGTAAGATCAGATCTTTGCCAATCAGCGAGGAAGGCTGGGTGGAAAGTTCTTTGGCGAATTCGATTTGAAGAATGGCCTCATCGGCGCTGGGCCCAGAAAAGAAATTGCCTTGCATGCCGTCGAATGCGCCGTCTGTGCGCGCGGAATCGGGCATGCCGGCGACCATCGTGGGGTACGGCTTATCGCCGTAGCGGATTTCCGTCATAAAACGAATCTCGGGATAAACCTCCCCGACGTTCGGCAGTTGTGCGATTTCCTGGCGAGCGGATTCGTCGAGCGGACGCGGCGGAATGGAAGATTCGGCGGGCGGCGTTTGACGTGAAGAACGGCCCTCATCGCGCGCGTTGTAGCGCGAAGCGACAAAAATGGCGTTGAACAAGCCGCTGCTAGCGAGGCGCTGCGAAGCAAATTGTTGTAAACCGACGCCGAGCGACAGCATGGCGACGAGCGAAGCGACGCCGACGGCCACACCGAGAGTGGTGAGGGAATTCCGCAGAATGGCTTCGCGCAAGTTGCGGAGAGCAAGTTCGGTCAAGTCGCCGATTTTCATGAGTGCGCTCCGCTGCTGGATTTTGCAATAACGCCGATTAATTTGCCGTCGGCCACGGTCGCAATGCGATCCGCGAAGCGCTCCGCGAGAGGACGCTCATGCGTGACCATGACGATAGTCATGCCCATGGACTGATTGAAATGTTTGAGCAGGAGCATGATTCCCTCACCCGTGGCGCTGTCCAAATTTCCCGTAGGCTCGTCGGCGAGCAAAATTGTCGGACGGTTGACCAAAGCGCGGGCGAGCGCGGCGCGCTGCTGTTCGCCTCCAGAAAGCTCGCTCGGGCGATGCGTGAGCCGCTTTTCCAAATGCACGCGCTCGAGCGCTTCACGCACGCGAGCGGCGCGATCCGCGCGCTCGACCTCGGCCAAACGCAAAGGGAGTTCGACATTTTCCTCGAGGGTCATGCGCGGAAGAAGATTGAAAGCTTGAAAAACCATGCCGACAGTGAGGCTGCGGTAACGAGCGAGTTCGTGCGTGTTCATTTCCGCGAGGTTGCGTCCGTCGACAATAATCGCGCCGGCGGTGGGGCGGTCGAGGCCAGCGAGCAAATTCAGAAGCGTGGATTTTCCCGAGCCGGAACTGCCGAGCAAGGCGAGAAATTCGCCGGAACGGACCTGAAGGCTTACATCGTCAACGGCACGAATGAGGGCCGCGCCCATCTGGTAATGGCGGGAGACATTGTCCGCGTGAATTGCAAAACCATTGTGGCCGAAAGACATTTCCAAGCCCTCGATGTTACTACGCGCCGGACAGGTGCCAGGTTTCTTTATTCGCGCGCGCGATGGCAAGGAAATTCTGGATAGGGCTAGCGGCGATCGGCGGCTAGGTGGCGAACGTCGCGGCCGGCGACCATGTAAATGACATCTTCGGCGATGTTGGTGGCGTGGTCGCCGATTCGCTCGAGATTCTTGGTGATCAGAACAAGTTCGAAAGCCGGATAAATGACCGCTGAATTTTCCATCATGTAAGTGAGGAGCTCGCGGAAAATCTGATCGCGGAGATGATCGACTTCGTCGTCGCGGACGAGGACCGATTTTGCAAGTTCCGCGTCGCGATGGACCAGCGCATTCAGGCTGTCGCGAACCATCCCCTCGGCGAGTTCGCTCATGCGCGGCAAATCCACATAAGGCTTGACCTGCGGGTGACGCAGAATGCGCAATGCGGATTGGGCGATATTGACGGCCTGATCGCCGATGCGTTCGAGGTCATTATTGATGCGCGAGGCGGAAAGGATGAAGCGCAAGTCGACGGCCATGGGCTGTTGCAAGGCGACGAGCTGCATGACGCGGTCGTCGATTTCGATCTGCATTTCATTGATGGCTTTTTCTTCGTCGAGAACGCGCGTGGCGAGGGCCTCGTCCTTTTGAAACACGGCCTGTACAGCTTGATGGACGGCGCGCTCCGCGAGGCCGGCCATCCAGAGGAGGCGCTCCTTCAATTCCTCGAGATCGTGTTCAAAATGCCGCTCCATAAATGCTCCTTAATATTTTATTGAGAAGTGCTCCCGGTTGTGATTCCGACTTGTCCGCGAAACGACCGTGATTTGCAAAAATGCAAGGAGAATGCAGATTCCTCGTCGCGATTGCTCCTCGGAATGACGATAAATGGGTTTTTCAACAAGCCGTAAGCTTCTCCTTGGCGAAAATATGCAGCAAAACTTTTAGCCGAAGCGGCCGGTGATGTAGGCCTCCGTGCGCGGATCGGAGGGCGTGGTAAACAGTTTCGGCGTGGGCTGATACTCGATGAGCTTGCCCTCGAGAAGAAAGGCGGTGAAGTCGCTGGCCCGCGCGGCCTGTTGCATGTTGTGAGTGACGATCACGATGGTGCAAGAGGGCTTCAACTGAAACAGGAGCTCCTCGATTTTCGCAGTGGTGACCGGATCGAGCGCGGAGCAGGGCTCGTCGAGCAGGAGGACTTCCGGGTCGACGGCAAGGGCGCGGGCGATGCAGAGGCGCTGCTGCTGGCCTCCGGAAAGTGTGTAAGCCGATTTGTGGAGCTGATCTTTCACTTCGTCCCAAAGAGCGGCGCGGCGCAAGCTGTGCTCGACAGATTCGGAAAGGCTGCCATGGTGGCCATTGATGCGGAGGCCGTAAGCGACGTTGTCAAAAATGGATTTGGGAAATGGGTTGGGGCGCTGAAAGACCATGCCGACGCGGCGGCGGAGTTTCACGACGTCCATGTCCGCGATATCTTCGCCATCAAGGAGGATGTCGCCTTCGACGCGGGCGTGGCGCACCGTTTCGGTCATGCGATTCAAGCTGCGCAGGAATGTGGATTTACCGCAGCCGGAAGGACCGATAAGCGCGGTTACAACTTTCGAGGAAATATTGATGTCGATTCCGTGGAGAACTTCTTTCGGTCCGTAGAACACTTTCAGGCCGGAGATTTTGAAGCGCAGGCTGCCGTCCGCGGTGACAGAGGGCTTCGGCGGCAGCGAGAATCGCTGGGGGGTGTCCACGGATTGTTCCGATCTAACGTTCACGTTGTTCCCACTGTGTACTGTACCTACGCTGGCCATAATTTTCTACCTCGATAACGGCATCTTGCGCGCAAGGGCCAAGCGCGTGATGACATTGACGAGCAGGACGAGAGCCACGAGCACGAGCCCGGCCGCCCATGCTTGCCGGTGCCAGTCGTCATAGGGCGAAACGGCGTATGTGTAAATCATGAAAGGCAATGATGCGGTGGGCTGCGACCAACCCTGGCTCCAGGAATTGTTGCCGAAAGCGGTAAAAATGAGCGGAGCGGTTTCGCCGGCCACGCGGGCCAGCGCCAGCATTACGCCCGTGAGAATACCGCGAAATGCCGCCGGAACGACCACGCGGGTAATCGTAGTCCATCGCGCCGCGCCAAGGGCAAGGGAAGCCTCGCGAAGGCTGGAAGGGACGGCGCGAAGGTACTCCTCCGTGCTGCGAACGGAGATGGGAATCATCATGATTCCGAGGGCGAAGCCGCCGGCGAGAGTGGAAAAAGTATGCATCGGCAAGACGATCACGGTATAGGCGAAGATGCCAATAACGATGGAAGGGACCCCGTTGAGCAAGTCCACCGTGAAACGGAGGATGGACGCGATTGTGTGGCCGGCAAATTCAGACAGATAAATGCCCGCGAGGATTCCGACGGGAACTCCGATGCAAGAGGCGAGAAGCAATAGCTTGGCGCTGCCCACGATTGCGTTGGCCATGCCGCCACCCGGGACATTGACGGGCGCGGGCAATTTCGTGAAGAAATTCCAGCTCAAGGCGCTGGCGCCGTGCCAGGCGAGATAGCCGAGAATGTAAAACATGACCGAGACTGTGAGAAAAGCGCAGGCGCCAGTGAGAGTGAGCATGACGACGTTGGTAACGGAGCGCCGGGTCATTTTTCTGGACAGGCTTTTGGACGGGCTTCCCGTCGGGCGTTTGGACGTGGGCTTCATGGGTGCACCGTGCCGCGCCGGACGGTGGCAAGAATCAGCAATCGCGCGAGAGCGTTGAGTACAAACGTAAGTCCGAAGAGGATGAGACCGAGTTCGATGAGGACGTGAATGTAAAGCGTGGATGTGGCCTCGGCGAACTCATTGGCGATGACGGCGGCAATGGAATAGCCGGAAGCGAAAAGCGATGTGTGAATGGTAGGGTCGTTGCCGATGACCATGGTGACGGCCATGGTCTCGCCCAAGGCGCGGGCGAGGGCCAAAAAAATGGAGCCGAATATGCCGGAACGAGCGTAGGGGACGACAACTTGCGAAGCCGCTTCCCATTGCGTCGCGCCCAAGGACAGGGCGGCCTCGCGCTGCTCCTGGGGGACGGCGAGGAGCACTTCGCGGGATACGGAAACGATGAAGGGAACGACCATGATTCCGAGAATCACGCCCGCCGCGAGGAAGCCGAAGCCATAGGCAGGACCCTGAAAAAGCGGGAGAGAACCCAGAGTTGAATGCAAGAAAGGCTCGACGCTGGAACGAATGATGGGAACGAGGACGAAAATACCGAGCAATCCATAGACGACACTGGGCACGGCAGCCAACAGGTCAATAATGAAGGCAAGCCAGTCGGACAGCCATGCAGGAACAAGCTCGACGAGGAAAATTGCGGTGCCGAGGCCAAGGGGAATTGCTATGAGGAGGGCGAGGAGCGAAGTAACGAGCGTGCCGTATAGGAAAGGCAGCGCGCCAAAATGCTGCGCGATGGGATCCCAGACACTGGTGACCAGGAATTTCCATCCGAATTCGTGACGTGCCAGACGGGAATCCAGCCAGAGTTCGGCAAGGAGAACGCCAACCAGGACAAAAATTCCGGCACCGGCGAGCAGAGTGACGCCGTGCGCAACGGAATCACCGAGATCAAAGTTCCTTAACCGCCGCCAGGCTCCTGCGAAACCACTGCCAGTGGGGGCAGCCAAGTCGGTGGTGGTCATGTCAAAGTAGCCGCGTTACGAGATTCAGACATTTTGCCCTCAGAGACAGCCGGAAGATGCTACAACCCACGTCGAACAAGGTAAAGATCTGCACAGAAATGCCGCTCGAAAACAGGGCATCCCTTTTTGATGCGAGGGATGCCCGTTGTTCGAAATTCCATCGAGCTACTGCAGTGGCTGACCAGCCGCAGTCATCTGGTTCAGCAACGTGTCATCAAGCTGGACGACCGAATCGGGCAGCTTGGAATAGTCGAGCGAATCTGCCTGATCCTGTCCTGTGGTAATGATGAATTGCACAAAGGCTTTGAGCGCTTCACGAGTAGCTTTGTTGGCCCCGTCTTTGGGGATTAACAGGAACGTGAAACCGCTGATGGGATAAGCATCGGGCGCGGATGCGGGAGGATCGACGATGGGAGTCCTTACATCCTTCGCCAGAGAATCGGTGAATGCTGCGATGGCGGCTGTGGCACCCGCCGATGTAGGCGTAACCCATTTCCCGGCCTTATTTTCGATCATGGCAACGGGAAGACGGTTGTTAGTCGCATAGTTAAGCTCCGTGTAGCCGATCGAGCCTTCGCTTTGCTTGACGATGCCAGTAACGCCTTCACTTCCCTTCCCGCCCAGAGAACCGGGAGCAGGCCAGTTTACGGCGATTCCTTTGCCGACATTCTTGGCCCAAGTGGCGTTCACAGTGCTTAGGTATGTCGTGAAGATGTTGGTGGTTCCGCTGCCCTCGGAACGATGAACGACGATGATTGTCTTGTTGGGCAGGGTGACGCCAGGGTTGCTATGAGCAATTGCCGGGTCTCGCCAGTTCTTAATCGTGCCGAGATAAATGCCTGAAAGCGCAGCCGCAGTCAGGCGCAACGGTTGTTTTAGTTCCGGCAAGTTGTAGGTGATGCAAACGGGGCCGGCGCTTTCCGGGATTTGAATCATGGGCTGCATGGAAGCGAGTTGCTTGTCGTCGAGCGCGGCGTCACTGGCGCCGAAATCAACCAAGCCGGCTTTGACCTGCTGAATTCCGCCGCCGCTGCCGATCGACTGGTAATTGATCTGCACGGCCGGGTGTGCGGTCTGAAATTGGCTGATCCACTGCGTCATGATGGGATACACGAAGGTGCTGCCCGCGCCAGTGAGACGCACAGCCTGGGGTGCATTTTCGGAAGATTGGCCTGACTTCGAAGAGCAACCCGCCACCGCCAGGATGGCGAGGAACAGAGCGCAAAGGGATTGTTTCACGATTCGATTCTCCTTTTTCAAGAACTTCTGAGTTATTGCCCGCATGTAAATTTCTCTTCTTTCATCGTAGGAATTCGGGGCCCGGTAATTTGTTTCGCCTCGAACAGTCGTGACGATCAGCCGCTTACGGCAAGTCGTAGCGCAAGTCCACAAAGGCCATCCCGAGGTGCGCGCTGTTCGCGTTCCCAGGAGTAGCCGTGTTGGACCAGGGATTCCTCGAGAGATACGAGCCTTGCGTGATAATTTTCAGGTCGCCGTACTTGACGTTCTTCCACAGAGTTTCGGTGACGCCGAATGTGGCTTCCTGAATGGTGCGGTTCTGAGCACTGCCCGACCCCGGAAAGCCGTAGCCAACAAATGTGGGCGGCGGGCCAGCTGTTACTTGCTGGAAGCGACGGCCGAAATATGCGCCGCCGTAGTAACCGTAGACCATCGTTTGGGGAGTGAACTGATACTCGAATCCGGCGATGCCGGAACCCGCATGAAGCGGCGAAGGCACGAAATTGCCGCCTGCGTTCGTTGTGACTGCGAAATCGGGACCGAGACCGAAGATGTAGCGGCCGCCGCCGTCGCTCCAGAAAGAATTGGCGATGAGGTGGAGATTCTTGATCACCTCGAAATTGACGTTGACGGAACCGCCCCCGCCGGACTTGGTGACATTGGCGTTGGTCGAAGCAGTGTTCAGACGGAACGCTCGGTAGAGGCCGGAAGCTTCGATGTGAAATGCGCGGCCGCCGAGTTTCGTGTCGTAGGCGACTTTGGCGATGACATCGGGGCCGACATTGGGAGTTTTGGCGTTGCCGCCAGTGTCGTCCACTTGAGAAGAGTTGAAGCCTGCGGGGAAAGTGACGAGTCCGCCGGTGTATTGCTCGGGATCCTCGAGTGCGAAGCCGAGGGTCCAGTTGCTGTTGGCGTGGTAGACGACGCGAAAACCGGGAGTGCGCAGCCAAACCAAGCCGAGCTGATAATTCGTGTCCATGTTCTGACTGAAGAAAATGTCGCCGGGCATGGGAGAGATTCCCGTGCGGTTTGGAGTCATCATGCTCCAAGATTGGCCCCCAAGAAGTTCCCACTTGCCACGGTGAACGTCAACCCAGTAAAGACGCATGCGCATGGTGCTGGAGTGGCTGGTGACTTCGAGGTTGCCCGGCGCGTTGCCGAGAAAGTCGGCTTCAAGGTAGCCGGTGACTGTGAAGTTGCCCGGATTGGCGTCGACTTTAATTCCAACGCGGGAGTTTTGCGCGCTGAAGCGCAGTTCAGACAATCGTCCGGCAGGAGAAGAACCGTTGAACGGGATGCTGCCGAAGCTGGTGCCGATGCCGCTGCCGACGTCAGTCGAGCGATAGACGGACGTGAAATCCAAGAAACCGAGCGGAGTGAAATTGGCGCCGCCGATCTTGAAGAAGAGCGGCGACTGATTCGCTTGTTCAGCTTGCGCTGCCTTTGGGGAGGCTACGGCCGCCGAGGCTGGGGCGGTTGCCGCCGCTGCTGCCGCCAGGGAATCGCTTGTGCTTGCGTTCGTTACCAAGGACGAACTTTCGTTACCGGCCGTCGATTCGCGCCGGCCCGCGCTACGCGCACCGACGGTAGCAGAATTTGTGGCTCTTTTGGACGTAACCGGCGCGGGAGAAACGGATCCATCGCGGCCTTGCCCTTGGAGCGCGTTTATTTCTCGCTGTTGGTCGTCCAGCGCCTTGCGTTGTTCGGTCAGTTGTTGCTGTTGCGCTTGAATCAAATCCCGAAGCTGTTGAAGTTCCGTAGCCGGAGCAACGGCTTCGGGCTTCGCCGCTGCTGTCGCCGAAGAATTTGCGACGGACGTAGCTGTCTTGGTTGTCGTTGTCGAAGTCGTCGGGGAAGATTTGGCGGACGTGTCCGTGGTCTTATCTCCATCCGAATTTGCAAATGTGGGCGCCGCTGACATGAGCGCCATCGCTACAAAACCAACTAAGAGCCTTCTCATTCATTCCTCCTTGAGGATGCTTCCGCGTTTTTTGCAAGAGATTGAATATTGAGAATCACCAGGCCCCCGAGACGCGAGCGGTCTAGGAACTCGCGCGAGTAGCCAGGGACAAAAAATGTGTGGCTGGCACCGGGGGGGCGCCAGCCAATCGGGGTGACGCAGCAGACCTTTCCGCGCTGTGGGTGGTGTGGGGTTTCGGTCAAGATCTGCTCCGTGGATCGACGAGAGTGTGATCTATGAATTTGAATAGGTGGTGAGAAGAAGATGAATATATTGTTACAACTGCTCGGAGGCGATTTCAAAGTTACGGATATTAAAGGAGTTGGATCTATTGTGGCGGATATCGAGACCTCGCAGCCAGAAGACAATGTCCTCGGCGATATTCGTCGTATGGTCGGCAATGCGCTCGATACTTCGCGTGGCCAGCATGTACTGGACGTTGGGCGCCACCAATGACGCATCCCGCTTCATGGTGGACAACAGGCGGTCGAAGATCTGATCGCGGAAGTCGTCAATCGCTTCTTCGCTTTCGAGAACCTCGTTGGCAAGGGTGAGATTGCGATAAATCAACGCGCCGAGGCAGCGGCCGACCATGGCACGTACGGAGGCGCTCATGGGAGCCAACTCCGCGGGGGGTTCGACGCCGGGCATTTGCGAAAGAGAAATGACGCGCTGGCAGATATTGACGGCGAGGTCGCCCATGCGCTCGAGATCATTATTGATTTTCAAAGTGGCGACGATGTGGCGGACCTCGTCTTCGGGCAAATTGCCGCCGCGAAGCAGGCGCACAGCATGGTCATCAATGATGATTTCCATTTCGTTTATGCGCGGCTCGGTGACGAATACGCCGCTGGCAATTTCATCATCGCGCGAAAGCAGGGCCTCGAACGCCCGGCTGACTGAGCTTTCGACCGTGCGCTCCATGGAGACAAGATAACTTTCCAGTGCTGTCTGGTACACGTTGCTGGAACTGCCGGCTGGCGATGCCATTGATTTCCTCCCGTGAGGCGATGCGGCCAAGAAAACGCTGCGAGTGACATTACAGGAGAAGAATGCACGCGAGATATTGCACGAGCGTGACGCGCATATAAATTCTGCGAGAAAGGCTCACACGGCGAGCGGGAGGGAAAAATGAAATTTCGAGCCTTCGCCAACGACGCTGTCGACCCAGATCTGTCCGCCGTGAGCTTCGACGATATGTTTGGCTATGGCGAGGCCGAGACCAGTGCCGCCAGCTTCACGTGAGCGAGTGACATCCACGCGATAAAAACGCTCGAAGATGCGGGACTGGTCGGATTGGGGAATTCCTATACCCGTATCCGCCACGGTGACAATGGCGGAGTTCCCTTTCGCCATTGCGGTCACCTCGATACGGCCGCCTGGAGGAGTGTACTGGATGGCGTTGTCGAGCAGATTGCGGAGCACTTCGCGAAGAAGGTCGGCGTCACCAAGAACGCGCGGGAAATTCGCCGGCGGACTTCCGGCGATTAGAGAAAGATGCTTCTGGTTTGCAGTGTCTTGCGCGGATTCGACAGTGGCTTCGATCAGCATCTGGAGGTCGACTGCCTGAAAATCCATGTCCAGTTTTCCGGCTTCGATTCGGGAAAGTTTGAGGAGATCATTGGTCAAGCGCGATAGGCGTATGGCATGGTCACGGATGATCTCGACGAAGTGACGATTATGTTGCTGGTCTTCTAGAGCTCCGGTGAGAAGCGTTTCGGCAAAGCCCTGAATGGCCGTGAGCGGCGTGCGCAGTTCGTGGGAAACGTTGGCGACGAAGTCCTTCCGGATTTGTTCGAGGCGGCGAAGGTCGCTGATTTCGTGAAGAACCACGACAGCGCCAGACGAGGCGATGTCCTGCTGCGCGGCAATAGCGCCAAGGAAGGAAGGAATGGGCGCGACGGTAACTGAAAAACTGCGTGGATTCGCGCTTCCGAAAGAAATTTCGCCATCAAGAGCTTGGCCGCCCGCAAGGGCCTGGCGAATTAACGCAAGGATATCGGGCTGGCGAATCGCTTCCAGGGCAGGCTTGCCTTCGATGCCGATCGAACCGATGCTCCATATCCTCGCGAATGCGTCATTGCAGAAAGTGACGCGCCCGCGCGCATCGACGACAGCGATACCTTCGACCATGCTGCGGAAGATGGCGGCGGAGCGGTTGCGCTCTTCGGTGAGCGAGCGAATTGTGGCGCTGAGATGTGCAGCCGTGTCGTTGAGCGCGCGCGCCAAATCGCCAAGCCCGTCGCCAACTGGTTCTTGCGGTAACGGGCGGAAGTCGCCGCCAGCCACGCGGCGGGAAAAATCCTCAAGACTTTGCACACGATTCACATATCGGCGTGAAACGAGCAGCGTGATACCAATGCCTATGAGAAGGATCACGAAAAAAATTACCCACAGATCGCGGCGCACATTCGCGAGGTCGTGATTGATTCGAGCGGCAGGCGCCGCCACAGGAATCGCGTCATTATGGAAGATATGCACCACGCAGAAATCGGCGCCGATGATTACGGCGACCAGGAGGACGAGGTAGGCGAGTCCGAGCTTCCAGAAAGGATTAGCTCTCACGGGTTTCAAAAATGTACCCAGCGCCGCGAACTGTTTTCAAGTATTCGGGCTTTTCCGGATTTACTTCAACCTTTTCACGCAGGCGACGGACATAGACATCCACGCTGCGCGGCGTAACGAAGCGGTCGCTGCCCCAGACGGCATCGAGCAACTGATCGCGCGAAAACACACGATTGGGGCGAGCGGCAAGATAATAAAGCAGGCGGAACTCGAGAGTGCTGAGAGGAAGTGTCTTACCTTCGCGCTGAGCCCGGTAGGAAACCGGGTCAACGCGGAGGGAGTCGACTTCGATGAGCTTGGTTTCTTCATTGGAAGAATGCACACGGCGGAGGAGTGCCTTGACGCGCGCGGCGAGCTCACGGGGACTGAATGGCTTTGTAACGTAATCATCGGCGCCGAGTTCAAGGCCTACGATGCGATCCGCCTCCTCGCCTCGCGCCGTGAGCATAAGAATGGGCAGACGATTCAGTTTCTCGTCGCGGCGAACCTCCTTGCAGATTTCCAGGCCGGATAGCTTAGGAAGCATTAGATCGAGAATCAGCAAGTCCGGAGATGACTTTCTGATCTGGGCGAGCCCACTGACGCCATCGCCACACGCGACAATCTGAAAACTATCTTTTTCGAGGTTGTAACGGACCAGTTCCACGATGTCTTTATCGTCTTCGATGATCAGGATTCGCGACCGAGGATTCACGGTAGCGAAAGCATAACGGAAGGCATGTGTATCAGCAAGGCGAACGGAGGATTGTTACAGCTTATTCACGATTGGCTGCGATGGACCGAAAAAGGAATGGTATGAAGGGTATGAAAGATCTTGTGACCTAGTTGGATGCTCCGCGAGAGAGCGCGAAATAGAATGTATCTCAGCGGAGAAGTTAGAAAAGGTAGGAGGGGCCGCCATTATCGGGTGGAAGTACAACGGCCCCTTGTGAGGGTTGTGGCGAGTGGCGAGTGAGTGTTGCGGTCGGGTGAACATTACAGGGTCAGGATACGCAGAGCTGCGAAACAATGCTATCGGTGGAGCACCTTAATTCTGAGGGAGAATCTCCGTAGGCGACAGCGGACTACACGCTACGCGTCCTACAGCTATTTCGTGGTTGCGGCATCGAAACGGATTCACTTGGAATTGAACTTGGCGGTGTCTTGGCCATGCGTCTCCTTTGGAATATGGAAGCGGAAACGCCTTGCCCAAAGGTAAGGCGTTTCGCCCAAAATTGGAGCAGCAATAAATTAACGGCGAATGTGGACGGCGATTAGCGGCCTGCGCGCCGCACTTTTTCCTGTACGGCCTTCAGAGTATCTGCGAACTCCTGAGTTTGCTTCTCAGCTGCCTCTTTCGTGACGCCATAATACTCTTGGATTTTTCCGACGAGCTGCTGACGCTTTCCATCGATGACATCGAGGTCATCGTCGGTCAGCTTGCCCCATTTTACTTTGGCCTTGCCTTTGTATTGCTTCCACTTTCCCTGCAGTTGATCCCAGTTCATTTGCAGCCTCCGTTAGAAGCATTTTCGACTGATCGCCGACGGGTCCTTTGCCGGCGGCGCAGCGACAGCCTCCGCATGCTAATAACAGAAGACACCGTCGAGAGACGCGAAGGAATACGGAGTAATCCTGATAGGGGCAGGGAGAATCGGGTACGGCATTGACACACCTACTGATACTTAGAGCCATACAGCAAACCATGACCGTCGATACCCGAATAGTTGTATTGTACTGGGTCCGAAAAGAGCCTAAAAGGGTTACGGTACAGGGGCGTGTGTCAGAAGGGCTTGAGAAAGTAAATTGCCCCTCAAGGAGGCACCATGTTGAGCTGGGCAGTGGTATTCCTTATCGTAGCGATCATCGCTGCGGTGTTCGGGTTTTTCGGGATCGCCGCGGCGGCGGCAGGAATCGCCAAAATCCTGTTCTTCATTTTCATCATTTTGTTCCTGGTGTCGCTGGTTGGCGGATTAATGCGCCGAACGTAGGATCGCAAGAACTACCGGCGTAAGCGGATGTAAGCAAGTGTAACAAGGAGCGCGGGGACCAGTTCCCCGCGACACCCAGCCTGTCTTACGAGAGGTACTGATGAAGACTGCTACGATCATTGGCGTCATACTGATTGTTCTTGCCGTAATTTCTTTCGCATATCAAGGGATCACCTACACCACACACAAGAAAGTGGTGGACTTGGGGCCCATACAAGCCACCACAACCGAGCACAAGACCATTCCATTGTCGCCCATATTCGGCGGCATCCTGCTGGTGGGAGGAATTATTCTGGTGGTGGCGGGCAGCAGGGGAAAAGCGTAGTCTTCAAGAAAGATAGAAGCCCTCACAAACAGCAAAGCTTTAAATCATTGTTTAGAACAGAACACTGCACCAGTGTCGCGCCCGCTTAGCTCTTGGCTCGCATGATCTCAACCAGCAAACCTGAATCTGGATGCTGGAGAATTTAGCGCTGTGCGGACGCCGCTGCGGAAACGACCGCAGGAGTTACCGTTTTTAACTCATCAATTTCGGTGACAACTCGAGGCCATTCTTTCTTGTTTTTCTTGGTGGCAAATGGCGCGTTCAGATTGCTGTAGTAGGCGAGGATGTCCTGACGAAGCTCTGGTGAGATCTGCTGGAAGTGGCTCTTGGCCAGGCGGTCGACGAGTTGCGCGTAAGTCGCGTCAGCCAGGGGATACTCACCCGGTCCGGTGACCGTACCAGTATCAAAATTATCGTTCTGAATTTGCAGCTCGCCAGTCTGCTCCTTTTCATGGACGTCGACGGCGTAGTCCTTGATCGTCGCGTTAAAACTGGCCATGAAGAGTTGCCCGGCCTGAGGGGTGGGGGCGCGGAACGACAAAGCTCTAAATGGTCCAATCTTGGGTACGACCCGGAGCAGAAAAGAAAGGAGCCGTGTGCCGAATCCAGGCTTCTTGTACTGATCTTTCCAACTCTTCTTATAGCTGGCGCGCGAAATATTGTAGATAAACTTACGGCGCGTGATGCCGGGAATCTCCTTTCGGATGTCGTCTTTCTTGGTCTGCCATGCCACCCTGGTCATTTGAGGAATCACGTTGCTGACGCTATAACGAAACGTCCCGATGGCAAGGTCGTACTTGGTGATTATGGAGGTCAGGTCAAGAGAATACGTGTCCTGGAAAGCCCGCTGGAGCAAAGGCTTCGAGACTTGGAACCCGATATCGTCGTGATAATTGTCCGAGGCGTAATGGCCCTTGGCAACTTCCAGGACGTCGAATCCGAATTCCGTCTTCAAATGCGCCGCGGGGTCCTGATCGTAAACGACTATGTTTCCATATTTGCGGCGAAGTTTTGGGTAAAGCATGGGAACGACATGGTTGACGGCGAGGCGATGGCCGTCATTGTCTGCGACGTAATGGGCGAGCGCGCCGAGCGCGAAGGCATATTCGTCGAGATTCTTGGAATCGCGAATCAGGGCCCTGACAAAATCAGCGCTGCGGACATAGTGAGTGAGATCGCTGAAGAGTTTGTTTCCGAAGGGATAGTAGCCCATGTCTTGGATGATGGCACCGCCATAGGCGTATGCGTGGGCCTCCTTCAGCTCGTCCGGAGTTGCGTTCGGGAATCGCTGTGCGAGCAGGGGCTTGATAACGGGATCCCATTCGCTATCGATAATCGCTTCGTGAGTGAGGACGGAGAAGCCCTGCGAGCCTTGGACTGCAAATACGAAGAGGAACGCGAGAACCGCGGCAGACTTGAGCCTCCATCTGAAGGGCGATGAGTTGCGCGCCATCTCGGGAGTGAACTTCGCTCGAGATTGGAACTCTTGCGGATAATTTCTGCAGCATCTTGTTGGCATCGGAGCCTCTGATAATTAGATGCTTTCTGTCGAACATTCGGGACTCAGTTCTTCGACCCACGGGATGGGACATGCGCTGGAACGGGGCGATCGGAGAGCTATGCGGGGATAGCTTGGAACTAATCCAAAATCCAGAAAAGGCCCGGACCGGTGGGGGATTGATCGGGAAAATGTGACTCCAGTCCGAGCCATTTTCGGAAAGTTGTTCCCGGCGCAAAAAATATGCGCGACTGCGCTTTATCCGCGGCTGGGTTGGCGAGCACCTCGGAGATGCGTTGTTATGGCGCGGCGAAGGATTCTCTCGAGTTCCAATCGCCGGTAGGGATAACAGAAAAAATCGAAAGCTCCGGCATTCATTGCGGCAAGGTACTCACGGTATTCATTCATGCAGGCTGGAGTGGAAACGATGATGACCGGAGTTGCTGGAGCTTGACGTTTTGCTTGCTTCACCAAGTCACGGCAGGAGCCATCCTCAAGCCAGAAGCCGCAGAGACACGCCGTGACTTGATCGGTTGCGAGCCAGACTCTTGCGTCTACCGAGCCCTTCACCCAGACAGTATTGATGGGGTACGGTTCCAGGAGCTTCGCCATATTATCCGAGATTCCCGGATCTCCACTTGCAACCAAAATCGTCGGCTCCTCAGAAGCCAGCCGGAAATCCACCGTGGAGTGGAGGCCGTGAAGTTGTTCGGTGGCAGTTAGCACGGTATTCATGGCCGAACCTTTCGAATCTAGATCTGGGAGAAGAAGAAGGAAGCCGGCCCAGCCCTTCTGGCCTTGATCTCTCAAGGCGCCTCGACTTCCTATCTCCTTCGTCCTATGAAACGGAATTAACATTCCGCACACGTATAATCCTAGCGATCCGTGCGGCGGACAATAGGGTCGATTCGTTAGAGAGGCGCGGGAACTTACTGTAGGGCACGCTTCTGTGGTGTCACCAAGGAAAGTCCATCCATTGAGTTTTCGGAATCAGGCAGTGTTGGAAAAAGGTTTCTTACGAAATGATGGACCGTTTCAAGAAGGTCGCGCGATTTACGGTTCAATGATTTGATTTCGCACGGCGTAGCGAACTAACTCGCTTACGGTGTGCAATTGGAGCTTGCGCATGATATTGGCGCGATGGGTCTCCGCGGTTTTAACGCTTATACAAAGCGACGAGGCCACTTCCTTGCTGCTTTTCCCCTCGGCAAGCAGCTGGACAATTTCGCGCTCTCGAGACGTGAGCCGGTCCCCTACTAATTCGGGCGGCTCGGCGCGAGAGCCACTGCTGAAATTGCTAAGAATGACTTCAGTGGCACGAGGAGTGAAGAAAGGCTTGTGGCTGGCGAGAGTTTCGACGGCGATCATGAGGTCGCGGTCTGAATCTGACTTGACCATGTACCCACGCACGCCGGCATCCAGAATTTCGCGAATCAATTGATCGGAATAGTGCACGGACAGAATGAGGACTTCCGTATTGGGAGAGACCTTTCGAATCCTTCGGGCAGCTTCCACACCGTTTAATTCAGGCATGCTGATATCAAGAATCACGACATCCGGTTTGAGCTCTTCGGACTTCGAGACCGCCTCGCGGCCGGTGTGAGCTTCTCCACAAACTTCCCAACCCGCGTGGGATTGAAGGAGCGCCTTTACTCCACGGCGCATCAGGTCGTGGTCATCGGCGATTAAGATACGAAGGACCTTCATATGATTATTCGGCCATCATTCCGTTCGTTATGTGATGCCAGTCGAGCGACGCTCGCGAAATCTCTGTTCTATAAGGTTCGAGCTGTCAGCTTAGCATCTACTATCAAAGTGGTCAAAATAATACCTTCGCTTGCGCGCTTCCGATACCGCAGGTTTTGCGGAACAATTTTGAACGCCAGCGATAGCATGTGCCGAGTGTTCAGCGTCTGGCAGATGGGACGGAAGCAGCCTGAAGGGTCCCCGTCGGGGGACTCCCTGGCTTCTTTCCCAAGGAGTCCCTGGACTAAAGGTTAGTGCAAAACAACTTTTAGGACTGTGGAGTTACGTGGACCGTGACTGCAACGTTGTTGCCACTGGCATCTGTGCGATAGCTGACATCTGCATTTGCGCCGACCGCTAGCTTGCCGTCGACCGTGGTGTTCTGGTCGATCGTAAACGTCATATCTTTACCTTCTGCCTTGCTCTGATTCGGGTCCTGGCTCTGGGCGGAAACGGCGCCGCTTGGCGGAGTGCTCGACGTGGTCCTGAGCGTGAATGAACTGCTGGAAACGGCTGTGATCTTTCCGGAAGCCGATTGCAGTTGCGCCGCGTTCTGGCTTTGCGTTCCTGATTGTTGTCCTGCATGTACCGAAGCCGCGGGCAAAGCCCACGCTGCGCCGGCAAGCAGTGCGCTCGATATGATGGAAAGGGCGATATTACGAACATTCTTCATTGTGACTAACCTCCTCGAATTTTCAACCACATGGTATTCCTTGCAATACTGGTACCACACGTGTTTCAGAAGACATGCGAATTTGGGAAGCCCGTACAATTGCGGGCTTTATCACGAATGTTTACTCTGCGTGTGTGGTACTGAACCTCAGCAATATCTTCCTGTATGCTTCCATTTCTACATTCACCGCAAATCCTCGAAAGGCGCTGCTAAGGCGCTGGGATGCCAGTCGCTAGGAATACAAACGGCCCGCCCTCCTGGAAACGATACGGCGGGAACTTTAATGTGGATGCTGCGCTGCTGTCTAGAAACGGATCGACGGGCCGAACGTTACGCGCAGGTTGTTATGAACTCCATGATTGAAAAAGATTTCGTCGCCGACATCGAGGCGCAGGCCGATTGGGCCTAGAAAAGCTTCGGCACCACCGCCGGGATAGACAACGCCATTGATGTTGTCATCGCGGAGTCCTTCAACGCTGCTGCTGAACCCGGAAAACGACGGAGCGCGAGGGTCGAAGCGGAAGTTAATAAAGCCGCCCTTTACAGTGGCAAAGAGGCGGAACGCATGACCAGCCTCAAACTTGGGTCCGATGAGTCCGTGCAGTATGCGCAAATTGGATTGTGTGGTGGTGATTGAGCCGCCGGAATTGAAGGATTCCGTGAAAACACGATTGAAGTCGTAGTTCATCTCCGCCTCTAACTGGACATTCCGTGACACGTTAAAGCCCAGCCGCGCTCCCAGACCGGCATAATTCGAATCCGGCGGATTAAGCCGGAAATAGTCCACGAAAACTCCGGCTTCCACGTGATCACCGCCCCGCGACTGGGCCAGTGCGAATGGAGCAACAAATAACCCTACAAGGAAACAAAGAAAGACGCGTTTCATGGTTTTTTCCTCCAAGGAGATTCACACAAGAAAAATTTGACTAAAGATCGGGCTGGGGAAAGACGATACGAAAAACCACTCCTGCGGCTGGGTATTCGGCCAATTACAGAACCGGCGGGATAAATTTCTCCTTGCGACGCATGGTGGTGCACGCCGGAAATAAGGAGTTCAGGACTTCCTGCTGGAAACAAGATTGCGGCGATGATGCTTTACCAAAAAGCTTTGAAGGCTCGATCCATTCGCGAGGGCCGTTTTGAGACGTATAAACGCATTCGGGCCGCCCGTGCTGGGAATGAGCAACATGAGTGGCGGGGCCGTCGTGATGACCATCACTTCTGAATTCTCTCGGCAATATCTTCTCTCGCTTCAAGACCCGCTCCTAAACGCGTTCGGTCAAACATTCGCGCAATTGCTGCCGGGCACGCAAAAAACGCGTTTTTACGGCCGATTCCGAGAGATTCAAGATTTTGGCGGCTTCTTTTGTCTGCCGTTCCTGCAGTCCGAGCAGCCACACGACAACCCGCGAAGAACTACGAAGGCCGTCAATTGCTTCGTGAAGCACGCGCTGCATCTCACCCTTCGAATAAAGAACCTCGGGATGTGAGGATTCACCGGCAGACAGCATTTCGACGGTGCTGGGGCCCCGGCCGGGCGTGCTAACGTCATATGACAGATAACAGTCCTCGGAGCGCCGCTTGCGAACTTTCATCCGCGCTTCATTGATGGCGATTCGAATGAGCCAGCTCGAAAAGCGCGCATCTCCGTGGAACTGATCAATGTGCGCATATGCTTTCAGTAAGGTTTGCTGCGCCGCATCCTCCGCGTCCTCGCGATTCCCCGTGATTTTCAGGGCCACGTGGTAAGCCTTCCGCATATAGGGACGGATAAGCTTGGAAAATGCTGCGCTGTCGCCGGACTGCGCCTGTAGTACAAGAAGCGATTCGTCGATGGAACCAGGCTCTATGGCATCCTCCGGGATTTCACGTGGGGCAGCTTGTTCGAAACTCCTACAGTCGTTTGGCACGGGAATACCTCGTAGCATCAGGTAGCAAGATTTGGATTGGAATGTTGCAACGAAAAAAGGGATCTCGGCTGTACTTGAATTGAGCTTGGATTGTGAGATGGTCAAGTGGCATTGCGGAAAGCTGAAGGCACCGCTCCATTGCGAAGGGCGATCCTTCGGTGTGGGGGACGGTCTCCCCGCCTCGTTTATTAAACGAACGAGTAAAGCTCGCGGAGCGCGGAAAATCGCTCGTGAGCCTCGGGACACATCGCGAGGCAGGGCGACCGGTACGTAAATATGAAAATATGAAAAAGCGATTCATTCTTCCTTCTCGGTCCACGTTGCTCAGCACCTTGAGCACCGTAACCGAAAGGGCGAATTGGGTCTATCCGAGGCATGCTGTAACTTTGCGCGGAGGTTGCTGTATCTAAAAAAGGCTTGATACGGGAGGTGGAGCTGGCGGAATTGTTTTGCTCGGTAAGGTCAGGGGCCAGTCGGAATTACCAAAAACACCTGAATGTTCCTTTGTGGCACACAAAATTCCCCTTTCGCGAACCGCTACCGCGACGGCGCGTCAGGTCATCTAGCCTGACGAAATACGCGACTGTGTGTATTGATAGGGGATGCAGCCCGCTGCAACAATAGTGTAGAAACATAGAAAATGCCGAATTTAAGGGCCCGCGCAATCGCGAGTCGGCAGAAACCTATGCAAGGGGAGGTACGGAAGAAATGAGACGCCTTTACAGCTTATTGATTGCAATTTTGCTGGTGGCAACAACTGTCACTGCCGCCGATAATGACAAGTCGAAGCAGGAACAGAGGCTGCGAAACGCTGGGCAGGTTTTGAGCGAAATTCTGAATATCCCGGACGACATACCGCGAGATTTGCTGAACAAGACAAAGTGCGTCGTCGTGATTCCATCCGTTGTGAAGGCTGCTTTTATCGTGGGCGGAAGTTACGGTCGCGGAGCAATGGTCTGCCGATCGGGCGACAACTTCACCGGCCAGTGGGGCGCGCCATCCATGTACGTTTTGGAAAGCGGTAGCGTTGGATTCCAGATCGGCGGATCAGCTACGGATTTCGTGCTGCTCGTGATGAACGCCGAGGGCGCAAGAAGCTTGATGAGTAGCAAAGTAAAGCTTGGGGCAGGTGTCTCTGCCGCAGCCGGACCGGTTGGGCGTTCGGCAGCAGCAAGCACTGACGCCTATATGCGAGCAGAAATTCTGACCTATTCCCGTTCGCGCGGCCTGTTCGCCGGCGTTTCCCTTAACGGTGCGAGCCTGCACCCCGATGATGAGGGTAATCAGGAACTGTACGGACACAAGGTCAATGCCAAGGACGTCGTAATGGGTCACGACACACGGACCCCGGAGGCCGCCGAGACTCTCGTTTCCCTACTGGACAAAGCGTCTCCTGAGGGATCCCCGGCGGAAATTAAGGATAGGTAGATTTCAAGATCCGCGCGCGCCCTTATCTCTGGCGCAAACCCAAAGACTGCCGGAACGACTTCGCGATGCTTTTGAAGAGGCCGTTCCGGATTCCGCTTTGCCATCCGTGGCCCCATTTGCAACGGGACCGCCGCGCTTTGTGTACTTTTAGATCTTGACGTACGTTTATTCATATCTGTCTTAATTCGGCGAAAAGGAACAAGCACGATGCCGCATTCGGTGACGATCGAAGCGGATATCTTTTCCACGAGTTTAAAGCGACTACAACCTTGGGTGAAGCAGTCGTGTAGATCCGACAATTTACGGAGTTGGCACCGCACCCCGGTATGACCCGATGACGTAGCGAAACGTGCCCTTCTGGCTGGCTAAGGCGTTTCCCATCCTTAAATACCTCTCTTTCTGGATTGAGATTCGCGGCCACTAGCAATAGGTTTGCCATAGGATTTCGGGCCTTGGCGTCCAGCAATAATCATGTGGCGACAACTGCGAGGGAGAAGACTCATGATACGGTTCGCGAAGATAGTGCTGCTCAGCATCTTGGTTCTGCCGCTATTCGCCTCGGGCATAACTCAAGCGAAACAGCGACAAAATGCACCCGAAAAAGGCACCCAGCGATACACAGCTTGGCTCCAACAGGAAGTTCGCCACCAACTAATGCTGCTGCCGTGGTACACGGTTTTCGATAATCTCGAATATTCCGTGAACGGGTATACGGTGACGCTGAAGGGACAAGTCGTTAATCCTTCCGTCAAGTCCGATGCAGAGGCGGCCGTAAAGCACATTGAGGGAGTAGAAAAAGTAATCAACCAGATCGAAGTGCTGCCGAATAGTCCCATGGACAACCAAATCCGGTTCGCGGAGTACCGAAAAATTTATTCGCAGCCTTCACTCCAAAGGTATGGCGTGGGAAATCTTCAATCCATCCACATCATCGTCAAGAATGGACACGTAACGCTGGAGGGCTTCGTATCCAGTCAAAGCGACAAAAATATCGCTGGTCTTCAGGCCAACAGCGTGCCGAATGTATTTTCGGTGACAAATAATTTGCAGGTTGAAAACTCAAAATAAGCTTCTTTGAATTGGTCCTTAAGAAAGCATGCGCCGGAGCCGCCAGAGCCGAAGCATGGCGGCGGTCCGGCGCTCCTCAATAATTGGATCCGCAGACCCGACATCTGCTTCGACGCTGCTATACTTTCCCTTCGTCTTACTGCGCTGGAAAATCAAAAAAACGAATGAAACCAGAAACTTCAAAGCAAAACTCTGGCAGAAAATCGCGAGCGTTTCCGTCGGTCGAAATTATCCCGCTCATGGGCCTTCCTGAAATTGCCCCGGGTGATGATCTAACCGAACTGATCGTCAAGGCCGCAAAGAAACGGAATTTGTCCGTCGAGGCTGGGAACCTTTTTGTTGTCGCACAGAAAATTGTTTCCAAGTCCGAAGGAAAAATCGTGCGGCTGGATTCGGTCGAGCCCTCGAAACGAGCTGTCCGTTGGGCATCGAAATATAACAAAGACGCACGCGTGATCGAATTGGTGCTGCGCGAATCCAAACGCATTGTGCGTATGGAAAAGGGCGTGATTATCGCGGAGACGCGTTGCGGGTTCATTTGCGCCAATGCTGGCGTGGATACTTCCAACACGGAAAGTGGCACGGCAGTACTCCTTCCCGAAGATCCGGACCTCTCGGCGCGGCGTTTACAAGTGGGCCTCGCCAGAAAATTTGGGGTTTCCATTGCTGTCCTGATCTCCGACACATTTGGACGGCCGTGGCGCGAAGGCCTTGTAAATGTGGCGCTGGGCGTCGCGGGAATCAACGCGCTCACGGATTATCGCGGCATGCGCGACGCGAACGGAAAAGCTCTCCAGGCGACGATCATTGCATCGGCTGACGAACTTGCGTCCGCCGCCGAGCTAGTTATGGGCAAGTCGAAGGCAATTCCTGTCGCTGTCATTCGCGGTCTGGCTCTGACACGAAGCTTGGGAAGCGGACGCGACCTGATCCGCGCCGCAAGACGCGACCTGTTTCGATAAATTAAACTCCTAATAGACCCGCGCGAATGTATACCGCTAAAAGAGTGGACTCGGGCTGGCATGCAGTTCGTGTATGATGCGCGGTGGTACGTTGTTCGCGGCGCTTGACTGATTTTCATTACTAGATTACTGATGCAACATACGATCGCGATTGTCGGAGGAACGGGAGCGGAAGGGATGGGCCTGGCGCTTCGTTGGGCGCGCGCGGGCGAGTCCGTCATCATCGGCTCCCGCGACCCACAAAAAGCTCGTGAGGGCGCTGCCCAGATTGCCGTACTTATCGGCGCTACGGGCCATGTCGAGGGCGCGGACAATGCTGAAGCTGTAGCGAACGCCAGCATCGTTGTCCTCACGGTGCCATTCTTCGGCCACGCGACACTCCTTAAGAAACTGCGTCCCTCGTTTCAGGCCGGCACGATTTTGATTGACACAACAGTGCCGCTGGCAGCCGCCGTCGGCGGCCTTCCCACGCGCACGCTTGGAGTCTGGCAAGGTTCGGCAGCGCAACAGGCCGCAGAGATAGTTCCGGAAGGCGTGAGCGTTGCAGCGGCTTTCCAGAATGTCTCTGCGGGGCTGCTGAACGGTGATGCGCCCGTCGATTCCGACGTGATTGTGTGCGCCGACGATGAAAAGGCGCGGCAGGTGACAACGGAACTCGTCGAAAAAATCCCTGGACTCCGAGCCGTCAACGGAGGGCGACTTGAAAACGCTCGCATCGTTGAGCAGATGACCGCCCTTATTCTTTCCATCAACAGCAAGTACAAAGTCCACCGCACTGGCCTGCGCTTTACGGGCCTTCCGCTTCCCAATCCTCGCTGATATCGGCCGCAGCAGCGCGGTTCACCGGCTTTCCCAGTCCGCGCTCCATCAACCAGCGTGCGGTCGCGGAACTGCCTTCAAGATGCAGGGATACACTGCGAAGGTCTTCGAGTTCATCAATATCCAGTTCGAGCCGCTCGTTTCGAAGCACGCAAGCGCTCGCGCTGTACCGCTCGGCCTCTGCCAAGTGAAGCGCGAAGCTATTCTGCCCAAAGTGCGACCGGAAAAGACCGGGCGGCGTGCGCAGCAGCGCATTCGTGCCCGTGCCATCTCTTGACGGAACCAGGACAGCAGCCGGCGCAACGGCAAGCTTCTCAAAGATGGCTTCGATGTCTCGTGGCTGCGCTAAAGGGAGGTCGATCGGCAGCCGCAGAAGTGCCTTGACGCCGTGCCCCGCGCAATACTGCGAAGCCGCATCGACGGAAGCGCTCTCCGAAGTTTGCCGGGACTCGCGAATTGTCTCCCAGCCCCGTTGTTGCGCTCGCGAAAGGGCTTCGGGTTCGTTGCTGACAACGAACACGCGTTCCACGCCGCGCACGGCAGCGACAACTTCGAAAAAATCCTCGCACATGGCCAGCGCCAGCGCCGCGCGCTCATCAGAAGAAAAATGTGGCGCCAGGCGCTTCTTCGCCTCACGGAATTCCTTCACTGGAATCAGAATCGCCTTCATACCGTACTTCCGTTTTGGCAGGCCAGCCGCGAATTCATTTTCCAGCCCCCGCTCTGCTGGCGAACAACTCAATTACGTTTCGCGCAAGTTGTTCCTTATCCGCGAGCGTGTCCATGACCGTCTTGCGGATAGTCGCTTTCATACCCAGCGCTTCAATCGCCTCCCTTTCGCCGGCATCGACAGGATCAATCACGAATGTGGCGCATATGTTTTGGTACATTCGTGCCACGCCGCTCGCGGATACGTCGAAGCCAAGTTGCGCGAGCATCCGATCCGACGGCCCCTTCAGCGATTTCCCGCCAACGATTGGGCAAATCGCCACAACGTCTTTCCGCCGCTTGCGCAGCGCCTCGCGAACGCCCGGAACCGCGAGTATCGGGCCAATGCTAATCAGCGGATTGCTTGGACAGATCACTATGCCGGCGGCACGTTCCAGCGATTCGAGCACTCCCGGGGCAGGGCGCGCGCGCTCGACTCCTTCGAATGAAATTCGGCGAACCACCGGCTCCGCGCGCCGTTGAACCAGATATTCCTGGAAATTAATGCGCCCTTGATCCGTGTCGATCATGGTCGGCACGGGCTGGTCACTCATCGGCAAAATTCTTGCTTGAACACCAAGCGCCACGCGAATTGACTCTGCCGCATCCGAAAGGGACGCGCCCGAACGAATCATGGCGGTGCGGTGAATGTGCGTTGCCAGATCGCGATCGCCCAGATGAAACCAATCCGCGCCGCCATAGACAGTTAGTTGTTCCAGGGCATGGAATGTCTCGTTCGAAAAGCCCCAGCCAGTCTCTGGATTCACCAGCCCAGCGAGTGTGTACGTCACGATGTCGCAATCTGGCGAGATCGTCAGGCCGTGCAACACAATGTCGTCGCCGGTGTTGGCAATGACCGTCAACTCGCGCGGATCCATCACGCGATTCATGCCCAGAAGCAGTTTGGACGCGCCAACTCCGCCGGCCAGTGCCACAATGTCCATCAGTGACCAAACCAATCTGCGCGGCCCTAGGGACAGGAATCGCGCCGCAACTTCGAAAAGTATAGCAACCCCCTGCCTTGGGCGCATGTCGAATGCCCGCGCTATGTGGAATCGCCTCGCGAACTGGCAAGCACGCGCAACAATTATTTGTTATAATTAAGTGTTTTGCTCACCGTTAACAACATCTCCATGCGCTTCGGCGCCAGAGTTCTGTTCGACGACGTGTCCTGCACGTTTGGCGCGGGGCGGCGATACGCCATCACGGGGCCAAACGGCGCGGGCAAATCCACATTCATGAAAATCTTGACCGGAGAAATCGAGCCTTCCAAGGGCACAATTGGCCGGCCAAAAAAACTCGGCGTTCTGCGCCAGGATCAGTTCGCCTTCGACAAGTTTCGCGTCATCGACACAGTAATCATGGGCAATACCGCGCTGTGGAAGGCGCTCGAAGAGCGCGACGCGCTCTACGCCAAGCCACACGACTCGATGACCGACAAAGACGGCATGCGCCTCGGCGAACTCGAAGGCATCGTCGGCGAAGAGGGCGGCTACACAGCCGAAGCAGACGCCGCGATACTGCTCGACGGCCTCGGCGTCGACTCAACTCTGCACGAGCGCACGATGGGCGAATTGCAGGGCGGCCAAAAAGTTCGCGTTCTGCTGGCGCAAGCCCTGTTCGGCAGTCCCCCCGCGCTGCTGCTCGACGAGCCTACAAACCACCTCGACCTCGATTCCGTTCACTGGCTCCAGGATTATCTCGCCGACTACGAAGGCGTGGTGATCGTGATTTCTCACGACCGGCATTTCCTCAATAGCGTGAGCACGCACACGGCCGACATCGACTACCAAACCATCATCATGTACACCGGCGGATACGACGACATGGTCCTGGCCAAAACGCAGATTCGCTCGCGCATCGAATCCGAAAACGCCCAGCGCGAAAAGAAAATCGCGCAACTGAACGAATTCATCGCGCGTTTTTCGGCCGGCACGCGCTCCTCCCAAGTGATGTCGCGTAAAAAAGAAGTCGAGCGCATTCAGACTTCGGAGCTGGCCCGGTCCAACATCGCCCGGCCGTACATTCGTTTCGACATGAATCTCCCCTCGGGACGCCATCCGCTCGAATTCAAAGGCCTCGCGAAAGCGTATGACGGCCAGCGCGTGATTCAGGGATTTTCGGCAAACGTGTCGCGCGGAGAAAAAATCGCGCTAACGGGCCGCAACGGCGCGGGCAAAACCACTCTGCTGAAATCGCTGATACGCAGCGCCACGGGGCACATCAGCGACGAGGATCGCAAATTCCCCATCGATCATGGCACGGTGAAGTGGGGACACGCGGTGGACGTCGGCTACTTCGCGCAGGATCACACCGATTCCATTACCAAGGGAACGACAGTCATCGAGTGGCTGCATCAGTTCAGTCCGCAAGCCTCGCAGGAGGAATTGCGCGGCCTGCTCGGCCAGATGCTGTTCAGCGGCGACGACGCGTTGAAGCCCACGCGTGCGCTTTCCGGCGGCGAGGCGGCGCGCGTGATTTTCTGCCGCCTGATGCTGCAAAAGCCGAATTTCCTCGTCCTCGACGAGCCGACCAACCACCTCGACCTCGAATCTATCAACGCCCTCAACATCGCCTTGCAGCGCTATGACGGCACGGTGCTGCTCGTCACGCACGACCACGACGTGATCGACGAAGTCGCCACGCGCATCTGGCATATCGAAGCCGGCCACGTCGAGGACTTCAACGGCCCCTACGCCGATTACTTGGCCGCTGAACAGCAGAAAATCTCTAGCCTAACGGGTCGCTGAGAAAACGCGGGAACTTGGCAGGGGCGGGGATTCATCCCCGCCGTAAGTGCTATTCTTCCTCGGTGTTTAGCGGGGCTGGCCTGTCGAGCCGAAGCCCGCGGGTGCAATGTCCGCCTTTGCCTCTTTTGGGCTACGGTGCGACAACCTTCTCTCGCTGCGCGAGCGAAGGCTGGCGGGCCTTAGTTGACGATTTTAGAACTCTTCCGGCAATGAGCTATGTCGCGCCGCGACTCCCCATAGGCATCGAACAGCCGTAGGTCAGCGATTATCTAACGGTGGATACCAGAAGAAAGTGGTGTGAGAAGTACCGGATTGCACCTCGATCATTCTTGGGGCCGTAGCCGAAGGCCAGAACTTGATCTTGTTTCGCAGTGTCGGTGCACCCGGCGGATACATTTTCCATAGATCTCCGTTTTGAACATACATTACGTTTGTTCCACGGGGCTCACGAAGTTCCACTGGCGAACGTAAGTCCCCGATACAAACAATAACCGCGCGCGCCTGTATGGGACTGCCGGTCCCGCGATCGTCAGTCATTCCAAAATCAAGCGTTCCCGATAGCCCCAATGCCTTCAAGTGGCCTAGGTCATCTGCTGATAACCCACCAGTCTTTTCTGCAGCAGTGAGATCTTGGGGCCCCGGGATCACCCTCACGAAGATCAACTCGAGAGACTGCTCGGGCTGTTTCGGGACGAGTGGGTAGGCTACGAACACTCCGCACGCGATGATTGTCGAGGCGATGCCGGCCCACTGTTTCCAACCTCGTTGCCCGACCCGTTGGGGCCCTGAGAAACGAGGAAGTAGTAATGCCCCGAAGATCAACCCACACACGGCTCCCGCGTACACGGGATATTGGGAGATCGCGATGTACCACCCGGAAGCGAGAACTCCGATAAGAGCTGCGATGCCGGCGAACGCGCCACCGAACACGCGTACAAGCCAGCGCGGTGAGTGAAGCCAGCCAAGGATACGAGCAAAGGGGAAAAGAGCAGCGCCCAGAAAGAGAAGAAAATATACAAGAAGCGGTAACCAACCAACGAAGAACTTCACTTCTGACCAGCTGAAGACCCCACGTCCCCAACCCGGTCCCGGGCGATCACTATAGGCCAGGTATCCCACCATCGAGGAGCCGATCAAAAACAGTAGGGTCCCGACAGCAACCACGAGCACGTACAGACTGAGGCTCTTCACCCAATCAAGAAAGAATCCCCCGATGCGTTTCCATGTCGAAGGGTTCCCGAGGCCTTCCGGGTTACTCATCACTCATCTCCTCCGTGCCGACATCCTACCAAATGGCGTGCGCGAGATCTCTCAGATGTGCACAGGGTGAACACAAGGCCCCATGTAGTGTTCACCCCTAACCTAAATAGAGGCGTTCGGTTCACCTGGGCCCTGCCACGAGATTCCGACGAAGAACACGCTGCGCAAATTAGGTCTGAAAAAAGACCGCAGACGAAAACCTCCGATTTGGGCAGGAGCGACCCGGCGCGCGCGACCGTCTTACAACCTTGCTTTAGCGAAGGCGCGTCCCGATCCGGACTTCAGATACTTCTCGAACGCAAGTGCGCGATCTTCATCGCTAAATGCGACATAGCTCTTGATGCGCCAAGGCCGATACTTGGCCGTGTGAGTGACCGAGCCTGAATTATGTTTCGACAGTCTGGCGCGCAAATCGTCAGTGATACCCGTATAGAAACGCTCCGTCTCGCTCAGGCTCTGCAAGATGTAGACGTACTTCACGTGGAGTCCGCCTCCGCTGAAGCTCCGGCGCGACAGCCTTCGCTCGCTGAGTTCCTTGGCCTGCCGAGCCGTAGCTCGCCGATAGTGAAGGTGACCCTTGCAATGTCAAATTGGCGAGCGAAGGCTGGTGGGGCTGGGGAGAGTCGAACTCCCGACACGCAGTTTAGGAAACTGCTGCTCTATCCGTCTGAGCTACAGCCCCGCTTGAAAACCGCACTGCCCAATAGCTTACCACTGCGGCGTAGCTCTGTTGTAGCATAGAGAGTTAGTCGAGTTAGCCATGGACGCGCGCAAGAAAATCCGGCGAAAACTGCTTGCGGCGCACCGCTCCGCGCGAAGCTGGCGCATGGTCGCCAAGGCGCTGCTCTCGACCAAGCATCCCCTGCTCGCGCACATTATTCCCATCCGGCGCTGCAATCTGGCGTGCGCGTATTGCAACGAATACGACGATTTCTCGAAGCCCGTCCCGCTCGACGAGATGCTCCGCCGCGTCGATCGGCTCGCCTCCTTCGGCACGTCGATCATCACCATCAGCGGCGGCGAGCCTCTGCTGCATCCCGAACTCGACGACATCATCCGCCGCATTCGCCATCACGGAATGATCGCGGGAATGATCACGAACGGATATTTGCTCACTCGCGGATCGCATCGGCGCGCTTCAACGCCGCCGGTCTCGAATTCCTGCAAATCAGCATCGACAACGCGCAGCCCGACGAAGTCTCGAAGAAGAGCCTGAAAGTCCTCGACCAAAAATTGAAGCTGCTCGCCGAGCACGCCGATTTTCACGTCAACATCAATTCTGTTCTCGGCAGCGGCATCCATCATCCCGAAGACGCGCTCGCTGTCGCGCGCCGCGCCATCGAATTGGGATTCACCTCGACGGTCGGCATCATTCACGACGGCAATGGCCAGCTCCAGCCCCTTGCGCCAAACGAGCGCGAGATTTTCGAGGAAATCATGCGCCTGGGCAAACGTTCGTTCTCGCGCGTGAATTCGTTTCAGCACAATATCGCCGCGGGCCGCGAAAACGATTGGCGCTGCCGCGCCGGTTCGCGCTACCTCTATATTTGCGAGGATGGCCTCGTCCATTACTGCTCGCAGCAGCGCGGTTATCCCGGCATCCCGCTCGCCGAGTACACCGCCGAGCGCCGCCATCACGAGTTCTATACGAAAAAATCATGCGCCCCGCATTGCACCGTCTCCTGCGTTCACCAGGTCGCGGTGCTCGACAATTGGCGCGGCCCGCAAACCATCGATTCGGACACTGCCCCGGCATCCCAGCCATTGGTGCAGGTGTCACAGGGCCGCGCCCGCGATTAAACGCGCTCTAGTTGCCGTCGGAGACTGGCAGGATTAAAGCTGACCTTCATCCACCAATTGCTTTCGCCGGCGCCGATTCTGCGATAAAGTAGCAGAAGCTTCGCCATATCTTCGCCCGGAGAATCGGTGGGCATCATGCAAATTTTGGTCGCAGCGCTGTTGGTTCTTGTGATTCTGCTCGCAGTCGGGGTAGTTTGGCTTTCCACGCGGCGCGTCGACTCCTCGAAAAGTGATCTCACTCTTCTCCGTCAGGAGATGCAAGCTGCCCTTCTGTCTCACTCCCAGTCCGTGAATACCCAGATGGGGCAAATGCTGCAAACGGTTCTTCAACAACTAGGGCAAGTCAGGTCTTCGGTGCAAGAGGGCCTCTCAAATTCGGGGCAATTGGTTTCTCAAGCGCATGATGCCGTCGCGACCGAATTGCGGAATTCGCAGGAAGTGCTGGGTCGCGTGGGCAAGCAACTGGGAGAAATTCACCAAGCGGGACGGGACCTGTCACAAGCCACGCAAACTCTGCAGAGCGTCCTGGGCGGCGCAAAGACGCGAGGCTCGCTGGGCGAAGTCGCGCTCGAAACTCTTCTCGCGGACGCTCTTCCGCAAAGCGCGTATGAAACGCAATACCGTTTCTCGACCGGCGCAATCGTCGATGCCATTGTTCGTACCGGGGGAAAAATCGTTTCGATTGACTCGAAGTTTCCGCTGGAAGTCTATCGCCGCATCTTGGACTCGGGTGAAGACGCGCGCAAAGAATTTTTTCAAGTGGTGCGGAAGCACGCAGAATCCGTTGCGGAGAAATACATTCTCCAGGACGAAAATACACTCGACGTGGCGCTGATGTTCGTGCCGTCCGAGGGCGTTTACTATGAACTGCTGATGACGTCCGATGCGAAGCTTGGGCGCTTGGACGATCACTGCCGCACGAAAGGCATTTTGCCAGTTTCACCCAACACCCTTCACGCGTATCTGAGCGCGATCATGATGGGACTCAAGGGCATGCAGGTGGCCGAAAACGCCAAACACCTTCTCGCCGGACTCGCAGGCCTCCAAAGCCAGCTCGATTCATTCGCCAAGGTTTATGACACGCTCGGCGGCCATCTCCGGCACGCGCAGCAGTGTTACGACGAAGCGGGCCGCAAGCTCGATCGCACACAGGCGAATCTGGAACAGATGGCGCAAGGCTCACTTCCCGAACCGCTGGTGAAGGCCCTCGAGGCGGCCTCTACGGATTAATTCCTTCGCGACCGAGTGCCGATTCGCCGTTCAGCGCCTCGCCCGCCGCTCGAATCAGAGCCTGCAAATCACTGGCAGAATTCGCCGTGGCTACTGTTGCAAATTCTTTTCGCGCTCCTCGAATATCGGTGTGCCCAGAGCGCAGTTTCGCCAGAATCTTCGCGATGTGCCGTTTCTCGTCACCGTTAGCCAGTTTATCCGCGGCTTGCAGAAAATCCCGCGCCGCTTGGACGTTCGCCGATTTTGCTTCCGGCTCCAGCGTCACGCCGTACGAAAAATCTCCCGCGCGTAGCCCCTTCACTTCGATCGTCGCGGAATTGTCGACGCCGCCGTGTGTCCGCACGTGCTGGCGATCACCGTGCTTGAATCTGACAATCCCTGGACTCATATTCTGCACATCCAGTTCAACGGGCTGCGTCGTCCCACTTACGTGCAGGACGAGATTCCCTTTTTTCCCCGGCCTCACGATGTCGTGAGTCGTATCGGGCAGCACATCCACGAGCGTCGTTTGCGCCGACACTTCATTCGCGCCCGTTTTCACGGCAAGCCGAACACTTCCCGGCGCGGTCTTTGACGACGCGAGAATCACAAGCTCGGTCGGCGAAGCAGCCAGCACGAATGCGGGCTTTCCACCCAGTTCAACTTGATTCCGATCCGCGTCGCCAGAAAATCCATTTCCGTCAACCGTGAAGCTATCCTTGAGCGCAACCATCGCAGGCACTGTGGCGATCTCCAATTTCTCCGCACTCGCCCGATGCAACACGTCCGCGGCGGCGCATATCTCCGTTCCCGGAATCCGCGCAATGAGAATGCCTGCGTCCGGCGGCCCCAAAAAATGCGCGCGCCCGCTTTCGTCCGTGGTCACCACCTCGCCATCGGACAAAACCAATTTGACTCCCGCTTCGACGCGCCCATCCGGAGAAAGGACTGCCAGCGTCGCCGGCTCCGCTACAAGCAGTTCCGGTGGTAACACAATTTTCCCCGGCGACGATTGCACGGGCGCCTGCGCACCCGGCGCTACGACAATCGCTAGCGCAGCAATCAGCAGCAACCATGCAGCACCCAACCCGCGCGTCATGGCCAGATTCTACCGTGCCTCGCCTCGGCGGTCGAATCTCTGTGCGCCATCAGCACGCAAGGAAATCGCGCATCCTCCGTTTCTTGAACTACGATGACGTGTTTGTTAGCCTTACCTGCGTTTACGTGCGTGTCGCAGCGTTCGCCAGCGTAATCGGATGCGAACGCGCGTTTCCATTTCATGTCCAACCGGAACACCCGAAGCTTTCTGGACTTTCTCCCCGCCTGGTGGAAACACAAAGGCTCGCTAGCAGTGAGCCTGGCCATCACGCTCTTCGCGTTTTTCGTTTACTTCACCACGTTCATTGGCGAACGCCCTACGCCCGCTTTCGATTTTGTGTCGCGCCTGGAATTAAACAGCCTCGATACGCGTTTCCGCTACCGGGCGCGCCAGCATCCCGACCCCCGCATCGTGATCGTCGATATCGATCAGCGCTCCCAGGAAGTTCTGGGCCGCTGGCCATTTCCGCGCATTAACTTCGCGCGCATGCTCGATAATCTTCGCCAGGATGGCGCCAGCGTCGTCGCTTTCGACATCACTTTCAGCAAGCCCGACGAAACGCTGGCGCCATTGCGCAAATTTCAATCGGAGCTCGCCGCGGAGAAAAAAGCAGGCAAGCCCGTCGACCCCGCGCTTCTTTCCGCAATCGTCGAGCTTCAAAAGCGCTACAACTACGATCAACAATTTGCCGACGCCATCCAGCGATTCGGCCGAGTCGTCCTCGGAAATTATTTTCTGTACACCGAAGCGGATTTGCAGGGCGTCTCGCAACAATCCTTGAAGCATTACGCCGATCTCATCTCGTTTTTCCCCTATCCGCAAGTGCGCGCGCTCAAGTCGTCCGGGGGCCCTGCGAGCTATGTGCGACTGATTCGCGACTACGCTGATTTCAGCCTGGTTCCCAAGGGCGCCGAAGCGAACGACGATCTTTTTACGGGTGCGCTTGCCTCGGACCGAGCAGGCGCAGGCTTCTTCAACGTAACGCCCGATCCAGATGGTGTTGTTCGCCGCGCCCTCCTCGCGCTACCTTACGGAACCGATCCAGACCCGTCCAATTGGGACTTTTATGCCTCGATCGACGTCCAGGCCATTCGCCTTTTCTTGGATCTCCCCGACCAGCAGACTGTTCTCGATTACGGCAAGGGAGGTATCGTCGCGCTCGAATTCGGGCCGAACGTAACTGTGCATCCCGATCCGATCGGCCGCATCATGATTAATTATCAGGGCCCCTCGCACACATACCCATATGTTTCCATCGCCGATGTCGTAAACAAAAATTTCGCGCCTGGCACCTTTAAAGGAAAGCTGGTTCTTGTCGGCGCGTCAGCGACCGGAATCGGCGATTTGCGCACCACACCGTTCGGCGGTCTCGACTTTCCCGGCGTGGAAATTCACGCGAACGTCATCGACAACATCCTGAATCAGAATTTTCTTCATCACGGTGGCACGCAGGTGCTCGTTGACCTCGCCATGATCTTCTTTTTCGGCATTCCGCTCGGCATCTGGCTGGCGCTCGTCCAGCCCCGCTGGCTGATCGCCGGACTTTTTCTGCTCGTGCCTTTCACGGCGCTCGTATATTGGGCGTTTCTTCACGGCTGGTGGTTGAACTTTATTGTGCCATCCCTTTTCACGCTGATCCCCAACGTGAGCTTCGTCGCGCTCTATCGCGTGCTGATCGAGGAGCACGAAAAACGCCGTGTCCGTGGCGCGTTTCAGCAATATGTTAGCCCGGAAGTGATTCGCCGTCTGCTCGACGATCCAAAACTGGTCGAGCCACGCAAGACCTCCGTCAGCGTCATGTTCAGTGACGTCCGCGGTTTCACTACGCTTTCGGAAACTCTCGATGCGCAGGACCTAGCCGCTCTGCTGAATAGTTATCTGACAGAGATGACAAAAATCATCTTCGACCGGCAAGGCACACTCGACAAATACATTGGCGACGCCGTCATGGCCATTTGGGGCGCGCCCTTCGAGCAAACAAACCACGCCGATCTCGCCGCGCAGGCAGCGCTCGACATGATGGCGCGCCTCGCCGATCTTCGAAAACAGTGGGCAAATCGCGGCCAGCCGCTTCTCGACATCGGCATTGGCATCAACACGGGCATCGCTTCCGTGGGCAATATGGGCTCAGCTCTACGCTACGGCTACACCGCGATGGGTGATTCCGTCAATCTCGCTTCGCGCCTCGAAGGTCTCAACAAGGAATTTGCCACGCACATCATTCTTTCCGAATCCACCTACATCACCATGCACGACACTGGCTTCCTGGTTCGCGAACTCGATCTGATTCGTGTTAAAGGGAAATTATTGCCCGTGACAATCTACGAATTGCTTGGCCGCCGTGAATCCGCCGGGGACTTGAACGAATTATGCGAGATTTTCACGCAAGGCCGCGAAGCCTACAAACTCCGCAAGTGGCCCGAGGCCAAGACTTATTTTGAGAAGGCTCTCTCGCGCTGGCCCAACGATGGCCCCGCGCGCATTTTTCTCCAACGCTGCGAGGAATACATCGCGGAAGAACCTCCCGAAGATTGGGGAGGCGTCTACATCATGCAGCACAAATAGTTTCACGGTCACAGGATTCCGACTCCACACTTCCTCGTTTCGGCGACAGGTCTTCATCATTGAGCGGCCGTTCAATTATCCAGCCGGACGACAAGCGCAACGGGCTGCCCTTCCGCATGCACCTCAGCAGCCAATTGCTGCGCGGCAGCCTCGCTTGGCAGTCTTCCTACACGCACGCGATAGAAAACGCCATTCGGCAAATTCAGCGGCGTGATGGTCACGGGCGCGTACCGCTCGCTCAACTGCTCGCGCAGCCGCTCTGCGTTCTGCTCCGACTGAAAGGCTCCCACTTGTACGCCGAAAAGTCCCACATTCGGATTCGGCCCGGCCACCACGTCCAGCCGCACGGGTGCAGTCCCGGTGCCGATCATTCCAATGGCCACCGCTGCGGAGTAGGAAAGATCAATAATCCGGTTTGCGACAAACGGCCCGCGATCATTAATCCTCACTTCCACCTCTTTGCCGTTACTCAGATTGGTCACCCGCACCACCGCCCCAAACGGAAGCGTCCGGTGCGCTGCCGTGTATTGAAACATGTTGTAGATTTCGCCGTCCGAAGTGCGCCGCCCGTTGAATTGCGTGCCGTACCATGACGCCACTCCCTGTTCTGTGTATTGCCCCGGAACTGCGGGCATGTTTTCAATCGCCGGCGGTGGACCCGACGGTTGCGAACTTGGCTGTTGTGCAGGCGGAGAAGCCGTAGGATGCGCGGCTGGCCGCCGCGAAGCACACCCACCAACCATCAACACAATCGCCAGCCCACACGCAGCGGCACACCAGGAAATTTGTCGATGTAAGGTCCCGAGTTTCACGATCCGTACCGCACCTCGGCGGTTCTCTGTGCCTGCTGTCCTTTAGCTATGCGCATCTCGCGAATCGTTCTCCACGTGTGCTTTCTGACTTTTCCGGTATTATAGGAACGCGGCGATGCCGCAGCAAGGAAACCATTGCCACTTCCGCTCCGTTGGCGTTTGAAACTTGATCGGTTGCGCGAAAGCCTCTCCGCCATGTTTCACTCGAAGGAAAAACAAAGACGCCCCGGCCTTTGTCCCGCCTGCGGCACGCTCGTAGGCTCGTCGGCCACGCGTTGCCATCAGTGCGGAGCCAGCCTGACGTTTTCGCTTGCCGCCGTCAGCCGTTCGCTCAGTAAGATTATGCCCACTACGGCTCCGGTCACCTATTTCATTCTGAGCCTCTGCTGCCTGGTCTACGGTGTCAGTTTGCTTCTCACCATGCGCGGCGGCTTTCCGACAGCGCCACAGGGCGGCGGCATGCTCAGCATGCTCTTCGGCATCGGCTCGATCTCCTCCCAGGTCCTGGTTCGCTTGGGGGCATCGCTGCCCTGGCCGATTGACCTGCAGTACCCTTGGAGGCTAGTTACCGCTTGTTTCCTTCATGCAAATTTGCTGCATATCGTCTTCAACATGTGGGTGCTTATTGATTTGGCGCCGGCGATCGAAGAACTTTACGGTTCACCGCGTTTTTTTTTCATATACATCGTTTGCGGAATTGGAGGATACGTTTTCAGTTCGATCAGTCCTTATATCGGTATCTTAAGAGCTATCCACCTCGCAGGGTCCGGCTTTGCCATTGGTGCTTCTGGCGCAATTGTGGGACTGATCGGCGTGCTACTAGCCATCACCTATCGCCGCGGGGGCTCGCACATGCAGCAACTTCGCTCACAAGTCTATCGCTGGATTATTTACCTTGTCCTTTGGGGATTTTTCTTTCCTGGCGTGGACAATATGGCGCACTTGGGCGGCGGCATCACGGGTTTCATTCTGGCGAAGTTCATGATGGACCGCGCGCCTGCAACACCTTCTGAGCGCAAGCGCGCTTACGCACTCGGCTGGGCCGCCGCCGTCATGCTTCTCGTTAGCTTCGGCTTCATGATTTTCAGGGGTGGCCAGATTTTCCTGCACCGCTAGGAAACACACGCCATCAGGGGATATACAGCCTACAGTTTCCGAGCCACTGTCACGCTGTAGTGAAATCCAGAAATTATCGTGAACGCTGCGACCAGATAAATCAGCAACGTGCGCGCGATTCGCAGTGCCGGATTCTCCACTAGCGCCGCCAGAATCACAACCAGCACAAGAAGAATTTGGAACGTGGTATTTAACTTCCCGAAAATGCTCGGCGGGAACGTCATGTGTCCCACCACCAGCAGAATCACGGCGCACGCCGTCAAAATCAGCACGTCACGCCCCAGCACCAGAATCGTCAGCCACCACGCGATTTTTCCTTTCAGCGCGAGCATGAAATAGGATGACGACAGCAGCAATTTGTCCGCAATCGGATCGAGAAACGATCCGAGCCGCGTTTTTTGGTTCATTTGCCGCGCCAGCAGACCATCGAGCGCGTCACTCAATCCCGCTGCAATTAACAACCCTAATGCCCAATCGTACCGGCTATAGCGGATCGCAATGATGAAGAAAGGCAGAAATCCCAGCCGCAGGAAAGTGAGCTGGTTGGGCACCGTGAAAACGCGCTTGTCCATGGATTCGTTCCGAAGAAGCGGTCAAGCGAATTGCGCGAGGTAATCGCCGAGTGTCTGGCCCACCTTCGCCGCGAACTTTCTCCGCCAGCGAAGGGATCGAGCCGCGAGCTTCGTCGAGGGCGATCCTCTCGATGCGCTGCATGGGAAAGAAAAGTGTCGGCAGGCCGATCCGTTCGCCTTCCGGATGCATCACTTGAATGATGAAATCGTCGAAGGAATTGAGATCGATGCCGCGAACCGTCACGCCCGCGACGGAGATCTCCGCGAGCTCGCCCCAAATCCGTTCTTTCGGGCTATGCAGGCTCACTACCACAACGGAATGCGGATCCATGTTCGCCTCGAACAATTTCTGTTTTGATGCTATCCCATTTTCGCGTCTCGCGCACCTGCTTGCGCGTGTCGCTCGTTGCATTGCACACATTTAGACGGTGATCGTTTTCACATCCGGCGCCGTCCGCAACCGCGCCTCCGTCGCCTTCTGGACGTCCTCCGCGGTCAATCCTGGCGCTACTTCCTTTAGCAACAATCCCTGCGGCGTCACGTCGATCACCGCCATCTCCGTCACGATCATTTTCACCACAGCGAGACCCGTCAAAGGCAGCGTGCATTTTTTCATGATTTTTGGCTCGCCATCCTTATTCGTATGCTCCATCGCAATAATCACGCGCTTGGCGCCCGCTACCAGATCCATCGCGCCGCCCATGCCCTTCAACATTTTCCCGGGAATTGCCCAGTTGGCCAGATTTCCCTGCTCGTCCACTTGCAATGCACCGAGCACGGTCACGTCAATTCGGCCTCCACGAATCATGGCGAATGAATCCGCACTCGAAAAATAGCAGGAACCGGGAATTTCGGTGATCGTCTCCTTGCCCGCATTGATCAGCTTGGAAACCGAGGGCTGCGCCAGCCAGTCCTAAAAGTTGTTTTGCACTAACCTTTCATTTTGTTGGAATTCGGCGCGCTGGTCGGTTTGCGCATTCGCGAACCAAACCTCGCGCGGCCGTATCGCGTGCCGGGAGGAATTTGGGGCGCGGTGCTGCTCGGCATTCCGCCACTCGGATTGATGATCGCCGCGGTGGTGCGCAATCGCACCGAAGCCATCGGCTCGACCAGCTCGCTCGCCGTCGGCGTGGTGCTCATCGCCCTCGGCCCCATCGTGTATTTCCTCGCCCGCCCGCGCGCGGAGTCGTAGCTCAGGCATGCCCTGAGCGCAGCGAAGGGTCCTGCCTACCCTGACACAGGAAGGGTTCGCGCCGCCGCTGCGCGAACTGACGTGAGGCCTTTGGCCTTTGCTTTTGCCTTTACGCTTTCGCCCGCGCACGACAAAAAACCTCACGTCAGTTGTGGCCAAACCGCCGCAAAGGGACGTGAGCTACCGCTGCCAGTCTATTTTTTGAGGCGCGCTCGGAGCGAAGCGCCACGCCGGATTTGCACGCCGTGCGGGACCCTGTACGTCACGAATTACCAGGAAGCTCGCGAGAACACGCCGCTATTTTTCCGGCGTGCGCTGAAGATTGTGAACGGCAGCAGCATCAATCTCGGCACGTGCCCGGACGGCGTTGCTTGCGGATTGACGATCGTCTCGGAAAATCCCGGTAAGTTCCCGCGGTTTGGCGGCCCTGTCCTTCACTGTGCGAGGTCCGCGTCATGACTTGCACTCTGGCCGTCATGGTGGTGGTGTGGCCAACCCGTTGCACGCAGCCGCGGAGATCGTCGCGTCGCTGCCATCGACGGAGGCCGGTAAGGCGTCGAATTGCAACGCTTTCGGCGATGCCCACTGCGAGCGAACTGGACCAACTCACTCGACTTGGCGCGACAATTGGCGCAATCACGTACATGTCGCCGGAGCAGGTACGGGGCGAAGAACTGGATGCACGCACGGATTTGTTTTAGGGCTTCCAATCGAATTTGCGCGGGTAAGGGTCGAAACCCAAACTTGCGATTTGTTCCAGTTTTTTCTGGCGTTGCAGAAGCTGGTCGCGCGGTTCGAATTCCAAGCAGCACTCCATTTCTCGGTGAGCCGTGCGCAGTATAGCGAGGCTAAGATGTTCTTGGACAGAGCGTTCCGGCGCGATTTCGAGTGTAACGGACCGAGCCTTTATCGCATGTGCCGGACAATGCTCCGGGGATGGCAACGCTACAAGAACTACCCGGGATCCCCGTGTCCGGGAGCGGTTCGCGCGGGAAACGAAGAAACTGAGCAGCGCCTACAATGCGGCGCTCTGGGTGATGGAGCGGGAGTTCAGGAAGATCAACGAAAGCGTCAGTGAGCAGATCCACGCGCTGAGGATGGAAGTTGAAAAGGAGTTCCCGGTGATGGCGCGCCTCACAGCAAGCTTACTTGGGCCATTATTGTTGTGGTCCGCGCGCCGTGAGGAAAGGCAGCAGCGTCGGGGTGTACCTATGAACCGCCAACCATCATCGAGCGCAGCAATTGGGTTTCGGCCTCATAGCCCGGCGACGGTCTCTTGGAACATTCTAATCTGGGCGCCTCACCAGGTTGATTGTTGAAGTTAGCGACTCCGAGTTTGTATGACTACGCCTGGACAGTTTGGACCGGCAGATCTTCACTCCCAGCCTGCAATGCCGCCTGCAATTTCGCTGACGTGGTCAAATCCGCCTCGCCGCAGCAGGCTCGCGGCAATCGACGAGCGGTAGCCGCCCGCGCAATAAACGAGCAAGGAACGGTTCTTCGGCAATTTTTGCAGATTTTCCGTCAGATGATTGAGCGGCATGGCCAAACTTCCCGCGATGTGTTTCTCATCGCGCTCGCGCGGCGCGCGCACGTCGATGGCCAGCGGCGGCTCACTCGATGCCGCCGCGCACGGCGTTTGCCCGAAGGGACGAAGGTCACGCACGACAAAGGCCGCTCCGTTTGACAATCGAAAGAAACTTGCGGCGCACTCGCGCACGTCATAGACTCCATGCGCGCGGCGCGAATCTCGCGCCGTATTAAATCCCTGTAATCAAATCTCGGCGACTGCGCCGATTTTCCTTTCTGCTCTGGCGCCGCCGCGCACCTCTGCTGCATCGAATTCGTGGATATGTCGACGAAATGCGTTTTGATGTTTAAGGATTCGAAGGGATCACGATGGGAATGATGAGATCGATGCGCTCGCTGGCGGCGGATGCGTCGGTGATAAACCAAAAAGTAAGGCCCGGTACGACGAAGCGCATGCTGAAATTCGCGATGCCGTACGCGTGGCTGCTCGGCCTCTTTCTCCTTGTGGTTATCGTTGACGCGTTCGTCGGAATCATCAATCCGCTGATTTATCGCGACATCATCAACAATGGAATACTCAAAGGGAACGCAGCCCTCATCGTCAAACTGGCGATATTGGTGGGCGTGCTGGGAATTGTCGACGGCGCACTCGGCCTGGCTCAATCGTACCTGTCTTCGAAAATCGGCACGCGCATCGTGCTGTCGATGCAGCGCCTGGCGCGTCTCGCGTCCACGGAATTCTCGAAGGCCTCCGCTGGCTCGGCGTTCCCTGGGACGAGGGCCCGTACTTCCAGTCACAACGCTTGGAAATGTATCGCGCCGCCGCCGAGCGCCTTCTCGCGAACGGTGCTGCTTTCCCGTGCTATTGCAAGGGATTCTAAATTAACTCGATCACACGAGGTCTATAGACATGCCAATCGCAGAGACGAAATCAGCAATCG
>CAVWSV010000017.1:0-150529 GCA_963757905.1 uncultured Acidobacteriota bacterium | reverse complement strand
TGGACGCTTGTCGACGGAATCGAAAAACTTGCGCCGGGAAATTGGCTGGAATGGCGCGATGGAAAAATCCGTTTGGAAAAGTTCTGGAATTTATCGTTCCACGAGGATCCGCGCTGGACGCTGGAATCCGCGAAAGAGCGATTGGATTTTCTGTTAAAGGATTCGATTCGCGAACACCTGATTTCCGATGTTCCTTTGGGAATTTGGCTGAGCGGCGGAATCGATTCGTCGACGATCCTGCATTACGCGGCAGCCTGCACTCCTTCGCGATTAAAAACATTTTCGATTTCCTTCCGCGGCAGAAGTTTCGACGAAGCGAATTACGTTCGCCGAATGGCGGCGGAGTATGGAACGGAGCACCACGAGCTCGATCTGTGTCCGGATGCCGATTTGGCCGATGCGATCGAAGAATTCGCATATTACTCGGATGAGCCCAGCGCGGATTCCGGCGCGCTGCCTGTATGGTACCTGTCGCGAATGACTCGCGATCACGTGACCGTGGCGCTGAGCGGCGAAGGCGCGGATGAGCTCTTCGGCGGTTATCTGACTTACCGGGCCGATCATCTGGCTCGCGCGGCACAAAGGATTCCCGCCGGCGCGCGCCGGTACGCCCTGGCGCTTCTGCGGCACTTGCCTGTTTCCGACGACAAAATTGGGCTGGAATACAAATTGAAACGCTTTCTCGAAGGTACATTGATGCCGCCAGGGGAAGCTCATTTGTATTGGAACGGAACGTTTTCGGAAGAGCAGAAGTCGCAATTTTTTGTTATGGCCGACAGCAAGTATATTCGCGAAGTGCTGAGACCCTGCGCGTCGCCGAACGGACTCGGGAACTTGAACCGGTTCTTGCAGCTGGACCAGAACTGCTATTTGCCGGACGATATTCTCTACAAGAGCGACCGGATGAGCATGGCGCATTCGTTGGAATTGCGGCCGCCGTTTCTGGATCATCGTCTCGTCGAATTCGCCGCTTCGCTGCCCGAAAAATTCAAAGTGAACGGCTCGCGGCAGAAATACCTGTTGCGGGAGTTGATGAAGGATAAGCTCCCGCGGTTCATTTTGCAGCGAAAGAAAATCGGATTGGACATTCCGACTCACGATTGGCTGCGCGGCGTGCTGCGACCGCTGTTGCTCGATACGCTGACGACCGAGGCGATCGAACGAACCAATCTGTTCCGTGCGGACGTCGTTCAAGGCTTGATTCAAGACCACATGGAACGGCGAGCGAACCTGGGCTTCCACCTGTGGGGGCTGATGATTCTTGTTCTGTGGATGAAAAAATGGAATATCCAGGCGACGCCGTTCGCCGAAGTGAAACGGGAACCACTGGAAAAGGTTCTTACCTTCACCTAGCTGTAATTCTTTTCGCCGCGATTGTTTATCTGGGCTGCATCGTTTCTCCGCCATCGCTGATGGACGACGTGGACGCGGTGCAGGCGCAGATCGCGCGCAACATGCTGCAATCGGGCGACTGGGTGACGGCGCGGCTGGACGGCGTCGCCTACCTCGAGAAATCTCCGCTGATGTACTGGATGATCGCGGTTTCCTTCGCAATCTTCGGCGTGCACGACTGGGCGGCGCGCATTCCGATTGCTCTCTCGGCGATTGCTGCTGTGCTGGCTGACTGCGCGCTTTGGGGCGTGGGCGTTCGGGCGGCGCGCGGGATTCTACGCGGGGCTGTGTCTGGCGACGTGCGTCGGGCTGTTCCTGTTCACGCGCATTCTGATTCCCGATGTGATGCTGACGGTCACGATCGCGCTGGCGATGTGGGCGTTTCTGCGCGCGCTCGAAGAGGAAGAGCGGCATCCGCGCGTGTGGGCGTTTGTGTTGGCCGCGAGCATGGGGACGGGGCTTGCTGCTCAAGGGTCTGATTGCGGTGGTGTTTCCATGCGGCGCCGCGCTTGCTCTATCTTGCTGCTGACGCGGCAGCTTGTTCTGCGAGCGCACATGGAAGCGGCTGCAGCTGATTAGCGGGCTGCTGGTGATTGTTATGTGATTGCCGCGCCGTGGCACGTGCTGGCGACGCTGCGGAATCCGCCGTACTTCGATTTCACGATGCACAGCGGGCCGGGCGAGTATCACGGCTTCTTCTGGTTCTACTTCATCAACGAGCAGCGTGCTGCGATTTCTGAATCTGCGCTATCCGCGCGACTACAACACCGTTCCGCGGCTTTATTTCTGGCTGTTCCACCTGGTGTGGCTGTTTCCGTGGAGCGTCTATCTTCCGGCAGCGGTGCGGCTGTCATACAAGCCGGTTGATCGTGCGGGGCGGGCGCGCTTGCTGGCGCTTGTGCTGGGCCGGATTTCTGCTGGTGTTCTTCACGTTTTCGACGACGCAGGAATACTATTCGATGCCGTGCTATCCGGCGCTGGCGCTGCTGATCGGCTCCGCGATGGACAGCGAGGGAAAATGGGTGCGGTACGGAACAAAGGTTCTGTTGGGGACGTGCGTCGCGGCCGCGGCGATCTCGCGGCGATACTGATTCGCGTTCGTGGAGTTCCCGCGCCGGGAGATATTTCTTCGGCGCTGACGCAGCATCCGGCGGCATACACGCTCTCGCTGGGCCACATGGAGGATCTGACGCTGGAGTCGTTCGCGTACCTGCGAATTCCGCTGGTGGTGGCGGGAGCGGCATTTCTGGTGGGAGCATTTGGCGCCTGGCGGTGCGCGGGCAAGCGCGCATTCCTCGCGCTGCTTTGATGATGGTGATTTTCCTGCACGCCGCGCGGCTGGCGATGGTGGTGTTCGATCCGTACATGTCTTCGCGGCCGCTGGCTGAGGCGCTTTTGCGCGCGCCGCACGGGAAATTGATCGTGGACGATCAGTATTACGCCTTCTCGTCGATTTTCTTCTACACGAACCGCACGGCGCTGCTCTTGAATGGGCGCGTGACGAATCTGGAATACGGCTCGTACGCGCCGAACGCTCCGGACGTTTTTATCGATGATGGCCAGTTCAAAAAACTGTGGCTGACACGGAATCGGTATTACGTTGTCGCGGACCATTCTGCCGTGCCGCGGTTCGAGAAATTGGTAGGGCGCGATGAGCTGTATACGCTGGCGAAGAGTGGAGGAAAGCTTGTCCTGACGAATCAGCCGGTGAACACGCTGCCACGCGGTTCTACGGCGGAATGAGTCTGCGTTTGCGAGATTTCCGCAGCACGGGGGAATACAGATCGCTCAGCCGCAAAAACATCCGGCACGCAAAAGGCACGCTTTGCCCGGATGACAACGTTCGTTAGGTGAGAACCAATCCGCGAGGATGCTTAGTTGCCGGATGGAATATGGCGGCCGCGTCCCGCCACAGGGGCAGTCGTTCCGTTGGGACTCGGCGAACTGCTGCCGCCGCGACCCTTGATGATGGCGATGGGGGTAGCGATTGCCACGGCAGCGATCACCGTGAACCAGATGGGATGTGCCGAAGCGAATCCGACCACGTCGCCGCTTCCCGTGCCATTGATTTTCGTATTGTTGCCCGCGTCGAGCACATCCTGATTTGGCGCGATGATCGGAGGATCCGGCAGGGTGTCCCGGTCACGAATCGACGACATCTGGCCTGCGCCGACCATCACGCACTGCCCCGCCAGATTGCAGAATTTCACCGTGCCTTGGAAAACCACGAGGCGCGTGATGGAGTTGTCGTACGCCATGTAAAAATCGGTGCCAACAACGCCGGCGACTCCGGTGGGCGTGCGGATTTGGAATTTGGCCGCAGGCTTGACGAGATGAACGACTTTCGAGCGCACTTCGCCGTACGCGACGTCGATCTGGGTTTGCTGCTGCGAAGCATCGTGCTTGACGATGGTGAGAGAGGAGTCCGAGCCTACGTTGAGAACCGAGCCATCGTCGAGCTTGACGCGCGCGCGAGCCATGTGCGCCGTGTTGACCACATCTCCCCAGTAAACGGGCGTGGGCGGCTGGACCGCAATATTCTGTGTGCCGCGCACCAACTCTACTTTGGGCAGAATCAGCGATATCGTTCCCGCATGCTGCGCGCCGGAGGCGGCCGCGTACACAACGTCTGGCGGAATCACCATGGCAGCCACCACGAATGCGACACAAATCCCCAAAATTGCGCGATTCCGAACCATGAGCGCCTTCTCCTGGGATAAAACCTTTGCGGGTCCCTGAATGCAAAGGCTACCAACCAGAGAAGGCAATCGCTACAGATATTGCGCAGCTTGTTGCCGATTGTGTTACCGTCCGGCTCTTTGCGAATCAGGACGAAGCGGTCTTGGACGACGTGTCTTTAGTCAGCATCTGCGCGAGCATTTGCCGCACCGCCTCGTTCGAGCCGGGAGCGCGTTTGTCGCGCCAGGCTTCGAAGCGCGTGCACTGCTCTTCGAGATTTTTCCAAGAGTAGGGATTTTTAGTGCGTGCGCGCCAGGCAGCAGCGATGGGCTTGATGCATTGCCAAACGACCCACTGCTCACCGGAAGTTTCGAAGAAGAATTCCTCGTCAATCAGGCCCCGGCTGACAATATTCGCAACCATTTCCCAATAGCTGGACACCTGGCGGAAATAGCCATTTTCCTTGCTTCCGGGAGGGCAAAGTTTGAACACGTCTTCGGGCGTTTGCGGATGGAAATTGGCGATGAACCAGGCGCGGGCCTCGCGCAACACCGGTTCGCGACGCATTTCGTAAAGATGCAACATCAGATTGACTTGCTCATGGCTGACTTTTCCCATGGTTATCCTCCTTGGGCATTTCCGCTTGGTTGCGGGGGTTCGGATGGATGCTGCTCGGGATTCAGAAGGGTGACGCGATGGGCGCCCACCAGCTGCACGCCCGCGCGATTCATTTCAGCAAGGATGCGGCGGCGAAGCTCGCGAGCCACGTCGTCGTTTCGCGTTGGGGCGCTGCGGAACTGCACGCGAAGCGTGGTGCCCGTAAGCGCCAGAGACTCGACGCCCAGCACAGTCGGGCCATCGACCAAAAGCGGCGACCAGGCCGGGTCTTCGCGGATCTCGGTGGCGCATTTTTGCAGGAGGGCGAGGGCCTGGGCGACGGCAGCTTCGCCGGGAATGACCACATCCAAGAAATACTGGGACCAATCGCGGCTGAGGTTGGCGACTTGTCCGACCTGGCTGTTTGGAATCGTGACCATAGCTCCCTGCGGATTGCGAATGACGGTGCGGCGCAGAGTGATGTGCTCCACGCGCCCCGTGTCATTATTGAGTTTGATGATGTCACCGACTCCGTACTGATCCTCGAAAATGATGAAGAAGCCGTTGATGATGTCTCGAACCAAATATTGTCCGCCAAAACCGAGGGCGAGGCTGGCCAGTCCGGCGGCGGCCGCGACGGGCGTCACGTCAAATCCAAATTCCGGCAGGATCATCAAAATCGCGACGATCACTATCACTGCCGAAGCAACGCTATAGAGCACGCCGGCCATGGTACGCGTTTGATACTCGCGTGCTTCTGCCACGCGCGTTTGTGTCTTGGCAGGGACGATGATGTGCGAGGTGAACGCCCGGGACATCCTGTTCAGGATGACGGCAATGATGATCACCACGAGGATGCGTGTGCCGCGCTCCTTCGCTACATCGAACCAATGTCCGAGATCTGGAGTCATATATACTTGGAAAGAGCGGGATTATATCATCCGCGTTCCCAGGGCATTCGGGGATTTAGCGTGCGAGGAGGCGTCATGCAAGGAGAAAGGCGCTTTTTTTTGAGGATGTTGGTTCCCGGCGCGATATTTGCCGGTGCTGCTTTGCTGGATGCGCAGGCTGCAAAGCCGGCCCATCGCCCCTCCGGGCAATTCCCACAGAACCTGCCGCCTCCTTCTCCGCCCATGGTGCCGCCGACTCCCGGGCGGCCATCGAAAGCGCAATTGGGCGCAAATCAGCGGGAAATCAAGAAGGACGTGGATCGGCTTTTTTCACTGGCGCAGGATCTGAAGGAACAAGCAGGGAAAACGGACACGGTCATGGTTCTGTCGGTTGCATTCGTGCAGAAGACGGAAGAAATCGAGAAGCTCGCCAAAAAAATTCGCGACCTGGCGCGCGACTGAGGGCAGCCTGAACGCGCGGATCAATTGCGATTCGAAGAACTGAATGCTGCAGCGGGTTCTTTTGCTTTGGGCGGGGTCCGCGTCAGGGTAGAATCAACTTGACCTGGCGGAAATTTCGCTTGCGTACCATGCGCGCCCGTAGCTCAGATGGATAGAGCACTAGCCTCCGGAGCTAGGGGTCGGGGGTTCGAATCCCTCCGGGCGCGCCACTTTTTTGAGTCAAATGCGAACCAGTTTATTGCGCGTGTTCGAGGTTGAAGAGCCGCACCCTTGAACGTCAGAGGGGTGCGGCGCCCACGGCCAAACCGAGTAAGTCGCTGTTCCGCAAATTAGCGCAGTGGTATCATCCGTCCGGCGTGACCATGTCACAAGAGGGAAGACGCGTCGCGAAAGGTGCGCCACACGCCGGACGCCCGCGCAGCGCCGTCCCTGTGCGCGAACAGACGGAGTTGACCTTTGAAGAATAATTCTTTCCATTCTCGTTCTCAAACCCCAACGCGCAAAAATGAAGCGGTAAACGTCCCGTCTGTCCCCGAGTTCCAAAGCAGCTTGCCTCGCTGTTTAACCGATGTGAGAAGGACCGCAGGAAGCGGCAGGGGCAGGGTGGCGGCGGTAGTGGCGGCGGATACTTCTTAGAGCCTGTTTGTCCTGTGGCTACGAGGAGGTCGAGGGAGGGTCTGAGCAATATGGTTGCAAGGTTGTGGGCTATAACTATGTGTACTTTTGATTTTTCGACAAGTACCGCTCCTAGTCGGGTGAGCGCTCGTGCCAAGCTAGGGTATATCGCACTGGCCGCTGCGCTGCCATTCGGTATTTTGCAGGCCGCCGCTACGCAAGGATCTCGTGTACCTCCGCCGCCCGAAGTGCGGGCGCACCTCCAGCAGGTTGTCGGCGAACTGCGTATTGAGAGCGTCCTTCGCCACCAGCTCGAGGCAGGGGATTCGGAACTGGAATAAACTACCCATGGATGGAAGCCGCGAGGCGCGATGGGGTGAAACGTGCTCTAATCGAAGTCAATTTTACTTGGCAGCGTGGCCTCCATGATTTGCGGTCGGTACGCGTCATGTTTTTTACTGCTTATGACGGGCAGGACTCGCAGGTGACGGATGCAGGGAGGCTTGCTAAATTCGAGAGCGACGGCCTCCAGAGATTACTGACGCAAGCCGCCCTTGACCGTGCGCGCAACGGATCGTGGTTTGAATCTCCTGAACACGAGCACCCTCCAAGGAGAGGGGTGGTTCCGGCATCGACGATGGTAGTCCTATACGATGATCCGTGGCTTCCTCTGCTTCAGCCGATGTACGGGATACGAGACACCTCGTGGAGTCCACTTGAGGATGCTGCTTCGGTCGGAAATCGAGTGGCGGTGAAACGACTGCTATCACAAGGAAATTCGAGGCAGACGGATCTCGAAAGGGCGCTGATTAGGGCTGCAAGAGGCGATGATAGTTGGATCGTTGGCCTCCTCCTTAGTCAAAGGAGCCAAAGTGAATGCCCGCGTGAAGCGTAACGGGAACGCCCTCACAATAGCAGTACTTGCCGACCGGCCCCAAAATGTGGAGATTCTGCTCAAAGCGGGAGCAGATGCGAACTCGAGGACCGCGGAAGGAGAAAGTGCGCTCGCAATTGCGATCCAGCATCATTACAACGAAGTGGCCCAGATTCTCAAAAAAGCCGGTGCCCGCGAGTGAGAGGTCGACGGATTTGGGCAGGAGACCGCCTGCTGAGAATTCCATTGACCTGCTCCCGCACTTTGCGCAGAGGATCATACGACGTTTGAGCTTTGAACCGCTCCCCTTTTCTGTCACAGCCGAAACTAAAGTTTTTGGGCGGTTGAACCGCTCCCCAAGGATGCCCGAATCATCACAAGCTCGAGCCGGCGGTGGACTCAATGTGTGCCGAACTTGGCACGAATCGCCCAAAAAAGTACCGAGTGACAGGACAGGATTGCTCCTGTCCCGTCCTCTAAGAACTGTGCATGAGAGTTTCCAACTCACACAGCTCAAGCCTTTCGAACGCCTCGCGAAGAGACGCGGTGACGGTTTGGAGAGGCCGGGAGGCCGGGCAGTGCGGGATCGGTGAAGTAGGCATCACGACTGCTCCGAAAGGTTCTTCGGCGAACAAAATATTCCTTCCAGCGCGGATCGTAAGGATTCGCTTCACTTCTGACTTTGATGTGCCGCCGGATCGGCGTCTGGCGGGCATGCTGGAGCCATATAACGGACGGCTTACCCCCAACAGCCTACGTAACGCCAAAGAAGCACCAGTTCCAACCTCGATGGTGCCCCCAGTACTTCTGTTGAATCCAGCGAGCGCTTTTTGTCGGATGTTTCCTGCGTGCCCATTGCCAAAGACTGGTGAAGATGGCGTAGTCGACTTTGCGGAAGGCGCGGCTGCTGACAACATGCCGGTGATAGTTGGCCCAACCGCGTATTTTGCGATTCAGCACAAAGATCAGATCGGCTGCCGTTTTAGCCAACCCCGTCCGTATGGTTTCTCGGATGCCTTCCAGAAAGGATCGAAGATTCTTCCGGGAGGGCTTGATGAGCAGTTTTCCATTCGGATATCTGCGCACATTTTGTCCGAGAAAATCGAAGCCCGTGGTCACGTGCGTGATGACCGTTTTCACGGGGGAGAGTTCAAGCCCGCGTTCGCGCAGGAAGCCTTCGACCAGCGGTTTGATCTCTTCCAGCAGTTCTTTCGACCTGCCTGTGATCACGAAGTCGTCCGCATAACGGATGAAATTCACACAGGGATATTGTCCGCCCAAGGATGGGAAGCGTTTCTTCTTCGGATAACTTTCCCGAAGAAGCTGCTCCAGTCCGTTCAGCGCATGATTGGCCAGCGCCGGGGAGGCAATCCCGCCCTGCGGAGTTCCCTCCGTGGTTTCGTGAAAGACGCGCTTCTCCATATAGCCCGATGCCAGCCACTTTCGCAGAACGGTTCTGTCCATAGGGACATGATCCAAGAGCCACGAATGGCTGATTTTGTCGAAACAGCTTTTGATGTCGCCTTCCAGAATCCACTGCGCACTGCCGGTACGCAATGCTAAGAAGCATTGTTCTATGGCATCGGCGCAGGACCGCTGCTGGCGAAACCCGTACGAGTTTCGGTCTGCCGTGGTTTCCACGACGGGGTCCAGAGAGAGCAAATGAAGCGCTTGCATGGCTCTGTCTTTCATCGTGGGGATACCCAGAGGGCGCATCTTACCGTTCGATTTCGGGATGTAAATACGCCGAAGGGGTAACGGATGGTAACCGCGTCCCTTCAACTCTTGTACTGCTTGAGCTTTCTTCCGAGGAGTGTTCCAGATTTCTCCGTCCACTCCCGCAGTCTTTTTCCCTGCATTCTCCGTCACTCTGCCAACGGCAAGCACTTTGCCGCTGTAGGAGTGAGTCAGCAGCCGTTGCAAGGCTTTGACCTTGCCCCACCTGCCTTCTTTCGTCGCCTGCACGATACGCACTTGGAGCCGACGCACATTCCGCCGCGCGGTCTGCCAGTCAATGGCAGCCCATGCCAGCTTCGTGCGCGAGACCGCACCAACAGTTTTCACTGTCGTCATCTGCATTGCCTCGTAAGTCGGTTATGCAAGTTTTCTCGTGGGAAAGACCAGAGAGAGTCCGCCTGCTTTCGCAGCCGCGAAGTAGAACGCCGGTATCCGCTCCATTACCGAGCGGCGTTCGCTTCCTCTCTCCTTCTGCTGCCCGCATTTCCATCGGTCGCCTTGCGGCTTCCTTTCCTCGAGGGAAGAAATACGGGTTTACCCTGTTCCGCTGAAGTGACGCGATAGTTTAGGCCCTCTCTATACGCCGGCAGTTTGATCGCCCATGACGGAGAATTCCGAAGTCCCCGTGCCCCGCTGCGAAGAGCCGGTAAGCATCTTCGGCTCTTGGGACGTGACGACGCTTAATGAGAGTTTGCTTACGCTGGCCGTGCTATCAACCCTAGCCCCTCACCGCCTGATACTCGGCAGTTGTATTGTCCCCTCGCGGTTTCAATGCTAACCTCTCGGTTATGGGATACATTGTCGGAGGGCTTTTAGACGGTTCGTTACCTTGCCGCCATTCCTCCTAGGGTACCGTTCATGGGACAACAGGTCTGCAGGAAAATCTCCTTCAGACAATCACTCCAGTAGCTTTCACGTCGCGTTCTAAAGTCGTCGCTTGGGCGCGCCACTTTTCTCTTCGAACATCAAGCACCTGCTGCCAATTCACCTCCGAACGGATCTTGTAGCATTCGATAGACTCAGTTTGTCGGATCAAATTCCGAGCATGTTGATTTGCAGCTTCTTGTAACCATGCTCGACCGCCCACAAGTCGAGGGGAATCGTCGCCAGCTCATCGACAATCGGAACGGCCAGCCCCGTCTTCGTCAGGTCGATGCTCTTCAGGTAGGTGTGGCAGGTGTCGCAAACGTCCACGCGGACGTGGCTGATTTCCGACGCGGAATAAAATGCCATCTGCGGCTCTCTTTCTTCTCCGCATGCCGGACAATAAATTCTTCGAAAAGTCCACTCGTGCGCGCAGAGCATACAGATCAGCGACTTTTTCGCGCCGTCACCTTCACTTCTTAATACGCCGGCGATAGGTTTGCCGCCGCAAAGCGGGCAGCTCGATGGAGTTCCGTCCACGATTGTGGGCTCGCGGTTGGCGGCAAGATACTCTGCATACGGCTGGAGAAAAATCCAAGCCAGCAATCGCTCTGAAGCCGTGGCTTCCTGCGAATCGCCAGCCCGCACCTCTTCTGTGTCGTCCATCACCGATGTCAATTCGAGCTCCCCGTGCCAGAAATCCTCAATCGCCTGCTGCCATCCCGCGGGACCTTTTTGTGCCAGGCCGGCAGCGGCGTGGGCAAGCGGCCCTGGTGCAATCTCCTCGATCATAGATAGAAACGCAGGGAAGTTGGGAAGGAGGAGGAAGATATCCAATTCATCCCGCAAGGGGCGCCCGGACGAAATCTTCGGCGAATCCGCCAATGCCTTTTGGATTTCCGCGTAGAGGTTTTTCTGGAATGTTGCAACGCGCGCGTAGAAGCGCAAGCCTTCCGCTGCGAATGGATACGTTGATGTTAATTCGGCGGCGCGACGGATTCGGCGATCCCACTGCGCACTGGTCATTTTTCCGGTCGGGACCTGCCGGTGACCTCGTAATACCACGTGCGATGGAACGTCCACGCCCATGCGCGCGTGACGTACCCGTGAACCATGGCGCTGAAGCTGCCCTCTTCCAGGATCGTGCTCATGTACACGTGAATTAAAAACAATCCTATGGTAACGAGCGCCACGCTCGCGTGGATCAAGATTGCGGCGTAGCGCACGTATCGCAGGCTCCATGGAAGCGTTTCCGTGTACCACAAGACAACTCCGGAGAGCAGCAGCAGGATCACGCTGTACAACATTCCCCAGAAGAAGAGTTTTTGTCCGTAATTGAACCGTCCGACCGGAGGAAGTTTGTCGTCTCTGTTTTGGATGTACTCGGGCATCGCTTTGGCCCAGGCGCGGTCGTTATCGTCAATCGACATGTCGCGCCGCCAGTTCGCGAACGTCCAGAAAAGCGACACCGTGAAAATCAGGCCAAACCACGGATGCCAGAATTGTGCAGTGGAAGCCCCGCCTACGACAGCGGCCATCCAGTACAAATACGGCGACCAGAATGCGAGCCCGGTCATCAGGAGATAAATGTAAGCGAGCGAGCCGAGCCAGTGGTTTGCGCGCTCGCCTAATGAGTAACGCGGGATCAATTCCTCGCCGCGGTCGGCGGCAGTGGAGCGCGAAATGGCCTTGGTGCTTATACGCGCCTCCCATCATCTGGCGGAATTGGTTCTTCTTTCTTAGGGCCGTATCGCATGTAGTGCCAGGCAAGACCAACAAGACCGCCGATTATTGCGAAATTCCCCAGCCATTTCAGCGGTCCTTTCCACAAGCGGACCGAATAGGGAATGTGCGGATCGTTTGGCAGTCCGCCATACAGCTCGGGATTCTTCGCATCGTGCAGCACGTAGATCACGTGCGTGCCGCTGACTCCCGGCGGATCGTAAACTCCCGCGTCGGTAAATCCAGAGACGTTGCGAAGCTGCTCCGCGCGCGTTTCCGCCAACGCCTTCATTTCCGGCTTCGTGCCGAAGTGCAGGCAGCCCGTCGGGCACGCTTTAATGCAGGCTGGCTCGAGACCCACCGCCACGCGATCACTGCAGAGCGTGCACTTGAAAACTTTGCGGGCCTCCGGACTGAATTTCGGAATGTTGAACGGGCACCCCGTGATGCAGTAGCCGCAACCGATGCAGTGCTGTTCTTGAAAATCCACGATGCCGTTGGCGTACTGGACGATGGCGCCATCCGCCGGACATGCCGCCAAACAACCCGGATCTTCGCAGTGCATGCACTGATCTTTGCGCATCAGCAGCATCATGCTGCCGTCGGCGCGCTCGTGTTCATTGAATTTGATCAGGTTCCAGTAATTCCATGCCGTTTCCGGCATGGTCTGGTAAGTGTTGTCGAAAGTGGTCTCACTGAACGTGTAACCGTTCCATTCCAGGCACGCCACTTCGCACGCTTTGCACCCAATGCACGTGGTGGTATCCACCAGCTTGCAAACCTGAAATTCCCTGTTCAACCCGGCGCCCGGAACGCTTCCCGCGTGCCCTGAAATCCGGATTATTTCTGTTGACGCCTGGCTCATCGTTGCTCTCTACGCTTTCTCGATCTTCACTAGGAAGCCCTTGGATTCCGGCGTGTGGGCATTCGGATCGGTCACGGCGGGCGTGAGCAAATTCGCCGGGGTTCGCGCGTTTCTTCCTTCATCCTCGTCAATGCCGCGGAAGCCCTGATGAATGGGCAAGCCGATCTGGTAGACTTTTTTGCCGTCGATCATCATGGGTTTCAGGCGGCGAGTTACGAAGGCTTTCGCGATATACGTTCCGCGCGCGCTGATCACTTTGATCTTGTCCGTTCCGCGAATTCCTTTTTCCTCCGCCAGCTCAACGGGAATTTCCACGAACGGTTCCGGAATCAGCTGCACGTTCATCGGATTATTTTTTGTCCAGTAGTGATACTGCTCGGTCAGCCGATAGGTGGTGCAGACGATGCTGTACTCTTCTGGCGATCCAAACTTGTCGTAGGGAGTTTTGAATTTTTTCACCAGCGGATTGTTCGACTGGTTCGGATGCAGCGGATTCTTGATCGGACTTTCGATCGGTTCGTAGTGCTCCGGGAACGGGCCGTCGGCCAGTACGCCAATCGGTACGAAGAGCCGTCCCACGCCTTCCGGATTCATGATGAACGGACCCAGATGATCTTTCGGATGCGAATCGGGCTTGAAGTCCGGCACGTCGTTGCCAACCCATTTACCGGATGCCTCGTTCCACCATACTTGTTTCCGATCCGGATCCCACGGTTTTCCGGCGCTGTCACAGGAGGCGCGATTATAAAGGACGCGACGATTTGCCGGCCACGACCACGCCCAGTTTGGATAAATGCCCAGGCCGGATGGATCTTCGGTGCCGCGCCGTTGTATTTGGGAACCGGCTTCCGTCCACATGCCTGAATAAATCCAATTGCCGCACATTGTTGTGCCGTCGTCCTTCAGCCATGCGAATCCAGGCAATTGCTGACCCGCTTTAATCACTTGCTTCGTCACAGGGTCGGTCAAGTCCGCGAGCGCTCGGCCGTTCACCTCCATGGCAACTTGCGAAAGCCCAGGGTGGGCGGCATCGACATAAGCCCAACTTAGATTCAAGATTGGATCCGGAAATTTACCCCCCTCCTTCTTATACAGGTCGCGCACACGCAGGAAAATTTGCGCAATGATGTCCTGGTCGAGCCGCGCCAGGCCCGGAGGCGGAACGGCGGCATATTTCCATGTTACCCAGCGCGCGGAATTCGTCATGCTACCGTCTTTTTCCGCGAAGCCCGCGCACGGCAAGCGATACACCGTCGTGTTTATGTTTTTTTGCTCTTCGGCCGTAATTCCCGGGGCCTTCCAGAACTCGCTGGTTTCATCCGGATAAATTTCACCTACCACCAGCCAATCCGCTTTCTTCAGCGCATTGATGTTTTTGGTTGTGTCCGGCCCGATCATCACGCCGTTCATACCGAAGGCCATCATGCCCTTGACCTTGCCGTTGTACATATCATCCCAGATGTGCGTCCACGAATAATCGCGATCCACTTTGGGCAAATAGTCGAAACCAAATCCGTTTTCCTTCGTCGCCGAGTCTCCATACATCGACTTCAGCAGCGACACGAAAAACTTCGGAGTGTTTGACCAGTAGTTCATCGAACCCCACGCCGTTGGCTTCGATGAACCCGGGGTCACGCGTTTCAGATACGCCGCCAAATCCGTGTCCGCGGGAACAGGCGTTTTCAGGTATCCGGGCAAGCTGTCGAAAAGCCCCGCCATATCCGTCGCGCCCTGAATATTCGAATGCCCTCGAAGTGCATTTACTCCGCCGCCCGCTCTCCCCACGTTTCCCAACAGCAGTTGGATCATCGCTGCCGTGCGAATGATTTGCGTGCCGAAGGTGTGCTGTGTCCAACCAACCGCGTAGATGATGGTCGCCACCTTGGTCATGTCCCCGTCTTTGCGGACGGAAGTGAACAGGTCGACAGCCTTCAGGAACTGCTCCTTTGGGATGCCCGTAATCCGCTCGACGGTTTCGGGCGTGTAGCGCGAATACTGCCGCTTCAACAACTGGAAAACACAGCGTGGATGCTGAAGCGTCACGTCGTAAGCGACATTGGGCGGCAACGCGGGCGGCTTGCCGGCGGGCACAGATGTTTCGCCATGCGAGCTTTTGTGCGCGGCGGATGCAACTGCGCCCGATTTCCCGCTCAGGTCTCCGCCCTCTTCGTAATTCCACGTGGCGTTATTGTAAGTGCCCGACGCGGCGTTAAACCCGGAGTACAACCCGTCCTCTGGCAACTCGAATCCTTCTTTAACGACGAATGCAGCATTCGTGTAGTTGCCGAGATATTCTTTCGCGACCCGGTTGTTCTCGATGGCATAACGAATCAGCCCGCCGAGGAACGCAATGTCGGTGCCGGCGCGAATTTGAACGAACAGATCGGCAGTGGCGGATGTGCGGGTGAATCGCGGGTCTACGGAAATCAGCTTGGCGTTGCGGTTGCGCTTGGCCTCCATCGCCCACTTAAATCCGCAGGGATGGTTCTCGGCGGGATTCCCGCCCATGATCAACATCATGTCCGTGTTCTTGATGTCGATCCAGCCGTTGGTCATCGCCCCGCGTCCGAACGTTGGTCCCAAACTTGAGACCGTGGGGCCGTGTCAAACACGGGCTTGGTTTTCGAGATACACCAAGCCCAAACTCCTCATGGTCTTGACCACTAGATAATTGAACTCGTTTGTATCCGTGCAGCCGCCGATGAAGGAGATGCCTTCGCAGCGATTTACTGTGTGACCCGCCGCGTCCTTCTCGACAAACGTCGCGTCCCGTGTCTTCTTCGTCCATTGCGCGATTTCGTTGAGAGCGTCGTCCCAGGAAATGTCCTGCCAGCTCGTCGCGCCGGGCCGCCGGACTTGCGGCTTCGTGAGTCTCCGCGGATTGAGGATGTCCTGTTCGAGCGAAGAGCCCTTGGGGCACAGCGTCCCGCGGTTGGTCGGATGATCGGGATCGCCTTCGACATGGATCACTTGCGGCGTCACGTTCTTGGCGCCGTCGCCGATCGTGTAAATCAGGACTCCGCAACCGACCGCGCAATACGGACACGTTGACCGCGTTTCGGCGGCGCGCGCGATCTTCAACTCTTTGAGCTGGGCATACGCAGGCTGGAGATCGAATCCGAAGACCGTGGCGGCAACACCGCCGACCGCCGCAACCTTGAGGAAGTCCCTGCGGGACGTTTGCATCGGGATGTGCCTCCCGTCCTGTCCGGAATCGGCGGACTTTTATCTATTAGTCTTCGTTAATCCGTTTGTCAAGGGTTATGCGACTGCACCAATGATCGAGCGGTTCCTGGATTCCGGGTTCGGTGTTCGAGCAGGACTGGCGAAAGTTGACGTTGTCCAATTGCGGCAGTATCATCCACGCGTCTCGCGGCCCGAATTCCAAAAGGAAAAAACCATGTCAAAGCGAATCGGTTTTCTAGCATTGGGTGTGGCCTTTTTGTCGTTCTGTGGCGCGACCTTACTATTCGCGCAGGAGTCGCCAGACAATTCCAAGGTATTTAGCCAACTGCGATTTCGCTACATCGGCCCTCCAGGTAATCGCACGATCGCTGCGGCGGGCATCCCGGGAAATGCTGATGTCTACTACGTGGGCGCGGCTTCTGGAGGAATTTTCAAAACCACTGACGGGGGCGTTCATTGGGAGCCCATCTTTGACAAGGAACCAGTTTCATCTGTTGGCGCGATCGCCGTCGCGCCCAGCGATCCCAATATCGTATGGGCCGGAACCGGCGAGCCTTACATCCGCAGCCACATCTCGATCGGCGACGGAATTTACAAATCGCAGGATGCGGGCAAGACATGGACGCACATGGGCCTTGAAAATACAGGACGCATCGCCAACGTCTTAATCGACCCGCGCAACCCAGACATCGTTCTGGCGTGTTCGCTCGGAACCGCGTATGGCCCGCAGCCCGAGCGCGGCGTGTTTCGCAGTACCGATGGCGGAAAAACATGGGTCAAGACGCTCTTCGTCGATGCGAACACGGGTTGTTCCGACCTCACCATGGATCCCAACAATTCGCACATTATGTTCGCCGGTATGTGGCAACTGGTGATTCACACCTGGGGGCGCACGAGCGGAGGCCCTGGCAGCGGCTTGTTCAAGTCCACTGACGGCGGCGTGACTTGGCTGCGGCTCGAAGGTCATGGACTGCCAAATTCGCCAGTGGGAAGGATTGCCGTGCGCGTGGCGCCGAGCGATTCGGAGCGCGTGTACGCGCTGATCGAGACAGGCGACGGTGCGCCGATGGACGGAAAACCGACGCAGCGCGGGCAACTGTGGAGCTCTAACGACGGCGGCGAAAACTGGGAAGTCGTCAGTTACGACCGGCAACTCCGCGGCCGCACCCATTACTACACGCGCGAGGAAATTGCGCCCGACAACGAAAACGAAGTGTATTTCTTTTCCTCAGCTTTTTCGCGCACTCTGGACGGAGGAAAGACGCTCACCGATATGCCGTCCGGTCCGGGCGGCGACAACCACGAAATGTGGATTGATCCGACGAACGGAAATCGCATGGTCGTCGTGAATGACGCCGGCGTCAGCATCTCCATCAATCGCGGCCGCACCTGGAATCATATTCAACTTCCCAATGCCCAGATATATCACGTGACCGTGGATGATCAGATTCCCTACAACGTTTACGGCAATAAACAAGACGATGGCTCGTACCGCGGTCCCAGCAATAGCCTTCAATTCGGCGGCTTTGGCCCCCGCCGAGGGCCGGGCACAATTTCGCGCAGCTCATGGCAGTCCGTCTCGGGAGGCGAGAGCGGCTTCGCCACGGTAGACCCCGTGGACAACAACATCATCTGGAATAGCGGGACGGGCTCCGGCAGCGTCGGTGGCACCGTCATGATTTTTAACGAGCGAACGCGTCAAGCACGTGAAGTGGAGGTGTGGCCTGAAACGACCATTGGCGCTCCTGCTGCGGATGTAAAATATCGCTTCAATTGGGAATTCCCCATCGCAATATCGCCGCACGACCACAACAAGGTCTATACCGGCAGCCAGTTCGTTCACGTCACAACCGACGGCGGCAATAGCTGGCAAATCATCAGCCCGGACCTCACGCGAAACGACAAGAGCAAGATGGGAATTTCGGGCGGTCTCACGCCAGACAATATCGGCGTGGAATATGCCGGAGTCGTTTTCTCCATCGCCGAGTCGCCCAAGGAAGCGGGCGTCATCTGGGCAGGCACCAACGACGGTCTCGTTCAAATCACACGCGACGGAGGAAAGCATTGGACGAACGTCACCGCCAATATCCCCAATCTCCCCGAATGGGGGACGGTGAGCAACATAGAAGCATCGCGTTACGCGGCCGGCAAGGCATACATCACCGTGGATTTTCACCAGATGGACAATCGCGATCCGTTTGTTTATAAGACCACCGATTACGGCAAGACCTGGACGCAAATTACCGACGGCATTCCGCACAGCCCGCTGAGCTACGCACATTGTGTTCGAGAGGATCCGGTGCGGCCAGGGCTCCTTTATCTCGGCACGGAAAATGCTCTCTACGTTTCTTTCAATGATGGTGGCCAATGGCAGCCTTTGCAATCCGGCTTGCCGCACGCGCCGGTCTATTGGATCGCGACGCAAGAGCGATTCCACGATCTCGCCCTGGCTACCTATGGCCGAGGCTTCTGGATCCTCGATGATCTGACGCCGCTTGAACAGGCGACTCCGCAAATCCTGGCATCGGAAGCGCATCTTTTCGCGCCGCGCGCCGCCTATCGTTTCCGTAACGTGGCCGGACCAGCGTCTATATCTTACGATCCGACCACGGGCCACAATCCGCCATACGGCGCAGCCATCAACTACTATTTGAAGAACGCCACCAAGGACCCCGTGAAAATCATCATCCAGGATGCACGGGGCAAGACTGTGCGAACACTTGACGGCAAGAAAGGCGCGGGTGTCAATCGCATTTGGTGGGACTTGCGTTTTGAACCGAGCAAGCAGATTCGTCTGCGAACCAGCCCGCTCTTCGCTCCCGAAGTCACCGTTGGTCCGGAAGGCTGGCGTCCCGCGGCCGGCGTCCCGCCAATTTCTCTGCTCGCTCCTCCGGGAACATATACCGTCAAGCTCGTCGCTGGCGGTCACGAATACACCCAAAAATTGAACGTGCTGAAAGATCCGCACTCCGCCGGGACGGTTGCCGATATCCAGGCGCAGACGAAATTGGTGGCGGCGCTTCAAGATGAACTGAACGCCATGGCCGATACCGTGAATCAAATCGAATCGGTCCGCGCGCAGCTTGCCCAACTTGAAACCCAGCTTGGCGACGACCAAACCTCTAAATCAATTCGCACTGCTGCAGGCAACCTAAGCAATAAGCTTATCGATTTCGAAGGACACTTGCTGCAACTCAAGACTTCCGGAAGAGGGCAGGATGACGTGCGCTGGGAGTCGATGCTTGTCGAGAAGCTGGACTACCTCGCGCGTCAAGTAGGGAATAGTTCCGATTTTCCTCCCACAACGCAGCAAGTGGCCGTTTATAACGAGCTCAAGCAGCAGGTCGCTCAATATCACGATCAAGCCCAGCGGCTCATGGCCGATGACGTCGCTGCTTTTAACGCACTGTTAAAAGCGCACAATGTTCCTAACATCATTGCCAGGGCGCCTTAGTTGGGCCCGTATTACGCGGCTCGCGCCGCACGAAGAGCAGAATATTGCGCGATATTATTTCGCGCTACCATTGTAATTTGAGTCGAGCGATCCCAGGAGGAAGGGTAGATGCGTCGTGAAAAACTGTCTCTTGTAGTGTGCGCGCTGCTTTTCAGCTTTGTTGCAGGTGGGGTGGCCTTGGCGGCCGCGCAAGGCGTAGCGCAGCATGAGAAGCCGCGGACGTCCAATGCGGAGGCTGCAAAGACCGCGAACAAAGAGACGCTGCCGTACCAGGCACTGCAATGGCGGCTCGTAGGTCCGTTTCGCGGCGGCCGCGCCACGTGCATCACCGGAATTCCCTCGCAGCCCCTCATCTATTACATGGGAGCCACCGGCGGCGGTGTGTGGAAGACCGAGGACGGTGGAATCACGTGGCACAACGTGAGTGACGGCTTTATGAAGACCGGTTCCGTGGGCGCAATCGCGGTGGCAGCCGACGATCCGAATGTGGTCTATGTTGGCACGGGTGAGGCCCCGGTGCGCGGCCAATCCTCAAGCTTCGGCGATGGGATGTACAAATCCACCGACGCTGGAAAAACCTGGACGCACATCGGCCTGGAAAATACACGAACGATTTCCAAGGTACTGGTCCATCCGCGCAATGACGATCTCGTGTACGTGGCCGCGCAAGGCTCGCGCTGGGCGCCCACCGAAGATCGTGGCGTCTACCGCTCGACCGATGGCGGCAAGACTTGGAAGAAGATTCTCTTTGTGGCTCCTGACGCGGGACCAAGCGACCTGGCCATGGATCCCAGCAACCCGCGCATCCTTTATGCGGCCTTTTGGGACCATCAGCGCACGCCGTGGCAGATTCGTTCGGGCGGTCCTCACTCGGGCATTTGGAAGACCACCGATGGCGGAGACAACTGGACCCGGATGACGAAGGGACTGCCGAAGGTGATGGGCAAGATCGGAATCAGCGTCTCACCCGCGAATCCGGACCGCGTCTACGCGAATATCGAGGCCGACGATGGCGGAATGTACCGCTCCGACGATACGGGCAAAACATGGCACCGCACAAGTGAAGACCGTGTGATCCGTGCACGCGCTTGGTATTACACGGTGGTAACGGCCGATCCCAAGAGCGCCGACGTAGTGTATGTGATCAACGCGCCGATCGAGAAGTCCATTGACGGCGGCAAGACGTTCACGACGTTGCGGGCGCCTCACGGTGATAATCATGCGCTTTGGATCAATCCGAACAATCCGCTGAATATGGCCAACGCCAACGATGGCGGCGCGGACATCACGTTCGACGGAGGCAAGTCCTGGTCCACTCAGATGAACCAGCCCACGGGTCAGTTCTATCGCGTGCAAGTGGACGATTTGTTTCCTTACCACCTTTATGGTGGACAGCAGGACAACACGACCGTGGTCATCCAGAGTCGGTCCTTTGGCTCGGGAATCGGGCAGAGCGATTGGACGATCCAGGCGGGATGCGAAAGCGCCACGTTCGCGTTCGATCCCAAGGATCCGCGCTATACCTATGCAACCTGCTACCAGGGCCAGATTGCGGAGTTCGATACGAAGACTGACATCGAGCGCAATGTCGACGAATGGCCCGCGCTCGGACTCGGCGAGCCGAGCGACCAGCAGAAATATCGCTTTAATTGGAGCACGCCGGTCACGACGTCGCCCTTCGACCGCAAGGTTCTCTATCACGGCGCAAACGTGCTCTTCAAATCGAGCGATCGCGGCAACACCTGGACGGCGATTTCGCCTGATCTGACGCGCAATGACAAATCGCATCAGGGATTGGGCGGCGTGCCGATTACAAATGAGGGTGCGGGTGGCGAGGTCTACAACACGATCTATTACATCGCGCCTTCGCCGCACGAAGTGGGGACAATTTGGGTGGGAACCGACGACGGACTGGTGCAACTCACTCGCGACGGCGGCAAGACTTGGTCAAACGTGACGCCGAATGGCCTCGCGGAAGGCTTGACCAACGAAATCGAGGTTTCGCCCTTCGACGCGGGCACGGCGTATGTCGCTTTCACGCGATTCAAATGGAACGACAACACGCCTCATATTTTCAAGACCACCGACTATGGAAAATCCTGGACAGACCTTGCAGGCGGTTTGCCGCAGGACATGCCGGTGCGCGTCGTGCGCGAGGACCCCGAACGCAAAGGTTTGCTCTTTGCGGGAACCGAGAATGCCGCATGGTTTTCGCTCGACGACGGAGCGCACTGGAAAACGCTGCAACTCAATTTGCCGCGCGTGCCGGTGACAGACCTGAAGGTTCACGATGGCGACCTGGTCGCCAGCACGGAGGGCCGGGCGTTTTGGATCCTTGACGACATCAGCCCTCTCGAACAGTTGAACAACCAAGTGGCGAAATCAGAGCTGTATCTGTTCAAGCCGCGCAGCACGTATCGCGTAACCGGCGGCGGCTTTTCGATCCCGTCGGGCGCGATGGGCAAGAATCCGCCGAATGGCGCGATCCTTCGCTACATCCTCGGAACAAAACTCGAGAAATCGCAGGAACTGAAGCTCGAGATCATGGACTCAAAAGGTTCGGTCGTGCGGTCTTATTCGAGCAAGGCCAAGCCACAGCCTCCGGTGCCGGGTGCCGCGCCGGGCCAGAGAGGTCCGCTGCCACTACCCACCAAGCAGGGCATGAATCAATACGTGTGGGATCTGCGCTCGGAACCGCCTGTGCGTGTGCCGGGGATCATGACGGAAGGCCCGCTTCTGGGCTATCGAGTGCCCGCTGGAGCCTACACGGCGCGGCTCACCCTGAACGGAAAAAGCGTGACGCAGACATTTGATGTCGTCAACGATCCGCGCGAAATACAGAGCGATGCCGATCAAAAGCGCCAGGTAGCCATGGCTAAGGCCGCGAACGATCGCATCAATGAGATCAACCAGACGGCAATTAATCTCCAAAGCATTCGCGACCAACTGAATGCCATCAGTGAGCATGCGGCCGGGCGTTCGGACGCGAAGGACATTGAGAAGGACGCCAAAGCCATCGTAGACAGGATTAATTCGCTCGAAGAGAAGCTCGTGCAGCCTAAACAGAAGACGCAGCAGGACGTCATCAACTTCCGCAACGGAATCGCCGCGCAGTATGCTTATCTGCAACGGGCGGTCGAAGGCGATGGTGGTCCCGTTACCACGGGCGAAGAGCAGCGCTTTCCCGATCTCGAAAAGCAGTGGGCTGATTTACGAGAGAAGGTGCACGGCGTCCTTTCCGATGTTGCGAGCTTCAACACGAAGATGAAGGACATCGGAATCGGCGCGATCCTCGTGCCTTCGAAGATGCAGTAGATTGTCCACTGCAAACCTTGCGGTGGACTTCGACGGATAGTTGCAAGCCGCCGAATAGCGTCGTGCTGTGCCGCAACGGAAGTTTAGAAGATCTACACCGTTCCTTTTCCGACTTCTCCTCTGATAACATCGTGAGACCACTAAAGGCCTGCGATTACCCGGACGATTGCGGCGAGGTTGGAACGCGATGAAGAACTTCGCAACCTGCTTTGAAATTCAAAACAGAGATGCGAGTGTAAGGGCGCAAGCGCAGGCTTAGAGAGGAAGCACCGCCATGTCGGATACGAATATAAACGTAAGGCTGACCCAGTTCGAACGCCTGGAGCACATCTTTCCAACCCTTAATGCAGCTCAAATCGCTCGCATCTCGGCGCACGGAAAAAAACGCGCGGTCCAGCCCGGAGAGGTGTTGGTAGAGCCGGGCGACAATAATGTTCCTTTCTTCGTGGTCACATCGGGCGCAATGGAAATCATGCGACCCACGTGCGAAGGCGAAGATCCCGTTGTCGTACACCAGGCCGGACAATTCTTCGGAGAAGTCGGCATATTGTCGGGCCGGAGGAGCATGGTGCGCGCGCGGATGCGTGAAGCAGGCGAAGTCATCGAGGTGAACCGTTCTGGTTTGCAGGAATTGATCGAAACCGACAGCGAGTTGAGCGAGATTCTGATGCGCGCATTCATTTTGCGCCGCGTGGAGTTTATCGCCCACGGCTGGGGAGACGCCGTACTCCTCGGTACGAACAATTCATCCGGGACGTTGCGAATCAAGGAATTTCTGACACGCAATTCATACCCGCACGCTTACATCGATCTCGAAGGTGAGTCCAACGTTAAGGAACTGCTCGACCATTTCCAGGTAACGCGCAGTGATGTGCCCATTGTGATCTGCCGGGGGAAAATCGTGCTTCGCAATCCCACAAATCAGCAGGTAGCCGACTGCCTGGGATTCAACGAAGGGATCGACTTGACCAAGGTTCGTGATGTCATCGTGGTCGGCGCCGGACCATCGGGGCTTGCGGCGGCGGTTTACGCTGCCTCAGAGGGGCTTGATGTCCTCGTCATCGAAACGTACGCTCCGGGAGGCCAGGCCGGTTCCAGCTCGAAAATCGAGAATTACCTCGGATTCCCAACGGGAATTTCAGGGCAGGAGCTGGCCGGGCGGGCGTATACACAGGCGCAAAAATTCGGCGCGAGGGTGGTGATCACTCGTGGCGCGGTGCGCCTTGAGTGCGGCCGCAGTCCGTATCTTATCGAAATTGATGGCGGCGCAACTTTGCCAGCCCAAACGGTTATCATCGCCACCGGAGCCGAATACCGCAAGCTCCCGCTCGAAAACCTGCAACGATTCGAAGGGAATGGCGTGTACTACGGCGCCACATTCCTGGAAGCGCAATTGTGCGGGGGCGAAGAAGTGATCATTGTGGGAGGCGGCAATGCGGCCGGTCAAGCGGCAATATTTCTGTCCCAGACAGCGAAACATGTCCACGTGATGATCCGATCAGGGCGTCTGGCGGACACGATGTCGAGCTATCTGATTCGCCGGATTGAACAAAGTCCAACAATCACGCTGCACACGGACACTGAGATCGTTGCTTTGGAGGGAACCGACCGCCTGAATCGGGTGCAGTGTCGTAGCAATAAAACTGGCGACGTGAACACCCGCGAGATCCGCCATGTTTTCCTGATGACGGGGGCGAATCCGAACACAAACTGGCTGGCGGGCTGTCTGGCGCTCGACGAAAAAGGATTCGTCAAGACGGGCGTAGATTTGCTTCCAAGCGATTTGACGCCTGCGCGCTGGCCGTTGACGCGTCGACCGTTTCTACTCGAAGCCAGTCTTCCGGGAGTGTTTGCCGTGGGAGATGTACGGTCTGGCAATGTGAAGCGCGTGGCGTCGGCGGTTGGAGAAGGATCGATCGCAATTTCGATGGTGCACAAGGCTCTGCAGGAGGCGAGAGAACCCCTTGCCGCGGGCGCTGCGGGAAACTAGCCTGGCGCTAGTCCTTGCGCCGTTTCGCGTTGAGCAGTGTTCCGCCGCGTCGAGAACGCGATAGAATGGGTTCGCGACGCGCCCGTAGCTCAGCTGGATAGAGCATCTGCCTTCGAAGCAGAGGGTCGGGAGTTCGAATCTCTCCGGGCGCGCCACTTTTTTGAGTCAAATGCGAACCAGTTTATTGCGCGTGTTCGAGGTTGAAGAGCCGCACCCTTGAACGTCAGAGGGGTGCGGCGCCCACGGCCAAACCGAGTAAGTCGCTGTTCCGCAAATTAGCGCAGTGGTATCATCCGTCCGGCGTGACCATGTCACAAGAGGGAAGACGCGTCGCGAAAGGTGCGCCACACGCCGGACGCCCGCGCAGCGCCGTCCCTGTGCGCGAACAGGCGGAGTTGACCTTTGAAGAATAATTATTTCCATTCCTCATTCTCAAACTCCAACGCGCAAAAATGAAGCCGTAAACGTCCCGTCTGTCCCCGAGTTCCCAGAGCTACATTTTAAATAATGTGTGTCAGGCTTCATCCTGTAATTGAGGCTCAATGCTCAAGAAAGTTACAATCGCGATAGTCTTGTTAGCGGCAGTGCTTCTCATTCTTGCTTCCGTGAATGTCTGCTACGTCCATGATCAAGCAACTGGAACGCTAGTATGGAACTCAAGCGAGGCCTATGTGTTCATGGATGTCGTCAACCGTGGCTACCGTTTGAGCTACCTGAAGTTTGTTGCCGAAATTCCGAAGGACTTTCTCGGGTATGTACGCCTGCCAAATGACAAGCACTTTTCGACAGTCGTAGTTGAGGTGATGCCAGAGACCGGCCGTCGCTACATAAAGCAGGATCTCAATCTGAATTCGTATAGCATTTTCGATGGCAAGATATTCTCCTCCGACCTTCAGGGTGGGTATGTGTCTCTCTGGTTTTGGTCTGGAACCGGCTTTCAATTGGCTACTGCCGAGGAAAAGAAAAAAATCTACGATTCCAAGGCATTCGCACCTCAAGATGTTACTGACGTTGAAGGATGGTCGAAGCGCAACCTGACTTGTAGCAATGTGAATGATTTTCCGATTGAAGTCGGTGGTGCGTCCCTTACCGTTGTGAGGAACTGCGGCTATACAGGCAGCATTGATTCCATCGAATTGCGCCGATCTGGCCAATCGCCACAGACGATCTGGAACCTCACCGACAGATTCCACTGGGTCAGCAAGGCCCAATATCAGCGACTATTTGACGAGCATTGAAAGACGCTGAAAATCCAGACTCGGGATGATCACGAAGCTCTTCGAGAACAGCCGCCGAACACTGGCATCTACTCACATAATTAGACAACGAGGTGCTGATGAAATGGGCCGGACGTCAATTTGAGCCTCCGACGCCAGAAGAACAGCGCGGATTGTCCGCGCCGGAGAGAAACTAGGCCAGGAACGCCGCGAGAGGGAACTCGGGGACAGACGGGACGTGTACGGCTTCATTTTTGCGTGTTGAGGTTGCAAAGCGATCCATAGATGGCGGGTGGCACAGGCTCTTAGAGACGGCTTTTTTGGGGTGCCCCATGCTCAGTTTGTGAGCGTGGGGCTTTTTCCTGAGTGTCGTTTTGGTGGGTGGCACACTTAACTGTTTCTGGTTTGGCGTTGAAGCGCTCGCAGTGGCATTCACACACGGCGCTCATGATGGCTGGACTGCAACGCGAGGGTGCCGCACGCTTTTGGATTGTAAAGCGTGCGGGGTCTTGTAGCCATTTGGCTCCCATGTTGGGTTCAGCGCACGGTGTCCCCTTCGCATCGGATGCGAAGAACACGGCGGAAACAGCAAACCTACTTGGGCGATTTTTGCGCCTTAATATATCCGCAGACGTCTTTCACTGCGTTGCTCAGCAGCACCGTGGACGTGCCGTACACCGCATCCCCTCCGTGCTTAAACAATGTGAACTTGTAGTGGCCGGACCATCCGCCCGCTTCCAGCATGTAGTCCGATTTTTTTGAGTCCAGCGTAATCGACACGTTCGGGCACTTCTCGTGGAGGTTTTTTAGAATGTCGGCTGTTGGCACCGTGGATGCGGGCGACAGCACCAGCATCACGGATTTTGGCTGCTCCTTCGCAATTCCTCTGCCCACCGGTAACAGCAAGCACAGCATCGAAATGCCGAATAGCATTCGTCTCATGACTGGGATCCTCGACTCTGCAATGTGCAGCAACCGTACAATCCCTCGGACGGTCCTTCGCAGCGAATGGTTGCATCGCCTCCGTCCATTGCGAATTTGCTTGGGCGCGCAAATCCGCCGCGCGATTATGGCTATTTACTTATATAGCCCAATTCGGAGAAGATGCGCGGACGTACCTAAGATTGTCTTGGTCAGGAGAAGACCGATGCGTAAAACGCTTGCCCGTACATTTGCGATGATTGCACTACTACTGGGCGGTGTTTCGCTGCGCGCACAGGTGACTCCGCCCCACGCAGCAGCGCGATCCAAAAAAGTCAGCGCGCGCGAAGCAAAAACGCCGGCGCACTCGAAAGCCCCGGACCTCAAGAAGCAGCCGACGCTCTACCTCGTCGGCTACGCCCATCTCGATACGCAGTGGCGCTGGGAGTATCCGCAGGTCATTTCGGAATATCTTCCCGACACGATGCACAAGAATTTTGATCTTTTTCAGAAATATCCCCACTACATTTTTAATTGGACCGGCGCGAATCGCTACATGATGATGGACGAATATTATCCGGCCGACTTTGCGAAGCTGAAACACTACGTCGCCACCGGCCAATGGTTTCCCGCCGGCTCCTCGATGGAAGAAAACGACGTCAACTCGCCTTCGCCTGAGTCCATCATTCGCCAAGTGCTTTACGGCAACGAATATTTTCGCCATGAATTCGGCAAAGCCAGCGAAGAGTACATGCTTCCCGATTGCTTCGGCTTTCCCGCGGATTTGCCCAGTATTCTCGCGGCTGCGGGAATCAAAGGTTTCTCCACACAAAAATTAACTTGGGGATCTTCTGCTCCCGTCGGCGGCCCTGATTCTCCCGAACAAACGCCTGTCGGCACGCCGTTCAACGTCGGCGTCTGGGTCGGCCCGGACGGCCACAGCGTCATCGCCGCTCTCAATCCGGAAAGTTATTCCGGCGGAGTCAGCTACGACCTCACTAAGAGCGCTGCGCCCCCCAACGTGCGCAATTTCATCGATTGGCCCAAGCGCGTCGATTTGGACGGCAAAGTCAGCGGCGTCTTCGCCGACTATCACTATTACGGCACCGGCGACATTGGCGGCTCACCGGATGAAAATTCAGTCAAGCTCGTCGAAGAAATGGTGACGAAGAGCATGGGCGCTCTTCCTCCGCGAAATCCTAACCAGGATGACGACAACGAGAACGCATCCACGCCGCCCACAGGCCCACAAGTCCGCATGGGCACCGGCCCTCTCCACATTATTTCTTCCGACGCTGATCAAATGTTCAAAGACATCCTCGCGGAGCATTTGACCGCCGGCCTGCCGCGCTATCAGGGCGACCTCGAGTTGACAAATCACTCCGCCGGCTCGCTCACTTCCGAAGAAGTTCACAAGCGCTGGAATCGCGAAAATGAAAATCTCGCTCACGCCGCCGAGGAGGCTTCTGTCGGTGCCGCATGGCTCGGCGGACGTCCTTATCCGCTCGCGCGTCTGAATCACGCTTGGCGCCTCGTGCTCGGCGGCCAGTTTCACGACATCATGGCCGGTACCGCCACGCCCAAGGCATACGAATATTCCTGGAACGACGACGTGATCGCCATGAATCAATTCTCGATCGCGCTCACCAGCGCCACTTCCGCAATTGCCTCTGACTTGAATACGGAAGCCAAAGGGACTCCGATCGTCGTTTACAATCCGCTCTCCATCGCGCGGGAAGATGTCGTCGAAGCGCGCATCGATTTTCCCGGCGGCGCTCTGCAAGCTGTTCGCGTCATCGGCCCCGACGGCAGGGAAGTCCCCGCGCAGTTGGATAGCTCCTCAAACAACGGCGCGAGGATTTTGTTCCTCGCTAAAGTTCCTTCGACGGGCTTCGCGGTTTACGACGTGCAGCCATCCGCGACCGCGCCTTCCTCGAATTCCTCCGATCTCAAAGTTACCGATTCCTCTCTCGAAAACGCCCGCTATCGCATTCAGTTGAATTCAGGCGGCGACATTTCGAGCATCTTCGACAAAAAGCTCAATCGCGAATTGCTTTCCGCTCCTTTACACCTCGCATTCCAAACCGAAAAGCCGTCGCAATGGCCGGCGTGGAACATGGACTGGTCCGATCAGAGTAAGCCGCCGCGCGGCTACGTTGACGGCCCGGCCAAAATCAGCATCGTCGAAAACGGGCCAGTCCGCGTCGCTCTTCGCGTGGAACGCGAAGCCGAAGGCTCAAAATTCGTGCAGACGATTCGCCTCTCCGCCGGCGATGCGGGCAATCGCGTTGAATTTGCCAATTCGATTGACTGGAACACTCGCGAAGCCGCCCTGAAAGCCACTTTCCCGCTGACCGCTTCGAGTCAGGATGCGACTTACAATTGGGGTGCCGGAACCATCGAACGCCCTGCCGACAACGACAAAATGTTCGAGATGCCTTCGCATCGCTGGTTCGATCTCACCGATCAAAGCGGCAGCTTCGGCGTCACAATTCTTTCCGGCGCGAAGACCGGCTCCGACAGGCCCAGCGACAATACCTTGCGCCTCACGCTTCTTTATACGCCTGGGATCAGTCCGGCCGGGCAGTCCTATCGTGACCAGGCCTCCCAGGATTTGGGTCACCACGAATTTCTCTACGGACTTGCGAGTCACGCGGGCGGCTGGCGCGATGGCGGCACTGCCTGGCAAGCCTATCGGCTCGATGCTCCGCTCATTGCTTTCGAGTCCTCAAAGCACCCCGGCGCACTCGGAAAGACTTTCTCCTTGCTCAAAGTGAGCAGCAGCGATGTCCGCGTCATGGCTTTCAAAAAAGCCGAAGATAACAACAACGAAGTTGTCCGTCTCGTCGAAATGTCCGGCAAGCCTCAGCGCGACGTTCACATTTCTTTTGCTGCTCCGGTTGTTGCCGCGCACGAAATTGATGGTCAGGAATTGTCCGTCGGCCCGGCAACTTTCGCCAAAGGCAAGTTGCTCGCAAATTTCGCGCCTTACGAAATTAAAAGCTACGAACTAAAACTCGCTCCAGCGCGCGTGCGCTCAGTCTCTCCGCGCTGGCAATCTGTTCCGCTCCATTACGATCTTGCCGCCGCAAGCAACGATGGCACGAAATCCGTCGGCGGCTTTGACGCGGCTGGCAACGCGCTGCCCGCTGAAATGCTTCCCGCGGATATCGCTTATTCCGACATTCACTTCAAGCTAGCGCCCTCGACGACGGGAAAGCCCGATGCCCTTGTCGCACATGCTCAATCCATTCCGCTACCCGCCGGAAAATTCAATCGCATTTACATTCTCGCCGCTTCTGACGACGGTGATCAGCAGGCAACGTTCAACGTCGGTGGCCAAACCGCCGATCTCACCATCCAGAATTGGAGCGGCTACATCGGCCAGTGGTTCGACCGGTCGTTTAAGATGGAAGCTCTTGCAGTGCCTCCCGAACCCGCCGCCGGTGACACCAGTCAACCCGCCCAGCGAATTCGCCGCCTCCGCGCTTATGTCCAGAAACATGGACCCATAATGCTTCCACATTTCGCGGGCATCACTCCCGGCTTCATCAAGCGCGCGCCAGTCGCTTGGTTCGCCTCGCATCACCACACGCCCGATGGCGCCAACGTGCCCTATTCTTATTCTTACTTGTTCGCGTACGCGATCGCCATGCCGCCAGGCGCGAAAACCATCACGCTGCCGGACAATGACAAAATTCGCATTTTGGCGCTGACTGCGGCAGACGAGCAATCTCAAACGCATCCAGCGCAGCCGCTCTACGACACGACTCGACAAGTCTCCGGGCAACAATAGGGCCAATAAATGTGAGGAACATCTCGACGGAGGCGTTATCTTGTCGTTACTAAGTGCCGTGTATTCTGTAGCTAAGAAAAATTACTCGGACCTTTGATATACTTTTAATGGAAGGGTCATCCCGTATTTACACTTCTGGCCCAGACTAGTAGAGTTTGTCCTCACAAATGGCAACCCCAAGCACCACTCTTGAGTCGGCCGCGCATCCCGAGGAGAAGCGCCCCAAGCTCCCGGCCCGCCCATATTCGGGCGCCCTTGTCGTCGTCGAGGGCATCGACGGCTCCGGGAAGAGCACCCAGCTTCATCTCCTCAAGCGCTGGCTGGAAGTAGGCGGCTACCGCACCTATTTCACCGAGTGGAATTCCTCGCCGCTCGTCAAATCAGCCACACGGCGTGGCAAGAAGCGCCGCCTGCTTACGCCGATGACGTTCTCGCTCATTCACGCCGCCGATTTTGCTGACCGCTACGAACGCCAGATTCTCCCATTGCTTCGCAGCGGCCATTTGGTTCTCGCCGATCGCTACATTTACACGGCCTTTGCGCGCGATGGTGCGCGCGGTTGCCCTATCGAGTGGCTCAGAAATCTCTATCGATTCGCCGTCGTTCCCGACGTCACGTTTTATTTCCGCGCGCCGCTGGAAATCGCCATTCGCCGCATCCTCAGCGGCCGGCCGCGGATTAAGTATTACGAAGCCGGAATGGACCTGGGACTGTCGCTCGATCCCATCGAAAGCTTTGCAAAATTTCAGGGATTGACCCTCGCGCGTTACGATCAGATGCTCCCCACGGATAATTTTGTCCTAATGGATGGCACGCTGCCCGTGCATCAGTTGCAGCAGAAAATGCGCGACGTGGTCGCCGGACAAATTGAATTGAAGCGCTACAAAAATCTATGACTGATCCGGTAAAATCCGACGGCAATCCGGACGTTGTCACTCAGGAATTCATCACCACAGCCGCCTCCGGCATGCAAACGTGGTTCGGCGAAAGCGTGCCCCTGCGTCCTTCCGCTGGCTTGCCCACGAAGAATCGCAGCGAACTTAGTGGTCACCTCATCGTTCTCGAAGGCACCGATGGCTCCGGCCGCTCCACGCAGATTGCCCTGCTCACCGAATGGCTCGAATCGCAAGGTTTCGCCGTGCAGACGATGGGGCTTCGCCGCTCTTTTCTGATCGCCAAGGATATCGACAGTCTTCTCGCCAGAAATTCTGTCACGCGCTACACGCTCGCGTTGATGTACGCCACTGACTTTTTCGACCAGCTCGAAAACCGCATTCTTCCCGCGCTGCGTTCTGGCATGGTTGTCCTCGCCGACCGTTACTACTACACGCTGATTGCGCGCGCCGTGGTTCGCGGGCTCGATCACGACTATCTCCACCGCATTTACGATTTGGCGCTGCCGCCGGACCTCACTTTTTTTCTGAATGTCCGCCCGCAAATCGCTTTCGAGCGCGAGTTCCAGAAATCCCCGGCGATCAGTTTCTGGGAAGCGGGCCGCGACTTGCATCTTTCCGACGATCTGTATGATTCCTTCATCAGCTATCAAACCATGCTGCGGAAGGAGTTCGTCAATCTCGCCAAGCATCACGGATTCGCGGCTTTGAATGGTGAAAACTCGATTCGCACCGTAAACGCGGATCTGCGCAAACGCATCGCTTCTTACTTGGGCATCCGGAATATCCGTTACCGGCCCTCGCACGCCCTCGTTCATCTCTGGCAATAACCTTGGCCGCCCCTGTCCGAATCGCTGCCATCGATGCGGGCTCCAATGCCATTCGTCTGGTCATCGCGGAGGCCAAGTCTTCCGCCGAAATTCAAATCCTCGATGTCGAACGCGCTGCCGTGCGCCTGGGCCATCGTGCCTTCACCAAACGTCGCTTCAGCCGTTTGACAATCGACAACGCCGTGCACGCTTTTCGCCGTTTCAAACTATTGTTGGATCGCTACGGCGTCCAGAAGTGCCGCGCCGTGGCCACTAGCGCCGCCCGCGAAGCGCGCAATCGCGACGATCTGATCCGCCGCATTCGCCGCGCCACGGGTATCGAACTGGAAGTCATCGACTCTTCCGAAGAGGCGCGCCTGGTTCGTTCGGCGATTCTCGGTTCTTTAAGCCACAAATTAACCCCGCGCCTTATTGTTGACCTCGGCGGTGGCAGCCTCGAAGTCAGTTTGCTTCGAAAGCGCACTCCCGAGAAAATGTTCGCGCTGCCGCTCGGCAGCGTGCGTCTGATGGAGACGCTCGGAATTTACGGCGCGCTCAGCGAAGACGAATTCGAGCGCGTGCAACATCGCGTTCTTTCCCTGCTGCGAAGCGTCTGGCCCACGCCCCCGAATCTCTCCGGCGCCATCGCCGTTGCTTCCGGAGGAAACGCCGAAGCGCTGGCGCGCATTGTGCCTGGCCCGCGCGTCACCGGAATCGCAACGATCAATCTCCGGCTTCTTCGCGAGCGCCTGTGGGGGATTCTTGCCCTCGACGTGTCTGAGCGCATGGACGCGCTGCATCTTCGCCGCGACCGCGCCGAAGTCATAGGCATCGCATCCGTGGTTTTTGCCTCTCTCGCTCAGTGGCTTCGATTGCGTACCTTGCTTGTTCCGGGAGTTGGCGTCAAAGAGGGAATTCTGTGGGACCTCGCGTCATCGCAATTTTCTGGTGAAGTGGCCAGCGCGTACGCCGCTCGCTTTCAGCCCCTGCTGCGCGAAGCGCGCCGCGTCGCCGCGCGTTTTCACTATGAGCCGTCGCATGCGGAACAGGTTCGTCGTCTCGCCGGATATCTTTTCGATCAGCTCGCTCGCGTTCATCGCCTTCCGTACGAACTTCGGCTTCCTCTGGAATTAGCGGCAATATTGCACGATGTAGGTTACGCGATAAATTCCAGCTCACATCACAAGCACGGTGAGTACATCGTTCGCAACGCGCACATTCCCGGCCTCGCCGATGCCGACCGTCTCCTCGTTGCCTGCTTGATCCGCTACCATGGCAAGGCGAAACTTGATCCCAAACACAAGTTGTATTCGTCGCTTGGCCCGCGCCGCCGCGCCCAAGTCCGCGCGCTTGCCGCCATACTTCGCATTGCCATCGCTCTCGACAAGGAAAGGCGGCGCGCCGTCCAGAATGTAGACGTGATCATCGGCCGGAAGGGAATTCTGCTTCGATTGCATTCGAACGATCGCCAACCGTTGCCGATTCGTGACTGCCAACGCGCCGCGAAATTATTCGAGGAAGTGTTTGGAAAGAAAGTTCATTTTGGCCGTGCGCGAGCGATGCGAGCGTCACCGAACGCACCAAGAACCTTCGCGCGTTCTCATCGCGCGGCGTGACTTTCTCGCGTGGAGAGGAATCTTCGATTCATGAATGCAGAAGTGACAATTCATTTGCGGTCCCGGAACCTGCTTGACTAAGAATCCAGGAGAAAACTGAATCTCATATGAAAGTTCATCTCTTCCGCCACGGCATCGCGATTGATCGCGACGATTCTGCTTCACCTGCAGAAGCAGACCGTTTTCTGACGCCCAAGGGCATAGCTAAGACAGAGGCCGCCGCTCGCGGCCTGCGTGCGCTCGGAATCAAACCGAGTCTCATCCTGACCAGCCCTCTTCTCCGCGCTGTGCAGACTGCGGAGATCGTCTGCAACGCGTTGCGACATCCGGTGAAGAAGCTGCGCCACACGGATGCGCTCAAACCGGAAGCCAAACCCACCGAGTTGTTCGACGAATTATCGAAAATCAAGTCCGACGAAATAATTTGCGTGGGACACGCTCCGAATTTGGACGAAGTCATTGCGTACGTCGTCGGCAGCTATTCCGCGGTTACTTCACTAAAAAAAGCCGGCATCGCGTCACTGGAGATCGAAACTTTTTCGCCGCCCCGCGGGTCAATTGTCGCCATTTATACGCCGAGGGCCCTGCGGCTGCTGGGCGAGTAATTCGCTGTGCAATATCCAGCAGCGTGGTGAGCGAGTACGACGGCAACCGCCGAATTTGCCCAGAAAATGTCACGCCGCGTATGTTCTTTCTTCGGGTTTCTTCTTTTCTGGTTTTAAGACGCGAAGAGGCGCGGCAGCCGCGCCAGGTAAAATGATGATTGGGCGCCGGCAAGCGATTTCAAGCAGATGCTTGGCATTGGCCAGTTTCGATAGAAGAGGTTCTTCTCCATTGTATCCGTAAGCTCGAATCTTCAGGCCCTCGAGCGTGACGTCCAGATCCAGTTTTCGTATGGGTTTCGCCGCTTCCTCGAAGCAATTCGCCAGGCGCAGGATTCCCGCCAGCAAAATCGTCGCATGCTGCATGGATGCTGACAGCCTGCGGAATTCCTTATGCTTCGTTTGTGGCAACGCTTTCCGGTGGTAACGCGCCGCCAGCGCAGTCAACTCCCAATCTGTTTTTTTCCATCTGATCGGCACAGGCTGCTTGCGGATCAGCAAGTAGGATTCCTTGTGGTATCCATGATTTCCACTGCTTCGACCGGAATCCTGCATCAGTGCCGCGGCCTGCACAATCCATCGCGCGCGCTCGGTCGGCAGCCCAACCGCAAATCCCCGCGCGGCCAGCACGTCGTACAACTCCACAGTCCTTGCCGCGATGCGCTGCGCAGACGCGAATTCGGGAGTTCGGAAAGCTGCCCACGCGCCCAGCTTTGCTACCGCGGCCTCTTCCAATTTTTCATTCTCGGGCAACGCAGCTCGCCAAGTCTGCCAAATGGAATTCTTACCCGTTGCGCTTGACCTGTATTGCGCCAAACGCTGGTTTCTTTCGTGCTCGATTGCCGCTTTCCACTTCGTCAGCGTGGCACGATCGCGGCGGGCTTCACGCGGATCACTTTCGACCACAGCACATCCAAATCATGCACTTCGCCAAGCAGATCCTGGAGCTGTTTCAAATCGCCGCTCCATTGCGCGATTAGTTCTGGAACAAAATTCTCCACGGTGTAGCGGAAATTCTTAAGACCCACTCGCAGCCGGTGATATCCAATTCTGGATTGGCTGTGTAGTGCGAAGCGATGGCGCCGGTGGCCTTCTTCCCATCTCTCCAGGGCGATGTACTTCGCTACGGGGCTATCCGGTGCCACCAACGCGGCGCGCGGAGCCAGCGTCTCCTCCCACGTTTTCCATTTTTGCTGGTCGAAATCGCCGAGAGCCTGCGCTGCCGCCGTCTTCAAATGCTTTTGCTCCTGTTCAATCGACATCTTCAGCGCCTCGCCCAGTCCATCCTTCGCGACTTCCAGTTTTCCCAGCCAGTCGAGCAGCACTTGCGAGTCGCGCAGCTCGCCCAAATTCTTCAGGAGCTTCTTGGCCGCGCGCTTCACCTTTTTCCAGTCGGGATGTGGATCGCACTCGCTCAGCGCACTCTCGATGGCCAGGCATCGCCGCAGCGCAGTTCGCAAGTCATGAACATTGTCGGCGTTCGGTTCCTTGCCTGCCTTCTTGCACATCTTCCGTGCGCGCCTCATCCAACGCGCCAAGCCGAGCTCCGCCGGCGGATTATTTCGCGTTTCGCCTTTCACGATCTGTGTTTCTCCTGTCTCCGCTGGGAAGCTGTCAGGGGCACCGGGGAGAACGATTCTACTCCTCGGCCGAGGGCTCTGGCAAATGGCGAAAACGCGCTCGAGAAGAAGCTGAGGATCGAGGAGTGTCGTCGGCGCGGCGGGAGAGCCGGACGTTTCCGAAACGCGAATATGAGAATCGGGAGGGGCGAAAAATACCGAGCGCGCAAAAACGAAACTCATTACCGATCAAGAAAATGTAAGTGGCGCGTTTTGAGCTAGTTGTGTTTGCGGGACTGTGCATTTCATTACCGATTGAAAAAATCATACATTCGCTGAATTTGGCGCGGAAATGCCCTAGGAGGGAAGTTGGGGGAACTGCTAGGCGGAGCACAGACTCCGCCGCCGCCCTGTTCGGAGGGCGCGAAACGGGCTGGATGGTTGCGTCGTAATCACGGAGCGAAATTACCATAGGTTAACTGGATTGACAATATGCGGCGGCTGTGGAGTCTTGGGCGGCCCGTCAGTCTCCGATTGCCGATTACGCTTCAGCTAAGTGATATGATTCCGGGAATGCATGAGGGAAAGGAATTTGCATGGGAAAGCTGACGGGAACTCGACACGGCGACGCCGCGAACGAACTTCTCGTGTTTTACGTGGACAAGGTCACCGAGCTTGAGGATTCCGGCCAATACTTCATGGCAGCTATCGCCTTGTCGTTTGCACTTGAGACGGCTGTTCTCACATACCTCTTAGTTGAGTTCGGCGAGGAGAATGGCGGCGAGCTCGAAATACCCGATTCCGTTAACATGTCTGAGCTAATCGAAGCTGCAAATGAGATTGACGTTCTGAACGCTCCCATCAACGTTCCGTCTCACGTCCGCGAGGATGAACATCCCCCGAAGCATGTCGCAAAAGACGTGGTCAGTAAAATCAGGCGATTCCGGAACCTGATTCATCCGGCCCGCGCTCTAAAGAATTCGTATGATCCCCGGACCTTCACGCACGAACAATTGAAGGAATTCAAAGAAATGTACGAATCGGTGATGCATAGCTTGCTCTACCACCTTTAAGGGATGTGTTGCGCTTTTTAAAAGTGCATGAGAAAACGTCGGCCATGAAACCGCTCCCTGCTCCAGATTTTCGTGCCAAACGCCTCATGCTTGAGGACAGTGACTTTGCCGTGGTTTCAGGAAAGTATCAAGGACCGACGAATCTCATCCAGCAAGATACGTGGAACAGCATCGTTTCGCTGCCTGACGACGTCAGCATACGGACCTCGGACCAGTTCGGTCCGCAGGTGGCGCAGATGTGGGAATACTGGGGTATGTGGGGTCGGGTCGTTGGTGGCGTTCAGGCGCTCAGCAGTGATCCGACAGAATCTCCAACCGCGATAGCAGCATGCGACGCCAGCGACGAATTTCAGGCGGCGACGTACTGTGCGCTGGTTGGGTACTACAGAGTGGCATTCTCTTGTCTTCGTAATGTGTTGGAGCAAATCACGATTGCTACACAACTTACGATCAGCAACGACGCACAAAGTTTCACTGATTGGAGGAATGGGGAGGACAGAATCCGATTTGGTTGGGCTGCAGACATGCTTCCAAAGAACCCTGACGTAGTCGCCTTAGAGCGACATCTCAAATCAGCGATGACGGATTCACTGTTCGATCAGGCTCCAAAAGGGTTGGCGCGCAGATTCTTTGTTGAACTCTCAAAATACACCCATGGTGCAGCCGGGTTCACCGATGGGGATTCCCGCCAAAGTAACGGACCTATTTTCGTGCCGAAGACGTTTCTGGATTGGTACGTCGCGGCCCTCAAGACCCACGCAATCACCCTTCATGAACTTAAGCTTGCGCACCCTCGTGCTCGACAAGCCGCCGTGGGGCCTGCCACCACTGGAGCTCAACGCGTTTCGCCGCCGGGTCGTGGCGGACATACCCGTCCGATGATGAAGAGACCTTATTCTTCAAGTCGCTCGCCGATTTCTGGCCCTGAGCGAATTTCCCTTGTTTAATGGACTGGCCCCGCGCCTGCCCGAGCGCCCGCGTAGGTACGTAATCGGAGAGTGAGTCGGTGCCTTCGCGAGGATAATATATTTCGCGGCGTGCTGCGCTATTCTGTAGAGTGCGGGACGATTCGAAGGGACGTGCGGAGAGATCGAAGGGGAAAGCAGATCCCTGCCTGCGGCAGGCAGGCCTCGCCGCGTGGCGGCTCCCTTCGCCGGGCTCAGGGCGAGCGGAATGGGCAACCTAACGAAGCAGGGTGCTCGGCGCTTCGCGCCAACGGCCCGATGCTTCGTTCCTCCCTTCCTTCGTCAGGGCAGGCAGGGCAAGCCATAGGTGGGCCCTCGAGGAGCAAAGACGAGAGCGCGACAGGTGCGAGGCGGTTTGGAATGACATTGCAAGAGGAAGCAGATCCCTGCGGAGGGAAATGTGGTGAAAGCAGCTAAAGGCAAACACGGGTTGCGGATTCTGGTGATTGACGTGGGGGGGACGCACGTCAAAGTGCTGGCGACGGGAGAGCGTGTGGAGCGAAAGATCGTCTCCGGGCCAACGATGACGGCGGCCCGAATGGTGAAAGACGTGAAGCAGGTGACGACGGGCTGGAAGTACGACGTGATTTCGATCGGCTATCCAGGGCCGGTGGTGCAAGGCCGCCCCCTGCACGAGCCGTGCAATTTGGGCAAAGGCTGGGTGGGATTCCATTTCAGCCACGCTTTCGGGCATCCGGTAAAGCTAGTGAATGATGCGGCGATGCAGGCGCTGGGGAGCTATCGCGGCGGGCGCATGCTTTTTTTGGGGCTGGGCACGGGGCTGGGCTCGGCGATGATTGTTGATGGAACGCTTCAGCCTTTGGAATTGGCGCATTTGCCATACAAGAAGGGCCGCACGTACGAAGATTACCTCGGACTGCGCGGCCTCAAACGTCTGGGAAAAAAGAAATGGCGGCGGCACGTTGCGGATGTGGTTGAACGTCTGAAGATTGCCCTCGAACCCGATTACGTGGTAATCGGCGGCGGGAATTTAAAAAAATTGAAGAAACTGCCTCCCGGCGCGGAACTCGGTGACAATCGCAATGCGTTTCGCGGAGGTTTCCGCCTGTGGACAAGCGACAACTCGAAGGTTTCCGTTCACGTGCCCAGGACTCCCGCACGTAATGCCCGGTAGAACTGTTTGTGGATAGACTCGGAGACGCCAGGCCCTTTGGGCAACGAGGAGGAAATCACGCGTGACACTTGGACCGGACGAATCGACATCGAGCGCCAGCACGATTTTCAAATTTTCGTGGATTATTGTCTTGATTGCGGCGCTGATCGTCGCCGGGATTTTCTATTCGCGCTGGCAGGAAAATCGCGACATCGAAGAAAAGGCCGCGACGGCGAAGCGCGCAAAGGCTCAGGAGCTTGTCGAAGATTTCGGCGGAAACGATTTCAAGATTCTCAATTTTTACGCCGCGCCTGGCGCAATTCGTCGTGGCGATGAGGCGGCGCTTTGCTACGGCGTGTCGAACGCAAAAGCCGTTACGTTGGAGCCAAAAGCGTCCGAGGATGTTTGGCCGTCGCTGAACCGCTGCTTGGAAGTTTCCCCCAAGAAAACTACCACCTATACGTTGACGGCAAGCGATGCCGCCGGCCACAAGAAGACCGCCACGCTGACGCTCACGGTCCAGTGAAACCCTTGTGCGAGAGCAATCTGCCGGCTAGGTTCGGTGAGGGGAAAGGGTACATGCTCGAAATTGATCTCGCGCTCGCGCACTCGTACGAAGTCCAAGAATTAGACGAATTGCCGGGAACGGGAAAACTCGCTGTTCCATTAATTTTCTTTCCACCTCCCCGAAATAGGCCAGAACACGAAGGCCTGTGGTTGAGGGTAAGGGCTGTCGGCGGCAGAGAATGGATCGGCGTCTTCAAATTCGGCTATTCGTCGCCTCCCGCTTTTTCTCGCGTTGTGAGTTCGCCCGATCCGGACCGCGTATGTGTCATATCAAGCGGCGCAGCATACGTCGTAAAAGCGGACGAGCCCGAAGTTTGGGAAGAAATTCCAATAATCCCCGTGCTTGATGTTCGATCGATTCCGGACCATGGACTCCTCGTCCTTTCAGATTACAGCAGGTTAGCCGCTTACGGCAGCAGGGGTCTCGTGTGGCGCAGCCCGCATGTCTGCTATGACGAGTTGAAGATTTCCCGCGTCACGAGCGAGACTATCGAGGGTATCGGATATGATCCCACGAACTCGATCACGCACGAGTCCCGTTTCGCCGTTGACTTGAAAACCGGTCGCTCGTTACTTCCACCACCTTCCACAACCGACGGTACGCCTGTCTGGTAGCTTGACGCTCGGCTAACTCGCTTATCGGAAACTGACCCAATACCACAATATGCTTGGCCTTGACTCGGGGCGCGCACGGTTGGACAATGCGCCGCCGGGATCAGCGATGCTGAATTGCAGGAATTTCCAACGATATGATCCCGCCCGAGGCCAACACACATGCCGACTTCTGGACCGAAACTCGCAATTGATCGCCGCAGTTTTCTTACGACGTGCTCGAAATTCGGAGTGGCGGGCACGCTTTTTCCCGGCGTGCTGTGGGCCATGGCCGAAGGCGAGCCGAAGAAAATCACCGTGGAAATGATCAGCGATGCGGCTGCGATTGCGGACGTGCCGATTCCCGCGGAAGATCGCGAGATGATGCTCCGGAACCTCCAGAATGCGACCAAGGGTTACGACCAGATTTACGCGTTGCATATGTCGAATGGCGTTCAGCCCGCGATGATTTTCGATCCCTTGACGAACACGAACACGCATTTCGAACAAGCAAAGCGGCCGCTGCAAATGTCGGCTGCGCCCGCGATCGCTTCGCGCCACGTGCCCAAAGATTTGGAGGAGATTGCGTTCGCGACGGTGCGCGAGCTTGCGGAAATGATACGCACAAAGAAAGTGTCTTCGACGGCGCTGACGCAAATGTATTTGACGCGCCTGAAGCGTTACGACCCGTTGTTGCACTTCGTGATTACCTTGACCGAAGATCGCGCGCTCGCGCAAGCCAAAGAAGCTGACCGCGACATCGCCGCGGGGAAATATCGCGGCCCGCTCCACGGGATTCCGTGGGGTGCGAAGGATTTGCTCGCCGTTAAAGGTTACAAGACGACTTGGGGCGCGGAGCCTTACAAGGACCAAACGATTGACGAGGATGCGACCGTCGTCAAGCGCCTGGACGCGGCGGGCGCTGTGCTGCTCGCCAAGCTTACGCTCGGCGCGCTCGCGAACGGCGATCATTGGTTCGGGGGCGTCACCCGCAATCCGTGGAATCCGGATCAAGGATCGAGCGGCTCTTCCGCGGGACCGTCTTCGGCGACGGCCGCGGGGTGCGTCGGATTCGCCATTGGCTCCGAAACGCTGGGCTCGATTTCATCGCCTAGCACGCGCTGCGGCGTGACGGGCTTGCGTCCAACGTTTGGCCACGTGCCGCGCACGGGCGCGATGGCCCTCTCCTGGAGCCAGGACAAGCTCGGCCCCATCTGCCGCGCTGTGGAAGATTGCGCGCTTGCGCTCAACGCAATTTACGGACCGGATGGCGACGACCGCTCGGTGCAGCCGGCCGCGTTCAGTTGGAACGCCAATCAGGACTGGCGGAAATTCCGCGTCGGCTTCCTGGAATCCGAATTCGAGTTTGATCGTGCCGCGCTGGAAGAGCGCGTAAAGAATTTTCGCGGCATCACGGATGAGGAGAAGCAGCAATTCATCACGTCCGCGGAATACGACCAGAAATTCAACGACGCAGCTTTGCAGAAACTGCGCGACATGGGCGTGAAGATGACGCCAATCGAATTGCCGAAGCTTCCTTATCAGCCGATGGTGACGATTCTTGATGTGGAAGCCGCTGCGGCGTTCGATGAACTGACGCGCACGGGGCGCGACAAACTTCTCGGCGATCAAACAGCCGGAGGTTGGGCGAACACGTTCCGGGTTGCGCGCTTTGTCCCCGCCGTGGAATACGTGCAGGCGAATCGCGCCAAGTTTCTGGCGATGCAGGCGGTCGCCAAGGCATTCGAAAGCTATGACGTAATCGTCGCGCCAACCAACGGCGAGCAGCTAACGGTGACGAATCTCACCGGCCATCCCGCGTTGATTTTACCCAATGGCTTTCGCGGAGATGACGCGCCGCCCGCTGCCAAAGGCAAAGACGGAATGGTCGGCAATTATGGCGGTCCCGGCACGCCAGTGAGTTTGACGTTTCTGGGGCAGCTGTACGGGGAGGAGAAAATGCTGGCATTCGGGCGAGCTTATCAGAACGCGACGAAGTTCCATTTGCAGCATCCGAAGCTGAAGATGTAGGCGCAGTCCAAAGGCCAAGGTGCAGTAAGGTATGCTAGGGGTCGGGCGGCGAGCGATCCTTACGCCCGATAGGCGATGAGGAAAATCCTGAGGAACGAGAAGAGGATTTTGCCATCGGGGCGCGGCGGATAGGCGGCGCGGATTTTTTCGGTATATTCGGTGATGAATTTGTCGCGATCAGCATCTTCGCCGATGGCGTTCAAATATGGACGCATACCGGTGGTTTTGTACCATTCAACGACGGTCTCGGCGTTGGGCATCACATGAAAATATTCCGTTTGCCACACATCGACACGAGCAGCCAAAGGCGCGAGTAGATCGTAATAAAATTCCCAATCCTGCGCATGCCAGGTGCGGACACGCCCTGTGGGAAACCACCTGCGCCAGCCGATAGAGGCGGCCATTTCGCGCAGCAGTCGATAAGCGGGACGGTCTAAGCTGCTGGGAATTTGTATCGCCAGAACACCGCCCGCCGCGACGCGCGCGAAAAGTTTAGGATATAGACCAGTGTGGTCGGGAAGCCACTGAAGCGCCGCATTTGAGAAAACCACGTCGAATTGCTGCTCTTCCTCACCCGCCCACTTCGCGATATCGCCGACGATCCAACGCCCGCGCGGATGCGCCTGGATTGCCGCGTTAATCATTTCGGCCGCGCTGTCCACTCCCGTGATCTCGGCATCGGGCCATCGTTCCGCGAGGACTTGCGTGCTGTTGCCGGGGCCACAGCCGAGGTCAACCACATGATGAACATCGGGAATGGAAACACGCGCCGCAAGGTCGCGGCAAGGCTGTGTGCGCTCTTCGGAGAATTTCAGGTATTGCTCGGGATTCCAGCCTGCCATTTCAGCGAGCCGCCTACTCCATTCTCGGCGCCAGCTTAAGAGGGCGCGCGAGATGCATCCACGTCAATAATTTCAACACTGGCCACGATGGATCGAATTCGCCGCGAAACACGCTGAAGCGGGCCGAGGTTGGATACGCATGATGGTTGTTGTGCCAACCCTCTCCCGCGGTGAGCAAGGCGACAAAAGGCAAATTCGTTGCTGTATTGTCGAAATTGCGTTTGCCGAATGCGTGATTCGCGCCGTTAATTACCGCATTCAGGAAAATGTACGTGGCGGCTTGGACGAGGTACGCAACTCCTCCCCAAACCGGCCCGAGCAGCAGCATGAAAATTGCGATACCCGTGATTACGCCAGCGAGCCCGAAGCCGAAAATATGGCGGTCGAGCCAGCCATTGCCAATGTCCGGTGCGAACGTCGTCAGCGTCTCCGGCTGCTTCGCTTCGCGCGCATAGTAGTAAACGTTGCCGAGCAAAATCCGCCAAAGGCCTTCGAGCACAGGACTGTGCGGATCGCCCTCGACGTCCGTGTGGCGATGATGTTTGCGGTGCACCGCGACCCATTCTTTCGTGTTGATACCCGTCCACAGCCACAACTGCAAGCGCATCGGAAACGCGACGATGGGGCTCAAGTAAACGCCGCGATGCGCGAGCGTTCGATGTAGGTAGATGCTGGTGGCAAAGGAAGAGAGTTGCACGGCCACAACTACGGCAATGGCGGCGTAGAGAAGATGTAGCAAAGGCGCCTCGATCTATTCTGTTTTCCGTCGGACCACGGGGCGGCTTCAGAATAGACTGGAGACGAAAGGCAGTCAAACGCTACGTGAAATATTTTTCCAGAATTAGCCGGCGCCTTTCAAAAATGAGCTTACGTTCGCAGCCGAACTCCGTTCACCGACCTGGCTCCGGATGCCCAATAACTATTTGTTCGCACTCTTCCTTGACGCCATGCCGCTTTCGGTGCTGTCGCATTAAAATCACTCCTGTTCGCGTTGGAGATGCCTTACCCTCCGCGAGTTTCGCAGAGGGACAATCACCCACAGACCTGCATAATTCCGGCTGTCCGAGCCGAAAAATCGGACGAGGAGGATTTCGCGATGACGAAGAAAGTTACGAGTATCCTGATTGCATCAGCGTTCGCGCTCGCCCTTTCGTTGCCGATGGCCACGTCAGCGGAACCAGGTTTGCCGGCGGCGAAGGTTCCCACGGCAAAAGCATCGACCACAGCTGTTCAGGATCGAGACGCCAGGGAACGGCATCCAGAAATTCGCGATGCCATCGGCCTGTTGAATCGTGCGCAGGATCGTTTGAGCCATGCCGCGCACGACTTCCATGGCCATCGCGTGAAGGCGATGCAACACATCAGCGAGGCCCTCGAAGAACTTCACGCGGCGCAGCGGTCGGACCGGCACTGAGAATTCGACACGCTGGCGCGAGTCGGCGCACGAGCATAAAAGCGGCGTTCTCCTCAACGTTAGCGGACATTGTGGCGAACAATGTAACGAGCATGTCACGAACAACGTAACGGGCGAGGATCGCCGCTCTTTTGTCTCAATCGTGAATTCAGAGTAATTCGGAGTTATAGGTTTCCGGGGCTGCTTTTCGCGGCAGATGCGGCTGGCGGCGATTTGCCACGCGCGACTTCCTGCACGATCTTGTTCGCAATTCCGCTGCTGATGGGGCAGGTCGTATCGTTGATGCGGCACTCGGCCAGCGTTAATTTGCAGCCACAAGTGCAGTTTTCGGCGTTCAGGCGATGCAGCGCGATTTTCTTCTGCGCCACGGTCAATCCCGCAAAACTCACTCCCGGCAGTTCCGATGCGCGGGCAGCGTTCTTCAAGAAGATCTGGCCGGTATCTCTAAAGGTCTCAATGCGCGCTGTGACCGGTATTCCCATCAGCGAACGCGCTTCCATGTCATAAAACGCGAATGGATAGACGCCGACGTTTTTCTGAACCACGCGGCCGTCCGTGTTGATCACGAACGTTGTCGGCAGCGCGGCCACTCCGCCGTATTCGCGTTCGAGCTGCGCGCTCGACATAATGACGGGATAGTTGATACCCGCCTTTTGCGCGAATTTCGCTACTTGTTCGGGAGGCGCTTCGTCCTCGGAAGCTCCGATGACTTGCAATGTGTCCTTGTACTGCGCCTGCAGCTTGATCATTTCCGGAATTTCTTCGCGACAGGGGCCGCACCACGTCGCCCAAAAATTCAGCAGAACCACTTTGCCTTTCAGGGCAGCGGTGGAGACGACGTTGCCGGAGAGATCGCGCACGAGAAAGGGGGGTGCGGCCTCGGGATCCTTCGCAAAATAAAGCACAGGGACTTTTTCGGCATTCGCGCTGGGGGCTTGCGCTGGCACGACAGGTTGGCTTCGTTTGGCTGCCGGACGCGGAGCCGCCAAAACATGAATCACAAAAGCAGCCGCGGCCACGAAGGCCAGGGAAGCCACGAAAGTTAGAATTTTTGTGCGAGTCACGTGCATGCGTTCTCCATTGCGCCTTTTATTATGAAGCCGAACCACTAGGAGTACAAGTTGAACGGCGCTCTTGGATTCCTGAAGCCCAAACGTTTCGCTTGAATTCGGCAGCAGAAATCAGGCGGAGCCCTCCCTGACTTCCTCAGAATCGGAGACCATTTCTGGAGAGTGATCCTCAATAGGGAAACCGCTATTTTGCCAGCCCGCGAACCCGCCTGCGAGCGGGCGGACACGCGTGATGCCGTGCCTTCTTAGCAACAGCGCCACACGGGCGCTGGTGGCTTCGTTGGGTCAAGTGCAGTAGAGCACGACGTCGCGATCGCGCGGAATTTCCTGCTGGCGCTTCTCGATTTCCTTGGGGTCCAGGCGAAGCGCGCCGGGAATCGTGAGGGGATCGGCTTCGAATTCGACCGCATGCCGCAAATCGACGATCTGGATGTTTTCGCCCGCATCGAGCATGCGCTTCAGCTCTTCCGGCGTGATTCGCGCGATGCGCAAGTTCCGCAAGAATCGGCGGCGCTGGATGTATTTGTACAGAATGTATGCGGCCAACGCAGTGACGAGAAGGAACACGAGCATCTCGCCCAGCCGCAGCGCGTACTTTGCGATTCGCTCAAGCTCGCTCGAAAACACGAACCCCAGACCGATGAATGTCACCGACCACAGCACGCCGCCGAGCGCGTCGTACACTAGAAAACGTGACAGCCGCATTCGGAAAATCCCCGCGAGCGGCGGCGCAACGCTCGAAAGTCCAGGCACAAACCTCGCAATGAAGAGCGATTTGGCGCCCAGGCGCGCGTAAAGATCTTCCGTGCGACGCGCGCATGAATCCGGCTCCAGCGAAATCCGGCAAATCAGATTCAGTACGCTTCCCCCGCGCCGTTTGCCGATTTCGTACCAGCAAATGTCGCTGATCATTGACGCGACGACGGGCAGGCTGAGGCATAACGCCAGATTCAGCTTTCCCGCTCCCGCCAGTGCGCCTGCTGCCAAGAGAAGCGGGATCGAGGGAATCGGCAGTCCGCCCTGTTCGAGCAGAACCCAGACGAACAGAACTACATAGCCATGATTAACGAGAAAGCGTATGAGAGTGGGCATAGCGGCCGATTAAGATTGCGGGAACGTGGCACTGGCACGCAAGTAGTAAATCCGTTCGACGAGCACAAGCGTCGCAAGAGCCCGCAAAGGTGTTATGGGATTCGCAGGTTCCAAAGTGAGATTGCCATTCCGAATTGGTTCAGCAATGCGTGTGAAATGTCGGTCCATCACGCCAATAACCCACGCATGCTCAACAACAGCGGTTTGTCGTGGTCCCAACGCTCGTGGCAACAGGCGTGCTCTTGGGAATGCGGGTCGCGTTCCAAAACGTGGCTTATCACACTGTGGCAGAGGAGGAAGGGGCTCGGTCACGGAGTGATGAGAAACGTACCCACCTGCCTCTGAGAGGGAAGCTAGGATGGATGACCCCAGACTCGGTCTCGCCTAGGCCGAGTCACCGGAACGCGACTTTTCGGGGCTGCCGATCCCAAGCGGTGGCCCCTTTTTTTCGCTTCGCGCTCCTAAAGTTCTTCGCAGAATCTTTCTCTGCCTGCTAGTTCACCGCGACTCTTCCCACCACCGGTATCTTCGCCATGCGCAGCACGTGCTCGACTTCCGTTTCCTTCAGCCGCGAAGCATCGTAGTCGAAGTGCAGCAAGTTCTTCTTTTCGTCGATGCGAAATTTCTGCAACCCATAGGTATTTGCAAATGAGGCGAGCGCGCGCAACTGCTCCTGCTTGAGCGGCGCTTGCAATTCGTAGGTCATGGTCATGAATGTCATGCGCGAATTATAGCAAAGAAGCCTTCAACGGGGCAGCTAGAGCTGCACGTGGCGCAGGCGCAGCGCGTTGGTGATCACGGAGACGGAGCTGAACGTCATGGCCGCGCTGGCGATGATGGGGCTCAGCAGCAAGCCAAAGAAAGGGTACAGCACTCCAGCCGCAATGGGCACGCCGAGCATGTTATACGCGAACGCAAAGAAGAGGTTCTGGCGAATGTTGCGCATGGTGGCGCGGCTCAACCGTCGCGCGCGGACAATTGCGCGCAAGTCGCCTTGGACGAGCGTGATTCCTGCGGACTCAATAGCCACATCCGTGCCCGCGCCCATCGCAATGCCGACATCCGCCGCCGCGAGCGCAGGCGCGTCGTTGACTCCGTCGCCCGCCATGGCAACGCGGCGGCCCTCTGCCTTCAGGCGCTGCACGACTTCGGCTTTGTGGTCCGGCAGGACCTCGGCAATCACTTCGTCGATTCCCAGTTTGCGCGCGACGCTTTCGGCGGTGGCGCGGCTGTCACCGGTCAGCATCACCAGCCGCAATCCTTCGCCGCGAAGCTGCGCAATCGCCTCGGCGGTGGATTGTTTCAACGGATCGGCGATAGCGATCAGGCCCGCTTCTTGTCCGTCGATGGCTACGTGGACCACCGTGTCGCCCTCGCTGCGTAATGCCTCGGCGCGATCCTTCAGGCTAATTTTGGCGATTCCTACTTCGCTCAGCAGGGCTGCAGTTCCTATGGCGACGGTATGACCTTCCACTCGGCCCGTGATTCCTTTGCCGGTAAGCGAGTGGAATTCAGTGGCTGCCGTGGGCTTCAACGATTGGCGGGCCGCTTCCGCGAGAATCGCGGCGGCCAGTGGATGTTCGCTGCCTTGCTCGATGCTCGCCGCGAATCGCAGCACGTCTTGCGCGGAATGCCTGGCCGCGGGTTCGATGAATGCAACGCGTGGCTTGCCTTCCGTCAGCGTGCCGGTCTTGTCAAAGACGAGGGTGTCGATTTTTTCCAGCGTCTCGAGCGCTTCCGCATTCTTGATCAGCACACCTGTTGTTGCCCCACGGCCAGTGCCGACCATAATCGCCATCGGCGTCGCTAATCCCAGCGCGCACGGGCACGCAATAATCAAGACCGCTACTGCATTCACCAATCCGTGCGCCAGCCGCGGCGACGGCCCGAAAATCGCCCATGCAGTGAACGACAGTATGGCGACGAGGATTACCGCGGGAACGAAGTAAGATGCAACTACATCGGCAAGCCGTTGAATCGGCGCACGCGTGCGTTGCGCCGCGCTGACCATCTGCACGATGCGCGCCAGCAGTGTTTCGCTCCCCACATGCTCCGCGCGCATCAAAAAAGTTCCCGTGCCGTTTACTGTTCCGCCTGTGAGACGCGAGCTAGGAAGTTTTTCGACAGGGATGGGCTCGCCGCTTACCATTGACTCATCAACCGAACTCGTGCCATCCAGAACCACTCCATCGACGGGGATTTTCTCGCCGGGGCGCACGCGCAAAGTGTCACCACGCTTCACGAATTCGAGGCCGACGTCGGTTTCCTCGCCGTTTTCCGCAACGAGCCTCGCCGTTTTGGGTGCCAGTTGCAGCAGCGCGCGGATTGCGCTGCCGGTTCGCTGCCGCGCGCGCAGTTCCAGCACTTGCCCGAGCAGCACAAGAGTTGTGATTGCCGCGGCCGCCTCGAAATACACGGGAATACTGCCGCCAGCTCCGCGAAACTGCGCGGGAAACGCGCTCGGAAAAAGCACGGCAACCACGCTGTAGAGATAAGCTGTTCCTGTTCCCATCGCAATCAGCGTGAACATATTCAGGCTGCGATTGCGAATGGACGTCCAGCCGAGGCGGAAGAATGGCCAGCCGCCCCAAAGCACGACCGGCGTCGCGAGAGCCAATTCGATCCAGACCAGCGCGTTCGCAGAAATCAGCCCGCGCCAGAGCATGTCCGCGGTCATTGCAACGAAAATCAGCGGCACCGTCAAAATTACACTCGCCCAGAAGCGCTGCGTCATCGCCAAAAGTTCAGGGCTCGTCTCTTCTTCCACCGTCACGGTGCGCGGTTCGAGCGCCATCCCGCAAATCGGGCAGGCTCCGGGTTCCGCGCGGACAATTTGCGGATGCATCGGACATGTGTATTCAATTTTCGTCGCGGGCGCTTGCGCGATCAGCGGTTCAAGAGCCATTCCGCATTTCGGGCACGCGCCAGGTTCCGTAGCATGAACTTCCGCGTCCATGGGACACACGTAGCCTTGGGTTGTCGAAGCGTGGACGTCATACGTAGGCGCAGGTTTAGCTGGCGCAGCCTGCACTTTCCCGGCGAGATACTTCTCCGGCACGGCGGCAAACTTCTCCGCGCAGCCATTGCAGCAAAAATAATATTTTACGCCGTCGTACTCCCGGCTCGCTTTGGCGCGCGCCGGATCAACCTTCATTCCGCAGACCGGATCCATTGCGGGCTGACCACTGCCTGGCACGGCCGAAGCGGGGTCTTTGTGATTCATCGAGCGGCTCGGTTTTCAGAAGGAACTACTAACACAGGATTACGATGGCACAGAAAAATATTGAAGTCCATCTGGATGCAAACCCGAGCAGCAATACGAAGGTCAGTTTTTCGCGAGCAGCGAATTGAAGTAAGCCGTCATCTCGGGGCTGGTCCAGTCCTGCGCGCCGACGAGCTTCCGCGCAATTTTGCCGTGACGGTCAATAATGTAGGTGTCCGGATACATGGACGTTCCGTACGATTCAGGGATTTTCTTTGTAGGATCGCGGTACGTGGGATAGTCGATGCCATTCGCTTGCACGAACTGCGCATAGGCTTGCGCGTCGTCATCCACGCTGATTCCCAGCACCGTGCCGCCCTTCGGCGCGATTTCGCGCTGCAGCGCGACCAGCGACGGCGTCTCATCCACACACGGCGGGCACCAGGTTGCCCAGAAATTCAGCACCACCACTTTGCCGCGCAAATCGGAGAGCTGCATTTGCTTGCCGTTCTCTTCGAATGAAAACGGCTTGGCAGTCGAGCCCGCGAGGCTCGGCTCGCCCTGATTATAGCTGGGGGCTGCGAACAAGATCAGCAAGCCCGCGATGGCGCCCAGCGTGATTCCGGTTAGAATTTTCCTCTTCATTTTTGGGCCTGGGTTCGCGTTTAGTTCAAAAATCCAATCCCTATGATATATTTTTTGTGAACTCTCGGCTATCCGATTCGCAATTTACGGCGCGAATCTCGCCATGCCTCAAATTTCAGCCATTATTCCCGCGCGCAACGAGGAAGACAATATCGAAGCATCCGTCGTTAGTCTAGCCGCGCAGCTGGAAATCGCCGAAATTATCGTCGTCAATGACCAATCCACGGATCGCACCGGCGAAATTCTCGCGCACTTGTCGAAGACTGTCCCACAGCTAATAGTGCTCGAATCCGTTGCGTTGCCCGTGGGCTGGATCGGTAAGAATCACGCGGTGTGGATTGGGGCGCAGGCAGCGAAATGCGAATGGCTGTTCTTTACCGACGCGGACACGGTCCATCTCGCCGACTCGGCACATCAAGCACTTGAAGACGCGCGCGCCTACGATGCAGCGCTCGTTTCGTATTCGCCGGAACAAATTGCGCAGTCGTTCGGTGAACGCGCGCTGATACCTTTTATTTATTGCCGTCTGTCGCGGAAATTTGACTTCGCGCGCGTGAACGACCCCTCCATGTCTGACGCTGCGGCGAACGGCCAGTTCCTGCTGATCCGTCGCGACGCATACGAAAAAGTCGGCGGCCACCGCGCTGTCGCCGATGCGGTGCTCGAAGACGTTGCCCTTGCGCGCCGCGTGAAGCAGGCGGGTTTTCTTTTGCATTTTGCATCGGGGCAGGGAATCGCGCGCACGAGGATGTACCGAACTTTTGGCGCGATGTGGCAAGGCTGGACGAAAAATCTCTATCTTCTTCTGGGTGGAACGCGAAGCGGCGCGCTCAAAGAAATTTTATTTGCGTTCCCGTGGCCGGCGATCGTCTTTATCGTTGCCGGAATTATCGTGCAGGCGCGTGCAGGTCTCTGGTTCGTTGTGCTGGGAATTCTCTGGCTCGTTGCGTGCCACGCCGCGTATGCCCGCGCGCTTCAGAGGAATCGTTATTCCGCACGGTTCATCATATATTATGTACCGGGAGTGTGCCTCTACGCCGCCACCGTTGCCGCGTCTTGCGGGAAGCACCGGCGCGGCAAGATCACCTGGAAGGGCCGCGAATATTCCGTCGGAAAGCCATGATACGCGTAACGCGAAAACTCGAGTTCTCGGCAGCGCACTTTTATCACAACCCAGATTTCTCGGCGGAGGAAAACCGCCGCGTCTTCGGCAAATGCAATAATCCGCACGGCCACGGGCACAATTACGTTCTGGAAGTCACGGTCGCCGGCGAGCCGGATCCGAAAACCGGCATGGTCCTCGACTTGAAGGAGCTAAAGGAAATTCTTGATCGCGAAGTGACTCAGCGCATGGACCACCGGCATCTAAATTATGAAGTTCCCGAGCTCGCGGGCAAGATTCCGACGTGCGAAGAAATCGCGACGGTGCTCTGGCACATTCTCAAGCCGAAGATTCATCAGGGCCGCCTGGACCGCATTCGCTTGTATGAATCGCCCGATCTGTTCGTCGATTGCACCGCGGACGGGATGAAGGACGCGCGATGAAACTCTCGCTCTGGCGCCGCTATTCTTTTCCGGCTTCGCATCGCCTGTTCCGCGCCGAATGGAGCGCCGAGCAGAATAAGCGCATCTTTGGCAAATGTGCGAATCCGTACAGTCACGGCCACAATTACGCGCTAGAAGTAGCTGTTACCGGTCCGGTCGATCCGGCAACGGGCATGATTGCGAATCTCGCGGATCTCGATAGTTTCGTGCAGCAGAAAGTGCTCGACGCGTTCGATCACGCGTACATGAACGAGCAGATTCCTGAATTCCGCGAATGCGTGCCGACCACGGAAAATGTCTGCCGCGTTATTTTTCAGCGCCTCGCCGGTTTTCCCCACGCCCACATCGAGGGCGTGCGAATCGAAGAGACGGGCAAGAACAGTTTTGAATACGCCGCGCCTTCCAATCCGTAGATGCGCATTTTTTCGACATGAAGGAGTTGCGAAGCGAAGGAGTCTATATGAGCGAAATAACAGACACCGAAACGATTCATCTCGCCAAGACAGACAACGTCGAGACGATCGCCGACCTGGTTCGGCGCATGATTGTCTTGTTGGGTGAAGATCCCAATCGCGAAGGCCTTCGCCGCACGCCTGAACGCTTCGAGAAAGCCTTGCGTTACCTCACCAGCGGCTATCGCCAGGATCCTGAAAAGCTTCTGAACGGCGCCATGTTCAGCGTGTGCTACGACGAAATGGTGGTCGTCAAGGACATCGAAGTTTACAGCCTCTGCGAACACCACTTGCTCCCGTTTTTCGGCAAATGCCATGTCGCGTACATTCCGACGAAAAAAGTCATCGGCCTCAGCAAAGTGGCGCGTCTGGTGAATATGTACGCGCGCCGGTTGCAGATTCAGGAGCGGCTGACCAACCAGATCGCGGAAGCGATTCAACAGCGCATCAGCCCCGAAGGCGTCGGCGTAATCATCGAAGCAAAACATCTCTGCATGGTGATGCGCGGCGTCGAAAAGCAACAATCTTCCGCGGTCACCAGCGCCATGCTTGGAGTTTTCCGCGAAAATAAGCAGACGCGCGACGAATTCCTGTCGCTGATCAACTCGCGTAAAGCTTAATTCTCCGGCCGAGTTGTCGCGAACGAGTCGCGGCATCCGCTCGTCCCCAGCGGCCTTTTCGCGAAAAATACTTCTATTGTGCTCGCCTGCCTCTGTGCTACGATTTTGACATACGGAAGAGACAAACGTAGAGCAGGGTGTGACGATTCAGGAGGGATGCGAGTTGAGCGAGGCCAAAATAGGCGTTATCGAGCAGTTCCGGCAGCATGCCAAGGACACGGGTTCCCCGGAAGTGCAAATCGCGTTGTTGAGCGAGCGCATCAGTTACTTGACCACTCACCTCAAGTCCCACGCTAAGGATCACGCCTCGCGGCGCGGCCTCATCATGATGGTTAACCGCCGCCGCCGGCTATTGGAATACCTGAACCGTCGTGACCCAGATCGGTATCGCGAGATTGTCGAGAGACTTAGTTTGCGCAAGTAATACGGCTGCTTTGGTTGGCCGGTTGGACGCCCGCCCGGAAATGCTTTCTCCGCATCGAATCATCTTGTGGGGCCGCGCGGGAGATTGTGTGCGCAGACCTCATCCCGCAAGCCTATAGATCTGCTTCGGATCGCTTCTCGCCGGTTCTCTTTCTTAAAAACGGAGATTTTTTCTCCGCAACGCAAACGCTTCCGGCAAGCCGGAACGCAAAGGATAATTTGAATGACACATCAATCAAGTGTGGAAATCGGTGGTCGCCGGCTGAGCTTTGAAACGGGCAAGATGGCCCGCCAGGCTAACGGCGCAGTGGTGCTTCGCTATGGCGACACGGTCATCCTGGCAACCGCATGCATGGACAGCAAGCCCACCGAAAAGGATTTTCTTCCCCTAACCGTGGATTATCGTGAGTACACTTATTCAGCAGGAAAAATTCCCGGAGGCTTTTTCAAGCGCGAGGGACGTCCCTCGGAGCGCGAGATTCTGACTTCGCGGTTAATTGATCGCCCGCTCCGGCCCCTGTTTCCCGAAGGATGGTCCACCGAGACGCAGATTTTCAGCATGGTGCTTTCCGCCGACAGCGAAAATGACCCCGACGTTCTCGGCGTCACGGCGGCTGCCGCGGCGCTCTATTGCTCGAATATCCCATTTTTGCGGCCCATTGCCGCCGTGCGTGTGGGATTGATCGACGGCCGCTTGACTGTCAACCCCACCGTCGCCGAACAAAAGACCAGCCTGACTGAACATCATCATTGCCGGCTCGGAAGAAGCCATCGTCATGGTAGAAGCGGGCGCGCTCGAAGTTTCAGAAGACACGGTTGCGGACGCCCTGGCCTTCGGCCACGAGCAAATCAAAAAAATCATTGTCGCGATTCGCGAGCTTTACGATTCCGTCAAGCCGCAAAAGGCCGCGGTCACGCCTCCAGCGTTCGATGAAGCCCTCGCCAAGCAGATCGAATCGAAGTACGGCGAGCGCCTGCACGAAGCGCTCGACACGGCGAAGTATCCGAAACTCGAAAGCCGCGAACGTGTCGCGACAATCGAGAAGGAAATCATGGCGGCGATTCCCGAGGAAGAAAAGGACAAGCGCAAGCTCGCTGCTCGCGCCATCGAACGTCTCCACGAGCGCATATTCCGCGAGGACATTATCAACAGGCGCCGCCGTCCGGATGCCCGCGCGTTCGACAAAATTCGCCAGATCACGTGTGAAGTCAGCTTGCTGCCTCGCGTTCACGGCTCGGCGCTCTTCACGCGCGGGGAGACGCAATCGCTCGCCACGGTCACCCTCGGCACCAAGGACGACATGCAGCGCCTCGATTTGCTTTTCGAGGACGACACATTCAAGCGCTTCATGCTGCATTACAACTTTCCGCCGTTCTCCGTCGGCGAAGTGAAAATGCTGCGCGGCCCGGGACGCCGCGAAGTGGGCCACGGCGCGTTAGCCGAGCGCTCGCTCGCGAATCTGATTCCGCCCGAGTCCGAATTCCCGTACGCCATCCGCGTCGTTTCGGACATTCTCGAATCGAACGGCTCCTCGTCAATGGCGTCTGTTTGCGGCGGCTGTCTTGCTCTAATGGACGCCGGCGTTCCGCTCAAGGCTCCTTGCGCGGGCATAGCGATGGGCTTGGTCGTCGAAGGCGATAAATACGCCGTCCTCACGGACATTGCCGGCGCGGAAGATCATTACGGCGACATGGATTTCAAAGTCGCCGGCTCGCGTGAAGGCATCACTGCGTTGCAGATGGATATCAAGGTCGCGGGCGTCAGCATCGCCATGATGCGCGAGGCCCTCGCGCAGGCTCGCAAGGCCCGCCTCGAGATTCTCGACACCATGGAAGCCGCGCTTCCCGCGTCGCGCACTGAAATCTCCGCCTACGCGCCGCATCTTTCCATGCTCACGATTCCCACCGACAAGATCCGCGATTTGATCGGCCCCGGCGGGAAGAATATCCGCGCCATCACCGAAGCCACCGGCTGCAAGATAGACGTCAACGACGACGGGATGGTTCACATCTTCGGCGTCAACGGCAAAGCCGCGGAAGAAGCGCTTCGCCGTGTCCGCGAAATCACCGCCACCGCCGAAATCGGCAAGACCTATCTCGGCAAAGTGGTTCGCATCGCGGAATTCGGCGCCTTCGTCGAAATTTTCCCCGGCACCGACGGCCTGCTGCACATCAGTGAAATAGCCGAACAGCGCATCCGCTCCGTTCGCGACGCGCTCAAGGAAGGCGATCAGGTGATGGTGAAGGTCCTCGCCATCGAGGGAAACAAAATTCGACTCAGCCGCAAGGCCCTGATCCGCGAAGCTCGCGACAAGCAGAAGCCATCGGAAGGTGGCGGTGCCGAGCAGGCCTCAACAGCCGACGCGGGCCAATAAAGCGCACCCGTTTTTTTTTCAGCCCGGCGCAAAAAATGAAGAAGGGAGGCGATGTTCTGCCTCCCTTTTTGTTTCTTCGCATGTAGCAGGTGTTGTGAATCGGTGGCATAGCCTGAGTGAAGAATGGTTCGCCCTTTTTGCGCAAGGCGATTTCGTGGATTCCGCAGACAAGAAGCTTTAACTCAGGCGTTCGATCTGCGCTCCCAGCGCGCGCAGCTTGTTTTCAATCCGTTCATAGCCGCGGTCGATGTGGTAAACGCGGTCCACATACGTCGTATTGTTGGCAACCAGACCCGCCAGCACCAACGAAGCGCTCGCCCGCAGATCCGACGCGATAATTGTTGTCCCGCTCAGCGGCGTGGGCCCGTGTACAATCGCTTTTCGCCCGTCGACTTCGATGTTGGCGCCCATGCGCACCATTTCGCTCGCGTGCATAAAGCGATTCTCGAAAATTGTCTCGGTGATCACGGAAGTGCCATTCGCTTGCGTCGCCAGCGTCATGTATTGCGCCTGCATGTCCGTCGCGAAGCCCGGATATTCCTCGGTGGTGATGTCCGCGGCGCTCAATTTGTCCGGCACGCGAACGCGCAGCTCGCCTTTGCCCTCCGACCGGATTTCCGCGCCGCATGCAACTAATTTCTCAATCACAGCGGTCAGATGCTTCGGCTCGCAGCCAGTAAGAAGAATTTCTCCTCCTGTGACTGCGCCGGCCACAAGGAACGTCCCTGCTTCAATCCGATCCGGAATCACGCGATGGGTTGTTCCGTGCAACTTCTCGACACCGCAAACGCGAATCGTGTCGCTGCCCGCGCCCTCGATACTGGCGCCCATCTTAATCAGCAACTCCGCCAGATCCGTCACTTCCGGTTCGCGCGCCGCGTTCGTCAGCACGCTTTCGCCTTCAGCCAGCACCGCTGCCATCAAAATATTTTCCGTGCCCGTCACCGTGATTTTATCGAAATGAATTTCCGCGCCGCGCAGCCGCTCCGCTCGCGCCTCCACGTAGCCATGTTCAATCGCAATCTTCGCGCCCATTTTTTCGAGGGCCTGAATATGCAAATCAATGGGCCGCGCGCCAATCGCGCATCCGCCCGGCAACGAAACGCGCGCGTACCCAAATCGCGCCACCAGCGGCCCCAGCGTCAGCACCGACGCACGCATCGTTTTCACCAGCTCGTACGGCGCTTCCGTGTGCGAAATCTGTTCCGTCTGGATTGTCATCGCCGATGGGGGCAAATCTTCCGCTATCACGTGCGCCTTCATGTGCGCCAGCAGCTTCGCCATGGTGATGATGTCCCGCACGCGTGGAATATTCTCGAGATGCAATTTTTCCGAAGTCAGCAGCGCCGCGGCCATGATCGGCAGCGCCGCATTTTTTGCGCCGCTGATCTGCACCGCGCCTTCCAACCGCCGGCCGCCCTGGATCTTGAATTTGTCCACTCTGGTTTTACTTCCTCTTGTTGCCGCGTGCGGGCTTATTCGCACTTGCAACGGCTTTGCGTAAGTTGCCATGTGTGGCCGCCAATCTCAGGCGTGCCTGCCGGGCGTTCAGGCCAGCCTTTAGCATAATCAATGCCACCGGCAAATTGTCCCCCGCTTGACGCAATGCGTGTCTGGCGGTCAACACCTGCGTTCCGGTGGCTTCCGTTAGATTCCTCAGCGCCCGCTCTCGTAACTTCTGATTCGTCTTCGCCACGTTGATCATCCAGTTCTCGTAGACGTGTCCAAGGCGAACCATCACCGCTGTTGAAAGCATGTTTAGGACCATTTTTTGCGCCGTTCCCGCCTTCATTCGTGTCGACCCGGCAATCACTTCCGGCCCGGTCTCTGGCGCAATTGTCACGTGCGCAATGCGCGAAATCGCGCTGTTTCGATTCATGGTCACGCCAATGGCGTATGCGCCGGCCTTGCGCGCATATTTCAACGCGCCCAGCACATAGGGCGTCGACCCGCTCGCCGCCAATCCAACCACCGCATCCCGCGCCGTCAGTCCTCGCGCCCGCAAATCCTGCGCGCCCAATTCTTCATGGTCTTCCGCGCCTTCTACTGATTCTGTCAGTGCTCGCTTGCCGCCCGCGATGATTCCTTGCACCATCGTCCGCGGCACGCCAAACGTTGGCGGGCATTCCGAAGCGTCGAGCACACCAAGCCTTCCGCTCGTTCCCGCGCCGATGTAGAACAGTCTGCCGCCTTTGCGTATTCGCGAGGCAATCTGGTCCACCGCGCGCGCAATCTTCGGAATCTCGCGCCCCACGACGCGAGCGACCCGCGCGTCTTCGCGATTGATCACGCGAAGAATTTCCCGCGCGGATTTCTGGTCGATGTCCCGTGAACGCGGATTTCTCCGCTCGGTCGTTGCGCTTCCCGGCCGTGTTTTTCTCATCATCGAAGATTATAGCCGGACACGCCCGCGCTATAGCCCCAACGTGTCCCGGTGTGCGAAGTTTGTGCCGTGGGAGTTATCGTAGGGCGGCGTGCTGCGGTAGTAGTCCCAGCGCCTCAATGATCGCGTCATGCAGCGCGGGACGCACTTGGCGGATCTTATCGTTCGTGGCGGAAGGGTACACGCGATTCGACAGCAGAATCACAAACAGCCCCTTTTGCGGGTCGATCCAGACCGAAGTTCCCGCAAATCCGTTATGCCCGCACGCCTGCTGCGACAGGTAGCGCCCGCTCGACGAATTTCCTGTCGGCACGTCCCATCCCAGCGTCCGCGCCGAATCGCCCACTGTCACCCGGGCGGTGAATTGATCGACGATGGCGCGTGAAAAAATCCGCCTTTGCGCGTACATTCCGCCGTTCAGCATCATTTGCGCGAACGCGGAAATATCCTGGGCCGTCGAGAACAGTCCCGCGTGTCCTGCAATGCCTCCCATCGCGAACGCATTCGCATCGTCCACTTCGCCCTGCAATTGTCTTTTTCGAAATGCCGTGTCGTTTTCCGTGGGAGCGATTTGCGCGCGCAACGAGCGCGGCGGATTGAAATACGAATGGTTCATGCCGAGCGGCGCGAAAATTTTCTGTCGCGCAAATTGCTCCAGAGTTTCGCCCGTCAGCCGCTCGACGATCTCGCCCAGCAACATGAATCCCAGGTCCGAATATTCAACTTTCGTCCCCGGCTCTGCTACTAACGGCTCCGCATGCACATGTTCCAGGATCGCGTTTTTGCCTTTCGCGTTTTTATAGAATTCGCGGTGCGCCGGCAAACCCGACGTGTGCAGCAGCAATTCCCGCACCGTAACTTTTTTTCGCCAGTCCGAATTTCCGCCGGTCCCTGGGCCTTTCACCCAGTCGGGCAAATAGCGCGACACCGGTGCGTCCAAATCCACGCGCCCTTGCGCCACCAGCATCATAATCGCCGAAGTTGTCACGATCGGCTTCGTCAGCGAAGCCACGTCGTAAATTGTCGCGTCGCGCACCTTCGGCGACTTCACGTCATAGGTCAATCGCCCAAACGCGTGTTCCACCAATTGCCCGTGCCAGCCCACGGCCAGCACGCCGCCGGGAAATGCGTGATCCTTCACAGCGTGATCGAGCAAGTCAAACGCGGGCTTCAACCTGGCGCTCAACGCGTCCGGCGCGGCAATAAGCTTCATCGGATTCGCCGCGACTCGCAATCCATCGCCGAGCTTCGCCACTCCCGGCACGCTCACGGGAAGTTTCCCGCCGACCGCAATTTGCCCAAAGATCGCTCGCACCATCGCGCGCTGCACCACATCCTGCGTACCGAATGCCGCGATCCACGTTTTCGCATTCGGGAACCGGCTAACCAGATACGGACTGCCCAGCGACGCAACCACCGTCGGCTTTCCCGCCGCAATCACTTGATTGAGCAGCGCCGCTTCGTCCGCAGGCAAGCCCACCGTACCCTTGCGGTCCGCCACGCGCACAAATACTGCCGCAATCGCGACGTCATAACTTTCCGGCGGCGGCAGTTGCACCGTCGCCGCTTTCACGAAATTTGTGTCCACGCGTACCACTTGCACCGAATCCACACGCCCGCGCAGTTCATTCTCGATCAGTGCGCCCGGATAAGGATCCGGATCACCGGAAATCGCCACCAACAGCACACGCAACGGCTTCGTCGCATCCAGCGGCAGCATTTTTTGGTCGTCGCGAATCAGCGTGATTCCGCGATCCGCAATGTCCTGCGAGGCCAGCTTGAATTTTGGCGAACCGAATACGCCGTTCAGTCCATTCAAATCGACCGAGCAAATCTTTTCGAGCCCGAGCTGCGTTTTGCCGCGTAGAATTCGCCGAACCGCATCGTCCACGGTTGCCATCGGCAATTCGCCCGACTTCACAGCTTCCTCCAGCGCGTCGATTTCCGCGTCCGGTTGTGGCGGAATCAGCAGCACGTCGATACCTGCATTGATGGCGCGCACCGCGACATTCGGCGGCGAATCAATCGTCGTCACGCCGCCCATGTCGAGGGCATCCGTCACTTCAATTCCATGGAATCCGAGTTTCTTGCGCAGCAAATCCGTCAGCACGCGATGCGAAAGCGTCGCCGGCACATTCGTATCTGGCTCGAGCGCCGGGACCACAAGATGTCCTGACATCACAGCGCCCACTCCCGCCGCAATCGCCGCGCGGAAGGGAACCAGCTCCACGCGATTCAACTCCGCCATGTCGCCAGGCACCACCGGCACCGACACGTGCGAGTCAACATTCACATCGCCGTGCCCTGGAAAGTGCTTCGCCGTCGCCAGCGCGCCATTTTCCTGCACGCCGCGAATGAATTGGGTCACGAATTCCGCAACGCGCTGCGGATCTTCGCCAAACGATCGCGTGTTGATGATCGGATTGTCCGGATTGTCGTTCACGTCCGAGACCGGTGCAAAAATCCAATTCAATCCAGCCGCACGCGCCTCAATCGCCGTGATTTTTCCCATCGTGTACGCGTCGTGCGGATCGCCCGTCGCCGCCACGGCCATCGCCGAAGGAAACGCCGTCCCGTCCGCCAGCCGCATCGAAGTCCCCGTCTCGAAATCCGCCGCCACCAGCAGTGGGATCTTCGCCGCGCGTTGCAGTTGATTCGCCAGCGCCGCGCTCGGATAGACTTGGCTGCGCTCGACGCCCGTCGGAGTCCGTTGCGCTTGCAGAATGATTCCCCCGATGTGCTTTTCCTTCACTTCGCGCAGCAATTCCTGATATTCCGGGCTTTCCGTCGAGGTAAACCGTCCCCAGTAATAAATCATCACGAGCTGCCCGAGCTTCTCCTCGAGCGTCATTTTCTTCAGTGTTTTTTCCACCCAACGGTTGTCGATGCGCGCAGGGCGGGGCTTCGCTTTTGTCTTTTTTTGAGCGGTGATGGCAGGAGTCATCAGGAGCAGCAGTATAACTACCAGGATCCCGCGTTCACGCATGTTCCCGCGGACAATAATCAAGGGTTGACGCTTTCATCTCGCGGCTGTATATACCACACGGTTCGATGCCGCACAATCACACCTCGTCTTGCGTGTTTCGTACTCGCATCCTCGCGACGTTACTATTCATCGCTCTCGCCGCTGCTCCCTTGCTTGCGCAATCCCCAAAACGTCCAACGCAGCAAAAATCTTCTGGCCCCAACTTGTCCGTGCTCGATTCCATTGTCAAAGCCGCCGTAAAAGACGACGAAATCCCCGGCGGCGTACTCCTCGTCAGCCATCGCGGCCATGTGATTTACCGCAAAGCATTCGGCGAACGCGCGCTCATCCCGCATCGCGAGCGCATGACGGTCGGCACGATTTTCGATCTGGCGTCGCTCACCAAACTTTTCGCCACCACGCCATCCATCATGCGCCTCCTCGAACAGGGCAAAATTCGCCTCAACGATCCGCTCTCGCGCTACATGCCCGAGTTCGCGTTCGCACGGCAAAGATCAAATCACCATTCGCATGCTGATGACACACACATCCGGACTCGCGCCAGACCCGCCGCTTTCCGCCGCGCTCGGCGGCGAAGACGCGCTCATGCAGGAAATCGACAACGAAACGCTGATGTACCCGCCCGGCGATCGCTTCGTTTACAGCGACACAAATTTCATTTTGCTCGGCGAACTGGTGAAGCGTCTCACCGGCAAACGCCTCGACGAATACGCCGAAGAACATTTCTATCGTCCGCTCGGGATGAAGCACACGCGCTTTCTTCCGCCCGCATCCTGGATTCCCGACATCGCTCCCACCGAGGAGATCGATTTGCCTCCCGGCGCGAAGCCCGGCTCCGGCCTCGGCCACGTCCTCCGCGGCGTCGTGCACGACCCGCGCTCGCGCGCCATCGGCGGCGTTGCGGGCCACGCGGGGCTTTTTTCCACCGCTGACGACATGGCGATTTATTGCCAGATGCTTCTCGACGGCGGCCGCATTCCCGGAAGCACTCGCCGGATTTTTTCCGCCGCCACAGTCCACAAAATGACCACGCCGCAAACGCCGCCCTGGAGTCCCAACGTTCGCGGACTGGGCTGGGACATTGACACGGCGTTCTCTTCGCCGCGCGGCGATCTTTTCCCGCTTGGCTCCTACGGACACACCGGCTTCACCGGCACGTCCGTGTGGATCGACCCCGCCAGCCAGACGTTCATCATTTTTCTCACCAACAGCGTTCACCCATACGTGCGCCCTGCCACTTCGAGCGTTCGCGCGAAAATTGCCAACGCTGTTGCCGCCGCGCTGAACGTTGGCGACACAACGGGCTTCACCTCGAAAGTCGAGCGCAGCATTTACGCGGAGCGTCCTTACGGCCTCGACGGCATCTATCATCGCCGCGATCACACGCTCGCGGGCATTGACGTCCTCGAGCAGGAAAATTTCGCTCCGCTGCAGGGCAAGCGCATCGGCCTGATCACCAATCAAACCGGCATGGACAGCGAAGGCCGCCGCACCATCGACGTTCTCGCGCACGCGCCCGGCGTAAAACTCGTCGCGCTTTTCAGCCCCGAGCACGGCATCGTCGGCAAGGAAGACGCGAAAGTCGCGTCCGGCACCGACGCGGCCACCGGCCTGCCGGTTTACAGCCTCTATGGCGAAACACGGCGTCCCACCGATGAAATGCTTGCATGGCATCGACGCGCTCGTCTACGACATTCAAGACGCCGGCGTGCGCTTCTACACTTTCATCACTACGATGGGCTATTCGATGGAAGCCGCCGCGCAGCATCACATTTCATTTTACGTTCTCGACCGCCCCGATCCGCTCGACGGCATCACCATCGAAGGCCCCATTCTCGACCCGGACAAGCTCAACTTTGTCGGATATTTTCCCATGCCCACGCGCTACGCGATGACGCTCGGCGAACTCGCCCAAATGTTCAACGCCGAAAATAAAATTGGCGTCGATCTGCACGTCATCCAGATGAAAGACTGGCATCGCGAGGATCCGTTCGAAGCGACTGGCCTCACGTGGATTCCGCCGTCGCCGAATCTGCGCTCGCTCAACGCCGCGCTGCTTTATCCCGGCGTCGAAATCCTGCAAGCGGCGGGAGTTTCCGTCGGACGCGGCACGGACACGCCCTTCGAACTTTTCGGCGCGCCGTGGATTGATGGTGTCGCAACTCGCCGCCGAACTAAATCATCGTTTCGTCCCCGGCGTGCGTTTCGTCCCCACGCTCTTCACTCCGGATTCTGGGCTGTACAAGGGCGAGTTGTGCCACGGAATTTCGCTCGTCATCACGGACCGCGCCTCGCTCGACTCCATGCTGATGGGTCTTGAAATCGCGTCCGCACTCAATAAACTTTATCCCGATCATTTTTCGTACGACAAAATGATCGAGCTTGTTGGCAACGCCGACACCATCGCAAAATTGAAATCCGGCGAGTCGCCATTGCGCATCGTGTGGGGCTGGCAGCCGGACCTCGAAAAGTTCCGCACCATGCGCGCAAAATATTTGATCTATCCCGAATAGGCTGCGACTGTGTGATCGTGCTGTCTGGCCTGACGTTTTTATGTAGCGGTCGCCTTCTGGCGTGCAGCTTTGCTTTTCTGACCTTCGAGCCGTAAAGTTCTTGGCGGCATCCTGTGATCACCAAACCCAAAGCGTGGCTCTCTTGGAGCAGCGGAAAAGACAGCGCGTGGTCGCTTCACGTTATGCGCCAGCGCGACGATTTTGAAATCACGGCGCTGCTCACCACCATCAATCGCACGCACAACCGCGTCGCCATGCACGCCGTGCGCGAAGCTCTTCTTGACGCGCAAGCCGCCGCGGCAGGCTTGCCTCTGGTAAAAGTTGGAATTCCTTCGCCATGCCCCAACGAAATTTACGAGCGCGCCATGGCCGAAGCGATGGCGCAGGCCAGCGCCGAAGGCGTCACGCACATGATTTTCGGTGATTTATTCCTCGAAGATATCCGCAAGTATCGCGAAGAAAATCTGGCGAAATGCGGTATCGCGCCCGTATTTCCTCTTTGGGGTTGCGATACGCGGATTCTCGCGCAAGAAATGTTAGCTGCAGGGCTCCGCGCCTATCTCACCTGTGTCGACCCTAAGAAACTCGATGCCAGCTTCGCCGGCCGCGCCTTCGACGAGAAACTTCTCGTCGACCTTCCCGCCTCTGTCGATCCTTGCGGCGAAAACGGCGAATTTCACACCTTCGCGTGCGCTGGCCCTATGTTTGCGTCGCCCGTCCATGTGGACCTGGGCGAAATTGTCGAACGCGACGCCTTCATCTTCGCCGACCTTCTCCCGCTCTCCGCCACCGCTGTCCCGCGCTAGCGCTCCGCCCCTGACAATTTATTTCGCGAGTGGTTCCGGACAATTCGCTTGCGCCAGTGGGCGTAAAGGGGAAGTCCTATCAGCATCACTCCGAGTCCAATCGCCGAACGCAGTGGTTTCTGCACCAGCACATCCACCGTCAGCGCCAGCGCGCCGAGTATGAAAATTATCGGCACCACCGGATAACCCCACGTGCGATACGGCCGCGGCATGTTCGGTTCCTTGCGCCGCAGCACAATCAAACCCACGGTCTGTGCCGCGTAGAAAATCCATACCAGAAAAACGTAGAGCAGGGAGAGGCTTTCGAACGTGCCCGTGAGCGCCAGCACCGAAGCGAGGATGCCTTGAAAGACCAGCGCATTCGCTGGCGTCCGGAATCGCGGATGCACGCCGCGAACCACGCGAAAAAACAGGCCATCGCGCGCCATGGCGTAATCCACGCGCGCATTCGTCAGAATGGATGAGTTCAGCGTGCCGAGCGCGCAGATCATCATCACAATCGTCATCCACGTCGCAGCGTCCGCGCCGGTTGCGCGCGCGATCACGTCAGAGGCGATGTGCGCCGACGCTGCCACCGTCGCAAACGGCAGCACGTAAAAACAGGCCGCGCTCATCGCCGTGTAAATCCCACACACCACGAGAACGCCGGCAATCAGTGCCAGCGGAATGTTTCGTCCAGGATTTTTTATTTCGGAGCCGACAAACGTCAGGTTAATCCATCCGTCATAAGCCCAAAGGCCGCTCGCCGTCGCCGTCAGCAGCGCGGCGGCGATTCCCAGTTGGCCCATCGAAGCGGAAACGGAATGGAAATTCGCGATGCTGCCCTTGCCCAAAAAGAACCCGATGATAATCACCGCGATGACCGCGGCAATCTTGATCACCGTAAGGACCACCTGCACACGCCCGCCAAGTTTCACGCCGAAGTAATTGATCAGCGTCACCAGCGCGATAGCCACTAGGGCCAGCGGCTGCGCCCACGTGAACGTGAAATCAATGGGCGTGTGCAAGAAGGGAAGTGAAAAATGCAGCGCCCACAGCGGTGTCGCAACCACGGGAAACAGAAAACTTGCGAATACCAGCGACCCGGAGGCGATGGTCGCGATGGAAGTAGGCGCGCCGATAATCGAGTACGTCCAGCCAAAAAGGTAACCCCAAACCGGCCCAAACGCGCGACTCATGTATGCGTACGTTCCGCCGGCCTCCGGGATCGCCGCTCCCAGTTCCGCCGCGCAGAGCGCTCCAAAAAGCGAGAGCACGCCGCCGATCACCCATGCCAGTGTGACCAATCCGACTGTGCCCGCCTCTTGCGCCATGTTCGCCGGCTTTATAAAGATGCCCGTGCCAATCATCGTTCCCACGACGATCGCCGCAGCGGCCCACGGCCCCAGCCCGCGAATCAGCCCCGGTTGTTTATTCGCCGTATTCGTGTCGAAGTTCGTGTCGAAGCTCATGTCGAAGCCGCCGCGCTATTTCCCGAGTCCTGTTCTCTTGCATTCTGCCGATGCGTCATACTCACAGCCGAGCCCACGGCGAAAGTAATAATCGTTCCCGCCAGCACATACCAAGTCCACGCCAATCGCGTATAGAAATGTATCGCCGTCATTCCCGCGAGCCCCGCAATCATCCCCGTAATCGCTCCTCGCGCCGTAGCGCGGCGATTCCAAATCACCAGCAGGAATGTCCCCAGCAAACTCCCGTACGTTATCGACGCAATCGTCAGTCCCGCCACCAGCACGGGCCCCCAACGAATCATCCCAAACAATCCCAGCAGCACGCCCCAGAAAATTGTCCACCGTCGCGAACGCCGCAACTGCCCCGCCGCATCGTTCACCTCCACGCCGCGCGCGCGCGAAAAATCAATCATGCTCGACGACGCCAACGAGTTTAACGACCCGCTTGCATTCGACATCGCCATCGCGAAAATCGCCGCCAGCACAATCCCTACAAGGCCCACGGGCATCTGCGTCACGATAAATTCCGGAAAGATCCGATCCGCATCGCCTCCGGGAATTGCAAACGGAATGCGCAGCCGATAGGCGTACAGCATCACGCCAATCAGCAAGAACAGCAAAAACTGCACAAAAACAATCACGCCGCTGGCCAGTAGCGCCTTTTTGCTGTCGCGTTCCGAACGCGCCGCCAGCAGCCGCTGCACCATTGTTTGGTCTGTTCCGTGGCTCGCCATCGTCAGGAACGTCCCGCCGATTAGCCCCGACCAAAATGTATAGCTCTGCGTCAGGCTGAAATGAAAATCGAAAACGCGCAACTTATCTCCTCCGGCTGCGGCATGAACAACGCCCGCCCATCCTGCCGGGATTCTGTGCAACAGCAGAAAAAACGCCACCACCGACCCTGCGATGTACAGGCAGAATTGCATCACGTCCGTCCAAATCACCGCGCGCATCCCGCCCTGGAACGTATAAAACAGCGTCAGCAACGTAATCACGGCCACGGATACGCGGTCGCCCGTACCCAGCAGGATGCTCACCACTTTTCCGATGGCCGCGAATCGCACGCCCTCCGCCAGCGCGCGCGTCACCACGAAAATGCTCGCCGCCGTGGACTTCGTCCGCGTGCCGAATCTTCTTTCGAGTAACTGGTAAGCCGTATAAAATTCGCCGCGGAAATATTGCGGGATTAAAATGATGCATAGGATGACGCGCGCCACCACGTACCCCATCACCAGTTGCAGAAATTCCAGGTTCGTCGCGTACGCGATGGCCGGCGTACCGATAATGGTCAGCGTGGAAGTTTCCGTGGCGACAATCGAACAGGCTAGCGCCCACCACGGCGCGGTGCGGCCTCCTAGGAAATAATCGCGAATCGTCCGCTGGCTGCGCCCGTACGTGGCGCCGAACAGCGTGACGCCCGCGAGGTACACAACTATGATTACAACGTCGATTGTGCCGATGCGCATCGCGTGGCGTCCGCTTGCGGCGAACTCGCTCCGTCCGCCGAAGGTGCGCGATGCTAACCGCCCCGTTCGCGCCGTGTCAACCACTCGTCTCTCTCTCGGGGCATATCTTGCGCCCACGTTTAGGTCGGCACGTTACTCAGCGCGGTCTCGTCACACGCTCTTGCGGGTGCCCCATCCTGCCCGCCCTGACGCAGGAAGGGAGCGTTTTGTGCGAAGGGTGGGAGCTTTGAAGAATATGCGAAAGCCCGCGCTTCTCGAACTGCCGCCTGGTATGCGGTCACGTCTGGCTTATCTACGGCAAAAGGAGCTGCGTGACGCATGAGCATCTTCCTCGGCTTTGACGCTGGCGGCACAAAAACAAATTGCGTCGTCCTCGATGCTGCGGGTCACTTTCTCGGCGAAGCCACCGGCGGCCCCGCCAATCCTCTGCGTGTCGGATTCGCGAAAGCGTTCTTTGCGCTCGAAGACACCGCCCGCCGCGCTCTCACTGAAGCCCGCCAGGAAACCGAAAACGTTCGCGCCATCTGCGCGGGCGTTGCTGGCGCCGGACGCCCGCGCATCGCGCGCCGCCTCGCCAGCTACCTCAGTCATGCATTCCCGCAAGCCTCGGTTCGCGTCATCACCGACATCGAAATCGCGCTCGAAGCCGCTCTCGCTCAAGGTAATGGCGATAGCCGGAGCCTCGAAGCGGGAATCGTAATCGTCGCCGGCACAGGCTCCGCCGCGTACGGTCGCAACTTCACCGGAAAAACGGCTCGCGCCGGTGGCTGGGGACCATGGATCGGCGACCCAGGCAGCGCCTACGACATTGGCCGCCGCGCCGTCGAAGCCGCCCTCCGTGCCCGCGACCATCTCGGCCCACCGACTGCGCTCGGCGAAAAAATTCTTCGCGCTGAAGAAGGCGATGCCGCCGCCAAAACCTCCAAAACTCAAGACTGGGATGCGATTCTTGAGCGTATCGCCAAAAGTCCCGACGCTGTTTTCCCCAAACTCTTTCCCGTTGTAGTCGAAGCTGCCGCTGCGGGAGATCCCGTCGCGCAACAGGTTCTCACCACCGCCGCGCATTCTCTCGCAAGCCTGGCAAAAGCCGTCATCGATTCGCTAGACTTCAACGATCAGTCCTTCACCGTCGCCAAATCCGGCGGAGTTTTCGGCCACAGCGAGCATCTCGACGCAGCCCTCGACCAGGAATTGTCGCGCATCGCCCCCAATGCGCGTATCGCGCCACCTCGCATTTCTCCCGCTCGCGCCGCCGCTGAACTCGCGCGCAAAAGCATCTCAGATAGTGCCGCCGATGGAAGATGAAATCACCGCCCGCATCGCCCAGGCGCGAACTGCCTCCGGCGACGCCCTGCGCTCGTTTCTTCACGATCCCGCCGAGAAAGTTCTCGTCGCCGCGCTTGCCAATCCCGTCCTCACCGAAAGCGATGTCTGCATTTTGCTCGAACGCCTTGATCTTCCCGCGTCGCTTCTCGGCGCCATCGCCGCGCATCCTTCCTGGAAGAAAAATGAAGGCGTGCGCCTGCGCCTGGCGCGCCATCCGCGGACGCCACATCGCGTCGCCCTCGCTTTGCTTCGCCAACTTTTCCTGTTTGATCTTGTGCAGGTCAGTTTGTTGCCGTCGGCGCCTGCGGAAATTCGCCGGGTGTCCGAGGAACTTCTCCTCCAGCGCTTGCCGCAACTTCCCGTTGGCGAAAAACTCGCGCTCGCGCGTCGCGCCTCGGCGCGCGTTGCCGGAGGGATTCTCGCGGAAGGTCATCCGCAAGCCGCGGCTCTTGCGCTCAACAATCCGTTTCTAAACGAAGCGCAAATTCTTCGCGTCCTCGCGGATCCTGGCGCCCACGAACGCGTCGTGCACGCCATCGCGCACCATCCGCGTTGGTCGCTCGATTACAGTATTCGTATGGCCCTCGTTCGCCATCCCGCCGCGCCCCTCGCCGCGGTAATGCGTTTTCTTCCTGAAATCACCATGCGCGATCTTCACGAACTTTCCGCCGCCGCTACGCTCCCGGAAAATCTCCGCGCCTACATTAAGCAGGAAGTCGCCCGCCGCGCCGCACCGAAAACCTAAAACGTTGTCGCGAGGGGAGGAGCGAAGCGGCGAACAATCTGCAGTTCTCGTTGTTAGGGATATAGAACACGGGCCTCAACCGTGATAAAAATGTACTCCATGTCCATGCCGCCCAAACGCATCAACATGAAATGGTACATCGTCGTCGCCGGCGTCATTTTCGTCGCCGCGCTCATCTACTCGTCATTTCACCAGAGCGTCTATCATTACGAAGTATGCGTCGATTTCCACGGCCGCAACCATTGCGCGCAAGCCTCCGGCAGGAACCGCAATGACGCTGTCCGCACCGCGCAGGAAATCGATTGCGAGCTTGTCTCCAACGGCCGCGACGAAAATATCGCGTGTCTTGACCAGCAGCCTTCCAGCGTCCGCGCCGTTCCACAAAAGTAGCGCGCAGAGGCCACTTTCAAAGACTTGTCATTCCGAGGGTCCGGCGACGCGCAGTTTGCGTCCCGGACGTTTTTGCGGGACGAGGAATCTGCTTTCTTTCAGTTATTGAACGGTCGCATCCCCAAGCTCTCACCGCTTCGCAAACGGCGCCGGCGCCGGCGTTCCCAGCATCCGCAAATAAGTCATCAACTGCGCACGGTGATGCACTTCGTGTTCGTTGATGCCAAATAAAATCACGCTCACTTTTCGACGGAACCCAATCGCATCGTTCACGCGCTCTTTGTCCCATTCTTCTTCGCGCAAGTTGCTCACGGCCGCAAGCGTATCCTGATGCACGCGCGCAATCTGCCGCAATTCTTCGGCGAGCGAAGTCGCCACGCCGCCCAGCACCGCGGGCAATCCGCCCGGAATCCGTTTTTCGTAATATGCAAAATTGCCATCCAACGCCACGCGCCGCACACCTTCCTCGGACACCCACAAGTGCCGCAACATTTCTCCGATGCTGAGCGCGCCATTTCCGGGGCTCCATCCCAAATGTTCGGGGCGCAGCAATCGAAAAACGTCTTCGCTTCGCGCGCGAATGCCTTGCTTCTGCTTCAGAAAAAATTCAGGCAATGTCATCCGCGAATTATACTCCGCCGCTCTCCGCGTGCATCGCCCTCTTATAATCGTTGACACGTACCGCATGCCTGCATAGCATCGCTTCGACGGCGAGAACGTGCGGCCACCGTTTTTTGAAGGGACGGCCTGAGTGAACGAATCCGAACGCCGCAGACATGCGCGTTACCCCTGCAAGGCCCAAGTCGAAATCACCTGGGGTGAAGTCACGTTGGACGCCACGCTCCGCGACATCAGCGCATCGGGAATGTATCTCGAAACCCATGAGCCGCTCTGGGCGCGCGCCGAATTTTCCGCCCGCGTTCTTCTACCCGAGGCGCTCCGCGTCGAATGCGTTGTTCGCCGCATCGATCCGGGCAAGGGCATGGTCGTCGAATTCACGGAGTTGAACCAGGAAACGCGGATGAATCTCAATCACTTGATCTGGAAACTCGCCCACTCGTGACTCCTCTCCTGCGGCGATGCCCAAATTGCGGTGCCGAACGCCCTTCTGCGCAGTCGGAGGCAGTCTGCGAGTATTGCCGCCTCGCGCCCGCCGAAGCCAATCGCGCCATGCGCCGCGGCCTCGTCAATCGTTTCGGCATTTTTCTGCTGGGCACAATCGCGTTTTTCGTTCCCTGCTTTCTCTATCCGCCTCTCGATCTCGACAATATCCTCATTTTTGGCGGCGTAATTTTCTTCGCCACGATTTTTCTCGCCATGTTCGTCGAGCGTCGCGCTCTTCGCCGTCAGGAAGTTGAATTGCTCAAGCGAATTTTTCATGGCCTCGTGCCGCTTCCGTGGCTCTTGGGCACATTGCTTTTCATCAACGGCGCGCTCGACCGTTCACCGCCGCAAAATGTTCAGACTACTGTCGTCAGCCGTTTCGCCATGCCCGGCCTATTGCCGATGCACCAGCTCATCGTTACTTCCTGGCGCGACAGCGGCGGACTCGAACGCATCGCCGTCACTCGCCAGGACTTCGATCTCTTCCACAATGGCGACGCCGTCGAGGTGCGCGTCCAATCCGGTTTGGTCGGCATTCCCTGGATCTTCGGCGTTTACAACCAATAGAATTTTCTGCGTCGCGCAAATGCCGAACTAATTTCAACGTGGAAATCGCAACCACAAAACTAATCTTCGTTTCAGGTGTCGGCGTAACATACTCTCGAATGCAAATTCCTGAGTCGCTCTCGGATCGCCTGCCGTTCCTCGACGCGCTCGAAAACGACTGGCAGCCGGTCGCGCGATGGGCCCTCGTCGCGTGGGTGATTTTCTATCTCCTGTTTCTCTACCAGGCTCTTCGTGGCCAGGGCCCGCTCCTGATGATTGATCTCGTTTTCGTCCCGATTCACGAAGGCGGCCATCTGCTCTTCCGCTGGTTCGGCCAATGGCTCTCCATCGCGGGAGGCACATTCCTGCAGCTCTTCGCGCCCTTCGCTTTGGCCGTTTATTTTGCGCTCCAGCGACACGTCACCGGCACGGCCTTCTGCGCATTTTTCTTTTTCGAACAATTCCTGCCCATTGCGACGTACATGGCCGATGCGCGCGCCCAGGCGCTTCCTCTGCTTACCGTCGGCGACGGCAGCTACGTCATCCACGACTGGAATTATCTTTTCTCGAGCCTCGGCATTCTCAATCACGACACACAAATCGCCGCCACGGTTCGCGCCCTCGGCTGGCTCGGCATGTCTGCCACGGTCGCCTGGCTCATCTACCGCTCCCGCGCAAGTTGGAACTCTCCGCCTCGCAGCCGGCAAAACCCAAACTGATCTCCCGACCCGCACAAATCATGGTCTGAGTCCGCGGCGTGCGCCCTTTCTTTCGACTATTGACTTCGTGAGATAATCGTATCGCCATGAAACGCATCGTCGTTCTCGGTTCCGGTTTCGCTGGCATGCAAGCCGTCAAACTAACTTCCCACTCGCGTGCGAAAGTGCTATTTTGACGCTTCGCCGCTCCGCGCAGGCGCGCGCAACGGACGGACTTCAAAATCTAAAATGCCTGCCTCGCTCACGCATGTTCTCGAATTCGCGCTCCTCGCGCTCACGTCTGTATTTTTTCTCGTTGATCCGTTCGCCGTAATTCCCATGTTTCTGGCTATGACCGCGGACTCGCCGCATGCGGAACGCCGCCACATGGCGCGCCGCTCGGCTTGGACGTGCGCGATTGTTCTCTGCGCATTCGCGCTCGCGGGCAGCCTGATTTTCAAGTTGTTCGGCATCACGCTTCCTGCATTCAAAATCGCCGGCGGAATTATTCTGATGCAAATCGGCATCGATATGCTGCAAGCCAAGCAATCCGGCCAGCGCTCCACGCCCGAGGAAACGAAAGAGGGAACTGCGAAAGAGGACGCGAGCATTATTCCGCTCGGCATGCCGATGCTCGCGGGACCCGGCGCGATTTCCACGGTGATGGTGCTGGTGGGCGAATCGCACACGCTGTGGGAACACGGCATCGTTTATGCCGCGATCATAGTGTCGTCGCTCGCCGCGTATCTGATTCTCGCGGGCGCCGACCGCGTTCGCCGCTACCTGGGCGAGACGGGAATCCGCATCCTGATGCGCTTGATGGGACTTCTGCTCGTCGCGCTCGCCGTGCAATTCGTCGCCAACGGCCTGATCGATTTCGGCCTGCTTAAACCGCCCGTCCCACGCTAAAAAGAGGATATGAAGTGCGCGGTTTCGGGCAATCGCTTGAACTTTTTTCAGCAAGCGGCGCTTTGGAACAATAATTGGGTGTATATTTCAGGGGTCATCAAACTTGCAAACCCCGAATCCCGGCTCGCGGGTCTGCACAGATTTTTTCTGAGGACGCTGACACATGAGCTTTCGAGTATTTGCCGCCGGAGCGCTGAATGATTTTTATACGACGGCGGCGATCGCGCCGAGTTCGCCGCATCTTGCTTCCGCAATGCTTGCGCCGCTGCATCTGTCGAGGGCTCGAATCGCGCTGGAATTAGGCGCAGGCACTGGCGCCATCACGCAATGCCTGCTCGATGCGCTGCCAGCGTCATCGACGTTGCTTGTCTTCGAAATCAATCCCCGCTTTTGCAGCCATCTGAGAAGGAAGTTTAAAGATCCGCGCATGGTGCTCATCAACGCGAACGTCGCGAACCTCGATTCCGAACTTCACCGCCGCGGATACGATCACGTCGACGCCGTCGCTTCTTCGCTCGGCCTCGGCTTTATGTCTGAAACTCAACGCAACGAAATTTTCGAGCGCCTCATGCCTTTTCTGCGCGAGAACACAGTCTTCACTCAATATCAATATATTCACGGCATGCAATTCGCGAATGGGCGTCTGCGCCGTCTCAGCCTGCGTCCCACGCTCAGCCGCTATTTCGATTCCGTGGAAACCAAAATCATCTGGCGGAATCTGCCGCCCGCCTGCGTCTTCGCCTGCCAAGCGCGATCAACCACCCAGCATTAAAATTGAAACCGCGAAAGTTGAAATCAGGAATTAATTGTGCGGGGGGTAGAATTTTATGTCGACGGGGTCGACCATTTCGGGTGTGGGCAGGCCCTTTTTTTCGTAGGCGGAAATGTCGGGCTCGTGTTCGAGAGTGAGGCCGATGTCGTCGAGGCCTTTCAAGAGGCAGCGTTTGCGGAACGGATCGATTTCGAACGAACGCTTGAAATCTTTCGCATCCGTGACGGTTTGATTTTCGAGGTCAACGGTGAGCGTGTAGCCTTCATTCTTTTCGGTGCGCGCGAAAAGCTCGTCGACATCCTTGTCGGGCAGCGTCAGCGGCAGAATGCCGTTCTTGAAGCAGTTGTTGTAAAAAATGTCCGCGTAGCTGGGCGCGATGATGGCGCGAAATCCGTAATCGCCGATGCCCCATGGAGCGTGTTCGCGGCTCGAACCGCAGCCGAAGTTCGCGCGCGCCAGCAAAACCGATGCGCCTTTGTAACGCGGCTTGTTCAGCACGAAATCCGGATTCGGTTTTTCGCCCGGCAAATAGCGCCAGTCGTAAAACAGCACGCGGCCGTAGCCTTCGCGCGTCAGAAATTTGAGGAATTGCTTCGGCACCATTTGGTCAGTGTCGACGTTCACGCGATCCATCGGCGCCACCAGCCCCGTATGTTTTGTGAATGGCTTCATTCGTGTGCCTGAACTCCAGCAGCCACAATGTGAGGACGCACGACGGCGCGCGGCATGGGAAATATTTCAAATTGAAATCCCGCGTTTGCCTTTATCACCGGGTCGCTGTCGGTAATCGAACGGACATCCGTTTCTCCGTTTGCCTCGACAATCGCCACGCCGAAGCCACCTTTCGGGTCAGCGACGGGGCCGAAAAGGATGGCGATTCCTTTGTCGAAAAATGTTTTCCAGTAGGCGCCGTGCTGTTGCATGAGCTTCATTTCCGCGGGAGTCATGTCTTGCATGAAAGTGGGTCGCGGCGGACTCAATCGGCGAAGAAATAAGCCATGTCAATCTCCGGTTCCGTTGCGCCATTTGCGGACGTCGACGAAGTGGCCTTCGATTGCGGCGGCGGCGGCCATCAACGGGCTGACGAGATGCGTGCGCCCGTCTTTGCCCTGGCGGCCTTCGAAATTGCGATTCGACGTGCTGGCGCAGCGCTCATGCGGCTGCAGAACGTCGTCGTTCATGCCGATGCACATGCTGCATCCCGCGTCGCGCCACTCGAAACCCGCGTCGCGGAAAATTTTGTCGAGACCTTCGGCTTCGGCTTGCGTCTTCACGCGGCGCGAGCCGGGAACAACGAGCGCCTGCTTCAGTGATTTCGCGACGTGTTTGCCGGCGACGGCTTTTGCGGCTGTGCGCAAATCCTCGAGACGCGAATTGGTGCACGAACCGATGAACACGCGGTCGAGATAAATGTCGGTGATGGGCGTGCCGGCTTTCAGGTCCATGTAAACGAGGGCGCGCTCGGCGGCCTGGCGATCGACGTCATTCGCAAATGACGCGGGATCGGGGACGCGCGCGGTTACGTCCGTGACCATGCCGGGATTTGTGCCCCACGTGACTTGCGGCGCGAGTTTCGCGGCGTCGAGTTCGACCGTCTCGTCGAATTTCGCGCCCGGATCGGACGGCAAAGTTTTCCAGTGTTCCACGAGGCGCTGAAAATCTTTTCCGCGCGGCACGAAGGGTTTGCCTTCGAGATACGCGAACGTGACTTCGTCGGGAGCGACCATTCCCGCGCGAGCGCCCGCTTCGATGGACATATTGCAAATCGTCATGCGCGCTTCCATGGACAGCGCGCGAATCGCGTCGCCCGTGTATTCGAAAACGTGGCCGTTGCCGCCGGCGATTCCGAGCTTGCCGATGATGGCGAGAATGATGTCTTTCGAGGCGAGCCCGCCGCCGAGTTTGCCCTTAACTTCGATGCGCGTGGTTTTCGATTTGAATTGCGAAAGGCATTGCGTCGCGAGCACGTGCTCGATTTCGCTGGTGCCGATGCCGAACGCGAGCGCGCCCATCGCGCCGTGCGTGGACGTGTGGCTGTCGCCGCAGACAATCGTAAATCCCGGCTGCGTGATGCCGAGTTCCGGGCCGATGATATGCACGATGCCCTGATTGCGGCTGTGCATGTCGAAGAGGCGCACGCCGCTTTCGCGGCAATTTTTCGCGAGCGCTTCGAACTGGCCGGCCGCGTCCGCGTCAAGCACAGGGAGCTCGCGATTTTTCGTCGAAACGGAATGATCCATCACCGCGAAAGTCAATTCCGGGCGGCGAACTTTGCGGCCCGCGGCTTTCAATCCGGCGAAGGCTTGCGGGGAAGTGCCTTCGTGAATCAGGTGACGATCGATATAGATGAGCGAGGGTTGGCCGGGAACTTCGCGCACAACATGCGCGTTCCAGATTTTTTCGTAGAGGGTCAGCGCGGGCATCAGATTGTATTTTCCAGACTCATTTGCGTTTGGATTGTAACAGCGCACGCACCAGCGCGCCAATCTCCCCGCGCATTTTGACGGGAACGGCAAGCGAAGCGTTGCAGGGAATTGGGGCGAAAGCGCGCTGCGCAACAAGTGGCATTTTGTACCGATTAGAAATGAGCGTGACCGTTTGTTTTGTGTAAGTTACGGGGAATTCTAATAATTTGTTGTACCGATTAGAAATGGCAGAAACTGGCCCGAGATTTAGCGCGGGATTGGCGAACTTTGTCCGCGGACATTCGTGGTGCGTCGCTGCCTGCATCGCGCTGCGAACCTCTCAAACAAGCCTAGCACAAACGCAGGAATTTTTCAGAAGCGCCGTTTGTAATTCACTGTGCCGAGGCAGAGCCGGATGGGGACAAGGTCGTGCGGTAGGTTTGGTCAGCGGGAAACGGAGTGAAAGTACATGAGTGCGTGACGTTGGAACAAGCGAGGACTCCGCGCAGAACGATTTTCGTGACTTCGCCAGCCGGAAAGAAATATGGGAATTTAGCGGCGCGAAGCGAAGTGGCATAGGCCGCGAGGGCTGCTTGCAGTTTGGCATCGGATGCACCGTTCGATTTAGCGGCATCAACTTGTGAGTTGCCAGCGGACGATTTTGCGGCGGCGGAATTCGCGGTTGTGGGCTTCTCGTAATTATCGTCGATAGCGATAAACTTCACAGCCTCGACTGTGGAGCTATTCGGTTGCGAGCCCGGTGAGAGCAGGATCCAATATTCAGCAGTCGCGTCGATTTTTCGGGGATTCGGCAATTTGAGCGAGCGGCGCGCGGCGAGATCGGGCCGCGCTGAGTTTTTCTCCGCGTCCACTTTAGCATCGCCGATTAAAGCTGCGAGGCGTCCGCGGGTTTCGAGCGGCGGTTCGAGGCAATCGAGCGCCAAAGCGTAGGCGTGGATGGCGTCAGCGCGGCGGCCCTCTTTCTCATAGATCTGTCCAAGATGATCGCCCACGTCCGCCGCGTCCTCGAGCATCCATGCGGCGTGGACGTGGGCTTCGGCGGCCTTCATATCGCCTTGCTTGAATTTAATCCAGCCCATGGTGTCCCAATAGGCGCTGAGCGAAGTGACGAGGCCGGCCTGCACGGGACCTACGGTGTCGAGGGAGGCGGCGTCCAATTGTGCCTCGACTGTACGAATGGAATTCCGCGAATATTGTTCGGCGAGATCAAGGTGGGAACCGTTATCAGCGAGGTAGTATGCGACATCGTTCCAGGTGACTGGCGAGGGCATCTTTTCGAGGACAATTTGGAATGCCTGGAGCGCTGCGTCATCCTGATGAAGGCCGAGATCGGCATTGCCAAGGCCGATGTTTAGTCCGACGTTATTCGGGGAAATTTTGAGCGCAGTCTGATATTCCTTCTGGGCGAGAGCGTACCTTTTTTGCATTTGATAGATACCGGCGATGTTTGCATGGGCATACTGATCCAGGGGATTGATTTCAATTTGTTTCTGATATTGCTCGATGGCGTCATCGTAGCGCCCAAGCCCGGCATAGGAAATCCCGAGATTGTTATAAGCGAAGGGATCATAGGCATTCTTCGCGATGGCCTTTTCGAGGGCCGGAATTGCCTGATCATATTGCCGGAGCATATTGTAAGCATGGCCCAGGGCATTCCACACGCTTTGGTGATCGGGGTCTTTGGCGGCCGTGGCAGCGTAAAAACGGGCAGCTTGGGCCCAATTTCCGGCTCTCTCGGCATCGAGGGCCGTTTCATAAAGATCGTCCGCGGACATGCCGGAGGGGACGGCGCCGTTCGTGGGCGAAGAATTGGAAAAGGTCAGCGTCTGCTTTTCGTCGGCAAGGACCGTATTCCGAAAGGCTTGAAAGTCGTCGAAGCGGGCGGAGGGGATTTCGGATTTGCGCAAAAGGAAATGACGTTCGACGGTGACGCCATCGCCAGCGGCTGTGTAGTTGGATTGATAATCGGCATAATCACGAGTCATGTGAACGGGAACAGGCAGCGTAGCTGTGAGTTGCGCCGGCAACTGAATTTTCCAGGATACAGTTTCATCGCCGATGAAGTTGAGCTTGAGGGGATCAGTGTCGTCCTTATCGGGCTCGGCAACCACCGGCAAATCGATGCCCGCGGCCGGCAGCGCGAGAGCCGCGTCTTTCTTTGAGAGGTCCAGGAAATTCGGATCGGAAAACTGAGCTTCGTACTTGACGGGCTGATCGAGGTCGGCGGGATCGTCGAAATGAAAGTCGCTGACTTTGGCTTCTGAGCCGACGAGCGAGGAAACGACCCTGTCAGAGATTTTGGACCAATATGCCTGTGGCACAAGGCGCAACGCCGAGCGAAATATCACGGCGGTCTCACCCGTAACTGAAAACGAGAATTTGCCCTGCAAACGGCCGAAAGGATCGATTTTGCCATCGATATTCACGATTTCGACGGGCATAAAGGGCGGATTTTCGGGCGTGCGCACGAGTGAAGGCTTTGCATCAGGTGGGATGGCGAGGGCCTGCTTATCCCACAATTGTGGGAGGATAAAATCGAAAGGAGCAACGCCGGGAGTTGTATCCGCCCAATAACTCTTACCGTTCAGCACGACAATGTTGATCAGATGATCGAATTGGCCGGGCGAAGGAACATCCGGATCGACTTTGCGGGCAGAATTGATGAGCACGGGATAAGACTCGATATGCTCCGCAGCGAGTAGAGCATCGAATAGCGTGCCTTTATCTTTGCAATCGCCATATTGATTGGCGAGGACCTCGTCAGCGGCATGAGGCTGGTAGCGGCCAACCCCGAATGAGAGGCTAACGTAGCGAATGTTCTTGGTTACGTAATCATAGATTACTTCGACTTTGGCAAGATTCGTGGTCTGGCCCTTGACAAGTTCGGCGGCCTTGGCTTGAATCGCGGCGGTGACCACCGCGCGAGGTTTCTCGATAGATGAGTACCAATCGCCCACTTGCTCCCAGTTAGTGAAGGTAGAGATTTGCACGTCGGGAAATTCCTGCGGCTTCTTCTTTTTCTTTTTCTCATCTGAGTTAGAGGAGTCGTCCGGCAGTTTCGTGAGGGAGGAGTGCCATGTATAAACGCGGCGGTCGCCCTGGTCGTGAATTTCAGGGTTGGCGATACCGTTGATTGTTTTTACGTGCAGTGCGCGCAAACGCGGCACGTCCACCTGGAAAGAATCATCGAGCGTTATCACTTGTTTTGAAGAATTCCAGGACATGAAGAACTGTCCCGGAACAAGAGGGTGAACCGTGTCCGTGTGGAGTTGGTATTCGAGCGTGTCGCCGACGCTGAGATCAGGGACGGTGACGTGAATCTGCCGAATGTCAGTGTAGACAGGAGCAACTTGCTCCACGGGGGAATTCAAGTCCTGCACGGCGTCGGGACCGGCAGTTACGATGTGGCCGTCGGGCTTATGCACGCGAACGAAGTCGACATGTACTTTGTCGCCTAACGAGCTGTAAGTGAAGATAAGTTGTCCCCACGATTGGAGGGCTTGCTGGTTTTGAATGCGCACTCTCGCGTACTGGACTTCTTGGCCAGAGCCGTCATTTTCGAAGCGAAATTCTATGCGACTCTGCTCGATAACGGCGCTCTGCTTCGAATAATCAGCCGGAGGTGCAGCGGCGAGCTTGACGGTCGTGGCCTTCGGTGCGGCCTGAGATTTTGGTGCTGCGGGGACAGGTTTTTGCGCATAGGCGGTTAAGACCGCAAACAGGGCGATGGTGAAGAGCGAGAGGAACCTTGGTAACCGGGGGTTCACGGTGGCGGGAGAGTAACGCAGCGGGGAGGAAAATTCAACCGTACTGCCGTACTAGTTTCGTGGGGCTTAACGATAGGGGAGGGCGCGAGTCCAAGTATGGACGGAAGTTCCAAAAGGCGATTCCTGCGAAGCCTGGGAGGGCCGCAGTGGGCTATGTCGCTGCGGGCATTGCTGACCATGAGGACAGGTGACGCGGGCGGGGGGATGCTGGGAAAATAGTTGGAGTCGACAGGCAACGCACGAGGCTGGTGATATACTCCTACTTCCAGCCTGGCGAAAAGCGGGGGCACGGTCGGAAGGAGCAGCAATGGGTATTCAGTTTCGGGAATTGTTCACTTGGGTGCGGCGCCGGAAGATTTTTGCGGGCGCGCTGCTGGGCCTCACTTTGGCCCTGGGCATCCTGATTGGCACCGTAATTCCGGGCAAAGTGGCGGCGATACGCCCTGGCGACCCGAATGGCCCCATGCTGCTTACGATTCCCGATCCGGTGAATCTGTCGAACGGATTCTCGAATATCGTGTCGCGCGTCGAGCCTGCCGTGGTGAATATCTCGACGACCCAGGTTTTCGAAGCGCCCAAGGAGAAGCGCGGCCCGGGCGCTCGGGGGCAGGACCCGTTTCAGGATTTCTTCAACAAGTATTTCAGCCAAAATCCCGGCGCCGACCCGGGGCCGGAGGCGGAGAAGAGCCTCGGCTCTGGCGTGATTGTGGACAAACGAGGCTACGTCCTGACGAACGATCACGTGATCGATGGCGCGACGAAAATCCAAGTGTCCGTCGACGGCGACCCGAAACACTACACGGGAAAAGTGATTGGCTTCGACAAGCAGACAGATCTCGCGGTCGTCAAGATTGACACGGATCATGATTTGCCGGTCGCGCGGCTGGGCAATTCGGAGGGTTCCAAAGTAGGCGACTGGGTGCTGGCGTTTGGCAGCCCGTTTTCGCTGAGCGGCTCCGTGACGGCGGGAATCATCAGCGCGACGAACCGCCAGAACATCGGCAACTCGCAATTCCAGAATTTTATTCAGACCGATGCGGCGATCAATCCGGGCAATTCGGGCGGCCCGCTGGTGAATCTGGCCGGCGAAGTGATTGGGATCAACACGGCGATTTATACGGGCAGCCGCGGATTTGAAGGCGTGGGGTTCGCGCTGCCGTCGAACACAGCGATTAACATTTACAACCAGCTTGTGACGCAAGGGCACGTGACGCGCGGCTCGATCGGAATTAAGTTCCAAGATGATCAGACGAGCGACGTGCTGTTGCACAAGGAACTGGGCGCGCCGAATGGCGTGGTGGTGCAATATGTCGCCCCGAGCGGCCCCGCATCGAAAGCGGGGATTCAGCCCGGCGACGTGATCACGCAGATCAATGGACAGGTGGTGCGCGCAGGATCGGACTTGATCAATCCCGTGGTGGATACGCCGATTGGACATTCGGTCGCGTTGCGTTATGTGCGCAACGGAAAAACGAAGACCGTCTCGGTGAACGTCGCGGATATGTCGAAGATTTTTCCGGAGGACGCCGGCCAAACGAATGGGTCGTCCAGTGGCGACGAGGAAGCAGCGCCGACGTCGTTTGGACTGCACGTCGAAGGACTGACTCCGGAGATATCGCGGCATCTGGGATTGAGCGCGAGCCAGCCGGGCGTTATTGTCAGCGATGTGGAGCCTACCAGTTTCGCGGACGACATCAAGTTCCTGCGCGGCGACGTGATTGTCGAAATCAATCATGCGGCAGTCACGAACATGCAGGATTACAAGCGGGAAATTGCGACATTGAAACCGGGCGAGGATGTGCTGTTCAAGGTCGTGCATCCGGATGGAACGGGGCAGCAGTACACCGTGTTCCGCGCAGGGACGATTCCGCAACCGGGGCAGTAGAGTCTTAGCAGGAGCGGCAAAAAGACCAAATGAGACAGCATTTGCAAATGCGATTATCGCTGCAGAAGGTCACGCGCGGGCTGCTGGGACTGATAGGGACTGCCTTGCTCGCGCTGGCGTTCTGCGCTGTGCCGCTGAGCGCGAGTGCGACGCGGCATCGGGTGATACACGTAAAACCTCATGTGACGATACACAAGACCGCGAGTCATCGTGTGGAGAGTGCTTCGAAGCGCACTGCACGGAAGCCCGCGCGCGCGAAATCGAGCAAAGCCGGTTTGCGAAACGTTTCCTACAAAAAGACTCCGAGGCGCAAACGGCGTATTCGGTACCGCAGAAGGCGCCATCATGTCACGCTGCCCAGGCAGCCGGCCGCTGATCGGACCGAGGAAATCCAGTCCGCGCTCGGGCGCGGCGGATATTATTCGGGCAATCCCAATGGCAGGTGGGACGGCGGTACGCAAGAGGCGCTGCGGCGTTTTCAAACAGCGAATGGGCTGCCCCCAACTGGCAAGCTCGACGCACTGAGCCTGCAGAAATTAGGGTTAGGCTCCGATGTTGCGGGGCTAAGCGCGCCGCAGCCAGTCGTGCAGGGCAATCAATCGTCAAGCCAATCACCCAATTCGACTGCTGCTCCACCTGTACCAAAAACCCCCGGGCGATAATTCGGCCGTGCGAGACGCTGAAAACACCTCGAAGCCCAGCACCTGGTTTACAAATGCTCGTCGCGACATGCTGTTGATGTTTCTTTTCCTCTTCGCCTTCGCATTCGACACTCTCTATTGGTGGTCTCCTTTTTTTCGCTCAGGTCCACACATTCGGTTTACCGTATCTGCGTTGAACACGATTTTCCATCTGTTGATTCTGTTGTTTCCCTGGATGGCATTTTCTTTGGCACTGAACTCACGTGCTTTCACTCGGCGCCTGACACGAGTTCTGTTTATTGGAGCTTTGGTTCCGGTCATGTTTGTGACGATTCCGTTCGCATTTGGAGATCTACTCCTCGGGGGTGGCAGCGAACTTGTTTCCACCGCTAGCGTCGACGGCTATCGGATTGCCCTTTATCGGCTCAATTGTGGCGCTCCTTGCAACTTTTCTATTGCTGTGGACCAGGAGCGCACTTTGATTTTTCCGGTGGAGATTGCCAGGAATCTATATGTTTTCGATCCGGCCGCCGAAGCTCGATGTGAGATTATTGGGAAAGATGAGTTGCGTGTTACCTCGTTGCCTTACAATGAGTATCCGGGAGAAACCAGAGTTTTCCATCTAAAGCCCTTCCTCTGAATGTGTCTTCCGCCGTAGCTATCTTTAGTAAACGAAATTACTCGGTCGGTTGCGTGGCCTGTCTTACACTATCGCCAAATAGTGCGCTGGCTGGCAGATGTGTCGTTGCATGCCGAGCAGTTCAGCCGAGCCAGCGGAGGCGGGACCATATTTGCGGCAGCGGCTTTTTGGGTTTGCGGCAAATGTAAATGCCGAGATTCGATTCCTCAGGGATGGCGTAGGGCGGCGAGATGCGCGCCGCGAGCGTCACCTCGGCGAACAGGTTCCGCAATTGATTTTCCGTGTAGCCAATCGTGATCACGACGTTGCCCGAATATCCGCGCGAGCCCCAAAGTCCATATTGATTGTGCCCGCTGATGGCGGACGGCAAATGATACGCGGAACCGAAGTAATCCACGGCTGAAGCCTCGCCGTAATTCAGCGCGAGGACAGCGCACTGCGAGCGATCGGCGGCGGGCAACGCGTCGAAAACGTTCGCAATGGCCTGCACTTGGTGACGCCAGCCGTACATATCGCCGAAAAGCTGCGGCAGTTTGCCGAGTGGGACATTTTCCGGGTGAATTGCGTCTACGTCCCAGAAGCGGCAATACTTCACCGCCAATTTTACGGGAAGAATCGGCATCGCGAGCGGCGCGGCAATCAAACCTCCCAGGGCGAGCGGCGCGACAATCGCTGTTTTGGATAACCACGCTTTCAGCGGTTTCTCCGCACGCAACGGCAGATGCGACTCGATCCACACCGCGCCGGCGGCGAGCAACATGGGATAGGCTGGCGCGAGGTAATAAATTTTGCCGTGCAGTGCAATCATTTCCGCGAGGACGATCACGTAGGCCCAGGCGAGCGGGGCGTAGATTCCCTGCGCGAGTTTTCCCGCAAGCCCTGGTGCGACATAGTTCGCAGCGGCGCGCGAAGGTCCCCAGAACAAAAACCACAGGCCTGCCAGGCAAATTGGCGCGGAGAGAGGCAGCGTCAGCAGCGCTTGCTGCCAGATGAATTGCCACGGCGTTAGCGTGCTGTATTTTGTGCCGATCACTGCGTGTAACAAAGCGATGGTCGGGAAGCCGTTGCGTATCTCCCAAATCAAGTTCGGCAGAAAAATCAGGAATGCGATCGCTCCGCCCAGCCAGATCCATTTTTTTGCGAATTCGCGGCGCGCGGGGGTCAGCCAGAGTCCGATGAACACGCCCGTGCCGAAAAAAAGCATCGAGTGCTTATTCAAAATTCCCACGCCTGCCACAAAGCCGAAGAGCAGCCACAATTTCTCCGAGCCGCCATTCAGAATGCGCATCAGAATTGTCGCGCAGGCCATCCAGAAAAGCGGCTCGAAGGAATTCATGGAAAGAAAATTGTCGAAGGTGAGGTAAATGGGCGCGACGAGCACCGTGAGCGCGGCCAGGAATTGAGCAAAGCGCCGTCCGCCGAGCTCGCGCGCCATCCAGCCCGCGAGAATCACTTTGCCCGCGGCAGCGAGCGCGGGGAAAAATCGCAGCGCGAAAAGCGAATTGCCGAGCAGTGTGCGCTCGAGGCGCGCGATCCACGCAATCAGCGGCGCTTGATCCACGTAGCCCCAGGCCAAATGCTGGCCGCAGGCCGCGTAGTAAAGTTCATCGCGAAAGTAGCCGTACTGGCCGGAAAAAATGAAATGAAAAAGCGTCGCGAAAATGGCCAGGGCGTAAACGTTCGTGGCCAGCGGCACCTCGCGACGCGGCGTGCCGCCGAACGGCGCGCGCGATTGCGACGGAAATGCCGAATCGGCGATTTCCGCCGGTGGTGGCTGGACGCCTCCGGGCAAACTTGCCTCCTGACGACGCGCGTTCTCGCGGAATTCGTTCTCGGCGCTGCATTGTAGCAGAGCGAGCCGCCCGCGCGGCGGGATGAATATTTGCGCAAGGATGCAGGGCGCGCGACACTTGACGGCAAAAACGCAACTGTCGCGAAGCGTTTCCGCGAACACTTTCATCTAATTGTCAAAGCACATGGATGAGGTTTTGCAAATTCGACGCGCGCACCCGGAAGAGAGCGGTTTCCTGACCGAGTTGGCCATGCGCTCGAAGGCCCATTGGCCTTACGATCGCGCGTTCCTCGAGGACGTCAGGCCGGATTTAACGCTGCGACCCGAAAAGTTTATGCCGGACTTTCACGTGTACATCCTAGAAGCGGCGGGTAAGCCAGTCGGATTTTGCAGTTTGGTGCCGATTGATCCGGGAACGGTGGAGCTCGACGACCTGTTCATTGAGCCGGAGGATATTGGCAAGGGATACGGGCGGCGGCTGTGGGATTATGCAGTGAGCGTGGCGCGCGATTTAGGTTTCCAGCGAATTGTGCTGGTATCTGATCCCTACGCGGAGCCGTTTTACGCGCGTCAGGGCGCGGTGCGCATCGGCGAAAAGACATCCTCGCTTCGCACTGGGCGCGTGCTACCAGTCATGGAATACCAGCTCAGCGCATGACTTGGGGGCGGAACGGTTATTCGGGAGGGAAGCTGGTGGAAGCAGGGGAGCTTCGCGGTCCCCGTCACGCACGAAGCGCCTCTGCCCCCGAACAGCTGAAAACAGAACCAGTAATTACGCGCCGAGTTTCCGGCGGATTACTCCGCCCATCGCCAGCAAGCCCGTGCCGAGAAGCAGCAAGGATGCTGGTTCAGGAGTCGGCGAGGTCGGCGTTCCCGTAGCGAAGCCCGTGTTTGATCCGCCTGTGGGCGCGCAAGTGGAGCAAAAGAAATGAAGGTCCGCGAAGTAACCGTTGCTGTTCACCGTCAGGAAATTGGCGGCGTCCAGTCCGGTCACGCCCGTGATCGTAAGAGTGAGGTCCTGCGCCACCACAGTGCCATTCGCGCAGGAACTACACTTCAGGTTGGATATGTCGAGCGAATACGGGTGATACGGCCCGGCATTACCGTTGCCAAAAGCAAATGTCATGCTCGGGTTGGAGGCCGCTGAACCGCCGAGCGGCGTGATGCTGGTGAAGGCGACGTTGCCCGCGCCAATCGAACCGCTGTAGCTCGTATTGAACTCCAAGTCCCCGCCCTGAAGCTTAACGCCAAAGCCCGAATTCATGGCGTACGATACTTGGATGCCCCCCGCGATGTCGGTGATCGTGATAGTACCCACGGAGCCGGCGACGCCAATATTATTCGTCGTTAGGTTGATAACAACCGGCGACGCCGAGGCATTCGATGCAAACCCAAGAATAAGCAGAAGTAAGCTTCCTGCCAGAGCTGCCTTAAGAAACTTCATTTTTGACTCGCCTCCACGCGTTTGCAAGCTACCTATACAACCCCTCGGCAGTAGTAGTGCAATCTGAGGCCCAGAATGGAATTCGGAAAAACCCGCTTGCGTTTGATCTGTAATCGATTGATTCGATGTGTATTAGACGCATGAGGCCCAGTACTCCCCGGTTTGCACTGATTCACCGAGATGCAGATATTTGTGGCTTTTCATACTTGCCCCTTCGCAAAGTCTTTTACTTGTGATTTCGGATACAAAATACCGCAAACGCTATTTTGGTTTTCTGACCAGACCTTGTGGCTTTTAACCGACACACCTCGCCTTCTAAGCAGACTCGAGACAAGCCTCCGTTGACGCCGCTGGGAAGCCTTGATAAGTTCGTATCCTACGCAGCATTTCGAGGGGGCTTTCATGGCAACCGCAGTGTTTCAGCATGCACATAAGAATTACATCAACGGCGAATGGGTGGAGGCGTCGGGCGGGAAGGGAATCGAGAACCGCAATCCGGCGAACACGGAAGATTTGGTGGGAATTTTTCCGGCGTCGAGCGCGGAGGACGTGAACCGCGCGGTGGAAGCGGCGAAGAAAGCATTCGATAAGTGGCGGCTGACGCCGGCGCCAAAGCGCGCGGAGATTTTATTTCGTGCGGCGGAAATCATGATTCAGCGCAAGGAAGATTTGGCGCGCGACATGACTCGCGAAATGGGCAAAGTGCTGGCCGAGACGCGCGGCGACGTCCAGGAAGCCATCGACATGACCTATTTGATGGCCGGCGAAGGGCGGCGGCTGTTCGGCCAGACGACTCCTTCGGAGTTGCCGAATAAATTCGCGATGAGCGTGCGCTCGCCCATCGGCGTCTGCGGATTGATTACGCCGTGGAATTTTCCCATCGCGATTCCGTCGTGGAAAATGATGCCGGCGCTCGTCTGCGGAAATACCGTGGTCATCAAGCCGGCGCAAGATACGCCGCTCTCGACATATTACCTGGTGCAGATTCTCGAGGAAGCGGGGCTGCCGGAGGGCGTTGCAAATATTGTGAGCGGCACGGGCCCGGACGTGGGCGCGCCGCTGATGAATCATCCGGACGTGAAGCTCGTGAGTTTTACCGGCTCGACGGGAGTGGGGCGCATCGTGAGCTTGGCCTGCGCGGGCACGTTCAAGCATTGCCATCTGGAGATGGGCGGCAAAAATATTATTCTCGTGATGGACGACGCGAATATTGACCTCGCCGTCGATGGCGCGATCTGGGGCGGATTCGGCACCAGTGGCCAGCGCTGCACAGCGGCGAGCCGCGTCGCGGTGCACAAAAAAGTCTACAAGGAGTTCGTCGACAAATTCGTGGCGCGCGCGAAAAAATTGCGCGTCGGCGACGGCTTGCAGCCGGATATCGACATGGGCCCGGCGATTAACGAAACGCAATTGCAGACGGTGATGAAGTACGTCGAAATCGGCAAGCAGGAAGGCGCGAAAATCGCCACCGGCGGAAATCGATTGAACAAAGGCGCGCACGCCAAAGGATGGTTCCACGAGCCAACGGTGTTCATCGATTGCGATCCGAAGATGCGGATTTGCCAGGAGGAAATTTTCGGGCCCGTCGTTTCCGTGATGCCGATGAACAGTCTCGACGAAGCAATTGAGATTGCGAACGGCGTGAAGTACGGATTGTCGTCGTCGATTTACACGCGCAACGTGAATGACGCGTTCCGCGCGCAGCGCGATTTGGATACGGGCATCGTCTACGTGAATGCGCCGACGATTGGCGCGGAAACGCATCTGCCCTTCGGCGGCACCAAGCAAACGGGCAACGGTCATCGCGAATCCGGCGCGCCCGCCCTCGATTTCTACTCCGAGTGGAAGACAATCTACATCGACTATTCAGATCATCTCCAGCGCGCCCAAATCGATAACTCGGCAGGTTAACAGGTCGAAAACGGCCAGAACATGACCTCTTGGGACGACGCTTTGCTGATCTTCAAGAGCTGGATAGAGAAGTCGGCGCATATCGCATATCTTACGGTCATTCCCGTCGGGGTTGACGAGGACGGCGAAACCATAGACATGGCGCAAGGACCCACGTGTCTAATCAAAGAGGTGTCCCCGTATCGAAAGACAGTTCTTTGCGAGGATGCTTCGGGGCGTTCGTTTGAGGCGGATTTAGCGGACGCAACTTTTGAATATAGTGACACCCGCTACTCTCCCCTTCTGACGCATATACCGGAAATGTGGGTGTGCTTCTTGGAAGCGAGCCTCCCAGACGGCACTGTGACGGTCTTCGCGGAGCTGGCGAAATGCGATCAGTGATATGATCCCAGCGGCGTCGGCGACGAATGTATGTTCCTAGCCCTTCAACTCAACCGCAGGCACAGGGCGGCACTTTTTGTGACGCTGATTGCTGCGGGAGCCTTCCTGCTTTCCGGCGAATCTGTAAAAAGTGCGCTGGGTGTTGTTTTGCTCGGTGTAGCCTTCGCGTGGGCCTTTGGCTCCAGTGACCGATTCGTGCATATTTTGTTCTTAGCTTGTGGCGCCCTGATTATCGTGGTGACGCTAACTTACGACTGCAATTCTCACCGTAGAGGGAAAACGATATCAAGAGGAAGTCGCCAGGTTTGAACGCCGGATACCGAATTAGCTAACAACTACCCACTCTTACCGTCCCCCCTTGCGTCGGTATCCTCCGATGTGCGCTCGGACCATTACCGTTCCGCTCTCCGAACTTCGACAAACGGATGCGGTACAATCCTTGATCGCTGATCCGCAGTTCCAATCTCTTTCTTCTGCTGGCAAGAGAAAGGCCCTCGCGAAAATCGACCCGACGTTTGCCAAGTTGTCCGACGCGAGCTTGGGACAATTCCTTTCAGAATATGATGCGACCCGGATTTCCAACCAAGGTTTCATCCCCGATCCGACGCAGAATTACTCACCTCCTGCCGGGCTTCGGCTGACTCGCAACCAACTACTGCGGGCGATGAGGACCAAAGAACCCGCGTACAACAGTGGCAACGACAAAACTCTTATCGACGATTTTCTGAACATGTACCCGGACTGGCGGAATGCGCTCGTTGAGGGCGAATTCTTAGGAGATTCTCAGCCGAAATGGTACGCCGATGCTGTGGAGGCGGGGGTGAGCGTAACGGAGCTACCTGACGAGGCAAAACCTGGCTCGCCTCCCGAGCCCTTAGGGTTGTCGCAGTCTGTGAGCAAGAACTTGCTTCTTATTGTGTCGGGATTGTTCTTTCTTTTCACGGGTGCGGGTCTGCTCCTCGGGGTCAGGTCCGCTCGCCATGAGAGCTAATCGTTCGTTTGACGGCGGCCTCTGCCTAAGGCGATTTGCGCTTGGATGATTCTGTATCGGTTCCTCGAACTTGCAGTCACACTTGATCGGTGTTCGACGGCGGCGGCAATGGCGATGGCGGCGTTTGCGGCGCGACGACCGGATACGTTGCGGGCGTGTATGACGCGGGGGGCGCGGCGGGCACGAAATTGCGCTGATACCACAGCGTTTCGCTCGACCGCTGCCACAGCCGCGTTCGCAAGCCACCACAGAATCATCGCCTGGCTCAGGAAAAATGCGCCGGTGATGGCCGTCGGCGGCAGGACGTACATCCACAGCCACAGCCCAAATCCAAAACCGATGCACGCCACAATGCTGATGCTGAAATAAAGCCAGAACAGCCTGCCGAAATTTCCGAACGTGAGACGCCACGCGACCGCGAGCGACCGCCGCATCCTGCGTTCATTCTGCGCGACGGAATGAACTTCGGCCATGTCGAAACACAGCCGCAGAACCATAAGCAAAAACAATAGAACGATGCCGGCGGCGACGCGAAACCACACGATGGTCATTGCAGAGATGGCGCGTTCGTCAATGTGATTGCCAATGGTGCGCAGGATTACGTCGAAAATAGCGACGGGGATCATGCAGAGCAGCAAAAAAATCACCAGGCGAACGAAGCGCCAGAAAAACGCGCCGCTCGACTCGAAAAATTCCGCGGTGCTCACGCGGCTGTCGCGACGATAGACTTCGAGAATCCCTCCCGTGACGAACAGCATGAACACAAAAAACACCAGAGAATAAGCCATCGCCGCAGGCGACACGCTCAGAGGCGAAATGCCCGGCTGCAACGATCAATTCGCTGAACGCGCCCAAGTCGAAACCATTCACAAGGCGCTGCGCCGCCAGGCTGTGGTCGAGGACGTTGCCGATGCGCGGCACGACTCCGTGGATCGAGAAAAACGCGAGAATGAAATTCACCGCGAAAATCCACCAAAGAACGCGCTGGCGCCGCCAAACAAGTCCCGCGCCTCCCCAAAATGCGCTTGCGTCGCGCTGCGCCATCGTGTTGCTCCTCCGGCGAAATTCCTACGTCAGATACGCCAGCAACTGCGAAAACCATTCGCTCACAAAAAGAAAAATATTGCCGATCTTCCGTGTCGCGCGCCCATCCGCCGCCGCAGTCTGGCTGTCATTGTAGAAATCGCGATCCATCCACATTTTGTGCTGCGGGTCGATTTCGGCGGAGACGATTTTTGCGGGCTTCGTGTACGAGTAGCGAATCCAGCGGTCTTTGCCGTCCCAGTGCTCGCGCGCCACTTCGCCATTGTCGAATTTTACTTCCAGATCCACCGGCGCGATAAAATCGCCTTTGCGCCGCACGACCACTGTATCGCGATACTCGGGCGCGGCTTTTTTCAGCGAATCGTGTTTCGCCGCGGCGCCAGATTCGTTGTACCAATCGGCGCGATCCGAGCGAATGCTGTCCACTTCATAATCAAAAATCTGCGTGCCTTTGAACGCTTGATCGAAATACCAACTCAAATCCTGGCCCGCCGCCTCCTGAACCGTGTTCATGAAGTCTTCGGGCGTGGGATGCTTGAAGCGATAGCGCATGAAATATTCGTGCATCGCTTCCCGCATTTTGGCCGGGCCGATGATCCTTTCGAGCGTCAGCAGCACAGTCGCGGTCTTGCCGTAGGTCACGCCGCCATAAGCGCCGTCGTTCATGAATTGCCAGCCGAAGCGCGTCAACGGGTCCGTGTCCGGTTCGGAGAGGTAGCTCAGGCGCTGCTCCGCGAAATCGCTCATCTGCGCGAAGGGAAATCGCAACGCGGAAGTCTTGTCGCCATAGAGCGCGGCCATCACTTTGCATTCCGTGTAGCTGTTGATGCCCTCGTCCATCCACGCGTCTTCGAATTCGTTCGTGGCCACCATGGCGTACCAATATTGGTGGCCGAATTCGTGCTCGACGACCACTTCGGGCAGCAGCACGCCTTTGGGCGTCAGCAGATCCGGCCCCGGTTCCCGCTGTTATCAGCGTGGGATATTCCATGCCGCCCGCGTCTTCCGCGCCGTGCGGAGGATCGACGACAGTGAGCCGGTCATAAGGATACGGCCCGTACCATTTGTCGAAAAGCGTCATCGCGCCCTTGAGCACGTGAATATATCGCGGCGCGGACGCCATGTGCCCCGGCGACATCAGCACGTGCAGCTTCACCGTGCCCGCGCTGCCGGTCCACGAATCTTCGACGTCGATGAAATGCGGGCTGGCCGTCCACGAAAAATCGATCACGTCTTCGGAATGAAATGTCAGCGACTTCGTGCCGTCGCCATTGTTTTCGCTGGCCACCAAATCGCCGCCCGCGCCGACGATTTCATTCATAGGGACGGTCACGCGCACGTCGTACGTGCCGAAGTCCGAGAAAAATTCCGTGGTGGCGTGAAATTGATGGCAATTCCACGCGTTCTGCCACCACACGCCGACCTTCGGAAACCACTGGCCCACCATGAAGAAATCGCGTTTGTAGCCCGTGCGCTCGACCACTTCGGGAAGCTGGTCGTGAAACGTCATGCGGAATTGCACCGATGCTCCGGGCGCGATGGGCTTGGGCAGCGTGACTTGCATCACGGTGTGGTCATCGGCGTTGTGGTCGTCGGGCTGGATGAATTGCATTTTGCTCGTGAGGTCGCCCATGTCCTCGACTTCGAATTTCGAAATGGTAATCGCGCCGTAATGCTTCGGATCCCAGCCCGCGCCGGCGCTCGTCCCGCGCGTACCGTAGAGGCGAACTTCCGTCATGAATGTGGACTTGGGTTGAAACGCATTCAGGTAAAGATGGAACGGAAAAGTTTGCTGCGGCTTGCCGGTGAGATTTTTGTAGGTTAGGTATTCGGTGGCGTCGATGCTTTTCTTGTCGGCGTTCAGATGCGCATCGATTTGGTAATTGACCACGCGCGTCGAAAGCGGCGCGCCCGCGTTGGCCGGAGTGTAAAGCGGCGGCGGCGTGTTCTGCGCCCATCCCTGTCCGGCCACGCAAAACACCAGCACCACCACTCCAAAAACATGCGCACCCGCCGAAAGCCTCATCGCGCCCTCCAAAGCCCGCACAGTCCGGCAAACGCCGAACAGCATAAGCCACGCCCATCCCGCGAGCAATCATCTTCTAAAAATGCGGCAGCAACGAACAGTCATGCCGTTGGATGGGATATGCGCACGTCGCACGGCTCAGGAGGGGAGACACTCGCAACGAACGTCGATTTGGCTTCCCATGGACGAAATTGAGGTGTATAACGGCAGCCACTCGGCAGGTCAAACGGAAACCCAGCTTAACTTTCTCAACGAGGAGAGGATATGAAAGCAACGAGGGTAGCAGTGACTCTTGCGTTTTGTTTGCTCACAGCAGCGGTTTGCTTCGCCCAGAACCCCTTCATAGGCACGTGGAAACTGAACGACGCGAAGTCGAAATTCGGGGCCGGGGCGACGAAGAACACGACGGTCACCTACGAAGCCTCAGGCGACAACATAACAGTCACGGTCGATGGGGTCGACAGCGCGGGCAAATCAGTGCATAACGTTTGGACGGGCAAATTCGACGGCAAGGCTTATCCGCTCACCGGCGGTTCAGAGGGCAGCACGCGGTCCTACCGCAAAATCGGCATGCGCACGCTGGCGTTTACCGAAAAGAGCGGCGGGAAGATTGCCGCCTTTGGACGCATCGTCATGTCAGCCGACGGCAAGAGCCGCACGGTGACTTCGACGGCAACCGATGCAAGCGGCAAAAAGAATCACAGCACCGCAGTCTACGACAAGCAGTAGCGTTTCAGCGATGTGACGTGTCCGCTGTATTCGAGCGCGCTCGGCTCATTCGGCCCCCGAGCGCGCTACTCCTCTCCCCCGGGTAACGGTAGCGCGCGTCTTTATGTAGTTTGGCCTGCCTGCTTGTTCCTTTCGCGCCCTCAAGTTGACGCTGCCGCGCGTGATGGTTACACTGAAAATACAGGCAGAGCAGTGTTTGCCTGCATGCCGCAATTTGTTAATGATGATTCGAGGCTCATGACCGCGGTTCCAGCGTTACAACAAAATCGCCACCGGCAAGTGCTCGCCGAAGTCGTGCGCGCGTACATCGAGACGGGCGAACCAGTGTCGTCGCGCACCATCGTGCGCATGCACGCCGAGCCGCTCAGTTCCGCGACAATCCGCAACATCATGGCGGACCTCGAGGACGAAGGCCTGCTGTACCAGCCGCACACGTCCGCAGGACGCGTGCCGACGGCCTCTGCGTACCGTTTTTATGTGGAACAAATCGCCGCGCAAGCCACGCCGCGCACCGAGGACCGCGAATGGATTCGCCGCGAACTCGATGCCGCGACCACTCCCGAAGGCATGATGGAACGCGCGAGCAACGTGCTGGCGGCCGTTTCGCGCGGCCTGGGAATCATCGTTTCGCCACCGCTTTCGCGCACGCTCGTCGAGCACATGCGCTTTCTTCTGCTGCCCGACGGCCGCGTGCTCGTCGTGCTGGTCACTGGCGGCGGCATCACGCGCGACAAATGCATTCGACCGGAGCGCGCATTTCCTGCAACCGGAACTCGACCGCATCGCCGAATATTTGAACAACCATTATCCGCGATGGACGCTCGAAGCGATCTGCGCGGACCTCGAGGCGCAACTCGAACGCGACCGCGAACGTTACGAGAAGCTGGCAAGCGGCGCGTTGATGCTCTGCGACCCGAAATTGCTGGGCGAAGACGCCGAGCGCGTTGTCTACATCGGCGGAGCGGCGCAATTCGCGGCCGCGGCGGAATTTCAAAATCAGGAGCAGCTCGGCGAATTGCTGACAACCATCGAGGAGCGCGACCGCCTGATTGCGTTGCTGAGTGGCTGCATCGAGGGGCCCGAGCCTGTGCACGTCGAACTCGGCGTCGAGAAAATGTCGAACGCGGGCAAACACCTCGCGCTGGTGAGCGCTCCTTACACTAGCGGCCAGCAGGCCCGTCGCGGCGATCAGGCTCAGGGAACCCTCGGAATATTGGGCCCGATGCGCATGCATTACGAGCGCGTGATTACCGTCGTCGCGCTGATGTCGCAATTTTTTTCCGAGGAATCGAAGGGGGATAAACTGCCGTGAGCAGGCGTGGTGATTCGGAAAAGGAACAGGAGCCAAGGACAGACGCGAACGCATGCAGCGCGGAAACCGATGCCAACGATAATGCGCCGGCGGAAACTGCGGCGGTTCTAGAACTCGAAAAGCTTGTCGCCGAGAAAACGGATCTGCGAAACACGCTCGTCCGTTTGCAGGCGGATTTCGATAATTACCGCAAGCGCATCGAGCGCGAGCGCCATCAGGAACGCCATCGCGGAGCCGAAACGCTCGTCGAGCATCTGTTGCCCGTGCTCGACGCATTCGACCGCGCCATTTCCTCGCATCGCGATGCCGCGCATGACGAATATCGCAAGGGTTTCGAGCTGATTCGCAAGCAACTCTTTGACGTGCTCGCGAAGCAGGGCGTGCAGCGCATCGAAACTGAAGGCAAGCCGTTCGACCCGCATGTCCATCACGCCATCGAGCGCGTCGAAACCAGCGACCAGCCGGATGGCGCCGTGCTCGAAGAATTGCAGGCAGGCTACAGTTTTCACGGAAAAGTGCTGCGCCCCGCGATGGTGCGCGTCGCTGTGAATCCTGAGGGGCAGGATTCAGCATCAAATTCCTCAGCAAACTAATTCAAGAAGGGAATTGAGACTACAGAATGCCTTCGACTTCCAAACGAGATTATTACGAAGTGCTCGAAGTCACGCGCGAAGCGACCAGCGAGCAAATCAAGAGCGCGTATCGCAAAGCTGCGTTGAAATGGCATCCGGACCGCAACCCGGAAAATAAAGCCGACGCGGAGCACAAATTCCGCGAGGCCAGCGAAGCGTACAGCGTCCTTTCCGATCCGCAGAAGCGCGCCGCGTATGACCGCTACGGCCACGCGGGAATCAACGGCCAGGTGTTTGACACGAGCAACATGGGAACGATCTTCGAGGAATTCCAGGACGTCTTTGGCGACATTTTCGGCTTTCAGGATATTTTCGGCGGAGGCGGCGGCAGACGTCGCGGCGGACGTTCCCGCGCGCAACGCGGCGCCGATTTGCGCTACGACCTGAAGCTCTCATTCGAAGACGCGGCCGCCGGCGTTAAAACCAAAATCAAAATTCCGCGCATGGAAAATTGCGAAACGTGCCACGGCACGGGAGCGAAGCCGGGCAGCGGCATGCAGTCCTGCGGCACTTGCAAGGGCCACGGGCAATTGCATTATCAGCAGGGATTTTTCGCCGTTTCGCGGACTTGCCCCGCATGCGGCGGCGCGGGTCAAACCATCAAGGAAAGCTGCGCCGAATGCCGCGGCCAGGGACGCATCGAGCGTTCGCGCACCATCGAAGTCGCCATTCCCGCGGGCGTTGACAACGGCATGCGCCTGCGCGTCCCCGGCGAAGGCGAACCCGGCGCGAATGGCGGCCCCGCCGGCGATTTATACGCCTTCATCGAAGTGAGCGAGCACTCGTTTTTCGAAAGACGCGGCGCCGATCTTTACTGCAACGTTCCCATCAGCATCGCGCAAGCGGCGCTCGGCGCGGAAATTCGCGTTCCCACGCTTCACGGCGACGAGAGCCTTTCGGTTCCCGAGGGCACCCAGCCCGGCACTCTCTTTCGCAAGAAGGGCAAAGGCCTGCCCGACCCGCACGGCGGCAAAGGCGATCTCTACGTCAACGTCCGCGTCGCCATCCCGTCCAAATTGACCAAGGAGCAGAAAGCCCTCTTCGAGCAGTTGCACCGCGTCGTCAAAGTCGAAAACAAGCCCGTCGAGCGCAGCTCCAGCTTCTTCGACAAAGTGAAAGACATCTTCAGTTGACTCCGCACGCCCTTGCCTTTGGTTGTCATCCCGGCTGCACTGAGGCGCGAAGGGAACCCGGTCGCCCGCTTCTGGCGAACGGAGGTGAGGGACCCGCTTTTGACGTGGCACAGGCTTTCAGCTTGTGTACCTTTCCTTCTTGGTTTTGCTTTTTCGGGTGCCCCATGCTCGCCTTGTGAGCGTGGGGCTTTTCTTTTCGAGTGCGGCGGCCTGCTGCCGCAGGCAGGCACCTGCTTTTGACGTGGCACAGGCTTTCAGCTTGTGTGCCTTTCCTTCTTGGCTTTGCTTTTTCGGGTGCCCCATGCTCGCCTTGTGAGCGTGGGGGTTTTTTGGAGGCGGCTCGACGCCGCTTTGGTGGGCGCCCGGGGTCGATGACGCAGCGGGTTCGCGTGCATATACGCGAGCTTCTAATGTGTGCCTAAGTGGACAGATTCTTTTCCCGGCCGCATCTAACATGATCTCGTCGAATAATGGGTTGGCCGCAGCGCAACGAAAGGATTTTTATGATGAACTATATGCAGGGACACATGGGCGGTTGGATGGGCGGAGGGATGTGGACTTGGACGTTGATCGGCATAGTGGTCGTCGTCCTACTAGTGGTCTTGATTAGCAAGATGTCCAAGAAATAATCCTGCGTTCACGACCCGCCTGTGAATTGACCTGTTACGCATGAAAGGAAACCTATGCTAGTCAAATTATCTACGAACAAAACGGTGAGCGAGGCTGCCGCTGCCTTGCAGGCTGCCGTTCAGGCCAATCACTTTGGCGTCATGCAGGTGCACAACCTCCAAGAGACCATGGTGAAGAAGGGCGTGGATTTTGAACGGGCATGTCTGATTTTCGAGGTCTGTCAGCCGCAACAAGCCAAGAAGGTTCTCGACCAAAACATGAGCGTCTCCACCGCACTGCCGTGCCGGATCTCCATTTACGAGGAGGGCGGTAAAACCATTTTGGCTACTTTGAAGCCAACAACGCTTCTGGCGATGTTCAACTCGCCGCAACTGAAGGACGTGGCGCAGGAAGTCGAGGACACGATTCTGAAAATCATGAAAGAGGCGGCAGCAAACTAGTCGCGCCGGTGGCCCAGCCTTTAGGATTGGTTTTTTCCGGTGGAACATACTCTAAGGTTTGGCTTTTCAGGGTGCCCCATGCTCGATTTCTGAGCGTGGGGCTTTTCTTTTGGAGTGCGGCGGCTCGTCGCCGCTTTAGCCGTCGTGCGAAAACGCACCGAAGATTCGCCTTCTGCAACACACGACCTGCTTCCGCTGGCGATAAACGTGGCTGCCGCCTCTACCTCCGTGGGGCTCGATCGGAGTCATCGGCCCGAAGGCGTGCCCGGCCGCCTCCCTTCTTGGCCTTTTCGGGTGCCCCATGTTCGTTTTGTGAGCGTGGGGCTTTAGCAAACCATCGCCGTTTCGGCGGCCCGCGTCCGGTGCACGGCAGGGAATCGACATCACCAAAACGCAGCGACAGCGATTGTCACGCCAATCGCAATCAGCCCAAAAAATGAAAAAGCCATGACGTGGCCGAAATTCATTGTGTATCGCCAGCCCCGTCCAGGCACGAAGAGAGCGGGATCGTTCCTGTTGAAGTAAAACACCCCACCCTTCCAATAATCTTCCAGCGTTCCCTCAGCTTTGTCAGAGGAATTCAAGGGGAGGTTAAGGAGATCGTTACTCTGCCGTCCGCCTCCGCCCTGAGTGAACTTCAGCACCAGTCCTGATGCGATCAAAGCAAGAAAGGCGAGTCCTGTGAAGATCCCAACAACTGAGCTGATGTGTGAATTCCTTATAGGCAGCATTCCAACCATAGCGGAAAACGTCAGGGCCAACCAATAGTTGAATCCGATGAGCCAAAAATATTGCCTGCGCAGAAAATCGCCCCTCCCTTGCACGCGTCGATCCGCTTCAACACGGCGCGCTCGATGCAAACTACCATACGCCAACAGAGATATTGCGGCACAAATGAATCCCGCGATTAGCAACGGTCCGTAGACACCCAGCGGACTGCGATACACCCATCGTGTTGCATGGCCATTGAAGTCTGAGCGAATCGGAAATCGTGCCGATATTTCCGCCCAATCCTGGCGCAGGAACATCGCTGTCGTTCCAAGCAGTGCGAACGGACCCAAAAGCAGCGCTGGTTCCCCCCGCACATGCGGGGACCTGAAGTCGAGCGTTGCCTCTCGGGTTGTTTCTGCAGTTATCCGCGAAGGCATGACATTTTTCCGCGCCCATTGAACGGCCACAACCAACCCGACCAGGAACCAGAGCGCTCCGATGCGAATGTAAAGGGAGTGTCCGGCCCATACTCCGAGGCTGATCAGTCCAAAACCGGTCAACACGTGCAGCCAGGCTTGGACACGATACCAGTGCAAAACTCGGCGGCCCTCGGAAGAGGCCTTGTAGTCAGGGCGGACCGGGACTCCAAAATAAACGTTTGAGGGGGCCCACTGCGGCCAAACGTGCGCTAACATTCCCGCGAGCAGTCCGACGGAAAACGTAGCCACGATCCACAATTTGTGAGGAAGAACCATATCCCCTCCGTTTCTGTCGCAGAGCCAAGTGCCACAGCCCTGTGCGGTATGTCCTAGGCCAATTTCCTTGAGACCGCCAGAATTCGCCTTATAACTGTCGGCCGCGGAACTCCTTCGGCGATCGCTTTAGCCACTAATTCTTCCAGAACGCGCCTGAATTTTTCCTCAGCTTCAGGTGTTGGCTTGGGACCATGCCGGTCTGCGACAACGGCACCCCGGCCTCTGTTGAGTTTCAGCCAACCCTCCTCCGCCAATACCCGGTACGCTTCCGCCACCGTGTTGTGGTGAACTCCCAGATCCACCGCCAATTGACGCACCGACGGGAGCCTGTCCTGTGGCTGGAATCTGCCGGACACGAGCAGCATTCGCAAGCCGCTTACGATCTGTTCGTAGGCCGGGCGTTCGGAAGCCAGATCGATTCGCAAGATAGGCGTCTGTTCGTTCATTGTACAATGTATGTGTACACTATACTATGACGGGAGCCCTAGTCAATCGAATTCCGGAGCGATTAGATGGCCTAGTAATGGCGGGCGGCACACTTAACTGTTTCTGGTTCGGCGTCGTCAGTTCCTCCGATGCACGAAGGACCGTGCCTCAGGAGGTCGGGGCTTAAGCCCCGACAAAAAGGGCGTTGTCGATTCTCTTCCTATCGCGCGTCTCATCCGCGCGAAGTATTAAGTTCCTCCCCTCTGGTCCGCGACGGGCCGCCAAAACACCACAGCCGCCCGCCCTATCGCGGCATCTCGCATCGTGCTAACGTCGTTAGAGCGCGACTACGACCATGCGAGCGGCGGCGGCGTACAACAAACCAAACAACAGGCTTGAACCGTCACCAATCTCCCCCGTGGGCTTGCCCCAGTCATTTTTCCCGGCTCGTTTCCCAACTTTCAACTGCCAAATTCGCGCAGTCTTGATCGGTAATCGAATGCACAGTCCCGCAAGCGCAACTGCTTTACAATGTGCTGCTTCCATTTTCTTGATCGGTAATGAGTTTCATTTTGCAGCCTGCGCTCTTCGGCCCTCGTTTTTTCGCACTTTGGTCCCACTTTTCGAGCGATTGCAGGCCGTCCCCTTTCGGCCTCCAGCTCGCGGCGACTCTCGTTTTTCGGCTCCGAGTTTCGAGTTTCGATCTTCGAGTTTCGTTTTCTGACTTTCGGCCTTTCGGTGGGTGAATGATGCGGCGACGATTCTTCGTTGAAAAATTCGCAGGTGGTCGCGCGGAACTCCGCGGCGAGGCCGCCGAGCATCTGGGACGCGTGCTGCGCGCGGAGCCGGGACAAGTTTACGAGTTGACCGACGGCGAGCAAGTGTGGCTCGGGCGCGTCGAGAAAAATGCGCGCGGAAGAAACGGCGCGATTGAATTCGCGCTCATCGAGCAGATTCCCGCGCGCGAATCGGCGCTGCGAATAAAGCTGCTGCTCTCTGTCGTGAAATTTGACCGCATGGAATGGAGTCTCGAAAAAGCGACGGAGCTGGGCGTAACGGAAATTGTCCCGCTGGCGGCGGCGCGCAGCGAGAAGGCTCTGATTTTGGCGGCAACGAAGCGAGCCGAACGGTGGCGCAAAATCCTGTTGGAATCGGCGCAGCAATCGAGGAGATTGCGGCCGCCGGTGCTCGCGGAAACTGCGAAGACCGAAGATGCGTTTGCGCAGGCGGACGCCAGCGTGAAAATGATTTTGTCCGAACGCGCGGATGCGAAGCCGTTGCGCGAAATCTTGCAAGGCGTTTCCGCGAGCGAAGTTTGCCTCGCGATTGGTCCCGAAGGCGGCTGGACGGACGGCGAATTCGCGCTGGCGGCGAAAAATCAATTTCGCGAAGCGTCCCTCGGCCGCGAAATTCTGCGCACGGAGACGGCGGTAATTGCGGCGCTCGCGATTTTGCGTTACGCGCTGGAGAAGCCGTGAAGAGGGAACAATTTATTTTCGCGGATTGTTGCGTCAGGCAAAGAGCCGAAGCAGATTCCCTGCCTGCCACGGCGGGCAAGCGGTAGGCAGGCTCGGCGCGCGGGTCCTCCCTTCGCCGAAAACGCTCAGGGCAGGCGGGATGACAACAAGAAAGGCTACGGCGTCAGGCGGCCGTGGGTGTAGTGGAACTCGTGCTTGGCTTCGTCGTAGTCGTGCATTTTGGGGAGGATCGGGACGCGGCAATTGCGGCAGCCGCGATTGTAATGCTCGGCGAATTCCTGCCCGAACCGGCGCACGATGCTCGGGATGATCAGCGAATGTTCCGTGGGCAAAAAGCAGCGATTGCCGCGCGGCGCGTTGATGGAGGCCTGGAGAATAGCTTCGACATCGATTTCGTTGCCGGTGCCGTTGATCAGATTTTCAAGCCCGCGCGTGGCTTCGTACGTGCCGTCTTTGCAGGAGCGGCACTGGCCGCAGGATTCGATCCACAGAAATTTCGAAAAAATGTGCGCGACCTGCACCATGCAATTCGTATCGTCGTAAACCATGAAGCCCGCGGAGCCGAGCCCCGAACCCGCGTTGCGCATCGAGCCGAAGTCGAGCGGCGTGTCGATGGACTCGGGGTAAAGGCCCGCGCTGGCGACGCCGGAGAAAATCGCTTTGAGTTTTCGACCGGGACGCAAGCCGCCGCCCCACTTCTCGATGAGTTCGCGCATCGTCGTGCCCATCGGCAACTCGTAAAGGCCTTCCCGCTGCACGTCTCCAGAGAGAGTGAAAATTGTGTGTCCGCGCGTGTCCGCGCTTCCCATGGATTGGAACCAGTCCGCGCCATTGCGAATAATATGCGTGATGGTCGACATCGTTTCGCAATTGTTGACCAGCGTGGGATTTGTCTGGCCGGGAATGCATGAAGGATAGCCGGCGAAAAGCCCGAGAACGTATGGAGGGTAATCCATTTCGCGCGGCATCGCTTCGCGGCCTTCGATCACTTCGAGCATGGCCTTTTCTTCGCCGAGCAAATAATCCTCGGGACCATAGACGAACTCGATCGGAATATCGCCAAGCGCATTGCGCGCGGTCATGTCCCGGTGAGCAAACGCAGTGCGCTCGATGGCTTCGTCGAACGTGCGTTTCATGGCGATAAACGCTTTGCGCGCGCCCATGGCGTGTGCGGCGATGGCAACGCCTTCGAGAAGCTGATAGGGATTGCGGCGCATGAGCATGCGGTCCTTAAATGTGCCGGGCTCGCCTTCGGTGGCGTTGCACGCAACATATTTTGTGGGGCACGGATCGCTTGCGATGCTGGCCCATTTAATGCCGACAGGGAAACCAGCGCCGCCGCGTCCGCGAAAGCCAGATTTTTTCACCTCGGCGATTACTGCATCAGCCGTCATCGAGCGCGCTTTTTCGAGCCCTTTGAGGCCGCCGATGGCGATGTAATCGTCGAGCGATTGCAGCGGTTTATCTGGCAAAAGATAAGGTTTGCCGTTACGCGAGGCCTGACTGGTGTCCATCCGTTCCTCTCAGGGAGCACTTCACTTGTAAATAATTCGCAACTTTGCAATTCAGAGCGCGATCAAATCCTCTGCGACAACCCCAAATCGTAGCACAGACGCGCAAGTGCAGGGAACGACGAGACACAAAATTAATTCTGGGGTGGTTTCCGCACATGAACAGACTTGGAGGCTTTCTGGAACTTGAAGTCCTTGTGGGCACGCAGAAAGGCGAGTGTGTCGCTCTGGGTGCCGTATAGAAAAAGATCGGCGTTGTCGTTTAGTTTAATTTGGACATGATAGCGAGAGGCTAGAGCAAAATAGTCATCCGAATCGGCAGGTTCAATTTCCTGGTAGTCGTGTGCTTGGATGCGATAAAAACTGAAGCTCCAGGCTTCGTCGTTGCCGTCCTTTTTCCTCTGCATGACAAAGAGATCGCCCCTGAGATGCAGGAAGCGAAGGGTACCGGTATCATTCGAGGAATCATCCCCTTTGAAAGAGTAGTCATTGGTGCCGGCGACCTGGGCGATGTGCAGCTTGGTTCCGTCGTTGAGCGTGACGTCAGTGTTCGCGAAGGGCATCTTCTCAGCGTTGCTCTGTGTGATCACCTCTTCGTTTGAGTAATACTGCGGACATCCCGCGAGCGCCAACACAGTGAGCATCAGCGGTATAGAAATGAGCAGGGCGCGGAGATACCTGATTTTGCGAGAGGTCCTCTTGCCGGCGGATGCGAATGTTACGCGAGTGCTCATGAACTCCTCTCCAAAAAGTGCGAACAAGTATAAGAGCAATGCTAAAAATCTTTATTGCCGGCGTCAAATGCTGGGGGCGCTCGCTGTGTCCAAGTAGTTGTTGCGAAAGACAGAACGCGGCCGCGATTTCGCGCGCCGCTCTACGGTCCGAGATTTGCGTGACTCGTAGGAAACAGGCGCTTTTCGAGCAGCGAATGGGGAAAAAGTTCCAGCACAGGCTGCAACGTATGGGCATGGAGGAACGTCACATATAAGAGAGGCTATTTGATTGGCCGTCAGCGGATAGGCTACAGTGGAGTTCCGCAAGAAGCTTCACGTCGTGGGATGCGGGACATCCGTGCGCGCACAAGGTTCGCAGGAAATTTGCGGAGCCAGGAATTGCGGCGGATTTGATTGCGCGGAGAAATACAGCTGAGTTTTCACGGAGAAAAATGAGGCTACTCTCAAAACTGGCGATTATTTGCAGTACGCTAGCAGTCCTTTGCGCCGCAGGGTGCACGGAACAGGCCGCGCCCCCTCCGGATACGCCAGTCGTGCCAGTGATGGCGGCGAAGGCAGTGGTGAAAGCGATGCCGATCGAGCTGCACGCCATTGGCACGGGAGAAGCATCGTCAACTGTTTCAGTGGAATCGCAGGTTGCCGGAATCGTGAAAGAAGTGCATTACACGCAGGGGCAATTCGTGAAGAAGGGTGATCTGCTTGTGACGCTGGACAACCGGCCGTTTGTGGCGAATCTTCAACTAGCGCAAGCGAATTTGAACAAGGATAAAGCCAGCGCGGAATTGGCGAAGGTGCAGGCAGGGCGCTACGAAAAACTGTTCCAGTCGGGAATTGTGGCCAAGGAACAGTATGATCAGTATGTTGCGACCGCGGACGCGAGCGAGGCGGCAGTGCAAGCAGATCAGGCGAATATCGAGACGGCCAAATTGCAAGTCGCGTACTGTTCGATTTACGCGCCAATCAGCGGCCGCGTTGGGAGCCAACTGATTTATCCGGGGACAGTGGTGAAGGCGAACGATGTTCCGATCCTGGTGGTTATCAATCAAATTTCTCCGGTGTATGTGGATTTTTCCGTGCCACAACAGTACCTGGACGAGATCAAAGGCTACATGAAAAAAGGCAGACTCCCGATCGAAGCGACCACGTCCGACAACACGAAAACGGAATCTGGATACCTGACGTTTGTGAACAATACGGTTGACCCGACGACAGGAACGATTGTGTTGAAGGGAACATTCCCCAATGCGGATTTGCGATTGTGGCCCGGGGAATTCGTGACGGTGATTTTGCGATTATCGGAACAGGAGAAAGCCGTGGTGGTGCCGTCGCAGGCAGTGCAGACGGGGCAAGAGGGGGATTATATTTTTGTGATTAAACCGGACATGACGGTGGATTCGCGCGCGGTGAAAGTGGAGCGTACCGTCAACGGCGAATCGGTGATCGCCTCAGGAATCAAGGCAGGCGAGACTGTTGTAACGGACGGGCAAGTGCGTTTAGTACCGGGCATCAAAGTGGAAGTGAAGACGAGTCTGTAGAGCTTGCGCAGCGACTCAGCGCCTGAAGGCGCTTTGATTTTTATCCTCTGTGGCGCGACGAAAACCCGGAATGGCGGCGGGCTATTCCGAAGGAACGCGAGAACCTGAATGCAGATCGCACAAAACTTCATTAAACGGCCGGTGATGACCAGCTTAATCATGCTGGCAATTCTGCTATTTGGCGTGATTGCGTACCAGAATCTCGCGGTCAGCGATTTGCCGAACGTGGATTTTCCGACGATCAGCGTTTCCGCAAATCTGGCGGGAGCGAGCCCGGAGACGATGGCTTCGGCCATTGCGACGCCGCTGGAAAAACAATTCACGACGATTGCCGGGCTCGATTCGATGACGTCGACGAGTTCGCTGGGATCGACCTCGATCACCTTGCAATTCGATTTGAGCCGGAATATCGACGCGGCCGCGCAGGACGTGCAGGCGGCAATTACGTCAGCGGCGAATCAATTGCCGCCGAACATGCCGACTCCGCCGACATTCAGGAAAGTGAATCCGGCGGACTCGCCGATTTTATTTTTGGCCGTGACCTCGCCGACGCTGCCTTTATCAGAGGTGGATGAATACGCCGAGACGTTGCTGGGCCAGCAAATATCGATGGTGAACGGCGTGGCGCAGGTGTCCGTATTTGGGTCGATGAAGTATGCGGTGCGTATCCAACTGGACCCGAAGGAATTGGCGAGCCGGCAAATCGGAATCGATGAAGTCAGCAGTGCGATTCAAAGCGCGAACGTGAATTTGCCGACGGGAACGCTTTATGGAGAGCACAAAGCGTACACGGTGCAGGCCAACGGGCAGATGACGGATGCCGGGATGTACCGGCAGATGATCGTGGCTTACCGAAATGGATCGCCCGTGCGGCTGGACGAACTCGGGAAAGTATATGACAGCGTACAAAACTCCAAACTCGCGAACTGGATCAATACGAGTCCGGGAATCATTCTGGCGGTGCAGAAGCAGCCGGGGACAAATACGATCGAGATTGTCAATGCGGTCCTAAAGCTGCTGCCGGGCTTCCGGGCAATCATGCCGCCCGCGATGCACCTGACAATTGAACACGACCGGTCCATATCGATCAAGGAATCCGTGAATGATGTGAAATACAGTTTGTTCCTGGCGATCATTCTGGTGGTGCTGGTGATTTTCCTGTTCCTGCGGAATGCGTCGGCGACGATTATTCCGAGCATGGCGCTGCCGATGTCGATCATTGGAACGTTTGCCGTGATGTATTTGCTGAATTACACGGTGGACAATTTATCGCTGCTGGCGCTGACGCTGTCGGTGGGATTCGTGGTGGATGACGCCATCGTGATGCTCGAGAACATCGTGCGGCACATGGAGCACGGCGAAGGAGTGCTGGAAGCGTCACTGAGCGGGGCGCGGGAAATCGGATTCACGATTGTGTCGATGACGTGCTCGCTGGCGGCGGTGTTTCTGCCGGTGTTTTTCATGGCTGGGATTTTGGGGCGATTGTTGCACGAATTCGCTGTCGTGATTATTTCGGCGATTTTGGTTTCAGGACTGGTGTCGCTGAGCCTGACGCCGATGCTGTGCAGCCGATTTTTGAAGCCGCATCACGGGGAAAAGCACGGGCGGCTTTACAACGCGCTCGAGCGAATGTTCGAGGGGATGCTGCGTTCGTATGAAGTGACGCTGCGGCTGGCGATGCGGCACCGCGTGACAGTGATGGTGATTGGCGTGCTGCTGCTGGCGGGGACGGCGTGGGAATTCTGGGTGATTCCGAAAGGATTTTTGCCGGAAGAAGACCAAGCGGAAGTAGCCGGTTTCGCGGAGGCGAATCAAGGGATTTCGTTTGACGCGATGAAAGCGCACCAGGAAGTGCTGAATCAAATCGTCTGGGCCGATCCGAACACGAAGCAATTTTTTTCGAGTATCAGCGAGGGCGGGCAGGGGCTGAACATCGGACGCTTTTACGATCACTTGAAGGACGTGCCCGATAGGCCGTGGACAACGAATGCGACCTATGAAGGATGGAGAGCAAAATATGGTCACACGGCCGTAATCGGGTCGCTGCTGAATGTGATCCGGCCAGTGTTTGAGCGCCACATGAACATCTCGGACGTGATCCAGGAGATGCAGCCGAAGCTGAACACGATACCGGGACTGAAAGTATATTTGCAGAATCCTCCGTCGATCCGAATCGGAGGACAAGTAACGAAAAGCCAGTATCAATTCACGCTGGTGAGCCCGCAGACGGATGAACTGTACAAATACGCCGAGATTTTTAACAACAAGATGAAACAATTGCCCGGGCTGCAGGACGTGACGTCGGACCTGCAAATCAAGAGCCCGCAAGTGAACGTGAAAATTGACCGGGATAAAGCGCTGGTCGTGGGTGTGTCGCCACAGCAAATCGAAACGGCGCTGTACACGGCGTACGGGCAGCGACAGGTGTCGACAATCTACGCACCGAACAATGAATACTGGGTGATTCTGGAGCTCGAGCCGCAGTACCAACGCGATCCGCAAATGCTTTCGTACCTTTATGTGCGGTCGTCGAATGGACAACTGGTGCCGCTGAATGCGGTGGCGAGTTTGACGACGAGTCTCGGGCCACTGACGGTGAACCACCTGGGACAGCTTCCGTCGGTGACAATCTCGTTTGATCTGGTTCCGGGAGTGGCGCTGGGGCAGGCGGTGGACGAAATTCAGAAGCTCGCGGCCAACACGCTGCCGATAACGATCAATACAAGCTTTCAGGGGACCGCGCAGGCGTTTCAGCAGTCGTTGAAAGGGCTGGGGCTGTTGCTGGTGATGGCGATTTTGGTGATTTATCTGGTGCTGGGAATTTTGTACGAGAGCTTCATTCACCCGCTGACGATTCTCTCCGGGTTGCCGGCGGCAGCATTTGGGGCGTTGCTTACGCTGCTGGTGTTCCACATGCAGCTGGATCTGTTTGGCTTTGTGGGCATCATCATGCTGATCGGAATTGTGAAGAAAAACGCGATCATGATGGTGGACTTCGCGCTGGAGCTGGAGCGCACCGGGAACTACACGGCGGCCGAAGCAGCGGCGCAAGGATGTCTGATCCGGTTCCGACCGATCATGATGACGACCATGGCGGCAATCATGGGGACTTTGCCGATCGCCATCGGATTTGGAGCAGGAGCAAACTCGCGGCGGCCGCTGGGCGTATCCGTGGTTGGCGGATTGATTTTTGCACAGGTTGTGACACTGTATTTGACCCCGGTTTTTTACACCTACATGGATTCGTTCCAAACCTGGCTGGGTAAGGGAGTGCGGAGGACCTTTACGGAGCAGGGAGTCAGGTTGGACGAGCCGCTGCTGGCACCGCACCCGAAACGCATCGCAGAGAACTAGCGCATTCCCGAAGCGGAACTGATTGAAGGGAATGCGAGTGGATTCGAGTACTATTGACTGGGGCACACATCGGTACTAGTATTTCCTCAATGGGCCGGTTATTCTTTCTGTTTTTTTTGTAGTGCGTTGATATTTAAGCTGTTAGACGTGTGCGAGGACCCTGCCCGGTGCCCAACAGGTTGCAATTTCGTCAAGAGCCATCACTGGAATCAAAAATGCGAGCTAAGCGGCGGGGACCGCGGATGAACTCGCGCGTTCCGGTGGCCATTGAATGGGTGGAGAGCAATGCGAAGGCGCCGCATCAGGAGCAGGCACACACGCGAGTGGTGAACTTCTACGGGTGCCTATTGGTGTCGCCGCAAGCGATGCCGCTGGAGCAGCGTCTGGTGGTGACGAACCTGGCAAACCGACGGTCGATTGGCGCGGTGGTGGTTTACAAAGGGAACAAGAGAGTGGACGGGTGGGAGGTGGGTGTGGAGTTGGTGGATCCGAGAATGGACTTTTGGGGATTGGAATTGTAGATACAGGCACGAAACAGGCAGGAGCGAATTTCGCTTCACGCGCCAGATCGCCGTTTGCCGAGGAGTTGCGACGATGAGTCGCGAGGATCCGGCGAAGGAAGGGGGAGCGCAAGTCGCGCCGCACGAGGAACGAAGGCGCACACAACGTGTGAGGCTTCGTGTGGCTGTGAATCTGCACATCAGTATTCCAGGCAAGTCGGAAACAATCCAAGCACATACCGCGGACGTGAATGACAATGGAGCGTTGTTGACGTGTCCTGAAAACTTCGCACCGAATTCGCGATTCATTCTCGAGCACAACGGTTCGCGACAGCGGATCGGGTGCCGTGTGACGCGGACGCCGAATGCCACGCACGGTGGATTTCTGGTTCCAGTGGAATTCGATACCGCGGCTCCGGGATTCTGGCATATCGCATTTCCTCCCACGGATTGGAAGGCGTCGGAGTAAATCGTCGCGCAAAGTCCTTCCCCCGCACTGCTCTATTCCTGAATCACAACATGCCGGTGCAGAGGGTCTGCCTTGCCCGGAAACAAATAACTCAGGCCGAGGAACATTAATTTGAGGCGCGGACAAAGGGAATTTGGTCGAGGTCGAGATTTCCGCCGGAAAGAATGATGCCGATGCGTTTTCCTTCGACGGGGAATTTTTTGTGGATGGCGATGGCGGCGGAGACGGCGCCGGACGGCTCGACGATCAATTTCAGACGTTCCCAGAGAGTGCGCATGGCGGCGAGAATTTCTTCTTCGGTGACGAGAGCGATTTCGTCGACGTGCTGGCGAAGAATCGAAAAAGTAAGCGGGCAGAGAGTGGCGCGAAGGCCGTCGGCGATGGTTTCGGTTTTTGCGGCTGGCTCGATTTTGCCGGAGGCGAACGAGCGGTAAGCGTCGTCGGCATTTTTCGGTTCGGCGCCAACAACGCGAATTTGCGGGCGCATGGATTTCGCGGCGATGGAAGTACCGCTGAGGAGACCGCCGCCGCTGACTGGCGTAATGATGACGTCGAGGTCGGGAACGTCTTCGAGCAATTCGATGGCTCGCGGTGCCCTGGCCGGCGATGACTTGCGGGTTGTTGTAAGGATGAATCAGGACCGCGCCCGTTTTTTCTTGGAGGATTTTGCAGGCGGCGTCTCGGGAAGCGACGTTGTACTCGCATTCGGTGACGCGGCCGCCGTAGGACTCGACGGCTTGACGTTTGGCGCGCGGCGCTGTACCGGGCATGACGATCCACGCGGGAATGCCGCGACGTCGAGCGGCGAGCGAAATGGCTGCGGCATGATTTCCGGAAGATTGCGTGACCACGCCGAGTTTTGCTTCGGCGTCGGTGAGAGAGAATACGGCGTTGGTGGCTCCGCGAAATTTGAACGAGCCTGTTTTCTGAAGATTCTCGCACTTGAAAAACAGATGAGCGCCGGTCATGTGGTCGAGCGATTCGGAAGTAAATACCGGAGTGCGATGAATGTGCGGGCGAATGCGCGCGTGAGCCGAACGAATCGTTTCGAAATTTGGCGCCGTGTAGGGACGATCGCTCGATTTACGGTTGACATAAAGAAGATTATTGCACATTCGAGGATGGTAGCGAGCGAACGAAAAACTCGGTAGCGGGCTACTTTGACTCAGTCCTGTTCCTACCGAATCCGGGGCAGCCACCGATTGACCGACTGTTTGTACTGCTCGTAGCTTGCACCGAAACGTTTTCTTAGGCCAGGCTCTTCCACGCAGACAACAATCAGATGAAGAAAACCAAATAGTAGCAGACCGGCTAAAATTACCGAAATCGAACGCTCGTAAAGACCGAACCCCAGCATGAGCATGACTGCGCCGAGAGACATCGGATTTCTCACGTAGCGAAATGGACCAAAGGCCACGAACTCTCGTGGGAAGAATCTACCTCTGATCGGTAATGGTTCGGCATCCCAGCGCGTGCTTAGTATTCCCCCGCACGTTAGGACCAAAATGCTTCCAAGGACTACCAAAATAAGTCCTGGAACCCTGGTCCGAGCCGGCACTGCGAAGGGGGAATAAGAGTCCAGCTTACGGATTTGCAGGGTGCACCAGCCAATGCAAATCCAAACCGTCGTCACTTTTGCGAGCCCCCAGACCACCATCAGCGGTTGTTTCATGGCAGTTGTGGAAGGCTGCCACCATGCGAATTGCAAGGTCGCGGCGCGTCAGTTCCGAAAAGTCGGCATTTCATTGACATCGCCATAATGCGGACTGAGGCGCTAATGCGTCGTGGGGACGGTGAAGGTGACTTTGGCTGTGGCGGAGTTTTCGAACTGGTCGAAAACTTGCACGGCTACTGTGTGCTCGCCGGGTTTCAAATCGGAGAGCACGACATCGTATTGCTCGACGGGCGCGTCGGTAAGTTCGCCAACCGGGAAGACGGATTGCCAGTGATGGGCGTCGATGCTGTAGGAACTTCGCGCGATGTCGCTGGCCGCGTCGCGCGCAGTGAAGCGCAGATGCCACTCGTTGCCGGATTGTTCGGCGCGGAGATTCTCAACGGATGGAGGAGTGTTGTCGACCTGGAAGCGATCGCTGACGCGATCGACGGTGAGCGATTGTCCAGCAGGATTCGAGGGGCTGTCGGAAGCGACGAGCTTCAAATAGTAGGCGCCGTCGGGCATGGAGTTGGTGTCCCAGGAATAGAAATCCGCGTGGATGTTTTTCTTCAGGAGCTTCCACTCCTTTTCACCCTGGCCGCGATAGAAAAGAGAGAAGACAAGGTTGTCGTCATTTTCGTCATGCGTGGTCCAGACGACGGTCTGGTAACCCTTCGCGGAAATTCCCTGCGGTGGAGCGACAAATCGCTGCGCTTGTTGCTGAAAGGAGGTAATGGTAGAGAAAGTTGATTCGGCTTCCTCCGGAGTTTGCGGCATACGGAGCGGGACGACGGAAGGCGGTTGCTGGGGCCCCGTAGTGTTCGTAGAGAAACCTTGCGCGCGGAGGCCAGGCTCTTCGACGACGATACCGTCAATCACGGGAGCGACATTCTTGCGCAGGTAAGCGAGCTTCACCCAGGCAAGGCTTGGCTTCTCTTGGCGGGGACTCTTTCCCGGTTCGTGCTGGGCCGCGATATGGAAGACAGCCTTCCATTGCACGAAACGCGCCGGAGGACATTGGACGTTGTCGCCCGATGGATCGGAGTACGGGCCAGCCCAAGGGCTCCAGTAATTGTCGGGATCCGAAGTATTGCCAGAGCGAACGTAGAACTCAACTTTGCCAGCTGCGCCGTCGTGTTCACCCCACCAAGTGAGACGTCCCCAGCGGGAATAAATTTTTGCGTCAAAAGGATCGGATTCAAACGTGCCCTCGGCGGCGTATTCAGGGCCGAGTGCAAAGACTTTGCCGGGATTGGCGGTGGCGACATAGACCTTGTGGCCGGGTCCGGTGGCCAGGGACGTGACTTGAGAAGCGTCGGCAGTGGCGAGGGAAGAGAACATGTGATTGTCGGTGAGTTCAATGACTTCGCCATGATTTCCCGTTCCGAGAAGGAGATGATTTTCGGGCGAGAAACCGAGGGCGTAAACAACATCCTGCGGGGATGTCCACAAGGATTCCGGCGAGCCGTCCGGGGCGATGCGATAGACTTCGCTGCCACCGGTAGCGCTGGGGAATTGCGGAAAAATCATTGGAGTGGCGGCGGCAGCCGCGCCGACCGCTGGAGATTGCGCGACGGCGCCAGCGGAACGAGCTGCAGCAGCTTGAAAGACAGCGGCAAGCTGCTGAGCCGCGGCGGGATTAACGCCTATTTGCGGTTGGCGGAGCGCTTTATTGCCGACAGCGGCGGCGTAAATGTTGCCGTCGGCGTCCGAAGTGAGCGCGGTGACTTCTTTTTTTGCAGTTTCATAAATGACGAATGCTTTGCCTGCTTTCGGAAGAGTAGATGAGCTGCCGGCATGAAACGGGACGCGAATTATGAGGCCGTTGGGATCCGTGCCGACAAGAAGGTTGCCGTCGTGATCGAAGGCAAGGGAACGGGCATGGCTTTCACTGCTCTTGAAGAAGAGCTGGCCTTTGCCATCGGGGCCAACGGCATAGACTTCTCCTTTGTCGCCGGTGGCGACGAAGAGCGTGCCAGTGGAGTCAAAGGCAAGGGCCCAAATGTATTTTGTTTTGGGATCGAAGAAGACGGTGTGCTTGCCATCGGGCGTGATTTTGTAGACCTTGCCGTCGGGCGAAGTGCCGACGTAGACGTTGTCGTTTTTATCGACGGCGAGAGTCTGAGCCACTAGCTCAGTTGATTCGAAAACGGTGTCGGGTTTCCCTGTGGAATTCAAGCGCAGAACCTTTGCATCAGAGCCGCCCGCGGCATATACGCGACCGTGAGAATCCACGGCTAAAGCCCAGACATAGGCAAGGTCCGGATCAGCAAAAGGTTTGAATTCCGGCGCAGGTATCAGCGTGCCATCACTGCGGAGGGCGATACCCTTATGGGTACCTTTTTCGAATTCGGCGAAGCTGGACTGTTCCCAGAAGCGCGTATGCTCCGCGCGGGCCGCGACGGCCCCAAACAGGACGACAGAGAGAATCGTTACGAATATGGTTCGACGCATCAGTTGTCTCGCATTCTTTTTATTTGCCGGATTCACTTGATCGCAATCGAAAGATACTGTTGGCCAGTGATGACTTGACTCATGGGGACGGAATGCTCGCCAATCACGGACTGGAAAAGCATTTGCGCGCCACCCGGGACGCGACGCTGATCGAGGACATTGATCTCCGAGGCCGGAACGTTGGGGAGCTCCTTATCCTCGACAAGGAGAGTGGGGGAATTTTGAAGGAGAGTAACGTAAAGGCGATCGTTCTGGCGTTCGCGATTGATGACGCGGATCAGTTCATTGAGATCCTGCAAATGGGCGCTGGCGCCAGGGAAAGGATCGCGCATGCGATCGAGGGACGAAGCGTCGCTGACAAGAATCTGCAGATTGCCGCGGGCCGCCTGCGCGGGGATCGTCAGCGGAATTTCCCGGAGGAACGGAACGCCGCGATAGGGGCGGAGCAAAACTTTAATGCGAAGCGTTTCGCCGGGCTGGGCCTCGCTCTTGTTGCTCCAGGCGCCGTCGATTGCGGCCCAGCGATTTTCGGAACGGCTGGTGACGTTGAGAGTGACTTTTTCGACTTTGGGCTGTTCGTAGGGATTGGTGTAGATGCTGGCGAAGGCCGATTGAACGGCGACGGCGAGCTGGTAACCGTTAGGAATGGGAAGGTCGGTGGGGCTGAACATGTCGCGAAGCTCAACAGAAGGATGGCCAGCGATGTCGATGTGACCGTTGAGCTGAAGAGTGGTGCCCTCGGTGTAGGAAGTGTTGGAGACGATGCCGTTGTAGGCCGCTACGGCGACGAGCAGCGGGGTCAACTTCGGATTTTGAACGACATTAAAATGAAAATGGCGCTGTTCTGTGGGAGTGGTGACGTTCACTTCGACGGGAAGAGTTGGCGGGGATGCGCCGATGCGGCCGACGACGGCGGTGACACGGTCCTCTGTGATGGTGCCGATGGGCCCGCCGGAATTCATAATTTTGGTGGACTCGAGGGACGAAGCGAGCGTGGTGACGACGTGGCCGCGAGTCATAGGCAAAGCGACCGAACCGAAACCGAAAAGGGGATGGCCACAAACGAAGACTTCGTCGCCAACGATGGCGGTGACGGTGCATCCGGCATCCATGGAGAGATCGCCGGAAACCAACTCCATGCCAACCATGTCGCCGGGTTTGAGTTTGGCGTCATCGGGGCGCGGGGAGGCGTTGCCGCCAACCATGGTGCTCATACCATAGGCATGAAATTGCTTGCCGAAGAGGGCGAGCGTCTGGGGCATGACGCCGGAGAAAACGAGAGGGGTTTCAATGGGGACGAGGAATCTGCCGTCGCCGAGAGCTACCTTTTGAGACGCCGCGCCGGATTGCGAAATGGTGGAGAATGCGGCGGGCGCGCCGTTGGTGTTTCCCGGAGGATTCGCCATGGCCTTCTGGATAGCGAACATATTCTGAATCGGCGTGACGCCAGCAACGGCGTCTTTCGTAAAAGTGCCAATTTTAAGAGAGATAGCGCCGGCGAGCTTGCCATCAAAATAAACTGGACTGCCGCTCATTCCCGCTACGACTCCGGTCTTCGCAACGTCCGCGCCGGAGAGTTCGACGAGGATGACATCCTGCTTTGGTCCCATGGCATTTTTAAGGACGCCGAGGACGGTGACATCCATTTTTTCAACTTGGTCGCCAGTGAAAATTGTGTAGGCGATGCCTTTCATTCCTGCATGAATATCGTTGAGAGGAAAAGTGACGGGATTCTGGGCAGCGAAAAGCGGGACAGCAAGACAGAAAGTCAATAAACAGGGCAAAAGAAGGCTGGGGCGGAGACGCATAAGACTTTTCATAATAGCGTGCACCGCCGCGCGAAGCAAATCGGACGTGGCGCCGATGTGATTCGGGGGTAACGGCGGGGCTGGGTTCCTTTTCGAGTCATATTCGAGTCATGGAGTTCATTCTATTGGACACGAATGGAGCGCGTGGGGTTGTTTTGCGGCGCGTGCTACTATTTTGATGTGACGAAAAAACGCATCACTCCTGCGAAGGGATTCAGCGGCGTACTGCTGGTGCCGGGGGATAAATCCATCTCGCACCGGTACGCGATTCTGGCTTCGTTGGCCGAGGGCAGCAGCGAGATTTTCAATTTTTCCAAAGCGGCGGATTGCGCGAGCACACTGGCATGTCTGCGTGGACTCGGCGTGGGCATTGAGGAGAAAGAGGGAAGCATCGTTATAGAAGGAAAAGGGCTAGGAGGATGGAAAGCGCCGCGGAAGGCGCTCGACGCGGGGAATAGCGGCACGACGATGAGATTGCTGGCGGGGGCGCTAGCGGGGCAGACGTTTGGTTCGAAGTTGACGGGGGATAAATCACTGCGGCGGAGGCCGATGCGGCGCGTGATGGAGCCGCTGCGGAAAATGGGCGCGGAGATTCGCGCGCGCGATGATGAATTCGCGCCGCTTGAAATTCGCGGCAGCAAGCTACACGGGATCGAATATGCGCCGAAGGTGGCGAGCGCGCAGTTGAAATCGGCGGTGCTGCTCGCGGGCCTGTTTGCTGACGGCGAGACAGTGGTTCAGGAACCTGTGCGCACGCGGGATCATACGGAGATTGCGTTGCGCGAACTGGGGGCAACGGTGGAGCAGGCGGCGGTCCGAAACGGAGATCGAAATGGCAACGCGATTCGGTTGCAGGGACGACCGAAACTGGTGGGGCGACCGCTGGGCGTGCCGGGAGATTTGTCCGCGGCGGTATTTTTTTTGGGAGCGGCGCTTGTGGTGCCCGGGACGGAACTGACAATACAAAGCGTGGGATTGAATCCGACGCGGACGGCAATATTGGATTTGCTGGTGTCGATGGGCGCGGCGATTTCGGTGGTTGCCGTGGCGATGCGGAACAGCGAATTGGTCGGAGATATTAATGTGCGCCACGCGCCGCTGAGGGGCGGGAAGGTGTCAGGCTCGATGGTGGCGCGCGTGATTGATGAACTGCCAATGCTGGCGGCACTGGGGCCGTACACCGATGAGGGAATTGAAATTCGCGATGCGCAGGAATTGCGGGTGAAGGAAAGCGACCGGATCGCGGCGATGGCGGAGAATCTTCGCTTGATGGGCGCAAAGGTGGAGGAATTTCCGGATGGATTGCGCGTGGCGGGGCGGCCTGCAGGACGACTGCACGGAGCGACGATTGATCCGCATGATGACCATCGAATCGCGATGGCGTTTTCGATTGCGGCGTTGGGAGCGGAAGGCGAGACGGTGATTCGCGACGCGGACTGCGTAGGAATTTCGTTTCCGAGTTTTTATGAGTTGCTGGATGGACTGGTGAAATTGCGAACAGACGAGTAGGTCGCAGCGCGGTAGCGGAATTCCTCGACTGACCTCAGCACAATTTTGACGCTACTAAAATGGCAGTGGGGACCGTTGTTTTTAATGGGATTTGTGAATGGAGATCGTGCCGTAGGTGGTGCTAAGAGTCATGCGCGGGCCGCGTGCGCCGTATGTGCCTTGCAGAACCGTGGTGTCGCCGGTATTGGAAGATTTCAGGCTCGAGGAAGCGAAATCATTTTCGATGTTGCCGTTGCGGGAGACGGCAGAAATTTCGAAGTTTGACTGTGCGGGAAGGGTGATGTCGATATTGCCGGATTCGTCGGCAATGCGGAGATCATCGTGAGGCGGATGGGCGAGGGTGACCTGAATGTCGCCGCGCTTGTCGGTGAGGTCAATTCTGCCAGCGACGTTTTCGAGGGTGATGTCCTTGTTTGCGGTGGAAAGCTGGATGCCGCCGGGAACATTGGAAATCGACAAGTCACCCGAATCCATTTCCAACTGGCCCGAGAGATGAGCGAGGGTGAGATTGGTGCGGGAAGAAGTGTAGCGCGTGGTTTTTGAAACGTTACTGGCACGAATGGGACCGTAGAAATCGCCCTCCATGGTGGCATCGCCGGTTACATCGGAGAGATTGATTTCGCTGCCGTGGCCGGTGAGGCGGACATTGCCCTTGATGTTGTTTATGCGTGCGTCGCCATGGGCCAGATTGGCATCAACGTCGCCGGAAATATCGTGGATATTGAGGTCACCGCTTTTTGAATTGATTGTGACGGGGCCAGTCATCTGAGCGATGGAAATGTCGCCGCGGGAGGTTTGCGCGTTGATGGTGGCCTGGCTGGGCAACTGAACGTCGAGATCCACTCTAACGCCCGCACTTTCGTCGCCGGATGTCTGAGGTTGAATCTGATAGCCGTTGCTGGTGGGCGTGACTTGGACTTGCACCTTGTCCGCGGCGCGGCGGGCTTCGTTTCTGTCCGAGGCGCTTGCGGTTTTGTGCACAGAGACGTGAAGCTGTGAGTCATTTCCGGGATGCACGGAGATATCGCCGCGGACCGTGGAGATGGAGATGACTTCGTTGGGCTTTGCTGGAACGGCGGGCAAGGAACTCTTCCAATCGTAGGAATGCGCAAACATATCGCCCATGTCAAAGTCGATGCCGGGATTATTTTTGCGCGCCCAATCGAATCCGGCGAGAGCCGCGACAGTGAGAAGCAAGAGGACGATGAGGGCGACTTCGCCTCCGGAGATTGCGGGGGGACCGGGCTGACCGGAACGAGATGCAAACAGATAATCGAAGAGGCGCGCGACTCCCCAGAGGATTAATAGAAGTGGCCAGTAGTGGGTGAAGAGGCGGCCAATCTCCATCTCGGGGTGATATTCGTATAGGAGGAACACGACCCCGATCAGGATCAGGAGCAGACCGCCAAAGACAGAGCGCCGCCGCTGGTAGTAGTAAGTCATAGCGGTCGAGGAGGCGGCGGAGGTGGTGGGACATTCGACGGCGGCGGCGAGCCAGAGGGCGGAGCCTGCCAGCCGCTGCGATCGACGTGACCCTCGGTTGAGGCAGTTTCCGAAAGAAGTTTCACGACACCGATGACGATCAGGATGACGGGCCACAGGCGTGTAAACGAATAATGCCAATTATACTGGCCGATGAAGAAGAGAACGCCGATGGTGATCAGGATTACGGGTCCCATCAAGCCCCGCGTGCGGCAACGCATGCATTGGCAATTTCTCCAAGCCGACATTACTTAACCTCCTAAGACTGAACTTGAGTCCGCTTCCAAATCAAGAGAGCGCCGACGGCGATAAGCACCAATGGCCAGAGGCGGCCTACCCAAACGAAGTTCAGAACTCCCAGGGTATCGAGTAGAAAAAGAATGCCAAGGCCGATCAACACGAAAGCACCGATGGGCCGCTGCGATTCGACCTCGCCGAAAATTCCGGGAACAGGCTGGCCGAGCTGCCTGGCCTTGGCGGTGCGGTAGGCTTCGATGGGCATGTAGAAGTAAAAAGCGATGAAAAAGACGATTACCATGGCCTGCATTCCGCCGGAAATGGTATCGCTATTCATCAGTGCGATGAAGCCGCCAAAAATTACGACGTGAATTAGGGCTTTGACATATTCAGCGTTGTAGACTGCGCCCAAACCTGGAATAAATCCCAGAGCGCAAGCGACTCCAGGGTTGGGACCTGTCGAAACTCCAGGCGTGGCGGGCGACGGGCCGACGACCATACGCGCCAGGCACTCCTCGCAGTAGAGCGCGCCGCGGACTTCGCGAGCGCATTGCGCGCAAAGGGCTTTGCCACAGTTGCGACAGAAGCCAGTGGCGTCAACGTCGGTGTGAACAGCGCATTTCATCGAGGGCTCCTTGTGGACGCGTCTGTGAGCAGCGATGCAACGAAAGTAAAATTCCCGATGGCGCTATGGTCGCGCTGCGATTCGTTCGGCGATTTCTGCTCAGATGGAACGGGAGGCTCGGCACTGTTCGGCGCGGGAGTGTTCGCCGGTTGGAGGCGCGATTGAATTTCATAGACGACGCGGAGGTCGTTGACGAATTTTACGCCGCGCGCGAAGGCGAGATGCGCATGACGATCGGCGGAATGGAAAATGTTGACCGGGTTCAAGCTGGCTGCGGTGATATCGGATCTGCGCACGCCTGTCGCCTGGAAAATGATGAGCAGGGTGGCGAGGACAGTGACCGTGCCCATGGCAAAACGCGGTTGCCACAGCATTGGCAACCAACCGAACCAGTCGTGCTTGGCTTTGCGAGGGCCGAGAGTTTGATCGAGAATTTTAGAGACAAGCGCTGTTGGAGCGGGTTCCGGCTCAAGAGTGTGAAGGCGGCCGATGACATCCGCGACCTGCGCGAGAAGAGGAGCGCACTGCGGGCAGGCGTCGACATGGGCGCGGAACTCACGCTGTTCGGCGCCGGGGAGAAGGCCGTCGAGGTAGTCGCTCAGCCGTTCTTCGATTTGTACGCAGGTCCAGGTCATTTTCTTACTCAGGTCTCAAGCCCATTTCTTCGAGGACGCGCGCCAACTCGATACGGCCTCGGTTGATTCTGGATTTCACCGTGCCTTGCGGCACAGACAGGACTTCTTGAATCTCGTTGTATTCCAGGCCCTGCAAATCGCGCAAGATCACGGCTTCGCGCAAATCGGGAGAGAGGCGGGAAAGCGCCGATTGCACCTGGGCGCTCAACTCGCTGGCCAAAGCGGCTTTGTCGGGCGTGCGGACGGGCGAATGCTTCTCTTCGACCTTGGGCATCACGTCCTCGAGCGAATCGGTGACACGGTCGTGACGAGTCCGGCGATAATGATCGATCAACAAGTTGCGGGTGACGCTGGTGAGCCATGTGGGGAAGCCGCCATAGGCTGTGCGATAGCTCGCAAGGGTTCGGTAGATGCGTAAGAAAACCTCCTGGCTCAAGTCCTCGGCTTCCGAAGAATTGCCGGTGAAGCGGCAACAAAGATTGTAAACTCGCCGGGCGTGGCGACGCACCAGTTCTTCCCATGCCAGCCCCTCTCCCCGGAGGCAGCGCTGAACCAGTTGAGCGTCCGGCTCCAATCGTCATTGTCCTCGTGAGTAGCATCACTTCCGGCCTCATAGTAAGGAACGAGAAAAGGGGCCGAAAAGTTCCGCACTGTGGGGCATGTTAGCTGGGGCGCGGGGGGTAAAACAAGTATCTTGGATAATTTGAAGGCCGAATGCGGTGAATATTCGTTGGCGTTTGGGAATGAAGCGCAGCGGGGTTGCTTGACACTTGCGAAGGCGTGCTGATACGGTGCGCGACGATGCGAAATAGCGTGCGCAAAACACTGTGGCTAGTTGTGGCGCTGGGAATCGTGGCTGGACTGCTCTACCGGTTTCGGGGCGCGATCATGCTGGGCGGATTCAACTGGCAGAAGCTGGGAACGGCGCTTAAAAGCGCGAACGCCCCATTGCTGCTGCTGGCGGTAGCGGCGATTTATGTTTCATACGGAGTGCGGTCGGAGCGATGGGTGCGATTCTCGCGATACATGGGGCATCCGACATTCCGCAACGTAAACAGCGCGACGATCATGGGGTTCACGGCGATTTTCGTGCTGGGGCGCGCGGGGGAGCCGGTGCGTCCGCTGCTGATTGCACGCAAGGATAGGTTGCCGGTGGCGGATAGTTTCGGCGTGTATGTATTGGAACGGGTGTTCGATGTGGGAGCCACAGCAGTGCTGGCGATTTTGGCACTGCTGGCGCTACCGCGTCACGCGTTGGCTGGATCGGAAGTAAACGCAGGCCGGTTGGTTCATGACGCGCGGTTGGCCGGATGGGCGCTTTTCTGGTTGCTGATGGGATTGATCGTTGTGCTTATTTATTTTCGTTTGCACGGAGCGCGGGCGCTGCAGTCCCGGCTCGGAGGATTTCGGGAGCGTGGCGGCTGGCGCGGCAAAATCGCAACGCTGATTGACGGCTTCAGTCAAGGGTTGCAGGCCATTCGCTCGCCAGGGGATTTGTCCGCAGCCGTCGCGTATACAGTGGTGCACTGGTTCGTGGTGGCCCTGGTGTACCTGCTGGTGATGCGCAGCTTCAGCGGCGAGATTGGAAAATTTGGCTTTCGCGCGGCGCTGCTGGTGCTGGCGTTCACGATGGTGGGCTCAGTGATGCAGCTTCCGGCGGTCGGCGGAGGGACGCAGTTGGCGACGTTCCTTGTTCTGACCGTGATATTTGGAGTAGAAAAGGAACCGGCGGCAGCGGTGGCGATTGTATTGTGGCTAGTGACGTTTGCAGCGGCATGTGTCGCGGGAGTCCCGCTGCTGATACACGAGGGGTGGTCGATGGGAGACTTGCGGCGGTTGGCGCGCGAAGAAGCGGTGGACGAAGAGCACGGCGGACATGCGTCGATTTCTGATGTGGCGAAGCAGAAGCGGAAGATGCCGCGATGAAGTGCCCATTCTGCTCGCATCTGGACGACAAAGTGGTGGATTCGCGCGAAGGGCGCGCCGGGGATTTGATCCGGCGGAGGCGCGAATGCTTGAAGTGCGGCAAGCGGTTCACGACGTATGAACGCATCGACGAAATTCCGTACATGGTGATCAAGAAAGACGGCCGGCGGGAGAAATTTGACCGGCACAAAATTTTACAGGGATTGTTGCGCGCTTGCGAAAAGCGTCCCGTGCCTACAGCGAAACTCGAAGCGCTGGTGGATGACGCGGAACGATTTGTTAATGAAGCAAAGGATCGGGAACGGACGACATCGGAAATTGGCGAGCACTTGATGGTGCGGTTGAAGAAGCTGGATAAGGTGGCGTACGTGCGATTCGCTTCGGTTTATCTGGACTTCAAGGATGTGAAGGAGTTCATGGCGGAGCTGAAGAATCTGCTGAAGGACCGCGCGAAGAAATAGCGGAGCAGCGGATTTCCGGACGAACGCTTACGGTTCCCAGACGCCCGCGGCGAAGGATTTTACGGTGCGGAAGCCGAGATCTTCGTAGAGACGCACGGCGTTTGCGTTTATCGTGGTGACGGTGAGAGAAAGGGCGCGATAACCGTGTTGTTGCAGCGCGGCGAGAGCCGCCTCCATCAGCAGACGACCCAGACCATTTTTTTGGTATCCCGGCAAGACGCAGATTTGCGTGGTGTGCCCCACGCCGGGAGCAACGGTGGAAGTCAAGACCATGCCAATGGGTTTCTCCCCGGGGCCGGGGCGAAGAATGAAGGAGGCGTCCGGGAGAAACTGACCGCAGCCTGGGAGGAGAACGATGTTGCGCAGGAATTTCATGGCGCCGAGTTCGGTGCGGTACTGGTCGTTAATTTCAGCATCGACATGATCGGTATAGGCGCGCTGGATCAAGCGAGCGCACGGCTCCAGGCAGCGGTCAGTCCAATTTTCGAGGCGCAGACCATCTGTTGCCGCGGATTTGGCGGAGGGATTCGCAGGAAGGTCGAGAAGCATGAATTGACGGCGATGAAGGCGGAAACGCTGTTCTTCGAGAAAAGGATCGAGGGCTGAGCCATAAGGCATGAGTTGCGCTTCAATGCGCTCGATGAACGGAGTGTCGCGAAGGGTAGCGAGCATTTCGAGGAGAAGCGTCTTGCTGATTTCGATCGGATCGAAATGAGGGGAGGCGAAAAGGCCGCCGATAAGGCCTTTTTGGTCCTCGAAAACGTAGAAGCCATAACCGGCGGGCTGTTTTCCCACGAAGGCGGCGTAACCGGAAAGGGAGCGCGCGTCGATGAATTTCCGGATCAAATGCTGCGACGGGCAGTAGTCCCAATAAAGGTCCTTACGCCACTGTTCCGCTTCTTCCAGAAAGAGCGGCTCGAGTGAGCGCGAATGAAGTTGACGCAGATCGACAACCTGCATGGATAACCTGAATGTCTCCAGAGAGATTATATCTGCGCAAGGGCTGGGCTGACAAAGAAACATGGAGAGCTCAACGGAATCTCCCCCAAAGCGGAAGGTATCCGGATGGCATGGATTGCCGTGATCTGTTGTAGCGACAGCTAGAAACCGATGCTCTTGGCGACCGTGGCCTGTACGGGAATTATGCTAAACTGCGCGGCGGTTGAGAACGGGGCTATCGGCAAAGCATGAATCCAATGTCGAGTTTTCGGCGTTCGTCCGCGCGCCTCGCGCGTATTTTGGGGTCATTGTTGGCGCTGGCGTTGTTTGTGTTCCTGGCGGCAGCAACGATTTCAGGATATTTGTTGTATCAAATTCTGACTCCGCCGCGCAGCGCGGCGAATGTGGACGTCAGCTTATTGATGGGCCATCCCACCGTTTACAAGTTTGATATTCCCGGCGAAGGATCGCGCGAGGGATGGTTTTTCCCCGGATTGATTCACGCACCAACGATCGTGCTGTGTCATGGGTATGGTTCACAACGGGCGGACATTCTGACGCTTGTGACGGCGCTGCAAGAGCACCAGTTTAATGTGTTCCTGTTCGATTTTGTGGGGCACGGTTCGGTGGCTGGGCGCACCACGCTGGGGTACGAGGAAACGCAGGAGGTGCTGGCTGCGATTAACGGATTGGCGAATCGCGAAGATATTGACCGATCGCGATTTGGCATTTGGGGCACGGACCTGGGCGCATACGCAGCGTTGGCAGCCGCGGAAAAGGATCCTCGCATCGAGGCCCTGGCTGTGGATTCGGTGTACGAGCAGCCTTCGGATTTTCTGGCAATGCAGGTGAGCCATACGGGGCTGGGGGCGCTGCCGCTGGTGAAGACGTTTTGTCAGTTTGGTTTTCGGATGGTGAATTACAAATACCGCACGATTCCGCCACTCTCGAGCGGTGTAGGACGATTGCAGGGCATTCCTAAATTGTTTATCGAGTCAACCGACAAAGTGGATTTGGACAGAGCCACAGTTCAGATGTTTCAAATTGCGCCCGGACCCAAGGAACAGTCGGCGGATTCGATGACCTATGCGGAAATGAGCGATGAAGGGCGCCGCAATTACGAAAACCTCGTAGTTACTTTTTTTCTACAGTATCTCCCGCCTTCGGGGCAGCCGGCGCAGTAGGGATTTGCGGCTTCGCTTCCGGCTGGTGAATCGATTCGACCCAACAATACGGAAGAAACTCGGCGACGATCTTTCGGTGGATGAGGCCGACATCGTTCAACAACATGTCGCCACCGCTGCCGACGAGGACGTAGGCAGGGGCTTCGCCCCGATGAAACTGGGGAATAGTGTTTTCGTCGAGGTAGAAGCGCAAACCATAATCGCAATCCCGGTTGATATCTCCAATGGCATAGATTGTTTCGTTCTCGGGAATGATTTTGTGAATGTCGCGCGCCAGTGGACGCGGGGAAACCAGCGCGTCAAGCCGCGGTAGGACGCGAATGGTTGCGACTCCCACCAACGTGGCAGAGACCAGTGCGGAAATTGCGAGCGTAAGCCACGGCTTACGGGCGAGGCCGGCAAATTCGACTGCGAGTCCAGTAACTAAGCCGATGAGAAGCGCGGCGAGCGCGAGCCGATTGATTCCGTGCTGATACGGTGGTTCGTACGGCGGCAAGCGATGAAAGCCGATTGCACCCGCAACTGCCAGGACCACCCACATGGTGCCCGTGGCGACACCGACCCATTGTGTCTTGCCTGGCGCGGGCCTGACAGCAGAGACGAAGGAGTGCGCCATCAGCAGAGCCAGAGGCGGGAAGACGGGCAAGATGTATTCGGGAAGCTTCGATTGCGACAGGCTGAAAAAGATCACCGGAAAAATCGCCCAGCAGGCGATGAAGAATCCCGACGACGTTCGCCACGTGCCGTTGCGGAAGATGCGCCGGCCATCGAATGCGGCTTCGACGAGAAGGGCTGTCCAGGGCAGGAGTCCGAGCAGAATGATGGGGGCGAAAAACCAGAATGGCTGGCGATGCTGAAAAACGGGAGTGAGGTAACGCTCAAAATTATGAAGCACGATGAAAGTGCGAAAGAAATCTGGATTGAAATAGGCGCAAAGGATGTACCAGGGCAGCGCGACGATACAGAAAAACAGAATGGCAATGGGATGAAGCATCCGGAAAGCCGGTTTCCAGTTGCGAGTAGCCAGCGCCCACAGAAGCACGCTGCCTCCGGCGAGGATGACTGCGGCGGGGCCTTTCGCAAGAGTGGCCAAGCCGAGAGAAACACCAAGGAAAATGAGCGCCAATTTATCGTCGCGGACGATTGGAGGATCTCCGGTGGCGAAGTAGCCGCGTTTGTCGACGACGATTGCGGCGCAAAGAAGAGCGAGGGCCAAGCTAGCGGTGAAAAGCATGTCGGGAGAAGCGGCGCGAGCGAAGGCGACCACGCCGACACAGGTCGGGAAAATTAAGAGGACGGCCCATGCCGTTGAGGTCCCATAACGCCGCAGCGCGAGCCAGGCCATCGCGAGAGCTGACGCCAACGCTGCGAAAGAGGAAGGCAAGCGCGCGGCCCATTCTTGCGAATGCAGAAACTTGAAGAAAATCCCGGCGGACCAGTAATAGAGAATTGGTTTCTCGAACCAGGGCAAGCCGTAGAGGAAAGGTGTGATCCAGTTGCCGGAGTGGGCCATGTTGCGGGCGATCCAAGCGTAACGCGGCTCGTCAGGCCCGACAAGACCAATCGCGGACAGGCCGCTGAAAAAACAGATTGCCAACACGGCGATGGCCAGCAGGGCGGCCAGGATATTCTTCCGCGATGGTGTGGGTTTCTCGCCCATGGCGGGTGAGTGTAACAGAGGCGAGCGTAGTTCACACGGCGCACGTGTGCTGGTTCGGGGAAAATTACTGTGACAGAATGACGCACGATGCGGGAATGGTGCGAGTTCGCGGCGGCATGGGCGATTGTGAAGTTTCTTGGATTTTTGCCGCGCCCCCTGGCTCGCGGGATAGCGGCAGCGATCGCGCGCTTCCTGTTGCTGTGCCGGCCGCCGCTTCGCCGAGCGGGTCTGGTGAATTTGCGGCTCGCATTTCCGAACTGGACGGACGCACAGCGCCGCCGAACGTTGCGGCGGATGGCGGGGCAACTGGGCTGGATGGCGGCGGAGTTTGCGCATTTTCCAGATTTGTCGCGCGGGAATATTGAACGCTTGGTGGTGCTGGATGGGTTCGAAAATTTCGATGCAGCGCGGCACCGCGGAAAAGGCGTGATTTTTCTCACCGGCCACATGAGCGCGTGGGAATTGGCGCCCTTCGCGCAGGCGCTGTATGGAAATCCGCTGTCGTTTCTGGCGCGCGCGGTCGATAACGGGCGAATTGATGCGCTGGTGAATCACTACCGCTGCCTTTCCGGGAATCGGTCGATTGAAAAGAATAATGCGGCGCGTGCGATGTTGCGCGTGCTGCAGGATGGCGGAACAGTTGGGATTCTGGCTGATCAAAACACATCGCTTGACGAAAGTGTTTTTGTGGATTTTTTTGGGATTCCCGCGGCAACAACGACGGGACTTGCCCGCATTGCGCGCCGGACGGAGGCAGCCGTTGTGCCTGGCTTTCTTTCTTGGGATGAGTCGAGGCGGAAGTACCGGCTGCGCTTCGAGGCAGCCATTCGTTTTCAACGGAGCGACGATGAGGATGCTGACCTTCGGGTGAATACGGCTCGATGCAATAAAGTAATCGAAGATTACGTGCGCGCGCACCCGGACCAGTGGCTATGGGTCCACAAGCGATGGAAGAACCGGCCGGAGGGTGAGCCGTCGCTTTATAGCTGACGGATCGATGAGCTGTTTGTGTGGCAAAGAAGAAATAGGGAGAGCGAGAGATGAGACGAAGAGCGCTGGACCTTGCGGAATACTTGCAAGTGGAAGTGAATGGGGATTTGTCGCGCTGGGTGTCGGGCGTCGCGAATCCCGAAGACGCGGGCGCGGAGGATTTGATTTACGCGAATACCGCGAAGGACGTGGCGCGAGCGCAGTCTTCGGCGGCGGAGTGCGTGCTGGTACGCGCAGGAATGAAAGTCGAAGGCAGGACTTTGCTGGTGGTTGCGAATCCGAAGCTCGCATTTGCGAAAGCTGCGGCGTGGCTGCTGGAATCGCGAGCGATTGCGGAGGGAGTGCATCCGACATCTGTGATTGATCCATCGGCGAAATTAGCGGTGGATGCGCGCGTTGGACCGTACGCGGTGATTGAAGGCGATGCGGTGATTGGGGCGCATGCCGAAATCGGGGCCTTTTGTTTTATCGGGGCCGGCGCTTCGATCGGAGAGCGATGCCGGCTATATCCGCGCGTGACGCTTTATTCGAGGACGAGGCTTGGGAGTCGCGTGACCGTTCATTCCGGCGCGGTGATTGGCGGAGACGGCTTCGGTTATGTTTACGGGGACGGGCAGCATTGGAAATTTCCGCAGGTCGGAAGCGTGGAGATTGGCGACGACGTTGAAATTGGGAATAACACAACGGTGGCGCGAGGATCATTGGGAACGACGCGCATCGAGCGTGGAGTGAAACTGGACAATCTGGTTCACGTGGCGCACAACGTTCGAATCGGGGAACACACAGTGATTGCAGCACAGACTGGAATTTCGGGAAGCTGCGACATTGGCCACCATGTGCTGATGGGCGGCCAGGCGGGTCTCGGTGACCATTGCCGGATTGAGGACGAGGCCATCGTGGGCGGACAAGCCGGCGTTTTGAATGGCAAGACGATTCGGGCGAAGGAAATCGTGTGGGGCACGCCGGCGCGCCCGTTGAAGCAGTTCAAGAAGCAGTATGCGTGGTTTGCGCGCTTACCGAAATTGGCTGAGCGAGTTCGCAAGCTGGAGGAAGAGAATTCGTGATGGGAGGTTTTTCCGCGGCCGCGATGGGTGCGGTGATCTTAAGACGCAAGCGACGGGCCAGGATGTTTCGCCAATCGCCGCGCATAATTGTAATCGGCGGGCAATGCCGAGGCGTGGGCAAGACGGCGTTGGTTGCCGACTTGATCCGAACGTTCCCGGAATACGACTGGCTGGCCGTAAAAATCACGCAGCACCATGCAGAGAAGGATGATTCTGCCGGTTATCGTTTTCTAGCGGAAGCCGAGCGGGCGGGGAATTCCGATACTTCGCGTTATCTCGCGGCGGGCGCGGCGCGTTCTTTTTTGCTGCAAGTGAACCACGCGCATTTTGGCGAAGCGATGACGGAATTGATGTCGCTAATGCAGGGGGCGGAAAACGTGATTATCGAAAGCAATGCGGTGCTGGAGTTCATTCCTGCGACCCTGGCCATTTTCGTATTGGACCCGCGCCGCGGCGATTTCAAGGCTTCCGCGCGGCGGTTGCTGGGAGCGGCGGATGCGTTTGTGCTGCGTTGGCCTTTGTTCGTCGAGAATTGGCGTGGCGTTGATGTTGGGATGATGCGGACGAAGCCGTGTTTCTTGCAACCAGTGAAAGGGCCCATGCCCATTTCATTGCGGAGATTGGTCCACCGAGCGCTGGGGAAATGAATCGCAAGTATGGCGCCAGGGGTGCTGTTTTTGTGTTGACCGGTGACCCGAAGACCGCGATAATTTGGTGCTAGATGTGTAAGTTGTTGCATTCCCAGTTGATTCTTGAGAAACCAGTTAGGCTAACGGGCGTACTTATGGCGTTTTCTTGCATCTGACCTAGGAGGCTTTGCGAGAGTCTCGAGGTGACGCGGTGCATGGGAGTGCGCAAGAGCGCTAGCGCGGGTTACGATAACCAGAGGTAATTCGAACGAAGGGCATGGGATTCCCAATTTGCAATCTCCATCGTTGAGAATCTTATTCGGAAGGGCCGTCAAGAAGAGCATGGACACGCAAACGCAATTCGCGGCGGCGGTGCAACGAGCTCGTGTGCCGGAGCGGGAAGCCGACTCGCGTGCGGACGAGGCCGTGGAACGCGGGATGAAGCATTTGCTCTCGCTGCAGGCCGCGGACGGATATTGGTGGGGCGAACTGGAAGCTGATACGACGCTCGAGTCGGACCACATTTTGCTGCATTGCGTTCTGGAAGACCGCGAGAACGAGAAAGTACGGAAGCTCGCGAATTACATTCGGCGTAAGCAAACCGCGGATGGCGGATGGAATATTTATCCAGGGGGCCCCTCTGAATTAAACACCTCGGTGAAGGCATATTTTGCGCTGAAGCTGGCAGGTGAATCGCCGAGCGCTCCGCATATGGAACAGGCGCGCAAGAAAATCCGCGAGTTGGGCGGGCTGGAGGCGGCGAATTCGTACGTGCGGTTCTACCTGGCGATGGTCGGGGCAGTCGGCTGGAATATGGTACCCGCGATTCCGCCTGAATTGATGCTCCTGCCGAACTGGTTTTTCGTGAACCTCTACGACATGTCGTCGTGGACGCGGGCCATCGTTGTGCCGCTTACAGTTATTTACGCGCGGAAGCCGGGCTGGCGGATTCCGGAAGATGCGCGCGTGGATGAGCTGTTTGCGGATGAAAAGAACAAAACGAAGGCGTTCGCGTGGGAGCGGAAGGTTTTTTCATGGCGGAATTTGTTTCTTGCGATTGACCGGGTACTGAAGGTGCATGAAGGGCTGCCGTGGAAGCCGTTTCGGCGGTGGGCGCTGGCGCAAGCAGAGCGCTGGATCTTCGAACACATAGAACGTTGCGAGGGGCTGGCGACGATTTATCCGGCGATGGCCAATTCCGTATACGCCATGCTGGCGATGGGATATCCGGCGGGCGATCCGCTGATCGCGCGGGAGCTGGGATGGATATCCGGTTACGAGATTGAGGAAGAAGAGACGTTGCGAATGCAGCCGTGCATTTCGCCGGTGTGGGACACGGCGATTGCGATGGTGTCGCTCGAAGAAGCGGGACTTGATCCAACGCACCCGGCGCTGCGAGGCGCGGCCCAATGGCTGCTTGACCATCAAATTCTTGGACCGGGCGATTGGCAAGTGAAGAATAAAGATGCGGCCCCGGGAGGATGGGCGTTTGAGTTTCGCAACGATTTCTATCCGGACGTGGACGACACGGCGTTTGTGCTGATGGCTTTGCAGGATGTGGCGCATACGGAGCCGGAACGTTACGCGCAAGCAGCGCGACGGGGAATTGCATGGCTGCTCAGCATGCAGAACCGCGACGGTGGCTGGGGCGCGTTCGATCGGGACAACGATCACGTGTTGCTGACGCAGATTCCGTTCGCCGACCATAATGCAATGATCGATCCCTCTTCGGCGGACGTGACGGCGCGGTCGATTGAATGCCTGGGGAAGTTTGGGTGGACAGCGACGGACCCGGCGATACGGCGCGCTGTGTTGTATTTGGAGCGCGAACAAACCGAGGAAGGCGCGTGGTACGGGCGCTGGGGATCGAATTACGTGTACGGGACGAGCGGCGTGTTGAGGGCAGCTGAGGTGCTCGATCTCGGGGGAAGCACGGCGAGCAAGCACGGCGCGGAGTGGCTTCGCGGCGTGCAGAATGCCGACGGCGGCTTCGGCGAGACGTGCGCTTCGTATAATGATCCCAGCCTCAAGGGAAAGGGAGAAAGCACGCCTTCGCAGACGGCGTGGGGGCTGATTGGATTGCTGGCCACCGAGAGACCGGACGATCCGGCCGTGGAACGCGCGGTGAGATGGCTGGTGGAGCATCAAAATGACGACGGTTCATGGAATGAGGACGCGTTCACCGGGACAGGATTTCCGTGCGTGTTCTATCTGAAATATCACCTGTATCGGAATTCTTTCCCGCTTTATGCGCTGGCGCGGTACCGCAACTTGATGAAGGCGCAGTCAACGAAAAGGCAAACATTACAGTTCAATCCGAGCGAATTTAAACATCGAAATGGACAACGGGGGTAAATGATGAGGTTTCCGCTGAGCTTGACCGCCAACCTGACGAAGTACCTTGCGGGGAAGGCGATTCGCCGCGAAGAAAAGTTTCCGCTGGTGATGATGCTGGAGCCTCTGCACGCGTGCAACTTGACGTGTACCGGTTGCGGGCGCATTCGCGAATACAAGTCGACGATTAATGAGATGCTGACCGTTGAGCAATGCCTGGCGGCGCTCGATGATTGTGGCGCTCCGATTGTGTCGATCTGCGGCGGCGAACCAATGATTTATCCGGAGATTGGGCGGTTGGTGAAGGAAATTCTGGCGCGGAAGCGAAATATTTATTTGTGCACCAATGGAATGTTCATACGCAAGCGCTTGCAGGAATTCAAGCCGACGTCGCGGTTCTTTTTCAACGTTCACCTGGACGGACTGGAAAAGACGCACGATCTGTGCGTGGAGCGCGACGGCGTGTTCCGCGAGGCGATTGCGGGAATCAAGGCGGCAAAGGCAGCGGGTTTTCTAGTGTGCTCGAATACTACGGTTTACAAGGAGACGGACATCGAGGAGATCGCGGAGCTATTTGCCTATCTTCGTACGCTGGGCGTGGACGGCAACATGCTTTCACCCGCGTATTCGTATGCTTCGGTGCAGACAAAAGACATTTTCATGTCGCGGCAGGATGTGAACGAGAAATTCCAGCGCGCGAGCAGTCTGCTGGAGCAGTTCAACGTGATCACTTCGCCGATTTACATGGAATTTCTGCGCGGCGAGCGCGATCTGATGTGCACGGCCTGGGGCAACCCGACGTATAACCCGCGCGGATGGAAAGGCCCGTGCTACTTGATGACGGATCAGCACCACGAGACGTTCGGCGACTTGATCAACAACACGCCGTGGGAAAAATACGGCTACGGGCGAGATCCGCGCTGCGAGAACTGCATGGTGCAGTCGGGCTACGAAGCTTCGGCCGTGCTTGGCGGGAATCACAAGTTCGGAGATACTTGGAAAATGCTGCAGTGGCAGGTTTCCGGGCGCATGGGCGGACGTAAAGGCGGGAATGCGAAGTCGAACGGCGGATCGAAACTGAACGGAAACGGGAATGGAAACGGAAACGGCAAGGGCCACAAAACCGATGCAATATCCGCTGCGCTTCCGATGGCGAATGCGCAGAGCGGCGAGAAAGAAGAAGTTTTTCGAATACTATGACGACGCTGGTCACCGGCGCGACCGGTTTTGTGGGCTCGCATGTAGCCCGGCGACTGGTCGCTTCCGGGGAATGCGTGAGGGCGCTGGCGCGGCCGGGAAGCCGGCGGAATGCGCTTGATGGAACCAGCGTCGAATGGGCCGAAGGCGACTTACGCGATGAGGCTTCGCTCGATCGCGCGCTTGCCGGTGTGGATCGCATTTATCACGTGGCCGCGGATTACCGTCTGTGGTCGCGCCATCCGCAGGAAATCTACGACAGTAACGTGACCGGAACGAAAAATCTGCTAGCGGCTGGACTGCGCGCGCGAGTGAAACGGTTCGTTTACACGAGCACTGTGGCGACGATTGCAGTTCCTCGCGAAGGCGCGTTGCCTGACGAAACGAACCGGGCTTCCGTGGATGAAATGATTGGGAACTATAAGCGCTCGAAACTGATGGCGGAGCAAGAGGCGTTGCGGGCGGCGCATGAAGGATTGCCGGTAGTGATCGTGAATCCCACGACGCCGGTTGGGCCTGGAGATTGGAAACCGACGCCAACGGGCCGAATTATTTTGGATTTCTTGCAGGGGCGCATGCCGGCCTATGTGGACACGGGCTTGAATTTCGTGGCCGTGGAGGATGTGGCGGAAGGGCACCTGCTGGCTGCTGAGCGCGGCAAAATCGGTGAGCGGTACTTGCTTGGCGGACGAAACATGACGCTTAAGGAACTGCTGGATGCGCTGGCGGGAATCACCGGACTTGCGACGCCGATGAAACAGATTCCGCATTCGGTGGCCCTGATCGCGGCATACGGAGACGCGCTTTTTTCCCGCGTAACGGGACGTGAGCCGCGCATACCGGTGGAAGGTGTGCGAATCGCGCGGCACAAAATGTTCGTTAACGACGCCAAGGCGCGGAAGGAATTGGGCTATCAGCCCGGGACAGTGGAAGCGGCGCTGGAGCGCGCCGTGCGGTGGTACGTCGAAAATAATTATGTGACACTTGCGAAACGCGTGCAGGTTGCGCAACCGTCCGCGGCGTTATGAACATGAAGATTCTGGTCAGCTTTGCTTTGGAAAATGAGTTTGCGCCGTGGCGGCGGTTGCGCTCGTTCACGCGCGTCACGGCCCTGGATTTTGCGGCGTGCGACACGAAAGCAGGCGCGGCGGATGTGCGTGTGGTTTTGACGGGTGTTGGACCCGGACCAGCGAGGCTGGTTGTGGCGAAGGCTTTAGAATGGGAGCCGGATGTTTGCATCTCTTCTGGCGTCGCGGGCAGCCTGCGGGCTGAGTATGGTGTTGGCGATGTGTTTGTGGCTCGCGAAGTGATGGAGCTGGAAAGTGGGCGGATGATTGCGAGCGAGCGCGCACTGGTTGAGGCGGCCGAGAGGCGAGGGATTCACGCGGTGGCGCGACTGGTATCGTCGGCGGACATGATTATTACGGCCGAAGGGAAAAGCCGTCTAGGACGGATGGCGGAAGCGGTGGAGATGGAGAGTTTCTCGGTGCTCACAGAAGCGGCAAAGCGGCAGATTCCGGCGGCGGCGATCCGCGCGATCAGCGACGCAGCGGATGAGGGCTTACCGATGGATTTGAGTGGCGTTCTGGATCACGAGGGAAAGGTGAAGGCTTCGAAGGTGGCACGTTCGCTGGCGCGTGGGCCGCACAAATTGCCAGCTCTGCTGCGCTTGGGGCGGAATACGCGGCGTGCCGCGACGAACCTCGCGGAATTTCTGGACGCATACGTACTCGATCTGAAAACGCGGCCGGATCGATTCACTGAAATGGCCGGGGCAAACAGGGCATGAGTTCGACAACCACGCACATTGAGGCTGCGCCGCGCGAGAATCGGGACGGCAAAATGCTGGCCGGGGTTTATCGCGGCAAGGGAAAAGTGATTTGCGAAGAAGTGCCGATTCCGGAAATCGGCGAAGGAGAGCTGCTATTTCGGGTGGCAGCCTGCGGGATTTGCGGAACAGATATCAAGAAGATTGCGCATGGTTTTGTTACCGCGCCGCAAATTTTCGGACACGAGCTGGCGGGGACGGTCGTGGATGTGGGGCCGGGAGTTAGGAAGTTTAAGGCTGGCGACCGCGTTGTGAGCTTTCACCACGTTCCATGTGGGACGTGCTTCTATTGCGAACGAAAACTTTTCTCGCAATGCCCAGAGTACAAGAAAGTGGGCCTGACGGCGGGTTTTACGCCGAATGGCGGGGGATTCGCGCAATACGTCCGCGCCATGCCTTGGATTGTAGAGCGCGGGATGCTGGCGATTCCGCCGGATATCACGTTTGAGGAAGCGACGTTCATCGAGCCGGTGAATACGGCCGCGAAAGCGGTGTGGAAGGCGCGCGTCGCGGAAGGCGAATTCGCGGTGGTGGTTGGGCAAGGGCCGATTGGGATGCTGCTGACGGGACTGTCGAAACTGAAAGGGGCGGAAGTGGTCACGACCGACCCACTGGCGGGGCGGCGGGCTGCGAGCTTACGGCTCGGCGCAACCGCTTCCTTTGATCCTGCATCGGAGGATTTAAGAGCTCAAGTCCGGGAACGAACCCATGGCCGGGGCGCAGACGTGGTGTTGCTGGCCGCGCCGCACCCGGAGCTGGTTAGCGAGGCGCTGGAACTAGCCCGGCCCGGAGGCAGAGTGCTCCTCTTTGCACACAATGACCCGGTCCTGCGGATTGAATTTCCCGCAGCGGCGGTGGGTATTGAAGAAAAGGAAATCCTGGGAAGTTATAGCGCATCAATTACAGAGCAAGAGGAGTATGCTCGGATTGTGTTCGAGCGGCGGTTGCCCTTGGCGGAACTGGTTTCGGACCGATTTCCGACAGAACAAATAGCCGAGGCGTTGCGGTTAGCGGCGAACCCGAGGGATAATACGTTGAAAGTGGTGATTAGGCATTCATGACGACAGATTTCATGGGCGTGATGACCGCGGCAGTGTTGTACGGCCGGGAAGATCTGAAGATCGAGCGCGTCGGAATACCTGAACTCGGCGAGGATGAGGTACTGATACGTGTGGAAGTGGCGTTGACATGCGGAACGGATTTGAAGGTGTGGAAACAGGGATCACATCCTCGAATGATTCACCCGCCCGCGATATTCGGACACGAACTGGCAGGCACGGTGGAAGAGACAGGGCGTTCCGTGGATGGCACGATCCACGCGGGAATGCGCGTGGTTCCGTCAAACTCGGCGCCGTGCGGCGCATGTCTCTACTGCCGGAAAGGCCAGCCGAACCTGTGTGAGGATTTGCTGTTCAATAATGGCGCGTATGCGGAGTATGTGAGAATTCCGGGCCGGATCGTTCGCCAGAATTTGCTGGAGATTCCGGATCACGTCAGCTTCCGTGATGCCGCGATGGTTGAGCCGCTGGCGTGCGTGCTGCGCGGAATTCATGAGACGGACATTCGCGCGGGCGATACGGCTGTGATTGTCGGATGCGGGCCGATTGGATTGAAATTTATTCGCGCGCTTTCTGCGCGAGACGTGCGCGTGATTGCGCTGGGCAAACGGAAGGGGCAAATTCAGGCGGCGGAGCGGTTGGGAGCTTATGCGGCGTTTGATGTGTCGACCATGGACAGCCCCGTGCAAATGGTGCGGCAACTGACCGAAGGCGGGCGCGGTGCGGATGCCGTGATCGAGGCGGTCGGTTCAGCTGCCACGTGGCAATGGGCGATGCAAATGGTGAGGAAGGGCGGGAAGGTGAATTTGTTCGGCGGCTGCCCGCACGGCACGCAGGTGCAATTCGACCCGGCGCTGCTGCACTACTCGGAGATAACGATCAAAGCTACATTCCATCACACGCCGCAATTCATTCGCGAGGCGCTGGACACAATCGCGCGCGGTGAAGTGCGCGCAAGCGATTTTGTGACCGGAGAGATTCCGCTGGCGGACCTTCCGCGCGCCTTTGAAGACATGAAGCACCGCAACGGCGAATTGAAGACGGCGGTCAATCCCTGGGCCTAACCGGCCACTCCCACCATGCTGGGACAACAAGAACTGGAAATCGCACGCGCGCTGCCAGCTGAGGGCTGCACGCCAGCCGAAGCGCAGCGGTACACGCGCTGGCTGGCGACTCACCACTATGAAAACTTCCGCGTTGTCTCCTGGCTGCTACCTTCGCGCCTGCACCAGCATTTCTATAACGTGTACGCCTACTGCCGATGGGCTGATGATTTGGGAGATGAAGTACCGGACGCGAAGCGCGCGGTGGAATTGCTGGATGGCTGGGAAGAAGAATTGCGGCGGGCGTATCGCGGCGCGGCGGCGCATCCTGTGCTGATCGCCGTGGCCGAAACGGCGCGCGAGTGCGACATTCCCATCGAGCCGTTCCGCGACTTGCTAATTGCGTTCCGGCAGGATCAGACTGTGCATCGTTATGCGAAGTGGGAGGATGTGATCGCGTATTGCCGCTACTCCGCAAATCCAGTGGGCAGGCTGGTGCTTTATCTGATGGGTTATCGCGATACGGAGCGGCAGGGCCTTTCGGATGCGACATGCACGGCGTTGCAGTTGGCGAATTTCTGGCAGGACGTTGGACGTGACCTCGAGAAGGGCCGGATCTATATACCGCTGGAGTTGGCCGCAGCACATGGCGTGACGGAAGACGATATTGTGGCGAAGCGCTTCGATTCCGATTATGTGGAACTGATGAAGGAATTGATCGCGCGCACGCGCACGTTGTTTGCCGAGGGAGCGCCACTGGCCGGCCGCGTGTCGCCGGAATTCCGCGTGGATCTGGAGCTCTTTAATCGCGGCGGCTGCGCGGTGCTCGATGCGATTGAGTCGATGGGCTACGACACGCTACACGGACGTCCTGCGCTGAGCCGCGGAGTGCAAGCGCGTATGCTGGGCCGCGCGATGATTTCGCGACTTCTTTCGTCGTTCCACTCGCCCCATGATGATGGCCAGAAGCCTGAAAGCGCTTCCCTGGCCGGCCGACATGCCTGACGTTGACGCGGTCGCCGCTTCCTACGATCATTGCCGAAAAATTGCCCGAGCGGCGGCGCGCAATTTCTACTACGGTTTTAGGCTATTGCCTGATGCGAAGCGCGATGCGCTGTGCGCGTTGTACGCGTTCATGCGCGGCGTTGACGATATTGCGGACGAGCCCGGGACGCTGGACGAGAAGACGCGGCGGCTGCACGAACGCCGGGCGGAGATGGATCGGGCGCTGGCGGGTGGAGCGAATGACGATCCTGTCTGGCCCGCGTTGCGGCACACGGTCGAGACATATGGAATTCCCCCGCGCTACCTGCACGATTTGATTTCTGGCGCGGAAATGGACCTCACGGTCGCAAGCTACGAGACTTTCGCCGAGTTGCGGGAATACTGCTATCGTGTGGCCGGAACGGTTGGATTGTGCTGCGTACGCGTATTCGGTTTCTCGGATCCACACGCGTCGGAGTTGGCCGAAAAGCTGGGCATCGCGTTCCAACTGACGAATATTCTGCGAGACATTCCCGGCGATTTTGCGATGGGGCGCGTTTACTTGCCGAAAGAGGACTTCCGGCAATTCCATTGCGATCCGGGCCAACTGGCGAAGGGCGACGCGAGCGCTGAAATTGCAGGACTGATGCGCTTCGAGGCAGACCGCGCCTGGCAATTCTATGGCGAAGGCTGGCAGCTTCTGAACCTGGTGAGTGAAGATAGCCGCGCGGCGCTTTGGGCGATGGCGCGAATTTATTCGGGCGTCCTGGAGAAAATAGAAGCGCGAAACTTCGGCGTTGCGGCTCCGGAGAGTGTCCGATTGTCGACGGGTGAAAAATTATGGATTCTGGCGCGTGCGCATATGGGATGGCTTGGGGAAACGAATGCCCTGCGAAACCGTGATCGTGATTGGCGGCGGACTGGCGGGCCTGTCGGCGGCCACAGCGCTCGCTGACGCAGGAGTGCGCGTGCAGTTGCTTGAGAAACGTCCCTATCTGGGAGGGCGCGCGACGTCGTATGCGCTTCCGGACGGCAGCCACATCGACAATTGCCAGCATGTGACGCTGGGCTGCTGCACCAACCTTGCGGACTTTTACCGGCGTGTGGGTGCGGGATCGAAAATCCGGCATTACAAGCGTTTGTTTTTTGCCGACAAAACAGGGCGCGTGAGTTCGATTTACTCGTCACCGCTTCCGCCCCCGTTTCATATGGGAATTTCTTTTTTGCGGTTCAGCGCGCTGGCCTACGGCGACAAAAAAGCGATTGCAGCGGGCATGTTACGCATCGCGCGCGCGGGCGGCAAGCCGGCGGATAGCGAGAGCGCAACGATGCTCGAATGGTTGCGCCGCAATGGGCAGACGGAGCCGAGTATCGCGCGATTCTGGCGCGCGGTGCTGGTCAGCGCGCTGAATGAAGAACTGGACCGGACGGAAGCGTGCTATGGGATCGACGTTTTCTGGAAGGCATTCCTGGCAAATCGCAAGGGATATGTGGTGGGTATTCCGGTGGTGCCGCTGAGCGAATTATATTCAGGTTGCCGTCAAGCCATCGAGCGCCAGCGCGGGGAAGTGCGTTCACGCGCGACAGTCCGCGAGATTCGATTTAGTGGCGAAGCGTTTCAATCGCTCGTGCTGGACGACGGCGCGGAAATGCGCGCGGATGCCTGCATCGTCTGCGTGCCGCACGATGAACTGCTGGAGATTTTGCCGGAGGAAATGCGAGAGCGAGACGTCTTCAAGAATCTGTGGCGGCTGCGAACGTCGCCGATCACAGGCGTGCATTTGTGGTACGACCGCAAGGTGCTGGACAAGCCATTCCTGACGTTGCTCGATCATACGGTGCAATGGATTTTCAATAAGTCATTGACCAATGCTCAAGCTGAAAACGGCGCAGGAGAAGCGGGGCAATATTTGCAGCTGGTAATCAGCGCATCGTATGATCTGGTTCCAAGGACGCGGCAAGAAATTATCGACCTATGCCTGAAAGAAGTGAAGGAGGTGTTGCCGCTGGCGCGCGAGGCGCAATTGCGAAAGGCGACGGTGGTGAAGGAAGTCCATGCGACGTTTTCGCCCGAGGTAGGTTCGGATGCGTGGCGTCCATCGCAGGAGATTGGTATTCGCGGTCTATTTTTGGCAGGCGACTGGACGAGGACCGGGTGGCCAGCGACCATGGAGGGTGCAGTGCGCAGCGGCTACCTTGCCGCCGAGGCGGTTCTCCGTTCCGCAGGCGGGACGAGGAAGTTTACTGTTCCGGACTTGCCCGCAGAAGGATTGTGCCGCCGCTGGGCAAAGGAGTAGAATGGCGGCAGCGTTTCCCGGGTAGTCGCCGAAGTAATCCCTGAGTTTGTTTGCGGAAGGGCGTCCGTCTAGGTGGAACGCAAAAAAGAACGCATTCGTGCTGCTCGCCTGAAGGGCATCAGTTTTAAGCGAACATTGCTGCGTGAAATCTTTCTGCATTTGAATTGACACAAACCTAGTTTCCATCGCGATTCTGGATTGTCCATAGGCAGGATCGTTCGGCGCAGCATGGGGTACCTCCGGAGGAAATTTATGGAGCGAAAGTATAAGCACAAGGGCTACAGCGACCGGGATCGCGACGAAAAAAAGCGCGACCGGCCAGTGGCTGAGCCGCGCCCGCGCCAGGAGCAAATGGGTCCGCGAACTCCGCGCATGGTGGGAACAGTGATGCGCGCGCGTTGCTCGAATTGCGGGACGATTCTAGCGCCGGGGTTCGATCAGAACGGACAATGCCCGAAGTGCGGTTTGGATATGCACTCCTGCAAGCAATGCGTACACTTCGATACAGCAGCGCAATTCGAATGCACGCAGCCGATTCCGGAGCGCATTCCTCGCAAAGACCTGAAGAACGAGTGCACGTTTTTTGAATTTCGCATGACGGTGGAGAAGGACACTTCTCCCGTGAACTATTCGACCAGTTCGGCCCAAGCACCCGCCACCAGCTCGCGGCCAGACAACGCCCGCAAGGCATTTGAAGACCTCTTCAAGAAGTAAAAATCCAAACGCGGACCGCGAATCGATCGGGCTGGGCGGCATGAGAGTGCGTGGTGTGGCGTTGCGATTTTGCGTACGTTGAAAAGGTAGCGGAGAATAAACGCAATGATGAATGCGGCGATTGATCGCGAAAGTATCGGAGCGGTCGAGCGAGTGATTCGGCCGTACATTCGCCGGACGCCTGTGATTGAAGTGCAGGGTTCCGAGTTTGGCTTGAACTGCGCGAGTGTAATTTTCAAATTGGAATTGCTTCAGCACGCTGGTTCGTTCAAGGCGCGCGGGGCGTTTACGAATTTGCTGACGCGCAATGTCCCGCCTGCCGGCGTGGTGGCGGCATCGGGCGGCAATCACGGGGCAGCGGTTGCATATGCCGCGAGGAAACTAGGGAAGCCGGCGAAAATATTCGTGCCGAGCGTTGCGTCGGCGGAAAAAATCGAGCGCATTCGAAATTACGGCGCAGAGCTGGTGATTGGGGGCGAGCGGTACGCCGATGCGCTGGCGGCGAGCGAAACATGGGCGAAGCAATCGGGCGCGCTGCCTGTGCACGCGTACGATCAAATCGAGACGCTTTTGGGGCAGGGAACCGCGGGATTGGAATTCGACCAACAGGATCCGGATCTGAATTCGTTGCTGGTGGCTGTCGGCGGCGGCGGGCTGATTGCGGGAGTTGCATCATGGTATGCAAATCGGATCAGAATCGTTGGAGTGGAACCGGCGGCGGCTCCTACCTTGACCCTTGCGCTGCAAGCGGGAAGGCCGGTGGACAGTCCCGCAGGCGGAATCGCGGCCGATTCGCTGGCTCCGAAGTGCGTAGGCGAATTAATGTTTCCCATCGCGCAGCGCGCGGTTGAACGCGTGGTTTTGGTTACGGACGAGGCCATCCGACAGGCGCAGGAATCGCTTTGGAAAACATTGCGGATTGTGGCTGAACCGGGCGGCGCAGCGGCTTTCGCGGCGTTGTTGTCGGGTCGCTATCAGCCGGAATCTGGGGAGCGCGTCGGCGTGCTGGTATGCGGGGGAAATACATCGGCGGTTGATTTCAATCGTGTGCGAGCGAAAACGCCATCGGGCACTCCATCGAACAGGGGAGTACCGGCTTAGCGGGGATCGATGGGAAAGAGCGTTGGCGCAAGCGCTGGCTCGCTGGCAATTTTTTCGAGTCCGGGGTAGTGATGGCGGAGCGGTTCCGGGACTTTGACCTTCTCGCCGTTCAACAGATGAATCAGATCCAGCGCGTTAACGACTCCTTTACCCTGATAGTGATTGTTGGTGATGACAAAAGTGGAATCGGCGTGTGTTGCAATCTTCCGGATGCGCTCGGTCCAGGGCTTCAGCTCGTCCTCTGTATAGAGGTAGTTATAGCGTTCATAGCTGGGGACAGCCGGATCATCGGTGAACCAGGTGTCGTAGCGGCGGCCGTGCAATCGCACGTAGCCAATAGAGGAAGTGGCACGTTCGCTGGGCATGACGGAACGGCCGATCACAGGCTGGTCAATATTGCAGAAGCCCACACCGAGTTCTCGCAGCAATTCATCCAGTTTTCGTCCGTTCCAGGACGAATGTCGCACTTCGATGACAAGCGGATAATCGTGAAATTGCTTCGCCAGGCGTTTGATGTATGCCAGCGTCTCCGGTGTATTGTGAAACGAAAAAGGGAACTGAACGAGGACGGCGCCGAGGCGACCAGCATTTCGAAGAACGTCAAAGCCTGCGCGAACGCTGTTTTCGTCGTCGCGCGTCGGGTTGTCGGCATGGGTGAATTTCTGCCAGAGCTTGGCAGTGAACAGGAATCGGGGATTGAAGGCTATTTGTTCGATCCAGCCTTGCACCAGATTCGGGCGCAGCGGCTGATAGAAAGACGTGTTGATTTCGATGGTGTCGAAATACTGCGCGAGGTATGCCGGTTCATGAAAGGCGCGAGGTTTAGGGCTCGGATAAACAATGCCTTGCCAATCGGCGTATGACCAACCGGCGGGCCCTATCCGGACCTCTTCCTTCCAGTACGATTTTTTGCCTGCGGATTTCATCGCGCCAATTTTCCTGACACGATCAGCGTAAGCGGCGCTGCGCGGAGTGTCAATCAAGCGATTGCGCCGCGCCAGTCGCGCTGCTATTCTGTGATTGCTGGTTATGCCATGCTTAGAACCTGCGCTTTCCCTTCCGAATCCTCCAGCCGAGAGGAGACTTTTGTGAAAAGCTCATTTAGTTATAAGCAGCCGGAATTGCGGGAACAGACAGAAAAAGAAGTACAGATAAATTTGAAGAAGCTGGAGCGTTTCGTGAAGCGGTTCGCTCCGGACCTGGTGCAACTGCATGGGGCGTTCGCGCATATACCGCATAAAAAAAGCTTTTCGCTATCTTTGAATTTGTCTCTTCCCACGGGCACGCTGCACGCGACGGGCGAGGCCAACGACGTTCAGGGCAGCATTCGCGCGGCCTTTGCTGAAGTGATTTCGCAGCTCAAGAAACATATGGCGAAATTGCGCAAAGATTATGAATGGAAACGGAAGCGCGAACATTACCCGCCTTCGTTGGACGAGAGTCCGGCATCCTGATTTGAGTTTCGCGTGACCGGTGGCTGAGATCGAGTTGCAAAGGCACGGCCAGCCCGTTGCGTTTGCACTGTGACGCCGCGTTTGGTTCGCGTATTGGGTTGAAAATGTTTGTCTTCGGGGGGTCTACGGGCGTTTATGCCCGGCGCGGTTGCGACTTCCTGTTGGCCACGTTACTATCATTGAATCATTTTTAGGGGCGTAGCTCAGTGGTAGAGCAGCGGCCTTTTAGGCCGTTTTTCGCTCAGCGCCGCGACGTGTCACCTCAGACCTCGCCGCGTCAAGTCGTGCCGTTTCAATGACATCCTGGACCCGCCCGATGTCGGCATGCATCAGCTCATGCCTCGAATTCGTCAATCGAACTGAGACCAGAATTTGCGCAATCTCACAGAAGACTGTTTGGGGACGAGTTAAAGGAAGCAGCATGGCATCGTCGGCATAAAACGCGACAGTCCCCGCGAGCTCATTTCTCGCGGCCGTGCCGGACCATTGCTCGTCGAGCGCCTGGATCGCTTAACCTCCGGATTGCCGACGATTCGCCCAGAACATCAATGTTGTGTGCTCTGGACAACAGCTAAAGGAGCCTCTTCGGCCGCGCTCCTATCCCAGGAAGGAGCAAATCCGTGACTGGCAACGGCCGAAATCGGCGACCCAGAAGTCAGCCGTCACGAAGATTGCGCTTGACAGAGAGTAATGTATATTGCATACAATCGCTGAATTGGGGTGGCATGTGCAATCGTATTCTAAGTGCTGCGACCGCACGTCCCATGCAACTACAGCCTCTCTTACTTCGAGCCGGGCCCTTTTTCCTTGCAGCCTGCAGATAACCAGCAAAGATCTTCGACTCCGGGATTCTCAGATTATTTTCAGGAGGGAGTTATGAGACGGACAGCATGGCTGTGTTTCGGAGTGTTACTTATTCTTATCGGAACGCGGGTGGTTTGCGCCCAGACCAACCCGACAGGAACCTTGACGGGTACTGTCTCAGATACGAGCAACGCGGTCATTCCAAATGCGGCCGTAGATGCGGTCGAGACTACGACTGGGACAAAATTCCACACTACGTCCGGCTCTGACGGCCATTTCGTCATCGGAAACCTCGCGCCGGGGACCTACACGGTGACCGTTGCGGCGCAAGGTTTTAAGACCGGCGTTTATAAGTCTGTGCAAATTGTGGTCGGTCAAATTTATGACTTGAAGGTTTTACTGCCTGTCGGAGAGGTTACGTCCACGGTGACTGTGGAAGCGGGCGCACAAGTGCTCCAGACCACGCAGACTGCGATTGGCACAACGATTTCCGGTCCGATTATTACGCATATGCCCTCGGATTCGAACACTGCCCTCTATGGGGCAACGATGCTAAGCCCCGCGATACAGACAATTGGCGGTCCGCGCCAAAGCAGCGCGGAAGGTCTGCCGGGCGGCGCCGTCAATATCACGTTCGATGGCATCGGAGCACAGTGGCAGCCAGGCAAGTCCGGCGATCCGCTGTTTACGATGATCTACACGTCAATCGATGACGTGTCGGAAGTCAACATCGCGACGGCCGCGGCGAGCGCGAATGATTCCGGAGAAGGCGCGGTGCAGATCAATATGGTCAGCCAGCGCGGCACGAATCAATGGCACGGTGGAGTCTGGGAGTATTTCCGCAATGATTGGTTAAATTCCAACTACTATTTCAACAACCTCGCCGGCTCCCCACGTCAAAAAATGCGTTACAACCAATACGGACTTAAACTCGGCGGCCCGATTTGGAAGAACAAGATTTTCTTCTTTGCGGATATGGACTGGTTGGACAGGCCGCAATCGAGCGCGCAGAGTCGCAACCTGCTCAATTCATCCGCAGCGCAGGGGAATTACACGTATGCGGTATCGTCGATACCCTCGTCGCTTCCGGCATGGGTAACTTGCAACGCCGGCAATTCCACGTGCACGGCGAACCTTTTGCAGATGGGCGGCAGCTTCGGGGGACCGAGTCAAATTGACACAGTCGTTGGACCGGCGATTTCGGCGGCTGAATCCTCCGTGACGGGGCCGGGTGTGCATTCCCTGCCAGCACCGTCGCTCAACCAGCAAGCGATCACGTTCAATAGCCCGGGCACATACGCGCAGAAGATGCCGGACCTTCGATTCGATTGGAACATCACGGCGAACCATTCGCTGGAGGCGGACTACCACCTCACGAAATTCGTGTTAGGCACGGACATTCTCAATGGGCGCGGAATCAGTTACCCAGTGGCGCCTTTCAATACCAACCAAGGCGGCTACGTTGCCGACCGGCAGATTTTTGCGTGGGCGTGGCGTTGGAATCTGAGTCCCATGCAGAGCAACGAACTGCGCTTCGGGTTTCAAATATCGCCGGAAGCGTTTGCATCCAACATCAACGCATCCGTGTACCCGGTCATGACCACAAATCTGGGATCGGTGCGAATTCAGCCGAACTTCGGAAGCAGTCTGATGGACGACCCGTGGCTTGTGGGTACGTCGCCTACTCAGGACAATCCGGGTGTCGGGCAGCTATCGGATAATTTTGTTTGGGCCAAGGGCAATCACAATATGGCGTTTGGCTTCACGCTGACACGCGACATTTACCACGATCGAAATTTCGCGGCTCAGTACGCCCAGGTTTATCTCGGCATGGATCCGAACGATCCGATGAGCGCGAACTTCAACAGCACGAATCTACCCGGCGCGGCGACGTCCGACCAGTCGGCTGCGGCACAGCTCTACGGTGTGCTGGTGGGAGATCTCGTCAACGGAGGGGGTGGTGTGGCGTACAACGGGTCCGTCAACCTTGACCCGAACAAGCGTCAATACGTTACCGGTATTCCCCTGAGCGACCACTACCACCAGACGGACTTTGGCATATACGCGAACGACAGCTGGCGCTTTCGCCCGAATCTGACCTTCAATTATGGTTTGCGCTGGGAATACGAAGGTGTGCCGGTGGATGATCTGAACGAGTATTTCACATTGCAGCAGGGCTACGCCGGGCTTTTCGGAATCTCAGGGCAAGGGAATCTGTTCAAGCCCGGGACGCTGACAGGTTCCGCGCCGGTCTATGCCCTCGACAACGGCAAGCCATGGTACAACAACTGGTACAAAGGGTTTGCGCCGAGCCTGGGAGTGGCCTGGCAGCCGGAATTCGGTAATTCCGTGTTGCACAGCGCATTTGGGTCGCGTGGGGATACGGTTCTTCGAGCGGGATACTCGATTGCGTATTCCCGCGAAGGGCTTTTCAACTGGGTCGGACCTTCGAACCCCGGTTACACAGGGCAGCAATTCACAACGGCTGTAAACCCGAGCGCCGTGGGTCCGGGCGAATTCGGGGCCGGAACGGTTCAGTTGCACGCTTTAAGTCTTTCATCGGTGGCCCAGAACCCAACATCGTTTCAGAGCACGTTTCCGATCAGCCCGACGGCGGGCAATTCCGTCAACGTTACGGACCCGCATTTGCACATGCCGTACGTCGAGTCTTGGTCGGCGGGAATACAGCGGGAGTTGACGCCGAATATGGCCGTCGAGATCCGTTACGTTGGGAATCACGGGGTCGGGTTGTGGGAAAACCTGAACCTTAACGAGGTGAACATTTTTGAAAATGGGTTCCTGACGGAATTCAACGACGCCGCAAACAATCAAAACATCTGTCTCGCGAATCAATCGGCGTGCGCGGCGGCCGCCGGAACTTCACTGACTGCGGGACAGCAATTCCTGGATTTCGCGAACCTGGGGCTTACCGGACAAGTGCCTGTACCAATCCTGACGGCGGCATTCACCGGCTCGCAGACTGGCTCACAACAAGACCCCAACTTCAGCAGCGGTTTGTTTACGAATCCGGTGCAAAATGGACAGGCAGGCTCAATGGCCAGCACATTGACCGGACTGTCCTTTCTGCAAAACCTGCAAGCAGGCGGATATCCCAGAAACTTCTTCCAAGTGAATCCAGACGCAACCGGCGGCGCAAATCTGCTTCGAAACGGCTATCAATCAACGTACAACGCGTTAGTCGTCGATTTCCGCCGTCGTCCGTCGCACGGTTTGGAATTTGACATGAATTACACTTTCTCCAAAGGCCTGACCGATGATTGGCAACGGAACGGAAGCAATGCTGCCGAAGCGTTTGTGAGTTTACGCAATCCGAGCCTGATGAAGGGGCCTTCGCCATACGACTTGCGGCACGCGTTCAAGTTTTTCAGCGTCTATGATCTCCCGTTCGGGCCCGGCCATCGGCTGTCGACGAACAATTCCTTTGTCAACCGTATCATCGGAGGCTGGGTGTTTAATGCCGTGAACCGTTGGCAAACGGGCCGGGCAGCAATCATCTTCGGCGGCTTGGGTGGCACGTTCAACCAATACGACGGCGGCGTGATTCTGAATGGGATGAGCTGGAATCAACTCCAGGGGCAGCTGGGCGTTTATAAGACGCCCGGGTCGTCCGGAAATCCCGGCGGAGTGTTTTACTTCCCGCAGAAACTGCTCACCGGGGGTGGAGCGATTCCTGGAGCAAACCCGGCGATTCTGCAGGCATGCAACACGCCGGGCAAGTTCTGTCAGCGAGGCTTTCTGTATGGCCCGGGATTCTTCCGCGCGGATTGGTCGATCCAGAAGAACACGAAGATTACGGAACGGGTGAGTTCGGAATTCCGCGTCGAATTTTTGAACGCATTCAACAATGCGAACTTCCTGTGGGGCGACGCCTACAATGCCTCCGGCTACTCCGCTGGCGCGAGCTTCTTCAGCACCGTGTCTGCGAACTTGCAAAATCCTGGATTTGGCCAGATTTTCACGGCCTACCAGGATCCGGACTCAACCGACGATTTGGGAGGGCGGATCATTCAGCTCGTTGCTAGGATCAACTTCTGACGTTTACCCCTAACCCCACACGAAGACGTCGCAGAAAGCAGTTCACAGGGCCCTCTGCGACGTAGCTTCGGTGGGGCGGCTCATGGTATGTTTCGCGCGCTTTATAGATTTGGCGGAGTCGGTAATTATAAGTATTGCTAGTCTCTTGGAGACCCGGTAAATTGACGAAAAAGAATGCGAGAATTCCTCGGAAGTCGGCTGAGGTTTCGCGCCGGGAATTTGGTCGGCGGGTCGCGTTCGCTGTGGCGGGCAGCGCCTTGGCTGCCACGAGCGTAATCGCTTCGGCGGAAACGATTACCGGAGTGCTTCCAGTAAGCAGTCTGCTGCAAGGACAACCGGAACCAGCACTGCCCGCCGAGGCGCAGGCTGAGGTCGAAGCAAAGCTGCAGCATGTCTTTGCGCAGTATGGACATCTGCTCTCGGATGACCAAAAAAAACTGATGCGCCGAACCGTTACGTCTCACGTCAGAATGCTCGAAGCCATCCGCCCGATTCCCGTGGCGAATAGTGACGCTCCCGCCACTGTCCTCAAATTGGTTGACAACGAAAATTCAGGGCCAGATCCATTGCCTGCGACGAGCATCAAGCGCAAAAAGACCGCCCTTCCGAAAAGAGCAGAGTAGGCATGCTGCCAGAAGACGTGCTTTACCTTCCGATTCGAGAGTTGGGCGAGCGCATTCGCGCGCGCAGACTCTCGCCAGTGGAACTCACTCAGAGCTACCTCGAGCGCAGCAAGCGGTTCGGTTCCAAATTCAACGCGTACGTAACCCTGACGGAGGATTTAGCGCTGCGACAAGCGCATGCTGCGGAGAAAGAAATCGCCGCTGGGCATTACCGCGGGCCGCTTCATGGGATTCCCTATGCAGCCAAGGATTTGCTCGCTGTGAACGGATATCCAACGACATGGGGTGCGCGGCCATATGCTAACCAGAAGTTCGACTACGACGCGACCGTGATCGAGCGACTCAATCGAGCCGGAGCAATTCTCATCGGCAAAGCGGCTATGATCGAGTTGGCTGGCGGGCTGGGCTACGAGAATGCCGATGCGTCGCTGACCGGCCCCTGCAAGAATCCCTGGAATACCGACTACTGGACGTGCGGTTCTTCGAGCGGATCTGGCGCGATTGTTGCCGCCGGCCTCGCCAATTTTGCGCTGGGATCGGATACGCGTGGCTCGATCATATGCCCGTCGACACTTTGCGGCATTTCCGGGATGCGGCCAAGCTTTGGCCGCGTGAGCCGCTTTGGCGTGATGGCCATTGCGTGGTCAATGGATAAAATCGGACCCATGGCGCGTACTGCCGACTGCTGCGGCTTGATTCTTTCCGTCATTGCGGGACACGATAGTAAGGATCACGATTCCTTGCCATCGGCATTGTCGTCATTCCGCTATAAAGCGGCGAAAGGCTCGTCTCGTCCGCTTCGCATCGGTCGCCTTACGAATGTTTTTCCCAATGCGGATCCGTCGCTGCATTCCGCCGTCGACGACGCTTTGAAAGTCTTGGAGAAGGCCGGCGCGAAAGTCTCCGATGTTCAGTTGCCAGAAGGCCCGTTCGAAGAGGCAGCGGAACTGGTTATCTTGATTGAGGCGGCGTCCGCGTTTTCAGAATTGGTGCAGTCAGGCCGGTGCGCCGAGCTCGAAGATCCCCTGGGAAAAATCAATGGTTACGCGAGCCTTGAATTTTCAGCTTCCGACTTCCTTCAAATCCAACGGGTTCGCGTCTTTTTGCAGAAGAAGATCGACGCGCTCTTCGATCAATTCGATGTGCTCGCCGCGCCGGGCGAAGATACGGCAGCGATTCCGTTGAAGCCGCCGCTAGGCCACGCAGATCGCCGTCCACGAAATCGCCAGAAAGGCAACAGCATGCAGCCGGATGCAATCTCGAGCCTTTGTGGTTTGCCTGCCGTAACGGTTCCGTGCGCGTTCAACAAGGATAATTTTCCGCTCGGTATTCAATTCATGGCGCGCGCACTCGACGACGACCAAGTCATCGCGGCGGCGCGACTCTTTCAAAAACACACGGATTGGCACACCAAACATCCCTCAATCACCTAGGTCGAGAAAATTCGACTACACCCCCGAGCGGCTTCCGAGTGGTCGCCCACTCGGGCGTAATGCCAGATTGGAGGTTCGCAGGCTGTGTACACCACGGAGCCGATTTAGTTTGGGTTCTTCAACTCCACGCTGATTGCATGTAGCTCCGACTCGCCCACGTTCTCCAGCGTGCGCGGCGGGAGGGGCAGTCCTCTTATCTGCCTCCTGTTTCCTAGCCAATGGATTCGTCCGCAATTCTCAATCGCAAGGCGGCCACAAACCATGCGCGATCAGTTCCGCAACGCACGGAACACAACAGCCGCGTTCGATTCCTCACCGTCGAGGAGGAAAAGCGCTTGCGCAAAACAGTGCACCCAGACCGCTTCATCTGCCGGAGATCGATCTGGCAACGGTTTGCGAAGGGGAAGCCAATACGGCCTGACTTGGGACATGGTAGACTGGAAATCGCGGCTGTTGAACATTCCGCGCACGAAGAACGGTGAAGCCGTGCACGTGCCGCTAAATGATGCTGCGCTCGCGGCTTTGAAAACGGTCTTCGAGCGCAGTGACGGGCGGGGCGGGTATTCCGATCAAGTAAGACTGGTGAACCACTCGAAAATACGAGGCACTGGTTTGATGACACGGTTGCGGAACTAACCTCAAGAACTTTCATTGGCATGATCTGCGCCACACGTTTGCCAGCAGACTGCGAATGAAGGGTGCCCCGCTTGAAGACATTGCAAGATCTTCCGGGGCACAAGAGCTTGACCATGACGAGGCGTTACGCGCATTTGGGTCCGAATCGGCTGCACGAGGTGGTGTCGCTTCTGAAAGCAACTGACACCGAGCAAATGGCAGTCCCACCGACTACCATTTCAAGTATTTGTAAACTAACCACG
>CAVWSV010000016.1:0-121518 GCA_963757905.1 uncultured Acidobacteriota bacterium | reverse complement strand
TGGAAGGCGATGGCGAGGATGCCGAATGTGAAGGCTAGGATCAAGAACATTAGGAGCCAAGCGGCAGGACGACCGAAATTGAACGTGTAACCAATGCCGAAACGCTTCTCTACGAGGAGAGCTGGGTCGTCGGAATTGACGTAGAACATGCCAGCGTGCCAACAATGGTCGGGAGTGCGGTCGCCGATTATGCGCCGAGAAGGGGGAATGATATCGGAACTAGCGCCGGCAGCTGCTAGGTTAGCTCCACCTTGGCCGGTATGGATCATGATTCCGTAGAGAACGGCGATGAAACCGAACGTCCCTAACAGGAAGGGGAACGATATTCGGTGCTCGGTCGGGATGGGTGCGAAGTGCGGTGAAGGGGATCCCGTTGAAGAGAAGTGCAAAGAAATATTCAAGTCCGATCAAGATTCCTACCTGCACCCGCCGGAAGTGGGAATCGGAGCCGCTGGAGCGAATCTGGCGCGTCCAGTGAAGAATGCCGTAAGCGAAAAATTCAATGAATGCGCAAGTCAGCAGTCCGATCAACCAGAATCCATAGATTCCCATGAAAAGAGCGCGTCGCCCAACCGTTCGGTCGTCCATCGAGGCCCCAATGAATCGGAAAACGTTCGGGAATGCGGTACCAGATCATGCGGATGTAAATCGCGGATGCAGCAAGAATCGCGAATGGGCCGATTTGCAGAAGCGCGAAGCCTACGCCGCGCGCAGGGCGAGGGACAAGCACGGCTTCGCGATGAGCTACGGGGACGGCGGCGTGAGGCATCGTTCGCTTGCGGGCACGTAGGAATGCGTACATGACAGCGACGATCTGCCAACCTACGCCGACAAGCGGAACGAGCGGAGGATGCACAGCCATTGCTGCAAACATGATCCCGATGGCAACGAAGGAATGAAGCCACACTGCCGTACGAAACCGGCGAACAATTCGCTGGGCCTCGGAGGTTCTGCGGAAATCAGGGCCGATGGTAACCGCGAAAAAAATGTCGTCACGCGTGATCTGAGGTAGAAAGTGAGAGAGGATCGCAACCGAAAGAATCTCGCCGCAGAGAAAGAGGGCGAGCCCTAGAAGAATCGAGTCGTGAATGTTCATGGATTTTTAGCTCCGAGCTTTCCAGAATTTTCAATCCACGATGCGATATCTTGAATCACCTGCGGATCGACGTGCCCTGGCTTGGCGTAATCCTCTGGTGTGTCCGGCCCGGTTCCTGGCGCCGAGCTGATCATGAACAGGTGGGTGAGAGCCGGGTAGAATTTGAAGGTAACGTTTGAATTCCCTGCGAGAGCTTGTCTCCAGCCGTTGTAGTCCACTCGCGTAACCTGATAATCGCGGCCACCCTGCAGAACCAGGATTGGAATGCCCAACTTTGCGGCGACTTCTGCCGGATGGTAACCCCGCAAATTCAAGAAATACGAAGCAGGAAGTTGCGTGCCAGCGAGCTCAACGGTTTGGCCTTTGGCAAGTGTGGGGCTTTCAATGATCTTGGCGTTCTCTTCGGCCTTGGCGACTTGCGCGTTGGCCTGTTCTGCGGGAAGGCCTGATTCTGCTGCGAGGTAGCGCGTTTGAGCCATGACGATCTGCTCTGAACGGGGCGCGTGCTTCCCGCCATTATGATCACGCCAGCGATCTGAGGGTCACCGGCCGCAATGCGCGGCGCGAGGTACCCACCCAGGCTGTGGCCCAGGAGATAGAGTCGGTTTCTATCGATGCTCGGCTGTTTTGCAGCTAGGTTGATGGCAGCGCGGGCATCGTCGATGACTTCGTCATTGACTGTGAGCACGTGCGGATCGTCACTCGATTTCACTCCATATAGTTTGGTTCGCTTCACATAGCGCAGCACCGCTATCCCGCGGTGAGCAAGTCCCCAAGCCAAGTCCTTGAATCGGCTTGTTTGACCCGCTCGTTTCGTCTTCATCTTGTGGTCCTGAGCCCTGCACGAGGACCAGTAAAGGAAACGGGCCAGTGCGGTTAGGGACAGTGAGAGTGCCGGGTAGACTCCGAAATGCTCCTGAACGCGACTGTGACAGGCCGCTCACTGAATGCATCAGGATGTGCGTAGGTTGGCGGCGTCCAGCCTGTGACTTCCTGATGCGGAACGAAGCGGAGACCAGCAATCCGGCCATCCGACCCGAATACGATGATCGCGTCAAGTGTCGCACGCTGGAAGGCAGAACGAACGTCACGACCTGCAATTCTTGCGTTCGCTGAGAACTGGCCTGTGCAATGCCCTTGAACTCGCCGGCTTGGGCAGTCAATTGCGCCCAAGCCTGCGCAAGGCGACCTGGAGGGAGAGCCGCAGCCATCGTGGAGTTGTACTGCGTCTCTACTTTCTTTCTTGAAATTACCGGCGACGATTTCGTTCATTACCTCGCCAGCACGGGCCCGGAGATCAGCGGGTGTCTGTGCGGTAAGCGAAAATGCGGAGGTAACCAAGCAGATGGCACAGGCTGCAACACCTTCGCATACGCGCATCAATCGCCTCCTTTGGCGGGGGCCCAATTCTTGACATTCTGAGCGTGAAGCACCAATTGGTGTGCGATCGCGCTCGGCGAAATCCCTTCGGCGGCCGCCTTTGCTAGAAGGCGTTTGAGTTGCATCTGAAATCTGCGGTGAGTCTTTGGGCTGGAAGCTGGGGGTCTCGCACGTGTTACGACGCGAACGCCACGGCCGCGCCGCAGATCAAGCCATCCTTCGGCGGCAAGAACACGGTACGCCTGCGCCACGGTATTGTGATGAACGTTCAAATCAATAGCGCGAGCTGCCGTACGGTGGGGAAGAGGCGAGCCCGATGAAAGTTCCCCTGAAACGAGAAGCGTGCGGATTTCTCCGGCGATCTGTTCGTAGGCGGGCACCTGCGAAGAGAGGTCGATTCGAATCAGCGGCACAGGTTTCATTGTCTGTAGTACCTGTACAATGTACACCTGTCGTTTAAGAGTGTCAACGCGTAATGCGGCTGTCAAACACCGCCGTCGGTCCGTGTACCCCCGGTGTACCTCGCTTGGGCGAATTCGCTGTTTTTGGCGTTTTTCGCGTTTAATGGAATCAATAACTTACGCGCCTTTTCAACGTCGCTTTTAGTTCGATCCCCACCGCCCCTACCAACCATCTTCCTGACTGGTAGGCGACTTACTAAAAACGCGAGGGGGCAAAAAGGACGGATTTGGTCGATGATCCGGTTCGAGTACGCCAAATCTCGGCGGCACGAGTGACAACCCGAATGACCAGTATGTCGCGTCGATCTGGGCCGATGAGAATCGGAACATTCGGCGGATTTGTTGCCGGAGACGTCTCCATCTCTTTTTCGCGATCGCTTCGGATCAACTCACTCTTCTTCGTGGGTGACGATGTGAACATCCACAGAAGGGGCCTTTTGCAGAAAGCGGTGAACAGCGGAAAGGTATAGGAGTTTGCGGATACCCTTCACTGCGGAACGGCCGAGATTACCTGCGTAATGTGTTTCTCCTTGGCTAGCTTAGCCATCATATCCGCGACGCTCTTGCCGCGGAGCCGAATGACCTTAGCGCCCAGGTCTTCGGCAAACCGGAAATTTGCCTCCAATAACTTCTTGTCGCTGTTCTTTTCATCACTGCCGGTATCCACGTGGACAACATACAGGTCGGCGTCAAGCCGCCTTGCCATGCGCGCACCGCGCGCGATTAAGTATTGCGCAGCCGGATTCGAACTGATGCAAACGGCCAATCTCTCGCGCACAGGCCAGTTTTCTTCGATTTCCTTCGCCGTCATGTAGGATTCGAGACTTCGATCCACGTGTTCTGCTACCTGGCGCAAGGCTAGCTCGCGTAAGGCGATCAGATTGCCTCGCCTGAAAAAATTCTGAAGGGCTTGGTGAACTTTCTCTTGCGAATAAACATCCCCACGTTCCATGCGGTGCTGTAGCGCTTCGGGCGTCAGGTCCACCATCACAGTCTCGTTGGCCATCAGGGGCACCCAGTCGGGAACTGTTTCGCGGACCGTCACTCCGGTAATAGTGCGCACGGTTGGCGCGAGGCTCTCCATATGTTGAATGTTCAGCGTGGAAAGAACATCGATCTTGGCTGCGAGGATCTCCTGGACATCCTCGTAGCGCTTACGATGCTTGCTGCCGGGAATATTTGTGTGAGCGAGTTCATCCACGAGAACGACGGCTGGTCGGCGGGCAATGATGGCGTCCACATCCATCTCTTCAAAAATGGTGCCTTTGTACACGATCTTTCGGCGCGGGACCGTTTCCAGTTCGGGGGCTAGCTCCTCGATTCTTTTGCGGCCGTGCGTTTCAACGAAGCCGATCACCACATCCTCGCCGCGGTTGTGCCGGCGGATGCCTTCGCTCAACATGCTGTATGTCTTACCCACGCCGGGCGCATAGCCAAGAAAGAGCTTGAAGATACCCTTTGCTTTCTCCGGTGGTGCGGCTTTCTCCAGCCAATCTTCGGGTTTCTTGAAAGGTTTATCGGGCATTGTTCGTCTTCCGCCAGCGTGGGCGAAATAGCTGCGCTAGAATACCTCGGTGTTCCGACGCCTTCCGATTCGCGCTCTGCACTTCACTTTGGCGCTTGCCATCGTCATCGGAATCACTTTCTTTTACCGCAGAGTCTTTACCGTCAATCAAACCACGGTGGCGCTGACTTTTCTTATCGCGATTTTAGCAGTTTCCACGGTCTGGGGCTTCGCGGTTTCGGCGTTCATGTCCGTCGCCGCTATGCTGGCATTCAATTATTTCTTCTTGCCGCCGGTGGGCACGTTTACCATCGCCGATCCCCAAAACTGGGCCGCGCTCTTCGCATTTCTGGCGACGTCGCTCATCGCAAGCCGGCTGGCGACGCGTGTCCGGCGGGAAGCAGATGAAGCGCAACAGCACCGCAGAGAGATCGAGCGGCTGTATACGTTCAGCCAGCAACTGCTAGTCTCCGGCAACGTCATTGTCCTGCTCAACGCGATTCCGAATCATATCGTGGAAACCTTTGAAGTGGGTGCGGCGGCCCTTTACCTGGAGAACAAAAACAAGTTCTATCAGTCCGGCGCCGTTCCGCATTTTGCCGCAGAAGAGTTGAAGGAGGCCACCGTGCGCGAAGAACCCCTTCGCGACGCGAGCCGCGGCGTCTGTTTCGTTCCCGTCCGCATGGGAACGCGTCCGATCGGAAGCCTTGGCATTTCGGGGCGGCTGCTTTCCCGGCAGACCCTCGAAGCCCTGGGCTCCATGATTGCCATTGCCTTCGAACGAGCGCGCGCGGTCGAAGAACTGGGCAAAACCGAAGCCACCCGCCAAGGCGAACGCTTGAAGTCCGCGCTGCTCGATTCGGTCACGCACGATTTCCGCACGCCCCTTACCTCCATCAAAGCTTCCGTCACGAGCCTGCTCTCCACGGCGAATCCGCCGGAGGCCCAGCAGCACGAACTCCTTACCGTCATCAACGAAGAGTGCGACCGCCTGAATCAGCTCGTCGGCGATGCCGCTGAAATGGCCCGGCTCGATGCCGGTGAGTTTGAGCTGAACCTCGTACCGAACGGCATGGAGGAAATTGTTTCCGTGGCGCTCTTGCATTGCAAAAGCGCCCTCGGCAACAGACCTGTTCGTGTTGACATCGCTTCCAGGCTTCCCCATGTACTTGCTGATTTTGATCGCATAAAGGATGTCCTCGTCCGCTTAATCGAAAACGCCGATGCTTATTCCCCGAAGGACCAACCGATTACCATCTCGGCTGAAGCCAACGGAAATTTTCTTTCGACCAGCGTTGCGGATAGCGGGCCGGGAATCGAGGACATCGAACTCGGGCTGATCTTTGACAAATTTTATCGCGGCAAGGATCAGCGCTATCTCGTGCAGGGCACTGGCATGGGACTGCCAATCGCGAAGGCGATCGTGGAAGCTCACGGGGGCACGATCAGCGTAACCAGTCAGCGCGGCTACGGCTCGGTATTTTCCTTTACGCTTCCCTTTGCCCAGGCACGGAGTGATGGGCAATGAAATCCGCAACCATTCTTGTGGTGGACGACGAACCGCAGATTCGCCGTGTGATGCGGGCCACGCTTTCGGCGCAGGGATATTCGATCGTCGAGGCGCGCGATGGTCAGGAAGCCCTGGAAAAACTCCGGACTGAGCGCGCCGACCTTGTGCTCCTGGACATGAACATGCCAGTTATGGACGGACTCGAAGCCTGCCGCGAGATTCGCCGCGACTCGAATGTTTCGATCATCATGCTCACCGTGCGCAACACGGAAAAGGACAAGGTGCGCGCCCTGGACGCCGGAGCAGACGATTATGTGGTCAAACCCTTCGGAATTCAGGAACTCCTCGCTCGCGTCCGCGCTGTATTGCGCCGCGGCTCGAATGCGCAAAATCAGAGTGTTTTCTGCTCGAAAGACTTGAACTGCGATTTTGAGAAACGAACCACCATCGTCAGAGGGAAGTCCGTTCACCTGAGCCCTAAGGAATTCGACGTGCTCAAGGAGCTCGTCGCAAGCGGCGGCAGACCCATGTCCCACCGGAGACTGCTTCAAGCTGTTTGGGGACCCGATTACGGTGACGAAACAGAGTCATTACGGGTTGTGATCAATCAGCTCCGAAAAAAAATCGAGCCCGATCCCGCAAAGCCGAAGTACATCCAGACCGAACCTTGGGTCGGTTATCGTTTCAACGTGCCTTCGGATACGCAAGTGGAAGACTCGAACGAAAAATCCTGAGCTACCGCCGGACAGGATGCGTAGCATCCAATTCAAGATTCAGCTCGAGAACGTTGACCCGTGGCTCGCCCAAAAAATCAAATTGCCTCCCTTCGGTGTCGCGGGCCACAATCGCGCGCAGTTCCGCCTCACTGATGTGCCGCTCGCGAGCAACACGCGGTATCTGGAACTCAGCCGCTGCCGGAGAGATATCCGGATCAAGCCCCGAGCCAGAGGCCGTCACTAGATCGACAGGAATTGGTGCTGAAGGATTCTCTGCGTGCAAAAGCTTCACATTGTCGTCCACGCGAGCGATTAAAGCTTTGTTTGTGGGGCCGAGGTTCGAGCCGCCACTCGAAGTCGCGTCGTAGCCAGTTCCTGCCGCAGAAGGCCGCGAATGAAAATAGCCCGGTCCCGTGAAAGCCTGCCCGATGATGCGCGATCCGATGACTCTGCCGTTCTTTTCGATGAGCTGGCCGTTCGCGCGCTTCGGGAACAAGACCTGCGAAAGGCCGGTCACCACGAGCGGATAAATCAGCCCAAAGATAACCGTGGTGACCAAGGTGAACCAGACAGAAATCAGAAGATTTTTTTTCATAGCCTTCCCTACATCCTCCCGAGGTGTGTCAGCAGCAGGTCAATCAGCTTGATTCCGATGAACGGAGCGATCATCCCTCCGATGCCGTAAATCAAAAGATTGCGCCGCAACAGAGTAACCGCGCCTACGGGGCGGTATTTAACTCCGTGGAGCGCCAGCGGTATTAGCGCGACGATGATCAGCGCGTTGAAGATGACTGCAGAGAGAATCGCGGATTCCGGCGTATGCAGCCTCATGACGTTGAGAACGCCAAGCTGCGGGAAAGCAACCGCAAACATCGCCGGGATAATAGCGAAATACTTCGCCACGTCGTTGGCCACCGAAAAGGTCGTCAGCGAGCCCCGAGTGATGAGCAATTGTTTGCCGATCTCAACGATTTCGATAAGTTTCGTTGGATTGGAATCGAGGTCCACCATGTTGCCGGCTTCCTTGGCCGCCTGTGTTCCAGTGTTCATGGCTACGCCGACGTCAGCCTGCGCGAGTGCCGGTGCATCGTTCGTACCGTCACCGGTCATGGCGACAAGCTTTCCCTTGGCCTGTTCGTCTTTGATCAACTTCATCTTGTCTTCGGGTTTTGCCTCGGCAAGAAATCCGTCCACTCCTGCCTGCCGGGCAATTGCCGCCGCCGTCAGTGGATTGTCGCCCGTAATCATCACGGTGCGAATGCCCATGGCGCGAAGCTGCTCGAAACGTTCGCGCATGCCGCCCTTGACGATGTCTTCAAGTTGAATGGCACCTAGCACGACATGATTTTTCGCAACAAGCAGCGGCGTGGCGCCGGAACTGGCAATTGTTTCGACCACATCCTGGATTTCGCGTGGCACGCGATTGCCCCGCTCGGCGACGTGCTTCGCTATGGCAGTCCTGCGCGCCCTTACGAATTTCCTGGCCGTCCATGTCGACTCCGGACATTCGTGTTTGCGCAGAGAAGCGGATGAACGTGGGATTGTGCGGGGCAAGTTCGCGTCCTCGGAGCCCATACTTCTGTTTTGCCAGCACAACGATGGAGCGTCCTTCGGGTGTTTCATCGGCAATGGAGGCGAGTTGTGCGGCATTTGCAAGGTCGGCTTCGGCGACGCCGGGGGCTGTAAAGAAACGCGTCGCTTGGCGGTTGCCGAGCGTGATCGTGCCTGTCTTGTCCAACAACAGAACGTCTACATCGCCCGATGCTTCGACGGCGCGGCCGGACATGGCGATCACGTTCCGCTGAATCATTCGGTCCATGCCAGCAATTCCAATTGCCGAGAGAAGCCCGCCGATGGTGGTGGGAATCAGGCAGACGAGCAGCGCGACCAGAACGAAAATACTCTGTGGTGCGCCGGAATAAAGTGCGAATGCTTGCAGTGTGACCACGGCCAGCAAAAAAATAATCGTCAGTCCCGCTAATAGAATATTTAGTGCGATCTCATTCGGCGTTTTCTGCCGCGAAGCGCCTTCGACAAGTTTGATCATGCGGTCCAGGAATGTCTCGCCGGGATTGGAAGTGATGCGCACTTTAATCTCATCGGAGAGGACGCGCGTCCCGCCGGTAACCGCCGAACGGTCACCGCCCGCTTCGCGGATAACTGGCGCTGACTCGCCCGTAATCGCGGACTCATCCACCGAGGCAACGCCCTCAACCACTTCGCCATCGCCTGGGATGAACTCACCCGCGACTACAAACACCACGTCCCCCGTCCGCAACGATGCGCTGGGCACTGTTTCCTGCGTTCCGTCGCGCTTGATCCTGTGCGCAACCGTGTCCGTCCGGGCCTTGCGAAGCGTTTCGGCTTGCGCCTTGCCGCGCCCTTCTGCCATCGCCTCCGCAAAATTTGCGAACAGTACCGTGAACCAGAGCCACAGACAGATTTGGACGCCAAAACCGAAATGGCCACTACGGTGTGCGGCGTCGTATGCGAGTTGAATCGTCGTCACCACAGCTCCGACTTCGACGACGAACATCACAGGGTTTTTCACCATCGTGCGAGGGTCGAGCTTGCGAAACGCATCGAGCACCGCGCCGCGCAAAATCCTTGTATCGGTCAGTGATATGACTCTTGAAGGTGAGTTCTCAGTCATCGGATTCTCAGAAGACCCTTCCGGCAACCATTAACAAGTGCTCGAGAATTGGGCCCAGGCTGAGGGCCGGGAAAAAGGTGAGCGCGCCGACGATCACAATCGTCGCGACAAGCAGGCCCGTAAACAGGCCACCCGTGACCGGAAACGTGCCGAGCGATGGTGGAGTAATTTTTTTCCTTGCGAGATTCCCCGCGATCGCGAGAATCGGAATCACCATGAAAAACCTTCCGAGCAGCATGGCTGCGGCGAGGCTTGTGTTGTACCAAAGCGTGTTGGCGCTGAGACCGGCGAAGGCGGAACCGTTGTTGCCCGCAGCCGAAGTGTAAGCGTAGAGGATCTGAGAAAGGCCGTGCGGACCGGGATTCGTGATACCCGCAACGCCGAAAGGCTTGGCGACGGCGATCGCTGAGAAGGCAAGGATGGTGAACGACAGAATAAGGATGGCGAGCATCGCCATCTTTACGTCGTACGCCTCGATCTTTTTTCCCAAATATTCTGGTGTTCGCCCAACCATTAGCCCGGCGATAAAAACCGCCAAAATTGCGAAGATGATCATCCCGTAAAGGCCCGAGCCAACGCCACCGAAGACCACTTCTCCCAGCATGATGTTAACCAGCGGAACCAGTCCGCCGAGCGGCGTAAAGGAATCGTGCACACTGTTTACAGCGCCGCAGCTCGCATCCGTGGTAACCGTGGCGAAAAGGGTGGAATCGGCGATGCCAAACCGCACTTCCTTACCTTCCATATTGCCGCCGGATTGACTGAGAGTTGCTCGTTGATCTACACCGTGCAGAAGAGAATTGCCGTGCGCCTCGGCCCAGTAGGCTGTTGTTGCTCCGGCCATGAAAAGAAGAGCCATTGCCGCCCACACGGCCCATCCATGCCGCTGTGAACCGGTCATCCGCCCCAGCGTGTACGTGAGAGACGACGGGATTGCGAAAATCAGTAAGAGTTGTAAAAAGTTCGTGAGCGGAGTTGGATTCTCAAAGGGATGCGCGCTATTCGCATTGAAGAATCCGCCACCGTTGGTCCCGAACATCTTAATGGCTTCCTGCGACGCTACTGGTCCTTGCGCGATCACCTGCTCGCGAATCGCCTGCATCGTGGTTTTTCCGTCAGCGCCGGTCACTGTCACTGTTTGAGGTTCCAGCAGATGGACCGTGGTGTATGGCTTAAAGTTCTGGATGACTCCCTGCGACACAAAGACAAGCGACACAAGCAAACAAACGGGGAGAAGCACCCACAGCAAGCCACGTGTGATGTCCACCCAGAAATTCCCCAGAGTGTTCGTTTCCTTTCGCGCGATTCCGCGAATCACGGCAATCGCCAGCGCGATTCCCACAGCAGCAGACGCAAAGTTGTGATACGCGAGCCCGGCCATCTGCGTCAGATAGCTCATCGTCGTTTCCGGCGTGTAAGCCTGCCAGTTCGTGTTCGTGGTAAACGAAACGGCTGTATTGAAGGCCAGAGCCGGTGAAACATTGGCCAGCTTCCGCGGATTCAGCGGAAGCCAGGTTTGCACTCTCTCGATCAAGTAGAGCAGCGCCATCGAGACGGCGCTGAAGAGCAGCATTGCGACGACGTACTCCGTCCATCGCATCTCGTGGTCCTCATCAATACCTGTGAGTCGATAGAGTAGCCGCTCCACTGGACGCAGAACCGGGTCGAGAAACGTCTTATCGCGGTTGAATACGCGGGTCAGGAAAACGCCAAAAGGCTTCGTGATCGCAAAGATCAAAACCAGAAAGACTGCGATTTGAAGCCAGCCATTGGGAGTCATTGCTAGAATTTCTCCGGTCTAAGCAACGCATATACAAGATAGCCAAAGAGCAACGTACAAAGACCCAGCAATAGCGCATTTCCTGCATTCATTGGCTCGCTCCTATTTCAGTCGCTCGCATGCACGCACGTAACCGATGGCCGCAAGCGCAAAAACCACAATGGCGGTGACGAAAATTATGTCTGGCACGTCCTTCTCCTCGAAAGCACTCCGCTACGCTTGCTCAATGATACAGATGCGCCTCAGAATTTGACCAGTATCGACAAGTCTATAAACTGCTCATTCTTGCGAAGATCGGGGAACCAGACGCTTGAGTTTTGCTGCGGGCTCGTGCAGAAAGCTGTCGCGGACGCGAGGGCTGTTGCTCCGGAAGAAGCGCCGTTATTGCAAACGAAGTCTTGGGGCGAGCCGGTGTTTCCGCCCGGAGGCGTAATCCCGCCCCGCCCAGACCAATACGGCACATTCGCATGGCGATAATCGTACTCCCAGCGAAAAGTGATGTACTGCTTGGGCATGTAGTCAAACGTGACCGACGAATCCCAAGCTTTGAAAGGATCCCCGGGATTCTCCGTAAAGTAGGGTGAAGACGTCGCCGCTGTAATGGCGGTCTCTCCATTAATAGGCGGCAACAGCACAAGGTACCGCCCCGGATTGTTGATCTTGCCGCCACCGAGCGTTAGCCCAAACAAGTCCTTGTGAAACCAGAACCGGTTGTAAGCCATAAAGCCGACGAAACTCTGCTTGGGACCGCCCTTCTTATTGCCGTAGCAACTCACTCCGCCTCCGAACTCGCAACCCAGATCGCCAGTGAGCGAGAAGGCCATCTTGTCGAGAGTCAGGTCGGGTTTGTCGTAGTACTTTATCTCGATGCTGTCGTCGGTATGGATCCGTTCACGGCCGGGCACGAACAGGTCATCCTGACCTAGGCCATAATTGTTGGAAATGATGTTGATCCAAGGTTTCGGAGTCCACCTAAGCTGACCCCCGAGACCTGGTGTGTGATTGGCCGATCCGTACGACTGCCATCCATTAATGAACCAGGGCTCGATCTTCAAATGTGCCGTCGGGAAAATCTGCACGCGCACGCCGTTGAAGAACCATGGAGTGTTGGAGGAAACGTAAGAAGGCTGATAGGCCCAATTATCGAAATTGTAGTAACTGAACAGACCGATATAGGACATGAAGATCCCCGCGTCGACATTGACGCCGTGCATTACGTCGAAGTGATATCCGCCGTACGCTTCCGAAATATAACGGTATGCGCTGACGAGATCCCATTGACCATGTCCCGGACTGGGGTCATTTCGTGGTGTCGTCGCGGAATACATGCCGAACTGGGTCATGACCCTGGCGCGAACATTGTCATAGTGGAAGTCGCCGCCAACGCCCAACTGTTCCAACTGAACTTCCTGCGACCGAAATAGCTCGCTTGATCCTCCCATGGAGTGGTCCGCAGGATGGTTGAAATCGTAGACATAGTTGATGTCAGCTCTAATTTCCGGCGTGAAAAACTTAGAGTCGAAGGCCGGGGTCTTTGTGCGCGGATTGCCGTTCAGCCAGGTCCAGTCCCAATCCGAAAAAGGCTGCGCCACTTCTTTTTTCTCGGGCGTTGCAGTTTCGAGCGTTGCAGGTCGGGGTGCCACCTGTGCCGCAAGCACCGGCCCCGCCGAGGAAGATTCCTGCCTGGCCTCAGGCGCCGGCGATTGCACCGTCACGGGTGTCGCCGCGTCTGCGGAAGCTTGCGTAGCGGCCCGTTGCGGCTGTGTGTTCCTGCTCTTCAGTTCCGCTTCGAGCTCATCAATGCGCTTCTTCATACCATCGAGTTCTTTGGCGATCGCGGGCGGTATTTGCTGACCTGCCGAGCTCGCCGCCTGGTCGGCCGAGCCAGTGGCGCCGCTTTGCGCAAAACAGGGCCATGGCCCAAGCGCTAAGGCAAAGAGGCAGAAAGTCAATTGCTTGTAGGACAGGAACCTCGTCATGGGAATCTCTCCTTATTCTCGCTACCTATTACTTGAAACCTGACCTAATTCGGGTCACTGCTTTCCCTCCGAACTCCTGGACGTGCCCCTGGCCCGTTCGTCCGGGCCGTTTTTCGTCGCGAACGAAATGCACTAAAACGAAGAGGAGAAAACCAGCCCCGGCAGCACACAGAGCTAGAAAAATCAGGATTGCCATGACAGCTTCTCTCGTGAGCCGAGTTCAACGCACAGCTAACAGACCAACAGGCTCATGTTTTCATAAATAAAGTTACCGTCGCTCGAATTAGGAGTGTGTAAGGGAGACGTGAGGATTTCGTAAGCCCGTAGTAAAGCTAGAGATCATTCTGTAGTGCTTCCCATCACTCTGGAAGGTGACCGACGTCACTGAAGAACGCCTTCGCGGTCTATTACAAATTGGACTGTTGTTGCCGGGCCGTGTTTGTTGCCGGGCCCATGAACGAGGAATGGCTTGAAAAGGAGCATGATGATGAGAAGTATTCTCTCATTGATAGCTATGGTTGCACTGTTTTGCTTGCCTGCTTATGCACAAAAGGATGAAAACAACCGCATTAGGAATGCAGGCAAAGTGATGGTTGAGATTCTCAATGTTCCCGACGATATCCCGGCGGATCTTTTAGACAAGGCGGAATGCGTCATCGTGCTGCCTTCGGTGATGAAATTTGCGATCGGGTTCGGGGGCAGTTACGGTCGCGGCGTGATGACTTGCCGAAGCGGCCGCGATTTCAACGGACCCTGGAGTGCACCTTCCATGATGGCTCTCGAAGGTGGAAGCTTCGGCTTTCAGTTGGGTGGCCAAGCGACAGACTTTGTCTTGTTGGTGATGAATAAGCGTGGGGCTAGCTCGATTCTTTCCAGCAAAGTGAAGCTCGGCGGCGACATGGCTGCTGCAGCCGGACCCAAGGGCCGGAGTGCTGCGGCCTCCACGGATGTCACCATGCGGGCAGAAATTCTGTCGTATTCGCGTTCGCGCGGGTTGTTTGCCGGAATCTCACTGGAAGGCTCAACTCTCCGCCCTGATAACGATGGCAACGAGAGACTCTACGGAAAAGGTGTCACGGCGAAGGACGTCGTCATCAATAGTGCGATCCGCGCGCCGGCCTCGGCGAAATTACTTGTTTCGACCCTCAACAAGAAGTCGCCAAGAAACAGGTCCGGTAAGTAGGGATCAATGGCGTTCACATCGCTCGCGACCGAGCGAGAGCATCGAGAAATGGACTTAATGGAGGCAATACTTATGAGACCAGTTGGTCTTATCAGCACGGTGGCTCTGCTCCTTCTTTTTGGAGCGTTTATTCCCGCTTATGCACAACAGGAGCAACACGGACAAGACGCCAACACCTCGAAACAGGAGCAGCAGGCTAAGCCAAAGAAGCAGCAACAGCAGCAGAAGGCCAAAGGTCAGCAACAACAGCGGAAGCAACAACAAGCCAAGGGTCAGCAGACGCAGCAACCGAAACAGCAGCAGCCACAGAAAGTTCAGCAGCCGCGGGTTCAGCAACAACAGCAACCACAGAAAGTTCAGCAGCCGCAGCAAGCCCAAGGCCAACGGCAGCAGCAACAGCAGCGTGCTCAGCAGCAGGTCAATCAACCTTCACAGCAACGCCAACGCGTGCAGCAAGCTCAACAGCCGCAGGTGTGGCAGCAGCATCGTGCACGTAACTGGCAGTCCGAGCACCGCGACTGGCAGCAACGTGGAGGCTACAGCGGCTACCGCATTCCAGATAACCGCTATCGTAGCAACTTTGGTCCGGGGCACTGGTTCCGCATCTACAGGTACCCCATGGAGTTGTATGGTGGGTATCCACGCTTTCAGTACGACGGCTTTTGGTTCGCTCTAATGGATCCATGGCCAGAATACTGGTCAGACGACTGGTACGACAACGATGACGTGTACATCGTCTATTCCGACGGCGGCTATTACCTGTACAACCGCAGGTACCCCCGGGATCGGATTGCAATTGAGGTCTACTTGAACTAACGGTCCATCGCCAGTGCGATGCCATGCAAACTGCCGGGCGGGGGCGGCGATCAAACTGGAACGTGATTAGCGTCATAGACACGAACGCTCTCGCTCAACAAGACTTTCTTTTCAGGAGATGCATATGAATACTGGAGTTAGCAAGCAGCATGCGATAGCGGCTAAGAGAACTATGGAGACCCACGAAACTCTAAACAAGAAGACATTGGAGAATCTCTTTACTGCGATGCACGGCGAAGCATTTGCCTATGTGAAGTACCTGCTCTATGCGGAACACGCGCGCAAGAGTGGCAACAAAGAACTGGCGGACTTGTTCGAGAAGACGGCCAACACGGAGCGTTTTGAACATTTCGCTGAAGAAGCGAAACTTGCGGGGCTAGTTGGCAGCGATGCTGACAACTTGAAAGATGCGATCAAAGGCGAGTCCTACGAGATCGATACCATGTACCGTGAGTTTGCCGAACGAGCGAAGGCTGCGGGAGATACTGCCGCGGCAGCTCGTTTTGAAGAAGTTCGTCACGACGAGATGACTCATCGGGATGCATTTAAGGGTGCGCTGGCGGCGGAGAAGCAGCAGTAGTCACCTCATCATAGCGGTTTTGTACCTGGTCGCTGCCCAGTAGCCGTTATCATTCCTTGGCGGAGTTGGAGCGCGGCGGCTTTGCGGGAAACGAGTTCCATGCCGCGATCATGTGCCTGCTGCGCAAGCTCGGCGAGGTGCAAGCGAGCGGCCCGAGGGTTAACGTGGAGTTCGATTTCGGCGAGTGCGAGGCGGGCGTCGCATTCAATTCCGTAATAGCCAAGCTGCCGCGCGGTGGACAGCACGTTTTGAAGTTTGCGGCGCGGACCGGATAAATTCGGCTGCGGTTTTGCGCGTGAAGCGAGCGCGGCGGCTTCGATGCGCGCGTCCATAATGGCGACGGGCATCTTCAAGGCGGGATCGCGGCTGTCGCGACTTAGAACAAGCGCATCAGAAATCATCTGGCGCGCTTCCGCGAGTTTGCCTTCGCGCAGTAAGATGCGAGACAGGTCCACCTCCGCGGGGATTTCATCCAAGAAGGTTTTCTCCGCGCGGAACTCAGCGAGAGCCTTTCTTAGCACTGGCTCCGCATCAGCAAGGTTGCCTCCCTCGATGGATAATTCGGCGAGCTCAGCTTGTTTTTCAGCGATGCTGCCCTTGTCCTCCATTTGCCGGCGAATGGCGAGCGCTTTTTCGTAACTCTGACGCGCACCGGGCAGATCGTCCTGTGCCATCAGAATATCGCCGATGACGGAGTGAGCTTCCGCAAGATCGATTACTTGAGCGCGCTGCTGGGCCATTTTCAGGGCGCGATCGGCAAAGTCCCTGGCGCCGGCGATGTCGCCTTCGTACAGGCGAACCACGGCGATGCTATAAAGCTCATAAGAAACATTGCTGTTCGGAACGGTGGACTCGATCCGCCTTCGGGCATCCTCGTACTGCGCTTCGGCCTGGCGAAGCTGGCCACGGACCATAAAAATGTCCGCGATGTTGCCGAGAGCCACAGCCTCATTAAGAGTGTCGCCACATTCTCTCCAGGTCTCGGCAGCTTGGCGAAAAAGCTTTTCGGCTTGGTCGATTTGACCCTGGTTCTCGTACGTGATGGCCATGTTGTTCAGCACGACGCCCGTTTTTTCGTGCTCGCCCAATTTGCCGAGAAGTGCAAGCGCACGCGTGTACAGTTCGCGCGCGCCGCTGAAGTCGCCTTTGGCACCACGGCGGTCGCCCATGGTGCGCAAAGCATCGGCAGCGAGAAGGGTGTTGCCTGCGGCCATGAAGATGTCATACGCCTCCTGACAGTGAGCCACCGCGCCCTGCGGGTGATCACCATAGACCGCGTTGAGACACTGATTAAGGCGGAAGTGCGCATAAAGCAATCTTTGTCCGCGAGAAGCCGCTTCGGCAGCGGCCTTTTCGAAGAATGGCTGCGCAGCGGCTCCCTTGGAGTAACTAATGAGCTGTGCCTGCCAGAAATCGATGCGCGGGTCGTCAGACGCCGGAGGCGGAAGATTGCGAAGCTGTTTGACGACAGCGAGGGCTTCTTCACGACGACCCGCGGCATTGAGAACGACGATGAACTGCTCGGCGTAATCCACACTGTCCGGGTAGAGAGTGTAGAGGGCGCGATAGGCAGCAGCGGCTTTATCCAGCTCCTTCAGGCTCCCGAAATAAGCGCCTTCGATTTGCAGCTTGTCGGTTTCCGGAAGGCCCGCAGAGAGTTGGTACGCCGTCTTTATTTCGTCGTTGGCCTTTTGGTCGTACCCCAGGCCGCCCCAGGTACGGAAAAGCATGAGGTGAACCAGAGGAAATCGCGGCGCGAGTTTCTCAGCTTGAAGGAAAAGGTCTTTGGCGGCGGCGACGTCGGCATCGCGCAGTTTCTCAAGACCCAAAGAGTAGAAGCGATTGGCGTCCGGGTCGGAGGGCAGAGAAGAAACCACGCCAGCTTCTTCCGATTCCGTGATCATGGGCAGACCCAAGCGCTCGCGAAGCTCAAAACCGACTTTGGCGACAAGTCCGAAAAATTGTTTTTCGCTGCCAGTCTCCGCGCCTTCGTACAAAATTTCTCCGGTCTGAGCATCCTGCAAACGAAAATCGACGCGGACGCTGCCATCTCGCGGTTCCTCCAGAGTTGCGAAGGAACCGAGGACGAGAAGGTCGCTACTGAGGGCCTTTCCGACGCGTGAAGCAGTTTGCTGGCTGAGGGAATCGGTCTGCGACCACGGGGAGCCAAGGCGAAGTTGCGCAACATTTTCGCCGGGGACGACGCGCAGCTTGCCGCCCGCGCCGAGTTCGGTCCGCAACATTTCCGCGAGGGCCGTAGAAAGCCACTCGTCGCTCGGGCGGCCGGAAGCATTTTGAAAACCAAGAACAGCAACGGAACGTCGAAGCGTTCCCAGGTCAACGGTCGGCTGCGGAGACGGAGCGGGATGAGCCGCAGCGCGCTTGCGAAGAATAATCAGGGCAGCCACCGCAGTCATAACCACAACCGCGCCGATCACGGCGATCCACCGGCGTTTCCCGTAATTCGATGGGCGCGTGTGCAGATTTGCGGGAGTTTGTGCAACGGGCGACGGACGCGGCGATGAGATTTCAGGTTCGGTTGCTACCGGATGGTCCTCGAGGGTTACCGGCGCAATGAAACGGTAGCCGCGCTTGGGAACCGTTTCGATGAATCGCGGATTATCCGCATCATCGTCGAGCGCTGCTCGGAGCCGCTTCAGCGCGGCGTTCAAGCTTCCGTCAAAATCGACATAAGTTCCCGCCGGCCACAACTCTTGCCGAAGGTCTTCGCGAGTGACGATTTGACCCGCGCGGTCAAGAAGCATCCAGAGAATGCGGAAGGACTGTTCCTGCAGGCGAATGCGCACGCCTTTGCGCGTGAGACGGGCATTCTCCAAGTCTGCTTCAAAGAGTCCAAATCGGAACAGCCGTGAGGCTGTTGGAACGCTCATGCGGCCTCGCACAAAAAACTGTGATCTTTGGCGCCGAGTATACCACGACTTAATTGCATGGTGAGGAGTCAGGTCATGGGAGTCGACAACACCTTATTTTTCAGGAAATTACCAAGTCACAGAATCGTCCGAGGCTCGTCGTTTGACGCCGCGGCAGTGTTCCGGTATTTCGGCATATGGATTTGCCGAAAGCCCCTTTGAGGAGGCTCGACCAATGAAACAGACAATGGGCTACACAGTCGCACAATCTCTCCGGCGAGCCATGTTGGCGATTGCTTGCTGCGTTTTTCTTGTCAGCGCCGCTTACGGCCAAAACACTGGCGGATCAGCGGGAGGCAGCGGGCCGTGCGCAGTGACGCGAATTCGGCTACGGATCGTGACGGGCGGCGACGACTTGCGCGGCGGCAAAGACAACTTGAACATTCAAATTCTCTTTGCCGGTGGCAGGGCTCCCCAAGTTGCGCTGAACGTTAATAAGAGCCAGAACTGGCCGAACAATAGCACCAACACCGTGGACATTCCGCTCAACCAACCGGTGCCTCCGAACCAGATTATAGGGCTCAGGTTGATTCACATCGCTGACGGTGGTTTCAACTTCAACAGCCTTCCGAGCGTGCTTACTCCCGCAGCGCCATGGGAGATACCTCAAGCGTTCCTAAGTCCAGATAATTGGGACATGTCCTTGCTACAGGTCGCCGCCATTGGAAATGGCGTGGGCGCGCGCATTGCAGGACACGGGTTCAATCGCTTTACCGGCAGTAACCCAGTACTTACCGTCGCAACACACGTGCCGGCGAATGCGTGTGGCTCGGGCCAACCCATAGGTAATAGTGGCGGCGGTTCCGGCGGCACGGGTTCTGGCGTCCTGAATCCGGGAATTAACCCTGGCGGTTCTGGCCTGCATTCGGTCACGGGTGGCAGTGGCTCTGGAGGTCCCGGGTCAACCGCAGGAACAAATCGTACCTTCCAACCCCTTATACCGCGCGGCGGGTCGAACTCTGGTTCTGGCGGCGGTTCTGGGGCAGCGACGCAGCAGCGACGCATGATGACGGGAATAGTTCCTCGTCCCCCGGTGCAAGGCGGCACGCAACCGTGGCAGAAGAACAAGATAGTTACGCAGGCCCTGGCGCACAGCGTTCAGGTTGGCACGAAGCCTAGCGCGCCTAGCGGATCTGGAGGCGGTTCGAATAGCGCGATCATCGCCGTACTTCGACGGCAGAGCGCCGCTGTGCACATATTGGTGCCGACGACGTTCACAGGTGGAGTGCGACCGGTGGGAGCTCAAACGGGACCGGCGAACGGCGGGACATTACTAGCGGGCGGCGCGAGCCAAAATCCCACATTGCTCAACGGGCCCGGCGGTGCAAGTCAAGGCGGCACGATGCTCAATGGGGGTAGCGCGAGAGCGGATGACTTGAATCCGCAGCCATACCCGCCCAAGGGTTCCCCGGCGCAGGTGGGACCGAGCCAGACGATGTCCGCTCAAGGCAGCACACCGAACGGGACAGTCGCGGGATCACAGGCGACCGCATTGACACCTAGCGGCCCGCAGCGCCAGCAGCCGACGGGGGGACAGCATCCGACTCCGTCGATTATGACGCGAGCCGCTACGGCAAGACAGTTCCAAACACAGGTTTGCATGAATAATGGAATCGGCAACGTGGACGGGCAAAAATCGGGCGTGCTTTTCTACCCGATTGCCGGGCCAGAAGGCACGTTCGTGATTCAAGGATGCGGGTTCGGGGCACAGACCGGCGAAGTGTACTTGAGCGGCGTGCATTATCCCAATACTCGAAACCGATTGGCCCGGCTGGGCGTTCCGATGTTTCCGGATCGGGTGACATTTCAGATCCCGGCGAATGGTTGGAGCGACCGGCAAATCTTGGCGCAAATCGATCCCAATGCGAGCGGGTTGTACAACACGAACAACGTGACGCTGGTGGTGAAGACGGCGAGCGGACAGCTATACCAGGCGGCGGGATCCAATTTCGCGGCGGCGTACGATTTCCAAACGCTGGCTTCCCTGCCGCAGTCGTCCAGCGCGGTCACGATTCAGTTGGCTAAGGTTAACGATTCGACGGGCAGCTCGATTCTCCCGCTATATGAGACGCCGTGGATATACACTGCGCCGCAACATAGCCTTGGAGTCGATCGAAACAGAATTAGCTTTACGCTTCCAGGCTCGTATACGTTTCCGGGCGGGACGGACAGCTATCAATTCCATTTCGCGCCAGGATTTCGGCTGGCTAACGACGGCGTGCAGTTGTACCACTCAGACCTAACGGCCGCGGATTGCCAGTCATCACCGAACGGACAATTCTCAACAAGTGGGAATTGGGGCGTTAACTACACTTCGCCGACATCGGTCCAAATCTCGTGGCAAGAGCAGGGCTGTTGGCCAGCAAGCAACCCCGGAAGTGCGCTCAATTATGCGAGCGTCTCCGCTTACAGCTTATGGATAACCGTTTGGGGCCCGCGCGGCGTGAGTCCGTGGTGAGCGGTGCGACGATCAGACAGGTTCGCAAGAGCAAGCCACGGATGAGCGAAAGGAGCAAGAATGATTGCGAGAAACTTGAAGTTGACGGTCACGCTGATGCTCAGCGCCACGGCGTTCTGCGGCGCTTCGCTGGCGCAGCAAACGCAAAAGCCGCTGACAAATGCAGACGTCCTCACGCTACTGTGCGCCGGCACTTCCGAGCACGACATCCTCACCACGATCCGAACCCATCCCGCCACGTTTGACGTTTCGAATCAAGCCAGAGCTAGCTTCGACAAAGGGTGCGCCGCGAGCAAGCCCGCCAATGTAAGCACAGGCACCTGGGCTGCCGAAATAGGAGACGTATGGAATGCTATGAAGAATATTGTGATCTGCCAAGAAACGAATGGACGGGGCGGAGAGGGCGCCTGCGATTTGAGTCCGCTACCGTCCTCGCCGAAGAATACTTCTGCAGCGACGAAAGCGCCAGGACGGACCGAGTATGAGGCGATGACGGCGGAACGCGGCGTCACCCAAGACACGGGCTTTGCGAACTGGGCAAACTCTGCCCAAGCGTCCGGCAAGAGGTCGCCGTCAACCTCTGGGGCAAAGCCAGCCTTCTCGTTAACTGCGCAGCAGGGACAAAAGCCGGTGATCAACATCACGCCGACCCGGACCAATCCTCAGAGAGACGCTGCGCCGCCAGCGGACGCGGCCACAAAAGCAAAAACCAAGTTGCAGATGGAAGCGCAGTTCGCTTCTTTCAGAAATGCGAAAGCATCTCTGGCGCGCGTCCCCATGAAGACACCGGCAGTGAACGTTCGTGAGATCGAGGCCCTGAAACGCGAGAAAATGTTCGTAGATTCTCTGCCGAAACAGTCCGGCGCGTTACAACTGCAATCAGTTTCGACGCAGCTCGGGGCAAACTCGAAGACAACGGTTGCCACCCCGCCGGCTGCTGTTGCAAATGGCCCGCTTCTCTCAGCTCCGAGCAAGCCTTTGATGCAGCAGGCGCCTAGCTCGGCTGCTCAACACCAGACAACTCGTACGCCGATTGGCGTGACAACAAGTCCCGTCGTATCGACAACGGTCGGATTGCCTTCTGAGCGGCAGGCGCCAACCTCGTCCGCGCAGTACCAACCACCGAGCGGACCGAATCCAAAACTGGTCCAGGGTGCAAACACGAGGATGTGCTTGACCGCGCAAATCTACAGCGTGAACGGCGTCTACAGCGCCCAAAATGCCACTTCGCCCGTCGTCTTTACTCAGGATCCCGCATACAACGACTACTTCATCACCGGCTGCGGGTTCGGCAACACGGAGGGAGGGCAAGTCTACCTCTCGGGTGCGGTGACTGGCGGACGAATTAACATGACCGTCTACCAGTGGACCCCTACGCTGATCGAAGCGAAAGTTCAGGCGGGCTTGACTGGTGTGTTGGACGGATGGCCAGACCTAATCGTTGTGCCTCCAGGGGGCAGCACGTCTGCGAAATTTGCGAACTGCCGTTTCTATGCGCAACGACAAAGTGTGCTCTTGCCAAGCATCCCACAAAACTACGTGCATCTGGCGAGTGAGACAGTGGGGGATGGCAAACACGGTTTCGGCACTATGTATTGCCCAGGGCCGGGTCAGATGCACCTGTTTCCGTGCATCTCCTTCAACTACGGGGAGCCATTGGACGGCGTCACGAACAATCCATCCCAACGCGGTCAGACGTCGATGGCTGTCTCCAACGCAGTGGATCGCGACGGCGGACCACTGCAGTTCAATCCTGGCGAGGACGCATATGACCTAAGCTATTTGGCGCCTGGATTCGCTATCGATTATTTCGGAGTGCATTGGTACACGTGGAGCCAGAGCGCCTGCGACGACTTTAGGATAAATGAGATGAAAGCAGGCGATACGGTTAATTGGTCGTATCAGGGTCGCCTTGACCAGTATTTCCAGAAAGGCAGTCAAATCATTGTCGACTGGCCTGTGGACTACTGCACGAGTTACTGGATAGGGCTGTTCAGAGACTTCTCATACTACAACTCCGGATACAGCCTCGAAGTGCACGTCAAAGGCCCAATCGGTGTCGATCCCTGGACGGGACAGCCGACTAGTGGCAATTAATCGCGAAAATAGTCAGGGAATGCGACACGAAGCCTACGGAGAAAGGAGCTAGGAAATGATTCGTCGAATTTTTGAAGTCGCCGGGACTCTTGTAGTAGTTGGATTCATGACCTTTTCGCTCGCTGCGCAACAGGCCCAGAAGCCGCTGACGAATGCGGGCGTGATCAAGATGGTGAAGGCAAAGCTATCGGAATCGGTCGTCGTGGCGACCATTCAATCGAGCCCTGCAAATTTTGACATTTCGCCGGACGGGCTGATCGCACTGCAGAAAGCCGGCGTCACACAAAACGAAATGGATGCAATCGTGGCCGCGCAAAAGGCGGCGAACGGAAGCGGAGCCGCTGCTGCTCCGGCGAATGCGGATGCCGGAGCCGGGACTGCGGCGCCCGCTGCTGTGCCGGGGCCAAGATGGCAGATGCCCTCGGTAGCGGTTCTGCAGAGTGGCGGTTCGCAAGCGCTGCCGCTGGAGAAAACACAACTGGCGGAGACGAAGACGAAACCGACCTCCATGGCCAGCTTGGCTGGGGATTCCGCGGTGACGCAAGGCATTCAAGCCGGCGTCAATGACGCAACGTGGAGCGCAGCGTCGCACATGAATTCGGCTGTCGGTGGCTCGGCCGTGGAACAGGCGGGAGGTATTTTTGGAGGGATGATGTCGCGACGCCAGCCGACGGTCACGTACGTGTGGGGCGTGCCGGGCCCGGCGTCGTCGAACGTACTGCAAACAACCATGCCGAAGTTTTCTGTGAGTTTCGCAAAAGCCCCCGGCGTGAATCCGAATGAGTTCGCTCCGGAGATTGTAAGGCTGACGCCCGCGCAGAATACCTGCCGCCTGGTAGGCGCGACGCGGGGCAAAGAAGACGTCCGTTCGCACGATGCCGCGGACTGGGAAATCTATTCGTCGTTCGTGGAGGATCGCGTCGCCGTGAACCTGCAAAAAACCGCAGCAGGTGAATACCAGATGTCACCGCAGTCAGCGCTCTTGCCGGGCGAATATGCGGTGGTGCTGCGGCCAGTTTCGAAGACCGAGAAATTTTCGGGCGGAGATGTGGCGCGTAACCAACGAGGCGGAATGATGTTCAATTCGTTGTGGTCGTTCCAAGTCTCCGACAACGCCCAGTAATGCGTGAGGGCAAATGAGCAAGGCATGAAGATGCGAGAACGACGGCGAGCGGCGCAAATGATGGGACGAAACACGGGAGTGAAGGGCGCTGCGGTGATTGTGGTCGCCAGTTTGTTCGGCGGCCTCGCGGCGGCCGCGAGTGTGCAGTTGAAGCCAGGCAAGTATGCGCTAACGATTACGTACGAGGTGCAAAACCAAAGGCAGAACGAATCGCGGAGCGGCACACGCTGCATAGCGCCGCGCGATTTGGACAATCCGGAGAAAATTTTCAGTGACCGGATGGCTGCTCTGCCGAAAGAAGAAGAGTCCTGTTTGGTGAAGCGATTCAGGAATGTCGGCGGCAAGATTTCGTACGACGCAGAGTGCGCGAATCGGTTGGTACATGTCGAAGGAAATTTGAGCGGCACGGAATTTTCGGTGGTGAGGACGGTGAAGCCGAAAGCAAGCCAGGGAGTGTCGCTGAAGTTCACGGTCAGAGGAACACGAACAGGCGATTGTCCGATGATGGGGAAGCATTAGTGAGCAGGCAAGGGCGCTAGAAGCCTGCCCGATGAAGGAGCGCCGATGGAACGACGCGAATTTCGTTTTGTGCTCCAGACAATCTGGATTGCGATGGGAGCAGCGCTGGCCATGCTGTCAGGATGCAATCTCGGATCGCAGAGCAAGGCTGAGGGAAGCTCCGCAAATTCTGGCGCTATGGTCCAGCCAAACAAATTCAACCCGACCAGCGCGAGCGTTTGCCTGCAGCAGATGATCAAGAATCCGCCGGGGCCCTTCCATGTGTCGTTCGCCGAGAAATCGTCGGCGCAGGACGCGTCGAGCGTGGAGGCGGACGTCACGCCGGCGGCCATCGACTACACGAAGCATGAGACTAGCGCGGGACAAACTTCTACCGATACCAAACATCTGGCGCGGGCGCAAGTATCCGAGATGGACATCGATTTTGGACTAATGGGACCGGTGCCGTGGCACGGAGAACTGGTGGCTGCGCAAGACGCCGCGAAATCAGCGCGTACGGAGAGCATCAACGGCTACGACACGACGAAATACTCGATCGACACGGCGAATGAGCCCGCAGCGCAGAAAGCTACTTTCCTGTCGTTGCTGGCCGTGAAGGACTACAAAATCGTGGGATCCGCGTGGGTGGCAAGGGATAGCGGCTGCCTGGTCAAGTACGTTATCGATCTGGAGCAAGACGGCAAAGACGGTAGCGTGAAGCGGACACACTTCGAGGGCAATGTGACGAAACGCTAGTTGCCCTCGAGTAGAGGCGGAGGAATGCGCGGTTTTAAGAAACGGGGCCTTGGGATTCGAGCGAACGAAAAAGGATGAAAAGGAGCTTCACATGGCAAATTGCGCTAAGTGTGGTGCGGTGGTAGCGGAAGACAGCGCGTTCTGCGGAGCTTGCGGGCAACCCAGGGCGCAAGCAAGCGCGGCCACGCCAGCAAGCGGTTCGGTTTCGACCGCTCCGGCGGTCGCCGTGAGCAGTAGCACCCTTTCGAGCGGAACCGCGACCGGCACAGCCGGCGCGCCCGGGCTGACCATGAATATGGCGGCAGCTTTGTCGTATGCGCTGGGAGCGATTACCGGAGTGCTGTTTCTGGTGCTGGAGCCGTACAAAAACAATCGCTTTGTGCGTTTTCACGCGATTCAGTCGATCATTCTCAACGTGGCAATCGTGGCGCTCGCGATTGTGTGGAACATCTTTGTGGGAATTTTGGTGAGCATCGGAGGATTCTGGGTGCTTACCGTGGCTTTGCCGCTGGACTGGCTGTTTGGCCTGGGAATATTTGTGTTGTGGCTGTTCTTGATGTTTCAGGCCTACAGCGAGCGCGAGTTTCGCATTCCGTGGATCGGGGACATCGCAGCGAAGCAGGTGCACTAAGTTTTGCAGGCGCGACGGTCACTTTTGGTTCGCAGAAATTGTTGAGCACGCGGAGAAGAAAATTCCGCAGTGCAAAAAGGAAAACGGAGGTTGGATTATGCGCCACCTGAAGATTGAACGTTGGTCGTTGGGCATGTTGCGCTGCGTGGTTGCAGCAGCTCTTGCACTGCTGACAGCGCACAGTGCGCCTTGCGCTCCAGTGGGGCGAAGCAGCAGCGTTAGCGGCGCCGGAGCCGGCACGGTAACAATTACTGTGACGATGAGCCAGCCGGGCGTGTGGGGAGGAAGCTCGAACAAAGGAAAAGTAAAACTGAGCCAGCCAGCGCCAACCGGCGGTCTGACCGTGCATTTCGGATTTGGCAAGACTCTCATCATGGCACCGTGCGGGCAACCCGCTCGCTCAAAAAGCAGTGTTCCTGCAAGCATGCCGAGCTGCGCAAAAGTGCTCGCGGGAGCCACTTCAGCAAAGTTCACCGTGGCCACGATCAATGTCAAGACGTCCAAACAAGTCAAAATCATTGCACAGTTGGGCGGGTCCTCCGTTTCCGGGAATACCTCGTTTCTGGTGAATCCCGTAACTGTGTACTTCTCTCAGACGCCAACGGGCCCGATGGACTGGGGAAGTTCCTCGACGTGGGCGGTAACGTTGAGCCACGTACCGACGAAAGGAGCCACGATCCTTCTGGGCGCCAGCGGCATGAAAGTGCCGGCCAGCGTAAAAGTTCTGGGAGGACCGGGGAGTTTCACTGCAACAGCGCCGACAATATCTCCGTGCTCAATGTCTCCTTCTTCTTCTCCCGTTGCGGGAAAGATTACGGCGACGTGGGAGGGAGCCTCCGTGAGCGCCCCAGTCACGGTGGGCAAGAACAACGGGCAACCATCCAGATATACGAGCAACACGATTCGAATCGATCCGTACGCGATAGTAGGCGTAAGCCACGATGCGCAGGTGGTTGTCCTCAAAGGCTCCGTCTGCGCTAACAGCTTGGCCGCAGGAGACGTCATGTACATCAAGAAACTCGGCGTGCTCAAGGTTGGAGCGGTCAAAAAGATAAAAACTCCTTCACCCGAGGTTGCGGTGGGTGTGAGTTCCGCCTCGCTCACGGATTTTATAAACGACGGGACACTACAGATACTTAAGGAACCGCCACAGACCGCCTCGGAGCCCGGTGGCTCGAACAGTCCTGGCAATTCCTGGGCGGATACCGCCGAGCCCTATCACGAGCAGAGCCCCGGGGAACAGCCATGGAAATACACAACGAGCGGCACGGCGACGAGTTATTCCTTCACCGCGTTCAAAGAAAACAATGGGCTATCGGCCAGCGTTAGCGGCAAGGGTCAGGTGAATGGCGGTTACAACTTTCTGGTCGTGATCCACAGCGACAAGCTGCAGCAGGCCACTTTCACCGTTCCGACTGACGGCACCCTGGACGTGGACTGGATGGCCCAGACCACTGCTGCCGGCCAAGGCATTGGAGAATCGCGCCTCAGAATGGCACCCTTGTATTCCGGCCTAGTGGACGATAAGACGGATGACATTCCTTTCCTCTTCCAGATCTACGCCAACCTGATTTTTAAGCCCGGTTTTGGAGAGAAGGCCGCCGCGAAGGGTCATTTCCAGATTACTTACAAAGGTGAAGGAGGCATAGACGGCTCCTCGGCAGTGAACAATTCTCTCGACGTAACACCTGATATATCGAGCACGACCTCATCCGCGAAGGCAGCGCACGGCGTGGTAGCGGCCATCAATGCGCCAAAATTCGTGATGACGTTCAGCAAAGATAGCTTCCTTTGGGCCCTGGCGAACCGTCTCCCCAGCGCGTTGAACATGAAAGGAGCGGACTTGGCGGATGGCCTCGAAGGCCAGTTAGACGTAAAGATCAAGCACGACGTCAAATACCCTCAGCCGGACGATTATTTTAAGCTCCCGCGCGCGGCTTATGTCCAATGGGTCGCCTCAGTGGCTTACGCCGGCCAGGGCCTAATGGGCGCAGGCCTCTTCAGTCCGGTTCCGTGCCAGCAGTATTACCAGAACTACTTAGTTCAAGCAGGCATAGACAAAGACATGCTCGGCTCGATTAGCGGTTCGATACCGCCGGACAAAGGCGTCGAGGTCTTCAAGAAGTCGGGAGTATCGGCAATCCCGTCTATTCAGGGATGCATGCCCAAGAAGTAATGGGCCGGGAAAACGGAAACGCTGACGGTAGAAATCAGTGCCGCAGCGAACCGCGGAACATGAGAGGGGAAGTGAGATGACATTGCAGGCAAATCACAGATATTTCTCGCGGGGTGTTCTTGCGGGCGTCGCTGCGCTCGCCCTCCTCGCCGTGTGTGGATGCACTTCCGGCCCAAAATCGGACACCGCGAATGCCCAGGATGCGGACAGCTCGGGCGCTCACATTGATGTGGGATGCATGCTGGGCCACGTTGAGAAGCCGACAGAATCCTTCCACTATTCCTATAAGTACTCGGATGCGTCCCGTTCGCTGGATGACGAGGCGGATGTCACGCCAGAAGCCATGGATATCGTGTTCAAGGATACGTCCGGATCGCGGTCGCTCCATGCTGTCCGCTCGGACGAGCACAGTTGGAACAACGCGCTGCTGAGCCTGTCCAGCCTCGCGTTCACCGGGATGACTGGGAGGCTTGCCGGCCTGGAAGGCATGTCCGCGATTGTGAGCCGCGGCGCCGAGGCGGTGAACGGCTACCAGACAACGAAGTATTCCATTGATACCACGAGCGCCAACTCCTCAGACCGGCAGACGATCGAGACGCTCTTCGGCGCGGGGAGTTATGACAAGGGAACGGTCTGGATGGGGCAGGACGGCTGTGCGGTGAAGCTCGTTCTGGATGAAGGATGGCCGATCGACAGTCGCGTGGAGAAGCGGCACTTCGAAATAGCCCGAATCAAGAAATGAGATGGAGAACGGCTGGCAAGTTGGAGAATGAGCGGCTCGCTTACGATGCATCGGTGAGGGGAGGTTGAGATGGCAACTACGTGCAATCAATGTGGCGCGGCGCTGACCGAGCGCGATGTGTTTTGCACGAAGTGCGGCGCGCCGCGAAATGATACGGCCGCGCCCGTTGCGCCAAAACACTTTTGCACGAAGTGTGGCGCGCCTCTTCTGGGCGACACAAAGTTCTGCACGAAATGCGGAGCACCCGCGGGTGCTGTTTCAAGCAGCGCGGCACCCGCGGTAACAAGCAGTACAGCGTCTGCGGAAAAAGCTGCGGCCGCGACTCCCAGCAGTGTGGCCACAAGTGGAGTTGGATCTCACGCTGCTGCTTCCTCTGCGAAATCCGCGGCGGGAATTCCGAAAGGAGCGATCATTGGCGGCGCCATCGTGCTGGTGTTGATATTGGTCGTGGCAATCGCCGGCTTCATCCACGCAGCGCATCGCGCGAAGGAGAAGGCCGCTGCTGCCGAGGCAGCATCCGACTTCGAGAAAAATCTTGCGGACCTGGCTGCAAAGGCGAACGCTGCAGGACAAAACGCGAAGAAACAAACGCCGGCGGACGTCAACAAGAGCATCAGCGAACTGGCAAACGCCGCAAACGCCATCGCGCAAAATGCGCAGAAACAGGGCGGGACGAATCCGCTGAATGCGATTCCCGGGATCGCCGGCGCTGCGTCGGGTTCTACTTCTACCCGCACTTCCTCTTCTTCTGCCTCTGCTCCAGCTCCCGGCTCTCCGGCTGCCATAGCAGCTGCTTCGGCAGCCGCCGACGCCGCGCTGATCCCGCCGCCGCTTCCCAAGCCCGTTCCTATCGTGCCGGTCGCCGGTACGGGAAATCCAGCGCATGACTGGCCGCTGGAATATGAACGAACCGTGGGCGGCCCAGAGGCGGATCTTGTGGTACGGACCGGAGATATTAACAATCTCGGATTCGGCTGGCCGAAAGGATTCGATCCATTTTCTGGACAATCAACGCCGGGTCATCCATGGCCAAATATCGATCACATCCCACCGAACGCGCCGCCGGGAACAGATCGCATCATGCTGGGCACAGGTGTTATGCCTGTACACATGAGCATACAACACGTCGCAGGCCAAGCGGACCGTATCGTCGTCGCCTTGATTGTGAAGCAGGGACTGCCAAGCGACGGATATAGCGGCTCGCTCGGAGATTGCTTCCTGATACGCAATTTCGAAACGCAACTCGAAGATGCGCACGCACCGATAGTTATCGCGTCCAAAGAAGAAGGCCAGCAAGAAATGACACGGTACTGGGCTCCCAAGTGCACACGAGAACGCGAGCTTACAGTTCCAGTTCCAGTTGCGATGTCAGTCGGTGCCCTGCCCGCCAGAATCGACGCCGTGGTTTTCCAGATCTTTGTGGATGACTTTCAACCACGTCCGATGCACTCGCACTTCCAAGTGAGCCTGAATGGCACGCGAATCCCGAGTTTCGAGTACGCGATAAATTCGCTGGACCAGAGCGGGCCGATCGGTAAACTGCTGACTCTCCGGCTCCTGCCGGAGTATTGGCCGCTGCTGAAATCCGGTACAGCAAATCTGTTGATTGACGATCCGACCACTCATGTCCCCGACGGCTATGCGATTGACTTTGTGCGCATTTTGGTGAATCCGCACAAGTTCAAATACGAGGTGTCGCTCACCGCAACGGTAACCGATGCAGACACCCACAAACCTATTGTCGGTGCGACGGTCAGTGCCGGTCTTACATCTGCTGCCGCGGACCGCCAAGGCAAATGCCAGCTGAAAGGACTTCCCGCGGGTCTTGTGGTTGCAACTGCGAGTGCGCCGGGATACGACGAAAATTCCGTGCCGGTGGATTTAGTGGCGGGGCAGGCGGGAAACGCTGAGATCCAGCTGCATCGTCATCAGGAAAGCACCGCGGCACTCGAGCAATCCATCGCGCAAACCGGATCCGCCACAATCTACGGGATTCATTTCGACACCGATTCGTCGAAGCTCGCGGCGACAGCTTGCCGGCGTTGAACGCCGTGCTTGGTCTGATAAAAACCATGCGGGCTCGCGCTGGATCATCTCAGGCCACACCGACAATCAGGGCTCCGACAGACTCAACATCCCGCTTTCCAAAGCACGTGCCGCCTCTGTCGTCGCATGGCTCACACACACGGCGTGGTGGCAAACCGGCTCGAGTCCGGAGGGCTTCGGCGCGAGCGGCCCGTGGCGGACAACGCGACGGCGAACGGAAGATCTTGAATCGCCGCGTCGAAGTCGCGCTGGCGAAATAAGCAGCGAGTGTTGAAAGGAGGAAACATGAAATGAGATCTAAACTGACGATGATGTTTGCAGGTTTCTTCGGGTTCGCGCTAGCGAGCCTCGCGCACGACGTATGGCGCGCCGCCAACCAATGCGTGCGCGCTTCTAACGTCTGCACAGGTTAGTGCCGTCGTGGGTACTTCGGTCGGCGCGGCGCACGCATCGCTTTTGCCCGCCGAGCTCCGACGTTGTGCCGCTATGGCGGTCGGGCGCCGCAAAACGCAGTGCGTGGTCGCAATTATCACCGTGAGTCATGTTCGCTCAGCGCCAAAAGACACCGCTTCCCGGGCATCAAGGTAGAAGCTGCCGCAGGCGATCGGCGATGAGGCCCGGTACATGACCACGCCCGGGTTCGGCACTGGTCCTCAGCGTCAAAAAAGGAAACTTTGCGTTCAACGTCCGTGTCCTAGGCTTCCCGCCGGAACAGGTCAAAGACGAAGGAAAAGACGCTGGCGCGGGATATTCTGGCGAAGCTGTGACCCGTTGTATGGCTAGCGATTCAGCGATCGTCACGAAACGAACACTAAATTTGAGGAGGATGGCGATATGAACTCGAAAGCTACAGTTGCAACGATCTTTGCGGCAATTTTTATCTTCGCGATGTGTAGTACGCAACCGGCCTACGCAGCGCCGCCAACGGATGCGTGTTCACTGCTCACACCAGCGCAGGTGAGCGCCGCGCTGGGCGTCCCGGTTAGCGCGCAGGAATCTTGGTCCAAAGGCGTGCATGTGGTCTCAGACCTGGCGCCAAGCCAGGCTCGGCGCTGCGGAGAGTCGATCTCGTCATCCTCGACCAGCAGGGCTACACCCCGGCCAAGACCGTGGCCAAGACCGCAAACGCACCAACTTCCATGACGCCCGTTAGCGGTCTTGGCGACGACGCATACTACCTGGCCATGGCCTCGGGCCCCCAATACATGGAGATCCGCGTCAAGAAGGGAAGTGTCGTGTTTGGCATTCGCGTGCACCGCAGCCGCACTTTTTCCGTTGACCAAGTTAAGACGAAGGAAAAGACGCTGGCGCGGGATGTTCTCGCGAAGCTGTGACGCGCTCGACCACTCAATGACGGCTACGAACCGAAGACCAAACTCAAGGAGGATAACGATATGAATTGGAAATCTAAAGTAGCAGTAGTTTTGGGGACGTTTCTTGTTTTCACGATGTACAGTTCGCAAGCGGCCTACGCTGCGCCGCCAGCGGATGGCTGCTCCCTGCTCACTCCGGCGCAGATTCAGAAAGTCCTCGGGCAGCCGTTCGGCGCACCCGCGGAGAGCAAATGGCCGCCGGCATACGGCAAACAGCCGTGGGGCACGCAGTGCCAGTATGATTCGCAAAAAGGACCGAACACAAAGGTTACTTTCATCGTTTACATCGAGCAAACAGCCGCGGCGGCGAAGCAGACCTTCGATAAGTTGTCCATGTGGTTCCCGGCCAAATCGAAGCCTGCAATAGGAGACGCCGCCTACATGGATAACAGCCATGCGATTCATGTGCTGAAAGGCAAAGTTCGTTACTACATCTCAATCGATCCCGCGAATGAAAAGCAGGCCAAAGACTTGGCCGCCTCCATCGCGGCGCGGATTTGAAGTCATTGCGCAGTACGGGCCACGAATTTCAAGCCGGATTCAAAACTTTTGAGGAGGAGTGAAATGAGGAAAGCAATTGGAGTGGCGGTGATTTGTCTGGCGGCTTCGCTGGCTTTTGCGACCACGGTGCTTGTGGCGCAATCGCAGTCGAGAAAGCCCACGACAGACGCGGCGAAGGCGGCAAGCGCGCAGCTCACGCCGCTGAACATGAAGACCGGCGTTTGGCAAACGACTATGACCGGGAAGTACAGCGGACTTCCGCCACAAATGGCGGCAGCGATAAATCCCACTCCCCATACGTACAAGAGTTGCGTCAAGCCGGAGCAGTTGTCCAAAAATCAGTGGGCCAAAGGGTTGTCTGGATACAAGTGTTCCTCCATGACTGTGCTGAAATCCACCGGCACCGACGTGGACGTGCAAGCCACAGGGTGCGACGTGAGCAATGGCATGACGGCCGGGGGACACGGCAAGTTCCACATGGTGGACTCGGGCCACCTGACAGGATCGATGGATGTGACGTTCAGCGGCAACACTCCTTTTGGTGACAGCGGATCAGTGCATATGCATGCGGATTACACCAGCAACTGGATCGGCGCAAGCTGCCCGGCCGGCATGAACTGAAAAGACGAATGAGCGTCGCCGACGCTGTGTGACAACTTTCCGCACGGCGTCGGTCAGCGACGTCAACGCACGCACTTATCTGTGTCAGTGTCTAAACGGAGAATCACATGAGCCGAAAAATAGTTCGCGTCCCGCGGCTGCTCGCATTGGCGGCGACGGGCCTGCTGTTTCTCGTCGCTTCGGGATGCAGCTCCGGTCCTGCTTCAAAGGGCCAGGAAAGCAGCGCAAGCCCGTCTCAAGCCAGTGGGAGTCCGTCTCAAAGCAACGCAGCGCCTCGTCCCACTCTCGCGTGTTACGCCAGCCGCGTCATGCAGGCTCCCGCTCCGTTTCATCTGTCCTGGAAATTGGACGACTCGAGCGGCCACTCTGACTGGGAGGCCGATATCACGGCGAACACCATTGACGGTACGTGGACGAACAGCTCGGGCACGAGGAAAATTCACGGAGTTCGCACGGATCAGTCAAGCTGGGGCGCCGCGGTTGCGACCTTTCCTCTTAGTTCCCAGTCGGGCCATTTCCGCCTTCTCTACGGTACCTCTGCGATTGCTCCCGCAGGACGCGAGACCGTGAATGGCTACGACACCACGAAGTACACGATTGACACTTCGCACGCGTCCGCTGCGGATGCTGTCGCGCTTCGGTATGCTGTGGGTGCAAAGGGCTACATCACCGGAACTGCCTGGGCTGACAAGGAAGGCTGCGTCGTCAAGTTTTCACTCGACGAGGCGTTCGAACAACATGACGGAACTCTGGACAAGGAGCATCTCGACGTGGGGATGACCAAACAGTGACCGGTTGCAAGATCGCGTAGGAGAGGTGCTGTTCGCGGTTTGCCGAGGCGATGCACGGATTTGGCGGTGGCGTCCGGAGTGGTCGCTCTGATGAGTCATTGCTGAGCGTCATGGAAAGGAAGAGGCCGACATGCAGAGGCAAAGCGCCCGCCGCGCACAGTTGCTTGCGTTGACGGCGACCGGTTTGTTGCTGGCCGCTGTTCTCGGGTGCAACTCCGCTTCTCCGGGAGGAAATCAGAAAAACCCCTCAGACATACTAGCAACAGTCGGGGCTACATCCGCTACGTCTTCTTCTAGCAGCGACAACCCAGGGATTGATCTCCAGTGCGCAGCAGACCGAATTCAAAAAGCCCCGACACCGTTTCACTGGTCGTTTAAAAAAGTAGTGCCGCCGATGACAAACGCGGACTGGGAGGCAGATGTGACGCCCGATTCGATTGCAGGCACACTGATCGACAGTTCCGGCACGCGGGCAATCCACAGCGTTCGTTCCGATAGCACCAGTTGGAATACGGCCGTCCTGGTTTTAACCGGGCCGCTTCCGGCGAGCACATTTGCCTTGGTGAACAACTCGTCGGCGACGGTGCGCGCGGGCAGCGAAAATGTGAATGGCGAAAACACAATCAAATACGCGATAGACACTTCCCTAGACACGCCGACCGACGCTTCGTTGATCAGAAGCGTGCTGGGTGCGAATGGATTTGTGAAAGGTTCTGCTTGGGTGACGCGGGCCGGATGCCCCGTCAAGTTCGTTCTCGATGTAGAGGATCACTTCAAGGATGGAACTGTGCAGAAAGAGCATTACGAAGCGAACGTAACACAGCCTTAGCGCCGTTTCACTTTGTATATGTGAGGAAACACGAAAATGGACAATCGTTCCACACAGCAGCAACAACAGGCCGAACTCATCAAGGACTACCTCTCCGGGCAAGTCCCCGACGTCGGTCGGCGAGTACGGCGCGGCTGCCTCACCAAACTTTTTTCGCTGCTGCTTGTAGCGATTCTCGGGGGCGCTCTGCTTTATGGCTTGGTTTTAATAACTGACCCATGGTCATTCCATATCGGCGGACGCTGGACGCCCCTGCTCACATGGCACGGATACGGCGAGCTTCTTACAAAAAACGGAAACGAGTATCCGCTGTACATTAATTTCTACCCGTCTTCTCATTTTTCCCGGCTTCACCTGGAAGGCCTGCGCCCCACGGGCGGTCTGCAGGGTGGCGGCTGGCTGTGCACTTCGCCGGGCGTCACTCAGTATCTCGACCTGAGTGGCACGATCTATGGCGGCTGGCGGAGTACCGATGGCAGTCTCATGGCTTTCCGTCTTCTCGAGCACAGAATCATCAATACGGGAGGGTACTGGGGATTCTTCGATCTTAGAGGCGGGTGGCAAGGCCCCAAACTCGTGATGGATGAGCGTGGGGATCACGGCGAGATAGGAGCGCCGTTCCGCTCCGGCCTGCGAATCGATGGCGCTTCGGTTGCCTTCGACTGGGGCAGCTACTCAGAGTTCAAAGCCGCTTGCGCGAACGCGCGGCACTGAGTTGAAGAGGAGAAACTCGATGCGAGCCCTACAAATTTCGGTCGCCATGATTGGAGCGCTACTTTTTGCAGGGAGGCCCACAATGGCTCAACAGCAAACCACGCATGACCACGTAAAGGATCGAGCGGCCATCGAGCAGACGGTGGAGCGCTTCCTCGATGCGTGGAATACGCACGACCCGCACGCCTTTGCCATGACTTTCACCGAAGACGCCGACTTCACGAATGTCGCGGGGATGCATGCGCGGGGGCGCGCCAACGTGGAAAAATTTCATGCACCAGTATTCGCTACCATTTTCAAAGATAGCCATCAAACAGCGCAAATCCGCAGCATTCGATTTCTCACGCCGGAGTTGGCTGCCGTGGACGTGGATTGGCAAATGACTGGAGCTACATTTCAAGATGGCAATCCGCAGCCGAGTCGGAAAGGCCTGCTGAACTGGGTTATGGCCAAGCAGGCGGACCGCTCGTGGCTTATCGAAGTCATGCACAACACGGAATTGACGGACCGACCGGCAACTGCGAAATAGCGATGGCAACCGCCAGCTCCAAAATTTCGTTTGTCGGCCCGCGCGACCGCGAGAGTTTTTTTGAAGCGCAACGTCGCAATCGTCGTGCGACCTGGCGCCTCTCCGCCGTCGCGGTTATCGCCACGGTCGTGATGGGCATCCCGCTCGCGCTGACCATTACACCCCTGCTCTACGCCGCAGCGTTAATCGTCGCCGACAGCGTAAGTATTTGGACGCCGCTACCGCCCAGTTTCTGGCAGCACGCCAACGAACTCGCTCGATACGGAATGGTAGCAATAGGATGGTTGACGCAGGGCAAGGCGGCAAATCCGCAGGCTCTGGCCCTTGGAGCGGCGGTGCTGCTTCTGCCCGGCGCGATTTTGTCCGTGGGACTGTGGCTCGGAGTGAATGCGCTTTTCCGGCGCGCTGGCGTTGGCGGAGCGTTGCTGGCGCTGAAGGCGCGCGAGCCGAATCAGTCGGAGCTCAAGGAGTTGCAGTTGTCCGACGTAGTCCAGGAAATGGCCATAGCTGCGGGCCTGCCGACGCCAAAGATCATGCTGATTGACGCGCCTGCCGCAAATGCCGCGGCCATCGGAACGTCGCCCAACGACGCGCGGATTGTGATATCGCGCGGGATGCTCGAGCAACTCAATCGCGATGAACTGGAGGGCGCACTCGCACATTTGGTCGCGTCCATTGGCAATGGCGACCTGGGCATCGCTTTCCGCGTCACCAGCGTTTTCGAAACTTGCGGCCTTCTGGTCGCTGTCATCAACGCTCCGTTTGGTCGCCGGTCACGCGCCACGCTGTGGCGAATCGTTCGTTATGGATTGTTCGGGAAAAAAGATAGTGAAACCAGCGCTCAGGAAGCGGCTGCTATGGCGGCGCTTCTCACGCGCAGCGCAGGACTCGACACCGACGACATCGACGATGTCTTTGATACCACTTCGAAAAGGAAATCGATTTTCCGTTCCATTCGTAATTTCCTGTTGTTCCCCATCTTTTTCACAAACATGGCCATCAAGCTGTCGCTATGGTTTTTCTCGTTCAGCATGCTTGAACCAAGCATGGCGCTTCTGTGGCGCAAGCGCAAATACCTGGCGGATGCCTCCGCTGTGCAACTCACACGAAATCCCGACGGCTTGGCGGAAGCGCTGCGAAAACTCAACAGCGACCGCGGCCCGATTCCGGGAGGGGCATGGGCCGCGCATTTGTTCTTAGTCAACCCGGCGGGAAGCGACCGCATGGATGACCCAAAGGCCAATGCCGCACAACAGCAGATGTGGGCCCAAATGTGGGCCGCATCGGAAGCGAGCAAGACCGGCAATCCGTCACCGCCAGCTCTCGCGGATCTCCCCTCGGTTATGAAGCAAATCACCGCGACGGGAAGCGCGGCCATGGCGGGAGATGCCAATGCGATGGCGCGCATGACCGCGTTCCGCCAGGCGGCCGCAACCGCGCTCGGTAAACCGGTTGATGAAATGCCCAATCTGGCGGACATCGCCGCGGCGCAGCACGGCGATGCTGCGGCATTGCACCGTCTGCAAGAATTCGGCGCGAAGAGCAGAGGCACGCAGTCGGCCCAGAGCGCGTCGGATGAATCCTCGAACGGCTCGAGCAATTTCGCCGGCTTCTTTCCATCGCTAAAGCGCCGCCTGAAGCGCCTCGATCGCATGGGCGCGCATGTCGAGCTTGAATCAGATGGAGGCAAATCTTGGATTGTAATTGCTGTACTGGCGATACTTCTCGGGCCGTTTGCTTTAGCCGCTCTCGCGCTTCTTCTGCTTTTGATCGCAATCATGGTGATGGCGAGCTTGGCATTTCTGATGGTTTGGATGGCGTTCATTCACGAACTCTTTGTGGTGTTCCTGCATCACTAGCGCAGGGCATTTTGGAAAGCAGGGTCTGAGACCGTGTCTACCACAACGCTGATTGTGATTGGCCTGATCGCGGCTGCGCTGCTGATCTGGTTGATCGCGGTGTTCAATTCGCTGGTAGCGTTGCGCGTGCGCGTGCAGAACGCCTGGTCGGACATTGACGTGCAGCTCAAGCGCCGCCATGATTTGATTCCGAATTTGGTCGGCGCGGTGCAAGGTTACATGACGCACGAACGGTCGACGCTCGAGGCGGTCACCGAAGCGCGCACGAAAGCCGTGGCGCTAAGCAGTGGAACGGTTGCCGATCGTTCCCAGGCCGAATCGGCTTTGAGCGGCGCGCTATCGAATCTATTTGCGGTGGCCGAACAGTATCCGCAATTACGGGCGGTCGAGAGCGTCAAATTGCTGCAAGAGCAGCTCACCTCCACAGAAAACCGCATTGCCTTTGCGCGTCAGTTCTACAACGACGAAGTGATGAAATTCAACACCGTCCAGGCGACATTCCCGCGCAATCTCTTCGCGGGCATGTTTGGTTTCTCGCCGGCGACCATGTTCGCCGCGCAGGATGCCGAGCGCGCGAACGTGCAGGTGAAGGTCTGAAGACTTCTCCGAAAAATATGTCGGAGTAGGAGTCGTGCATGCACGCGCTTCTCTCCGGATCTGGACGAGCAAGATTCCCGTATCCTGGTTCTCGCCAACGAAGCTGCGTCGATTCGCATCCATTTCCCTTCGGATAAGCGTGGTCTTGAATGTCACTTTGACCTCGCGAATGATGTCTAAAGATATGGAGGAGACAGATGAATTGGAATCGGGTGGAGGGCTCCTGGAAACTCTACAAGGGCAAGATCAAAGAGAGCTGGGGCAAGTTAACCGAGGACGAACTATATGTGATCAACGGCAGGCGAGAACAGCTTGTGGGGCGAGTGCAAATGGATTATCGCATCACAGATGATATGGCGGATGCGTCGCAATCCAGTTCCAGCAACTCTTCACGGTAGCAATCGCACGCGTTTTGTCGAGTCCTGACCGGAATCGCATGACGTGTCTTTGGTAGATAGCGTATAATTTCTGAAAGAGGGGCGTTCATGGCGAAGAAACCGAAGAAACAATCATCGAGCAAGGTAAGTTCCCAGGAGAATTCCTTTGTAGGCGGTTATGAGCGTTTGGGCGGAAAGAAACTTGTGCAGCACGGCGCCGACAACTTTCAGAGATTGCAGAAACAGAAGCACGGAGCGAGCGGTTCGCCGCGGCGTTCCGGTTAGTCCCACGCGTGGAGATTTCACAAGTCTTCCGAGAGAATGCTCTCGCGATTCCCGTCAATTGATTAGCCGAGCTGAAATTCCCTGCGTGGATCGCCCACAGAATTTGGGTCAGGATGCAAGGAATTTTATTTGCACCAGCCGACCGCTCTTTCTCGTAGCCTTTCCCCTAGTAACCGACTGCAAGGCCCTCGCGCTTTGTCGCGTCGAATACTGGCTTGATGGCATCCAATAAGAAGCGGGAGCGTGCGACTGAATCGTGGCGGGTGGAGACCCGAGCGACCGCTCGAAGACACCCTGTACGCATGTGCTAGTAATCTAACGGATGCGCCGGCGGATGTCCGATATTGAACAGATAATCTTCTTGTGGCACTGTTAGACTGTGTAACCGGAGACTTCGAATCACATCAGCGGCGCAACCGATGACGTGGTAAGCTCGTTCGCGTGAATTTCGCAGTTGGATTTGAATTTCCACTGAGTTGTTTGCACTCGGGTTTTGTCGCGTCGGAAGCGGAACCTCAAAGTTATCCAGTTTATCGGGAACTTCGATATTTCTAACGCGTATCTTGGGTTGAGCCGACAGGAAGCGGCGCGATCTTGGATGCTGCGACTGTGCGGGACCTGCGGTCTGCGCCCAGGTTCAGACCGGCGATGGCAGGAAAGAAAAAAGGGAAGGACAATCAATGCAACTTGAAAATCTGCAACGGAGACAGCCGGGCGACCGTGACATTAACTGGGTGACTTCTTCTTTTATGGTCTTATTTCATTTGGGCGCGATCGTTGCCCTTTTCTTTTTTACCTGGAAGGCTTTATTCGTCGCACTTTTTCTTTGGTGGGTTTCAGGGAGCCTCGGCGTCGGCATGTGTTATCACCGACTGTTGACGCACCGCGCTTACAAGACTCCGAAGTGGGTGGAGTACTTCTTGACGGTTTGCGCGACGCTGGCGCTCGAAGGCGGCCCGATTTTCTGGGTGGCAACGCACCGGATTCATCATCAATTCTCCGATCGCGAAGGGGATCCGCACTCTCCGCGCGACGGCAAGTGGTGGGCGCACGTCGGCTGGATCTTGGTGGGCAAGTCGATGCATCACGATACATCCACACTGGCTCGCTACGTCCCCGATCTGGCGAAGGACAAGTTCCAGGTGTGGATCACGAAATACAATTACGTGCCGATGATTGTGCTAGGCGTCGTGCTGTTCGCCATCGGCGGACTTCCATTCCTGCTGTGGGGAGTTTTCCTGCGCACCGTGGTTGGCCTGCATGCGACATGGTTGGTTAATTCCGCGACGCACGTGTGGGGATCGCGCCGGTTTGACACGCGCGACCATTCAACGAACAGTTGGTGGGTGGCCTTGCTGACGTTTGGAGAAGGCTGGCATAACAATCATCACGCGTATCCAACTTCGGCGCGCCACGGGCTTAGGTGGTACGAAGTTGATTTGAACTGGTATGGCATTTGGGCTCTGAAAAAGCTCGGACTCGCGCGACAGATTCGCCGGGCGAAGACGGCGGCGTTGCCAGGCGCGAACGCGACCGCGGACATCGTTCCCGCCACATCACAAAGCGATTTGATCTCAGCTTAGCGTAACATTCCCAAGACAGGTGCGGTCACCAACATGGCCGCACCAACGTCCTCCCGTTAATCAATCGGAATTCGAGCTGAAGCGATAGCGCCAGACTCATCCGGATTTTGCGGCGCTCGCGTGAAACTCCGTTACCCCTCCGCACGTCTCAGAGCATGTTCCCTGACAGGAAATCCCAGTAGCGCGGAAAATTCGCGTAACTTGCCGCGCGAGGAGAGAGCATGGCTATGAGATTCACTCGCGTTGTTGTCGTTGCAGCGTTGGCTGTTTTTGTTACGTCATTCGCGGTTGCTGCGCAGCAGCAGCGCCCCGGACAGCGCGTAATTCCCGGCATGACGCAGTCCCAGCCCGAAGAACAAAATCAGAAGGAACCTGTGCGCCATGCGCCTCCACCGGTGGAAAAGTCCGTGGTCACGCATCACAGTGCGCGCATCGGCGGGAAGGAAATCAATTACACGGCCACAGCGGGCACATACGTCATCAAGGACGATCAAGGGAACCCGAAGGCGACTTTTTTTTACGTGGCGTACACGAAAGATGGCGTGCCGGACGTCTCGAAGCGTCCCCTCGCGTTTGTTTACAATGGCGGGCCTGGCTCGGCTTCTCTCTTTACGCATATGGGCATGGGGCCTGAACGCGTGGTGCTGACGCCCGATGGCCACGGCATGCCCGCTCCGTACACGATTGCGGATAACGAAGATTCCTTCCTGGATGCGACGGATCTGATTTTTGTCGACGCGATTTCGACGGGCTATAGCCGTCCCGCGCCCGGCGAGAATCCCGCGCAATTTCACGGTATCGTCGAAGACGCCACATGGTTCTCCGATTTCATCTATCAATACATCACGCGCAACGAACGCTGGGATTCGCCGAAGTATTTAATCGGCGAGAGCTACGGGACCACGCGCTCGGCGGAGCTTGCGGGAGTGCTGCAACATCGGCACGAAATTTATCTGAACGGGATTGTGCTGGTGTCCACCGTTGCTTTTGCGAGTTGGGGCGCGGACGACCGCTCGGAATTTTACTTGCCCACGTATGTGACTTCCGCGTGGTACCACCATTTGCTGGCGCCCGATCTCGAAAGTGAGAGCGTTGAGCAAGTCGCACAGCAAGCGCGCGAGTTTGCTCACGGGGAATACGCGCAAGCGCTTTCAAAAGGCGATCAGCTATCGCCGGAAGAAAAACAAAAGGTCGTACAGGACTTGGCGCGGTTCACGGCGCTTTCGCCAAAATACATTGAGGAAACGAACCTGCGCATCAGCCCGTTCCGCTGGTTCGCGGAACTCGAACGCGATAAGCGCCTGATCGTTGGGCGCCTCGATTCGCGTTTCGAAGGCATGAATCGCGATGCGGCGGCTGAGCGGCCGGAATACGATCCGAGCGAAGCGTCGTATCTGGGAGCTTTCACGGCTACGTTTCAGGATTACGTTCGCCGCGATTTGAAGTGGAACAGCGACCAATATTACACGGTCACCGCGAACGTCCGGCCATGGGATCGCACCGGCGACACCGATGTGGCGGAAGTGTTGCGCTCCGCGATGACCGAGGAGTCGAATCTTAAAGTGCTGGTCGTCTGCGGCTATTACGACCTCGCCACGCCGTTCAATGGCATTGAGGAAACCGTGTCTCACATGGGCCTTGAGCCATCGATTCGCAAGAACATCAGCTTCGCCTATTACAAATCGGGCCACATGGTCTACATCGATCAGAAAGCGCACGATAAACTTCACAAGGATGTGGACAACTTCATTGATTCGAGCTACGCGCACTAACAGCTTGTTGAAAAACCCTACTCGTTGTCATTCCGACGAGCAACCGCGAGGAGGCTGCCTGCCGCAGACAGGAAATCTGCATTTTCCTTGAATTTGTGTAACCCTGCGGCTCCCTCGCAGCGGCAAAGATCGCAACCAAATGCACTTTTTCGACAAGCTGCTAAGAAGACATCACCAAGGGCGTAAGCGGCTCGCGTGTAGTTGCCCGATTGTTGCGGTGCCGGAATGTGACATATCCTGCGCCGCAACAATTGCTGCGTGCGATTGCTGAACACGATTCGAATTGTAAGCGAAACTTCCGCGAGCCATAACGGCCCAGAGTTTGTCGTTTGTTCCAACACGGAACATCTTTGCTTTCCTGGTACAGCGCTGAATTGCAACGTTGTGGTTATGTGCCTGTGAACTCTGCATCCCTCTGATTCCACGACGATGGCGAAAATAATGCTCTGGCACTTTTGGGCACCGTCGTGCTCCCTTAACCTCTCGCGTTCCCGTTTAGGGAGGAGTGTCAGGTGAAAGTTTTGCTTGTGGACGATGATCCTGTCTCGCGTTTGTTGCTCCTTCCGCTGTTGGACAAGTGGGGCTGCGAGGTTGAGGTCGCGCAGGATGGAGCTTCGGCCTGGGCCGCTCTGCAAGCGCCCGAATGCCCGCGTTTGGTGCTGATGGATTGGATGATGCCAGGATTCAGTGGCGTGGAAGTATGCCGGAAGCTGCGTGCGCGGCATACCGAACAGTATATTTATGTGATCCTTCTTACTGCGCGCCATGACCCGCAGGACGTTATCGAAGGCCTCGAATCAGGAGCCGATGACTATCTGGCGAAGCCCTGCAATCCGGCGCAGCTTCGCGCGCGCATTCGTATCGGCGAACGAATTTTGCAAGTGCAAGGCGATCTGATTCAGGCGCGGGAGCTGGTCAGGTTCAAATCCACGCATGATTTGTTAACCGGGGCGTGGAGCCGTGGAAGCACTCTAGATATGCTCGAACGCGAACTGAGCCGGGCGGGGCGCGAACATCGCCCGCTCGGCCTGATTCTTATCGATTTCGATCATTTCAAAAACGTCAACGACAGTTGGGGCCAGCTTGCCGGAGACACGGTCTTGCGTGAGGCCACGCTGCGCATTCTTTCGTCCATACGCATATACGACATCGTCGGACGATTTGGCGGCGAGGAATTCCTGATCTTGCTTCCCGGTTGCGACACTGCGGCGGTAGCGAACAAAGCACAACGAATCTGCAGAATCATTGCCGGCGCGCCGCTTCAAACTGCCTCGGGATTGATTTGGTTGACGGCGAGTCTCGGAGCGTTTTCGGCGTCGCCAAACGAGTGTCCCATGTCCGAGTCCGTGCTGCGAGCCGTGAACGTAGCGCTTAGCCGCGCGAAAGAGCGCGGACGCAACCGGGTCGAGATGTTCAGCGAGGAGATCTCCATTGAAACTTCGCTCCCCGCCGCAATCTCTGCTTTCGAAAAACCTCTGGGCAATACACTTCGGTAGCCCGCATCCGTTTTGGCAATTAATTTGGATTTGCCATTATTTTCGCGCATTTGTATGCTATTTTTAATGTGCAGTGGAATAGCGGCAATGCAGCAGCGGGTAAGTGACACATCCCCGAATTCGATCTGAACCGCCCCTGCCCAGGTTCGCGAACAAGAACGCGAGGCCCTACACTCACATGAAAGTGTTGTAAAGCGGAGCCTCCGTCACTTTGTGCGGCAGGTTAGGGCAATCACCAGCGTTTGTCCAAGGAGAAAGATGTAAGCATGGCACAGCCGATTCGAAACATCGCAATTATTGCTCACGTGGATCATGGCAAGACGACGCTGGTTGATGCCATGCTGAGGCAGAGCGGAATTTTCCGCGCCAATCAGGTGGTCGTCGAGCGCGTGATGGATTCGAACGACTTGGAGCGCGAGCGCGGCATCACCATTCTCGCAAAAAATACCGCCCTATTTTATCACGACACAAAGATCAATATCGTGGACACGCCGGGCCACAGCGATTTCGGCGGCGAAGTGGAGCGCGCGCTGCGCATGGTGGATGGCGTGCTGTTGCTCGTCGATGCCAGCGAGGGCCCGCTGCCGCAAACGCGCTATGTGCTGCAAAAGGCATTGCAGGCGCACCTTCCTCCGATCGTTGTCCTAAATAAAATTGACCGCTCTGATGCGCGCGCCAAGGAAGTTCTCGACGAGATCTATGATTTATTCATCGACCTCGACGCAACGGAAGATCAACTTTCGTTTCCCGTGCTCTACACCAACGCGAAGACAGGCGTCGCGCACCGCAAATTGGATGACGGCTCGCCAAATCTTCAGCCGCTGTTTGAGGCAATCGTCTCCGCGATTCCCGCGCCTTCTGGTGACCCAGCGGGACCGTTGCAAGTTCAAGTCACGAATCTCGATTACAGTGATTTTCTCGGACGCATTGCGATTGGGCGCGTTTTCAGCGGCACGCTGCGCCGCGGCTCCGAAGTGGGCATTGCGAAACTTCAGGGCGAGATGATTCCCACGGTGATCACGAAACTATTCACATTTCGCGGCCTGGAGCGCGATGAAGCGGACGAAGTTCCCGCCGGCGACATTGTGGCCATCGCGGGCTTCGACGGCATTCAAATCGGCGAGACCATCACAGATTTGGAAAATCCCGCGCCGTGCGAGCCGCTGGTGATTGACGAGCCGACTCTGGCGATGATTTTCACGGTGAACACTTCGCCGCTCGCGGGCCGCGAAGGGCAATTCGTTACTTCACGCGACATTCGCGCGCGCCTGCAAAAGGAATTGCTCACCAACGTTTCCATTCGCGTGGAGGATTCGGAGACTACCGACGCGTTTCGCGTGCTGGGACGCGGCGAATTGCAACTGGCGATTCTGATTGAAACGATGCGCCGCGAAGGCTACGAGCTGATGGTCGGCAAGCCGGAAATCGTGGTGCGCACGGAAAATGGACGGCGGCTCGAGCCTGTCGAGTTGCTTGTCGTCGATTGCCCGGAGACTTTTGTTGGCGTGGTGATGGAAACGCTGGGCAGCCGCCGCGCGGAACTCGCCAAAATGGTGAATCATGGCTCAGGCCGCGTGCGCATGGAATTCAAAATTCCCTCGCGTGGCTTGATTGGATTGCGCGGCCAGCTTCTCACCGACACGCGCGGCACGGCGCTACTGCATTCGCTTTTCGATGGCTGGACGGAATATGCGGGAGAGCTTGCTTCGCGCAACACAGGCGCGCTGGTCGCGGATCGCGCGGGCAAAACCACGGCATTTGCGTTGTGGAATTTGCAGGAGCGCGGTGAGCTATTCGTCGGCCCTGCCGTGGAAGTCTACGAAGGAATGATCATCGGCGAGAATGCGCGGGAAGCGGATATGGACGTCAACGTCACCAAGGAAAAAAAGCAAACCAACATGCGTTCTTCGAGCGCCGATGAAGCGATTCGCCTGGTACCGCATCGCGTCCTCACTTTGGAAATGGCCATCGAATTCATCACCGACGATGAATTCGTTGAGATCACGCCGAAGTCAATTCGCCTGCGTAAAAAAGTTCTCGACCCCAAGCGCCGTCCGCGTCGCTGGCAACAAGTCCGCGCCAGCATCGACGCGCCCGCATAGCGCACCGCGTCCCCCTCGCGGAAGCCCTGGAATTGGTCCGCAAGTACGGCGCGGAATTCGAAGCGCAACACCCTACTTAATTGATCTTATTGGTGAATAGTGCGGCGTGCGTGGAGCTTTCCTCAAACAAGGGATTCGGTTCGCCTTGTCATCCGCGCGGACGTACGATAGATTAGCCGCCTTCTTAGCAAGGAGCCAGGACGCGGATGAATGCGAAGGGCAGGAGTCACAGGAGCCATCTGAAGATTCTGCTCCGGCGGGTGGCGATTCAGAAACGCGTAGTCGCGGTGGCCCGCGAAATCAGCCGCGATTTTCGCGGTGAACGCGTCCACCTGATCGGTGTCCTCAAGGGCGCGTGCATTTTTCTCTCGGACTTGATTCGCGAAATCGATCTCGACACCTCAATCGACTTCATGGCTGTCGCGAGCTATGGCAAAGGCAAACAGTCATCGGGGCAGGTGCGCCTCTACAAAGACCTCGACACCAGCATCGAAGGCTTGAACGTGATTCTCGTCGAAGACATTCTCGATACGGGCCTCACGCTCAGCTATCTTTGCCGCGTGTTGCAGCAGCGCAAACCGAAGACGCTGAAAATCGCCGCGCTGCTCGACAAGCCTTCGCGCCGCATTCAAAATATCAAAGCGGACTATGTCGGCTTCACGATTCCCAACGAATTTGTTGTCGGCTATGGTCTCGATTACGATGAGCGCTATCGCAATCTGAAAGACGTTTGTGTTTTGACTTTGCCGGCTGAATAAATTTCCCTGAAAAACAAAAATCGCGATGCGCGCCGAAGATATCGCCAAGCTGATTGACCACACGCTACTGAAACCTGAAGCGTCCACCGAGCAAATTCGCGCGCTCTGCGAAGAGGCGGTGCGCTTCGGTTTTGCCTCCGTGTGCATCAATCCGTGCTACGTGCCACTCGCCGCCGATTTGGTCCGCAGCTCAGTGGTGAAAGTCTGCACGGTGGTGGGTTTCCCGCTGGGCGCGACGCTTCCGCCCGTGAAGGTTTTCGAGGCGGAGCATGCGATAAAAAATGGCGCGGACGAAATCGATATGGTCATCAACATAGGCGCGCTGAAATCCGGCGACGATGAAGCCCTTGAGGCGGACATTTGCGGCGTTGTTGACGCCAGCCATCGCGGCAACGCCATCTGCAAAGTGATCCTCGAAATGGCCTTGCTCACTGGAGAAGAAAAAATCCGCGCTTGCCGCGCTGCGAAAAACGCCGATGCCGACTACGTAAAGACCTCGACCGGTTTCGGTCCCGGCGGCGCAACGGTGGAAGATGTCGCGCTGATGCGTTTCATCGTTGGTCCGAAAATGGGCGTCAAGGCCGCAGGCGGCATTCGTACTCTCGAAGACCTGAAAAAAATGGTCGCCGCAGGTGCCACGCGGATCGGCTCAAGTTCCGGCCTGAAAATCATCGAAGAAGCCCGCCGGGCTGGCGCTAAATGAACTTCGTTTTTCACGTCCCACCTCTCTAGTTTCGCAACTTGCGTCGAGCTCCCGGATGTTTTTCCCCTTCGCCTGCTATAATGAATAAGCATTCACGTATTGCGGCATCTGAGTCGTGGTATCCGCATATCTCATCAAATAGGGAATCATGGAACCCGTCGAATTGAACACTGCCCAGGAACTGCCCGCCGAGGTGTTGGCGACGATGGCCGAAATCGGCCAGGAGATTAACGCGTCGCTGAATCTCGACGAAGTGTTGGCGCACGCCGCGGCGCAAATCAAGAGGTTGATCGACTACGAAATTTTCGCCGTATTGCTGCTCGACGAAAATTCGCGCGAGCTTCGCTTTCGTTTTGCGATTGGTCATCGGCAGGAAGTTGTAGAGAACTGGCGCATCCCCGCCGGGCAGGGAATTATCGGAGTCGCCGCTTCCACGGGCCGTCCCGTGCGCGTCAGCGATGTCCGCAAAGATTCGCGTTACCTGAACGCGCTGGAGGGAGTGCAGTCGGAGCTCGCCGTTCCTCTGGTGGTGCAGGGCCGCGTAGTTGGCGTGCTCGACATTGAAAGCAGCCAGCTCGATTACTTCACGCGCGATCAGCAGAATATTTTGATGATGCTGGCCACGCGCATTTCGAGCGCGATCGAAAACGCGCGCTTGTTTGAGCGCACGCGCCATCAGGCGGACACACTTTTGCTTCTCAACGAAGTGGCGCGCGAAACGAATTCCATTCTCGATGTCGAGGGCGTGCTGCGGCGCGCCGCGGAAATGGTGAAGCGCGTCATCGACTACCAGATTTTCGCCATTCTGCTTTACGACGAAGCTGCGCGGGTTTTTCGCCATCGCCTCAACGTGAAATTCGGCCAGCACATGCAGGAACGTTCCGTTGTCTCGCCGCACGAAGGAATTGTAGGCGCGGCGGCGACGCTGCGGCGGCCCGTGGTGGTGCCGGACGTGTCGTTCGATCCGCGCTACATTTCCGTCAATCCAGAAACGCGTTCCGAGCTGGCCATTCCGCTGCTCTACAAGCATCGCGTGATTGGCGTGCTCGATCTGGAAAGCCCGCAGCTCAATTATTTCACGCCGGACCACGTGCAGGCGCTTTCGATCCTCGCATCGCATTTGGCGGTCTCGATTGAAAACGCGCGCCTTTATGAACAGGTGGCGCGTGACGAGGCGCGCATGGAGCGCGATCTTAACGCGGCGCGCCGCTTGCAGTCCGCGCTATTGCCTCCCGTTCCTGGCAGCGAGTATGGACTCGATATTGCCGCGCGCGTTGTTTCTTCGCGCGAGTTGTGCGGCGATCTCTACGATTTCTTGCCCAACGGCACGAGCGAACTCAGCATCGCGCTTGGCGACGTCAGCGGGAAGGGAAGCGCTGCTGCGCTCTACGGTGCCGCCGCCGTTGGAATTCTGCGCAGCCTCGCTCCGCAGCACCTGGCGCCCGCGAAAATTCTGCAAAAGCTCAATCAGGTTATTTGCGAACGCCGCATCGAGGGCCGCTTCATGACCATGTGCCTTCTTTCCTGGCATCCCACGGAGCACATGCTTCGCCTCGCGAATGCCGGACAAGAGCAACCGCTGATTTGTCAGAATGGCCACTGCGAAAAAATCCCGCTCGCCGGTTTTCCCGTGGGCATGTTCGACGATGCCAAATATGACGAGATTGGCCTGGTGTTGTCGGCCGGCGACATTCTGGTCCTTTATTCCGATGGCGTCACCGATACGCAAGACGCCCGCGCCCAGTTTTACGGCTGGCGGCGCTTGAGCGAGAAAATGTGCTTGCACGCGAATCTTTCCTCCGCGGAAATCGCCGATTCCCTGCTTGCCGATGTCGATAACTTTTCCGGTGGTAGGCATCCATTCGATGACCGCACGCTTGTCGTCCTAAAAGTGATATAAGAAATCCCTCCATGGGCAAAGACAGGGACTCTGATTCACTGAATCCGATCAGCTACACTCCCGGATTTTCCTATGACCGGGACGCGATTTCTTGCGAGGGAGTTTCACTTTCCGCCATCGCCGCGCGCGCGGGAACTCCCAGTTACGTCTATAGCCGCGCTGCATTCACGTCCGCGTACCGCCGCTTTCACCGGGCCTTTCGCGGCGTTCCGCACTCGATTTGTTACGCCGTCAAGGCCAATTCGAATCTTGCCATTCTGCGCGCGGTCGCTCGCATGGGCAGCAGCTTCGATATTGTTTCCGGAGGAGAGCTTTTCCGCTTACGTCGCATTGGCGTGCCCGGCGATCGAATTGTTTTTTCGGGTGTTGGCAAGACGCGCGAGGAAATCCGCGAAGCGTTGCGCGAGCGCATTTTGCTTTTCAACGTTGAATCGGCGGAAGAGCTCGAAATTCTCGCGAGTGAAGCCGCGCGCGCTGGCCGTTCCGCGCCTGCCGCGATTCGCGTCAACCCAGATATCGAAGCGGGCGGCCATCCACACATCGCAACAGGCCATCATCGCCACAAATTTGGCGTTGACTGGCCAGAAGCGCGGCGTCTCTATCTTCTTTACAAGGATTCGCTGTGGATCGATTGGAAGGGAATCAGCGGCCACATAGGTTCGCAGATCACCAGCGTCACGCCTTTTCGCAGCGCCGCCGTGCGTCTCGCGGGATATTTTCGCGATCTATCGCGCGAGGGGATCGCGCTTTGCTATCTCGACATCGGCGGCGGCCTCGGCATTCGTTACACAACCGAAAATCCGCCCTCGATCGAGGAATATGCCGCCGTTTTGCCAAAGTCCATTCGCGCGCTCGGCTGCCATTTGCTTCTGGAACCGGGCCGTGCACTCATCGGACAGGCAGGCGTCTTGCTTTCGCGCGTTTTATATATAAAGAGCAGCCGAGGAAAAACATTCGTGGTTGTCGATGCGGCGATGAACGATCTGATTCGCCCCGCGCTTTACGGCGCAACTCATCCCATCACGCCCGTAACGCGCCCTCGCCCGAATGCGAAAATATCTTCGGTCGACATCGTTGGCCCGATTTGCGAATCCGGCGATTCATTTCTGCACGATTGGCCCATCGCGGAACTTCAGCCCGGGGATCTCCTGGTGATTTGGGGCGCGGGCGCGTACGGCTTCGCCGAATCTTCGAATTACAATTCGCGTCCGCGCGCTCCGGAAATCCTCGTGGAAGGCAGCCGCTTCCGCGTCATCCGCCGCCGCGAAACGCGCGACGATTTAATCCGTGGCGAACGACCCTTGTGACAATTTGGTCCCGTCGTGTTTCCGCCGCTTTAGCGTTGCACCACGGGTTGTCTATCACTCACCCGGATGCAAAAAATTGTCTACCGCGCCCATAAACAGGTTTGGCTGATCGACGAAAGTCATGTGCCCGCTCTTCGGCAGAATCACGAGCTTCGAACCCGCAATCTTCTGGTGCATCTCTTTCGAAAGCGACGGGTCACATTCGTCATGGTCGCCCACGATGATCAGCGTCGGCACGTGAATCGTGGGCAGCTTGTCCACGTATTCCACGGACTTCAAATTCCCATCAATCACAAATTCACCGTCGGAGCCCCACATTTCGCGATACAGGTCCCAGGACATGATGCCGTTCGCGACGGGATCGTAGTTCGGGTCGGGATGATCCTGGTACAGATAGGGAAAATAGGCCTCGCCCCACGCGGCCTTCATGTACGCGTCCGTGTAGCGATTCTGCTGGTAGGGAAGACCGTGCCCGAAAAGCCCGGCTTTCTCCATGGTATCGAGCTTTGCTTGCACATCCGGAGGGGCGCTGGCCTTCTCCTTAGCGAGCACTTCGTTCATCTGTTTTGTGCTAGGAAACGTGCTGCATAAAATCAGATGCGTCAGGTTGCGTTGATATTTCAACGCGTATGCCTGGGCCAGCACGCCTCCGGCGGAATGCCCGAGCAGCGTGATTTTTCCCAAATGCAGCGCCTGACGAACATCCTCCGCATCTTCCACCATGTTTTCAACCGTGTACCCCGACGGGTCGGAAAGTTTGGACGATCGGCCCGAGCCGCGCTCGTCGATGAACACCAATTCGTTGTGGCGCGCCAGCGGCAGCAGATAGGGCAGAAAATAATCGTGCGACGCGCCCGGGCCGCCGTGCAGAATCAGCAGGGGAGCGCCGCGTCCAACCATCATGTAGTAAATCATCACGCCATGCGCATCCACGAATCCTTCGTGCATCGGGTAAACGTTCGAGCTGTTTACGTTGCTTCGCGTCGCGCGGCGAACACGTCGCTGCGCATGCACCGGTACCGCAATCGCCGCGAAAAGGGCTGCCAAGAATATGCACGACAGGAATTTAGCTTTCATTATGTTTGCCTCTTTTTGAGATATTCTGCGGCAACTTGGCGGCGCATTCAGCGCTGTCCCCACCGCAGCTTGTTGCGAAGAACTTTGAAGTACGTCTGCTCCTGCGGCCTCACCAATTGAACGCGATGCGGTGATTTGGAAACGGTGATGCGATCACCGCGTTGCAGTTCGAATCCCACCTGCCCATCGAGCGTCAGATACGCTTGCTCCTCGAGCGCGCCGAAATCCAATTCGAGCTGCACGCTATCCGGCAGCACAAGCGGCCGGTTGGTAAGCATATGCGGGCAAATCGGCGTGAGGACAAATGCTTGCAGCACGGGATAAAGAATCGGGCCGCCGGCGGCCAGTGAATATGCGGTCGAGCCCGTTGGCGTCGAAACGATCAGGCCGTCCGCGCGATAAAGTCCGAGGAATTGCCCGTTCACCGACACATCGAAATCGAGAATGCGCGAGAGCGCCGATTTCGTCACCACCGCGTCGTTCAACGCCTCCTGTTGCTGAATAATTTTGTCCTCGCGCAACAATTCCGCTTTCAACATCATTCGCGGGCTCAGGCGATGTCTGCCGGCCAGCACGTCTTCGAGCAGCGGAAATGCTTCTTCAATCGTGACGCTGGTCATGAAGCCCATTCCGCCCAGATTCACCGCGAGAATAGGCACCTCGCATTCGTGGAAGCGTCGCGCGGCGTGGAGCAGCGTGCCGTCGCCGCCAAGCACGATCAGCAAATCGATCTGCGCGACCATTTCGTCCAGATTTATTTTTGCCGGCGGAGTGAAACACGACGCCGCGACGGAGTCGAAATAGACTTCGACGCCGCGCTCCCGCAGCCAGTCGGCCATTCGCGGAACGACCGCGCATATTTCTTCCTTCCGTGGCTTGCAGAAAATTCCCGCGCTCTTGATCATGGGTTCACGTTTGGATCACCAAGTTCGGCGAATTGTATTCTATTCGGGAAGCTGTGCGTGCAGGAAATATTCCTGATTCCCTTCTTTGCCCATCACGCGACTGGGCTGGACGCCCAAAACCTCCAGCCCCGCTTTTTCGGCTGCGCTCCGGACAGTTGCAATTGCACGCGCGTGAAGCGCCGCATCGCGCGCGATTCCGCCCTTGCCGACCAACGCTTTCGGCAGCTCGAACTGTGGTTTGACGAGAATCAGAAACATTGCGCCGCGTTTCGCAATCGCCGCCACGGCTTCAATGAGTTTCGCGGCAGAGATAAACGATACGTCGATTGTTACGAAATCTACTTTTTCCGCGATGTCGGCTGGCTCCAAGTAACGCGCATTTTTTCCTACAGCGACCACGCGCGCATCGCGCTGCAATTTCCAATCCAGCTGTGCCGTATTGACGTCAACCGCATACACCCGTTTTGCTCCGCGTTGCAGCAAGCAATCCGTGAAGCCTCCATTCGACGCACCCACGTCGAGGCACACCAAGCCGCGCACGTCCGCGCCAAAATCTCCGAGCGCCCCTTCGAGTTTTAGCCCTGCGCGACTTGCGTATTTCGAATCCGCGTCAATGATTTCAATTCGCGCGGCCGCAGCGACCGACTCACCCGATTTTCTTGCTGGCTGTTCATCGACGCGCACTTTTCCCGCCATGATCAGCGCTTGCGCGAACTGCGGCGTTTCCGCCAGTCCGCGCTCCACAAGCGCGAAATCCAGCCGCATACGCTTTTGTTTAGAAGATGAACGCGCGGTGGCCATAATTGAGACTGTCTGCGAGAGCTAACCGAGGGGCGGCAAAATCGCAGCTGAACCAAAGAGGAAAATAGCGCCAACAACCAGGCTGTAGGTTGCCGTCAGCGCGGTGGCAATTTGCATTAGTCGTTGTCGCGTGGCGGTCACAGTGAAAATCCCCACGGCAGATGCGGTCATCAGTGTATTCATCATCAGCAAACCCGCCAAAAACATTCCCAGACCAAGAAAGCCGCGCCCACGGCCGCCCAGATTCGCGGCAAGCAGAAAGATTAGCAATTGGCTCGGCGTTTCCGCGCCCAAGCCGTGGATCACGCCCACAGAAAATACCGATTTTTTTGTGTAACTCCAATTCACTGTCGCGGGCCCTTCCGTGGCGTCGCCATGAAAGGCAGATCGAATTTTCCAGGCAAGCCAGCGAAACGCGCCAATCAAAATCATGATACGCGACTTCGGAACGGCTTTTCCGCGGCTGCGGAACATCGATCCCAGCACGTAAATTCCCATCACGACCAGCGTCAATCCCACTGCGCGCTCCGCCCACTTGTCGATTACCGGTGGCAGGGAAGCCTGAAAGAAAATCACGATGCTGCCGAGCGCCGCCACGGTCGCTGCATGTCCCAGCATGTAGAGCAGGCCCATGTGCATCGCGCGCTTGCGATTAGACTCCACATTGGTGATGTCTGAAATCGCGGCGATATGGTCGTAATCAAAACCGTGACGAAAGCCGAGCACGGCGGCGGTGAGCAACGCAAGTTCGAGTGTCTTCGGCGCAACCATCCGCTTCACGATAGCAGAAGATTTTGGCTACGGCAAAGCGAAGCCGCAAACGTGCGGAGCGCTTTTTTATAGCGAATCAGCCGCCCGCTTGCAGCAGTCTGCCGAAGAAAGCAATCTGCATTTGCAGTTATCTTGAGTCGATACGACAACGAAAATTCTAAGTACGCCGTACAACGAGGTATTCCGCAATCGCGTGCAGCCGTTTCGCGCGTTCGCCGTAGCAATCCAGTTCGCGATCCGCGCGCGCAGCCAATTCTTGCGCAAACGCCCGCGATTTCTCGATTCCGAAAAGCGCCGGGTATGTCGCCTTTTTCTGCGATTCATCTTTTCCGGCAGTTTTTCCAAGCGCCGTTGAAGATTCCTCGACGTCAAGAATGTCGTCGACAACTTGAAACGCCCAGCCAATCGATTCACCAAATCGGCGCAGCCGTTCGACGTCCTCGTTGCTCGCTCCGCCGGCCAGTGCGCCTGCGACAATGGATGCGCGAATCAGCGCCGCGGTTTTCGATCGGTGAATGTACTCCAATTGCGGCGCGTCGACAGGCTTTCCTTCCGCTTCGATGTCCGCCACTTGCCCGCCGACCATCCCGCTCACGGTTCCCGCAGCCGCGCCAATCTCCGCGATGATTCGTACGCAACGTGCCGCGTCGATATTTACTTTCGCCAAAGCCTCAAAAGCCAAAGTAAGCAGTCCGTCTCCTGCCAAAATCGCCATCGCCACGCCGAATTTCTTATGGCAAGTCGGTTTGCCGCGACGCAAATCGTCATTATCGAGCGCCGGCAGATCATCATGAATCAACGAATATGTGTGGATGAATTCCAGCGCACATCCCACTGTTGTTGCCGCGTCCAACTCGCGCGAAAACATATGTCCTGCTTCGTAGCACAAGATTGGCCGAATGCGTTTTCCGCCGGCGAATACGCTGTAGCGCATTGCCTGATGGATCGTTGACGGCGGTGTCGCTTCCGGCGGCAGCAAATGCTCGAGCACGGCTTCGATGATGGCTTGGTCTTCGGAAAAAAAGGTGGGCTGCGTCATTTATATGGAGCACAGAGACGGAAAGTAAAGTGGTGAGAATTCAGCAAGAGCGTCACCGCGATTGCGAATCGTCCTCGTTCGTTTCGAAAGGCTCAGTTTGAATTTTCCCATCAGCCTTTCTCAACAGAATTTCGACGCGCCCCTCCGCTTCTTCGAGCTGCCTCTGGCAATCGCGCGAAAGCTTCACGCCTTCTTCAAAAAGCTTCATTGCTTCATCGAGCGACAGGTCGGTCGATTCGAGCCGCTTCACAACTTCTTCCAGCCGCGTCAATGATTTCTCGAATTCGCCTTTGCGCGGCGGCTCAGGCGCTTTATTGGGCACAGGATTCATCTCGTTTCGTCTCCAGCCTTGCGAGTCTAGCTCGACACTTCAATCGATGCAACCCACCCGCTCCGACGCGCACGAGCATAACCATTCCTGCAAGTTCATTTTTGAATTCGCGACGCTGCGGGGCCGTCTTGCTACAATTACCATGGGCATGGCGGAACAGACTGCGCCGATTTCTGCTTCCGTCTCGCCAGCAGCGCCGGGAGAAGACGGATCTATGCCTTCCGCATTTGGCTCCGACCGATGATCGTCCTCCATCTCTTCGTTATTTTCATACTTATTGCCATTAACGGCTTCTTCGCTGCCGTCGAATTCTCGCTCGTTGCCGTCCGGCAGTCGCGCGTTCGACAGCTCGTTGAGCAGGGTGATCCGCGCGCGCGCGTCGTCGAGCTCCTGATCGCCGATATGGGCATGGTGATCTCCGGCGTGCAAGTCGGAATCACGCTAACGAGTCTTGCTCTCGGGTATCTCGGCGAACTCACCCTCGCGAATTTCCTCGATCCCTTTTTCGTCGAAGTGACTGGACATTACGCTCCCATCATCGAGCATGGCCTCGCTCTTCTCATCGCTTTTATTTTGCTGACGGCGCTGCAGGTAGTGCTCGGCGAACTCGTGCCGAAAAGTCTGAGCCTCGCCCACGCCGAGCGCGTTGCTTTGCTTGTTGCGCGCCCGTTCCGCTGGTTCCTGCGCACATTTCGCTGGGCCATTTTGTTGCTCAACGGCGTCGCGGGCAAATTTGTCAAAGCGCTCGGCGTAAAAATGCCGCAGAGTCACTCCGCTGTCCGCTCCGCCGAAGAGCTTCGCATTCTCGTCGAGCAGGCGGGCGAGCGCGGCGTTCTTGAGCCCGTCGAAGAACGCTTCATTCAAGGCGCGATGAATCTTGGCAACGTACAAGTGCGAGAAATCATGATCCCGCGCCCGGACATTCATGCGCTGCCTTCGAACGCATCGCTCGAAGACGTGATGAAAATCATCGCCATCACACAACGTTCGCGCATTCCTGTCTACGAAGGCAATCTCGATCACGTAATTGGCTTTGTGCACATCAAGGATCTGATTTGGATTTTGCTCGACCGCGCGCGGCGCGCCGAAGAAAATCAGCCGCCCGCTGAATTTCATCTTCGCCACATGCTGCGCGAGGTTCTGATCGTCCCGGAGACGAAACCTGCCATCGAACTGCTTCTCGAATTGCGCGTTCATCGCACCGGACTTGCGATGGCTGTCGACGAATTCGGCACGATACTCGGCCTGGTCACGCTCGAAGACATCCTCGAACAAATGGTCGGCGAAATTCACGACGAGTTCGACGTGGTTGAGCATCCGCTGCACCTCGCCGATGGTTCGATGATTTTCGACGCGTCGCTGAATATCCGTGATCTCGAAGCCCAATTTCACATCGAGCTGCCCGAAAATCCGGCTTACGAAACGCTGGCGGGCTTTGTTTTAACGCAGCTCGGTTTCCTTCCGCGCGGCGGTGAAACTTTCGAAGACCACGGCTACCGCTTCACCATTGTGGAAGTTGAGGGCCGCCGCATCGCGCGCGTGAAAATCAAGCGCCTCGAGGACGCAGACGCAGCTCCCGCGTTGGCGGAGAAAGCGAAAAACGCCACGGCAGCTTCGTCGCCCACAAGTGCGGAGCCAGATACTCAAAAGCGCGCGTCCAAATCCACTCCGAAAGCCGCTCGCAAATCGAAATGACGCGCTACATTTCACTTCGCCTGGTCTATTCGCTCCCCGCGCTCTGGCTCATCGTCACGATGGTTTTTCTTCTTGCGCACATTGTTCCCGGTGATCCTGTACAGCAAATGCTCGGCGAAGGCGCCACCGCTTCCGATTTAATTCAGCTTCGTCACGCCCTCGGCCTCGATCAAACGATTCCCGTTCAGTATGGCCGCTATCTCGGCGGAGTCGTGCGCGGCAATCTAGGCGAATCGTTCCGTTTTCAGCAGCCGGTGCTCCATGTTGTTCTCGAACATTATCCCGCCACGCTCGAACTCGCCTTCGCCGCGCTGATCGTTTGCTGCGCGATTGGAATTCCCGCGGGTCTGCTGGCCGCGCAGCGTCGTGGACGTCCCGCCGACCACGCCATCGGCTTTTTCACTTTGCTCGGACTCTCGATTCCGAATTTCGCGCTCGGCCCGCTGCTGATTTTGATTTTCTCCGTGCTCATCGGCTGGCTGCCGGTCAGCGGACGCGGCGGCATCTCGCATCTCATCCTGCCTGCCATCACGCTGGGAGCGGCGCTCGCCGCGATTCTCACGCGCATGGTGCGCACCTCCGTGCTCGAACAACTGGGAAGCGATTACGTCCGCACGGCGCGCGCCAAGGGCCTCACCGAACACGCCGTCCTGCTGCGCCACGCGTTTCGCAACGCGCTGATTCCCATTCTCACGATTCTCGGCTTGCAATTCGGCACGCTTCTCGCTGGGACCATTGTGACAGAAACGATTTTTTCCTGGCCGGGCATCGGCCGCCTCGCCGTGCAAGCCATCGAAGCGCGCGATTATCCGTTGCTGCAGGGCTGCATTCTGGTCATTGCCGTTTCATATGTCCTGGTAAATCTGCTGACGGATCTGGTTTACGCGTTTGCCGATCCGCGCGTGCGCCTGCAATGAAAGCCCTGCGCGAATTTCTCCGCCACAGCGTGCCAGGCAGCGTCGGTTTTGTCCTTTGCGTGATTCTGATTATTCTCGCGGTCGGCGCGCCCTGGCTCGCTCCGTACAATCCCGCCGCGCAGAATCTCCCAGCGCGTCTGGTCCCGCCCAGCGCCGCGCACTGGATGGGCACGGACGAGCTTGGCCGCGACGTCCTCTCTCGCGTGATTTACGGCGCGCGCGTCTCGATGTCCGTCAGCGTTTCGGTTGTCTTTGGCGCGGGAATTATTGGCTTGATTCTTGGCTCGCTCGCAGGCTATTTCGGCGGCTGGTTTGATCGCTTCGTGAACATCATTCTCATCAACGCGTTCCTTTCGTTCCCAGGAATTCTCCTCGCGATTGCATTCGCGGCGTTTCTCGGCCCCGGTCTTGGCAACGTGATCATCGCGCTCACCATCACCGGTTGGGCGGGCTATGCGCGTCTCGCTCGCGCGCAAGTGCTGCAAGCGAAGGAAATGGATTTCGTCACCGCAGCGCGCTCGCTTGGCGCGTCACACACGCGCATTCTCGTTCGCCATTTGCTGCCCAACATCATTCAGCCCGTTCTCGTGCAGGGAACCATCGCGCTCGCCGGCGCGATTCTCGCCGAATCGACGCTCAGCTTCCTCGGCCTCGGCGTACTTGCGCCCATGTCGAGCTGGGGCGCGATGCTCAACGACGCGCGCGGCCATCTCTTCGACGCGCCGCACATGGTCATTTTCCCCGCGCTTGCCGTGATGACCGCTGTCTTGGCCTTCAATTTATTGGGAGATGCCCTGCGCGACTGGATGGACCCGCGCATCCGCTCGTACCTGGTTGTCACCGACCTCGCCCGCTAGCTACTTTCCGTCGCAAAAAGATTAGCAAAAGTAGCGAATTTAGGGCGATTTCTGGAGCGTGACATTCCATGTTCGTGTTAGAACGTGCAGCGAGGTTGCGGTAAACTAATTTTTTCCGGGAGGAAACGTGATTCAACTGCGGCGCGAGCAGCCGACTTTGTGGCACAAGGGACTGGCAAAAGACATCGAGGATCTGTGGGAACCATGGATGAAAGAGGTCGATCGTTTGCTGGACGACGCCGCGTTGCTGGGAAACGTGTACCAGGCGCAAGCCAGACGGCATCAGCACAGCCGCACGCTCGGGCGGTTGCAAACGCCGGCGGAGGTAGCGCTACGGCTGCTGATTCTGAAACACGTACGCAACTGGGGCTATGACACGCTCGAGCGGGAAGTGCGCGCTAATCTGGTGTATCGCGCCTTCACGCGCATTGGCGACGGAAAAGTGCCGGACGCGAAAACGCTGGCGCGCATCGGACAAGTGATCGGGCCGGAAGCGATCCGCAATTTACACGAGCGGTTGGTGGCGCTGGCGCAGGAGCACGGTGTAGTGCAGGGCCGAAAGCTGCGGGTGGACACAACGGTGGTGGAAACCAACATTCACTATCCGACCGACAGCGGCTTGTTGGGGGATGGTACGCGCGTGCTGATGCGCACCATGAAGAGGATCGAGAAGAAGGCGGGCGGTTTGAAACAGAAGATTCGCGATCGGATGCGCACGGTGAAAAAGCGGGTGGTGGCCATTGCTCTGGCCACGCGGCAGACTGGGCCGCAACGAGAAGAACGGCAGCGCCAGCAGTATGCGGAACTGCTGACCGTGACGCGGAAAATCCTGAATCAAGCAAAAGGGGTACGGGAAGACGTTGAGCAAATGACGGCTCCTCGCCGCCGACGCCTGCGACCGCTGACCGAGATACTGGAAACGATGACGGATCGCGTGCGGCAGGTGGTGAAGCAAACCCGTGCGCGGATCTTCCAGGGGATGACCCATCTGCCCGGGAAAATCGTCAGCGTGTTCGAGCCGCACACCGAGATCATTCGCAAAGGGAAAGCGAGCAAGCCGACGGAATTTGGGAAACTGGTCCAAGTGCAAGAGGCCGAGAACCAGATCATCACCAACTATCGAGTGTTCGCGGAGCGTCCGAGCGATCGAGAGTTGCTGGTGCCAGCGGTCGAGGAGCATCAGCGGCGTTTCGGGCGCGTGCCGCGAACGGTGGCGGCGGACGCGGGCTTCTACTCGCAGGCGAATGAAACGAAAGTGCTGGAGATGGGCGTTCGTTGGGTTTCCGTTCCTAACCGCAGCACGCACAGCCAGGAACGGCGGAAGCTGGAAAAGCGGCGTTGGTTTCGCGCCGCTCAGAAATGGCGGACTGGGTGCGAGGGCCGCATCAGCGTGCTGAAACGCCGTCACGGATTGAATCGCTGCCGCTATCGCGGCTTCGAAGGAATGGAGCGCTGGGTGGGACTCGGAGTTATCGCCGACAACCTGATTCAGATCGGCAGCCGACTGGCGCTACAGCTAGCGTGAGCTCCAGGTGGCTCGATGAGCGCGGCGAAAAAGAAGCACTCTGGCACGAGAATCGACACAAAGTGACTGCCCTGGTGCCAAACATCAGCCTCAAAATCAGGACTTTTGCGACGGAAAGTAGCTAGGCTTGCTGCAAGCGAGGCTCACGTCTTTTCGTCTACGAAATCCAAATCATTGTCTGCTTGACCATAACCCAAGTCCTGTCTTTCTTAGCCAGAAGTGCAAGATAGCCAGCGCCGTCTAGCGACTGACGCTGATTCCCAAAGTACACGAGGGCTTGTTTTCTCTGCCGATCAAACCCCACCCGCGAGAAGGTGAGTATTCCTTGTGCCCCTGGATATTTCTTGTAAAAGCTATACCAGCCATCCCCGCTCGCACGGAAGATCGCATTTGTCTCCTCGTCGGTTACGAGAATACAAGGAACTTTAAGGCTGAACTCGTTTTTAAACTGGTCAGCCGTTTTGTTTTCGGCTTTGAAATCGGCAACAGTGTCGGCCTGGATGCCCGGCAGCTTGTTCCGCACATAACTCCAAAACTGCCGCTCGTCACGCATCTGATCAGTCAAGTAGGACATCCCGCTGTGTTCTTTGATGACGATTTTTGTAAGTCCTCTATGGTCGAATCGCGTTCTGATGATCAAACTGTAAATTGCGTACTCGTCAGCGTCCGGTACAGAAGCGGTTAATTTTTGCTGGCCGGGCGCCGAAGGCAGGAAGCACACAGGAGCGAATAAAAGGGCGAGGACGGTTCTCGAAACAATGGCGCGCATCATGAAGCTTTCTCTAGATGATGCCACAATTGCTTTGCGAAAGGCGGTTTACGCGAATTCGACGGTGACTTCGGTGCCGCGATTTGCGCCGACAACTTTTGCCGCGCTTCCGCGATTCACTGCCACCTCAAAAAATCCGCTCGAGCCCATCAGCAGCACGGGCTCATTCGGTCCGCCTTCTGAGAATGTCTGCGCGAACTTGGAAATCTCCACATTTCCAACGCGCATCTTGAAACTCGTCCCCGCAATCACTTGCGGCAGATCTTCGGCAGCGAGATTCGTCAGCAGATTCCCAAAATTGTCGGCGCGCAGCACCACGCCCTTCACGCCTTTACCTGAAGGCTTCGGCTTGGGCAACGTGAAGCGCACGAAATCCGTCACTTCTTCGCCAAATGCATTGCTCTGCCACGTTTTCGAAAGCCACGCCGCCACCGGCGAAAAAATATCGCGCCCGTGAAAGGTGGTGCTCAACGGCTGCAAAAAATAATGGTCGGAAGTGATATGCCGCACGGTCAGTTGTTCTTCGCGTTCGTAGACCATCGAAAGCACGCCATTATCCGGAGCGACAAAATAGTGCGTGCCCGCGCTCACCAGCAGCGGCCGCCGCTCCGTGCCCACTCCCGGATCCACCACGACTACGTGTATCGTCTTCGGCGGGAAATATTTATACGCCTGCCCAATCACCAGCGCGCCATCGAGCAAATCGTATGGCAGCACGTGATGGGTGATGTCCGCAATTTCCGCGTCGGGATTGATGTTGAGGATGACGCCCTTCATCGTCCCGGCCAAATGATCGGCCGATCCGAAGTCCGTCGTCAGAGTAATGATTGAGCGCGCCAAATTCGTCTCCCGATTTCAGCTTGCTTGATTCTACAAGTCTGTCAGAGACATTCGCGCAAGGCAACGCTCCACGCCGTGTAGGTTTCCTGGTGTGAAATCGCTCGATTCGAGCTTTGTAGCTCAGGTCCCGACCGCGGCTTTCCACGCGGGCTGACCTGAGGTTTTTCCTGTAGAGGGTGCGCTGAAACGCCGGGGCTCTACATGATTCCCGGAATCTCTGGCGAATGCATTCGGTTAAAAGCGCTCTCGCCTGTCTTCTTTTCGTCCTTCGAGTTTCCCCACGTCCAATATAGGCCGAGGTACGCGTAAGTCTCCGCCAAGCCGGCAACCGAATGCCCGTAGCAAAACAGCAATTGAAATCCCGGATTCCGGAAATAGTAATATCCGCCGAAATCGACGAGCGTCGCCGCGCCGGGCTGCGTCGTCAACGGGCCTTCGTTGCCATGCGAAAAAACTTCCGTCCCTAGCGTCAGTTTTTTCCCAATGTCGCGTTGCAGTAGCCACCCGCCAAACGTGAAATTGTTGAAGCCGGTCTGCGGTATTACCGTTTCGCCCACGCCGCCATACGTTGTCCACGGCCCCCAGCTTTTTTGCACCCAAACGGGCAGCCTCCACCAGACTTTTCCGACTCCGAGGCCGTTCGCCGAATCGCCAGTCGGAACTTCGATCATCGTGAACGTGCCAATCATCGGCACGTGTTTCGTTTCTTTCACAAGGCGGAGCTTCACGCCGATTTCAGTGTCGCCCACGCCCCACGCGCGCGAGCCCACTCCGGCGCCGGAATATCGCGGATTGTTGTACGGAAAAATTGCCGCTGCCGGGAACACGGCATGGAACTGCGTGTTCGGCAGAATGCCCCAGTTGAACTCAAGCGCGGGGCCCACCGTATCGATCTCGACGCCCGTCGCGTCCATGGCCCCAAACGTATAGAATTCGTAGTGACGAAAATCCACCGGCTCCGGATCGTCCGTCTGAAACGGTGGCCCCGCCTTCGCCACCGACACAACAACAAGCACCAGTGCAATCAGCGCTGATGCTTTGTAAATTGTTCTGCGAGCCGCCATCTTTAGCTTTTACCCCAAGTGAAATCGACCGGCAAAAATTGTGATTCGACCTTCACGTGATAGTCTCGACGTTTCATGGCGAGGCCGGTAAATATTATCAGAGGAAGCTAATGAATTGGCTCACAGCGTTCGGATTGTTTGCAGTCACGGCAATGCTGCTCTGTTATGCATTAGAACATCGCAGCACCTGGTTCATCCTGGCATTTGCTGGCGCGTGTATTTTGGGATCAGCATACGGCTTCTTGCAAGGCGCGTGGCCATTCGGGCTTGTTGAAGCCGTGTGGTCCGTGGTCGCCCTCCGCCGATGGTGGCTCTCAGGACGGGCAAAACGCCCACAAAATTCTACATTCGTTGACCAATTGTAGGCGCCGCGCTATTCTGAGTTCTACTTTGCCGCCTTCATCCATGCGCCGCGTCTACTTAGATTACAACGCCACCACTCCCGTCGACCGCGAAGTCCTCGACGCGATGCTGCCTTTCTTCACTGAAGGCTACGGCAACGCCAGCTCGATTCATTCCGCCGGCCAGAACGCCCGCGGTGCCGTCGAAACCGCGCGCCAATCCGTCGCCGCGCTCATTGGCGCAAAGCCATCCGAAATTGTATTTACCAGCGGCGGCACGGAGGCGGACAATCTCGCCGTTCTCGGCTTCGTCGCCGCGATGCGCCGCGAAAAAAAGCACGTCATCTGCTCGACCATCGAGCACCACGCCGTCCTCAACGCCGTCGAAGCTCTCGAAAAGCAGGGCATCGAAGTCACCTGGCTCCCGGTCTCCAGTGACGGCATTGTCGATCCCGAGGATGTGCGCCGCGCGCTTCGCCCCGAAACCGTTCTCATCACCGTGATGCACGCGAATAACGAGCTCGGCACCATCCAGCCCATCGCCGAAATCGGGCGCATCGCTTTCGAATCGAATGTTTATTTTCATAGCGATGCGGTGCAGTCCGCGGGCAAAATTCGCATCGACGTCAGCGAACTCAAAGTCGATCTCCTCACGATCTCCGCACACAAGCTCTACGGGCCAAAAGGCATGGGCGCGCTGTACGTCCGCGAAGATACTCCGCTCGAGCCGCTGTTTTTCGGGGGCACTCATGAACGCGATCGCCGCCCCGGCACCGAAAACGTTCCGGGAATCGCCGGTTTCGGCAAAGCGGCGGAAATCGCTCGCGCGCATCTCACCAGCGACGTCGCGGCGTATCGCCGCTCTGCGCGACCGTTTCGAAGAAGGCATTCTCGCACGCGTTCCCGAATCGCACGTGAACGGAGGCCGCGCGCGGCGCGTCGCCAACACCACGAGCATCACTTTCCCGCACGCCGCGGGCGAATCGCTCGTCATTGCGTTTGATCTTCAAGGAGTCCAGTGTTCGGGTGGCGCCGCGTGTTCTTCCGGAGCGATTTTGCCCTCGCACGTGCTCCACGCCATCGGCCTGCCGCGCGACGAAGCCAAGTCCACTTTGCGCTTCAGCCTTGGCCGCTTGACCACACCTGAAGATATCGCATACGCCGTGGAAGTGATTCCCGCCGTGGTCGAGCGCCTCCGCGGCCTGTCGCCAAATTACGGCAAGGCCGTCGTCCCCGCTGATTGAGGCAGCTCGCCAGATTTCGCATTCCTCTGCTATTCTAGGTATGTCCTTGTAGCTCAGGTCCCGTTCCCGCGGCGTTTTGCGGGAACTGACCTGAGGCTTTTCGCCGTTTTCAATCCGGAGCCATACGGTGTCGTCATTTCCACAATCCGCGCTCACCGCTGTCGCTATGAGCGGCGGCGTCGATAGCTCTGCTGTTGCCGCGCTGCTGCATGAAGCCGCCGAGCCGATCGTCGGCCTTACGATGCAGCTCTGGAACCAGCGCCGCCTCCCCGAGCTTGCCTCGACCGAGGGTCCCGCGCCGCATCGCTGCTGCTCGCTCGACGACGTCTATGACGCGCGCCGCGTCGCGCGGCATCTTGGCTTTCCTTTTTACGTCGTGAATTTCGAGCAGGCTTTCGAAGATCGCGTGATTCGCCCGTTCGTCAATGATTATCTTGCCGGACGCACGCCTATTCCCTGCACGCTCTGCAATAATCACGTCAAGTTCGAACAGCTTCTCGTCACGGCGCGACAAATCGGCGCCGAGCGCCTCGCCACCGGCCATTACGCGCGCATTCGCTGGAATCCCGATTCGGGCCGCTACGAGCTTCTTCGCGCCGCCGACGAATCCAAGGATCAGTCCTACTTCCTCTTCGGCCTCACGCAGGAGCAGCTTTCGCGCTCTCGTTTTCCTCTAGGCGAGCTGACAAAGTCCGAAGTCCGCGACATCGCGCGCCGCACGCAGCTCCCCGTCGCCGAAAAACCGGAAAGCCAGGAAATTTGTTTTGTGCCAACGGGGAACTACGTTCGCTTCATCGGGAGTTATTTGCGCGAACAGGGCAGGGAATTGACAACGGAAGCTGGCGAAATCGTCACTACGGACGGCGCGGTCATCGGCCGCCATGAGGGATTGCATCGCTACACGGTCGGCCAGCGAAAGGGCTTGGGATTTTCCGTCGGACGTCCTGTTTACGTCGTCGCGCTCGACCGCGCCAACAATCGCCTAATCGTCGGCGACGACAGCGACCTTTTCACGTCTGTCTGCGAAGTTCGCGATGTCAACTGGATCTCCATCGCGTGTCCCGATGGTCCCGATTGAGGCAAATGTAAAAGTGCGCCATCGCCATGCGGCCGCCAACGCGCTCATCGAGTCTCTTGACGCCACCACCGCGCGCATCCGCTTCCGTGAACCTCAGCGAGCCATCACTCCGGGCAAGCCGCCGTGTTCTACTCCGGCGAAGCAGTCCTAGGCGGTGGCTGGCTCCGCTGATTATAGACTCCGCCGCATCCAACTCGTCGTCCCGGAGCCTGGAGTTAGAATTTATCGTCCTGAGCGCCGCTAGGCCCGCGAAGGATCTCGGGCCTGCGCGCGCGTGAAGGAGGGTTCAGCCCCGAACCAGATTGTGGGTTTTTGGTGAGGACGAAGCAGGAGCACGGCCTGTGTCGGCCGCCTTGAGAATTCTCAAATAAACAGTTCGTCGTCCTGATCGATTGAACTTCGCCGCGAGCCACGTTGCCCGCGGATGAAGTCAATGCCTGTGCGTATCCCCTTGAGCACTGCGGATGCCTGCTGAAGCGGCCCAAGGACAGACCGTCGCACCCGGATGCCCGCATCCTCCACGGCTTCCAGCGTCCCGGTAAGGATTGTGTCGGCCCGTATAACCTGCGCGCGTGTCCGCTCAAGAGCGTCGGTGACCACGCGGTCTATTTTCTGTGCCTGGCCTCGCGCCAAGCGCGTCATTTCGGCTGCGTCGGTCACGATGCTGGAGATCTTGTCTTCTGAATTCTCCAGCACGCGATTGATACGGAACAGAATCGGATCCAGTTTCCGTTGCACGTCACTGACGACGCGCTGCACTTCTATGCTCGTGCGTTTGAACTGGAAGTACATTCCCGCCAGAATCAGCATCTGCAGCACGATCGCGATCGTCGCTATGACAAAGAACGCAACCACCCACCCCGTCGTCACCATGAGCTTTCTCGACTCCTGCGTCAGCTATTGTGCTTGCGCTTTGCTTTTCTCTCTCTGGTAGGTTTCCTTGCCGGCTTCCACGGCTGCCGTGATCGAGCCCTTCTCGCGGTTCATGATTTCCTTGCTGCGCTCAATCAAGTCCTCGGCGCGTTCCCGCAACTCACGCGCTTTCTTCTGCGCGTACTCGCGGCCTTCATCGGCCTTCTTGGTCAAGTAGTCGCGTGTCTCTTCGCCGGATTTCGGCGCAAACAAAATCCCCACCAATGCTCCGATGCCAAGCCCAACCATGAAGAAAGTAACTTTAGATCCAACATTCTCGGCCATTTTAGCGACCTCCGATTCGACCGTAGCACACGCAAGTACCAGTAGCAAGCAGAGTTGCCCCTATTCGGTGGGGTATTTTACTGTATCCATACGCAGCCGCATGGAGCCGCAAGGGTCGCGCCTCGCAACCGGTTCAAAGTGGCGCTACGTCTGGCTGTTTAGCACGCTTATTTGCGTGGTATTTCCCGCGAATGCAGGAACTCGTGCAGCTTTTCGGCTTTCGCCCTCGGCATTTCCGCCGCCAGTTCCTCCATGCCCAACTGCTTCAACCGCGCCACGCTCCCAAATCGCTTCAGCAGCTTCCGCGCGGTTCGTGGGCCGACTCCCGGCACCTCGGTCAACGAGGTCCGCAACCGCCTTTTCGTCCTCCGTAGCCGATGAAAGGTCACCGCAAATCGGTGGGTCTCGTCGCGAATCTGCTGGATCAGGTGGAGAATCGGCGAACGGTGGTCCAGCCGGATCGGATCATCTTCGCGCCCGTATACGTACAAGATTTCCTCTTTCTTCGCGATGCTCGCCAGCGGCTGGCCAATGATATTCAGTTTTTCCAAAGCTTCCGCTGCCGCGTGGAGCTGTCCAATTCCGCCGTCGATCAGCACCAAACTCGGCATTGGGCGTTTCTCCTCGAGCAATCGCCAGTAGCGCCGTCCTACCGCCTCTCGCATGCTCGCGAAATCGTCGCGCAGAAGCTCGCCTTCCGGCCCTTTATCATCGGGAGGCGTTCCTGCCACTTCTCCCTGATTTCCCCCCGTCCCGCGAATAATGAATTTGCGGTAATCCGATTTTTTCATCCGCCCGTTTTCCCAAACTACCATCGACGCTACCGTGTCCGATCCTTGAATGTGCGAAATGTCAAAACTCTCGATTCGTTTCGGCGTCGTTGGCAGGCCGAGCGCCGTCTCCAGCGACTCCACAATCGCTTCTGTGGTCGGTTTCATCACGCGAAATCGCTGCGTGAACGAGTGCTTCGAATTCGTCTCCACCAAATCGAGGAAAGCGCGCTTCGGCCCACGCTGCGGCGCCACAATCTCCACGCGGTGCGCGATGTTTTCGGAAAATACGTCTTCGAGCAGCCCGCGCTCCTCGAATTCCATCGGCACATGAATGAACCGCGGTAGATAATTTGCCTCCAGATAAATTTGCTTGAGCAGCGAAGTCACGAATTCCGTCGGCTCGAATTCTGCCAGGTCTTCCCAATAAAATTCGCGCCTGTCAACCACCCGTCCGCCGCGCAAATGGAATACGTTTGCCGCCACCTGCGGTGGCTCCGCGTGCCACGCCAGCACGTCGATGTCGTCTCCCGCTGCCGCGGCGATTTTCTGCCGTTCCTCCATGTCTGTGACAGTGCGAATTAAGTTGCGATACCCCGCCGCCGCTTCGAATCGTTCTTCCGTGGCCGCGCGCTGCATCCGCTCTTCCAGACTCTTCACCAAGTCTCGCCGCCGCCCTTCGAGAAACATTCGCGTATCACGCGCCGCTTCTGCGTACCGTTCTTCGAGCGTTTGTCCTGCGATGGCCGGACCCAGGCCACGATTCAAATAAAACTCCAGCCACGCGCGCGTGTGCGGACGATTCATCTCCATTTTCGCCGAGGGAATCCCAAAATACCGGTTGATGAAATGGACGATGCGATGCGCCAGGCTCGCGGGAAAATAGGGCCCAAAGAAGACGGAACTGTTTTTCTCCAGCCTTCGCGTCACAAACACACGCGGAAACGGCTCCCCGGCCGTGAAACAAATGTAGGGATACGTTTTGTCGTCGCGCAGCAGAATATTGAACTTCGGCTTGTGCTGCTTGATCAGATTGTTTTCGAGCGCCAGCGCCTCGCGCTCGTTGTCGACGACAATGTAGTCTGCTTCGGCAATTTCCCGCATCAGCGATCCGGTCTTCGCGTCGAGTTGCCGGGAATCCAGAAAATACGACTTCACCCGATGCCGCAGCAACTTTGCCTTGCCGACGTAGATAATTTTCTCCGCCGCGTCCTTGAACAGATACACCCCTGGCTGGACGGGGAATTCGGAAACCTTATCGCGCAGATCCATGGGAAAGAGTTATGCTGTAGCCGTTGCGCTGTGTATCGGCGCGGCCTCGCGGGACAACGCTATCTTAACAGATGCCATCAAATCCATTCCAGAAATGCGAATATCAGCAGTAGCTCATGTAAGCGACAGCAGGCGCGGCCAGCCGGCCCGGCGCGATTGCTCCAAGTCGCGGTTGCACACCGGCCTGATTGCACTGTCGTTCCTTGCGCTGTGTTTCTGCGGGACGGCGTCCGCGCAAAATCTGCCCAAGCCCGCCGCTCCCAAGTACAATCCGATGCGCGCCGTCCATGATGTCAACGTGGGCAAGTTCTACATGAAGCGCGGCGACACCGATGGAGCCATTGCGCGTTTCAAAGATGCCATGGAGTACAAACCGAATTACGCCGAGCCCTGTCTTCTCCTTGGCCAGGCCTACGAAAAGATAGACGATCCTCATCGAGCCATCGATTATTATCAACAGTACTTGAAAATCCTGCCCGACACGTCCGAATCCAAGAAAGTCCGTGAGCGCATTGCGAAGATCGAGGAAAAACTAAATAAGGACAAATCCGCTGCGCACTGAGCAAGCAAGCGCGCGCCGGCCTGTCACCGAAATCGCGCCAAAAATTTCATTGCCCGCTCATACTCGCGAAACTTTCTCTCTTCTTTCCGAAACGCTCGCGAATGCGATTCCAACCGGCACCGCGCCAGCTTCATCGGATGCTTTTGATGCAGCATTTCGTGGTACAGCACATAGCTGATCACGTATTGCGGCACATCGGGCCGGTCGAGAGCGCAGTTAATCGCAATCTGGTTGAGCGCTGGATCATATGTTCCCAATTGGCTGCGCCACTGTTTCGCGCTCCACCCGATCTTCGGCCGCGCCAACCCCTCCTGAAAGTATCTGCCGTTCAGTTCATCGAACATTGGCCCCAAGTCAAAATGCCGGCCGCTTGCGTGCGCAATCCTGGGCCGTGCCCGTTTCCGTCGCAACGCGTGCAGCCGGCGCCGGGTCTGCGTGCCATGGGAATATCGTCTGTACGTATCGAGAATTTCGCGAGGCAGCCGCCGCCGGTAAAGCCGCGCGAGCAAAATCGCCGCCGCTGCTTCCATGACTTCGAGTGGGGCCTCACGCAACAAATCCGAGAGCCTCACATGCGCAATTTCGCGCCGCAATCGGATCGAATGGGTCAAATTCGCGTAAGGATAGAATTCCACTTCAAACTGCGGCGGGCGTCCTTCGCAATTCAGTCGCGTGTACATTCGCTGAAATATCAGCGCTCCGCCGGGAACATGCTGCGCGCGCCGAGCCGTGAAGCTTCCCCTCAAGGCTTTCTCCGCACCGGTACCGCGCCATATTCTTTCGACGCCTTGTTCGCACCCTTCAGCGCGTCCTGCGTGCCTTCAAGCGCATCATCGAGCGCATCCTTGAATGCGCTCAATTCGGGACCTCCCGCCCCCTCGATTTTCTGCAGCGCGTCCAAATATTCCTTCCCGCGTTTCTGCATATCCTTGATCGCCGGACGCATGTTCGGATTTGTTTCGCGTCCTTCCTGGATGCGGTCCGCCGCCTCGTCAATGCACCCCGCGTATTCACTCAGTAAGCCGTTCAGGATTTCGTTCTTGTGCATCTGCGGTGAAGTAAGCTGCAATTCGTATTGCAATTTTTTCAAACGATCGGCGGCGAAATCCAAAAACAGTTTCACGCGCTCGTTCGGATCTTGCGCATCGCGAACTTTGTCCGCTTCCGCCGGGCTTAGAAAATCGGGTTTCTCCTGCGCGCAAGCCGCGATCCTGCCCGTCATGCTCACAGTCAAGCACGCGAACAATGCCATCACCACCGCCCCCTTATATCTCATGGGTAACCTCGTTGTGTTTCTTCTGATCCTGTACCTTGTGTCCCGGCTGCCGTGGAAATAATTCCAGGATCAGTTTCTGATTCAATGCGTCGAGATCCACCTCCAGTTTTTGAAAAGACTCCTGCTGTTCCAGTGGCAGGCGTCCTATAATTTCCCGAAGTTGCCGCAAGCTTTCCCGCACCGAAATTTGCAGTTGGCGAAAACCATTCGAGTGCTTTTCGGGATCTACATCCAGTTTCTCAAGAGCGTCATGCGCCGTAATCGCTTGCTCATTGTAGTCCGCTAGGAATTCGAATGCGCTTCTGATGTTTCCTGCGTCCAGACTTTGCCGCGCCGCAAGATATTCTGCTCGGCCCAGCTTTACCACCGCCTTCGCACGTCCCACAGGCTTCGTCTGGCGCTCATAATTTGCCTTATCTTTCGCGATCTCCTTCTGTACTCGCGCCGTTTGCGCCGTCAGCGGCAACATCATGCTACAAAGGACGATTCCCAGGACGCTCGCACGCATCATCACGCGGTCCATGTCAGCGTTCTTTCCCCTTGACGATTCGTTCGAGAAATCGCACTCGTCCAGTCGCTTCGAAATATTCGTCGCTCTTTTGATCCGTATTCATTGCGAGAAATTTCTGATACGCATCCAGAGCCGCTTTCGCTTGCCCCATGTGGTCATAACACGTAGCGCGAACGAACCAAGCACCGGGTTTCGGCGTCTCGCGCGCATCCAGCAGATTCAGCGCCGACAGCGTCACTGGATAATGCTTGCTCAAATATTCCGCCGCCACCAAATCTCGCAGCGTGTCATTAGAGGATGAATCGAGACGAAACGCCTCATTCAATTCTCGCGCCGCTCCGGCATAATCCTTATTCTCCAGCAACGCATGTCCCAATTTCGCCAGAATGTCCGCGTCTTGCGGAGCAATCGCGGAAGCCTTCTGTAGCACGGTGGCCGCATTCGCGAAATCCCTTTTCCCATAATAAATCGTCGCGCGCAGCTTCAACGCTTCAAGCGATTCTGTTCCGCTCTTGCTCGCTCGGTCTAACTCCGCCAGTGCTTCGTCATCCTCGCCCAACTGCGCAAGCAGGGACGCTCGCGTCACGCGTACCTTCACGTCGTTCGGGTTCTGCTTCAAATAATCGTCAAGTGCCGCTGCTGCGTCCGCGGCTTTTTTCTCTTCGATCAGGCTTTGCGCCAATCCCAGTTCAGCTTCGTGGTCATTCTCCTTTAACTTCAGCGCTTCGCGAAATTCCGGCTCGGCTGCGCCCGCGTTTCCTGTTGTGAGTTCCGCGCGCGCCAGCGCCATGTGCGCCGCGTAATCATTCGGATCAAGCCTCACCGCAATCGTATATTCCTTCACTGCGTCCGCCGGTTGGCCCGCTCGCTCCTCTGCGGTCCCCAGCAAATAGTGTCCTTGCGCGTAGCCATAATTCAGTGCCGTCACCTTTCGCAAAGGAGCAATTGCCGCTTTCGCGTCATCCCCAAGCAAACTGATTCCGAGGTTCAAATACGCCTGCGCCATCTTCGGATCCAGCGCGATCGCTTTGCGATACTCGGCAATGGCTTTATCTTTGTCCGCCTGCGCGGTGTAAACGTAACCCAAATCGAAATGTGCCGCCGCATCATCCGGCTTTTGCGCGAGATATTTCTCATAGTCTGCCGCCGCCGTCGCATAGTCATTCTTGTCTGCCGCCGCTTTTCCTTGCACCAGCAAGCTGTGCAGCAATTGCTCCTGCGCCGAGGCTGCGGTGACGACGCGCCTGCGCGAACTTTGCCTTGTTTGTGAATTGGCCGTTCGAGGTGCAGCTGAAAGAATTATCAAAATGCTGATCGCGGCCGCATTTCTCGAGAATTTCATGGAGTGTGATTGCGATGATTCGCGATGAGATGATTCGCGTTTTCGTGCGCGCCTTCGTTCAGCACGCGCGCCAGAAACTTTCCCGTATACGACTGCGCATTCCGCGCCACTTGCTCCGGTGTCCCGCACGCCACCAGGCGTCCACCGCGTTCTCCACCCTCGGGTCCCAGGTCGATCACCCAGTCCGCGGATTTGATAACGTCCAGATTGTGCTCGATAATCAGCACGGAAGCTCCACCTTCGAGCAGTTTGCGAAAAGCCGCCAGCAATTTCGAAATGTCGTCAAAATGCAGCCCTGTTGTCGGCTCATCGAAAATGTACAGGACTCCCGTATTCTCTTGCCGGGTAAGATGCGCCGCCAGTTTCAAACGTTGCGCCTCACCACCCGATAGCGTCGACGCCGATTGTCCCAGCCGCAAATATCCCAGCCCCACTTCGTCCAGTATTTTCAGCTTCGCCGTGACCTTCGGCGTACCCGCGAAAAACGCCAGCGCCTCGTGCACAGTCATTGCCAGCACGTCATGCACATTCTTTCCGTGGTACCGCACGTCGAGAATTCCGCTCTTGTACCGTGTCCCTTTGCATTCCTCGCAAATCAGTTCCACATCTGCCAGGAATCGCATCTCAACGGTCACCGTGCCGTCGCCCTGGCACGCTTCGCATCTTCCGCCGGGAATGTTGAACGAGAAATGCCCCGCCGTGTAGCCGCGTTTTTTCGCATCCGGTGTGGAAGCAAATATCTCGCGAATGGAATCGAACGCCTTCAAATACGTCGCTGGATTCGATCGCGGAGTCCGTCCAATCGGCGACTGGTCCACCAGCTCCACCGCCGTTAACGCCGCGTCTCCTTCAATGTTCTCGCAGGCTTCGCGCCAATTCCCGCCGCTTCGTTTCGCTTGCAGTGTTTTGTACAGCACGTCGTAAACAAGCGTCGATTTCCCAGAGCCCGATACGCCGGTGATCGCCACGATCATTCCCAGTGGAATCATTAAGTCCACTTCCTTCAAATTGTGGCTGCGCGCTTTTAAAATCTTCAAAAACTTGCCCTGCATCTTCCGGCGGGTTCCCGGCACGGGAATATGCAATTCGCCGCTTAAATAACGCGCCGTCAGCGAATGCCTGTCTGCCTCTAATTCCTTCTGCGTTCCCGCGAACGTAATTTTTCCTCCATGCTCGCCCGCCCCCGGCCCCAAATCCATCACGTAATCCGCCGCGCGAATCGTATCCGCATCATGCTCAACAACGAGCAGCGTGTTCCCCAGTTCGCGCAAACTTCTCAAAATCGAAATCAGCCGGTGCGTATCGCGCGGATGCAATCCAATCGACGGCTCATCGAGCACGTAAAGCGCGCCCACCAGATGCGAGCCGAGTGAAGTCGCCAGTTGTATCCTCTGCGATTCGCCGCCAGACAATGTCGATGTCAGCCGGTCCAGCGTCAGATAATCCAGTCCCACTTCATCGAGAAATCGCAGCCTCTGCTGCACTTCTTCCAGCACTTTCCCTGCAATCGTCGTTTCCGCCGGACTCAGTTGCATCCCGCTGAAAAACGCGCGCGCCTCCGCGACGGTCATCTCGCACGCTTCGGTAATCGACTTTCCCGCCACGCGTACGGCCCGCGCTTCTTGTCGCAGCCGCGTTCCCTTGCAATCCGGACACGTCGCGTAGCCTCGATAGCGGCTCAGAAACACGCGTATGTACAGTTTGTATTTCTTGTATTCGAGACGTTTGAAGAATGGCGTCACACCTTCGAAATCTTCCTTCGGATCGCCGTCAATAATCCATCTGCGCTGTTGTTCCGTGAGCTGCCGGAACGGCACATGGATTGGAATTCCTTTGGCCTTCGCATACGTTTTCAAATCCTGCACCACTTGCCGGTAGCGCGGTTTCGTCCACGGTTCAATCGCGCCCCCGGCCAGCGACTTACTTTTATCCGGGATCACGCGGTCCAGGTCGAAATCAATTGTGTTTCCGAATCCCTGGCATCGCGGGCACGCGCCGTAGGGATTGTTGAACGAAAAAAGCCGCGGCTCTGGCTCCTGATAAACGATTCCGCATTTCTTGCACTCGAATCGCTCGCTGAAAATCATTCGCTCCAATGGCGCGCCGCTTTGCTCAGGCAAGAATTCGAGAATCGCCTCGCCGCGCCCCTCGCGATAGCAAATCTCAATCGAGTCCATCAGCCGCGAACGAATTTCCGGTGCAAGCGCCAGCCGGTCGACCAGCACGTACACTGGTTTCGCAAAATTCACATCCAGCAGCGTTTCTGGAGAAGAAAATTCGTACACGCGTCCACCCTGATACAGCCGGTTGAATCCGCGTTTCTGCAAACTCCCCAGCGTTTGCTTCACCGACTGCGCCGCCGGCAGCGTCTTTCGCGCCCGACCTGGTTTCGCCGGATCCGCCGGGGTTTCCGTCTGCAGCACGAGCGGGTAGAGCACGTAGAATCGGCGTCCCGCTGGCAGCTTCAGCACTCGCTCCGCGATTTCGTCGATCGTGTCTTTCTTCACTTCTTCGCCGCACTTCACGCAGAACGTATGCCCCACGCGCGCGTAGAGCAGTCGCAGGTAATCGTAAATTTCCGTCGCTGTCGCCACCGTCGACCGCGGATTGCGCGTCGAATTTTTCTGCCGTATCGCAATCGCCGGCGCGATTCCCGTCACTTCATCCACATCGGGCTTTTCGATGCGCTCCAAAAACTGCCGCGCGTACGCCGAAAGCGATTCGATGTATCGCCGTTGGCCCTCCGCATACACTGTATCGAACGCCAGACTTGATTTTCCGGAGCCCGACACGCCCGTCACCACCGTGATCGCGTTGTGCGGAATCTCAAAATCGATGTTCTTCAAATTGTGCACGCGCGCTCCGCGCACACGGATCGCTTCCTGCCCGCCGGATGCTTCTGCACGCAGTTTCGTTTTTGCGGGTGCCCCATCCTGCCCGTCCTGCTCGCCCTGAGCGGATTTGGCGAAGGGATGCGGGGTCGGAGCGCCTTCCGCGAAGGGCGGGGATTTTGCCGCTTGTTTTGAGTTCAATTCGAAGTGCCCTTGCTCTGTAAGCTTCGTCGCCATAGGCGTAAACCAATAATTATACGTCTCCGCGCAAGCGTCCCGCAAATCTGCGTTTCTTGTCGCTCAGATGCGCGCACGACGACGGTTCCCTTATCGTCTGCAAAACAAACTCGACACCGAACTTATGCTAAATTCAGCTTGGAAGGAAAACAGTGCCGCCAGTTGAATTTTTCTCTCGCGTCATCTGGATCGTCCTCGACAGCGTCGGCATCGGCGAACTTCCCGACGCCGCCGATTACGGCGACGTTGGCCGCGACACGCTTGGCCACATCGCGCGGTCGCGCCCGTTGCATTTGCCGAATCTGGTTCGCCTGGGACTGGCCAACATCAAACCCCTCGCGCATCTCGACCCACCCTCGCATCCCACAGGAGCCTTCGGAAAGGGAATCACGGTCTCGCCCGGCAAAGACACAACTACCGGCCACTGGGAAATGGCGGGCATATGGCTCGACCAAGCGTTTCCCGTTTACAAGAACGGTTTCCCGCGCGACCTGATTGAAAAATTCGAACGCGCCATCGGCCGCAAAACCATCGGCAACAAGCCCGCCTCCGGCACCGAAATCCTGAAGGAACTCGGCGAAGAGCACCAGCGCACAGGCTATCCCATCGTCTACACCTCCGGCGACAGCGTTTTCCAAATCGCCGCGCATGAAGACGTGATTCCGGTCGCCGAGCTTTACAAAATGTGCGAGATTGCCCGCAAGCTTCTCGACGGCCCGCATCGCGTCGGCCGTGTTATCGCTCGCCCGTTCATCGGCACGCCGGGAAATTATCGCCGCACCGAGCGGCGCCACGATTACGCCGTCGAACCGCCGCGCCCCATGCTTCTCGACGTTCTCGCGGAACGCAAAATTCCCGTCTTCGGAGTCGGCAAAATTCACGACATCTACAATGGACGCGGCGTTGAAGATTACGTGACGACGAAAAACAACGCCGATGGCATGGTCAAACTCACTGAAGCTCTAATGCGTCAGCGTGACGGCCTCATCTTCGCCAATCTCGTCGATTTCGACATGCTCTACGGCCATCGCAAAGATGTCGAAGGTTTCGCGTGCTCGCTCGAGGAATTCGACGCGCTTCTCGGACCGTTCCTCGCGTTGCTGAAGAATTCCGATCTTCTCATCCTCACCGCCGACCACGGCTGCGACCCGGATCCCGTCAATCCAACCACGGATCATTCGCGCGAATACGTGCCGATTGTTTGCTATTCGCCGAGAATGCAAGCTGGCCACGGCGCCGGCGTAAATCTCGGCATTCGCAGCACGCTCGCCGACATGGGCCAAACCATCGCCGAAAATTTCGGCACACAAATCCCTCGCGGCATCAGTTTCCTCTCATCTCTTGGATAAACAGATTTGAGCCGTGGCGTGCTGATGCGTTTGTCGAAATTCAACGCTTAGGATTGTGCTCAAGCACCGAGGAATCACTGCGGCGCAGAAGAAGGAAAGCACAAATCACAACGATAACAAAGAGGAGAACTCCCATTCCGAGGCCATATCTATCCCATAGATTGCTAGGCACGCACGCGATGAAAGCAGCCCAAAGGCCAGTAACTATCAACATGGTTCCGAAGATATTGAAGAAGATATTGCTGACCGTACTGAACGACATTAGATCTGAATATATTTGTTTCAAGGCTTTCTCGGGATGAAGAAACATCCATCTTCCACCCCACGCGAATAGCAGGCCGACCACGATAGCAGCAGCACGATAGAAGTATTGGTCCATTACGCTGCGTGCATTCTAACTGAAATCGGTCTTTCCAATCCTTCATTCTCCCTCGTCTGCCACTTGACATGTAGAACTTCTAGGCGTATATGTCGAACTCCTAGGGGTGGACACGATGCCGGAAGACAAATCCGAAGTTCTCAAGGGCACGCTCGACATGCTGATTCTCAAAATTGTCGCGCTCGGTCCCATTCATGGCTACGCGATTTCGCAGCGCATCCAGCAAATTTCCAAAGAGTTCTTTCAGGTGCAGCAAGGCTCGCTTTATCCCGCTCTGCACCGGCTGGAAAATCGCGGATGGCTCGATGCCGAATGGCGTGAAGCAAATAGCGGCCGCGAAGCGAAATTTTACAAACTCACGAAGAAGGGTTCTAAACAACTAGAAGAGGAAATGGCCAGTTGGGAGCGGATGTCCCACGCCGTCGCGCTCATCTTGCGCACCGCCGAGTAGCGCAGAGTCTCACGTTTTTGAGACTCTGCGGCATTTCGGTTTTTGGGCCTGTGATTTGCCATTCTGAGCCTGCCCGCCTTGGCGGGCGGATGCGACCAGCATCCAGCAAGCCTGCCTGCTTGCCCTGACGCAGGAAGGGCCGCAGGCAGGGAATCTGCGGTTTTGATTTTCGTTGTCATTCCGAACCTGGTCGCCAGACGTTGGCGAACAGAGGTGAGGAATCTGCTTTTGCCGTGAACTTGTTGCTCGTCACTATGTTCTGTAGCTCAGGTCCCGTTCGCGCCACTTTTGCGCGAACTGACCTGAGGCTTCTGCATCACGGAGGTTTCATATGCGCTGGCTGACCCGGCTATTTCGCAAATCGAAACTCGAAACGCAGCTCGACTCCGAACTGCGCTTCCACGTCGAGGAGCAAATCGCCGACAACATCGCCGCGGGCATGGCTCCCGCCGAAGCGCGCCGTCGCGCGCTGGCGCAATTTGGCGGTCTCGAATACATCAAAGAAGAAACTCGCGACGCCCGCGGCACGCACTTTGTCGACACGCTCTTACAAGACATCCGCTTCGCCTTCCGCATGTTGCGCAAGTCCCCCGGCTTCACCGCCGTCGCCGTGCTCACGCTCGCCCTCGGCATCGGCGCCAACACCGCCATCTTCTCCGTCGTCGACGCCGTGCTTTTGCGGGCGTTCCCATATCCCAATGCGGGAGAACTCGTTCTGGTGTTCAACGCTCCGGTGAAACAGCCGGATGCGCTTTCGGCCCTGTCGTACAGGGACTTCCGCGAGTGCCGCGAGCAGAACCGCGTGTTCAGCGAGATGGCGGGAAATGCATTTCACGATCTTACGTTGACCGGAGCGGGCGAGCCGTCGATTGTAAACACCGCGGATGTGACGCCGGAGATTTTTTCACTGCTCGGCGTAAAACCCCTGGCCGGCCGCACATTGCTGCCCGAGGATGGCAAGCAAGGAGCGGCGCCGGTGGCCATTGTGAGTGAAAATCTCTGGCGCGGCCGCTTCGGTTCGAATCCCAATCTCATCGGTCAATCCATTTCTCTGGACATGCGTGCGTTCACTGTTGTCGGAATCCTACCGGCGAGCTTTCACTACCCTGACGGCTCACCGCGCCAGGACATATGGATTTCTGCCGCGCAGGACCCGCTCTTCGGACCCTTACTTAGACGGCCTGGCGTGCGCGCGCTGGGTGGAATTGCCCGGCTCAAGCCGGGAATCTCGGTGGCGCAAGCTCAGGCCGAAATGAATACCATCGGAGCGCGGCTGGCGAAGGAATTTCCCGCGCAAGATTCCGGATTCACGATTCGGATTCAGCCATATCGGCAGGCAGTCGTCGGGAATGTGAAATCCGCTCTGCTGATTTTGCTGGGCGCGGTTGGCCTGGTCCTGCTGATTGCTTGCGCCAACATCGCGAACCTGCTTCTGTCGCGCGCCACGTCTCGCGCCCAGAGAGATTGCCGTCCGAATCGCGCTCGGCGCGGGGCGCGCCCGTGTGATTCGGCAGTTGCTGACCGAAAGCGCTTTGCTGGGATTGCTCGGCGGAGTTGTCGGCGTGCTTCTTGCGGTGTGGAGCGTGTGGATTCTCCGACCATTCTTACCGGCCGAAGTGACGCAGATCAATTCGATTCATATCGGAGGATCCGTCCTCGTATTTGCGCTGGCCTTGTCTCTCGCTGCTGCCTTGGCATTCGGACTCGCGCCTGCGCTGCTCGCGACTCCATCCAATTTGCAAACGAACATCAAAGAGGGCGGTGCGCGCGGCGGGCAGCGCGGCGGGCGACGCGTGCGGAGTTTCCTGGCCATCGCGCAAATATCGCTGGCCATGGTGCTTCTGGTTGCGGGCGGTCTGCTCATTCGCAGCTTCGCGCTGGTCACAAAGGTCGATCCGGGCTTCGATCCGAAAAACGTCATCGAAGCCGAGATATCGCTTCCGCAATTCCAATATTCGACGCCGCAGCAATGGACCACTTTTTCGAACGAACTGCTGGCGCGGCTCCATGCGCAGCCCGGTTTGCAAGACTCCGCTCTGGCGGCTCCACTGCCTATGGACCGTCAAGGCGAAGCCACTTTCGCTTTCAGCATCGTGGGAAATCCACCGTTGCCGCTCGGCAAATCGATCACCGCCGATTATGCCACTGTGAGTCCCGATTATTTTCGCGTGATGCGCATTCCACTTCTGAGAGGGCGTTTTTTCTCCGAGCAGGACTCGCCGTCCAATCCGAAGGTAGCTCTCATCAGCGAAACGCTGGCGCGGCGTTATTTCCCGAATCAAGACCCCATCGGAAGACAAATGAAATTCGGATTTCCGCCGAACTCCGATGTGTCGCGCGAGATCGTGGGCGTCGTCGGGGACATACGCGATGAGTCACTGGGCAAGAAACCGGGGCCGATGATGTATGTGCCTTTCGCTCAGGCACCTCTTTATGGAGGCGAAGTGGTGGTGAGAAGTTCGCTGAGCGCATCGAGCGTGGTCGCGGGAATTCGCCAGGCGACGCACGCGATTGACAAAGACCTGCCGGTGACGGACATCGCATCGTTCCCGGATATGATCGGCAAATCGATTTCGCAGGAGCGATTTCGCACTTTGCTGCTCGGCTCGTTCAGCGCGATCGCCCTGGTGCTCGCCGCGATCGGAATTTTCGGCGTGATCTCGTATTCAGCATCGCAACGCACACACGAAATCGGAATCCGTATGGCGCTTGGCGCACAACGGCGCGATGTGTTGCTCCTGATTTTGGGGCAGGGAGTGAAGCTTGCGCTGTTTGGATTGGGTCTCGGTGCCGTCGTCGCGTTTCTGCTCACGCGGTTGATGGCGAGCCTGCTCTATGGTGTTTCCGCTACGGACCCGGTGACATTCGCCGGCATGGCCATCGTGCTGCTCGGCGTCACGCTGCTTGCCTGCTACATCCCCGCGCGGCGGGCGATGCGCGTTGATCCCATGGTCGCGTTGCGATACGAATAGGAGGTTGAAACAGTCATGCGCTGGCTACGTCTATTTCGCAGAGACAAACTCGAAACGCAGCTCGACTCCGAATTGCGCTTCCACGTCGAGCAGCAAATCGCCGACAACGTTGCCGCAGGAATGCCTCCCGCCGAAGCGCGTCGCCGCGCCCTCGCGCAATTCGGCGGCACGGAGTACATCAAAGAGGAATGCCGCGACGCTCGCGGCACTCATTTCCTCGAATCCCTCCTGCAGGACATTCGCTTCGCGCTCCGCATGTTGCGCAAATCCCCCGGCTTCACCGCCGTCGCCGTGCTGGCGCTTGCTCTCGGTATCGGTGCCAACACCGCCATCTTCAGCATCGTGGACTCACTGCTGCTGCGCCCGCTGCCCGTTGCTCAACCCAGCCAACTGGTCGTTCTGGCCTTCCGGCACAAAACCGGCCCGCTGCAGAACCAATTGTCATACCCGGATATTCAGGACATCCAGAAGCAGGGGTCGGACGTTTTTTCCAGTGTCCTGGCCTACGAGATCGGCCTTGACTCCCTCGAGTTCAACGGCAAGGGCGAACGCCTTTTGACGGGCTACGTCACCGGGAATTTTTTCACGATGCTCGGCCTCAAACCGTATCTGGGACGCTTCATTCTTCCTTCCGAGGGGCAAGTTCCCGATGCCGATCCAGTTCTCGTTCTCAGCTATTCCTATTGGCAATCGCGATTCGGCGGCGATCCTGGCATCTTGCACGAAAAAGTTTCGATCAACGGCCGTCCCTTCACAATTGTCGGCGTCGCGCCTCCGGGATTTCACGGCCCTCACCCTCTCCTTGACCTCCAGGGCTACATACCCTACGGCATGCTGGCCGTTTCCGGCCGCGATCCGGGCTTCATGACCAATCGTGCGAGGAGTTCCGCATTCGCTTTGGCACGTTTGCGGTCCGGCGTGACTCTGAAGCAAGCTCAGGCGGAATTGGGGGTAATCAGCCATCGGCTCTCCGCGCAGTATCCGACCGTGGACGACGGCGTCAGCTTCAGTGCGTACCCTGAGCGTCTTTCGCGTCCCGACCCGCAATCGGGCCAACAAATCAGCCGAGTGGGGACAATTTTTCTGGGACTGACACTTTTGGTTCTGTTGCTGGCCTGCATGAATGTGGCAAATATTTTGTTGGTTCGCGCTTCGGCTCGCCAGCGCGAGATGGCCATGCGTGCCGCCCTGGGTGCTCCGCGAAGCCGCTTAATCAGCCAGATGCTCACCGAAAGCATCCTGCTGGCTTTTCTCGGCGGTGCCGCAGGAGTTCTCCTTGGAGTCTGGGCCAGCAGCGCCATAGCCAGCGTCAATTTGAAAACAACGATTCCCACCTATCTCAATTTCGGCTTCGACTGGCGCGTTTTTGTGTTCTCGCTGTGTGCTGCCCTGTTCGCCGGCGTCAGCGTTGGAATCGTTCCGGCTCTGCGCGCCTCTCGCGCCGACATAAATCAAGTCCTCCACGGAGGTGGGCGAGGAATCGCCTCTGGGCGGCAGGGGTTGCGCAGCGCGCTAGTCATTGCGCAAGTCAGCGGCTCGCTGGCGCTGCTTGTCATTGCCGCGCTCTTCACTCGCAGTTTGGGCGCCGTTCAGAAGACCGATCTCGGCTTCGACCCTCATCACGTCTTGAATCTCAGCATGGACCCCAACAACCTCGGCTACAAGGACGCCCAGGCAAGGGCGCTTTACAAGAATGTCCTCGACCATATTCGTGCGCTGCCGGGCGTGCAGTCCGCTAGCATCGCCTTTGCGGTTCCATTTGGTTATGTTAGCTCGAGCGCGGCTCTCGATATTGACGGCTATCAGACGCCCAAAGGTCAGCCCGTTCCACAGGTCACCAACAGCGCGGTTTCGACCGATTATTTCCAGACTATGCGTATTCCGCTCCTACGAGGCCGCGACTTCACCGACGCAGATACAAAAACCTCGCAGCCAGTTGCGATCATCAGCGAGGCCATGGCGAAGCAGTTCTGGCCCCATCAGGATCCGATCGGGCGCAAGTTCAAGTCGTCCGACGCTAAAAATGTCCAGCTCCAGATCATCGGAATCGCTAAGGATGCCCGCTTTGATGCCATCTCGGGGCCGATCGACCCATATTTCTACATTCCCATCACGCAGAACATTCCTCCGTTTGCAACCCTTCAAGTGCGCACAGCCGCGTCGCCGGAATCGATGGTTTCCACGATCGAAAGCCAAATCGCTTCGCTGGCCCCGGGGTTGCCGTTGTTCGACGTGCAGACGATGGACAACGCGCTCGACACGATTAACGGCATCCTTCTCTTCCAATTCGGAGCCGTCCTCGCGGGCGTTCTCGGCTTTCTCGGCCTGACGTTGGCGGTCGTTGGAGTGTATGGCGTCGTCTCGTATTCTGCCGGCCAGCGGACACACGAAATCGGCATTCGCATGGCACTGGGAGCGCAGCCGGGCGACATCCTCAAAATGGTTTTGCGCCAGGGGTTCGTTATTGTCTTAGTGGGCGTGTTCGTCGGCCTGCTATTGGCGTTTGTCCTCGCACGCACTCTCGGAAACGTGCTCGTGGGCGTCACCTCGACAGACCCGCTGACCTACGTCAGCGTCTCGCTCCTCTTAACGGTTGTCGCGCTGCTCGCTTGCTGGATTCCGGCTCGCCGCGTGATGCGCGTCGACCCCATGGTGGCGCTGCGCTATGAATAAACGATGGATTTTGTACACAGAGAAGGAAAGTAAGAAACAGAAGTTCTATACTCTAATTTCCTGAGATCTGCTCGGCTTCCGGCTTCGCCAACGGCGCGTAGTAACCCGGTCGCGCGCGCACAATTAATTTCCCGTGGCCTTTCACGTCGGTTAGTTCGACCTTTACGGTGCGATACGTACCATCCTTCGCCGTGTTCGTGGAGTAGTAGCCGATCATGTACTGATCGCGGATGTCCTGCGCAATGCGGTTACAAATGTCATCCACTTCCGCAATCGTCTTTGGAAAATAAACTTCGCCGCCGGTCGCCTGCGTCAGCGCCACAAGCGCCTTTTTGCCCTGACGTTTGTCTTCTCTGTCGTCATCATTGTCGGTGAACAATCCGACGGCGTAAATCACCGTGTTGGACTGTTGCAACCTCTTCACCGTGCTTGCGAGCGAATTCCTGCTGTCCTTGTCAACCCCGTCGGTGACCACTAGCAGCACTTTTTTGTCCCGCTTCGCTTTTCGCAAGTGGTTCATGGAGCCGAGGATAGCATCGTAGAGCGCCGTGCCCCCACGTGAATCAATCCGTTCGAGCGCCGCCTTCAACACCTTGGGATCGTTCGTAAAATCCGTATCCATGTCGAGATAATATTCGTCGTTGAAATTTACAACGAACATCTGATCCTGAGGATTGCTCGTTTGCACGAAAGTCAGGGCTGCGGCGTTCACGCGCGCGCGCTTCGATCTCATGCTTGCACTGTTGTCAATCACCAAGCCGACCGCAATGGGGATGTCTTCGTTGCTGAAGGCTGAAATCTTTTGCGGTACGCCATTTTCGAGCACGCGAAAATTATTTTCCTTCAACTCAGGAACGAAATTCCCTTTTTTGTCGACGATAGTCACTGGCAGGCGCACCATGTCCACCGTTTTTTTCAGCGTGTACGTTTTCCCTTGTTGGGGCGCTCCGGGCCGGGGGATCTGGATTGGCGGTTGGTTTTGGATGGGCGGCTGGCTCTGTGCGGACGCACCCGTGGCGCAAAACAAAAAGGCAGTGGCCAAGAAAAAGCACAGGAATACAGGAAGAGAAGAAAACCGGATTTGGCTACGGTCCAGGAGCGTAGTATCCGTACCTCGAGTATACGGTGAGCGGCGGCAAACCTCGCGGAGGCCGAATCTTGACCTTAATCTTCCGCCATTTTCCGTCGCGCTTTTTATCGCTTGGCCGGTAGCCCAGAACATATTGATTCCGCAACTCCATGCTGATCTTGGTGGCGATGTCGCCCAAGTCGTCCAAATTTCTTACCGTGAAGGATCGGCCGCCGGTCATCGACGCCAAGCCTTGCAAAAACCCGGGTCCCGCGCACTCCTCGGGAGTCCTGTCGCAAGCGTCCGGATCGACAATTCCAATCGCGTAAATCTGGACGTCCGTTTCGCGCAAGAAGCGTTTCACATCGTCGAAATCGTAACGACTATGATTATCGCCTCCATCCGATATGATGAGCAAAGCCTTTCTGGCGTTGCGTGCTCCTTTCATCTCACTCATGCCAAGGTATACCGCGTCCAGGAGCGCCGTCATTCCTTTGGGCGCGCTGAAAAGCAGCCGGTTCTGCAATTCCTCGATGCTACTTGTGAACATCGTGGCGAGTTCGGCGCGGTCGGCGAAATCCACGAGGAAAAACTCGTCGGCCGGATTCGCAGTCTTGAAAAACTGCACTGCCGCCATGCGTGACTTCGCGATTTTGTCCGACATGCTGCCGCTGACGTCGAAAATCATTCCGATGGAAATGGGAACATCGTCCTCGGCGAAGCGCATGATTTCCTGTTCTTTCCCGTCCTCAAAGACGCGGAAGTTTTCTTGATCGAGGCCCGTGACGAGCCTGCCGTAGGGATCGGTGACCGTAGCATTGACCAGCACCAAGTTGACATCTTTACGGAGTTCCGCTACATGGGAGGTATTGCTAGGGGGAGGGGGCTTGTAAATCAGTGGCCCAGTACTTTGGGCAACTGCCATGCCGCAAGGGATCATGCCGACTGCCAGCGCCAGGACCGCGCATGCCGTCCAACTTCGTCTCGCCAGCCTGGCCGCTTTCAGCACGCTACCCCCGGCCTCAAACCTTGACGAGATTCTATCACCGCTGCGCCCTATTGCAAGAGTACAAATATCGAAATTCTATCCGGCAAACCTGTATAAATTCGCTCACGCCTGTTCTTGTTCGTAGGGCGGGCTGCAGTTCGCCAGACCCAACCAGGAGCTGGCGCGGCAATTCCGTCAACGTGGTAAGATGATCCTGCAGCGTGGAAGTTTCTCGTGGCAAAAAACTCCCAAACCGATTCGCCTTCCGTTGTGGTGGTAATTCCCGCGCGCTACGACTCTTCGCGTTTCCCCGGGAAACCGCTGGCGCCCATCGCGGGACGTCCCATGATTCAGCATGTGGTCGAACGTGCGAAAATGAGCCGCCGTGTCTCCCGCGTCGTTGTGGCTACCGACGATGACCGCATCCGCGACGCCGTCGCATCCTTCGGCGGCGAGTCCATCATGACGCGCCGCGAACATCGCTCCGGCACCGAGCGCATCGCCGAAGTCGCTGTCCATATTCCCGCCGAGATTTACGTCAACGTGCAGGGTGACGAACCCCTCATTTCTCCTGAAGCCATCGATGCTGCAGTGGATGAAATTCTTTCGGAACCGGAATCGCAGGTCGCTACGCTCTGCGCCCCTATTTCTCATGCGGCCGAAATCATGGACCCCAATATTGTCAAAGTCGTCCTCGATTTCGACGGCAACGCCCTTTATTTTTCCCGCGCGCCAATTCCGTGGGTCCGCGATGCGGGAGAGCGCGTCTCTGCGCGCCATTTCAAGCACATTGGCCTCTACGTTTTTCGCCGCGATGCGCTTCTCGAGTTTCCAGCGCTCCCGCCCGGCGAACTCGAGCGCCTTGAACAGCTCGAGCAGCTTCGCTGGCTCGAAAACGGCTACCATATCCGTGTCGCCGAATGCGCCTACGAAGGCATCGCGGTCGACACCCCCGCCGACGTAGCCAAAGTCGAAGAAGCTCTTCGCGCCCGCCAAGCCGCCGCCAACTGACGGTTGGCATTTTCTTAGCTCACGTCCGGCTCTGTGTCTTCACGAGTCGCGACAATTTCAACCGCGCTGAATCGCTTCGCGCTTTCGGCCGAGAAACAAAGTCATCGTGCGCTGCGACGGTCCTGCGGGAAGATATGTCGTCAAATGCCGCGCGAGGCGTTTGAAAATATGCAGCGTCGTGCCCGCGCCCTCGGAAATTCCGTGTGTGCGATTCGGATACACCATGAAATCGAACGCCTTCCCCAGTTCGATCATCCGGTTCACCAGCAATTCCGACCCGGCGAAATGCACGTTGTCGTCTCCGCTGCCGTGAACCAGCAGCAATTTTCCCTGCAATCCTTCCGCAAAATTCGCGGCGGACGCCGCTTTGTATCCCTCGACGTTCTCCTGCGGCAATCCCATGTAGCGTTCCTGATAAATCGTGTCGTAGATGCGCTGGTCGGGCACGGGCGCGACGGCCATCCCCACTCTGTAAATTTCCGGCGAGCGGAACATCAGGTTGAGCGTGTTTGTACCTCCGCCGCTCCATCCCCACACGGCCACGCGGTCAAAATCGATGTATGAGCGTTCGCCCGCAATGGCGCGCGCAGCCGCAGCCTGCTCTTTCGACGAAAGTACGCCGACAGCGCCGTAAATTATTTTGCGCCACGCGCGTCCCTTGGGTGCGGGCGTGCCGCGATTATCAACGGAAGCGACAATATATCCTTGATTCGCAATGGCCCGATGGAACAGTGAGCCGTTGCTCCAGCCATCGAGAACCGTCTGCGCCGCCGGTTCGCCGTACACGTTGAAAAGAATCGGATATTTTCGCGACGCATCAAAATCCGCTGGCTTGATCATCCATCCGTCGAGCTTCACGCCGTCGCCAATGTCCACTTGAAAAAACTCCGTCGGCCGCGTCACCAGCACTTTCAGTTTCTCGCGCAGCTTGGAATTATCCGCAAGCACTCGCGCTACGCGATGCTCGGGCAAGCTCACGAGCTCTGTCGTCGGCGGCACGTCGAATGACGACGCCGTGTGCAGCGCCCACTGGCAATCGGGTGAAATTTCGTAGCGATGCATTCCCGATTCATTCGCCGGTGTCACGCGCTCCGGAGCGCCCGAGCCGTCCATCCGCGCGCGATACAGATAGCGCTGCGTGGCATTGTCTGGTGATGCGATGAAGTAAAGCCATTCCTCGGCGGGATCCACTGTAAGAATTTCAATGACGTCGAAATCCCCTCGCGTGATTACCCGCGCCCCGCTCCCATCGCGCGCAATCACGTAAACGTGCCTCCAGCCGTCGCTTTCGTTCGACCACAGAAACCCTTTGTGCTTTGCGAGCCAGCGCGTGTCTTCGTTCACGTCCAGCCACGCTTTGTCTTCATCGTGAAAAATCCGCCGCGCGTGGCCACTGCGCGCGTCGGCCAGATAAACGTCGTTTGTATTTTGGCGCCGGTTCATGTGTTGCAGGAGAATCTCGTTTGAATCGCCCACCCAGTCCGCGCGCGGAATGTACGATTTTTCGGGATCTGCGGTGACGTTGATCCATTTCGTTTTCGCGTTCTTGACGCCTACGACGCCGATACGAACAGCGGAATTGGGCGTTCCGGCGGATGGAATGCGAAATCCAGATACTTTGGGATATGTGCCGTATTCGGGATAGGGAATCTGTGTAATGGGTTCGCGGAACCCGCCACCGAGATCATTGATCATGGAGAATTCGCGAACAGGCCGCGTGTCGAATTGAAAATACGCGATGCTGCGTCCATCGCCGCTCCAGCGAAAGCCGTCACGCACGTCGAACTCTTCCTCGTACACCCAGTCGGAAGTACCGTTGATGGTAGTCTCGGAGCCATCCGTGGTCAGCGCCTTGATTTTGCCTGAGGATATTTCCTCGACGTAAATATTATTCGCGCGCACATAAGCCACCTGATCACCGGAAGGAGAAAATTTCGCGAACATCAGCGAAGACGGCGCTGCATCTCCGCCGATCTTGCGCAGACGCTTCGCCTCGCGCTCGTACACCCAATAATCCCCGCGCGTGTTTTCGCGCCACACGCGCGCCGAATTCGTATAGATCAAAATCTTCTTGCGATCCTTCGACCATTCGAAATCCTGCACGCGCAACGGCTCTTTCGCGCCCGTCGGTATCAAATCCGCCGAAGAAAAAAGAACGGTGCGCGCCCCCGTCGCCGTCTCGTATCGCGCCAGCTCTTGCGTCACGCCATTCTCCCGCTGCGATTCCAGCACTGTGTACGATTTGCCGCCCTCTTCCCACCGCGCCGGCCCGAAACGCTCGCCGGAAAACTCGCCGCCGAAGATGCGCTCGATCCATTCGTCCAAGCTGCCGGAGGGCGAGCTGGCGCATCCCGCTTGCGATTTTGCCGCCGGTGCAAATGGCATGCGAGTTTCGCCGTCCAAATCGCACAGAGGCGCAAAGCCGCTGGCGAGCGCCGCGCCCGCGAAAGTTGTCGCTCTCAGGAACAATCGTCGCGAAATCTGCGATTCTTTTTTCATTCTGCGGCTCCTTGACTTGTGTGAACCGACGCTGTGTTTCCCATCCGCGTCTATCGACGGCCACGCATTGTGTCGCGTTGCGGGGAATTCGTCACGGAGTTTTTGCCGTTGCCAATTTCGCTTGCATGCGAAATGTGCTCAAATCAGTGAAAAATTGTGCGAGAGCGCTCGCTAGTGGCGGCGCTGGGGCATGCTCGAGTCGTCGGAGAAATGGAAACTGGCAATTGACAGAGTCGAGCGTCGCGGCGATAATGATTTGTTCGCAGCCTACCTGGGAGGAAAAACGGGAGCCTTGGTGACGCGCCCGAAGTATGTGTTTGTGACGGGTGGCGTGGTTTCCTCTCTCGGCAAAGGCGTAGCAGCGGCCTCGATAGGCTGTCTGCTCGAATCCCGCGGCCTCAAAGTCACTCTTCAGAAATGCGATCCCTACCTGAACGTTGATCCTGGCACGATGTCTCCCTATCAGCACGGCGAAGTGTACGTTACCGATGATGGCGCGGAGACGGATCTCGACTTAGGACATTACGAGCGCTTCACGAACGCGAAGTTGACCCGCGATCACAACTGGACCACCGGCAGAATTTACGAATCAATTTTGGCGAAAGAGCGCCGCGGCGATTACCTTGGCAAAACCGTGCAAGTGATTCCGCACGTCACGGACGAAATCAAAGCCGCGTTTCGCAAAGTCGCCGATGACGTGGACGTGGTTATCGTCGAAATAGGCGGAACGGTTGGTGACATTGAGTCGCTGCCATTTCTGGAAGCGATTCGGCAAATGCGCCTCGAACTCGGCCCGGAAAATGCCATTTACGTTCACCTGACTCTGGTGCCGTACATCGCCACGGCCGGCGAGCACAAGACAAAACCCACGCAGCACAGCGTGAAAGAATTATTGAGCATCGGAATTCAGCCGGATATTTTGCTGTGCCGCAGCGACCATCCCATCGCGCCGGAGTTGAAAGCGAAAATCGCGCTTTTCTGCAACGTAAATCAAGCCGCCGTGATTTCCGCGCCCGATGTGCGCAACATTTACGAAGTGCCGATGTCGCTCGTCGCCGAAGGCCTCGACGAACAAATTTTGCGGCTGCTGCATTTGCAATCCGGCCCGCGCGACATGTCGCCGTGGCTCGCCATGCTCGAAAAGCTCGAGCATCCCGAAGGCGAAGTGCGCATCGGCGTGGTCGGAAAATACGTGCAGCTCGAAGACGCGTACAAAAGTTTGCGCGAAGCGCTGATGCACGGCGGACTCGCGCATCGCACGCGCGTCGCGATCGAATGGGTCGAATCGGGCGACATCGAATCGCTCGAAATGGCCGCGGAACGCCTGCGGCACATGGACGGAATTTTGGTTCCGGGCGGATTCGGCAAGCGCGGAATCGAAGGAATGATTTACGCGATTCAATATGCGCGCGAGAAAAAAGTGCCGTTCTTCGGAATTTGTTTGGGAATGCAGTGCGCGACGATTGAGTACGCGCGCCACGCCGCGGGTTTGCAACACGCGAATTCCACCGAGTTCGACGCGCAGACGCCCTATCGCGTGATTTACAAATTGCGCGAATTGCTCGGCGTCGACGAAATGGGCGGCACCATGCGACTGGGCGCGTGGCCGTGCAAACTCGACGCGGATTCGTTCGCCGCGCGCGCGTACGGCGCAACGGAAATTTCCGAACGCCATCGCCATCGCTACGAATTCAATCGCGATTACGAACCGGCGCTCACCGCGGCAGGTTTGAAAATCACAGGCAAGACGCCCGACGGAGTTTACGTCGAAATTGTCGAGGCGCCCAATCATCCGTGGTTCCTCGGCTGCCAATTTCACCCCGAATTCAAGTCGAAGCCGCTCTCGCCGCATCCGCTCTTCGCCGCTTTCATCGGCGCATCCGCCGAACATCGCCGCCGCCGCGCAGCTCCGCAGCGCGCCGCCCACGCCCCCGCATCAACGGATTAGAATTTGCCGGCCGGCTCGTCCGCAGATTAGCTATTTCCACTTTGATTTTTTTATTCTCAAAGACGCTTCGTTTTATATTAAGCTGGCGCCGCGATGCAGGGCTGGCGTTCTGCACTGCTGTTGCATGCCACTGGCTTTGCCAAACCGGAGGTAGTCATGCGCCTTGTCATCGTCACGTTGTTCGCCGCGATGATTTGTGGAGGTGCGGGTGCGCAAGACTCACCCCAAGACAACTCCCCCGAAGCAGTCGCTCGCGCGCAACAGAGCGCTTCGCGTCTTGCGAATATTCAGATGAATTGGGGGCTAAAAATGAACAGCCCCGGCGCGTCGGTTACAACGAAAGAAACGTCTCGCAAATCCACCGGGCAGCAGACGGTTGTGTTTTACCGAGTTTTTACTTCTGGTATGCCAAAGGACAAAGTTTACAGTCTGGTTGTTACGCCTTTCAATTTACAGCCGATGACCGCAGCGAACGGGATTACGCTTGATGATTCGGGGCAGGCAATCTCCTCGGGCAGTCCTCTTGATTTGGGCGTCATCGCCGCAAAAGGCGAGCCGAAACGGTTTTCTTTGGTGTCCGACGATGGCCAATCGAAGGCGTTCTTTTATGTCATCCCGTTTCCCGTGAAAGGAACCGATCAGGGGTGCTCCATTGAGGAGACATTGCTTCTTCAGCACGCTGAGGCGGTATTGCTCCAGGGATCAGGTTTTCCCGCCAATTCTACTGTTCATGTGAAAGCCTCGTCTGAAACCGAAATGCACGAAGGCGACCTCAAGGCCGATGCTTCAGGCGATGTTTCCACGGTATTGTTGCCATTTGTGAAAGGGAAGACCGACGGCACAGGAAAAGTTACGTTTGCATCCCAGAGCTGCAGTCCTTCCCTCACATACCAGTGGGGATTGCATAGTTACCAAGAGCAGTAGGTTGATACAGCACGGAGTCTCCGGAACCGCGTTCACGTCCGGTCTGTTGCCTGCAAATGAACAAAGGGCGATTCGAGGCGTTTAGCGACAGCGTGTTTGCGTTTGCGATCACGCTGCTGATTCTCGGCATCGCGCTGCCAGCGTTCAAAAATCCGCCGCCGTCTGTGAGTGAGCTAGCGCAAGCGTGAAGCGATTAAATTTCGGTAACGGCTCGCAGCCACGAGCGAAAATACATAAAGCTCAAGCCGCGACGCGAAGAGCGAGCGGTGCTTGAGACGTCAGGCGACGCGGGCGCGCAAAATTGCAATCTCGGCTGCGCCGGCCTCGTAGCCTTCGTCGGCCACGGTTTTTTGCGCGGCGGCGCGGAGCGATTGCTCGTCCGCATCGCGCGGCAAATCGCAGTGGCGGCGCACGACTTCTTCGCCGACTTCCATGCGAACCAGCCATTTCGATTTTTCTTCATCCCAGGATACTTCAACGCGGTCTGCGTGCATGAGGTTCCTCCGTCGCCTGGGCTGGCGACCTGGCCACATTGTACTCGCCCGAATCGCAAAGAGAAATGACGGCTTTCCTGTAGAAGCCTGGTTTGGTTCGAGAGCCAGGAAAGATTCTCCATTCGTTGGGCGGGCACGGCGGGCTTTCATTTCCACGGCGCGCGGCAACCGGCGGCTACGATGGCATTGCAAAGGCGGGGAATCCTGCATAGTCTTAGGAGCGTCCGGGCATTCAGGGGATAATTGCACAAAATGGCGCAGGCGAATCACAATTTTAATGTGGGCAATGTGGCGATGGGGCCGGGCGCGCCGTTTTTTTTTATTGCGGGACCGTGCGTGATCGAAAGCGAGCGCCACGCGATGATGATTGCGGAGAGGCTTGCGGCGGTGGCGCGCGATCTGCGCGTGCCGTTGATTTTCAAGGCGTCGTACGACAAAGCGAACCGCTCGTCGCTTGCGTCGTTTCGCGGGCCGGGGATGAAAGAAGGCCTGCGGATACTCGGTGAAATTAAAAAGCGATTCGCGTTGCCAATTTTGGCGGACGTGCACGACGTCATGCAGGTCGCGCCCGCCGCGGAAGTTTGCGACGTGATTCAAATCCCGGCATTCCTGTGCCGGCAAACTGATCTGCTGATCGCAGCAGGAAAATCCGGACGCGCGGTGAATATAAAAAAGGGGCAGTTTGTCTCACCGTGGGAAATGGGGAACGCCGTCGAAAAAATCGCGAGCACAGGGAACCACAAAATTATCGTGACGGAACGCGGCGCGTCATTTGGATATCAGAATCTGGTGGTGGACATGCGGTCGTTTCCGATTTTGCGCAAACTCGGATATCCGGTTGTGTTTGACGTGACGCATTCGGTGCAACTACCCGGCGGAGAAGGCAAGTCGAGCGGCGGCCAGCCGGAATTCATCGAGCCGCTCGCGCGCGCGGGCGTTGCGGCCGGAGCCAGCGGATTGTTCACGGAAGTGCATGACAATCCCGCGAAGGCGCTTTCGGATGGAGCGAATGCGCTGCCGCTCGAAAAATTCCGGCCACTGGCGGAGCGAATCGGGAAAATCGCGTCGCTGGTTCGCGAATGGGAGAAGGAATGAAAGCGACGAAGTCCGCGAAAGCGATGGGGAGCCTTGCGGCGGCGCAGCGCGTGCTGCGCATCGAAGCGGAGGCGATTGCGGGCTTGATCGAGAAATTGGACGAGCGATTCGAGCGCGCCGTCGAAATGATTTTCGAGTGCCGCGGGCGAGTGATTGTGACGGGCATGGGCAAGTCGGGGCTGATTGGAAGGAAAATTTCGGCGACGCTGGCGAGCACGGGCACGCCTTCGGTTTTTTTGCACGCTGCCGAAGCGCTGCACGGCGATTTGGGAATGCTGATGCGCGAAGACGTGGTGCTCGCCGTTTCGCAGAGCGGCGAGACGGAGGAATTGCTCGCGCTTCTCGAGACCATCAAGCGGCTCGGGATTCGTCTGGTGACGCTCACGGGGAATTTGCGTTCGACGCTGGCGGCCGCGAGCGATGTGGCGCTCCACATCGCGGTGAAGGAAGAAGCGTGCTCGCTGAATCTGGCGCCGACCGCTTCGACAACGGCGGCGCTGGCGATGGGCGACGCGCTGGCGATTGCGCTGCTAAACCGGCGCGGGTTTGGCGAGGAGGATTTCGCCGCGCTGCATCCGGCGGGGAAACTCGGCACGAAGCTGCGGCGCGTGGACTCGGTGATGCACGCAGGCGATGCGTTGCCGCGCGTGGGGCCGCAGACGCCGATTCCCGAAGTGATCTACGAAATCAGCCGCAAAAAATTGGGAATGGTGGTGGTGACGGATGACGCGGGCAGGCTGCTCGGCATTGTGACGGACGGGGATTTGCGTCGGCTGATGGAGCGGCGGAAGAAAGAGACTCTCGATTTGACCGCAGCGGAGAGCATGACGAAAAATCCTGTGACTCTCGCGCGCACGGAATTGGCCGCAAGCGCGCTGCGATTGATGGAGGAGCGGAAGATCACTTCGGTGGTGGTTGTAGACGCGGAGCGGCGCGTCGAGGGCGTTGTACATCTGCACGATTTGTGGACGCTGCAACTTTTCTAGTCGGGAACACTGAAACAATTCACGCGATGGCGAAAAAGACAAAATCAGCGGAGATTCGGCGGCGGGCGAAGAAAATTCGACTGCTGCTGATGGACGTGGACGGCGTGTTGACGAATGGAAGCGTCTGCTTGCAAGCGTTTCCCGATGGCAGCGTCGCGGAGATGAAAGTGTTCAACGCGCATGACGGCGCGGGACTGCATCTCGCGTCACTTGTTGGCTTGCGCAGCGGCGTGATCACGGGACGCAACACGCCGGCGGTCGATCAGCGCGCAAAAGAAGCGCATATCGAGTTTGTGTATCAAGGTCAGGCGAAAAAAACGGCCGCGTACGAGGAAATTTTGCGGCGCGCGGGTGTGAAGGACGACGAAGTCGCGTACATCGGCGACGATTTGCCGGACTTGCCGCTCTTCGCGCGCGTGGGATTGGCTGTTGCGGTAGCGGACGCTGCGGCGGAAGTGATTCGCGCGGCGCATTACGTAACGCGAGCCAAGGGCGGGGAAGGCGCGGCCCGCGAAGTAGTCGAGTTGATCTTGAAGTCGCAAGGAAAGTGGGATGCGGCGATTCCCAAGGCATTGGCGTAAGCGCGCAGCACATGTGTTTCCCTTTGAAATTGGGCCCTAACGTGAAACCGGCGGCCATCGGCGTGCGCATGCATTCCGGCTGGGGCGCGCTCGTGGCCGTGACAAGCGATGGCGGCCGCGTGAGCGTGATTGCGCGGGAACGCATCGAGGTGATCGACGAAAAAACTGGAGGGAAAAGACAGCCGTACCATTTTGCGAAGACGATGCCCTTGAGCGCGGCGGAAAAGTATATTTCGCGCAGCGCGGAAGAAGCGGAGAAGCTGGCGTGCGATGCGATTCGCGCGGTGAGCGAGAATTTGCGGAGGCGTGATTATCGCGTGATGCGTTGCGTGGTGCTGGCAGCCTCCGGGCGCGCGTTGCCCGGCCTTGCGAGAATACTTGCCGCGCATCCGCTGATTCATACGGCGGAGGGAGAATTTTTTCGCAGCGCGATTTCGAAAGCGTGCGGCATTTTGAAAATCCCCACTTCCAGGGTCCGAGAACGCGATGTTGAAAAGGAAGCGAAGGAAACGCTTGGAAAATCGGCGGCCGCAGCGTTGACGCAAATCGCGAACGCGGGCAAAACGCTGGGGGCGCCGTGGACAACCGATCAAAAGACGGCCGCACTGGCGGCGTGGAGCGCGCTGCACGAAACAAAAAAACGCGACGGCCGACCGTAAATCAAAAATGATGAGGCAATGCATTTGCTAACGAAGATAAAGATCGGCTACTCTGAGCGAGAGCGCGGATAAATCGAGATCCGAGCGATTTGACAAGATAATTATCGTCAGATTGTCGGCGGGGAAGCGTTGGATGATGGTGTGGAAACCAATCGAACTGCCGTAGTGCCACATGCGCGCGTGTCCGCGATATGGATTGAGGAACCACCCGAAGCCATACGCGAGCGGTTTCTCGCCGGCGGCTTTCGGCAAGTCCTCCACATTTTCGGGCAACACAGCGGCGGAGTTTTCCGGCGTCACCGCGGGACGCATTTCCTTGGCGCTGAGCAGCCTGTGATTGCGCAGCGCATCGTCCCACTTGATTAAATCGTCGAGCGAACTGTAAATTCCGCCATCGCCCAGCGTCGCTGAAGTTGGACTCTGATCCGTTTCCAGCCACACGCCCGCGTCATTCGTGTAACCGTAGGCGCGATTCGCGACGCGATCCTTGCCGTAAATGTGCGCGACTGTGTTTTGCATTCTGAGCGGCGCGAAAATTCGTCGGTGCAGAAACTCCGCGAACGGCACTCCCGAAATTTTCTCGACCACCATAGCGAGCACGCAGTAGCCGCCGTTGCTGTACTCCCATTTCGTGCCGGGAAGGAATTTCGTTCCCGTTTGCTGCTCCATCAGCGCGAGCACGCCCGCGTCGGTGATTTGCGGAATTTCTTCCCAGGATTTGCCAGCGTATTGTTTGTCCATCAAGTCTTCGTAAGCCACGAGGCCGGAAGTGTGGTTGAGCAAATTGCGAATCGTGATCGCGCGGCCGTAGGCGGGGAACTCGGGGAAAACATCGCTAAGGGTTGTGTCGTAGCGCAGTTCCCCGTCGTGCACGAGGAGCATAATTGCCATTGCCGTGAATTGCTTGGTGAAAGAAGCGAGGCGAAAATTCGTGCGCGTCGTCGATGGGGAGATTGGAGCGCAAATCGCGCAAGCCGTAGCCGCGAATAAATACGGTGCGGCCATCTTTGCGCACGACGACGGCTAGGCCCGGCTCTTGCGGCGACGTGACTCCAGAAAAAATCGCGTCAATTTGCTTCTCAGCAGGATGCTGCGCGGCCTTGGCGGACTGCGGGAGAACTCAGCAGGGAGAACAGCACAATGCCGACAAGAAAATTGAAACGGTCAGGCTGAACGCGCATCCGGAGTACCTCCGTAAGTTCGCAAAGGAAAAAGTCCGCGGAAGGAATTTGCCTCAAAATTAGCAATTAGACCAGAGATAAGCACGGTCGTCGTTGGTTTCGAACCGCTAGCGGCGAGATTAGGAATTGCAGTGATTTATTCAGAATAATAAGGGTCCGGAACGATGATTTGGGGTGTGGTTTGGAAAAGGCCTTAAACTAGACGGACCTGTCATTATAGTTGTCCAGATAGTTAACACTAAAGAAGGAATGGCAATTGACACAAACAAAGGCGTGCGGGAGGTTCGCAACCTTGGGAAACAAGAGCTAATAATTTGTATCGCCTTTTAGACATTCGGCCTCCGGCGCGCTGGCGAATTCGCTAGCTCTACAGGGTCAACTATGGTATTCTCAGGTTGCGTTTGTTGCTCTTGTAAAACCCCTAGATTCGATTAAAGGGGCTGCAAGTACAAACTTGCAGCCTTTTTTGCTTTACGGCTGGAGGCGGTCGCGAGGCGCAAATAGCTTAAAATAAAGAAGAGGAAACACAAGTGTCAAAAGAACAAGGAACAGTAAAGTGGTTCAATGCGAGCAAGGGCTTTGGATTCATCCAGCGTCAGTCGGGCGAAGATGTTTTCGTTCACTTTTCGGCGATTCAGTCGGAAGGCTACAAGTCGCTGAACGAAGGACAGGCCGTCGAATTCGACGTCGTGTCAGGCCCCAAGGGCTTGCAGGCCGCTAACGTAACTAGCCTCTAGTCAGTAGATCAAAATTAGCGGGAGCTTGCCACGTGCAGGCTCTCGCTAGCATCTCAAATAAGCCAGGCCCACCACAAAGCATCTGTAAAGCGCACCGAAAAGAAAGAGTTTGGCAGTGGATTTCCGGGAAAGCCTCTCAGGGTGTGCGAATCCCAGGAAAGACGCAGCATTGCAGTTAAGGAGTCCCTTCCATGGCAAAGCTCTACGTAGGGAACCTGCCGTTTGAAGTCACCGACGAAAGCCTGCAGCAAATGTTTAGCAGTCAGGGGTTCGAAGTGCAATCGGCGCGCGTAGTGCGCGACATGGGCACGGGACGTTCGCGCGGGTTCGGATTCGTCGAGCTGGGGCCCAAAGAGGATTCAGCGCGCGCGATTTCGCAGTTGAACGGAACGATGATGGAAGGCCGCGCTTTGCAAGTGAACGAAGCGCGTCCGCAAGCGCCACGCGGCGAAGGCGGCGGAAATCGCGGCGGATTCGGTAACCGCAGCGGCGGAGGCGCGGGCGGCGGCCGCGGAGGTCACGGGGGTGCTGGAGGCGGCCGTGGGGGTCGCGGCGGCGGAGATCGGGGCGGCAGTGATCGTGGCGGGGGGCGGCGGTAACCGGCAAGTGGTAACCAGCAAGATGTAGCGCAGCGCAATCGCTGCCATATGTGAAGGGAGCTTCTCTGTGAGCGATAACCTGTTCGTGCAGTATGTCGGCTTCAAGGTGAAAACGTTCGATCGCGAGTACACGTTTAACGTGCACGTCTCGGAAGGCGCAATTCGCGCGTTCAAGCTGTCGATAGCCAATGAAGCGTTCAATGCGCATCGCGCGCGTTTTCAAGACGCGCCATCGATTTGTTCAACCAAGCTGCATCGCGAGCTTGCCGGCCACGCCAACAATCCATCGGAAACGAGTTACCGTATTTCGGATACAGACCTGGAAGAATACCGGAGCGCACACCCGCAAAAATCCTCGCGCAATCCCTATGCCCGCAAGGCGAACTAAGCCGCGGAGCGAGGAGTCATACGTGTAGGCACTGCTGCCTTGAATTCTTCAAAACCGCAGTGCGCCGAGCAGATACAAGATAAGCAAAATCACCAGAACGGTGCCAACCACGCCCAAGCCACCACCTGTTCCCCATCTTGAGTACCCGTAATAGCCTCCACCGCCAGCAAACAAAAGCACCACCAGAATAATTATGATCAGTAACATGAACCTCTCCTGCCAGCTGAAGTCGAATCCCAGGACCAGAGATTAGACTAGGCGTGCCGCACAAACGTGACAAACAACGGAGGCCTTTTCTGGGATCGGCGCGATTTCCCGAGTTCAGTCAGTTCGTCAGGCGGGCGAGCTGCTCCGGTGGGAGTTCGTGCAGCAATTCGAGAAACACTCCGTTGGTCCAGCCGAAGCCAATTTGATTGGTAGCGCAGCCAGCGCGAATATGCGTTACAGGACTCGCGCGCAACCACATCGTATTTTCGCGGATGTGCTTTTCGCTTTCGAAATCTTCGAGGATCATGCTGAGGAAGATTTTCCTATCTGTGCGGTTGTGGGCCCATGCCCAGCGGCGTGGGCATTGGCGTCTTGAGAGTAGGTAAGCAGAAGATCAGTAATCCAACCGACGAAAATTTCTTCCGTGGGAATCAATTGCTGCGTCAATCTGTTCTTATGTCAATCGGTCACACGGCCTTGTGACCTGCATCACTGCCCCCGGTTCGCATCGGCCAGATACTCACAGTTTAAGGCGCGCCGCACCTCGCCCAAGGAGCCGTCGGTGATCACCATTCCCCATGCCTACGGATTCCAGCTAGTAGCTTCCAAGAGTCCCTTGCGGACCTGCGAACTTCCCGCTCTACAACCCGGGCCGGATGAAGTTGTGGTTGAAGTAGCGGGTTGCGGCATCTGTCACACCGATGTCGGCTTCGCTTTCGATAGCGTTCCCACCCGCCATCACCTCCCTCTCATCTTGGGACATGAAATCTCCGGGCGCGTTGTAGATGCGGGTGAAAGCGCCAGCACCTGGCTGGGGTGCTCTGTGATTGTGCCGGCCGTAATTCCCTGCGGAAACTGTCCGGCATGCCGCGCGGGACGATCGACAGTCTGCCGCCGGCAATTCATGCCTGGCAACGACGGAAATGGAGGATTCGCCACTCACGTTCTCGTTCCTGCCCGCGGACTCTGCGCGGTCCCAGAACCTTTGCCGCAGGGTCTTACACTCGACATGCTCTCCGTTGTGGCAGACGCGGTAACCACTCCCTTCGAGGCCATCCGCAGGTCCTGCTTGGGGGCTGACGATGTTGCCGTGATCGTAGGTGTCGGCGGCGTTGGAGCATTCGCTGTGCAAATTGCTGCAGCACGGGGCGCCGCCGTGGTGGCCATTGATGTTGACCGAGAGAGGCTCGAGCTGGTTTCCCTGCATGGCGCGGGGCTCGTTCTTGATGCGACCTCCATGGACTTGAAAAGCATGAAAGCCGCTGTGCGCGCTTTCACGAAGGAATCTGCTCGCAACGGCATCGGGCTGAAAATCTTTGAGATGAGCGGGACTCCCGCCGGCCAAACTACTGCCTTCGGATTGCTGGATCATGGGGCCTATCTAGCTGTCGTCGGTTTCACGCCCAAGGCTATCGAGCTTCGCTTCTCCAACCTGATGGCCTTCGATGCCACTGCGCGCGGCAACTGGGGCTGCCCACCCGAGCAATATCCCGCGGCTCTGCGTCTGGTTCTCGAAGGCAAGGTTTCACTCACGCCATACGTAGAATTCCATGCCCTGGACGAAGCTCCGGCGATACTTGAGGCGGTTGCAAATCATTCCATTCGGCGCCGCGCCATTCTCCAGCCCAAACGTCAACAGCAAAATCACACATCGGAGGCAGCAAGGTGAAGAACCACAACCTCGTCGAAGCTTTCTCTCCGCGGGAGATTCTCGTAGAACGAAAGCCTGCGCGCGACCGTTCAGGTGAAACAGTGGAAGGCCTCCACAATCTCTGGATCACGCTGAACAACCCCGAGGAGCTCAACAGTTACACGACGTCTATGGCCAAGGAACTGATCTTGGCATTGCGGGAAGCGAGCAATGATCGGGCCGCCGTAGCTGTGGTTCTCACCGGCGCCGGCGCGCGCGCTTTCTGCAGTGGCGGCAATACTCGCGAGTATGCCGAGAATTATGCCGGCGCACCCGCTGAATACCGCCAATACATGCGCCTGTTTAACGACATGGTTTCGACGATTTTGCAGTGCGACAAGCCCGTGATCTGTCGCGTGAACGGCATGCGCGTTGGCGGCGGGCAGGAAATCGGAATGGCGTGCGACTTTTCTATTGCCAGCGACCTCGCTGTTTTCAGCCAGGCTGGACCCAAGCACGGCTCCGCTCCCGATGGAGGAAGCACCGATTTTCTTCCCCTTTATGTTGGCGTCGAGCATGCCATGTACAGTGGAACCCTCTGTGAAACCTGGACTGCTCACCGTTTTTACTGGCTCGGCGGACTCACCCGGATAGTTCCGGCCTTGAAGCTCGACGGCAAGTGGCTGGCCAATCCTCTGGTGGTGACGGACCGCGTCCTTGATGAATACGGGCGCGTCGTGTTCGGGGACTGGAAGTCCGGACAACTCCGCGAAGAGGGAAAATCACTTCTCGCCAAGGGCACCGTCGACCTGTCCCTCCTCGACGAAGCAGTCGAGGAGATGTGCACGAAGCTCCTCTACACCATGCCGGATTGCCTCATCAAGACCATCGAAAGTTTGCGTAAGCACAAACTCCGGCACTGGGACAACAACCATGAGAGCAATCGCGCCTGGCTTTCTCTCAACATGATGACGGAGGCGAACGCAGGCTTCCGCGCCTTTCACTACGGCAGCAAAGACCAGCGCGAAGTTGATTTCATCCGTCTCCGGCAACGCCTCGCGCAGGGTGCCCGCTGGGGAGAAGAGCTAGTCTGTGAAATCGCGCCGTGGGTGGGACAACCCTCAAAGGCCGCACGATGAACGGCAAACCAGTCACCACCTGCTTTCGCGATCCTGACTTGGGGAGGTTTTTGCATGAGTCCTGAGCCGGCACAGCTCGCGGGGAAAGTGGCGATTGTCACCGGCGGCTCAGGCGCAATCGGATGCGCCATAATCGATGCCCTCGTGCAAGCCGGCGCGCGCGCGTTTTCCCTTGATCTTTTGGAACCGGCCGGCCAGCGCGACTGGATCAAGTGTGACGTCCGAGATGAAAACTCAATAGCTGCGGCCATTGATTCAGTCAATTCAACTGCAAGAAGGCTCGACGTTGTTGTCCATGCGGCAGGCATTTCGCGGGACGCAGTCATCTGGAAGATGTCCGCCAATGATTGGGATTCGGTTCAATCCGTGAATCTTCGCGGCGCTTTCCTCCTCCTTCGCCACTCCATTCCCGATATGCGCCGCGCGAAGGGCGGCCGAATCGTGCTGATCGGGTCCATCAATGGCTCCCGCGGAAAATTCGGCACTTCGGCGTACTCCGCAAGCAAAGCAGGCCTTCTCGGCCTCGCAAAGAGCGTTGCTCGCGAGGTCGGCCGGTACGCGATCCTCGTCAATGTTGTCGAGCCCGGCTGGGTGCGCACGCCCCTCACCGAAGGTGTTCCCCAGGCAATAAAAGACGCAGCGACTGCGGAAAGTCTTTTGGGAAATCTTCTCGAACCGGCCGATGTCGCCGCTTCGGTTCTCTTCCTTTGCGGCCCCGGTGCGGCGCACATCACCGGTCAAGTTCTTCGTGTGGATGGAGGGCAGTATCTTGGTGGCACCTGATTGGAGCGCGCCAGACAGGCGAGGCTGCGCCATGGCAAGGAAATGAAAAGGCACCCATCATGAGAGTTCAGACATTTGAAAATTGGCGAGACAAGCCTCTCGACGCGATTTTGTACGAATGCCGGGAACTACTCGAAGATATGTCTTTCCCGACCGTGCGCCGCTGGCGCGAATCCGGAGGAAAAGTCATCGGCCATTTTCAGGTCTACTTTCCGGAAGAGATCGTCCATGCGGCGGGGATTTTACCCTTCAAGGTCCGTGGAGCTCCAATCGAAGCTGTCCAGGCTGACTCCCGTTTCGGCTCCTATCTCTGTTCGATACTCAAGACTTCCCTCGAACTTGCCCTCAGCAAAAGAGTCGAGCTCGAAATGTTTGTGACTCATCCCATCTGCGACGCCGCCCGGAATCTCGGCGCGGTCTGGGGCCGCAATTTTGCGTATCCTTGTCAGATTCTTTATCTTCCGCAAAACGCGAATTCTCCCGCCGCTGTCACCTATCTGCGCAGCGAATATGCGCGCCTCCAGCGCTCCATAGAGACCATAGCGGGACGGGCAATCACGGCGGAGGATCTGCGCAATTCGATTCACGTTTACAACCGCAATCGCGCTTTGCTCCGCTCTTTGTATGCCGTGAAACGCGAGACGCCCTGGTTGCTCTCCGCCGATGAAGCCTACGTCCTCGTCGCCATCGGCGGAATGATGCCCCGGGAAGAGCACAACGGCCTGCTCGAAGCCGTGCTACCTCTCATTGCCGCGCGGCTGAACAAGAAGCAGGACAAGATCCGCGTGGTTTTCGAAGGCGGTTTCTGCGAACAGCCGCCGCTCGACCTGATACGCGCCATAGCGCGCTCCTGTTACGTTGTGGATGATGATCTGCTCATTGGCTTGCGCTGGATTCTGGAAGATGTGCCCCGGCTAGGCGATCCGCTATTCGATCTCGCCTCCGCCTACCTGGAAAAAAGTTCGTACAGCCCCGTTCAGCATGACCTTCGCAAACCCAAAGAGAAAATGTTGATTGAACGCATCAGGAACTCGCGAGCGAGCGCCGCGATAATCACTGCCGCCAAAATGTGCGAGCCCGGCTTGGAAGAGCAGGTCGCCTATCTCCACGCGCTGGATGGAGAAGGCATTCCGTATTTCATCAGCGAGTTTGAGGAAAAAATGACCACCTTTGACCACATGGAACTTCAGCTCGAAACTTTTGTGGAAAATATTCTTTTCAGCTAGGAAAGGTCTCTGCCATGAACGAACCACAACCGCAGGACAGCATTGTCGGAAGGGGAAACCGGGACGGCGCCGATCTCTTTCGTCAATGGTTCTCCGAATTGAACAGCACCGCCGAGCAAGGTGGTTCGGCCGCCTATGTTTTCGTGATGGGCAGCATGTGCGAAATCTTGCGTACTTTCAATCTGCCCGTCGTTTTCCCGGAAATCAATTCACTGCAAACGGCCGTGCGCCGTGTTGCCCACGAATATCTCAATCAAGCCGAAGACTACGGTTACTCTCCGGATATCTGTGGTTACGTGAAGGCCGATGTTGCCGTGCAGCTCCGTGGCGGGCAGCACCCCATGGGCCGCATCCCCAAGCCCTCCATCGCCGTCCTGACCAATGCCTGCAATACCTATATCAAGTGGGGCGAAATTTGGGATCGCATGTATAACATTCCGGTCTTTACCCTTGATGTACCGGGCACTCGTGCCGCAGGAACACAGACTTGGGCGGGCGACCCGGACTTCGAGAACGACCGCCGCTATGTGCAAGCCCAGATCAACGAACTCATATCCCTGTGTGAGCGAGTGACAGGCATCAGATTCGATATCGATCGCCTCCGCGAAGTGATGGGCCACGCCAACGAAATGTCCCGGGGATGGAAGAGCGTTTTGGAGTTCAACAAGAGCCGTCCTTCTCTCTTTAATGCACTCACCGACGGCACGATTTACCTGGGAGTCGCCAACGGTTTTCGCGGATCGAAAGAAGGCGGCCGCTTCTTTTCAAACCTCGTCGAGGAGATGTCCTACAAGTCCGCTCATGGCATCGGCACGGCCATGGATGAAAAGTACCGCCTGACATTTATCGGCGTGCCCTGCTATCCCATCTTCCGGAGATTTAACGAACTCTTCAGCGAGTGGGGCGGCACATTCGTCCACTCCACCTATCTGTGGTTTGCTTCCGGTGGCGCCAATCTGGGCTTCGAGTACGACCTCTCTCGGCCCCTCGAAAGTCTGGCTGAAGGTGTGCTCATCAGTGTCCGCGAAGCCATGGACAGTATGTTTTATCAAGACCGCGCCATCATCGAAATGATTGATTCCTATCATCTCGACGGTGTGGTCTACCATCCGGTCAAAAGTTGTCGCACCACTTCCGCCGGCATGGCGGACAACAGGCGTTCGCTCATGGCCGCACGCGACATCCCCAGCCTGTTCATCGAATCCGACATGATGGATCGCCGTGTGGTGAGTGAAGCTCAGATGAAGAACCGTATCGATGCTTTCTTTGAAGGTCTGGCCTCCCGCAAGCAACAGGAGGTTGCCGCGCCCTGACGCGGGAGTTTTCTCGACCGAAAGGGGAATGAATCATGGCGTATGCCGCTGGCGTTGATGTGGGATCCACGCAGACGAAAGCCGTCGTGATCGACGAAGCTAAACACATTGCTGGCCGCGCCCTGATTGATACCGGTGCCAACGTGATCGCCGCCGCCGAGCAGGCCTTCTCTGAAGCCCTCAAGAGCGCCAATGTCCCGGAAGAAGAAGTGGAGTATGTAGTCGGCACAGGATATGGCCGCTATCGCGTGACGTTTGGAAACACCCAAGTTACTGAAATCAGTTGTCACGGACGTGGTGCAGTCCACATGTTTCCCCAAACGCGCACCGTACTCGATATGGGTGGTCAAGACACGAAGGCGATCCGTGTCCGCCCTTCCGGTGAGATCGTGGACTTTTGCATGAACGATAAATGTGCCGCCGGGACCGGCAGATTTTTGGGGGCGGCTTCCAGTGCGCTGGCTATCCCTCTGGACCAGCTCGGTCCAACGGCTCTTCGCGCCGAGCACCCAGTCCGCATTAGCACCACCTGCACGGTATTCGCTGAATCGGAAGTGCTCTCCTGGCTGGGCAAAGGGAAAAAAATAGAAGACATCCTGCAAGGCGTCCATCAATCGATCGCTGCGCGCTCCATCGGACTTCTCCGGCGTGTCGGCGTCGAGCCGGAAATCACCTTTACGGGCGGAGTCGCGCGCAATATTGGAATGATCGAAGCGCTTCAGAAGGGCCTTGGAGCAACGTTGAATGTAAGCGACGATTCCCACTTCATGGGCGCGCTTGGCGCGGCACTCTTTGCTCTGGATCATGTTCTAGCCGGGCGCGCGCCGGCTGCTTCCGGGAGGCTGTCATGACTCTTTCGGCGGGCATCGACGTTGGATCTACCTACACTAAAGCTGTCATTCTGAACGAACGCGGCGTCATTCTCGGTCAGGCCTTGGACAAAACCGGCTTCAAGCTGGCTGAAGTTGCCCGTCAGGTCTATGACATCGCGTTACATCAGACTGGATTGCAGGAGTCGGACATTTCTTATGTCGTCGCCACGGGTTTTGGACGCCACATGGTTTCCTTTAGCGATGCTCAGGTGACCGATCTAACCGCCAGCGCCCGCGGCGCCTTCTTTTTGTTCCCTCAAACGCGCACCATTCTTGACGTCGGCGGACAAACCATGAAAGCCAGCCGCATTGATGATTCCTCCAGAGTCAAATCGTTTCGCCTCAATGATAAATGTGCCGCGGGAACCGGCGCATTCCTTGAAAAAACCGCCAGATACATGGGCTACAGCACGCAGGAAATCGGTCCGCTGGTGGCAACTTCCAAACAGCAAGTGCCGATCTCTGGGGTTTGCGCCGTCTTTGCCGAATCCGAAGTAATCAACCAATTGTCCCTCGGAAGTTCGCCGGCAGACATCATGCACGGCGCGATTGCTTCCCTCGTTGATCGTTCAGTTCAGTTGATGAAGCGTGTTCAGATGGAGCCCGAGTTCACGTTGATCGGCGGCATCCTCCGCTTCGAGACCATGGCTCGCGTTGTGCGTGAGCATCTCCATGCTGAGGTCAACGTTCCTCCTGAGAACCTCGTTCAGTTCATCAGTGCCTTGGGCGCAGCGATCCTGGCGCAGCGACGCCTGCAAAAACTGAATCAGGCAGTTGGCGATGCTCCCAGCGACCGCACCTCCCTGGGCCAAGTGAATTCACGGGAAGCAGTGTGAACGTTGGGCCGTCCTCCGAATCACGAACGGGGCCGGCATGCCCAAGGCAGGATTTTCCTGCCTTATCATGGGAAATGAAGCGGTCGCCTAACCCTCGGAGAATCTGGAGCGGGAGAAGGGAATCGAACCCTCATTTCTAGCTTGGGAAGCTAGCGTTCTGCCACTGAACCACTCCCGCCCGTCTCTCTAGCTTATCGATTGTACATAACTAAGAGACTGCAAGTACAGATTGTCATTTTCCATTTTTTCCATTTGAGGCTTTTTGATGTGGTACTGCGCGACTGAAAATGTCGAGTCGCGAAGCACCCTGGGCGCGAAGACTTCCCGCTCTTGTGGTCCGGGAAAAGCGCATCTCCACGCTGTGTAAAAGGAAAATCCGGGTTGATCTTGAAGATTCGCTCTGCCATAATTTGTTCCGTGCGTTCGAGAACATCGCGCGTGATTGTCACGCTTGTCTTGCTAATCTGCTTCGTTTGTCCTGTGTTGGAGATGTTCGACCGCTGGGATCACACTCTCAAAACCGGAAAAGATACCGAGTACACTTTTGTGGTTATTGCCCTGTGCGTTGGCGCGGTATACGCGTTCGCGCAAGTGATGGTGACGTTCTGTGCGAGCTTGTCGGCAACGAAATACGCGTTTACGATTGGGCGCATTAACGGCGCGCTTTTCTCCCTGATTCATCCGGCTGCATGCGGTCCGCTTTCGGAAAGTCCCCCGCTAAACCTCCGTATCTAGAAGTGTGTCCAAAATGACCCGCCGTGGGCGCGTCGAGAGTCGCGCTCTCCTTCGTCTGCATGCGGATGCAGCGGCGGCGCGGACTTACTTCGCGTGAAGACTATTTTTCTCAGCGTTTTCTCTTAGTTTTCTTCTCTTGGCCTTTGGCATTTGCCGGAACCGGCGGACACGCTCGTGTTCGGTCAGGGAGAACGCGACTGGATATTGGTTTCATTTTGACGTTCGTTATTGCAGTTCTTGTGCTGCTCAGCTTCATGGGATGAACAGAATCGAGGCAGTGGGCGTAAGCAGAGAGGGTGCAATGAACCCGACGAAAAAATTGATTGTGATTTGTCTGGCGTTCGCGGCGGTGAACGGTTGCGCCATGCAAAGGTACCACGGCGCTCCGATCTCGCCATCGGAAACCGCGGCTGGGCTGGAGAGCCGGAACTTGCAGGACGCTGGCCTGCGCGTGTTCCTGGAGAAAAATCTCGGGCATCCAGTAAGTTCCTGGCCGCTGAAAAGCTGGGACCTGCGGTCGCTGACGCTTGCCGCTTTCTATTTCAACCCTGAAATGGACATCGCCCGTGCGCAGGCGAGCGTGGCCAAAGCCGCTGTGGTTACGGCAGGAGCGCGTCCCAATCCCACGTTGAGTCTAAAACCGGGAATACCAAGCCCGTATCTGTTCGACCTGAGTCTCTCGATGCCGATTCAAACGGCGGGAAAGCGCGGCTATCAAATACTCGATGCGAAGAACCTAAGTGAAGCCGCGCGGTTCAACATAGCAAGCACAGCGTGGAAAGTCAGGAGCTCGGTTCGCGCGGCCTTAGTCAATTACCTTGTGGCTATTCGAAGCGCGAACCAGATGCGATCCCGAGTGAGAGTTTTGGCCGACAGAGTGCAACTTCTGGAGAAAAGGCTGGCGGTGGGTGAAATTTCTCGTCCGGAATTGGATTTAGCGCGAATCGATCTTGCGAATGCGCGGTTAGGAACTCTGAACGCGGGAACGCAAATATCGCAAGATCGAAGTTTGCTGGCTGGCGCGATCGGCGTACCGGTTTCCGCGCTCAATGGAGTAGAGCTCTCGTGGCCCAATTTTGATAGTCCGCCCAACCCCGATTCTTTGTCCCGGCAACAAATCCAACGGGAAGCGGTTCTGAACCGTCTGGATGTCCGGCGAGCTTTGGCCACGTATGCGGCAGCTGAAGCAAGCCTGCAGCTCGAAATCGCGCGGCAATATCCCGACATTCAAATTGGCCCAGGCTATACGTATGAAGAAGGAAGTAGCTTTTTTACGCTGGCTCTGTCAACCGTTCTGCCGATTTTCAATCGAAATCAAGGGCCGATTGCCGAGGCTGAAGCGCGGCGCAAAGAAGCGGCAGCGAAATTCCTTGCGACGCAAGCTCGGGTGATCGCAGAGAGCGAAACAGCGTCCGCGCGCTACAGCGGAACGTGGAAGGAGCTGACGGAAGCCGAGCATGTACTCGAGCTTCACGGCGGCAAAGTTCAGCTAGCGGAGAATGCGTTCAAGGCTGGCGAGTCCGGCCCGCTTCCCGTGAACAGCGAGTTGCTCGGAAGCGCGCTCGCGGCCGGTGCGAAACTCGCGGCGATTTCCCGGGCTCAAGCTGCTTTGGGAAATCTCGAAGATGCTGTCGAACGGCCGCTCGAGTCCGGCGATATTTTGCCACTAAGCCCCGAATCCCCTGCACTGAAAAATCATGCGAAGGAGAAAAAATGACGAAAAGGAACTGGAAGCGGCTGTTCACGGCAGGTCTCGCTCTAATGCTGGCGGTTATTCTGACTCACATTGTTGTTCCGGACCGGAAAGCCGCGGCCGATCAAGACGACGCAGAACACGCAATTAAGCCGCCCTCGAGGGTTTCCATTCAGAATGGACAAACGATCCTGACGCTCGACACGCGCACGCAATCCCAGGTGGGGGTTACTGTCGCTTCGCTCAAAGCAGTTACTTCTCGCGGAGAAATTACGGCGCCGGCAATCGTATTGTCGGCACAGGAACTAGTGAGCGCGCGCGCCAGTTACACGGCCGACCAGATGAATTTGGAGAAGGCGCGCGTAAACGTCGGTGTGTCGGGAGAAGAATATGACCGCCTGAAAGTATTGTACGAAGGGCGGCAGAATGCTTCGCAGAAATCCGTGCAGGCCGCGCGGGGTGCTTTCCGCTTGGACCAAGTGGATGTGGAAGGTGCGCGGCAATCTCTAGCGCTGCAAGTAGCCGCAGTGCGCCAGACTTGGGGCAGCGTGATCGCAAGGTGGATCACTGAGGACCCCGCGCCGTTGGATCGCGTTTTCAATCAGAGCGAGTTTCTGGTGCAGGTCACGTTGCCCGCCAGCGCGGAGTCGAGTCCCTCGGCGAGAATCACCCTCGAAATCGCGGGGTCAACTCAAATCGAGGCAAGATTTGTCTCGTCATTTCCGCAAGTGGATCCGCGCGTTCAGGGCGTGGGGCTTCTTTATATTACGCGCAACCGTTTCGGTCTTGCGCCGGACCTGAATTTGGTGGCTCACATCCCAAGTGGACCGCAGATGCGCGGAGTGGTGATTCCAGAATCTGCAATTGTATGGTGGCAGGGGAACGCCTGGGTATATCAACAGACAGCACCCGGCCGATTTGTCCGCCGCCTGGTTCCAACAAACACGCCGTTGGAGAACGGGATTTTTGTGTCCAGCGGATTTTCGCCCGGAGACCAAATTGTAGTTCGAGGCACGCAGGCGCTTCTCTCCGAGGAGTTCCGCTCACAAATCCAGCCGGAGGACTAACGGGCGCCTATGCTATCAGCCATCGTTCGATTTTCGCTTCGTTTCCGCGGCATCATTATTGCGCTCGCGTGCGCGCTGCTTGGTTATGGTCTGTATTCACTGACGCAAGCACGTTACGACGTTTTCCCGGAGTTCGCGCCGCCCCAGGTGGTGATTCAGACCGAAGCGCCAGGCCTGGCTCCTGAGCAGGTCGAAGTGCTCGTCACGCAGCCGATTGAAAACGCGATCATTGGCGTTTCGGGAATCGATTCCCTTCGGTCCGGCTCGATCCAGGGGCTCTCGGTAATTACGGTGGTTTTTCGCCCGAGCAGCAGCATTTACCTTGACCGGCAAGTTGTGGGCGAACGGCTGTCCACGCTCACCGGACAGCTACCCACGGGAGTGCATCCGCCGATCATGACTCCGCTCACTTCTTCCACGAGCATCGTGATGGCGGTCGGACTCACGTGGCCGAAGCATTCGCTGATGGATTTGACTACGGTCGCGGACTGGACAGTTAGGCAGCGCCTCTTGGCCGTGCCAGGAGTGGCGAAGATCGCGATCTTCGGCGAAGAGCCCCGGCAAATCCAACTTCAATTCGTACCGCAGGAGCTGATTCGATACGGGCTGACGGTCGATGAGCTGGTTGCCGCAGCGCGCCAGGCAACGGGCATTCGCGGGTCGGGCTTCGTGGACACGCCGAACCAACGGATTGTGATTCAAACCGAGGGCCAATCGATCACGTCGGAGCAACTCTCGAAGGTGGTTCTGCGGCACCGCAACGGAGTGAGTATCACGTTAGGAGACGTGTGCCACGTGGTTGACGCGGCCGCACCACCGATTGGCGCAGCGTCGATTCGAGGCGAGCGCGGGCTAATGTTGATGGTTTCCTCGCAGTACGGCGCGAACACGCTCGATGTTACTCAGGGGCTTGATCAGGCACTTACGGAACTTCGTCCCGCGCTTTCGAATCAGGGAATTACCGTGCATCCCGATGTGTTTCGTCCGGCAGATTTCATCGAGACGGCGCTGCATAACGTTCGGTCGTCGCTGCTCATCGGTGCCGTTCTGATCGTGATTGTACTGTTCCTGTTCCTGTTCAATCTGCGGACGGCGGCCATCTCCTGCACGGCGATTCCTCTTTCGCTGTTGGCGGCAGTGATCGTTCTCGAAAAGCTAGGCTTCAGTCTGAACACAATGACCCTGGGCGGATTGGTGATTGCCATCGGTGAGGTTGTGGACGACGCAGTGATTGACGTGGAGAACATCTACCGGCGACTGCGCGAGAACCGCGCATCCGAGTCTCCCCGACCCGTATTACAGGTCGTTTTCGACGCTTCCATCGAAGTGCGCAGCGCCGTTGTCTATGCCACGTTCGCGGTAATTCTGGTTTTCTTTCCGGTGCTTACGATGTCTGGCCTCGCGGGCCGCATCTTTGCTCCGCTCGGCATGGCGTACATTCTTGCCATTCTGGCGTCTTTGATCGTGGCTTTGACTGTGACGCCCGCCCTTTGTTTTCTTTTGCTCGGTAATCGTGATCTTCCGCCTCAGGAGCCGCCCGTTGTCCGGTGGTCGAGAGCCCGGTACCGGAAGGTGTTGGTAGGAGTTGAAAAATCGCCGCGGCTTGTGATTGCGGCGGTCGCCGTCGTAATTCTTGTCGGAGTTGCAATTCTGCCTTTCCTGCAAGGTTCCTTCTTGCCGAGTCTGCAAGAAGGGAACCTGACGGTGCACATGACCGCAGTTCCCGGCACTTCTGTTGATGAATCTTTGCGATTGGGTGATCGCGTTACTCAGGCTCTTCTACGCATTCCTGGTGTGCGTTCGGTAGCTCAGCGCGTGGGAAGGGCCGAGCTTGGCGATGACGTCGCGGGGACTCAATCGAGCGAGATTGAGGTGAGTTTTAGGGCTCTCAACGGATCGCAAGCGGCAGCCGCGCAGCAAGACATCCGCACTGTTCTGTCAAAATTTGCAGGCGCGGCCTTCTCGGCGAACAGCTTTCTCACGGAACGTATTAACGAGACACTGTCCGGTTACACGGGCGGAATCGTCGTCAATATTTTCGGCAACGATCTCGACCAGCTTGATAAGGAAGCACAACAGGTCACGCGCACGTTGAGCCGAATTAAGGGCGCGACCGGGGTTGAGCTTCAGTCTCCGCCGGGAATGCCGCAGGTGATTGTCCACCTAAGAAAGGATGATCTCGCACGGTGGGGCTTCGACGCGGTACATGTCCTTGACGTCGTGCAAACCGCCTTCGGTGGAGACACCGTTGGGCAAGTCTATCAAGGCAATCGAGTGTTCGACGTCTCCGTAATTCTCGCGCCGGATGAACGCAATAGCGTGGAAGAAATAGGCGCTCTACCGCTAAGAGGGCCCGACGGGAACTACGTGCCGCTGCGGCAGCTTGCCGACATTTACGAAACCTCTGGACGCTACATCATTCTGCACGAAGGCGCGCGCCGCGTGCAGACAGTCACCTGCAACGTAAAGGGCCGTGATCCCACTTCTTTTGTGAACGAAGCGCGGAACCGCATCTCTAAACTGTCATTTCCTGCCGGAACCTATGTGGAATTCGCGGGCACGGCGGCTGCTCAGGCTCAGTCTCGCCATGATTTGCTAGTGCATTCACTGCTAGCCGGACTCGGGATCATCCTGCTCCTCTCGGTGGTCATGGGAAACTACCGGAACCTGCTCCTTGTTCTTGCCAATCTGCCGTTTGCGCTTGTAGGAGGCGTGCTGGCGGTCGTAATCACGGGCGGCGCGCTGTCGCTCGGATCGCTGATTGGTTTTGTGACTCTGTTCGGCATCACGCTGCGAAATTCCATCATGATGATTTCTCATTACGAACATCTCGTGGAAGTGGAAGGAATGGACTGGGGTCTGGAAACTGCGCTTCGGGGCGCGAGCGAGCGTCTCGCGCCTATCCTGATGACCGCGCTCGTGACCGGGATGGGCCTGCTGCCGCTCGCTATCGGAAGCGGCGATCCTGGCCGCGAAATTGAAGGCCCGATGGCGATCGTGATACTCGGCGGTCTCGTGACTTCCACTGTGCTAAACCTGCTCGTCCTCCCGACGCTGGCTCTGCGCTATGGAAGATTTGAGAAAGTCACACCTGGCCATAAGATATCTTGACGGACGAGCTCGGCGTTCACGGTCTCTTCGCGGGTCGTAACCTGGCAAGTTCTAGCGGCAATTCCGAACGGCTACCTGGAACAGTCGTCATTCACTGGGTGATGGTGGCGATGCGGCGGTCGAGAGCGGCCGCTGCGAAATAGGCGCAGCGCGTGGATTCGCGTTCAGTCCAGCTTTGCGCGGCAGGCACCAATTGCGCCACGGACATATCGATCATCGAGATGATTCGGTAGTAGGTCGAAACAATTCCCAAGTGCCATTGGTCGCCGCCCGGATTCGGCGCAACACGTAAAAGGCCAAGCAATCGGTTGAACTGCCCGCCTCGAATTTCGCCCGGCTCCAGGCCAATAACTTCGCGAGTGACAGTCGAGAGCTCCACTTCGGCGTACGTCGCCAGAATTGCGCGGCAATACGATAGGAAGAATTGGACCAGCGCCATTGCTGAGAACATGAGCATGAGAGCTGGAATCATGGGTTTTGTTTGCCGCTGCGCGGGCAGAATACAAACCGCGCAACGTACGAGGAATAATTGCAACTGGATGGCCGATTCGGCCCTAAACGCTAACTGGCCGCCTCGCGGCGGAGTACTACGGCATACTTACACGGCGCGCACGCAACTTCACGGCTTGCGGCGATTGGTCTAAAAACGCGCAATAATGACTGGTACTCCCCGCAAGCGTGTTTTTTGAAGGAAAGTGGGCGCGTGTGAAACGGAGGTTCACGCCGGTACAGTTGGCGCGCGCTCTTGATGATTCAAACCCCGTTCTGCCGCGTCCGCGCCACAGATCCACTAGACTAAACTCTTTGCCTCTCTCACTCTGAAATTCCTACACGTTTGCCGCCGAAAGTATTAGGATTACCAGCTTGCACTTATTTCGATAAGGTTCGCATCCGCTTTGAATCAATTTTCGGGAGGATCAGGAATGAAGCTTGCTCGCAATTTGGCCATGGTGGTGCTTGGGACGCTTTTGCTGGGGCTGTTCGGCTCTGCGCGTTTAACGGGGCAGACGCTCGATAAGGCCGCGTGGCCCGGAATGAAATGGCGGTCGATTGGGCCATTTCGCGGCGGGCGCGTGGAAACCGTCGTGGGGATTCCGGGGAATCCGAACGTGTACTATTTTGGCGCAGTCACGGGAGGTGTCTGGAAAACGACAGACGCGGGACGAAGCTGGCGTCCGATGTTCGACAAGGAGCCGATTGCGTCGATTGGCGCGATCGCCATCGATCCGGCTGACCACAACGTCGTATATGCAGGCACGGGCGAGCCCTGTTTGCGCGGAAATATTTCGTTTGGCAACGGCGTGTATAAATCGACGGATGGTGGCGAGACGTGGACGCATATGGGACTCGACGATACGCGCCACATTTCGAAAGTGCTGATTGATTCGAAGGACCCCAACACTGTTTTTGTTGCGGCGATTGGCCATGCGTACGGTCCGAATGAGGAGCGCGGAGTTTTTCGCTCAACCGACGCAGGGAAGACTTGGCAGAAAGTTTTATATAAGGATGACAAAACGGGCGCGGTCGATCTGGTTTTCGATCCGTCGAATTCGCACATTCTGTACGCAGCGATGTATCAGGAAATTCGCACGCCCTGGGGCTTCACCAGCGGCGGCCCCGGGAGTGGGATTTATAAGTCCGAAGACGGCGGCAGTACGTGGAAGCAGCTCACTGGCCACGGATTGCCGGAAGGGATTTACGGGCGCATCGGCCTGGCAGTTGGCGCGGATTCGAATCGTGTGTACGCGCTGATCGAAGCAAAGAAGGGCGGTCTTTACAGTTCCGACGACGCGGGTAAGACGTGGCATTTCATCAATGGCGACCAGCGATTCACGCAACGCGCTTGGTATTACATGCACATCTTCGCGGACCCCAAGTCGACGGATACGATTTACATTTTGAATACCGGAACTTACCGCTCGACGGACGGCGGCATGCATTTCACCCCGATTCCCGCGCCGCACGGCGACGATCATGCATTCTGGATTGACCCCAAGGATACGAATCGCCTGATCGAGGGAAACGATGGCGGTGCGACAATTTCGGTGAACGGTGGGAAGACCTGGACCGCGGAAGACAACCAGCCGACGGCGCAATTTTATCACGTGAGCGTTGACAACCGGTTTTTCTATCGCGTGTACGGCGCGCAGCAGGACAACTCCACCGTCGCGATTGCCAGCCGCACGGATCACGGCCTGATCACCGACAAAGATTGGTACGACGTGGCAGGAGGCGAGAGCGGCTACATTGTCGCGGACCCGAAAGATCCCGACATTGTTTACGCGGGCGGGAATTGGGGAATCATCACGCGGCTCGACCGGCACACGGGGCAGGTGCAAGACGTTACCGTGTGGCCAGTGAATCCCAGCGGCTGGAGCGCCGGCGAATTACCCCATCGCTTTCAGTGGACCGCGCCGATTGCCATTTCGCCGTTTGATTCGAATGCCGTTTACATCGGCGGAGAAAAGCTTTTCAAGACCACCGATGGCGGGATGAATTGGACAGCGATTAGCCCCGACTTGACGCGCAACGACAAGAGCAAGCAAGGTCCTTCCGGCGGCCCGATCACGATCGACGAGACCAGCGTGGAATATTACGACACGATCTTTTCGGTGGCGTTATCGCCGCTGCAGCGCGGCCTGATTTGGACGGGCAGCGACGATGGACTGGTGCATATAACGCGCGATGACGGAAAAACATGGTCGGATGTAACTCCAAAGGGAATGCCGGAGTGGGCCCGCATTGGCTTGATCGCTCCTTCGCCGTATGCGGCGGGGACTGCCTATGTTGCGGCGGATCGGCATCGTCTCGATGATTTCCATCCGTACGTTTATAAAACGACCGATTACGGTAAGACGTGGACGCAAATCACAAATGGCCTGCCGCAATCGGGTAGCTACGTCCATGCAGTCACAGCCGATCCGGTACGCAAAGGCCTTCTCTATTGCGGGACGGAGACGGGCATTTACGTTTCGTTCGACGACGGCGCAAAGTGGCAACCTCTGGAGTTGAATATGCCGACAGTGCCGGTGACAGACATGGTCGTAAAAAACGACGATCTTGTGATTGCGACGAAGGGTCGCTCGTTTTGGATACTCGACGACCTGTCTCCGCTGCGCCAGTGGAATGGCGACATAACCAACGACGCGGCGCATCTCTTCCGTCCACGCGTTGCGTGGCGTACGCGGCTCGGCTCGGCGAATCCGCGGAGTTTCGCCTGGGACGGGCAGAACGCGCCCGACGGTGCAGTCATCAATTACTATTTGAAGACCAAGCCCGCGGACAAAGACACAGTGACGCTGGAGATTCTTGACAGCGCCGGAAAGGTTGTTCGCAAATATTCAAGCGAAAAAAAGAACCCGGCCGATGAACAACCAGCGGAAGCTGGCGATGAGTTCCATTCGCCCAAGACAATTCCAGTCAAGGCTGGCGTGAACCGTTTTGTTTGGGATTTGCGCTATGAAACGCCCACGTTGATTCCAGGGCAGGTGTGGGACAGCGCGGACAACCCGAAAGGGCCGCTCGCGCTGCCTGGCGAATATCAAGTGCGCCTGACGGCGGAAGGCAAGACGCTCACTGAACCGCTGACGGTCAAACTCGATCCGCGCGTGAAGAATGCCCCCGAAGATTTGAGCAAGGAGTTCGATCTGTCGCTCAAGATTCGCGACGAGATCACGCTCGCGGACGAAACCGTAAACGCAATGAACTCCGTCAAGGCGCAAATCGCGGCTCTGCGCAAGCGGCTGGGTTCGAGCGCACAACACAAACCGATTCTCGACGCAGCGGATGCCATAGAGAAAAAAATGAAGCCGATCGATGGTCAACTATGGCAAGCGAAAATGAAGGCCAGCGAGGAAGATTTGAATTACCCCGATGAGATCAACGATCAATTGAAAGGCATCGCCGAGTTTATGGAAGGCTCGGATAACGCTCCGACAGCCGCGGATTACGCCGCGTATGCCGACCTGAGAGGCAAAGCCGACAAATTGATCGCGCAGTGGAAGGAGATCAAGTCGAAGGACCTTGCGGCGCTGAACGAACAAATCAGAAAGGCGAATATCCCGGCGATCGCGGCAATGCCGCCGTCGGATTCGTCGAAGTAGGGTTTCCAACGAGTGGCATTGCGACTTAGGAGAACGTGACGGAAGCGCCAAGCCGGTCGAATGTGCCGGCTCGAGAGGCGGGAGCTACAGAGCGTCAGGACGATGGTGCCGGGTTCTCGGTCGGCCGAGATGAGTTAAGTACCGCGATGCGCCGGATGCACCGGCCAGTGGTGCGACCTGCGCACCGCTCTGTGGACGAGGTGTCAAAGGTGCGGGCGTCGGTATGGAGGAGGAGTTGTTGGCTGGCAGGTGCAGATAAAGTTTCTGCAGCTCGGCAGGCTTCATAGCGCCCTGACGAAGCCTGACAGCCGTCACTGAACCATCCGGACCGGGCTTTGTGATTGCCCACACTGTGTCGCCCGCCTTCATCTGCTTCACGTCGAGTTTCTGCCCTTTCTCCCCGACGTAGCCGGTTTGCGGACCGATTGTGGCGACAACGGTCAACTGCGTCGGCCGCATCAACACCACCTGGTGTTTCTGCAAGTCGACCGACGACACGATAAAAAATTCCTCTCCTTGCGCGTTCTTTGGGTGCGCCTGCGCCCACGTCGGCAGGGAGACAGCAAGCCCCAGCAGGAGCGTGACCGTATAAGAAATGAATTTTGAGCCTCTATTCATATCGAAGGGCCTCGATGGGATCCAAGTGTGCGGCGCGTCGCGCCGGGTAATATCCAAAGAAAATTCCAACAGCCGCTGAGAAGAACACGGCAATAACAATTGAGGAGGGGGAAACAAGCGTTGGCCAGTGAAGGGCGCGGGCAATGATCGAAGAACCGCCAAGCCCCAAAATAATGCCGATGCTCCCGCCCAAAAGGCTGAGCACGACAGCCTCACTCAAAAATTGTCCCTGCACATCCGACTCGGTGGCGCCCACGGCCATGCGCACGCCGATTTCGCGCGTCCGCTCAGTCACACTGACGAGCATGATGTTCATAATGCCGATGCCGCCAACGAGCAGAGAAACCGATGCGATGCTTGCCAGCAGAAGCGTCATCACGTGACCCGACTGCGCCTGAGCCTGCGCGAAGTCCGTCGGGCTGCGGATAATGAAATCGTTGTCTTCGTGCGGGCGCAGATGGTGGCGTTGACGGAGAAGCGCAGTGATTTGGTCCTCCGCGGGCTGAATGTCCGCCATGGAATCTGCGGAAAGCATCATGAAATGGATCCAGCTAATTCCGGCAAGCTTTTTCTGAACCGTGGTATACGGCATCATGATGGTGTCATCTTCATCGCCGCCGAAAGGCGAGCTTCCCTTGGTTGCGAGGACACCGATTACCTGAAAGGGAAGATTTGAGATGCGAACGGTTTTGCCAACTGGGTCTTCATTCGGGGCGAAAAGGTTCTTTACCACCGTCTGGCCAAGAAGGCACACGTTGGATGCCACATCAACGTCGCGCTGATTAAAGACACTCCCTGCGGCCAGCGCCCAGTGGCGAATTTTGAGATAGTCGGGTGAGACGCCGCTGGCATGCGTAAACCAGTTATTCGCCCCATAAACCACTTGCGCGCCGTATCCCACGCTTGGAGAAACCCATTTGATAAAAGGAACCTCGGCGAGAATGGCGGTGCCATCCGCCACGGTGAGGGTTTTGGTGGCCTGGCTGCCCATATGCACGCCGCCCTTATTAATGCTGCCGGCGGAAATGAAAATGATGTTGTCTCCAAGACTTTTGATTTGGTCCTGCACTTGGTTGGACGCGCCCTGGCCGATAGCCACCGTACAAATTACGGCGCCCACGCCAATAATGATGCCCAGCATCGTGAGCACTGTGCGCATTTTGTTGCGCGCCAGCGCTCGCATCGATACCCGGAGAATTTCACGAACGTCCAAGTTGTTTACCGCCTCCCAGGGCCGCCGAACGGAGACCGCGTGCCGCTAGTTCCACTCAAGTTCTGTTCCCCTGTAATGACCTGGTCGCCCTGCTTCAAGTCGCCTTCGACGACGTCGGTGCTCGTGTAGTCCGTTAGGCCAGTCTTAATCGCGACCGGGATAGGCTGTTTATTTGCGTCGAGCTTCCAGACAACCTGCAAGCCGCCCACGTGGGATACCGTTGCTTGCCGCGGAATGTTGTACTTCTTATAGAGCGCCTGCAATTGAGATGGCGCCAACTGTGGAGTAAATGTAAGGGCAATATTCGGGACCAAAAGCACATTGCTTGCGTGTCCTGTAGGAATCGTAACGTATGCCGTTTCGCCGGGCAGGAGTTTGCCTTCGGGATTCTCGAAGTCGATGATCGTGTCATACGTCACCACGTTCTGAACTGTGAAAGCATTCAGCCGAATCGCACTCACGCGCCCGTGAAACGACTCGGCGGGATAAGCATCGACTTGGAATGACGCGGGCTGACCCACGTGAATTTGCCCGGTATCAGATTCGTCTGTGGCTGCGTAAACCTGCATGCGCGTGAGGTCCTGCGCAATGGTGAAAACGTTTGGCGCCTGCAGAGAAGCGGCAACCGACTGCCCAACTGTGACGTTTCTGGCGACAACGGTGCCATCGACCGGGGAAACAATCGTTGTGTATTTCAAATTGGTTTCCGCCATTTTCAGGGTGCCTTGGGCGGATTGGACCTGGGCACGCGCTTGCGCGAGTTGCGCTCTCGTCTGGTTGACTTGGGCTTCAGCCTGCGTGACCGAAGCGTTCGCAGCAACGAAGTTCGACTGCGTCTGGTCGTTCTGGTCATGAGAAATGACGCCCTGTTGAGTCAGATCGGCAATGCGTTTGGCATTCACCTGCGCGTATTCCGCGTTTGCCTTCAGCTTGGCCACATTGGCCTGGTCCGCAACGATGCTGGCCGCGATGTTTTGCACATTAGCAACCGCGTTAGCCAGGTTGCCGCGAGCCGTCGTGACCTGCGCGTCATAAATTGTGGGGTCGAGTTGCGCGAGCACGTCTCCGGCGTGAACCTGGGTGTTGAAGTCCGCGAAGATGTATTGCACGGTTCCCGAGACGAACGAGCCTACGGGAACGGTCGTAAGCGGGTTGATGGTTCCCGTCGATTGCACGACAGCCGTAAGGTTGCCGCGTCTTACCGGCATCGAGATGTAGCGGACCGCCGGCGTCCTGGTTTTCACCACGTACACGGTTACGATTGCCGCGATCACGGCGATTCCAATGAGCCAGCTGAGCCCTTTGTGTTTTTGGTACGATTCTCGGACGGACATAGTTGGGTTCGTGACCTCGAAGTTTTCTCAGCGCCTTAAGCGCGGGCCGGTTCGTGCTCTGGTTCTTTCTGGGCCCTTATAAATGACGCAGCGGGAGTGCTGTGGGTTTCACTCCGCTCGCGGCTTCGTCTTCTTTGATATCGCCTCTCATGCTACATTGGGCGCCTGGAATCAACCAGCGGGGAGGTTCA
>CAVWSV010000015.1:0-173469 GCA_963757905.1 uncultured Acidobacteriota bacterium | reverse complement strand
ACCCTTCCCCTGGCGTGGCCGGGGATACTGGCCGGCATTGTGCTCGCCTTTGCCAGGGCCCTCGGCGAATTCGGCGCCACACTCATGGTGGCGGGAAACATTCCGGGGAAAACCCAAACCATTCCTCTGCCATCTATTCCGCCGTTGAAACCGGAGACGACGAACTGGCAAAAAGGCTCGTTATGATCGTCCATACTTTCCTTTGCCGCGGTGTTCTTCCTTAATCGGTGGTCCAAAAAGAAGATACAGGCATGGAGAAAGGGGAGTGAAACCCATGTTGAGAGCGGAAATAGTTAAGAAACTGCCGGGGATGACCATTGACGTGAAACTGCCTTCGCCCAGGGTATCCTGGTGCTTTTCGGCCCATCCCCGGAGCGGGGAAGACGACAATCCTTAACTGTCTGGCAGGTTTGCAGAAGCCGGACAGCGGGTTTATCTCCCTGGGTGATCATGTGTTTTTTTCTTCCAATAGAAAAGATTGCCATCCCGGCCCGTCAGCGCAAAATTGGTTATGTCTTTCAGGATTGCGCCCTTTTTCCCCATATGACGGTCAAAGACAACGCATTGTACGGCATTCCCAGCCGGTGCAGAGGATAAGGGATACCGGATGAGTGTCCTCGAAGTGATGGAAATGCTGGGAATCACCCACCTGCAAAACCGCTACCCGGTACAGTTGTCGGGGGGGGGAGAAACAGCGGGTGGCTTTGGCCCGGGCACTGATGGTGGAACCCGATCTTCTACTGTTGGATGAACCTTTGTCGGCTCTTGATTTCACCACACGCAGAAGTCTTCAGAGGGAACTCAAACAACTGCAAGGAATATGGCAGATACCCTTTGTGCTGGTTACCCACAGCCGCAAGGAAATGCATGCGCTGGCGGACGAGGTCCTTTTCCTTGACCGGGGGAAGCAGACAGGCTGCCTCAGTGCGGATAGGAGCTTTCCCAAGTTGGAAGCCGCCGTCTGAAAAAATGTGACTGGTACACACCTTTATATTCCTAATAATTGATTTTCTCAGCGTCTCTGTGACCCTGCGCGTATAAACTGCCTATTTTAGGATAAAATGTTTTCTCCTTGCATCGCCTATGCGTGATTCGCTACACTATCCCCATGAAAAAAGAAAGTCCCTCCCCCCAGAAGCGCTACAACGCCTTTTCCGATGAATTGAAGCGGTTTTCGGCTGCCGGGTGCACCGCATTTCGGTGGACGCCGGCTCTTCCTGCCCGAACCGGGACGGCTCCGTGGGTACGGGAGGCTGTATCTATTGCGGCGGCAAGGGTTCAGGCGCCTTCGAGCAGTCGTGCAGGGAGTTCCTGTTGCCGAGCAGATCGAAGCCGGAAAAGAAGTCATGATACGAAAATACAAGGCGAAGCGGTTCATCGCCTATTTAGGCCTATACAAATACCTATGCGCCGCCGACCATCCTTCGGGCTTTGTATGATGAAGCGCTCGGGGGTCAAGGACGTGGTGGGATTGATAGTCGGCACCCGTCCGGACTGTCTTTCCCCAACGAGATTGTCGATCTCCTTGCCGAATACGCGGAAAAGACCTATTTCTGGCTCGAACTGGGGCTTCAGTCGCCCCTGGACAGGACCCTTGACCTGATCGGCAGAGGGCATGATTTCGCGGCATTCGTCCGCTCCACGCAGGCTTGCAAAAGCAGAGGGATTCGGGTCTGCGCCCATATCATCCTCGGATTGCCGGGAGAGAGCCGGAGGAAATGCTGGCTACTGCCGAAGTCATGAATGATCTAAACGTGGACGGAGTTAAAATTCATCTCCTGCATGTCATGAAGGATACCCCTCTGGAGGAACTCTATCGGAGAGGAGAAGTGAGACTTCCGGACAGGGACGGATATGTCGGGTTGGTCTGCGATTTCCTGGAAAGGCTGAAATCCGGAATATCAGTTCAACGTTTGACCGGAGACGGCGGCAGGGATTATCTGGTCGCTCCGCTCTGGTCCCTGCAGAAGTTCGAGGTGTTAAACGCCATAGACCATGAATTGGAGCGCCGCGGGACACGGCAGGGGAGCGCGCTGTCCTGACAATTACCGAAAATTGGGGAATCGCAGGGACTGGCCCGTCTGTCCGACCTTGTCAATATCCCCCTCAGAACGGATACCCCAGCCCGACAAACACCGCCGGCCCTTCGTTACCGAAGCCGATATCGACCCTGCCGACGATGTTGGGCCGAACAACGGCCCTGAAACCGATGCCGGGATTGAACTGGAAATCCTTCCTCTGCGCCTCGTTGAGACTTTCCATGACGGAGCCAAGGTCAACAAAGGGGGCAAGTTCCCAGTCAGTGTTAACAATGAAAAGCTGCCAGCGGAATAGTCTGATGCGCTCTTCAAGATTGCAGAGGAAATAGCTGCTGTCGATAAACCGGTTGCGGCCATATCCCCTCAGAGTTGTCTCCCCGCCGAGACTGCTCCTTTCCAGAAAAGGCACATCGCTGCCGAGAGTCTGATTGTACACAAGCCGGGCCACCGTTATGTATCGAGCCTCCCGCAACGGGAAATAACCTTTCACTTCCGCCTCATAATGGCGGTAATCGGCGCTGCTGCCGAGGGCTTTGAGGCTCTGTTCGATGGAAGCTTTCCCGTAGTACCCATGGGTGGGCATATCTCTTGAGTCCAGGGTGCTGTATACAATGGCTATCTTCTGCGCATGGGCTTTGAAGCCGTCAATGCCGGGGACCTCACTGACCGTGAATTTGTCTCTAATGAAGGGGATGCTCTTCACGGCCCCCTGGCCGATATTTACAACCTTGAAACGTTCTCCGAATACCAGTTGTACATTGTTGGTGAGTTTATACCCCGCGGAGAAGTTGAATCCGGTTTCTTCATCGGCATAGTTGGTCTCGTTGTTTGGGGAGCTATTGGACTGAAAGCCGAAAAAACGGGACGAACCGTCGGTGAAAAGGAAAGGTAAGTATTTAGTTCCAGCTTTTTATCGAGGAAAGTATTGTCGCGGATTTTAAATTCGTAGTCCTGGTTGACCTTAGTCGATTTGGAAAGGTTCATCTCCCAGTTTCTGTCTGGTGACGGGTAAAAAGCGCCGTAAAGAGTGGTGGTGATCCCGAAGTTCTGGTTTTTGTTGATCTGCGGCGCAAGCAGGGTACCGACTTCGTCTTTGCTGTTATGGAGCAGAAAGGCTCCCAGAGCGCCGTAGGTGATACCCTCGTTAGGGCTGGAAGCGATTACCGGCAGAGGAATCGTCACTACTTTGACCGGATCGCCGTAGGTATCGTTCGTGAGAGGATACTGAGGCTTTCGCGGGGAACCATGTTGGTACAGGAGGTAATGCTGAATAACAATACAAGAAAAAACAGACAGTTTTTGACAGAATACATTCGATTTTCTCTGCAAATAAAATGTAATGGATTTTATGAAAATTCCGAGAAGAGACACACAGGTCAAAAATCTCCGCATAAAAAACGTGAAACCGTTCAACGCTTCATGTTCAAAGTCGGAAAACTAAAACCTTGAACGCCGGATTCTAAGCTCGGTGAAGCACGGGTGGGCTTTTTACGAGGTCGTCAAATTTGAGCACTAAAGATATAGTGTATTGAGATTTTCTTCAAGAGAAACTAACAAAAAATCGAGAAAAATTTTGTCTTCAGGTTGGCTTCCTTAAATGCTCGTCCCTGTTTTCCAGCCGGTATAACCAGGCCAGCAGCTCAGCAACGGCATAGTACAGCTCGGGAGGAATGTGTTGGTCAAGGTCGACCTGCATCAGCAGGGTAACCAGGTCCGGTGATTCATGGACATATACTCCGGATTCTTTGGCCAAGGCAATAATTGCTTCGGCTGTTGCTACCCCGTCCTTTGGCCACTACCTGTGGCGCAAATTGCCCTTCCTTATAGGTCAGTGCAACCGCTTTTTCAAGTTCCTGGTCCATGTTTTTCCTGTTCAACCACTATTTCGAGCAATTTTACACCTGCCGCGGACATTGCCCGTTCGAGGTCCTGCCGCTCTTCCTGCATTACGGTCACTGCCGAATCCCGGTCTGCCTTTATGAGAAGGTGGACACCCTCGTTGTTAAGCCGCAGTGTTGCATTAACTTCGCCCAGAGTCGGCAAAGCAATGCGCAACGTAGTTTGCCAGTTTTTCCCCGTATTTTCTCCGGTCTCCGCTTCCCGTTCGGAAACGGTCCATTCCATGTTCTGACCGGGCCAGGCTTGCCCCTGCCAGGCGAGTTGGCCGGTTTGCAGGGTTTGCAACTGATCCTGGATTATGGGAATTGTCCTGGAATCGACAGGTTCGGCGGATTCCCGGCGATTGCCGGTACGTGGCCTGTCGATCGGAATCAATTCATCTGGTTTTTCAGCCGGATTTTTCCCATCGATTGTTACCGTTTTGTGTGAAGATTGCGCATCCGCGGGAGTCTTTGCCGGGGTTGCCAGCTTTCCCTGCGGTTCCTTGAGGATGTCCTTTAACTGGAGTTCCCCCAGAAACCACTGCACAAGATGGGATTCATAAAAAACGCCGCTCATGGACAGCGCATTTTGCAGAAGCGTTGCAAGGAGACCGGTATCTTCGGGTGGACCGGTGAGTAATATGCCGTTGCGGGGCAAAGCTGCCTGCTGGCCGGATATCCCATTTGGGCAAGCATGCTCAACCATTTGCCGGTATCGCTGATGCTGACCGGCATTGCACTGTTTTTCGGACCGTGACGGGCAAAAGTAGGGCGCGGCTCATCGGAAACCACGGTCAGGTGCAGGGTTTCCCCGGGTTGGAGAATCAAAGGCAGTTCAATCTTGAAAAGTTCTCCGGCAATGCGCGCCAGGAATCTGTTGTTCGGCAGGCTTGCCAGAATCTCAGCTTGTACCAGTTGGCCCGGGTTTAGCTGAAATTGGCCCGTTGACTGCCGCTCCGCTTCGAACGTTGAAACAGGCGAAGTCTTCGCGAGCTGTTGCACCAGGCTTTGGGTAATGTCATTGACCAGAACATCCATCGGTTACCGTCCGGTACGCGTATTGTGAAACGGCTGCTCCCCAGAGAATCAACCCCGGTTCGTAAACTGCACCCAACTTGCCGTGTTTGGGCATTACCCTGATCATCAAGCCGTGCCGCCCACAGAACCGGCACTCTATTTCGCCGGAAAAGAGATAAAGGCCGCGGCTCAGTTGCTCCGCCGGTTTGAGGGGCACAAGTTCTCCGCCGACGATGTTGCCCCTGGAATCGAGGACCCCGAAATAGACATCCACAGCGACATCATCCGGTTGAATTTCGCCGAGAACACCTGGACGTTATGGGTATCATCATTCCTACGGTAATATCATCGACAATTTCCGCATCTGTCTCGTCAATCCTGACCTGCGGCCAGAGCCTGTACATCACGTTTTTCCACTGGGCAAGATCTTTTGCCAGGGCCTGATCCGTTTCGTACAATTTTTGCCATTGCTCAAAGGATGGAGAGTGTGCAAAAACCTGTCGGTGTATTCCTGCACCATTCTTTCGGTGCTGAATGTCGGGCAGAGGGTTTAGAGGAAGCCTTCATGCATGCCAGCCAGCCGCGGGGGATTCCGTCGCTTCCCCGGTCGTAATAGAGCGGCACCACTTCCTTTTCCAGAAGGTCATAGATGGCCCTGCTTTCAACTTCATTCTGGTACTCGATGTCTTCGTACACCTCGCCTTTGCCGATTGCCCAGCCGTTGTCGCCGCGGTACCCTTCGGGCCACCATCCATCAAGGACACTCATGTTCAGTCCGCCGTTGAACGCAACCTTCATGCCGCTGGTTCCGCTTGCCTCAAGAGGGCGACGCGGGGTGTTCAGCCAGACATCGACGCCCTGGACCATTTTTCTAGCCACGGCGAGATCATAGTCTTCGATAAAGGCAATGCGGTGACGGAACCGCTCCTGCAGGGAGACCTGCATGAATCTGGCGGATAAGTTCCTTCCCTTCGAAGTCTGCGGGATGTGCCTTGCCTGCGAAAATTATCTGCACCGGACGTGTTGGATGATTGAGAATTCGGTCGAGTCGATCGAGATCGCGGAGAAGGAGTGTTCCCCGTTTATAGGTGGCGAATCGCCGGGCAAAACCGATGGTCAGGATCTCGGGATCCAGGGTCTCGTCAGCGACGCAATTTCCTTGGCCGTTGCTCCAACGTGATGGAAATGCTCCTTAATTCTTTTTCTGGCAAAGGTCACAAGCTTTTCGCGACAGCGTTCATGGGTCCGCCAGAGCTCGGCGTCAGGCACAACATGGATTTTTCCAGATGTCATAGTCGGTGGGATCGTCGAGCCAGCGAGTGCCCAGATAACGGATAAGCAGGCCGGCCATCTCATTGGAGAGCCAGGTCCTGGTATGGACACCGTTGGTAATGGATGTCAGAGGAAGATGCTCTTCAGGGAGTTCCATCCAGATGTTTTTCCACATCTTTCGTGACACCTGGCCATGCAGCTTGCTGACACCGTTGTAATACCGCCAGTCTGAGAGCAAGAACAGCCATGCAGAATGTCTCTTGCGGGTTCTTCTGGTTTTGCCTTCCCAGGGAGAGGAACTCTTCCCGGGACAGACCGAGTTCCTGGTAGTAGCTTCCCAAATGGCCATTCACCAGTTCCGGATCAAAGTGATCAATTCCCGCCTCGACCGGTGTGTGAGTGGTAAAGACGGTACCGACGATTGTCAGTTCCCGTGCCTCATGGAAGCTCAGATTAGCTTCCTTCATGAGCACCCTGATTCGCTCAAGTGCGAGAAAAGCCGCGTGACCTTCATTCATGTGGCAAACTTCGGGCTCAATACCGAGCATCTTGAGGGCTCTCAGGCCACCAATCCCCAAGAGGATCTCCTGCTTGATGCGCATTTCCTGGTTGCCGCCGTAAAGCTTGGCGGTGATTTTCCGATCCTCCCAGGCGTTTTCTTCAAGGCTTGTGTCGAGGAGGAAGAGTGGGACGCGGCCGACCTGTACCTTCCAGATTCGGGCTTTTACCGTATGATTCCCTAATTCCAGGCTGATGGTACGGGGAGTTCCGTCGCTATCCCTTTCGAGACGGAGTGGCATGTTATAGAAATCGTTTTCCGGATATATCTCCTGTTGCCACCCTTCAATATTCAGGTACTGGCGGAAATAACCATGGCGATAGAGAAGGCCTACCCCGACCAGGGGAATACCCAGGTCGCTCGCTGATTTCAGGTGGTCTCCGGAGAGGACTCCCAGTCCACCCGAGTAGATGGGGATCGATTCATGAAGGCCGAATTCCATGGAAAAATAGGCTACACGGAGGGGAGAGGCGGTCTTGCGGGCCTTTTTGTACCAGGTTTTCCCTTCCATATATTCCCTGAGCATCTCTTCGACACGGTGCAGGTGAGCCATGAAACCGTCGTCCGCCAGCAGTTCCTCGAGGCGCGACTGCTGCAGGGAGCCCAGCATCTTCACTGGATTGTGGCGGGTTTCCCTCCAGAGTTCCAGGTCAACTCTTCTGAAGAGTTCGATTGCCTGCGGTTCCCAGGTCCACCAGAGATTATAGGCTATGGTGTGCAACCCGGAAAGTTCCTGCGGCAATGATGGAACAACGGTAAACCGGTGAAGTTTTTTCGAAAAATCCATGAAATCGGCTCCTTTTTTCGTCGGCCGGTGCGAGGTCATGACGTTGGTAATGCATGAGAGGAGATCAGGACGGGTTATGTGTCATTTTCTCCGGTTTTGCAATGGCGTATTTTTCCAACCGGTACTGCAGCGTTTTGTAAGTCATACCCAGCAGAGGAGCTGCCTTGCCGATGACCCATCCGGTCCTTTCCATGGCCTTGATGATGAGCTCCCGTTCCAGGTCGTCAATGCATATTCCTTCCGGAGGGAAATCGATAGACAACCCGGAGTCCGGCATCCTTTCGTGCTGGATCTCGGCGGGGAGGTCTTCCGGTTGGATGAAATCGCTTTCGGTCATGAGAACACCCCGCTCGATGACCGATTCCAGCTGTCGCACGTTTCCGGGCCAGGAATAATTTGTGAGAGAAGCCTCAAGGCCGGTTTCGAGATTCCCTGCAGCGCTATGCCGTCGGCATCAGCGGATTTCCTGGCAAAGAATTCCGCCAGGGCGATGATGTCGCTGCCCCTTTCCCGGAGGGGAGGAAGGTTGATTCGAATGACGTTCAACCGGTAGTAGAGGTCTTCCCGGAAATTTCCCTTCCTGATTTCCTGCTCCAGGTCTTTGTTGGTGGCCGAGATGATCCGCACATCAATGGGGATACTGATCTTGCCTCCGACGCGACGGATTTCCCGTTCCTGGATGGCCCGTAGCAGTTTCGCCTGCATGGAGACATTCATTTCCCCAATTTCGTCCAGAAAAATAGTCCCGCTGTTCGCTGCTTCGAAGAGTCCTATTTCGCGGGAGCTTGCCCCGGTAAACGAGCCTTTTTCATGTCCGAACAGCTCGCTTTCGATGAGGGACTCCGGGATTGCGGCGCAGTTGATGGCCATAAAGGGCCTGTCCTTGCGGGCACTTCCGTTGTGGATGGCCTGAGCAACCAGTTCCTTTCCGGTTCCCGATTCGCCGAAAATGAGCACGGTGGATGATGTGGGAGCGATCTTGTTGACGACCCGGTATACTTCCTTCATTTTTGGATGGGAACCGATGATTGTCGGAACTCCCTGGTTCGCCTCCAACTGCTTGTGCAAATTCCGGTTTTCCTGAAGAAGATTCAGACGTTCGAAGGCTCTCCAGATCGTCATGAGAAGGGGATCCCTGTCCAGAGGTTTTTCCAGATAGTCGAAGGCTCCCTTTTTCATAGCTTCCACGGCAGAATCTATCGTGCCGTGGGCCGTCATGATAATGATGCACTGCTGAGGGTTTTCAGTCAAGCACTCTTTCCAACAGTTCCATGCCCGAAGATGCCCAGCATCGTAAGGTCGGTGAGGATAATGTCGAATTCATCGGTTTCGAGATGCTCCAATGCTTCACGGGCACCGGGGACGGTCACAACACGGTACCCTTCCTTTTTCAGGATGATATCAAGAATTTCACGCTGCCCTTTTTCATCATCAACAACGAGTATAGCCTCCCTTCATAGATCCTGCTCCTTCCGTCGGGCCGGGAGTGAAATCGTGAAAACCGATCCCTTGCCGAGAGTGCTCTCTACTGACAATACTCCACCATGTTCCTTCACAATCCTTTCTGTTATTGCCAGCCCGAGTCCAATTCCTGTCTCCTTGGTGGTGAAATAGGGCTGCGTGATCTTTGGTATGTCTTCCGGTCTGATCCCGATACCTTCGTCGGCAAAAGTGAGGTGGAAAGCCCGACTCTCCGCGTCGTAGCGTGCTCCCAGGGTGATTTTTCCGCCATCCGGCATGGCATGGGAGGCATTGGTGATAAGGTTGACCAGGCAAGTTCGCAGCAATTCAGAGTCTGCCTCCATCGCGGGCAGGTCCGGCTGGATGTCGATGACAAGCTCAATCCGTTGCTCCGTCAGTCTGTCCTGTATGAGAGAAAGTGCCCTTTCAAGGAGATCCGCATAGGAGGTTGTTTGCCCGCAGCTTGAGCGGTCTGCCGTAGCTCATGAAATTGAGCACCATATAATTTGCTCGGCGTACTTCTTCCTTGATTTTGTCCAGGAGTTCATCCCGTTCTTGCCCGCGTTCGGAACCGGCAAGGCTACTATCCCCTTTCAGGTGATCAACGGCCAGGCTGATGTAATTGAGCGGGTTCCGGATTTCATGGGCTATGCCGGCAGCCAGCTGTCCGACTTTGGAAAGATGTTCCGCTTCGTTCAGCCTTTTCTCCAGGTCTTCCCTCTCCTTGAGTTTTTTGACCATTTCGTTGAAATTCATGGCCAGTTCACCTATCTCGTCATTACTTTCTACGGGAAAGGTTTCAGAAAAGCCGCCGGCGGAAACCTTCTTGACGCTCTCCGCCAACCGGTGAATCGGCGCGGTATATTTCCGGGCAAGAAAAATTATGAGACCGATTCCCAGCATGAACACCAGGAAGGTTACGGTCAGCCGATACATGAAGTTGGCATGCTGTATCGTCTGAATATTGTCGAGGAGCAGTTTGATGCTGACGTAGCCGAGCTGCTCATCCCCCACGATAACAGGTACCAGAAGATCATACGGGTGTTGGGAGGGATCGATGTGATCTTCTGGAACGCGTAATGCGCGCTGCCCTCAGACCTTTTCCCATTTTTTCAAATCACGCTTCTTGCCGACTCTGGCCGGATCGGAAGAGTCGATAATCTCCCCTTCGTTATCGATGATACTAACTCCTGTTATCCCCTTTTTCTTGGCTTCTTTCAGATAGTCTTTCAGCCGTGAAGGGGCGGTGCCTTCCGAAGTCAGGTCCGCCACGCTTATCTGGATAGCCTTGGAGATTTCCGTGGAGCTTTCCTGTATTTCTTTGACCAGATCGTTCTGGCTAAACTGGTTCAGGATAAAAAGCGCACACATGGCGATGATCAGGAGTGAAAGCATGATCATCACCAGTTTCGTGTTCAGTTTCATCGACTCATTTCCGTTCACTGCTGAATTAAATTATAGTAAATCTGCCAAATTATACAGCTAGTGGACCCGGGTAGACAAGGAGTATATCCGAACCACCGGCAAAGTGCCGGGTTCGATGGTCGGCAGCAGGTTCAGCGGGGGCACAAGACGCTGTGGAGTAACCCCGTCCTCCATTGACTAACCTGCGTGGCTGCATTCATTGCCTTGTGCCGGCCATAATTCGTAGTGTAGTTGTAAGCTTTAGCTTCCCCTGCGTTCCGTCATTAACTGGTATTTATGTCAAGAACATTTTTACATATTTGTAACACAATGAGTGTTTTATGTATTGACAGCGTCATGACAATGGGTTATTTTCTTTACGCATTCTGAAACTAATATATTGATATAACAAGATGCACGATAATACTCAACCACCCGCGAGGGTGGGGCGGAAAGCCTACAGGGTCTCACCGAGACAGCCGGGTTACCGAAGTATCCCAGAGATATTCGGTCCCGGCTTTTTTATTTATTGATCTCATTTTCTGCAACACAATCGGCATCACCCTTTTTTTGACATTGAAAACCGCATAACATTACCAACCTGACAACGACCCTCCTTTACCGTGTAGTCATGGAATACACGCGTATCAAAAGTAAACCAGCAGCATAATCTGACGTAGAAAACGGTTTTGCCTGACCAAGTGGAATTAGGACTATCCGATTCAGGGAGGTCCGCGGAAGAACGTCACAAAATCAGATATTTGCTTCGGATTTTCCGTTATGAGGGAATCCTGAAGCAAAGCTGTCCTGGCAACAGGATTTGGAACACTTTAGCATGCAATACATTGCAAAAAGGAGGCACATCGATTGGAACAGGAAGAGAAGTTTGACGAGTTGGTTGAACGGAATAACTTTGATTCAAAAAACCAAGGAGGAAGAAAATGAGAATATCGAGACGAGATTTCTTGAAGTACTGCACTGCGTCAGCAGCCGCGCTGGGACTGCATTCCGCGCTCGGACCCCTGGCAAAAGCTCTCGTATCTGCGAGCGTTGCACTGCGGCCATCGCCGAAATCGAAAGCAGCCGCGACGCTGCCGTTGAGAACGCCAATCGCTGATGGCGGCCTCGCGCAGCATCGCGTGGCGCTGCGCTGATTCTCATCATCGCCGCCGTACTTGCCGCCGACCAGGCCACCAAGCACCTCATCGAAAAATACACCTCTGCCGATTATCTGCACGTCGTTATACCGGGCATCCTTAACCTCATCCACACGCGCAATCCCGGCGTCGCTTTCAGCATGTTTGCCGACGCGCACTCGCCCACAACGCGATTCCTGCTGATTACTTTCTCGGTTGCGGTGATTGTCTTCTTGTTTTGGCTTCTCGCCGCCGAACGCGCGGGCGGCCGCACGGGCCAGATCGGCATGGCTATGATTTTAGGCGGAGCCATGGGCAACGTGCTCGATCGCCTAACGGAGCGCGGCGTCACCGACTTCATCGATCTTCACATTCAATCGCACCACTGGCCCACATTCAACATCGCCGATTCCGCCATCGTCGTTGGTGCGACTCTTGTTTTGCTGGAACTCTTTCGCGATTGGGGTCATTCTAGGCGCCAGGGAGCCGCCTAGACATGCATCCTCTCTTAGGGACAATCCCCACGCCTTGGGGCGTTATCCCCGTCTATACATACGGCGTGCTGGTTGCCACTGGTGTCCTTCTCGGTTTGTGGTATGCGTGCCACTATGCGCCGCAGGCAGGTATTGACCCGGAGCGCATCTGGAATCTCGGGATCTATATGGTCCTCGTCGCACTTGTCGCCGCGAAAATTTGGCTCATTCTCGTTAACGGCAGATATTACTCGCAGCATCCCCACGATATTTTTACATTGGCGACCTTGCAATCCGGCGGCACGTTTTATGGTGGACTAATCGGTGCAGCCGTGGTGGCAGCTCTGTACACCCATTTCCAGCGCATCCCATTTTTGCCGCTGGCCGATTGCTATTCATCGGGTTTGCCTCTGGGCCACGCCATCGGCAGGCTCGGCTGCTTCGCCGCCGGTTGTTGTTACGGCAAGCCCACGTGGCTGCCCTGGGGCGTCGTTTTCACAAATCCGCGCGCAGCCGAACTGGTGGGCACGCCGCTCAACATTCCTCTCCATCCGACGCAGCTTTACGAATCCATCGCGGAGTTCATCAATTTCCTCATTCTCGTCTTCCTCGCGAAAAAACAGCGTTTCGCTGGAGAGATTTTCGCAACCTATATGGTCCTTTATGGCATCGAACGCGGCCTGATTGAGTTTGTGCGCGCCGATCCTGACCGCACGTTGTTTCTCCGCGGCCGATTTTCGCTGATGCAGGTTGTCAGCCTCGCCTTGATTCTGATCGGCATCTGGATCTGGCGCCGTGGAATGAAACGCCCGGCAGCGTTCCATCGCCCCGAGCCTGCCGCTGCGCGCCAATAGTTTTGGGCGGGAACTCTTACCGACTGACATGACCTCGGAACATGCCGCACTTGACCAAGCGAACGCACCCCGCGATTTCGCGCGCGCGGCCAAACTCACGGTAGCCTCCGAAGACGCCGGCCAACGCCTCGATCTTTTTTTAACATCGCATCTCCCTGACTTCAGCCGCACGCGCATCCAGTCGCTGCTCGACCACGGCCACGCCCGCGTGAATGGCGCGCTCGTCAAACGCTCCTATCGCGTCGAAGCTGGCGATGCGGTCGCAATCGAAATTCCTCCGCCAACCCCCATGCACGCGCAGCCCGAAGCCATCCCGCTTGAAATTCTCTATGCCGATGACGATTTGATCGTTGTCAACAAACCCGCTGGAATGGCCGTTCATCCCGGCGCGGGAGTGAAAACCGGTACGTTGGTGAGCGCCCTGTTGCACGCATTCGGCGCGCGCGGCGAGCTTTCATCCATCGGCGGGGAACTGCGTCCGGGAATTGTGCATCGCCTCGACCGCGAAACTTCCGGCGCGCTTATCGTTGCGCGAAACGATAAAGTCCATCGCGCCCTCTCCAATCAATTTCGCGACCGCCAAGTCAGCAAAACCTATATCGCGCTTCTCCACGGCCGTCTGAAACAAGATACTGGCCGCATCGAGTTGCCAGTGGCACGCGATCTGCATCGTCGCGTTCGCATGACCACTCGCCGCCGCGAAGGCCGCCCCGCCCGCACGGATTGGCGCGTACGCATGCGCCTGGCGGGCTACACGTTCTTGGAAGCTGATCTGCACACGGGCCGCACGCATCAAATTCGCGTTCATTTTTCGGCTCTCGGTCATCCCGTTGTTGGAGACACGCTCTACGGCGCGCCCGCGGAGCCCAAGGCCGGCAGCGCGAGTGTTCCCCTGCTCGCCCGCAATTTTCTTCACGCCTTCCATCTCCGTTTTCTGCATCCAACCACGGGGAAGGTGATCGATGTGCGTGCGCCCATGCCGCAAGATCTCGCAAACTATCTTCGCGAACTCGGCCGCGCCTCGGGTGCCGGCGCTGAATCGATTGACGCTGTGCTCGCACCGTACCTATAATCCACCCATCTTCATGAGAAATTGGTGACCAAACCTATGTTCAAATCGACCATCGCAGCAATCTCGCTATCTTTTCTCGTTGGAATTGCCGGCCCCGCATTCGCCCAGCAAAAACCTTTGCCGCCCCCGCCGCCTCCGGCCGGTCAGCAACAAACCGCTCCCCAGCAAGCGCCTACTCTTCATGTGAACGTTCGACTGGTCCATTTGGTCGCCGCCGTGATGGATCGCCGCAATAAATTCGTCACGGATCTGAACAAAAGTGACTTCAAGATTTTCGAGGACGGCAAGCAACAACCCATCACTCAATTCAGCCGCCAGGCGGATTTGCCTCTGCGCATCGGAATGCTTATCGACACATCAAACAGCATTCGCGAGCGCCTGCATTTTGAAAAAGACGCCGCAACCGATTTCCTCTACAACGTGATTCGCCGCAATCAGGATCTGGCATTCTTGATGACTTTCGACAACGAACCCGAAGTCATCCAGGACTATACGGACGACGTGGGCCAGTTGAGTTCCGTAATTCAAAAACAAAATTCCGGCGGCGGCACGGCGCTGAACGATGCAATTTACGTTGCCAGCCAGAAACTCATGAATGCGCCTCCTGCCACTGGTCCCAATCCCGATATCCGCCGCGTCCTCGTCCTCATCAGCGATGGTGACGACAATCTCAGCGATCATGCCTTGAGCGACGCCATTCAGATGGCTGACCGTGCCGGCGTTTCCATTTATGCCATCAGCACCAACAACGACTGGGTCACCATCGACACGCCTACTCCGGAAAAACTTCATCTTTCAGAGGGCGATAAGATCCTTCAGGAATACTCCGACGAAACGGGTGGTCGCGTTTTCTTTCCGTATCGGGTCGATGATCTCGCGCAATCATTTCTCGACATTGGAGACGAGCTTCGCAGCCAGTATTTGCTCGGTTACGCGTTGCCTAGTACGGACGCGGACGGCGGGTTTCACCGACTGGACCTTCGCGTAGACCGCAAAGGCCTGATCGCCCGCTACCGCAAGGGCTATTACGCCACCGCTCCGGTTACCTCTCCGGCTGTGCCAACCACACCAGGTGCAGGCGCACCGCCACGTTAAGCGTTCACGCCGGTCGCTATTTTTGAGGTTTTTTGACTGCGTCGATTCGAGACTTGCTCGTTTTCCCTGCGGAACCAAATATTTTTATAGGGGGTCGGAGCCTGCCTGCCGCTTGCCCGCCGGGGCGGGTGGGCAGGCTTCAGAGCCTGTGCGCTAACTTCGGTTTTTGTCATGGCACGGCTTCAGCCGTGCCGTCAACGCCTCAAAATCAGTGCGGCTTCAGCCGCTGAGGTCCGTCGCTATGAGTTGCCACAGAGGCTCTTAGCCTCCGACATTGACCGGGGAATTCAACGGGGCTTTAGCTTCTGGAGGCACGACGGTCGCTGTGGCTGCTTGATTCCGGTCCGCGGTACAGACTCTACCGCTCGTTGAGCCCCGGAGCGTAATAACCTTTGCGCGTCAGAACGCGAAGGCCTTTGGTCGTCGTCTCCACTTTAATCTTCCGAAACGCTCCATTCGCCGTTGTATTCGTGGGATAGTAGGCGATCACGTACTGGCTGCGCAGTTCCTGCGAAATTTCATCGAACGCTTTATCGAGACCATTATTGTTGTGCACTGCGATCACGCGTCCGCCCGTCTGAGATGCCATTTCGGCAGCAATACTTCTCCCTATGTAATCGAGGCTGAAAGCGTACCGCGGATCCGCCACCAGCAAAACATGGATGACCGCATTGGCTTGCTGCGCGGCCAGAATCGCGTCTTGCACGCTGTGGTTGCTTCCCTCGTCCTGCGCGTCAGTCAGAATGATCAACGCTCTGCGGCCTGTTTCCGACGGAAGTTTGTCGCGGCAAACTTGATAAATCGCATCGTAGAGCACGGTGCCTTGTTGATTCAAGTTCGTCGGCCCCAAATCCACCGGCGCATTAATTTCCGCTTTTTGCAGTGCAGCCTGCAGGATTTTCTTGTCGTCGGTGAAGTCGGCCAGCAAATTCACTTGCGTATCAAAAGAAACCAGCATCGCCAGGTCATCCTTGCGCAGTATGTCCCGCAGAAATCGCGATGCCGTTTCCTTCTCGGCCTCCAGGAAATCTTCCTCGCTGCCGCTGGTGTCGATCATCATCCCCAGCGTGATCGGGTCGGTCATGTCCTTTGAAAAGAAAGCAATCGTCTGTTCTTTGCCGTCCTCGTAAACGGTGAAATCTTTCTTCTCCAGGTTCTGAACGATTGCGCCGTGCGAATCGCGCACAGTCACATACAACCTCACCAGGTTCACGTTGACGTGCGTCACGCCGCCGTCCGGCTCCTGCTGTTTCTTCTTCTGCTGCCCGTCCGGCTTTTTCACCGGAATTTGTACCGGAATCTGTGGCCGCGGTTCTCCCGCCTTTGCGGTGAACCCCAGACCCGTTCCTTGCATCAAAATTTGCGGGACGCCAATCGCGAGCGCGACAAACACTGCTGCCGCAGCCAAGTATCTCGATTTCGCCAACGATCGTCTCACTGTGCGGAAAATCATTGTATGATTACGATTGTTCTTCATCGCGGATAGTTCGATGCGCCTCACGCGCAAACGGATGTGTCCCACAGCGGCGGCAAGTTGGCGTAATATATCCGCCGCATGCACGGGGTTGGGGGCAGGGGGAAAATGAGAAAACTTGTGGCGATTTTTGCCGCCGCTGTGCTGTTTCCTGCGGGCTTGGCCGCGCAGACCGGCACTGCCTCGCAAGCGACCCGCCCCCCGCAAAAACCCGCCGCGAAGCCCCAGCAAGCCCCTGCAAGACTGAAAGTTCAAGTCAATGAGGTCCTCGTGCCTGTCACGGTCAAGGACCCCGACGGAAATCTTGTTCCCGACTTGCAGCAAAACGATTTCCGCGTCTTTCAGGACGGCGTCGAGCAGCCCATCCGTTTTTTTTGGAATGAGCCTTTCCCCATTTCCGCCGTAGTTATCCTTGACGACGATCTCCCCACCAAGGAATCGCAAACAGTCCAGAAGAGCCTTGACAGCATCGCCGCCAGCTTTGGGCCCAATGACGAAGTTGCGCTCGTGCGCTTCGATGAGTATCCGCAAACTGTGATGGATTTTTCCCCCAACAACGACGCGCTGTTTGCCAGGCTCAAAGCGATTCGCACGAATCAAAAAGATTCTCTCGACTCGCGCGTCCCCGGCACGCCCTCCATGGTGATGACAACTCCCCCGCGCATAAACGGCCAAACCCTCGGCGGAGCCGCCGATATTCCCCTGATGGGCACCAATACCAATGGCGTGACGAAACACGTCGACGACGCCATTCATTACGCCGCCGAAATGCTTCGTAATCGTCCTCGCGATCGCCGCAAAATTATCTTTCTCGTCTCCGACGGCGATAACGATCGCAATAATCAGTGGAGCTTCAACAACACGCTGCAGCTTTTGCTCGCTAACAATATCTCCGTGTATGCGATTGCCGTTGATTCCAGCGCCGATATTCTCAAACTTCAGCGTCCCGGCCGCTTGGCGCAGTATGCCAATCCGACTGGCGGTGATGTTTTTCCCGCGAGCAAGCAGCTCGATCTTGAACGCATGTACTCAGCACTCACCGAGGAAGCGCGCAACCAATACACTCTCGCGTTTGAGCCCTCCAAGACCGTTGGCAAAGGCAATTACCATTCCATTGAAGTGCGCGTGGAACGCCCCGGCCTCTCGGTCACGGCGCGCAAGGGATACTACGCCTCTTTCCCGCGCTGATTTTCTTCGGATCGGCATTGATTCACTCTGAACAACTCGCCATCGCCTTTTTGTTTTTCGCTTGATATCGCGCGCGTACCCGCGTATAGAAGGAGGAAGCGATCAGGATTCGCGCTCCGGATTTTTCAGAGCGCGGCTTGCTCGTGGGGAGAAACGCCAAAGTAGTTCATGCGCGCAACCGCCGGTAAACTAAAACCCCGGCACCGAAAAACGAAACACAACGAACAATAAACAAAAAGGGCAGCCCGATCGGCTGCTCTTTTTTTTCAAACATCAATTTGTGTTTACGAGTTGTATCGAGATCAAGTGTTCGTGCGCCGGGCAAATAGGCCGGTAGTCGCAGTAGCGGCAGATGAATCCCGGCTTGGCGGGGAATTCCGCCGCACGTATCAGATCGGCGACTTCCGCCACGCTTTCTTTCGCCTTCTTCAGCGCCTTCGCGTCGCGCGTCGTCGCCACCGCTTCATTCGTCGTCAAGTTGTAAAAAACCAGCCGCTCCGGCTCGAGTTCTAAAACTTCCCGCGCCGCCAGCGCGTACAAACTTAGCTGCAAACTCTGGTCCGCCTGCTTTGCGCGTTTTGGATTTCCCGTCTTGTAGTCGACGATCTCCACTTCCCCCTCGCCCAACCGGTTGATCTGATCCATTCGCCCGATGATCACGACGTTCGGGTCGAGCGGCAACTCGAACGCCTTCTCCTGATGCAACACGTCCGCCGGCGCGCGCGAATAGCTTTCGCAGAACGCCTGCAGTTGCTCGCGTCCGGCTTTGCGATATTCTTCCTCCTGATAATCGTCTTGGTATCCTGCGGCGGACCACTCACGCTCAAATATTCCGATGACTTCTTCGAACGTCACGCGTCGCTCCTTGCGTATTTCGCGCACGAATTCGCGAATCGTTGTGTGCATCACGTTGCCAAACGTCATCGCCGCCTGCGGCCCGCCTCGGATTCCCCACACTTGCTGCAGCAAATACTTCATCGGGCAGCTCTTGTACGTCTCAATCGCCGAAGCGCTCAGTTGCAGCGGCTCGCCCAATGGCGGATGAAACGCCTTGGCCCATAGGGCTATTCGCGAATACGCGCGCGAATTTTCCGGAATCGCCGGGAAAAGCTGCGGCAGTCGCGGATCGGCGGGTAAAGACCCGACCGTCTCGTCTTCTTTGGGAATGTTCACCTTCGGGGCCAATTGTTCCGCGTGCGCCGCTTTCAATTTCGGATCTTCGAGAATGTCCTCCAGAAACGGCGACCATTTCTTGCGATTGTTGACGATGGTCGAAAGCGTCAGCAGCCGCCGCGCGCGCGTCATGGCCACGTAAAAAAGTCGCCGCTCCTCCTGAATCCTGAATTCGCCCTTGGGCTGCTCCTCTTTCATCAGCGCCGCCGGAAATTCCAGCACCGGCGCTTGCGGCCGCGCCGGGAATTCGCCGTCGGAAATCGTCAGCACGAATACGTGATCGAATTCGAGTCCCTTCGCCGAATGCACGGTCAAAAGCTGCACCGCGTCGTCCGCCGATTCCTCCGTCTGCGCGATTTCCCCGCCTGCCTGCAGAAAGAAATCGAAATATTCGATGAACGCCGCGAGCGATTTGTCTTCGCTCTTCTTCTCCCACTCCGTCAGGAACGTCACCAGCCGTTCGAGGTTCAATCGGTCCGCATCCGAAGGCAGCGGCGAAAGTCCCAGCCCGGCCACCAGCGAATCAAACACGGTGCGTGCGCTCGCTCTCGACGCCTGCTGCCGCAATCCCCGCAAAAAATTCACCAGTTCGCCGGATTTAATTTGTGGCGTGAACGAAAATTCTTGCTGCGGTGCTTCGAGCACGTCCGCGAGCGATTGGCTTCGCCGCGTGCGTTCCGCGAGGCGCACCAGGTCACGCGGCTCGAATCCCCAATACGGCGCGGCCGCCACGCGCGAAAACGCCACATTGTCCGAGCGAATCGCGATCAACCGCAAATACGCCAGCAGATCGCGCACCAGCGTGTTCGACAGCACGGAAAGCCCGCGAATCACGAACGGAATTCTCTTGCGCCGCAGCACGTCGACGATTCGCGTCCGGTGCGCGTGCTTGCGATACAGCACGGCGCAACTCCGCCACGGACGCCCCGCCGCGTGCAGCCGCTCGATTTCGCCGACGATCCAGTGCGCCTCTTCCTCCGGCGTCGCGAATTCCACGATGCGAATTTTTTCGCCTGCGGGATTTTCCGTGATCAGACTGCGATGCGGCAGAAACGCCGGATGCTCGTTGTGCTGAATCACCTGGCTCGCGACGCCCAAAATTCGTTTTGTCGAACGATAATTCCGCGTCAACGATTTCAAGGGCAAGCTGCCGGCCACATTTTTGCCCGCGCCGCAAAAGCGGTCGAAAAAAATCGTGAAACTGCCAAACGACGCGCCACGAAAACGATAGATGGCTTGATTATCGTCTCCGACGGCCACGATATTCCGCTGGTCGCCCGCCAGCAAACTCAGCAGCTCCAGCTGCGCGATATTCGTGTCTTGAAATTCATCAACCAAAATGTAGCGATACTGTTCGCGCAGCCGCTCCAGCCGCTCCTTGTCGCTGCGCAGCAATTCCACCGCGCGCAGGAGCTGGCCTCCGAACGTGATCAAGTTCCGCTCGCGCTGCAGCCGTTCGCTGATGCGGTACGCGCGCGCCACTTCTTCGAGCCGCGCCAGATTTTCTTCTTCCGCCGCGCGTACTTCCGCGTCGAGCAGCCCTTTGCGCATTTCAAATGCCGCCCGCAATCCGTCGACGTAACGCTGGTAATCCTCCGCTGTCACCAGTTCATCCTGGCAGCGCGAAAAAAACTTCTCGAAGTCGCTCAGAAATTCGCCCGGCTCCGCCAGCCGCGTAAAATGCTTCAGCGCCAGTTCGCGAATATTCCGGCGCAGCAAAATCCAGTGCTCCACCGGCTCGATCACCTGCAGTGCCGCGTTCGAATCCAGCAGAATCCTGTCCATGCAGAATTTGTGAAACGTGCTCAGCCACACGCCTTCCGCCCGCTGCGCCCGCCGCCTTCGTCACGCGCGATTTCATTTCGTTCGCGGCTTTGTCGGTGAACGTGAGCCCCAGAATATTTTCGCCCGAAAGTTCCGGATTCATTTCGAGCAGCCGGCAAATCCGCCGCGTGATCACGCGCGTTTTCCCCGTCCCCGCGCCCGCAACGACCAGCAGCGGCCCCTCGCCGTGCTCCACCACGGCAAGCTGCTCCGCATTCAACTCGATTTCTGACGTTTGAGCCATGCGTGATACGTATTCTATCTGAATCCGGGAGAACGGAACCATATCACGTCGATGTATTGACTATTTTATTTCTAAACTTTAATTGCTTGCGTTAATCTCCCCAATCACAGCGCCGCTAAAGCAGACTGTGTCGGGAGGTATCCGTGCGCGATGAATGGCTGGAACAAAAATTCGCAATGACGAGGAAACTGGGTTGGGCGGCATTTATAGGCCTAATCGCTCTTGCCGTTGGACTTCTGTTTTCGGACAGATTGGTCTTACTCAGAGCGATCCTGTTCGTTACCGCGGCCATCATGATCGTGCCACTGTTCTTCTACATTTGTATCCTCACGATTTGGCACTGGAAACGTCGCTATCGTGGTAAACATAGCGACCTATGGGGTGCCATTCTTCTGATAGAAACATCGGGCTGGTTCAAGATCATTTACTGGTTTCGGCATATCCTCCCTGACTGGCGCGGCAGGGGAAGGTACTCGCGTTAGATCAAGCACGCGCTTCTTGCCCGCACGGAAATGACATCAAAGAAAACCAAATACTCGGCTCGTGCTCCAAATTGACCCGGCCAATCGTCCCGCCTATACTGTTGTATTCGCAGTCGCGCAATATTAAAAGGAGCTTTCATCATGGAAACCCCAGTCATTCTCAGTGCCGTCCGCACGCCGATGGGCAAATTCATGGGCGGACTTTCTCCGCTCACCGCGCCAGAGCTTGGCGCCAAAGTCGTCGCCGAAGCCGTTCGCCGCGCGGGCATCGACCCCAAGGATGTCGACGAATGCATCATGGGCAACGTCGTCCAAGCGGGCCTCGGCCAAAATCCTGCGCGCCAGGCGGCGCTCAAGGGCGGCCTCGATTATCGCGTCGCGGCCATGACCATCAACAAAGTTTGCGGCTCGGGCCTCAAGTCCGTCGGCCTCGCCGCGCAAGCCGTCATCATCGGTGAATCCGACACGCTTGTCGCCGGCGGCATGGAGTCCATGTCGAATTGCCCCTATCTTCTGATGCAAGCGCGCACCGGCTACCGCCTCGGCAACGGCCAGTTGATTGACTCGATGGTTCACGACGGCCTCTGGGAAGCCTACGAGGATTACCACATGGGCGTCACCGCCGAGCTTGTCGCCGAAAAATATAAAATTTCGCGCGCGGAGCAGGATCAGTACGCGCTCGAAAGCCATCAGAAAGCGGTGCGCGCGATGAAGTCCTGCTTCTTCGAAGCGCAAATCGTGCCCATCGAAATCCCGCAGAAGAAGGGCGCGCCCATCGTCATCAGCAAGGACGAAACGCCGCGCGAGGACACTTCGCTCGAAGCCCTCGGCAAATTGCGCGCCGCATTCAAGAAAGACGGCACCGTCACCGCGGGCAACGCGCCCGGCACAAACGACGGCGCCGCGGCCGTTGTCGTCACCAGCGAACGCAACGCGCAGCGCCTCGGCAAATCGCCGATCGCGCGCATCGTCGCGCAGTCCACCGGCGGCGTCGAGCCGAAGTGGGTGATGATGGCGCCGGTCGAAGCGGTCAACAAACTGCTCAAAAAAACAGGCTGGGATCGCGACAAAGATATCGACTTGATTGAGCTGAACGAAGCGTTCGCCGTGCAGGCCATCGCCGTCGCGCGCGAGCTGAAGCTCAATTCCGAAAAAATCAACGTCAATGGCGGCGCGGTCGCTCTCGGACATCCCATCGGCGCGAGCGGTGCGCGCATTCTCGTCACGCTGCTTTACGAATTGCAGCGCCGCAATCTGAAGCGCGGCATTGCCGCCCTCTGCCTCGGCGGCGGGAATGCGGTGGCTTTAGCAGTGGAACGTTTTTAGCCCATCGTGCGTTTCGATACCCTACCGCGGCACGCCGTCGCCCTGGCCATCGAACGCATGTAACGCACGCTCTGTTGTCATTCCGAGCGGATGCGACTAGCATCCAGCGAGGAATCCGCAGTTCGCTTTTGTCGGAGTGCGGCGGCTTGACGCCGCTTTCTTCCAGCCGTCGAGTCCTTCGTTATTCGTCTACGAGCGGCTTGACGCCGGTCGCACTTACGTGGTTGCTTTCGTAGGGGCGGGGCTTGCCCCGCCCGCCGCGACTCACCGAGTCGCGCTGAATTCGGGCGTTCTTGTACACTGTTTTTTGATATGTCGACTCTCAGACCAGAATGGCTCGATGAAGTCCCCGGCGCATCTGAACTTTTCGATTGGTTCGGATACTGGCCCGATTTCCACGATTCCGAGGTGCTCTCAATACACTTGGATAGGAGCGGAACATCGTCCGTTCGCGTTCATGCCTTCGACACCACCGACAAAGTGGACGAAAAGGGCTACTTTGTTGCACAGAAGCACGTCATCGTTTCATTCTTGCTAGAGAATGTTCTGACATGCGATCTCAAGTGGTTCGACACCCAGAATGCCGTGTTCGAAATTGCACTTGTTCGGACAGAGGACGGTTTCGACCTTTGCTTGGAGTACTCGCACGGCGTATGCGGGACAATCACGGCGGGAAACGTTCGAATTGAGATGGAATCCGGGACTCCAGCGGCAGCCAGTATCAACGAGGGTGAATAATGTTCTGTCCCGTTTGCAAATACGAATATCGGCGCGGGTTCACGCGCTGCAACGATTGCGACGTGGACCTCGTCGACGCATTGCCTTCCGAAGAGGAAGTCGACCACAAGCTCCGCACTCCCGCTGACGAAATGGCGCAACCCACGCTGCTCTGGAAGGGCGCAAGCGGCGGCACATTTTCCGCGATAACCGCCGCGCTCGACGCCGCGAAAATCCCGTACAATCGCGAAGACCTCGACGCGCGCCTCGTTTTTTCCTCGGAATTTTCCGAGCTAGAAATTTGGGTGCCCGCCGCGAATTTTTCCGATGCGCAAGCCGTGCTTGACGATGTCCTCAACAGCACAGCGAATGCGGCCCTGCCTCCCGATGCCACCAATGAAATCCCCGCCGAGGACGATGAGGGCGCCGACGACATTCGCCACGAAGCCCTCAAGGAACTTTACCCCGAGGACGCCACCGCCGAAGTCTGGTCCGGCAAAGCCGCGAACCGTGGCGCTGTCAATGTCGCGAACAACGACGCGCTCATGGCGGAGATTCTAAAATCCTGCCTCGCCGAAATCGGCGTCGCTTGTTACGTCCAGCGGCCCGATGCCGACTCCGGCGATGCCCAGCCCATTTACGCCGTCCGCGTCCTCCCCGAGGACGAAGCCCGCGCAAAAGAAATCGTCCGCCAAGTCGTCGACGCCGCCCCGCCACAGTAGCGCCGAAGCGCCCACGGTTGTCATTCCGAGGAGCACTCGCGACGAGGAATCTGCATTTGCCTTAAATCGTTCGTTCGCTCGCTTGATTCCTTTCGGCACCTATGATTCCCTAATCCTTCTCGAATTTTCTTCGGAGGCTTCATGACTCTCGACGCAATCAAAACGATCGGCGTGCATCGGCGCGGGCACGATGGGCAACGGCATCGCGCACGTGTTCGCCAAAGCCGGCTATTCCGTCATTCTGCGCGACGTCGACCAAAGGTCCCTCGACCGCGCCCTGGACACCATCGGCAAAAATCTCGATCGTGAAGTCAAAAAAGCCAAAATCACCGAAGCCGATAAATCCGCCACGCTCGCCCGCATCAAAATGACCACCGACGCGAAAGCCCTCGCCGCCGCCGACATCGCCATCGAAGCCGTCCCCGAGCAGCGCGAGCTGAAAGAGCGCGTCCTCAAGGAAGTCGACGCCGCGCTGCGCCCCGGCGCAATCCTCGCCAGCAACACTTCGTCCATTTCCATCACCGCGCTCGCCGCAAAAACCAGCCGCCCGGAAAATTTCATCGGCATGCACTTCATGAATCCCGTTCCCGTGATGACGCTCGTCGAAGTGATTCGCGGCCTGCAAACCAGCGACGAAACTTTCGCGCTCACGATGTCGCTCTGCGAAAAGCTCGGCAAAAAACCAGTCGCCGTCAACGATTCGCCCGGCTTCGTCTCCAATCGCGTCCTCATGCCCATGATCAACGAAGCCGTGTACACGGTCATGGAAGGCGTCGCCACGCCAGAAGCCGTCGACGCCGTGATGAAACTGGGAATGAATCATCCGATGGGCCCGCTCGAACTCGCCGACTTTATCGGCCTCGATGTTTGCGTGGATATTCTCGAAGTCCTTCACGAAGGTCTGGGCGACCCGAAATATCGCGCCTGCCCGCTGCTGAAGAAATACGTCGCCGCCGGCTGGCTCGGCCGCAAATCCTCCCGCGGCTTTTACAAATACTAGCGCTGATTGGGGGCGTCAAGTGCGAGAGATGGGTGCCAAGGAATGGCTGGACCGGGAGGACGCAATCTGTGGTCGGGACAGGGAGAGTCGGTTGGAGTGGCTTGCTCAGATGATGTCAACGCGCGAGTACGCGACGTTTCCCGGCGCTAACCTCACCAAGTTTCTCTTCGAGGAAGCCAGATACTGTTTTGTCTACGGCCAGTTCATCGCCTCAATCATGCTGGGCGCGGCCTACATCGAACACACACTGGCAGCCCTCCTCTACGCTGCGGGGCGTTCAGACCTAGAGCGGGCCAACGCTACGACGTTGCTTCGGCAGGCAGTAACCCTGGGCTGGATTGATCAAGCTGATTTTGAAGGCTTTGACAATGTGCGCTCGCTGCGGAACTCCGTATCGCACTTTCGGAAGCCGCTGCACGAGGAAACGGTCGAATATAGATCTCTGGCTAACGATGAGATGCCGTATTCAGTCCTGGAGGAAGATGCTCGTATCATATTGCGAGTCGTCTTCAAACTTTTGTCGAGATGTACCGCATTCTAGGCGTCGCGAGAAGCGGTCAAAGCTATTTGGTGCCCGCCGCGCGCTTCAGCAAATCGCTGAGCTGTTCGACGTTCGCGGCGCTGCGGTACGAAAATTTAGTCCTTTGTTCGCTGACCACAGTTTTTCTATTTGCTTTTTGTTCGCCTTGTGCTATCCTCCCTTCCCAGACAGAACCAGAGACGCCACGGGCACTCTCTGGTAAACTGCCCTTCCAATAAACACCAGCAACTTGGGACTTCATGGCGAGAGGTGGCGAATGGCGGATGACAGAGTCAAAATGCTGGATTCGGCGATTGCGCAAATCGAAAAGCAGTATGGCAAAGGCTCGATCATGCGCCTCGGGACGAAAGATGTTCTCGTCCCTGTGAACGTAATCCCCACCGGCTCAATTTCTATTGACGCGGCTCTCGGCGTCGGCGGCTTGCCGCGCGGACGCGTCATCGAAATTTATGGCCCGGAATCCGGTGGCAAAACCACTCTCGCTCTGCACGTAATCGCCGAAGCCCAGAAGCTCGGCGGCACGGCTGCATTCATTGACGCTGAACACGCCCTCGATCCGTCCTACGCTCGCAAGCTCGGCGTTGACGTCGACAATCTTCTCGTCTCGCAGCCCGACAATGGCGAACAGGCCCTCGAAATCGCGCAAGCCCTGATTAGCTCCGGCGGCATCGACATCATCGTCATCGATTCGGTCGCCGCTCTCGTTCCCAAAGCCGAACTCGAAGGCGATATGGGCGATCCGCAAATGGGTTTGCAGGCGCGCCTGATGTCTCAGGCCCTTCGCAAACTCACGGGCATCGTCTCAAAATCCAAGACCTGCCTTGTTTTCATCAATCAGATCCGCGAAAAAATCGGCGTCATGTTCGGCAACCCGGAAACCACCACCGGCGGCCGCGCGCTGAAATTCTACGCCTCCATTCGCCTCGACATTCGCCGCATTCAAGCCATCAAGGAAGGCGACCGCGTCATCGGCTCGCGCACACGCGCGAAAGTCGTAAAGAACAAAGTTGCCGCGCCGTTCCGCGAGGCCGAATTCGACATCCTCTACGGCGAAGGCGTTTCCAGGGAAGGCGATTTGCTCGACCTCGGCGTGTCGCGGGGCGTCCTTGAAAAGAACGGCACGTGGATTTCCTTTGGCGGCGAGCGCCTTGGCCAGGGCCGCGAAAGCGCGCGTCTGTTTCTGCGCGAAAACACCGACATTCGCAGCAAAATCGACGCCACTTTGCGCAAGCAACTCGGCCTGCCCGCGTCCGTCGCTAGCGAAGAATCCCCGAAGGCCGCGCCCGCCGAAGCGGCCAAGGACGCCGCCAAGGAAGCGACCAGGTCCGGCCCCCAAGCCGTCCCCGCCGCCAAGGCCAAAGCCGCCCGCTAGGCACACGCCGCATAAGACAAGCCTCGCGGTCCCCGCCAATTACGCCTCGCTTGGCGCGTTGGGCTTAGCCGCCATAAGCTCTGCTCTTGCCTTGAAGTAAGTTTTTTACAATTTTCCTAGCTCTCCTTGCGCATTTAGCCGCATCCAATCGTGACGAACGGCCTCGCGGCAGCACTGTTTCTCCGTACCAGGACGAACGGGCCTGTACTATCGTACTGATACCTCGATGGCCATTTTTGTTCATGGGGGCCATTGCGTCTTTCGCAACGCTTTGCCAGGATTGGTAAGTTTAAGTTGCGCTATGTTCTTGATTTTCTTAGAATCAGCCATTCGGAAAATTTAAAGAGGGACAGCATTCGGCCTGAAAAATATATTATGAGCCCAAACCCAGCCAGGACCCACTCGCGAATTCTAAAAATTTCTTTGCTGGCCATCAGCGCCGCATTTGCGTTTGCTTTGGCCATGCCGGCAAACGCCACGGGCACTGCGCGAAAGCGCGTCGCCCATCCGACTCGCCATCGCTATCACCATTATTACTATCGCGGCGTTCCCACGTACATGCCCGATCCAGCCGCGGGCGACGATGCGACCTTCGATGCTCCCGCCGTTCGCCAGGCCGCTCTCGACGCCCTGGGACGCCAAAACGGTTCCGTAGTCGCCGTCGATCCGTCGACTGGCCGCATCCTCACCATCGTCAATCAGAAACTCGCGTATTCTGCCGGTTTCGAGCCTTGCTCGACGACCAAACCCATCATTGCTGTCGCCGCGCTCGAAAAGGGAATCGTCACTCCCGACACGATGATCCGCGTCGGACGCCGCCGTTACATGGACATGACCGAAGCGCTCGCGCATTCGAACAATAATTTCTTCGAAGAACTCGGCCGTCGGCTCGGCTTCGACACCGTCTGGCATTATGACCATATCTTCGGCCTCGGCGAACGCACTGGCTACGACATCAACGGCGAGCAGCCCGGTTTTCTTCCTGCCAAGCCGCCCGCCCGTGGCGGCGTCGCGCGCATGTGCAGTTTCGGCGAAGGAATTAAAATTACGCCGCTGCAATTGGCCTCGGTCGTTTCCACCATAGCCAACGGTGGAACGATGTATTACCTGCAATATCCCGAGACGGAATCCGAGGCTCACGATTTCGCGCCGCGTGTTCGCCGCACTCTCGCGATCGCGCCGATGCTTCCCGAGCTTCGCCAGGGAATGCTCGCCGCCGTGCTCTACGGCACTGCGCGCCTCAGCAACGATCCTGAAGGCGAGCAAACTCTCGGCAAGACCGGCACCTGCAACGATGAAACAAAGGGCGGGCGGCTAGGATGGTTTGCCTCTTACGCCGATCAGGAGCATCCGAAACTTGTGCTCGTCGTTCTTCTGCGCGGCGGTGCGCGTATCGTCAACGGTCCACATGCCGCCGATGTCGCTGGCAAGATCTACCACGATCTCTACCAGCACAACTATTTCGCGGACAAGGGCGGCGACCAGCCCGTCACCGTCGCGGCCGGCTCCGAACGCTAGCTCGCATCCAGTTTGCTGTCGCGCACCAAACACGTTCAGCGCGAAGCGCGTTCCCGCAACACCAATCACAAATTAATTTTTGGTGGTTTTCCTTGCCGCAACCGAACAGCGTGGCGGCTTCAGTCCGCGGCGAGTTGACTGCGCAGAGGCTTTTGCGGTAGTTGCGCGTATTCGATGAAGGGCACGGGGAAAAGTGCTGAGTAGCAGGAATCGCAAACCTCTTCGATTCCATCCGTGATTCGGCGGGCGCGGAATTGCGCGCCGCAATCGGCGCAAACAAGCTCCGGCGCTCGAGCTTCACGACCAGGCGTGATGAACAAGCTTCCTTCCATGGTGTCCTCCGTTTGCGTCCCGAACCGCTGGCAACGTCCAAGAATTCTGAAGCCAACGCTCGGTTCGATTAAGCAACGGAAGCTCCAAACGCTGCAATACAGCGTTCACTGCAAAAACACGGGTTAGCGCTAGCGTATAAAGAATCCGGCAATTTCCATTCGCATTCGCGGAATCATTCTGCCTGCTCGCGCGGACAGGATTACCTTGAGTGCGCAAAACTTTTCCTTTCTGCTTGGGCTCCGGCGCGAGAATGCGGTATCCTGCGTTTCCATCGGGAACTAGGGGACCGGAGGAGGGGCATTCATGGAGCGCAAAAAACTCATCGCTTGGGGAACCGTGCTCCTGATCGCCGCGCTTGCGATCGCCGGCTCGTACTTCACGCGTTTTTCCTATGAGCGGCGCCTCGCGCAGGAAATAGCCGCGGCACCCATGCAAGCCGTCGCGTCGCAAGGCCCGTCGATTCTTTATTCCTCCAGCACGATTCCGCGAGGCATACCTTTCGCTACGATGCTGACGCACATGGGGATCGACCCGCTCCACCACCGCGCAACTCGTGGCATCCGCGCAGCCTGTTTTCAATTTCCGCATGTTTCAGGCCGGAAACCGAGTGATGATTGGCCGCTCCGTCGCGGGCGCGCTGCTCGAGTTGCGTTACCAGATTGACCCCGAGCGTTTCCTTTCCATCGTTCGCCGCGGCGCGCAATTTGAGGCCGCGGTCGAAACCATTCCCTCGACCACCGAAACCGACGCCGTAGCCGGAAAAATCGACGGCTCGCTTTTCGACGCCGTCAAGCAAGCGGGCGAAAGCCCCGAGCTCGCCATGCGCCTGGCCGACATTTTCAGTTGGGACATGGACTTTTACACCGACCCGCGCCCCGGCGACACTTTCCGCGTTGTCGTCGAAAAGAAAGTGTTGGCGAACGGCAAGACGCTCAGTTACGGAAAAATTCTCGCTGCCGAATATGACAACGACGGCCAGATTTACCGCGCCGTTTTGTTCCACGATCCTTCCGGCGCGCCCGCGTATTACACGCCCGACGGCAAATCGCTGAAAAAAGCCTTTCTGCATTCGCCGCTCAAATTCGCCGCGGTCATCACGTCCCAGTTCAGCTACCACCGGTTCCATCCGATTCTGAAAGTGTATCGCCCGCATCTTGGCACCGACTTTGCCGCGCCCACGGGCACGCCCGTGCAAGCGATCGGCGACGGCCGCGTGATTTTCGCGGGCCGCAAAGGCGAAGACGGGAACTTGGTGAAAATTCAGCATATCAACGGCTACGAGACGTATTACATGCACCTCTCGCGCATCCTGGTCCACAATGGCCAGCGCGTGGTGCAGGGCCAGCGCATCGGCCTGGTGGGCATGACGGGCCTCGCCACCGGCCCGCACCTCGACTTCCGCATCGAGCGCCACGGGAAGTTCATGAATTTCGAGCGCCTGCCGCTGCCGCCGTCGCAGCCTGTCGCCCGTCGCGATCGCACCGAATTCGAGGCCGTCTGCGACCACGAGATGAGCCTGCTCCCGGTTCCCGGCACCTCCGTCGCCAGCGCCGCCTCCATGGCCGCCGGCGCCCTCCCCAGCGCCTCCGCCACCCACTAGCCCCGCGCTTCGGCATAGCCCACGGCGTCCCGACTGTCGTGCGAAAACGCCCTGGAAAACTGCGCGCTGCAAATGAAACTCATTACCGATCAAGAAAATGGAAGTAGCACATTGTAAAGCAGTTGTTCTTGCGGGACTGTGCATTCCATTACCGATCAAGCTTTGGCGTTTTCGGGGAGTTTTTGGCGGCTTTGAGGAGCCTTTTGGCCTGTTGTACGGCGCTCGCATCATCGAGTTTTCGCTCTGAAAAGGCTAGCACGATGTTGCGCGCAGGGATAGATGTGGCGGCTGTGGTGTTTGCGAGACGAGTGGCCAGTAACGGGTGGCGATTTCGTCGACTTCGCGTTGCTCATACTTGGCGACCCCAAGGTTCGAGAGCGCAGGCAGCTAAATCAGATGGATGATTTCGACATCACCCCAGCGTTGGTTCAGATATTCGGCGACAAGTCGTCGGTGACAATGGTCGGGTGTTTCTTCACTGCAAAGGAGGCAGCTTTCGGCGATAGTGTCCTTAGAAATATTTGCTTCGATCTGGCGCGATTTCATCAGTTCCAGGAAATCACGTTCGTAATTAAGCCATTGGCCTCCTTTCTTTTTGTATCCATCGAGTAAATCTTGGGTCGGCGCAAGTAGTGGGACGTGCACGTAATCCATTCGGCAGATTTCGCGCAGAAAGAACTCCAGGTCGTTCTTCTTTGCGAAACCCGCTAATTGAGAAACGTTATTGAGGCGCACATCCACAATACGCTTTGCGCCAGAATCACGGAGCTTCGTGAAGAATTGCGCTGCAGATTTCTTGGTGAATCCTATGGTGAAGATTCTCACGCAGAGGCTTTCTCGCTCATCTGTTCGTTGCCGTAAGCAATTCGTTTTTCTTGGGCGGCGCAAGCGTCGGCGATAATCTGTTCTCTTGTGCGGTAGAGGTCTTTGTTGGGCAGTCCCCGCATTTCGACTAATCGAGACATCGCCTCTTCGTGGGATTCAAGCATTCCATTTGCGTGGATGTGAACAACGGGCACTCCTGCCGCAGCGAGTTCTTGCGCGACGAGGATGGTGCGATGACAAAGCAGGGGTTCGGCTTCTGCGCAAAGCAGCGCAATCCTGTGTGACCGTGCTCCCTTCAGAATGCGATCTAACCCCTTCCTGAAGAGCGGGGCTTGGGCGAGCTTACGATATTGAACTCTACCTTCGATATAGCACTTTGGATCGTCGGGTCGACCGCCTAGTTCGCGACCGAGAAAAACATAGGCAATGCCATTCAGCTTGAGCGAGTTCTGGAGGGCGTCACGATTGAAGTGGGGGTTTGATCGGCTGTAGGGTGCCGACCGCACGTCGGCGACTGCAGTCACCGCATGAATACGCAGAAGCGTGATGAGATCTTCTAGGCGATGATTGGAGTGGCCTATCGTCAGGACCGTGGTGTCCGTCCTCTGATTCATTTCCTCTCCCGGTCGGGAGTGATTACTGCTGCAACTAGCTTATAACAATTTCCCTTGTAAGGTTCGCCGAGACTCACGGTCACGAAACACTCGCCAATGTCGTACTCGCCGTCTGCCTTGGCAAGATGCCCTCGTTCCACGATGGGGTCTGTTACCCACAGCTGGTAGCGGACTCCGCGATGTTTGAAATCCGCTTGCACTCTCCGCTTTGGATCGCCGAAAGCTTCGCCCGGAGCAAACACTGTCAAACTCAGTTTGTCAAGGTGGAGTAGATAAAGCGAGCTATCCAGATGATTAGCGTCCGATTCAACCACACGATCATTTGACTGGCGCGTGCGGGAGGCATTTGACCAGAGTATCGGCGGATCGTCTGCGAAAGCGCCGAGGTCCTTCCATCGCGTATTTCCAACTCGAAGCCAGTAACGATCTGAGTCCAGTAGCCAATTTTCCGACTGATAGTTTTTCGGCCGGGGAGTCTTTAGCGGAATGTCGATAATGTCTAAAACCTGCGGATCGCTGCCATCTTGGTATTGTCGCTCTCGCTCGGAAACCTCTTCGGATGGTCGGTCGCTAACGGGCCGTAGCCACGCGCCGGGACCGGTTGCAGTCAGTTCCTTCCCGGCTAGGCAACGACCGGACAACTTGCGAGAATTAGCCAAACACACAATGCGCTTCGCGAGGGCCATTTTCTAAGCCTGGATGATAACACCGCCGCCCCTGTTTTAAGCGAATTCAGGAGCCGGAAGGCACAAAAACCGTCGCAAGTTTTGGTTCTCTGACCCCAATGCAACGGCTCGCGATCTAACTGGCCCATTGGGCGGTTGCTGGGCGGGACACTTTGGGGGAAATTTTTTGTTGCGCCGGTGTGGAGCAGAGACTAAATTCAGAGTCCCTCAGCCTGAAGCACGCTTCGTTGGTATTCGTGTAAGCCTTCGGAACCCGAGGAGGGGCCATATGTGGGGTAGCAACGAAAAAAAGCCGGAACCGTTTGCTCGTCCAGGCGAGCCCGCAAAATCGACGGTCCCGGAGAAGCCTGCAGCGACTGCATCGAAAACACAACCGCCAAATTGGGAGGCAAAGCAAATGGCTAACGAGCCGATGTATCCGTCAACAACGTCGAGCGGCGCTGCGGCGCGGCTGGGCGCGAGTCTGCACGTGAAGGGCGAAATCACCGGAAACGAAGATTTGAGCGTTGACGGCAGCGTCGAAGGACTCATTCAGCTGGAAGACCGCAAGCTGACCGTCGGCGCAAGCGCAAAAGTCACGGCCGACATTATTGCCCGCGAAGTCGTGGTATACGGCAACGTCAAGGGCAATTTGCGGGCGCGCGACCGCATCGAGATCAAGAAGGATGGCTCGGTGGTCGGCGATTTGACTACCGCGCGCATCATGATCGAGGACGGCGCGTACTTCAAAGGCTCGATCGAGATTGACAAGAGCGGCGACGCTTCCGGCTCGCTCGACAAGTCGTATTCGCGTACCGTCGCCAGCAGCGGCAGCAGCGCCACAAAGACCGCGGTCACTTCTTCGGATTAAGTTTCGTCGCGCGGAAGTATTGCATTTGGCGGCCGGTCTGGCGAACCCAGACCGGGTACGCTTCTCCCGCGTTTTTGCGCCTCGATAATTCCTCGCACGAACGAAGATCTCGCACGACAAAGGCCGCTCCGTTTGACAATCGAAAGAAACTTGCGGCGCACTCGCGCACGTCATAGACTCCATGCGCGCGGCGCGAATCTCGCGCCGTATTAAATCCCTGTAATCAAATCTCGGCGACTGCGCCGATTTTCCTTTCTGCTCTGGCGCCGCCGCGCACCTCTGCTGCATCGAATTCGTGGATATGTCGACGAAATGCGTTTTGATGTTTAAGGATTCGAAGGGATCACGATGGGAATGATGAGATCGATGCGCTCGCTGGCGGCGGATGCGTCGGTGATAAACCAAAAAGTAAGGCCCGGTACGACGAAGCGCATGCTGAAATTCGCGATGCCGTACGCGTGGCTGCTCGGCCTCTTTCTCCTTGTGGTTATCGTTGACGCGTTCGTCGGAATCATCAATCCGCTGATTTATCGCGACATCATCAACAATGGAATACTCAAAGGGAACGCAGCCCTCATCGTCAAACTGGCGATATTGGTGGGCGTGCTGGGAATTGTCGACGGCGCACTCGGCCTGGCTCAATCGTACCTGTCTTCGAAAATCGGCACGCGCATCGTGCTGTCGATGCGTACGAGGCTTTTCGAGCATATCCAGGGGATGCCGCTGGCGTTTTTCACGCGAACGCAGACGGGAGCGCTCGTCAGCCGGCTGAACAGCGACGTCAATGGCGCGCAGAGCGCGTTTACAGACATTCTCTCGAACGTCGTTGGCAACATCATTACGGTGGCGCTGATTTTGGGCGCGATGTTCGTGCTTTCGTGGCGCATCACGCTCGCGGCTTTGATCCTGCTGCCGCTGTTCATTTTGCCGGCGCGCTTTTTGGGCCGCAAATTGCAAGCCATTGCGCGCGAGAGCTACGACCTCAACGCGTCGATGAACAACGTAATGGTCGAGCGATTCAATGTGGCGGGTGCACTGCTGGCGAAGTTATTTGGCCGGCGGCACGAGGAAACAAAAGCGTTTGAGACCCAAGCCGCCCGGGTGTCGGATATCGGCGTGAAACGCACGCTCTATGGACGCTTCTTTTTCACCGCGCTGCTGCTGATGGCATCATTTGCAACGGCGCTCGCGTACGGCTGGGGCGGCGTGCTCGCGGTGAATCACAAGCTTGACGTCGGCACGGTTGTGGCGCTGGTTTCCTATTTGGCGCGCCTCTATGGTCCGCTCGCCGGACTTTCCAACATTCAGGTGAGCGTCATGACGGCGCTCGTATCGTTTGAACGCGTATTCGAAGTGCTCGATTTGCCTCCGATGATCCGCGAGAAGCCGGGAGCAGTCGCGATCCCGAGCGGGCCTGCAAGAATTTCGTTTGACCATGTATCGTTCCGCTATCCGACTGCGTCGGAAGTTTCGTTGGCGTCGCTGGAATCGATCGCCGTGCCGGACAAGGCTCCGGAAAAAACCGTGCTTCACGATATCAGTTTTGTCGTCGAGCCGGGGCGGCTGGTCGCGCTTGTGGGACCGTCGGGTGCGGGCAAGACGACGATCACGCAACTCGTCAGCCGGCTCTATGACGTGCAAAACGGATCAGTGAGCGTCAACGGCATTGATGTGCGAGACGCGAAACTGGATTCGCTGCATCAGCGCATCGGCGTTGTGACGCAAGAAGCGCACCTTTTCCATGACACGATTCGCGCGAACCTTCTCTATGCGAAGCCCGATGCCACGGACGCGGAGATGACGGAGGTATTGCGCGCGGCGCAGATACTTCCGCTCGTCGCGGCGCTTCCGAAAGGACTCGACACGTTGGTCGGCGAACGAGGGTATCGCTTTTCGGGAGGCGAAAAGCAAAGGTTGGCGATAGCGCGGCTTTTGCTGAAGGCGCCGGACATCGTCATTCTGGACGAAGCGACTGCGCATTTGGATTCGGAGTCAGAAGCAGCGATACAGAAGGCGTTTGAAGTCGCATTGGCGGGGCGAACTTCGATAGTGATCGCGCACAGGCTCTCGACGATTCTCAGGGCAGACCAGATACTCGTGGTGCAGGAGGGGCGCATCGTCGAGCGCGGAACACACACGGAACTGCTCGGGGGGCGGGGCTTCTATGCGGAGCTGCATCAACGCCAATTCGCGCACGCCGGACAGCGGACCGAGCACAACTGACCGCGCTAGCGCGAATGCATTTGCGAGAGCGACGCGGTGGCTGGGCCAATAATCAAATCAATCCTCCAAGCCAAGACCAGAAGACAGTCGCGCGATCGAAAGAAACTTGCGGCGCGCTCGCGTGCGTCATAGACTCATGCGCGCTGGCGTGGATCTCGCGCGTGGCGCAAAATTCTGCGACGAGGTGGCGAACGTGGGGCAACTTTCCGGTTTGTTTCGGCGGCGATTCTTAGGAATTCATTTTGCGGCTGCGCTTTTGGGCGTGGCGCTGTTTGCAGGAGCTCTCTACGCGCAAGATCCCGCGGAGCCGCCGGGTGGCGCGCCGACACCGAAGCTACTGCCGCGGCCCGAAGGCAGAATCGCGCGCGCGTCCATTGATGAAAATAATATGCGCGCCATCGTCGACGAGCAAGTGGCGTGCGGCACGCGCGACTCGTTTTCTTCGTGGACCGATCCGAAACGAGGCATCGGTTGCGGGCGCGACCATATCGTGCCGCGCTATCAGGCCATTGCGAAAGACTCGGGCGGCCGCCTGCAAGTGATCGTCGACAAATTTGACGTGACTCTGCCGCGCGGCGGAGAAAAACTTCACCTCGAAAATGTGTACGCGATTCTTCCGGGTAGCGATCCCGCGCTCGCAAAAACTGTTTTCCTGGTCGGCGGAGATTTCGATTCGCGACCGTCGCAGACGGACGATCCCAACGCCGACGCGCCCGGCGCCGATGACGATACTTCCGGGGTAGCGGTGGCGCTCGAAGGCGCGCGGCTGCTTTCAGGGGGCACGTATCGCGCGACGCTGCTGTTTGCGGCGCTCTCCGGCGAAGAGGAAGGCCTCTACGGCGCGCGGCAAATGCTGAAATATTTGCAGGCGCACGGCTACACCGTCGGCGGCTACTTGAATAACGACATTGTTGGCGCGGACCCTGCTCCCGGCGGGCCGCATCGCGTGCGCGTTTTTTCCGGCGGCGGGCCTGACGGCGTCGATTCGCCTTCGCGCGAACTGGCGCGCGCCATCGAGGAAATCGACGGGCGCGACAACATTCGCATGATTTTCCGCCTCGATCGCCTGGGACGCGGCGGTGATCACATGCCTTTCGTCGCGGCAGGACTGCCCGCTGTGCGCTTCACCGAGCCGCAGGAAAATTACGATCATCAGCATCAAACGCCGCGCACGGAAAATGGGCGCGTATACGGCGACCTGGCCAAGTTTCTCGACTTCAAATTCATGGGCAACGTCGCGCTGGACAACACGGAAGTGCTGCGCGAACTCGCGCTCGCGCCCGCGCCGCCCACGCAAGTGACAATGACGCACCAGTTCGGTACGGCCATGGGATATGCGCAGATCCGATGGTCCGCGCCAGTGGACCCGCAGCGCGCCGGCTACGAAATTCTGTGGCGCGAAACGACGGACCCGCGCTGGTCGGTCTACGATTTTGTTCCCGAGGATTCCGCGCAGGAGGCGGCTTCGACTGTTCCGAACAGTCCCGCGTTTAACGATGCGACAGTGCCGGGAAGCAGCCGCGAGCAACGTCGCGCCGCCAAAGAGACGAACGCCAGCGCGACGGCAAACGCCCAGCCAACTCCAAACATAAACGACGCGACGCCGGGAATCATGACGCGCGTGCTCGACGGTGTCTCGCCCGACAACCACTTCTTCGCGATTCGCACGGTGGGCAAAAACGGCGCGCGCTCGTTGGCTGTGCCCGCCGTGGTGCCGCCGCGCCCCGCGCGGCCGGTTCGTCCCGCAGCCGCCAACGCGCACTAACGATGCAGACGCGCTAATGCGAGCGGTTGTGGCATGATCGCGTGATGCGGCGGCGAAGGAGCAAGGGGCGGGACTTCAGGGTGGCGGCGCGGCGCGCGGTCGAGCGCGCCATTGGCGAACTTTACAAAGACGATCGGGAATTGCTGACGCATCTCGAAAGCGAGCGCGCGCGAATCGAACGTGAAATGCTTGGCGCAAATGTGGGACCCGGCAGGCGGACAAGATTGCAGGCGGAAGCAGTCGCGATCGACGAGGACATCCAGAAAGTGCGGGAAAAAATTCAGACTGAGCGGCCCAAGTAGTCACAGTCGGTATGCCGATGGCCATCACGCGACCAACACGACGGCGGGCTGGCGCAATTTTCGCACACTTGACGAGTACCGGAACGCTGCGCCATATTCAGCAAATGACCGATGATATGAGCACGAGGCGCGTCCGACCGAGAGAAGAGTAGCAAATCAGTTGCTTGCCTTCGCTGCAAAAGGGTCTATACCATGAGCGGTAAGAGACGCAGCAACAAGCGCCACGCTAACTCCAAAGGCAACAAAGCGAGCCAAAGCCTCCCTCCGACGCTAGAAACGCAGCAAGATAATAAATCAACCACAAAACTCCCAGACCAATCAGCACGGCCATTACCAAATCCAAAGCTTCCCGCAAGTCCCATCGTTAAAGGCTGGAAGCTTCTTCTCCAAGGAGTGGCAGTTGTCGTTCCTCTGCTTCTAGCCGTCTATGTCTACCGTCCGATATTGCAGGTAAACTCAATTGGGCACCCCCATCCGTATTCCGATAATGTTTCACTTACGCTTACTTCTTCTGGATTTCCAATCAGTAACGTGTCTGTGGAGTGTGTGACCAACAAGGTCATAATGGCAAATAAATTCACGCTGGAACTTCATCACATAGCAACGCTCGATCAATACGACGTTCCTGAAGTCAAGACGGGAGAATCGTTCAATATTGAGTGTCCTCTTCAGTGGTATGTCGTGGAGGGGGGAGGACTCGGCTATTACATTTGGGGTCGTCCAGATCTTAGTCCGCACCATATGGTAATACCATTTCGACTTACTAAAGACCTTCCTGTAGCCACAACAAACGGTCGTCCAATGTCCGTCACATTTAACGATCTCTCCGGTTACACGGTCTTCCCACCAACTGCCGTAGAGGGAATGATCACTGTCCGCTTCAATTGGAAGCACACGCGATTTACACAACAGAGGAACTTCCGCGTAATTGGGCATCCAGACAATAACGGCGAGTTTAGCTGGGTATCTGCCCCAGAAAGTCAAGAACTCATACCCGATGCGCCTGACGTAAACGGCATCAAGCTGACAGTTGATCAGTCTAGCGGAGATTTCGCATTTCATTTGAAGCGCTCTCAGTGAGGAGGTCGATCCGTCTCTATGGGTTACTCCCAAATTTGTGCCGAAAGTACACAATTTCCCTAATTCGCGTCGGTGCTATTCGCCCATAGTCCTGTGCGCTCCACACGCCTCGCAGCGCCGATACCGCACTATCATCCACCGTTTGCCGCACGGTACGGTTGACCCGCGGAAGCCGCCGCGTTCGACGAGGACATCCAAAAAGTGTGGCAAAGAATGCAGGCTGACTCTCCGCAGTGACTTTCCGCGCTCCCCAACAGGGTTCTACAGGACAATCGCGGCGACTTCGACGGCACCGAGCGCGGCCCAGCATACGGCTCTGCGGTGCTCCCCGGCCAACCAATATCCGATGGCGGCGCTGAAGCAAAGGATGGCGCTGGTCCATCCGCTGGCCAACGCGGCAGGCTTGCTCAATATTTCCAGTATTCTTTTCATTTGCTCACCCCGTGAAAGCGTGCCACGAATTGGGATTGCGAATCCACGCAAATCGGCGCGCTGGCACGCAGCGAAAAGGCGCAAAATGTTGGCTCTTCTCTAGTTCAGGCCGCTGCTGCGCGTTGACAAAAATGCACTTGTAACGTATCGTTATCGTTTGTCTTTCAACCGAGAGGGCACACAGGGCAGATGCGCACGTATATTCCGAGGGGCCGGGACGTCGAGGAGCTGACGGCCGGAAAAGATTGGTTTGTGATCGATGCGACGAATCAGGCGCTGGGACGGCTGGCGGCGCGCGTCGCGAGCATTTTGATTGGCAAGGACAAGCCGCGCTACACGCCGCATCTCGATTGCGGCGACCACGTGGTGGTGGTGAACGCCGAGAAAATTCGTCTGACGGGCAATAAAATCGATCAGAAAATTTATCGCACACACAGCGGCTACCCCGGCGGGTTGAAGGAAGTGCCGATCAAGCGGCTGATGCCGCAACGCGCCGACTTTGTGATTCGCGAAGCGGTGCTCGGCATGTTGCCGAAAAATAAATTGCGCGCGCGCCGCGCGAAGAAGCTGCGCATTTATATCGGCGAGGAACAGCTTGCGCGTCACGCGGGGCAAACGCCGCAGAAGCTCGAGAACAAGAAATAGTGAGACGTTGCGCTTGCCTGTTAAGAAATAGAATTCAGAGCAGAATTTTCGGAGGGATTTTTGGGAACGTCGCCAAATTCGGATGAAGGTGCAGGGAAGCAATTTTTCGGCACGGGCCGGCGCCGCGAGTCGGTAGCGCGCGTGTATATCAAGATGGGCTCGGGCAAGTTCACGGTAAACGGCCGGACGGTGGAGGAATATTTCAAGAACGTGGCGTGGCTGACGACGGCGATCGAGCCGCTGAAGTTCACCGAGACTGTGCAGCAACTCGACGTGAAAGCGACCGCGAAGGGCGGCGGAGTTGGCGGTCAGGCTGGCGCGGTGCGCATGGGACTTTCGCGCGCGCTGTCTGTGTTCAACGCGGAGTTGCGGCCAGGGCTGAGAAAAAATGGTTTTCTCACGCGCGATTCGCGCATGAAAGAACGCAAGAAGTACGGGCAGAAGGGCGCGCGGCGTCGCTTCCAGTTCAGCAAGCGATAAACGGAAGTGGCGAGTTGTAGAGATTTGTTTGCAGTCCGTGAGGCTGGGATTTCGAGTTGCGGTTGGACGAAGAATTCTTCGGCATAATCCAAGGTCCAGCGTTTCGCATCGGCCATTTGCATTGGTCGTCAGTAAATAATCGCGAGCGATTGACCTAATTCACGGCCGGCAAGGTACCGGCAAAAAAGGATGTTGTTCCGGTTCGCGAAATGGCGAGCCGGGATCGAAGCATCCATCCAACGAGGAGGAACATTGGTTGAAATCACGATGAAGGAATTGCTGGAGGCTGGAGTGCACTTCGGCCACCAGACCCGCCGCTGGAACCCGAAAATGAAGGAATACATTTTCGGCGAACGCAATGGAATCCACATAATTGACCTGCAAAAAACCCTGAAAATGTTTCGCGACGCGTCGCGGCAAGTCAGCGACCATGCGGCGCGCGGCAAGTCTGTCCTGTTTCTTGGCACAAAACGCCAGGCGCAGGAAGCGATTGCCGAAGAGGCCAAGCGCTGCGGAATGTTTTATGTGAATCATCGCTGGTTGGGCGGCACGCTGACGAATTGGGCGACGCTGCAGAAATCGATCAAGCGCATGAAGCTGCTGAAGTCGATGGTGGAGGACGGCCGCGTGGCGACGCTGCCGAAAAAGGAAGCGGCGCGGCACGATCGCGAGTTGAAGCATTTGAACCAGAATTTCGAAGGCGTCGAGAACATGAACACGCTGCCGGATTTGATGTTCGTGATCGATCCGAACGCGGAAGTGAACGCGGTGAAAGAGGCGCGGCGCATGGGCGTGCCGGTGGTCGCGATTGTTGATACGAATTGCGATCCGGATCTTGTCGACTGGGTGATTCCCGGCAACGATGACGCGTTGCGCGCGATACGCCTGTTCACGTCGAAAATTGCTGACGCGGTTCTCGCCGGGCGCGAGCAATACGAGCAAACGCAAATCGCCGATCAAAAAGCGGCCGAGGGCGCAGAGGGCGGCGAAGAGGGCGTCGAGTACGTCGATACGAGCGCCTACGAGCAGTACGAAAAGCAGGAAGGCGATTTCGTCGAAGGTGAGCCCGTGGCGGAGGTGTGCAACGGAAGAAGCGCCCGCCGAGGAACCTCCCGCCGTGGACATCGCGAAAGATGGCGCCGCGTAGCGCGGAACGGTTCTGCGTTTGAAAATCGCAAGGTCCACAGGCAAATTCGGAATTAGTTCGGAAGGATACAGACCAGAAAATGGCTACACCGGAAAATACACCCAATATCCCGGCGCAACTCGTGAAAGAGTTGCGCGAACGCACGGGCGCAGGATTTGCCGCATGCAGAGAAGCGCTCATCGAAGCGAAAGGCGATCTCGAGCAGGCGACCACTATTCTGCGTAAGAAGGGGCAATCCGCCGCGCAGAAAAAAGCGCAGCGAACCACTTCGGAGGGCCTTGTCTCGAGCTACATCCACGCGGGCGGCAAAATCGGCGTGCTGCTGGAGTTGAATTGCGAAAGCGATTTCGTGGCGCGCACCGAGGATTTCCAGAGGCTGTGCCACGACGTGGCGATGCACGTTGCGGCGCTCGATCCGCGCTTTCTGCGGCGCGAGGAAGTGACGCAGCAAGTGCTCGATCGCGAGCGCGAAATTTACAAGGAGCAGGCGCGGGCGACCGGAAAGCCGGACGCTGTGCTCGAAAAAATTGTCAGCGGCAAGATGGAGAAATTCTACGAAGAGAATTGCCTCTACGAGCAGCACTTCATTCGCGACGAAGGCCTGACGGTGAAGGAACTGATTGACTTGGCGATCGCCAAGCTCGGAGAAAATATCGCCGTGCGCCGTTACGCGCGATTCAAGGTGGGCGAGTCTGACGGCGCGGGCGCCCTCGGGGCAAGCGGCCAGGATTCGGCAGGACCGCAAGGCGCTTCGCCGACGCCGGCAGCCGGTGGCGCTGCGGGATCGTCTCCCGCCGCCGCTGATTCCCATAAGTAGCAGGTCGTCCAAAAACTTCATTGTATTTTTTCCTACAATACCTGTGGCGCGGCCTACAGCGAGTGCTAATAATCAAGTTGTCATCTACAGATGCCGATGAGGATTTCCGACCGTCCTCGTTACGAGTTTCACCGCTTGTAGACGAGCTTCCCTTGGACGATCGGAGAACGCTTTGAGACCTGGGCTCCCATGACAGCCCCAATCATTCCGAATATGAGCGCCCCGGCACCGCGGCAACCGGTGCAATTAAGGCGAGCGGCGCCGAGAGCCGCGCCTGCGCCTCCGCCAATCGCGATGCCGATTAACTCGTTGGTCCCATCGGGAGGAGGAAGGCGAATTTCGCGGATGCTCCGCCGGTCGAAAGTAATTGTGTCCGGACCGAACCATCGGTGGCGGGTGGGCGCACAGATGAGTTCGTGGTCGTTTACGCGCACGAGGATGCAAGGCATACGGTGCCGAGTTAGCACAGAGATTCGCGCGCCCAGAGGTAAGTTTTCGAGCGCCTGCCAATCGCCGGTTTGAGCCTGGGCACTGGAAGCTAACAGCGTGAAAACAAGCAGTGAGGTGAAGATTCGTAGTGTTCGCATGAAGGCATGTTAGCGACGCTGCGGCGCGGGACTTACGGAGTTGGGGCACTTTCGGAAGTGTCACAACGAGGAAGCAAGTGGACTGCGGATGAATCGCTGATACTTCTTGAGCTCGTTGAGCGAAGAGTCTGAGATGAGAAGGAACGTTATCGCGCGCGATGTTTTCGGCAGCGCAGCAGCGGTGGCGGAGTCGCAGATGATTGCCGAGGCCTGCTTCAGGCCGCGGTGCCAGTCCTTCTTTCGCGCGTCACGAAACAGCAGGGCGTCTTTGTGGAAACCTGCGGCGAGGAGAATCGTGCGAGCAAATTTCAAGAAATCGGGCCAGCGAGAGGCGACGCCGACGAGCGCGCTTGAGGGAGTCGGCAACCATCCGGCAAGCGAAGATGGTACCGAGCGGTAGCGCAGCGTGATCAGGTCGGTTGCGGCGGGCAGCGTCTGCCGCACTGTCGCTGCATGACGCGGGAGCGTGACGGGAATAGCTCCTTCGAGCGCGGCGGAGAGGTCACGATCGCGCAGGCCGCAGCTCTTGACAGGGAGAGTCAGGGCTCGCTGCATCTCGAGCGCCACGATTCGCCTCAGTTCTTCGTCAGGCTCGATAAGGAGAAAATGATCGGGTGGTTGCGAATCTAGACACTGAAGCAGACGAGCGCGCACGTCGGCCAACGGGATGCCAAGTTCGCGCGCGGATCCGAACAAGTTCGCGATGGAATGATCCAGGGCAACGGTCGCGTGAAGCGGCGTGTCCGGCTTGCGGTTCCCAACATAGACACCGCTCCCGCGCCGAAATTCAACCCAGCGGTCGCGCTCCAGTTGGCGATACCCGGCACTTACGGTGTTGGGATGCAGGCGAAAGCGGCGCGCGAGATCCCGGATGCTTGGCAAGCGCTGCCCGGAAGCGAGATCGCCACAGAGGATCCCCAAAATGATTTGCGTTGTAAGCTGCTCGCGGATGGTGACGTCAGTTCTATGCGAAAGCCAGAGTTGCATGGCGCGCTAGTTTAATCCTTGCGCGATGTTTGGAACAACGATTCCGCACGACGAGCCAGAAAACAGACGCCTGATCGATGAAGTCCGTCTGTAAGTGCCGGACGCGAAAATCTCTGCTAGAATGCGTGCGACAGCGGACGCCAATCCTTCAGCACGCGATGGAAGACGGGAAGACTCTAGAGATGCCCACGCCGAAAATTGCCGCCAACGTTAACGCGAAAGCTGGCGCGAAGACCAACCTGAAAGTTGGAGACGGGCACGGGCCCGTCTATAAGCGAATTGTTCTGAAACTTTCCGGCGAGTCGTTGCAAGGGCCGCTGAGCTCGGGCATTCACGCGGAAACAGTGGCGGGAATTGCGCCAGGAACTGAAAGAAGTGAATGCGCTCGGCGTGCAAGTAGCCATCATGGTGGGCGGCGGAAATATTTTTCGCGGCGGGCGGCAAAAATCGTTCGCGATTGACCGCGCGACGGGCGATTACATGGGCATGCTCGCGACGGTGATCAACGGGCTGGCGTTGCAGGACGCGCTCGAAAAACTTGGATGCCATACGCGATTGCTCAGCGCGATTGAAATGCATCAAGTGGCGGAGCCATTTATTCGCCGGCGCGCCACGCGGCACTTGGAGAAGCAGCGCATCGTGATTTTCGCGGCGGGAACCGGGAACCCCTATTTTTCGACGGACACAGCGGCGGCTCTGCGCGCCATGGAAATCAAGGCGCAAGTGATCATGAAAGCGACGCGCGTTGACGGCGTCTATGACGCGGACCCGGAAAAAGTGAAGGGCGCGCGGATGTTCGAGAAGATTTCGTATCTCGACGTGATTCAAAAGGGCCTTTCGGTGATGGATTCGACGGCGATTTCGTTGTGCATGGACAATAAAATGCCGATCCTGGTTTTCAATATGAATGTGCCGGGGAATTTGCAGCGCGTGGTGATGGGAGAGAAAGTTGGGTCGATGGTTACAGCGTGAAAAGATAGAGGCGAGACGAAAATCGAAAAGCGAAACTCGAAAAACGGCAAGATCGCTACAACAGTAAAAGCGTGAGGCGGAACTGATGACGACGATTGCAAGTACAAAAGACGCGCTGGCGCAGGCGAAAACGCGCATGGAAAAAGCGGTGGAGGATTTTCGCAAGGATCTGGCGGGCGTGCGCACGGGCCGCGCGAACACGGCGCTGCTCGATAGCATTCGCGTCGATTATCACGGCACTCCGATGCCCATCAATCAGCTTGGCTCGCTTTCGGTTCCCGACCCGACGATTATTACGATTTCGCCGTGGGATCCCACGGCCGTGCCGCTGATCGACAAAGCGATTCGCACTTCCGATCTGGGGCTGAATCCGACTTCGGACGGCAAAGTGCTGCGCGTGCCGATTCCGTCGCTGACGGAGGAGCGTCGAAAGGATTTGGTGAAGATGATTCACAAAGTTCTGGAGAATCACCGCACGGCGGTGCGCAATATCCGGCGCGACATCAAGGAAGCCGTCGAGAAGCTCGAAAAGGAAAAGAAAATCAGCGAGGACGACAAGAAGCGCGCGCTCGATGAGCTGGAGAAGCTGACGCACGCGGAAACAAAGAAAGTTGAGGATTTGTCCGCGTCGAAGGAAAAAGAAGTGCTGGAGATTAAGTAAAGCGCGGGGCAAATGAGGGCCTGGCTTCGAGCGCTCCTTTCCCAAGCAGTTTTCAGCTGATGGTGGACGCTATCCGCCGCGAGCACTCTATCGACATTCTTCTTCCACGGATGGGCGGGCAAAGTACGCCCCGTTCTAGTGGTTTCCTCAGTTGTTGGGTTTGCTTGGGCCAACTACAGAGTGTTCGAAGAACAGCAGGCCGAAATCTCATCGCTTCGTCAGAAGGGTCAGTTACATCAACCCAGAATTCCTGATCTCAAAATCGCAGTTGACGCTGGCTCACGATATATTTTGACGCCGGTTCAGAATGTGACTACGGGAGACTTTAGCGGGATGTTCTTAGAGTTTCATCTGATGATCGAAAACAAAGGCCTGAGAAATTCCACTGTGAAGGATTTTCAGGTAGAGATTATTGAGCTTAATCGGACGTTTAAAAATCTACAGCCACAGGAAACACTGAGTAGCATACACGGCAGACATTGCGTGTACGCAATGAATCCGGCGAATCCTCAAGGTCTCAGCAAAACGGGGTTAATCAAAATAGAGCCCGAGAACACGACGAACCGTGCCACGTTGATCTTTTACATCCCAGACGTGAATCTCCGAATGTTTGCGGAGGGCAATCTCCACACGAATGGACAAGATCGGAGGTTTCCACTATTGCACTGCCGGCTCACAATAACGGACACGACCGGGACTTCAGCAGCGGAAACGTTCGAAATGCGTGAGGGATGAGGAGCACACCAGGACCGGAGCTGACGTTAGCGCGGGCGGCGGAGGGACTTGAGGGCGGCAAGCAGCGAGATGACGCGGCGGGCGTCGGCGGGATGCGAGCCGAAGCGCGCGGACTGATACATTTCGGTGATCTCGGCGACCGGGCCGGCGAATTCGGGGACGCGAATGGACGCAGCGAATTCGAGCGGCGTTTGCGCGGCGGATTTGCGCCAGCCGCGGCGTTCGAGCAGGCGCAGCATCTGGCGGTACTCGAATGCCGCGACGTCCGGCGGCAATTGACCTTCGCGATGCGCGCGAAGACTCCAACGAATCGCGACGAAGCCTCCCATGGCGCGTCCGCGAAAATAAATCAGCATCAGAAGCAGAAAGACGAGCGCGCCCGGAAGCGAGTACGGCGAATTCGACAGGCGCGCCTGCCAGAGTTTCAAGCGGTCAATCGTTTCTCGGCGCTTCGCCTGATAATACTGCGAGGCGCGATCGGACCACGCGCGCGACGATTCGTGAATGTTGCGAGCCAGTGAAAGCTGGTGCGCGAAATCGTAGTTGATGATCCACTCATTCCAGCTGAACTGAAACCAATCCCAATACATTCCCAGCCGCGCGAACGCGCCATTGTATTTTTCGTCTCCCGGCGGCGTGGGATCAAAAGTGATCCAGCCGTAGCCGGGGAAGTACGCTTCGACCCAACTGTGCGCGTCGCTGGCGCGGACAATGTAATCGTGCGCCAGGTCGTTATATTCGCCAGCGAGAAATCCGGTGGCGTAACGCGCGGGAATCCCCAGCGTGCGCAGCATCACGACCATGGCGGAGGCAAAGTATTCGCAGTTGCCGGCGCGCTTGACGAAAAGAAAATACGCAAGCGGATCGCGATGACTCATGTCGGATAGATCGAGCGTGTAACCGAAGCGCGTGCGCAGGTAGAGCGCGATGTTCGCCGCTTTGTCGTATGGCGTCGGAGCGTGCGCGGTGATTCGCTCCGCAAGCTGCCTGATGCGCGGATCGAGTTTGGGCAGTTGCAAATAAACGGAGGTGATTGCCGGCGGGTACACCGCAGGCGCGTCGCGCAATTGTTGAATCGGGACCGTGGGAATTTGCGAGACAGCATCGTAGTGCGTGGCCGCCACATTGTGAAACGGATTAAGGACTGCGCCAGTGCGATTGAAGATCAAATAATTTCGCGCGCCCGCACGATCGCTGCCTCCAAAATCCGATCCGAAACGTCCCCAGATAGTCGTCGGATTCGCGGCGAGGAAGATCGCGTCCGTGGCGATTGGCTGCATCAGCACGGTGTAGCGCAGTAGATAAAAAGAATTCGGGGGAAGCGCCGGTACGCTCAATTGGTACGCGCCGGAGCCGTCCGGCATGACCATAGCGGAATCAGTCTGCGGCGTGAACCAGCGTGTGCCGTCAAAATTCGTGAGAACCATGCCGCGCCAGTGAATTTCCTGTGCGCGCACCGCATCATCACCCTGCACGCGAATGCGCATCACCACCGCGCTGCTTTGTTTGATTACGCCGATTTCGCCGAGAGTGACGTCGTCGGTAAAGCCGGTCATCAATGTGGGCTGGAGATTAAAAGCGCCCATGTAGCCGGCGGTGAAACGCGGGATAAGGAAAAAAATCACACCGCCTATCACCAGTGCGCTTGCGGCGATGAGCACCGATGTAAGTCCCAGGGCGCGATGCAAGCGGCGCGCCGCAGTGCTTCCCGGATCGAAGGACGGAGAAACCGCGCCTTCGGAGCTGCGGCGAATTTCGAGTCCGACGAAGCTCGAGACCGCGAGCAGCAGAAACATGGCCAGCGCGACAAGGAACGCAGTGTTGACCGTGAGAATGGCCGACGCCAGCATCGCGGCGAAGGCAAGAAGCGCCAGGAAAATGTAGTCGCGCACGGTGCGCGAGGAATAAAGGCGAATGATCGAAGCAAAAATCAGCAAGTGAATCGCGGCGAGCAGCGCCGAGTAGAGCAGTGGATTAGGAGCTCCGGCGGCCAGGTCGCGCGAGAAAACCCAGAGGTCGAGGGGAAAGAATACAAAATAGGCGAGCACAAGCGCGGTGGCGTTACGATGCGTGAGTTCAGGCCCCAGCCCGCGCAAAATGCGCAGGCCCTTGTAGCCGAGGGCGATGGGCGCCGCAATCGTTGTGACAAGGTCAAGTTTGCCCGTGGCGATGAGCGCGAGAATCCCAGTCGCGACCAGCAGGAAAAGCGAGACCTCGAAATAGCGCTGGATGACGGGAAGAGGCTCCGCTTTGAAGTCAGGCGTGGCTGAGAGGGCATGAGCCATCCAACAATTTTAACATTGAGCCGCGGCGGGAAATTGAGTCGCGAACGATGCCGGAGCGAAGACGTTACTGGGCCAATGCGTCGATCGCGGCGCGGGCGATTTTCTGCGTGGCGCTTGATACGGGAGACGCGCCAGTTTCCGTGAGTGGCAAAGTGCGGCAATGTGGAAGCTTTGGCAGACGCGCGACGCGCGCGAGAAAAGGCGCGAGTGTGATTTTACGAAACGTAACCGTGTGCGCCGCCACGGGCAGCGGCGTCAGCGGCTGATTTGGGATTCCGAGAGAGGCGCGCAAGTGCTCGGCGAGTTCATTTGCGGTGCCATTGGCACGAACGTCGGCTGAATGATTGGCCGAATCGCCGGCTGGAGCGTGTCCGGAATTACCGTTGCCCGTGACGGCGACGGCGGGGAATTGCCACAGGCGCGAAAACAACACCGAGTCGTGCGCGCCCGGAAGTTTTTGTGAGCAAAGTATGTCCGCGCGAATCGACAAGAACCGCGGCGGCGATGCGCACATTGGCGGGCGCGCGTTTCTGGCGCGCAGCGGGCAATTTTTCCGCGATGCCGAGAGCGCGTGCTTTGCAGTGGCGAGCGACGGGGCAAGCGACGCAATTCGGCGAGCGCGGCGTGCAGATTGTCTCGCCGAGTTCCATCATGGCTTGGTTCCAGTCGCCGGGTGCGCGCGATGGCAGAAGCGTCTGCGCGGCAACTGCAAGTTTGCGCCACGTTTTTGGCGCGCGGAGGTCGCAGCGGACAGCGAAAAGGCGCGCGAGGACTCTCGCGACGTTGCCATCGAGCGCCGCGAGTGGCACGTCGTACGCGATACTGAGAATTGCGGCTGCAGTGTAATGGCCGATGCCGGGGAGCGCGAGCGCTTGCTCGGGGTCAGAAGGGAATTGCGCTGCATGTTCGCGGACGATTTGCTTTGCCGCGCGATGTAAATTGCGCGCGCGGCTGTAATAGCCTAGGCCCGCCCAATATTTCAAGACTTCGCTTTCCCGCGTCCGCGCGAGTTCGCGCACATTCGGGAAGCGCTCGAGGAAACGTTCGTAGTAGGGCAGCACTGCGGCGATGCGCGTTTGCTGCAGCATGATTTCCGCGAGCCAGATGCGATACGGATCGCACCCGCGCCGCCACGGAAAATCGCGCCGATTCGCGCGATACCAGGAGAGCAAGTTGCGGCGAAGAGATACGAGTTGGCGGGGTGAGAGACTCATCGCGAGACTGGCCTATTCTTATACTATGCGCGGAATCTTGCGGGCAATGAGCGCCGCGTGTATTATCGCCACGAAATGAAAGCTGTGAGTTTCGCTGTGCGGCATCCAAATTCACTTGAGCAGAGGCCTCTATGAAACGCGCTGCTCTGACGTTGGCTCTGATTCTTCTGTGTGCTCCGCTCGCCGCTGCGCAGGATTGGGCGCAAGCGAAAGTGGAAAAGTCGCCGCGTCACCGCGAATGGGTGACGGTCAAGCACGGTGATCGTGCGGTCGAGACTTTTGTCGTTTATCCCGAGTCCGCGTCCAAGACCCCCGTGGTGTTGATCATTCACGAAATTTTTGGCATGACGGACTGGGCGCAGGACCTCGCCGATCAGGTCGCCGCCGCGGGCTACATCGCCGTCGCGCCCGATTTGCTCTCCGGCATGGGTCCAAACGGTGGGCGCAGCACGTCTTTTACGCAGAGCCAGGCGGTTGAGGCGGTGAGCCATTTGAATCCAGATCAGATCACCGCGGACTTGAACGCCGTGGCGGACTATGCGCTGAAGCTTCCTGCTTCGAATGGCAAACTCTTCGTTGCGGGATTCTGCTGGGGCGGCGGGCAAAGTTTCCGCTTCGCCACCAATCGCGCCGATCTTGCCGCAGCGTTTGTTTTTTACGGTCCGCCTCCCGACAAGGACGCGATGGCCCGCATCAACGCCCCCGTTTACGGTTTCTACGCAGGTAACGACGCGCGCATCGGCGCCACGATCCCCGACGCGATTCAGGAAATGAAAGCCGCGGGAAAAACGTACGAGCCGGTCACTTATGACGGGGCCGGCCACGGTTTCATGCGCGCCGGCGAAGCGCCGGACGCGACGCCCGCGAACAACAAAGCGCGCGATGAGGCCTGGGCGCGCTGGGAAAAACTCATGTCGGAGCACTAACTTGTTCGCGAAAATATTATGACTGTCATTCCGCGGAGCGACTACTCCTCGCAAGGCGAGGAGTAGCGACGAGGAATCTGCTTTACCGTCAGAAGGCCTTGTCAGGGGGAAGAGAAAGCGACTAAAACGGACCGACTCGATTGGCGCTTAGTGCGGCGTTTTTCGGCCATTGGAATACTTATTCTGCTCGCTATAGCGATCCGCCAAGCAGACGTTTCAGTGCTCTGGAATATCTTTATTGTCGCGCCAACTCTTCTCGTGTTGACTATTGCATTTCCAATCCTTCTAGCGGCTCGCCATCGTCGTCAGTGTCTGTCCCTTATGGCAGGGCTCGCCATTCTTTGGGCGGTCGCGGTGGGCCTGTTATTCCTTAATCGCGAATACCCATTTGAGTTGCGGGAGAGAGCCAGATGGCTCGCCTGGTCGCGGGAATACAAGCATGAAGTTCTGAAGCAGCCATCGGTTAACGGTGATTTGAAGCACATAGAGTGGGACTGGTCTGGATTCGCCGGAGTCGCGAACAATACCGCTTACCTTGTTTTCGATCCCGCCGACTCACTTTCAGCGGCAGCCAAAAGGCATCAGCCATTCAAATTCAATGGCAGACCTTGCGAAGTCCGTGACGTACGCCGCCTGCAGAGCCATTGGTACGCCGTTCTTTTCTACACGGATCAGACTTGGGATGAATGCAATTAACTGCTAGAGCGAGTCGAGGAAGATGAAGTAGGAGGAGGCCCACAACGACGTAGGGATGCTGCCTTGCGGCTGGTTGGTGATGACGATTTTGAAGCCTTCGGATTGCGTCGCCACTGTTTCCAGGAATGTTGAGCGCGCGCCTTCGCGACGCGGCTGGATGTAGGCGAGTTCGCGCAGCACGTCGTAGATAATGTCGCCCGCGGCGGTCATGGGCGTGGACATGTCGGGCGTACAGAATTGCATGACGGCGCGCGCTTCGTAAAAGTGCCAGGCGATGCAAGCGGCGAGCGAGACGGCGCGCTCGAAGCGTTTGTTCTGTTCTTCGTTCTGCTCTTTGTTCTGCTCCTTGTTTTGCTCTTTGGCGCGGGCGTTTTCACGAGACACACTCGCTTCGCGCGAAGCCCTTGCCTCCCGCGACGCGCTCCCCTGATGCCGATGCAAATCCGTGTGGAGTTTTGCGGTCTCGTTCATTTCGGATTCGGCGGGGCCGATGAAAGAATCGAGCGCCAGAACGAGCCTGCGCTCGTCTTCGCGCGCGAATTCGCGAATTTTCAGCGCGCCGGATTTTGCCGAAGCCTTCCAGTCGACGAAACGCGCGCTGTCGGTGGGCAAATAATCGCGAATCGAATGGAGGTCGTGGCCGCGCCCGCGATGCAAAGTCTCGATCTCGCCCGTCAGCAACGGCAAAATTTCGTAAAAGTCGTCCGTCGGCTCCACGTGTGGATAGACGACCAGTTCCATCTCGGAATCAACGTGGCGCGTTTTTTCTAGGAAGCCAAACGGGAACTTTGTGCGAATGCCGAAGGCGCTCTGCCGGTAGACGCCACGCCGCGGGAAAAGCAATTCCACTTTCTGCCGCGCCGCGCTTTCGTGCGGGATGTACGGGAAATAAACAGGACGCGAGAGAATCTCAGCGCCCGTTTTTTCGCCGGTGCCAACGACGCGCAGCGAAAACGACGGCATCATGTTCTTTTCGTTGCGGACTTCGACGCTCGCAAGAATCGGCTGGCCCGCGAAAACGTGCTCCGGCAACTCGATATTCAGTTCAAGTCCCGTCAGCACTACGCGCGAAATGATCCCAGAAATTAAAATACCCGCCAAGAGGCACGCGAGAATCATGAACAGAAGATTGTTGCCGGTGTTGATCGCGGCGAGAACGATGACAAAAACTGTGGCGAGATAAATGATGCCTTCGCGCGTCAGCCGGTAATCGACTTGATAGAGAAGCCAGCGCAAGCTGGTGCGGCGCGCCATTTTCGGCACGATGGCCACGGCGACCCATCCGGCCATGAGCAGCGCGAGTACGGCGGATAATGCGGCGAAAATTGTGCGGCCGGTCTCCGCCATCGCGGCGGAATACAGCGCGAGGAGCAGCGCGAGGCCAAGCGTCACCATCGCGGCTGCGAAATTGCGCCAGCCGGGCTTGTCGCGCTCGCGCCACCAATTCAACATTCGCGACGCGGCCATTTGGCTAGAGAGGAACGCGCGTGGAGTCGATGATCTCGGAGAGAATCGATTCAGCCTGCTCGGATTTTTTGCGCGTAGACGTGTGACGCGAGCTGACGACCACGCGATGCGCAAAGACGGGCAGGATCAAATTTTTGAAATCGTCCGGCAGGCAATAATCGCGGCCTTCAAGGAACGCGCGAGCCTGCGCGCCTCGATGGAGCATCACGGCCCCTCGCGGGCTGACGCCAAGGCTTAGCTGCTCTGACTGGCGCGTGCGTTCCACAATTTCCAGCGCGTAGTCGAGCAAGCTGTCGTCGACGCGCACGCGAACCACCGCTTCCTGCATCGCGGACACTTCGGCAGCGTCCATCACCGGCGGGACTTCTTCGACGGCCGCCGAGCCATTGTTGCGCAGAATTTGCTTTTCGCTCTCGCGCGCGGGATAGCCCATGCGAATGCGCATCAGAAAACGGTCGAGCTGCGACTCGGGCAAGGGATACGTCCCGTGATGCTCGATGGGATTTTGCGTGGCGATCACCAGAAAGGGATGCGGCAGCGGATGCGTGTGATTATCCACCGTGACTTGCGATTCGTTCATCGCTTCCAGCAGCGCAGATTGCGTTTTCGGCGTGGTGCGATTGATTTCGTCGGCCAGCACGATATTTGCGAAGAGCGGCCCCGGCTTGAACTCGAATTCCTCGCGCTTGGGATTGAAGACGCTGATGCCGATCACGTCGCTCGGGAGCATATCGGAAGTAAACTGCACGCGCTGGAACGAACAGCGAAACGCGCGCGCAATCGTGTGCGCAAGCGTAGTCTTGCCGGTGCCGGGAACGTCTTCGATCAGCAGGTGTCCGCGCGCCAGCAACGTGACCAGCGCCAGTTGGATGACCTCTTCCTTGCCCTTGATGACGCGCCCGATCGTTTGCTGGATCTGCGCAAGCTGCGAGTTCGTGGCTGTGACCATGGTCTCCAATTTGTGTGCCCTTCTGTGCGATAATCCTGTGCAATAATATTTGCCGCGGGCGATTAGCTCAGTTGGTTAGAGCGCTCCCCTCACACGGGAGAGGTCCAAGGTTCAAGTCCTTGATCGCCCACCATTTCAAATTCCGCTGCAAATCCAAAATGCTTTGAGATTGCCTCGCGCGGGGCGTATTATCGCGCCCGAGAACGAAACTCCATTTTAACGGAAAAGGCGATGACGCACGCTCTGGCGTTTCCTGAAGGTTTTCACGTTAGGCACCTGGGTCGGCAGTATGATTTTCTTCGGCATGGTGGCCGGGGTGCTGTTCACCACGCTGAAAAGCACGGATGACGCTGGAAATATCGTTGCCATACTGATTTTACAGCTGCACGTCTTGGGAATTATCGCGGCGCTGATTTATCTGGTGGTGGCGCTGGCCGCGGCGCGTTCGTGGAAGGGATTGGTGCAGCCTGCATCGATTCTGGTGGAACTGATGCTGCTGGTGACGCTCGTTTCGCAGTTGTGGATCACGCCGACGATGGATCATTTGCGCCAGCAAATGGGCTCGTACGCAAGCACCGCGGCAAATAATCCGCTGCGCATGCAATTCGACCATCTCCACGTGATTTCCGTGCGTCTGGAGATGAGCGTGCTGGTCGCTGGAATCGTGGCGCTGTTCTTGACCGTGTGGCAGAGAGTTCCGCGGCCGCTTCCGCGCGCTGCTGCAGTGCCAGTCACGGCAAATAAATAGTCGATTCCTATGATTCACCGGCGCGCTGACTTCGCTCTGGCAGCGCGTTTTCGCAGCGCCGTGGTTGTCTTCGTCACTTTGCGCGCATCTTTTCCCGCCAGTTGTACGGCTCTCCACATGTACCACGAAGCGACCGTGCGATAAGGCCGCCAGCGCTCGCCGAATTTGGCAAGTTCGCGCGGCTTGGGAATGTCTTTTTTGCCGTAGGTCAGCGCAAATCCCTTTTGCACGCCGTAGTCGTGGATGGGCAGCACGTCGGGGCGGCCGAGCCGGAAAATCAGAAACATCTCGACGGTCCAAGCGCCAACGCCGCGAACGGAAATCAACCGATCGACAAGTTCCTGGTCGGACATTTTTTTCGCGTCCTCGAGCGTAGGCACCACGCCCTCGATGGTCTTCCGTGCCAAATCTTTCGCCGCCAAAATCTTCGCACCGGAAAGGCCGGCCTTGCGCAGAGCCGGTTTGCGCACGCGCAGGATTTCCTCGGGTGTAGGGCATCGCCCGTTCGCGCCGAACGCCTTGATGCGCGCAAAAATCGTGGCGGCAGCTTTGCCCGAGATGCTCTGATACGCGATGGCTTCGAGTAGCGCTTCGTAGGGGCTTTGCGCCTCTTCGATTTCCAGGCGAAATTCGATGGCTTTCGAGATGAGCTTCGCGAGGCGGGGGTCGTTTTTAGTCAGATGCTCGATCGCGAGATTGTGATCGAACGGCCAGGAATTTGCGCTCATAACGAACGACGAGGATACCGCAAACGCGACGGCAGTGGCGAGTGGCTGGCGGACCAATGGTCACAGGGGCAGCTATGCTAGTATCGAACGCTTATGCAAACAGGAATAATTGGACTGCCGCAAGTTGGTAAGACGAGTTTGTTTCGCATTCTCACGGGCGTGCGCGTGGATGCCAAGACGCAGCCGGGGCAAATGCACGTGGGAATCGCGCGCGTGCCGGATGCGCGAATCGTAAAGCTCGCCGAATTGTTCAAGCCCAAGAAAATCACCTACGCGACGGTCGAATACGTCGATATTGGCGGCCTGCAGAAAGACCGCGCGAAGGATTCGGCGTCGCTCGTGCCGTTGCGCGAAGCGGACGCGCTGATGCACGTTGTCAGGTTGTTCGAGGATCCGTCGATGCCGCATCCGACGGGCTCGCTCGATGCACTGCGCGATATCGAGAGCGTTGAAATCGAGCTGATGCTAAACGATTTGGAGCAAGCGGCGAAGCGGCTCGAGCGCGTCGAGAAAGATTTGAAAAAGAAGAAAGACCCGCTTGTGGAAGCCGAAAAAAACGTGCTCGACCGTTGTATCAAAGCGCTCGAATCGGAAACGCCGCTGCGCGAGCTCGACTTCAAGCCCGACGAGCAGAAAATCGTGAACGGTTTCATGTTCGTATCGCGCAAACCGATGCTCTTCGCGCTGAACTCTGGGAGACGACGAAGCGGCGGACATGCAGGGCGCGGTGGCGCGGCATAATTTGTCGAAGCTGGCGGGAAAGACGCGAACGGCCGTCGTTGCGTTTTGCGGCAAAGTGGAATCGGAACTGGTGGATTTGAGCGAGGCGGAGCAGAAAGAATTGACGAGCGCGTATGGCCTCAGCGAGCCCGGACGCGACCGCCTGCTCCGCGCGAGTTACGAATTGCTGGGACTGATTTCATTTCTGACTTGCGGCGAGCCCGAATGCCGCGCCTGGACGATTCCGCGCGGAACTTCCGCAGCGAAGGCGGCGGGCGCGATTCACAGTGACATCGAAGCGCATTTTATCAAGGCGGAAGTAGTCCGCTGGGAAGAATTGCTCGCGGCGGGAAGTTGGGCCGCGGCCCGCGAACGTGCGCAAGTGCGTCTGGAGGGCAGAGAATACATTGTGGAGGACGGCGACGTTATCCTTTTCCGCCATTCCGGTTGAAGCGCCGTTTCGGGCAACCGCGACTCGAATTGCGTTCGCGCTATCGCTGGGTGTGCTCGCGGCGGGCGCAGACCTCGTCGGCGGATTTTTCGTCATACGGCGGCAGTGGTCGCGCGAATACCTGAAATATTTCATCGCGCTGGGCGCGGGGTTCATGCTGGCGGTCGCGCTGCTCGAAATGGTGCCCGAATCGCTGCGGCTCGCGTCCATCCAGCCCTATGCGATTTACCCTCGCGACGTCGGCCTCGCCACCGAGGCCGCCGAAGTTTTGCTGCTGGTGCTCGCCGGATACTTGCTGGTGCATTTTTTCGAGCATACGCTCGCGCCGCATTTCCATTTTGGCGAAGAGACGCACGTCGAAGCGATGACCGCGATGCACGTGGGTTATGCGGCGGTGCTGGGACTCGCGATTCACACGTTTTTTGACGGCGTGGCGATTTCTTCGGGATTGCTTGTGTCGCGCTCGTTGGGACTGCTGATTTTCGTGGCGATTTTTCTGCACAAAATTCCGGAGGGATTCACGGTCGCTTCACTGATGCTGGCAAGCGGGCAAGGGAAGCGCAGGGCGTTTCTTTCCTCCGCTGTGTTAGGCGCGGCCACTCTCGTCGGCGTCGCGTTAATGCTCGTATGGCGAGCGCATGTCGGCATCGCGCTGCCTGTTTCGGCGGGCGTCACGCTGTACGTGGCCGCGTCAGACCTGATTCCCGAGGTGAACCACGAGCCCGGCGCACGGATGGCGTTACTGGTGTTTTTGGGTGTGGCCATCATGCTGGCCCTGAAACTCGCTTTCCAAGTTTAGGACTGCCGGCTCCTCGCGTAAACCTAAGCATCATAGAATCAGCGCACTACAAGAAAATTAAGGTCGGGGCTATCCGCCTGAGCACGCGCTTTCGTCCCGCAACTTTAACCCCTTGTAGGTGTTAGATACAATGTGGAGGCTATGGCCAGATCCGACGTCCAACTGATGCTGGACGTAAAGGCGGGGGACGAACTGTCCTTCGAGCTGCTGTTGCACAAGTATCGCAAGCCGCTGGTCAATTTCCTCTGCCGCATGGTGCGCGATCAAGCCGCCGCGGAAGACCTGGCGCAGGAAGTCTTCTTCCGTGTTTATCGCGCGCGCAAAGAGTATTCGCCGAGCGCCAAGTTCACCACGTGGCTGTTCCGCATCGCGACGAATCTGGCGCTGAACGCCATTCGCGACGGCCGTTACAGGCAGATGCAAATTTCGATCGACGCGCCCGTGGCCGAGGACGAACCGACGTTTCAACTTCCATCGCGGGAAGCGCGCGCGGATGACCGATTGATCGAGCGCGAGCGCAATCAAATGATTCGCGGAGCCATTTTGACGTTGCCGGAAAAGCAAAGAGCCGCCGTGGTGCTGCACAAGTACCACGATATGGATTACGCGGAAATTGGAAAAATTCTGGGCTGCTCGGAGAGCGCGCTCAAATCGCTGCTCTTCCGCGCCTACGAAACCTTGCGGGTGCAATTGGCGCTGCTGGTGGCAAGACCAGCGGTGCAGGCCGCAGGGGAGGGAAAACCACATGAGCTGTGAAAAAATCTCGAATGCTTTGATTGCTTATCTCGATGGACGCGCCAACGTGCAAGAGCGTAGCGTGGTCGAAGCCCATCTGAAAGTGTGCGCTGCCTGCCAGGAACGCGCGGAAGAATTCCGGCGGCTGTGGCACGTGATGGCGGAAGTTCCGGCTGTCGAGCCGTCGCCCGCATTTGACGCGCGGCTGCGGCAGCGCATCGCTGCGGCGCCAAAGCCCAAATTCTGGGGCTGGATGATACCCGCGCCGCGATTTGCTCTCTCTGTTGCGCTGCTCGTAGTGCTGTCGATATGGGTCGGCGGGCGGCAACCGCGCCCTGCGAATCCTCAAATCGCAACGGCCAATAGCGAAGAGCAATTCCGCATGATCAAGGATTTGGGCGTGCTCGAAAACTACGACGTGCTCAGCAACTTCGACGCGCTCTCGGACTTGCCTGCATCAACGCAGCCTGCACAGGATCAGCAGCAGAAGCCGCCAAGTAACGCCCCGGGTTCAGGGAGCGGCGCTTAGTCGCGATTCATGATGCGAAGAATCTTCCAACTAGGCTCCGTGCTTGCAGCTTTGCTGCTTGCGGTGAGTCTCGCCTGCGCTGCGCCTCCGCGAGGAGGATTCCACGGCCAGCGAGGGCAAGGTCCGCGCATGCAGCGGCAGGCACAAAGGCAAGCTATCCGTGAGCAGCAAAGGGCCCAAAGGCAGGCGCAAAGGCAGCAGGGCAAGCCGAATGCCCGCGCGCTCATGGGTCTGCCGCCCAAGTGGGTCGAAAAACTGCAAGATCGTTCACCCGAAGAACAAGAGCGTTTCATGCGCAACAATGCGCGATTCCGCAATCTTCCGCCAGAACGGCAGGAACAGATTCGCCGCAACCTCGAACGCTGGAATCAATTGACGCCGCAGCAACGCGAGGCGATGCGCAACCGGGAACGCCTTCTTGAGCGCATGACGCCCGAGGAGCGCAAAGAAGTCGTCAACGATCTTGCGCCGCGCTGGAAGAATCTGCCGCAAGACCGCAAGCAAATTCTGGCGGGCAGGCTCCGTGTTCTCGGCGGGATGAGCCCGGAAGAGCGCGAGCAAAAGCTGCAAGACCCGCAATTCATGCAAGGTCTCGACCCGAACGAGCAGGATTTGCTGCGCAAGCTCAGCGATCTCCGTCTCGGCCCCAATCCCGGGCAATAGTTGTTCCGTTCTGGCACGCCTTTCGTCCGCTTTTCCTTTTTCGTTTATCGTTAGAACACATTCGCATTCTCTCCGCGCAAGCGCGCGCCTACGCGTAGTGCGCGTTTCGCTGTGAATACACCATAGGTAGTGATATGGCGGCGTTCGTGGCGAAGCGCGAGCGAAGCATTTTCTTGCAGGACAAAAATTTATTTTACTTTTTCGCGCAATTCCTCTTGACAAGAAGTGCAGCATGACTAGAATCGGGGCACAAAGTGGTAGAAAGTGGTAAGAAGTGGTTGGGGCGAAATGGGAACCGGAATCAGGAACGTCGCGTCAAGCAAGGTCGGAAATGCTGCGGGGAAGCTATCTAGCGACAGTCGACGAAAAGGGACGGGTGAAAATTCCCGCCGACTTTTTGGCCGAACTGCGCCGGCAGGGCAAGCGCTTCTACGTCACCAGCGAGAACGGCGACTGCGCGAAAATCTATCCCATGAAAGTGTGGGACGAGATCGAACGCAAGCTCGCCAAGCTTTCCTCTCACAATCAGGCCAAGCAGAAATTTCTGACGCGAACGAATTACTTCGGACAAGTGGTCGAACTTGACGGGCAAGGGCGGATTTTGATCCCGCCAGTTCTTCGGGACACGGCGCAGATGAAGGGGGAAGTCAGCGTCAACGGGCAACTGATGTACTTGGAAGTTTGGAATCACGCCCGGTTCTTGGAGCAAATGAAGAACAATCCGATCACGGCCGAAGATGTGAAGGCACTGGACGACCTAGGCATTTAAGTTTTGAGCGTGCTGCATACGCCGGTTCTGGTCGAAGCCATCTTGGAATGGCTTAGGATCAGGCCTGACGGGACCTACGTCGATGCGACGGTGGGAACCGGAGGACACGCTCTGGAAATCGTCCGGCGGCTCACGACGGGTCGGTTAATCGGAATCGACCGCGACCCGCAAGCCTTGGAAGTGGCGCGGGAGCGGTTAAAAGAATTTGAAGGAAGGGTGACGCTGGTGCACAGAGAATTCTCGAAAATCGACGAAGTGTTGAGCGGCTTGAAACTCGTCACCGTCAACGGCGTGATTGCCGATCTGGGCGTTTCGAGTTTGGAACTGGACACTCCGGAGCGCGGCTTTTCGTTTCGCTGGCCCGCGGCGCTGGACATGCGCATGAATCCGGAGCAGTCCCTGATGGCCGCCGAAATTGTGAATCAATGGTCGGAAAAAGATCTGGCCAACGTGCTCTATCAATTTGGGGAAGAGCACGACTCACGCAAGATCGCCAGGGCAGTGGTTCGCGCGCGGCCCATCCGCGACACCGAACACCTGGCAACGGTTGTGGCAGGGGCCCGAAAAGCAAGGGGAAGGCAGAGACTGCATCCCGCGACAAAAACGTTTCTGGCGCTGCGGATAGCGGTGAATCGAGAGATGGAGGAACTCGGGCAGTTTCTTAACCGGACCCCCGCCACTTTAGCTTCGGGAGCGAGATGGGCAATTTTGAGTTACCACTCGCTCGAGGATCGCATGGTCAAGCGCCGTTTTCAGGAACTTGCGCGGACCGGCGAGTTCAAAATCCTGACCAAGAAAGTCGTCCAGCCCGGTGAAGCGGAAATTCAAATGAATCCTCGCGCACGCAGTGCGAAATTGCGCGTGATCGAAAAAAGAGCGCCGGAGGACTATACGCCGGGGCCGGGCCATATCGAGAGGGAAGCGTCATGACGGAATTCTATACCACGAAGCATATCGATAATTCGCGCCTGGTGCGCCAAGCGGCGCCGCGGCGTCTGCGCGAATATGCGCGCAAAATGGCCTGGGGAGCGGTGCTCGCCTCCTGCTGTCTGCTCTACACCTGGCAGCATTTTCAAGACATTCAATTGCGTTACCAACTCGAAGACATACAAGCGCGGCACGCGCAGGCGGTGGAACTGAACCAGCAGCTCCACTTGGAAGCAGCGTCGCTCAGCTCGCCTATGCGCATTGATGCGATTGCGCGGCAGCAGCTTGGCATGACGGTATCAGCTCCGGCGCGCTACGTTCCGGCAGCGGACGTCCCGCGCGACGCGTACCTGACGCAGCCGGTTGCCGTGCAGCCCGTTCAACCGTGAGCTGCATCGGAGAAAGTCTGGCGTGCATTCGAGGCTTGGCGCAAACCGCCCGGAATCGGCGCGCGTAGTGGACCGCCGCGTTGCGGGCTGAACAAGTTTCAAGATTCACGCCGGAGCCCATGGTGCAAAGCAGTTCTCGTCTGCGTTTACTCGTAATTTTTGGGCTCGCAGTCGTCTGGATGTTTGCCGTACTCGCCCGCGTCAGTTACCTGCAATTATTCCGGTACCGCGAATACCTCGAACGCGCCAACAGCCAGCAACAACGCATCATCGAGATCAGCCCCATGCGCGGCGTGATTTACGACCGCAATGGCCGCGAGCTGGCCATGAGCATTCCCGTCGATTCTTGTTTTGCCAATCCCGATGAGATCAGCGACCCCGCCATGGTCGCGCGCCTTCTCTCGCATGTTCTGGGAACGCCCGCGGAAGAGATTGAGCAGAAGTTGGCACAGTCGCGTTCCTTCGCGTGGATTGCCCGCAAAATCACGCCGCAGCAGGCCGCGCGAATTCAAGCGCTCAATTTGCGCGGAATTTATTTTCAGAAGGAGAACAAACGCTTCTATCCTCAGCGAACACTCGCCTCCAGCGTTCTCGGTTACGTGGACATGGACGAACACGGTCTGGGCGGCGTCGAATATTCTCTCGACAAGCTGATCCGCGGGCGGCCCACTCGCATGCTGGTGCTTGCCGACGCGCGCCGGCGATGGCTCGACAGTAGCGAGGCTGGCTCGGACAAAGGCGACAATGTCGTTTTGACGATTGACGAAACGATTCAGTTCATCGCAGAGAAGGCATTGGCCACCGGAATCGCCCGAACGCACGCGAAGGGCGGCTCCGTGGTGGTGCAAGATCCCAACACCGGCCAGCTGCTTGCGGTCGCGAATTGGCCTGCGTTCGATTCAAACGATGCAGGCTCTTACCCTCCCGAAGTTCGCGTGGACCGCGCCGTATCCGACGCATACGAGCCCGGCTCGATTTTCAAAACCATCCTGTTTTCCTCGGCCCTGCAGGAAGGCGTGGTGCAGCCGACAGAAGTAGTGGACTGCCAGATGGGATCCATCGTTGTAGCGGGCCAGCTAATTCACGACCACGCTCGCTTTGGCCTTTTATCCGCGACTGAAATTCTTGAGCATTCTAGCGACGTTGGGTCGATCAAAATCGCGCTGCGGTTGGGCGCGCCAAAGTATTACCAATACATTCGCAGCTTCGGTTTCGGCCGGCTCACGGGAATCAAGCTTCCCGGCGAGAACCCCGGCCTATTGCGTCCTCTAGGCGACTGGACGGCTAGTTCCATCGGTTATATCGCAATCGGGCAGGAAATCAGCGTTACGCCCGTGCAAATGATTTCCGCGGAGTCTGCCATCGCCAATGGAGGCACGTTGCGGCGCCCGCAGATTGTTCGAGAAGTCACGCGCGGAAATCAAGTCGTGATGCGGGAAGATCCCGACCCTCGCCGCGTAATCAGCGAAAGCACCGCGGCGACCATGCGAGAGATGATGGAGCAAGTCATTCTCGAGGGGACAGGCAAAGGTTACGCTCAGCCTCTCGGCTACACGGCGGCGGGAAAGACCGGGACCGCGCAGAAAATCGACCCTGCAACGGGGCGTTATTCGAAGACGAACTACAACGCGTCATTCATCGGCTATGCCCCTGTAAACAATCCGGTAGTAACCATCCTCGTCAATCTGGACTCGCCGGTTGGCGGCCACGAGGGAAATGCCACTGCGGGCCCGATTTTCAAGGAAGTCGCTGAACAAGTCCTAGCGTACAAGAACGTGCCCCACGATATGCCGGAGCTGCCCACGCTGGAAAAAGCGTCGTTGCGGCAGCGAACGCGACAGCCTTCCTTCGACACGCAATTCGACGCGAATTTCGCTCGAAAATCGCGGCGGGTTGCGAAAGATATGCCGTTGCCGAATTTGGGAGTCGCCAGCGTGCCCGAATCATCCACGATCGCGATCGCCGAAGGCCAAACGGTCACCGTGCCCAAGCTCGTTGGCCAGACCGTCCGCAGAGTCACGGAAGCGTGCTCGCACCTTGGCCTGCTGCCAATTTTGGTTGGCGATGGGATTGCTCTCGATCAAAATCCAGATGCGGGAACGAAAGTCCTACCTGGCACGAAAGTGATGGTTCATTTTGGTCGTGCCGGAGACGCGGACGCCGGCGCTGCCGGCAGCGGCAACTAACGCACGGGTGCAGCCGCATCCAAGGGATGGAACGAATTTGAAGGCACGGCGCGGAGGATCAACACTGGTTGAAGCCGGGATGAATCTGAACGAGCTATTTTCGGGCGCTGAGATTGGCGCGATGAAGGGCCCCGCCGACGCGGACATTCGCGCCGTCGCTTACGACAGCCGTAAAGTCACGCCCGGCACGCTTTTCTTCGCGCTCCAAGGCGAAAAAGAGGACGGCAACCGTTATGTACCGGATGCGTTAAAGCTCGGCGCTGTCGCGGTGGCGAGCGAGCAAGCGCGTCCTGCCGCGGTTCCGGAAGACGTGGCATGGGTCAAAATCCTTCCTGGAGCGCAGCGGCGTGTGCTGGCGTCGGTAGCCGCGAATTTCTATGGCCAGCCCGCGAACGCTCTGCAACTCGTCGGCGTCACCGGAACGAACGGAAAAACGACGACGACATACTTGATCGATTCGATCTTGCGCGCCGCCGGCAAGAAAACCGGCCTGATCGGAACGATCGGGTATCGCACACCACGTGGTAGCCGCGACGCTGTCAACACCACCCCGGAGTCGCTCGATCTCCAGCAGATGTTCGCGGAGATACGCGACGAAGGTGGCTCCGCCGTCGCGATGGAAACAAGTTCGCACGCACTGGCCATGGACCGCCTGTGGAGCTGCCATTTCGCCGCGGCCGTATTCACGAATCTCACCCGCGATCATCTCGATTATCACAAAACGTTCGAGGAATATTTTGCCGCCAAGCGCCGCCTCTTCGAAGGCACGGGCGCGGGACCTGCCGATGTAGCTATCGTGAACACGGATGATCCATACGGCCACTCGCTCGAAGAACTGGCCGCGCGAACGCTGACCTATGGCTTGAAAAATGGCGCGCAGATCACCACGAAGAAATACCAGCTCGCGTTTTCGGGCCTCGAATTTACGGCGCAGACCCGGGCTGGAAAAATCGAAGTGCGGTCGAAGCTCGTGGGGAAAATAAATGTGTACAACATTCTGGCGGCGATCGGGGCAGGCATCGCGCTACAAATTCCCAACGCCGCGATCGAGCGCGGAATTGAGGAGCTCGAAAGCGTGCCCGGCCGATTCGAGCGCATCGCCGAGGGCCAGCCGTTCCTGGTGATCGTCGACTACGCGCACACGGACGACGCGCTGCGCAACTTGATCTCAACCGCGCGCGAACTCTGCCCCGAAAACCGCATCGTCACCGTGTTCGGCGCGGGCGGCGATCGTGACCGCACCAAGCGTCCGCTGATGGGCGAAGCGGCGGGGAATTTGAGCGACATGGTTGTGCTCACCAGCGACAACCCGCGCAGCGAAGACCCGCTGCGGATTATCAACGATGTGCTCGTCGGCTTGCAAAAAACGGGCAAGAAATATCGCGTCGAGTCTGAACGCGGTAAAGCCATTGAAATGGCTCTTGACGAAGCGCAGCCGGGGGACATCGTGCTGCTAGCGGGCAAAGGCCACGAGACATATCAGGTCTTGCGGGAAGGCACCATCGATTTTGACGATCGCCAAGTCGCGCGCCAAAAGCTTCGCGAGCGCGGCTACGGAGGCGCTAAGAAGTAACTTTCATGGTGCGGAAAAAACTCGCAACCGTGTCATTCCGAGCGAAGCGCGGTGCTTGCGCTCCGAATGTCTCTGCGGAGCGAGGAATCTGCTTTTGAGTCGTGGTTCGGCGCAAGGCAAATTTGGCGCGCCAGTTGCATGACAAATAGCGAATTCAGATTTGGCAGGTAATTCATAGCGGCGCGGAAGCGTGACGCCCAGCCCGTTGGAGAGTCGATGCGGTGGACCGTGGCAGAAATGGCGGACGCTCTGGGTGTCGCAGCGCCCGTCGGCGTCGATTCCGTGGCCCGGCTGGCCGGCGTGTCGATTGATTCCCGCGGCGTCAAGCCCGGGGAATTGTTCGTCGCCATACGCGGACCGCGTCACGATGGACACAATTTCGTGGCTGCGGCGCTCGCTCACGGAGCAGCGGCCGCTGTTGTCGACCGCAGCCGCGTGTCCGAACATCCAAGCGAAATTCAGGGACGGCTCCTGGCCGTCGAAGATACCCTGCGCGCACTGCAGAAATTGGCCCGCGCCTACTGCGATGCGTGGCGCAGTGCGAAGCCGGGCAGGCGGGTCGCTGCGGTTACCGGTTCCGCAGGTAAGACGACAACAAAGGAAATTCTTGCGGCATTGCTTGCGGCGCGGTTTCGCGTTTTGAAATCCGAGGGCAATCTGAACAACGAATACGGTCTACCGCTTACGCTTTTCCGCCTCGACGACGAGCACGACGCCGCTGTCGTCGAGCTTGGAATGTCGCATCGTGGCGAACTTGCGCGACTGGCGGAAATTGCCCGGCCCGATGTCGGCGTGGTGACCAATGTTGCGCCCGTGCATTTGGAATTCTTTTCCTCCGTGGATGAAATCGCATTGGCGAAACGTGAATTAATCGAAGGCCTCGGCGGCGCGGAGCCCGTTGCGGTGCTCAACGCGGACGATGCGCGCGTTTCGCGTTTTGCCAACGGCTTTCGCGGACGCGCGATTTATTTTGGCCTGTCAAACAAGGCCCAGTTTCGCGCGGAACATATCGAAGACCGCGGAATGGAAGGCTCCGCATTCGACTTCGAGAGCCCGAATGAGCTTGGGCGTTTGCGCCTGCCGCTTGCCGGGCAGCATAACGTGTTGAACGCGCTCGCGGCGCTTGCCGCTGCCAGCGAATGGGACATCAAACTCGCGGACGCCAAGCAAGTATTTCCGAAACTGCGCGCCGCGCCCATGCGCGGGGAGTTCCTGAAATTTGCCCCCGGATTCGCCGTCATCAACGATTGCTACAACTCGAACCCGGTGGCGCTCGAACGAATGATCGATCTTCTTGGCTCGGTGCCCGGTTATCGCCGGCGCATTCTTGTCGCGGGCGAGTGGCGCGAGATCGGGCCATCGTCGGCCGAGCTTCATCAGGCCGGAGGAAAGTACGCGGCGCGCCAGAAGAGCATCGACTGGATTTTCGGCGTCGCGGGAGATGCAGCGGAATTCGTCCGCGGTGCAATTGACGCCGGGCACGCCGCCGAGCAAACGGGATTTTTCGTATCGTCGGACGAAGCCGCGAAATTCTTGACGGAGTTTGTGGCGCCGGGCGATTTGCTGCTTGTGAAAGGCTCGCGCGGCGTGCGCATGGAAGCAATTGCCGAAGCGCTGCGCGCAAAATTTCCCCTGAGCGAAGCGGTTGATACGGAAGGGGCGTTGGCGGCCCACGAGAGGCGCGGCTGAAATGCTCTACTACCTTTTCGTCACCGTACTGCGGCCGCATTTCAGCCCGCTCAACGTGTTTCGCTACATCACGGTGCGCACCGCGCTCGCCAGCCTGACGGCGCTTTTCTTGACGCTGGTCTTCGGTCCATGGACGATTCGCCATCTTCGCGAACTGCAGATCGGCCAGTTTATTCGCGCCGAAGGGCCTGAGAGCCATCAAGCCAAAGCCGGCACGCCAACGATGGGTGGCGTTTTGATCGTCGCCGCAATTGTGGTGCCCACGCTTCTCTGGGCGGACTTGCATAGTCCGTACGCCCTGCTCGCCATGGGCGCGACCGTGGCTTTCGCCGCGATTGGATTCGCGGACGATTACAACAAAGTGGTGCGTAAACGCAGCATGGGTCTCAGCGCAAAAACCAAATTCTTCTACCAGGTGCTCACCTGCATCGGCGTGGGCGCGGTTCTGCTGAGTTTGCAGCACCGCGGAGCATATTCCACCGAACTGAGCGTGCCGTTCATCAAGCAGCTTCATCCCGACCTGGTCGTGCAGTCGCTCCTTCTAAAATCATACATTTGGCCGCTGGCGTTTGTGCCTTTCGTGATTTTTTTGATTTTCGTGATTGTAGGCTCCTCGAACGCGGTGAATCTTACCGACGGCTTGGACGGTTTGGCTATCGGCTGCGTGGTTGTCGCTGCGGGCGCCCTTACGGTTCTCACGTATGTCAGCAGCCACGCGCGATTCGCCGAGTATCTCGATATTCAGAGAATTCCTCAGGTGGGCGAGCTGACGATTTTTTGCGGCTCGGTTGTGGGCGCGTCGCTCGGATTCCTTTGGTACAACGCGCATCCGGCGGAGCTTTTCATGGGTGACGTAGGCTCGCTCGCGCTTGGCGGCGTGATTGGCGTCACCGCCGTGATCATCAAGCAGGAAATCCTGCTGCTTTTCATCGGCGGCATATTTGTAATCGAGGCGGCGTCCGTAATCATTCAAGTCCTTTCGTTCAAGCTGCGCGGCAAGCGCGTATTTCGCATGGCGCCGCTGCACCACCATTTCGAACTGATGGGCTGGAGCGAGTCGAAAATCATCGTGCGCTTCTGGATTGCGGCGCTGGTGTTTGCGCTATTTTCTTTGACGACTTTGAAACTGAGGTAACTGCGTGCGATTGGGCGTGGATCTCGAAGGCAAGCGGCTGTTGGTCGTGGGACTGGCGCGAACGGGCGTCGTCGTGTCCCTGCTGTGTGCCGCATACGGCGCGCGCGTCACGGCCACGGACGAAAAGCCCGAATCCGCGCTGTCCGAAGTCGCTGCGAAGTTGCGCGCCGCCGGAGTCACCCTCGAACTCGGGGCGCACGATCCGGAAACATTCCTGAATCAGGATTTGATAATCATCAGCCCGGGCGTGCCCGCAAAAATGCCACCGTTGCAACTCGCGCGCAATCGCGGCATTCCGGTGTGGAGCGAAATCGAACTCGCGTGGCGTTTGATGCGCGGCAAGCTTGTGGCCATTACCGGCTCGAACGGAAAGACAACTACCACGTCTCTGGTCGGCCATATTTTGCAATCGGCAAAGATTCCCGTGCTCATCGGTGGAAATATCGGCACGCCGCTACTGGCAACAGTTGAGGCCTCCAGCGATTCCACCGTCACAGTCGCAGAAGTCAGCAGCTTTCAGCTCGAAACGATTGAGGCTTTTCGCCCGGACGTCGGCGTGCTCCTGAATCTCACGCCGGATCATATCGATCGTCACGGCTCGTTCGAGGAATATGCGCGCGCGAAGCAGCGCCTCTTCGAAAACATGCTCGACCGCGATGCTGCCGTGTTGAACGCCGATGATCCTGAAGTCGCGCGCCGCGGCCCCGCGCATGGCCAGGTTTTCTGGTTTAGCCGTCAAAAGCGCCTGGCGGCAGGGACGTTCGTGCGCGGCGAGCAAATTCTTTTTCGGCGCGAGGGAAGCGAAGACGTTCTGATGCAGCGCAGCGACATTCCCCTGCGCGGCGAGCACAATCTCGAAAATGTTCTCGCGGCGTCAACGGCCGCAATTCTTGCGGGCGCGCCTGTCGGGGCGATCGCCGCGGCTGTGCGTACGTTCCCTGGAGTCGAACATCGCCTCGAATACGTCGCGGAGATAAATGGCGTCGCGTTTTACAACGATTCGAAAGCGACGAACGTCGACGCCACGCTGAAAGCCATCGAAGCGTTTCCCTGTTCGCTGTTCGTGATTCTCGGTGGCAAGGATAAAGGCAGCCCTTACACGCCGCTTCGCGAGCCCTTACACCAAAAAACAAAGCGCGTCTTTTTGATTGGCGCAGCAGCAGAGAAAATTCGCGAAGAGCTCGATGGTGCAGTGGCGATGGAACACGCCGGCACGCTGGAGCGCGCGGTTGCTATGGCCTTTGACGAAGCCAAGCCGGGCGACACAGTGCTGCTCGCGCCCGCATGCTCGAGCTTCGATCAGTTCGCAAATTTCGAGCAGCGGGGCCGCGCCTTCAAGGAAATTGTCGCGCTCCTTGCAGCACAACACACAGCAGAACATTCGACGAGGAAGGCATAACACATGCCGCGAAGTTTGCAGCCGGACAGAAAACTATTCGTGGTCACGCTGGCGCTGTGCTTCATCGGCGTGGTGATGGTGTTCAGCGCCTCGGCCGTTACCGCCAAGGAACTATACGGGAACGGCTACGTTTTTCTCGAACGCCAGATTATTTGGCTCGCCGTCGGCCTGTTCGGAATGATCCGGCTGATGAATTTCGATTACCGGAAACTGCGCGAGCCGCGCGTGATTTACTCCGCCGTCGCGGTGATTCTGATGATGCTCATCGGTGTTTTGTTTTTGGACCGTTCGCACGCCACGCATCGTTGGATTCATATGGGCCCGCTCAGTTTGCAGCCTTCGGAATTCGCGAAGCTCGTCGTGATCCTCTATCTCGCGTGGTTTTTGGAACTGCGCATGCGCCCCGGCGGCTTTGGTATAAATAATTGGCGGCACACGCTGCTGCCCGCGCTTGGGCCTGTGCTTTTTATTCTGGTGCTGATTCTTCGCGAGCCGGACATGGGCACCTCGTGCATGATTTTTCTGATCGCGCTGGTGATGTTGTACGAAGCGGGCATGTCGATGAAATACGTGGGCGGCGCGGCGCTTGCGTCGTTGCCGGCGATTTATTTGCTCATCATTCACGCGCATTACCGCTATGAGCGTGTGCTCGCATTTTTTTCGCCTGGCGCGGATCCGCAGGGCCGCGGCTTCCAACTCATGCAGTCGTTGATCGCGGTCGGTTCCGGCGGCTTGACGGGCGTGGGCCTGATGGAAAGCAAGCAGAAGCTTTTTTATCTTCCCGAAGCCCACACGGATTTCATCTACGCCGTTTTGTGCGAAGAGCTCGGCTACATCGGAGGAATCGCGGTTGTGATCTTGTTTGGAATTTACGCCTGGCGTGGATTCCGCGCGGCGTTTCGCGCGCCGGATGCGTTTGGCCGCTTGCTGGCCCTCGGAATCACCACACTCGTCGTCGGCCAGGCGCTTGTGAATTTGAGCGTGGTGCTCGGGCTAATGCCGACAAAAGGCATTCCTCTGCCGTTTATCAGCTACGGCGGATCGAGCTTGCTAATTATGCTGCTGGCCACGGGCGTGCTCTTGAATATCAGCCAGCACGCTGAAGCGCTGTGAGCGAAAGCGAATCGCTCCCCGCCACGTTGCTGATCGCAGGCGGCGGAACGGGCGGGCACGTTTTTCCGGCGATCGCAGTGGCCCGTGAATGGTTGCGGCGCGCGGAAATTCACGCCGGGAAATTCATGAAGAGGGAAGTCGTGATTGTAGGCACAGAAAAAGGAATGGAAGCCAAGCTGGTTCCTGAAGCGGGCTTGCCGCTCGAAACAATTCGCGTCGCGGGACTGAAGGGCATGCGCGGAATAAAATTCGTGCGCAACGCGGCCATGCTGGGCGCAGGCTTTTGGGATTCCGCTGCAATTCTGCGTCGGCACCATTTCGCTGCGGCGTTCGGCGTGGGAGGTTATGCGTCCGGCCCCATGATGTTCTTGGCGGCCTGCAGCGGCGTTCCCACTGTGCTTTTCGAGCCGAACCTCGAACCCGGATTCACGAATCGCGTGCTCGCGCGCCTGGCAAAACGCATCGCGACGGGCTTCGAGGAAACCGCGCGACGGTTTGGCGCGAAAGCAAGGATGACCGGCAATCCGGTGCGTGCGGAATTTTTCAACGCGCCGCGCCGCGAGCATCGCCCGCCCTTCAATTTGCTTATCACCGGAGGCAGCCGCGGCGCGCAGGCAATCAATCGCGCGGTAATCGACGCGCTCGATCTGCTTGCCGCGAAAAAAAATCTGCTTTTCGTGGTGCATCAGACCGGCGAACGCGACTATAATGCAGTTCGCGAAGCGTATGCGCGGTTCAATTTCAACGCGGAGGTCAGTCCCTTTATCGGGAACATGGCGGACAGGTTCGCGCAGGCCGACCTGATCATTTGCCGGTCAGGCGCCATCACGGTGGCTGAAATTGCCGCTGCGGGGCGTGCCGCCATCTTTATCCCTTTCGCCGCCGCTACAGACAGTCACCAGCTCCGCAACGCGCAGGCTATGGAACAAGCTGGGGCCGCGCGCGTGATTCCGCAGGACGAACTAACGCCACAGCGATTGGCCGGCGAGATTTTCTCCCTCCTCGATTTACCTGCCGCGGCAGGCCAGCCCGGGAGAATCCAGGAAATGGAACGGCGCGCCCACGCGCTGGCGCGTCCACGTGCGGTCGTCGATATCGTGGACATGATCGAGGAGGTTGCTCGCGCATGACAATTCCATTTGGGAATTTTCAGCGCATTCATTTGGTCGGCATCGGCGGCAGCGGCATGAGCGGCATTGCCGAAGTTTTGCTCGCCCTGGGCTACGCAGTTTCTGGTTCGGACGTGAAGGCTTCCGCGACCACGGATCGTTTGCGCACTCTGGGCTGCAAAATCTTCGACGGCCATGAAGCCGAGCATGTGCGCGGCGCGCAGGTCGTCGTCGTATCGTCTGCAATCCGTCCGGACAATCCGGAGATCGTCGAAGCGCGCAAGCTGAAAATTCCCGTAATCCCGCGCGCCGAAATGCTCGCTGAGTTGATGCGGTTGAAATACGGAATCGCGGTTGCCGGAGCACACGGAAAGACAACCACAACGTCACTCGTCGCTTCGGTGCTTGCCGCTGCGGGGCTCGATCCCACATTCGTCGTCGGCGGGCGCGTAAACGCCGCGGGCACGAACGCGCGTGTGGGACAAGGCGCTTACATGGTTGTGGAAGCAGACGAAAGTGATCGCTCTTTCCTTTTGCTCGCTCCCGTCGTCGCCGTGGTCACCACGATTGACCGTGAACATCTCGATCAGTACAACTCGCTCGAGGAGATTCAGTCCGTGTTTCTGGAATTCGTAAATCGCGTGCCGTTTTACGGCGCTGTGATTCTTTGCCTTGACGAGCCAAACGTGCAAGCGATTGTGCCCGGCGTGAAGCGTCCCATAGTCACGTACGGCATCTCGGGGCAGGCCGATCTCATCATCAGCGAAATTGAATTGGCGGGGCTCGAAAGCCGTTTCCGCCTCACGTATCACGGAGAAGACCTCGGCCTTTTCCGCTTGCCATCGCCTCCGGGAATTCACAATGTCCGCAATGCCGCTGCGGCCGCGGCTGTCGCTCTGCATTTGAATATCCCCGCGGATTTGATTCGCCAGGGATTCGAAAAATTCGCCGGCGTTGGCCGGCGCTTCGAGATCAAGGGCGTTTTCGGCGGCGTCACGCTGATTGACGATTACGGCCATCATCCCGCCGAAATTCGCGCCACGCTCGAAGCCGCGCGCGGCTGCGGTTACAAACGGCTCCTGGTATTTTTTCAGCCCCACCGCTACTCGCGAACCAAACATCTCTGGGACGAATTCTGCCGCGCCTTCAATCTGGCCGACATTCTTTTCGTCGCCGACATTTATCCTGCGGGTGAGCCGCCCATCGAAGGCGTCACTGGGCAGAAACTGGCCGAAGCAATTTCCGCCGCGGGTCACAAGAATGCCGTATTCGTTGGGGCACTGCAAGACGGAATCGACGCTGTTTTGCGCGAGGCGCAGCCCGGAGATGCAGTGCTCGCGATCGGCGCGGGCAGCGTCGGCCGCACGCTCGATGAATTGGCATTCTTGCTCGGTGCGGAGCAACCGAAAACGCGAGTGACGCCGTGAGGCCGCGAATGCGCGTGCGCGAATCGCGCACAGGCCGCGCGCCGGCGAGTACATTGCGGATCGAAAAGGGATGCAACGCTTGAAAAAGTTGAGAACAATCGACACGGACGCGTATCCACAAGAAGCGTTAGCCGAGGAAGAGCCGCGTTATCTGCGCCGACAGAAGCCCGTCGAGATTAAGCGGCGGAAGTTCGGCAAGAAGGCGTGGAAAACTTATTTCCGCGTTTCATTGGTTGTTGTCGCGCTGGCCACCGTGGCTGGAACGATTTTCGCGGCGGCCGATTTTCTGCTTACGTCGCCGCGAATGGCGTTGGCGAGCCCCAGCCAGGTGGAACTTTCGGGAAATCATTTTGTCAGCCGCGCCAGCGTTCTGGAGATTTTCGCGGCCGACCGTGGACGCAGCGTGATGCGCATTCCTTTGGCAAAACGCCGCGCGCAAATCGAACAGTTGACCTGGGTCGAGCACGCCACGGTGCGTCGTGCATTGCCGAACCGTATTCAGGTCGACGTGGTCGAGCGCACGCCGGTCGCGTTTTTGCGCGAAGGATCGAATTTGTTTCTCGTCGATGGCCAGGGACAAATTTTAGATCGTCCCCTCGAGGGGGATTTTCATTTTCCCGTTGTCACCGGAATTTCTGAGGCCATGCCTCGCGAGCGAGCGCGCGCAGCGCATGAAGATGATGGTGGATTTTATTGCCGGTGTCCGGAAAGTGCGCGCTGGCGCGGAAGAATTCGTGAGCGAAATTGATCTTTCCGATGCCGATGATTTGCAGGCGACGCTGGCGGGTCTGCAGGGGGCCGCTGACGCGGTGCTCGTGCATTTCGGCAACAGCGGTTTTCACGACAAGTTTCAGGTTTTGCTGAACAACATCGGCCAGTGGGAAGCGGCGGCAGGCCGCGTGGCGTCGGTCGATTTGCGTTTCGAACATGAGGTCGTCGTGAACCCGGAAACATCAGCGGCGCCAAGCCAGCCTGTCGGCGCGAAACCCATCGCCGTGAAGCCGATCGCCACGAAACCCGTTGCGAGTGCAAGATTGGCAGGAGATGCAAAACCAAAATTCAAACCGGTCGCCCAGCGAAAGATTGCACATGCTCGGCCGCGAACCGCGCCGCATAGCGAAGTCGCATCGGAATGCGGTGCGGCGCGCAACGCACTGAAACTTTAACGCGCGACGAACAGGACTAAGGGAGCAGCCGTTTGGGGAAAAAGGATCGCTACGTTGTAGGGACTCGACATCGGCAGCACGAAAACCTGCGCGCTCGTCGGCGAAATCGAAGAAGAAGGCAGCGGCGTGAAATTCGCGGCGCTGGGCGCGGCCGAATCGAAAGGTTGGCGCAAGGGGCAGATCGTGAATCTCGAACTTGCGGTCAGCTCCATCCGGCGCGCGGTCGAGGAAGCGGAGAACATCGTGGGCGTTCCGGTGGAATCGGCGCTCGTGGGAATTGCCGGCGGCCACGTGCGCGGCGTGAACAGCCGCGGCGGAATCACGCTGGGCCAGCGGCCGCGCGACATTCATCGCGACGATGTGCGCCGCGCCGTCGAAGCCGCGAAAAACGTGAGCCTGCCGGAAGATCGCGAAGTGCTGCACGTGCTGCCGCAGGAATTTTACGTGGACGCGCAGGACAACATCCGCGACGCCATTGGAATGGTGGGGCAGCGACTCGAAGCCAATGTGCACATCGTCACCGCGTCGGCGACAGCCACGCAAAATGTGGTCAACGCCGTGAACAAATCCGGCGTGATTGTCAGCGACACAGTGCTCGAACCGCTCGCTTCCGCAGAAGCGTGTCTTACGCAAGACGAGCGCGAACTCGGCTGCTGCCTGCTCGACATCGGCGGCGGCACCACGGAATTGATTGTTTTCTCCGGCGGCGTGGTGCGGCACACAGCCGCCATCGCCATCGGCGGACGATCATTTCACAAATGATCTTGCCGTCGGATTGCGCACGCCGATTCCCGAGGCGGAGAGCGCGAAACGCGAACACGCCTGCGCGTGGCGCGAAATCATGGGAGCGGACACGCCGATCGAAATCGGCAGCGTGGGAGATCGCCCGCCGCGGACGGTGTTTGCGCGAAACCTGTGCGAGATTGTCGAGCCGCGCGCGCAGGAACTTTTAACAATGGTACGCGAGGATCTGCGCCGCGCTGGACTTGATTCGCAAATTCCCGCCGGAATTGTTCTCACCGGCGGAGGCGCGCGCCTGCGCGGACTCATCGAGCTCGCGGAGAAGATATTTTCGCTGCCGGTGCGATTGGCTGCACCACGCGGCTTGAGCGACATCACCGAAGCGGTTTCTCAGCCCGAGTACTCGGCTGCCGTCGGCCTGGTGCTCTACGGAGCGCGTGCGCGGCGTCATGCGGCGCAGCGTTCCAGCGGTTGGACGGAGAAGTTGAAAGGACTTTTTGCGGGGAATTAAGCAGCACGATTTCAACGGGGAATTTCAGGGGGAGGCAGCATGACGCCAAGAGAATCAGCACTTCGAGTCTCGTTCACTGAAGAGCCACAAAACGGCGCAAAGATTAAAGTGATCGGCGTCGGCGGCGGCGGTTGCAACGCCGTGAACCGCATGATTCGCGCCAAGGTGGAAGGCGTAGAATTCGTTGCGGCGAACACGGATTTGCAGGCGCTCAAAATGTCGCAAGCGCCGCTCAAACTTCAGCTCGGCACAAAACTCACCAAGGGCCTGGGCGCTGGCGCGAATCCGGAGATGGGGCGCAAGGCGGCGCTCGAAGACACGGACAAAATTCTCGAAGCGCTCGACGGCGCGGACATGGTGTTCGTCACGTCGGGACTCGGTGGAGGTACCGGCAGCGGAGCCGCGCCCGTCGTTGCGAATCTTGCCAGCGAACTCGGCGCGCTGACCGTCGCCGTGGTGACGAAGCCGTTCGCCTTCGAGGGCAAGCGCCGCTTGCAGCAAGCGGAGCAAGCTTTGAGCGAACTGATCGGCTGTGTCGACACGGTCATCGTGATTCCCAACGAGCGGCTGATGGAATGCGTCGAGCACGGCACCAGTTTCTTCGAGGCGTTCCGCATCGCGGACGATATTTTGCGCCAGGCGGTGCAGGGCATCAGCGACATCATCACGATTCCCGGCATCATCAATCGTGACTTTCGCCGACGTGAAGACAATCATGTCGGGTCAAGGATACGCGGTGATGGGCACGGCCGTGGCGACCGGCTCGAATCGCGCAATCGATGCGGCGAATCGCGCCATCAACAGCCCGCTGCTCGAGGACAATTGCATTCAGGGCGCGCAGGGAATTTTGATCAACGTCACCGGATCCTCGACGCTCAGCCTGCACGAAGTGCACGAAGCTTCGTCCGTGATTCAGAAAGCGGCGCACGAAAATGCGAATATTATTTTCGGCGCGGTGCAGGAAGACGCGATGAAGGAGTCCGTGAAAATCACGGTGATTGCCGCTGGATTCCGCGAAGTGGCGAACAAGAAGACGCACTCGCGTCCGTCGTATCTGCCGAAGACGTGGAAATCGGAGCGCGCGCCGGAACAGCAGCCGACGTGGTGGCGCAAGTGTCGCGCAACGTCACGGACGTGATTCAGGAAGTCGCGGCGGACGATTTCGATGTGCCGACATTCCTGAGCCGCCAGGCCGCGAAAGCCTGACGTTCACACGCTGATCCTAAAATAAGGGCCGGGGCGCGTGACAATGCGCTCCGGCATCCCCGCGTTCGTTTGATTCTCCGAAGTGCTGAGGCAACGTGACTGCTTCCGTGCGAGTGCGCCGCGAAATCATTTCTCGCATCCGTGAAGAAGCTCGCAAGACGCCGGAACTGGAATGCTGCGGGCTGCTCGCGGGACGCGACGGAATCATCACGCGAATTTTACCCGCGCGAAACGCGCTCGAAAGTGCGACGGCGTTCGAGATCGCTCCGGCGGAATTATTCCAGCTGATGCGACAAATTCGCGGGGAAGATCTGGAGATGCTGGGAATTTATCATTCGCATCCGCGCGGAGAGAATCGGCCGTCGCCGCGCGACATCGAGAGCGCTTTCTATTCCGAGGCGGCGTATTTTATTGTTTCGCCGCTCGCGGATGCGGTGCAGCCGGTGCGCGCATTTTCGATTCGCGATGGCCGCTTCACGGAATTGCAAATCGAAACTGTTTAGCTGAGATTTCGCCCACGCCAGACCGACCTCAGCGGCTGAAGCCGTGCTGACGCAAATCGTCGCGTGGCTCCTCGGAATGACATTGATTGTTTTTTCCACGGCATTGATGGCGGCGGCTCAGGCGTTTGTGCGCGTGGAGTGGGCGTGCTGGGCGGCGTCGGCTTCGGCGAGGCGGCGCGCGTAGAGAGGGAATCGGGCGGCGAGCGCGGCGACTTCAGAACGCACGCGTTCTTCCGTTTTAGATGGGGGAATTTTAGAAGGGACGATTTTGGAATCGCTTGCCGGAACGCTTTTCGGTACGCCCGCAGCCGCGGGGCCGCCTTCGGACACCATGTTCATGGCTGCTGCTGACGCATCGGTGGGGATTTTTGCCGGCGCTGTCGCGGCGCTAACCTGCTCGATCACGCCGGTTAAAACTTCAGCAATCCAGCGCGCGATTTGCTGCATTTCCTTTTCCCGCATGCCGCGCGTGGTGACGGCCGGAGTGCCAATGCGGATTCCGCCCGCTTTCATCGGCGGCTGCGTGTCGAAGGGAACCGCATTCTTGTTTACTGTCATGCCTGCGCGCTCGAGAGCCAGTTCCGCGTCGCGGCCCGTCACGTTTCGCGATTGCAGATCGACGAGGAAAAGATGCGTGTCGGTGCCTCCGGTGACGATGCGAAATCCAGCGGCGGCAATTCCCGCGGCGAGCGCGCGCGCGTTGGCGACAACTTGTTTTTGATAATCGCGGAATCCCGGCTCGGCCGCTTCCTTCAAGCAAACAGCTTTTGCGGCGATGATATGTTCGAGCGGGCCGCCCTGGAGGCCGGGGAACGTGAGCTTGTCGAGCTCTTTCGCATATTTTTCGCGGCAGAGCACCAGGCCTCCGCGCGGGCCACGCAGAGTTTTGTGCGTGGTGGTGGAAACAAAATCGGCGTGCGGCACGGGACTGGGATGAATTCCCGCGGCGACTAGCCCGGCGATGTGCGCCATGTCGACGAAAAATAACGCGTTGACGCCGCGCGCGATTTCGGCCAGTCGCGCGAAATCGATAATGCGCGCGTAGGCGCTGGCTCCGGCGACAATCATTTTCGGATGATGCTCGCGCGCGAGGCGTTCCACTTCATCGTAGTCAATCGTTTCCGTATCTTTGGTGACGCCATAAGGAACGAATTTGTACGTGCGGCCCGAGAAATTCAGCGGATGCCCATGCGTCAAATGGCCGCCATGCGCGAGATTCATTCCGAGGACGGTGTCTCCCGGCTGCAGCGCGGACATGTAAACGGAAATATTGGCCTGCGTGCCGGAGTGCGCTTGCACATTGGCGTGTTCCGCGCCAAATAACTTTTTCGCGCGCTCGATGGCGAGGCGCTCGACCTTATCGACATTTTCGCAGCCGCCGTAATAGCGCTTGCCGGGATAGCCTTCCGCATATTTATTGCTGAAGACAGAGCCCATCGCTTCCATCACCGCTTCAGAAATGAAATTTTCCGAAGCGATCAGTTCGAGGCCGGTGGCTTGGCGGCGGACTTCGTCGCGCAGCGCGTCAGCGACCTCGGGATCAACCTCATAGAGCGAACGGCTCATGCGGCGAAGCTCTGGAGTGTCCGGTGTCATTGCGCTGTTACCTCTTCTGATGTTGTCTCCGCGAACTGCTGCTGGCCGACGAAAATGTATTTCGTAAATGCGATTGTATCGGAGGGAACTACGCAATTCAATGCGCGGAAGCGGTTACGCGAAAGTGCCATTTTGTACCGATTAGAATGTGGCGCGATTGTTTGTTTTGTGTAACTTACGGAGAATTCTAATAATTTGTTGTACCGATTAGAAAGTGGGGATTTTGTACTTGCACGCGGGTATTCGTTGGAGGCGAATTTGTTTGCGGCGAGGAATTGCCGCTCTTCGCCGAAACTGCTCAGAGTGGGGCACTCGCAAATGGGAAACTGCGGGCCCAATTGTCGCGCAGCCACTTGCATTGAATTGATCGCCTCTGAACGAGCCTAGCACAATTTTGCGGGCTTTTCAGAGGCGGCGGCTGTGGAGGAGTAGTTCCGTGGCGCGACGATTCGCGCATACAAGAGGATATCTAGCAGGAAATATTCGCTGCTCCGGATAAACCGTTCAGCGCGCCCGGCTACTCAGCGATGTTCCAGACGTACAAGAAAGTGCCGTCGGAGGCGGTGGCGACGTTGCGCCCGGCTTTCCGCGTCGCGCGATTCAAAGCGGAGCGTACTTTTTCTTTGCCGTCCGCCAACTCTGCCAAGGGCACCTTGAGCGCAGAGCCGTCGTTGATGCGGTCGAGATCCTTAAGGATGATGGAGACGATCTCTTTGTGTCGGCCGTTTCGGCCCTGGGGAACATCCGTCTGCACCATGGTCTTGAAGTGCATCGGCAGGGCTTTTCGAGAGCTGGTTCCCATCCAACCTCCCACTTAAGGAAATTAAACTAACCTCACGTAACACTATCGTATCGAACCGTAGCGATATCGTCAAGTGAAAAAACGACTGCGGAAGTGAGCAGAGCGCAGCGCTGTGTTTCCGCTAAAACGCGGAGGCGAGCGGCAGATTGACGGCAGATTGGGTCCTTAAAGATATGACCCGTATGAAAACAAAGTTGGTAGGTTGTACGTGGTTAACAGGAGGAGTTCCCGTGAAAGTTTCGAAGACACATTTTGAGCAGGTTCCCGTGGAGACAATCAAGGAACTTGTTGAGCCCGAGATGATTGAGAAGGAAAAGACGGACAAAGCCGTTGCAGACGAAGCACAGGTCTTGAAGAAAGAAAAACGATGACTGCTACGTTCGACATTTTCGAAGTGGAACCCCGCGGCGGCGTGATGTGGCGAGGGAGTGCGGCCGCGTTCGACGAAGCCAAGGCGTTGGTCGAAAAACTCGGGAAGTCACGGAGCACGGACTACATCATCTTCAGTCCTAAGACGGGGAAGAAAGTGGTGATCAAACCCGACGGCACGACAATGGAACAAGAGGCGAGCCAGACTTAGGCGCTGCAGATTTTGAGCGATACTTCGCTCCGGGATGCAGTTTTTCGAGATAAGCCTCGGCCATGCGGAGTAGCCATAGCACCCACCGACGTGCTTACCTGAGGCTTGACTTTCTTTCGCCGTGCGGCCATCTTTATTGGCTTTACTCGACGCGAAGTTTTGGCCTGTCGAGCGAACGGCGAGGATGATGAAGGTTCGAATCTGCTTCCACGATAAATGCTTTGATGGCGCTGCGTCGGCGGCGATTTTTTCGCGATTCTACCGCGAGCGCATCCATCCGGACGCGCAATGCCATTACACGGGGATGACACACAAAGCGTCGCGGCCTTTTGAAGATGGGACGTTTGACGGCGATGAGAACGCGATCGTGGATTTCAAGTTTTCGAGTTCGCCGAAGCTGACTTGGTGGTTCGATCATCATCAAAGCGCTTTTCTTACGCCGGAAGACGCGGCGATTTTTCGCCAAGATCACTCCGGAAAGAAATTCTACGATCCCACGTATAAGTCCTGCACGAAATTCCTGGCCACGGTAGCGAGCGAGAAATTCGGATTCGATGCGCGGCCACTCGAAGAATTGATTCGTTGGGGCGACATTATTGATGGGGCGCAGTTCGAGTCGTCGGACGCGGCAGTGGCGATGCGCGAGCCGGCGATGCAACTTGCGCTGGTGATTGAGGCGGCTCCGGAAGCGGATCTGGTGCCGCGGCTGATTCCGGAGATGGCGACGCGTTCGCTTGCGGAAATGGTGAAGCTGCCGATGGTGGCGAGGCACTTGGGGCCATTGCTCGAGCGGCACCGCAAGTCGATTGGGATTCTAAAGGGTCGCGCGGAAGCTCGCGACGGCGTGATCTATTTCGACGTGAGCGATTTGGATTTGGAGGGCTACAACAAATTTATTCCCTACTTTTTGTTTCCGGATTTTTTGTACACGGTGGGAGTAAGCGCTTCGCCAACGCGCGCCAAGGTGTCGGTGGGAACAAATCCGTGGAAAGAGGTCGCAGCGGATGTGAATCTGGCTTCGCTGTGCGAAAAATACGGCGGCGGCGGGCACGCGCGAGTGGCGGCGATTTCGCTGGCTCCGGAGGATCTGCCGCGAGCGCGTCAAGTGGCGCAGGAAATCGCGGAGACGCTGCGTAGACAATCGCGGAGCGCGTAAGGCCAAATGAAATAAGAGCTTCCGTGGTAGAATTTTAGTTCACAGCATGTTTGCGCAAGTGCCTGGCAGTTCTGCCGGGCGTTCCCTGTGGGCCGCTAGCTCAATGGTAGAGCAGCTGACTCTTAATCAGCGGGTTGGAGGTTCGAGTCCTCCGCGGCTCACCACTTCTTTTCAATAAGTTAGACTCATCGGATTTTTCCGAAAGAATAAACTGTGCCCAATTTTGTGCCACACCCGGCTCAAAATCGGCCCCGCTGGGCGTGTCTAAAGATCGACAAGCATGAGCATTTAAGGGCGAAAAGAACTCGGCTGGAGAGGCGTCGTTGTCCCCATTGTGAGCGAAAACCGATGTCCGATGTTTCCGCAGCTGTTAGCAGCGGAGTTTTGTCAGTCCGAGATGCATCCTCCGATGTTTGTGTGAAGCTTGGCTGCACGCCTGGGGACGCGATAGAAGTGCCGGGCCGGGCGTTAGGCAAGAATCAGTTGTTGAGTGGGAATTTATACCGTCCCTACCTACGTATCTTTACTTGCTTTGGAATGTGAAGCTAGCGTTCGCCGTTTCGCCTGCTCGCACCACGACCTTCTGCTCCTGCGTCCCAAACGTCGCCGTCCATACTTCTAGCGTGTATTCCCCCGCCGGCACGCTCTTCAGCATGAAGCTCCCATCGCTCCCCGTCACCGCGTAGAACGGGTTGCTCACCACCCCGATATACGCCTTCATCCAAGGGTGCTCGTTGCAATGCACCGATATCATCGCCTCTGGCCGCGCGAACCTGCGGATCACGGACGGCGAGCCCGGTTGCTGCGTCACATTCCAGTCTCGGTTGGCATCCCCCATTACATGGATGTTGTGCGTCGTCGGGTCCAGCGTGAGCACTTGCAGCGGCTGCCCCACGATGATGCCCAGCACATGGGGCTCATACATGCAGCCCTGTTGCGTCAGGTCCACGGAATTCCGCGGCGCTGTTTCTGGCAATTTCCCTGTGCCGGACTTGATGTACACAAACGCGTTCGGAAGCGTGTCATTGTCGTTCACGGCGCCGTCTTGCGCGTAAACCGTTTTCTCGTGCTCCGAGACGCAGACGGGATCCTTACGCATATCGAGCGGCAGCAATTTCGGTTTCTCGCCTTGAAAATAGATCTTCCCCGCGATTTCTCCACCGCTCTCGCCAGCGGACTGGCGGGGAGCCGTCCAGCCCGATGCAAAGAACAGCGCGAAGCCGAGCACCAGAATCGGCAGCATCGTTGCCGTGCTTGTCCATTGTCTTTCGTAATTTGGCTTCACGTTTAAAACCTGCCTTTCTCTTCGCTCGGATCGTGCGGTGTTCATCTAAAAAATCAGTCCGAGGTACAGGTACACCGAATTATTATCACCGGCATTGCGGCCGGAGCCGTCATAGTTCGTGCCCGCGCCGTTGAATTGCGTGTAGCCGGTGTACTGCACGGCAAGCCGCACGTTCTGCACGGGCCAGTACGTGAGATTCAGGATGTAGCCTTTGCTGTTCGGGCTGCCATTCGCGCTCCCCGTCAGCGCTGCTGGAGCGAATAGCAGAGGATCGGTTGTGCCATTGGTCACGAAGTATTCGAACGCCGGAGCATAGCGATAGCCGAAGTGGTAGACCGCATTGACGCGATATGTATTCAGGTGATGGAGAACGAAGCTTGCGCCGGCGGGGGTTGCAGCCGCATCGGCGTTCAGATTCGAACTCTCATGAATGTACGTTCCGCGGAGCGTGATGAGATCGTTCCGCCACTTGGGAAGCACGCGCTCGAACTGCGCGTCCACGGCATTGTCGGTGTAAATATTTTCCGACCCGGTGATGGCCTGCGGCGTGGATCTCATGTGCATCCCGTAGGTTCCGAGCTCCAGATAGCTGTTCCCCATGGTCTGCTGCCACGCGGCGCGCCAGTACGGAGCGACGCCTTGAATATTGAAGTCGAATCCGACACCGGGATTGGGCAGCGTCGCTCCCAGATGCGAAGAGCGATAAATCGTCGCCGCGCCGTACAGATGATCGTTCCACATTGCGTAGCCGCCCAGTCCGGCAACATCCTGCGCCAGAGATCCATCGATTACGGTTCCAGCGGCTGGCGTCAGCGCGGAGGGCGAAGCGACCCACGGGAATCCCCAGGCTGGCGTTGTGTTCCAAAGGTCTTCAACGGTAGGGTTATTGTTGAGATCAATTCCGTAGACTAGTGATTTTCCCTTGACCTGCCGGTTGTTGGAATAACGGATATCGGTGTTGTCCCAACTGAAATGATCCGATTGCACATTGTACGTTGCCTGCACGAATCCGCCGAGGTGGGTTGCATACGCGCCGGCGAGAAACAAAGATACATCCTGCGGGAATGAAAAGCTCCAGTTCTGCGTGCCTGGCTGCGGCTTGTTTGTTCCGGTATTCGAGATTTCGAACCACGCAGATAAAGGAAGCTCAGAGAGGAGAGTCAGGCCCGCTTTTCCTTTCTCCGGCGGCGAGGCGATCACCTTCAGCCCCGTAATCGTGTAGCCGTTCAGCTTGAAAATCCGCCCGAGCGGAGTCAGTTCGGGCGGGTTTGTGTGACAGGAGCTGCAAGGGAAACCCGTCTGGCGTGAGTAGCTCGGAACAGCCTGCGCGTTTGGAACGGGAAGCCATGCCGCGAGAGAGAGCATAACCAGAATCCTGGATACGAGTATTGCGCTGAACCGTGGCCTTCGGCCCGCTTTATTCATTGCATCGTCTCCCTTAGGTTAATTAGTCGAGATAAATCCCGTTCCGCGCCTCCAGGTCTCCTCAAAAGTGCCTGGCAAACCCCGCGTCTTTCCGTTCCCGCTAGGCTAACCATTCGAAAACTCTTTTACCTTCTCCGCGCCCTCCTGGTGGAGCTGCCGCTTGAGTTCGGCACAATAATTGCGATCTGGATCAGCGACGCCGATGAGAATCTTTCCATCGGAAATCTCCGGGTCATAGAGACGTTTTCGGTAGTTAGGCAATCGCGCAGTAACGAGAAATGTGGCAAGCGTGGCAAGAATCGCGCCTAGCATGGTCAACTCATACATGACGATACCGGTGGGCCACAGCGCCACAATGGGCATGCCTCCGGTGGGCAGCGGATAGGTGCGTTGCGTGAAGGTCGCGAGTGCGTAGCCTATCGAACCGCCGATGAGGCCGCCAAGCGCCGCGAGCCAGGGCATGGGCGTCCGTTGTTTTGGCAAACCCAGGTCTTCATCTTCCAGTGGCTCGGAGGAAATAACGACGATTCCATCAACGTTGATGTGCCCCCGCGAGCTTGCCGCGCGCAAAACCTTCAAGGCTTGCCCGGCAGAGTCAGGATCAGAAAACAGACCATAGATCGCATTCATATCAGGCCTCGCTGTCCGTTACCGGCAAACTGTTGTTTAGGTCTGCGTTGGCTTGGCTCAATGCGGGATCAGGCTCGTGAGACAGGGGCTGGACGTGCTGACCAGCTTTGAGTTCCCACATGGAAATAATTGGCACGAATTTCACGAACAGTAGGTAGAGCAAGGCCATGGCGAAAAATGTACCCACCGTGATTGTGATTTCGACCCACGTCGGGCGGTAATTCCCCCAGGCATAGGGAAGGTACTTGTGCTCCAATGGGGGAACAATGATCAGGAACCGCTCAAGCCACATCCCGATCACGACTGTTATGGACGCTATGACAGTGCCAGTAATAGTCCTCAGTTTCTTGATCGCGAGAATCGGAAAGGGAATCAGGAAATTGCAGAAAACCATAATCCAGAAGAGAATTGCGAATTTCCCCCGCTGGATTGACCAGAAAGCAGACATCTCTGAAGTCTCGTTGCCATACCATACCGTCAGGCGTTCAGCGAAAATGAAGTAGATCCACAAAAGACTCATCAGCAGCAGGAGCTTGCCGAGATTGTCAAAATGAATCGGCTTCAGGTACTCCTCCAAATGGAGGAACTTGCGCAAGAAAGCCATGGCGATAATCAGGGCCGCAATTCCGCTGAAGATCGCTCCTGCCACGAAGTAGGGACCAAAGACGGTGGAGTGCCACATCGGAACGGGCGCCATCGCGAAATCCCAGGAAACAATTGTATGAACCGAAACAGCGACAGGAATGATGGCGACTGCCATGATGCGCATCGCCATTTCAAGCCGATGCCATTCCCTGGGGGTACCGCGCCATCCGAGTGCTAGAACCGTATAGATTCTCTTGCGCCATCCCGATGCTTTATCCCGAACCATGGCCCAATCGGGAATGATGGGGAGGAGAAGGAAAGTCAGGCTGCCCGTAATGTAGGTACTGATAGCGAAAAAATCCCAGAGCAGGGGCGACCGGAAATTTGGCCAGATGCCGCGTTCGCTGGGATACGGAATGAGCCAGAAGAACAGCCACGGCCGGCCGAGGTGAATCACAGGGAATGAAGCGCCAATTACAAGTGCAAAAACGGTAATCGCTTCGGCGCACCGAGTGACCGGGCGCCGCCAGCCGGCATTTGTCAAGCGCAAAATGGCAGAAATGAGTGTTCCGGCGTGACTGATACCGATCCAGAAGACAAAGTTCGTAATATAGAAGCCCCAAAACACCGGACGTGTGATGCCTGCAACGCCGATCCCGGAGTAGACTTGGTAGAGAAAGGCCGCAAGGGCCGCCGCTACCGGCACGGCGAGGAGTAAAGCGATCGCGTAAAACCTCCGAGACGTATGGAAGACTGGGCGCAGCAGATCTTGGCTGATCCGGTCGTCGTTGAGACGAACGGCATTGGTTTGCGCAATGCTATTCGTCGCCACGTGAAGACTCTCTTTCGAGGTAGGTCACCTTCGGATAGGTACCCACTTCGGAAAGCAGTTGTGTGCCTCGGACGGACAGCGAAAGACGAGACACAATGCTATCTGGGTTGTCCAAATCACCAAAGACCATGGCACCCGCAGGACAGGACTGTACACATGCCGGGCTGAATTCTCCGTCCTTGATCTCGCGTTTCTCCATCTCGGACTTGATCTCTGCCGCCTTGATGCGCTGAATGCAAAAGGTGCATTTTTCCATGACCGCTGCCTCGCGGACCGATACATCGGGATTGAGTTGAAGGTTCAGGGGCTTATCCCAAACGGGATTGAACCAATTGAAATACCGCACCGTGTACGGGCAAGCGTTGGCGCAATAGCGGGTGCCGATGCAGCGATTGTAAACTTGCGCATTGAGGCCATCCGCGTTGTGGTAGCTGGCATATGTGGGGCAGACGGGTTCACAAGGTGCGGCGTCGCACTGTTGACAGGGGATGGGCCGGAACATCACGCGCACGTTCGGATATTCTCCTTCCCAATAGCGTTCCACACGAATCCAGTGAATCGCCCGGCCTCGGGCGGCCTCCGCATCGCCGACCGTGGCGATGTTATTTTCGGCGTGGCAAGCCGCAACGCACGCTTCGCAACCGGTACAACGGTCGAGGTCAATCACCATTCCCCATCTACGCGCCATTAGCCCTCCTCCTCACCGCCGCTGGTGAGCGGTCCAGGTTACCGGGTCACCTTTTCTTGGCCCCATTCCACTGGACCACCCGAGAACATGATTAATTCGCCTTTACCCACTGGTGCGACACTCACCCGTGTTCCCGCCCAAGCCCAGGAAGACGTGGTCGGTTCGAGTTGGGGCGCCAGAATCTTAAGAGGATTGGCACCGCGACCGCTGGCATAGCGCCCGTACTGCTCATGCCCCTGGCCAACGGGCATGGCAATGACATTCGGCGCAATGCCTGGAGACAAAAGCGCCGGAGCGCGAAGTTTGCCGTGTTGGGAAGCAACCTCCAAGAGATCGCCCGTTTCGATTCCCAGGCGCCCCGCAGTCTGCGGGTTGATTTCCACCCAACTGCTCCACATCCCCGTGGAGAGGACGTCCGGCATCTCCTGCATCCACGGCAAATTCGCAAGAGTACCGTCGAAAAACTGCTGCGAAGCGTAGGGCAGGAAGTGAAATGGAAATTCCGTCGTCGATCCGTCGAACTGCGGTTCCTGGTTCTTGAATGGGCGGAAGGAACGTGAAGGAGTTTGTGGCCTTGGAGCAACGCTCCCGTTCACGCTCCACCAGCCACCCTGCTCCTTCACTTTTTTCCAGAACTCATCATCACTATCGGCGCTGATCGAGCCGGAAAGATGCCGCAGTGGCGCGAGTGTCGCTTGAAGCATCTCTTCATAGCTTCTCCAAGGCAAAGCTTGACTCGTCCGTCCGCCCAGACGATGGGCGACGTCGAGTAAGACATCCGGCATGGCGCGGGTGTCATGGAGGGGCAGCATCGTCGGCGGCGCTACGCTGACCGTCGCTTTTGTCGCTCCCGCTTCCGGAACATCATCAATCCACGATTCCAAATAGGAGTGATCGGGGAGAATTAAGTCAGCGAAGTTACTCGTTTCGTCGAGGAAGTTCCCGAAGCTGGCGATGAAGGGGACTTGATCAAGAGCCTCTTTCACGTGCCATTCCGGTGGCGTGGCGAAAACAGGATTGGCCTCATGAAGTAGCACGACTTCGACCGGCCGGGGCTGGCCCGAGAGAATCTGCTGTGCAAGCTCGCGCACAGAAGCAGCGGTCGGCGGCGCCTCGCGGGATTCAGCTGAGGAAAGCCGTGGCTGAGGAGTGAAAAGGAGGCCACCGGACTTCATTACACTGCCGAGGAGTTCATTGAGAGCGTTAACGGCTAGAGCGGTGAATAATCCATTGGTCTGTGCAAGTGGAGCGCCACCCACGAGAGCCACCGAGGGGGAGTGCGAGACAATCTCGCGGGCTAATCTCGTTATGGTTTCCGGAGCTACGCCGGTCTTCCAGGCAACTGTCTCGGGAGGGTAATCCGGCAGGCCATCGTGCCATCCGTCGATTAGGGCCCCGGCACTGCCCGCGGCACCTGCCGCTCGGAGATGCTCGCCCAAAATGACATGTGCAAGCCCTAGGGCGAGCACACCTTCTGTGCCGGGCCGCGCAGGAATCCACTCGTCCGCATTTGCGCCGGTCTGGGACATGCGGGATTCAACTTGCACAAACTTTCCCCGTATCCCCGAACGGCCCTGGCGCATCGTGCCATAGGCCAGGCTTTGTGCCACAGGAGAATTCCATGTTCCAAGGAAGTCGGCGCCAAAAGAGACCAAGTAAGCGGAACGGGCAAGGTCCAAGGTCGGTGGTTGATCGAAGCCGAAGCTCAGGTAATTTGCTTTCCGAAGTACCGAATCGTCAAACAGTTCGAACGGGATAAGTTGCGCGCTATCGAACCCCGAAAGAAATCGCCCAATCAGTTTTCGCCGTTGTCCACGGAGGGGTCGCGTAAGGAAAGCCAGAGTTGGGGGATTCTTTTGGGAGGTCAGAGGGCCAAGATGGGCCAGAAGTTCCTGCATAGCATCGTCCCAAGTGATTTGTGCAAATTGCCCCGAGCCGCGCTGCCCAAGGCGCTTGAGCGGATGCTGGATGCGGTCGGGATTGTAGGCGACCTGCAGCCCAGCTTGGCCCCGCGCGCAGAGCTTTCCGTGGTTTACCGGATGTTCGGGATTGCCTTCCAGTTTCTTGGCCAATCCCATTTTGACAACGCCCAACTGGCCGTTCCGGACAACCTCGGCTTCGCCTTCCATGACCCGGGCTTGAATGCCACAGCCTGCGGGGCACAGAGTGCAAATACTCGGCTTCCAAATGGCGACGCCCGGAATCAAGTTCTCTTCAGGAATGAAACGAATGAGCTGTGTGCCTCGGTTGCTGCAACCTTCCAGTCCGAACGCTGCACCGCTCATTGCGGATAGTTTCAGAAAATCTCGCCGTTTCATGTTTTTCGAGCTCCAACACTCACTCGCGCGGATCGACAATCGGAGGCCGCGGGAATCAGATGTCCTAGTAGTGACAGGTAGTGCAATCTACCGATACTCCTTTCGCTTTGTGGCAGGTGAGGCAAAAGTTCATGGTTAGATCGATTGTCTTTACAGCGACCGTCCGCTGCGACATGTCGCCGTGGCATTGCTCGCAGGGAACTCCAGCGCGAATATGAGGTGCGTGCCAGAACTGGACGTGCGCCGTGGGATAGAACCAGAAGACTCGCTGCCAGGGGACCTCCCGGCCTTCGGCAGCATAGGCAGCGAGCTTCTTGATTTCCGGTTTCCCCGAAGCGATTACTTGATGGCAAGCCATACAAAAGGTGACGCTGGGAATTCCGGCGTCGGGTCCTTGAGTTACCCCGGCGTGGCAACTGGTGCATTGCAAATCATGCTGGAGATGAACCTTGTGATTGAAGGCGATCGGCTGGACAGGCGTGGATTGCAAGAATAAGAATTCTCTGACTGCATCAAGAACAGTTTGATGAGCAGGAGTAAAGACAGTGGAGACTTTCGCTGGCTGCGCATCATCGCCCGTCTGCGCGGATGAGGAAAGAGCGGCGGGCCTCCCACTTTTCTCCGCCGCCCTCGCCATCCACAAAGCTCCCAGAACCGCCAATCCGAAGACCAAGAGTGCGACCCCAAGGCCCCCCCGAAGAGAACCGGCGCGACGAGTTTGTCTAGCCTTCTGTGCGGAAACGCTTTTTTTCTTGGCGTCCGAAAGGCTCATGTCAGGTTCACGGTTACGTTATTTCTTCTTACTAGCCGCTTGGTTCTTGCCGAATGCACGAACATATGCGACCAGTGCGTTGATTTGAGCCTTGTCCAAGCTAGGTCCAAAGGGCGGCATGTTGCCCTTTCCCTTCTCGATCTGGATGTAAAAGTCTGCATCGGACTTCTTCTGGACAGCATCGGAACGAAGGTCCGCAGCTCCGAGGGCCTTCCCGATGACCGCATTCCCACTTCCGTCTTCTGCGTGGCACCGGACACATTTGTCATGGAAGATTTTCTGGCCTTCTTGGTCGGTCCCTGCTTGCGATGTGGCTGGCAATCCGACCGCGAGCAGGAAAACAGCCAAGAAGGCCAAGCCAACTCTGTATTTCTTCATCTTCCCCAGGATCTTTTGCATGTCTTCTCCTCGCATCGGTGTATCTGAATCGTGGCAACGCAGAGATTCTGGGAAGCCGAGCGCGAGAAGAAGGGCCGAATTCGGAGTGCTGCTCGTGAGCCTTCCCGTTCGCCTCATGCCCATTTCTCCCCTTACGGGGAGCGCTTCCCATTTGGTTTAGAGGCATGCGCGGGGCCAACTGAAAACACGTCTACTCAACGTTGTCGCGAAGGTGAACCAAGCTAAGTGCTGTTAGACCTGAGTGATAGACGTATACGAAGTCCTATTGAAATCCTCTTCTCACCAAACTATACGCAGGATTAGTGTCTGAAAATCAGGCGCTGCCCGAAAATTGGACAACCAATTCCTAGCCGGAGTATCTTTCACTTTCGAGGGAGGTGCGAACGAATTACTCTTGCTTTTGCGCTTGGAATTGTGCAATCGGCGAGTTCAAGAACTCCAGCAGGTCTCCAATATCGTTTTCCTGCAAGGTTGGCCAATCGAGCCCCGATTTCTGCGAGAGGTAATACATTTCCCGGCCGTGACTCCACAGTGCGGTCGCCAGGGAAATCGAGTTGTAATTCCTTCCCCGGCCACGCAGAGCTGGGGCAATGCTGGTACCCTGTGCGTCTTCGCCGTGACAACGGCTACAGCCTCGCCAGTTAAAAATGCTTCTGCCAACAACTGGTGAGCCAGACGGATCAAAATAACGCAAGCTGTATACGAACGCAATCAAGTCAGTCATCTCTTGGTTTGTAAGACTTGGGTTCGCAATGTCTTGACTCTGCATCGCGCGCCGCATCTCTGGCGCATGATTCCATATTAGCTCGCCTACTTGGGAGAATGTGGGAGCCAGCCATTTTCCCGGTTGCAGAATAGAACCATCCTGCTTCAACTGATGACACGTGATGCAGGACTTGTCCTGGAAGACCTGCCAGCCGCGATCCGGGTCCCCGGGGAAATCCCGTGCTCCGGTCGCATAGTGGTCCCTGCTTCCTTGGACGAACGCAAATAGATCATTGAGATCAGAACCATCAAGGATCGGCCACCTTAACCCTGCTTTCCGCATTGCGTCTTCCATTACTGGCGCGCCCTTCCACATGGCTTCGGTCCATGCCATCGGTGTATCTGCTCCTCCCAACGCAGTCCAAAGCGAACGCTGCTCGCCATTCCTGTTCGTGACAGTGTGGCATCGGATGCATCCTTTGGACGTGAACAGCCGCTTCCCGTGCGACGCATTTCCCGGTCCGTCCATGTGACTGGCCATATATAGATAGGCAATCAGCTGAGCCGTTTCTTCGTAAGTTAACGTTGGGTAGGAGACGTTGTCGGCCCGCATGCGCTCCCACATGTTCGGCGCATGATTCCACATCGCCGTGACCAGAAAGGCGAGATCGGAAGGGTGCCCCCCCGCCCCTGCCAGATCCGGCCCCACTTTTCCTCCAACTCCATTCACAGAATGACAGCGGACACACCCCTTTTCCCGGAATAAGGTGCTCCCTTGCTGAGGATTAGCAAAAAGAAATACGGACCAGCGCAGGAGCGTTTGTCGGTCCTGGGTGACGACTACGGTGGTGAGAGCCGCCAGCGCCGATGCCGCCAAGGTCAACCAGAAGATCGGGTAACGCAGATTCCACAGCGAGCGTTCACGGCTGTTTCGCATGCTTTTCCTTCGAGATCTCACAGGCATGTGGGCAGCCAATGACGAGGTAGTGCTCAATTTGCTCTAAGTCGAGCAAATACTTGGGAAGTCATTTGGATTTGAGAGGATGCAAGCTTATCGATCGAGCTGCGAACCCTGGAAGATCCGCGCATCAGGGATGGTTTCGTCTCGGTGCATTGTCGGATAATCGGACGCTTCGCCGCTGCCAAACGATGCCTGCGAAACCGTCAAACCGTCTCTTTGAATTCTTTTACCTTGCGGTAAAGAGTATCTCGGGAGATGCCTAGCAACGATGCGGCCTGAGTGCGATTCCCCTTGCACTGTCGCAAAGCCCGTTCGATAGCCATTCGCTCCCACTGTTCGAGAGTCAGGGACGGTTCAACCTGAGTCATCGTAGTTTGTTCCGATTTACTCATGTCGAACAAGGGTTTCACATCTCTTTCGGTAATCACTTGCGGATCATCACGGGACAACGCGGCAAGGTTTTCCAACATGTTTACGAGTTCCCGGACATTGCCAGGAAACGAATAATGCAACAACGACTCCAGCGCGCCACGGCTGACAGTGATCTCACGTTCATAGCGCTGCGCCAGAGACGTTGCAAAATGCTGCACCAGCACCAGAAGATCTTCAGGGCGACTCCGCAAAGGTGGAACCTCGATCGTCACAGTAGCGATCCGGAAATAGAAATCATCTCGCAATTGCTCGCTCCGCAGGGTTGCCAGTGGCCGATTTGTTGCCGCGATGATCCGCACATCCACAGAAATCGAACGGGGACTCCCAACGGGGCGAAGTTCCCTTTCCTGGAGTACACGAAGCAGTTTAACTTGGGTATCCCGAGACATTTCCCCAACCTCGTCAAGGAAAACCGTCCCGCGATTTGCTGCAGCAAACAGGCCCATCGCATCGGAATAGGCTCCGGTAAAAGCGCCGCGGCGGAAACCGAACAATTCACTTTCGACCAACTCCCGGGGAAGAGCGCCGCAATTCAGAGGAGCAAACGGTGCCGATGATCGCCGGCTGGCACCGTGAATGGCGCGCGCGAGCATCTCCTTACCTGTGCCCGTTTCCCCGATTAACAAAATCGAAGCGTCCGTGTCGGCAGCTGTGCGCGCCTGTTCAACAACGCGATTCATCAGCGGGGAGATGTGGACCAAGGCTTCGAACGAGTGAGAGTACATGTTGAGGTTCGATTGTAGTTGAGCAACTCGGCTGCGCAGGTCGAAGACCTCCATGAGCCTGCCGATTTTCTTGCGGATCGCCTCCTGATCAAATGGCTTGGTAAGATAGTCTTCGGCACCCCGCTTGATGGCTTCGACGGCCGTTTCAATGGTTCCGAATCCGGTCATGATCACAACGGCCAGCTCGGGATTGCGTTTCCGAAGCTCATCCATGAGCGCAAGTCCGTCAGTAACTGGCATGATCAGATCCACCAGTGCCAGACAGATGCCCGGAGTGTTTGCCTGGAGGGACAATGCTTCCTCGCCCGACAGCGCCACCTCTACTGAATAGCCCTCCCCGAGGAGAAAATCTCGGAGGGCGTTGGCCAGACCGACATCGTCATCAACGACCAGAATTGAGGGAGGATGGCGGGTGCTTTTCACCGATTTCCTCCGCCGTCAGTGCTGCTCATTCGCCAGATCGGAAGTTCGATGCGCACGGTCGTGCCGCTTTGGGGAGTGCTATCTATGCATATCGAGCCGCCGTGCTCCTGAAGAATGTTGCTGGCCAGTGCCAACCCCAGACCGGTTCCTTTCCCGGGCGGTTTCGTGCTGAAGAACGGTTGGAAGATCCTGGGCATATCATCAGGGATGATGCCGCAACCATCGTCCACGATCGACACTTCGGTCCGATTTGGACCGGGACGACAAGAGTGAATTGAGATTTTCCCGTCAATCGCAATAGCATCCAGGGCATTGCTAAACAAAATTATAAACAGGGCTTCCACCTGATTCCGGTCGACAAGGACCTTGTCGCCATTGGTTGCTGCAAGATCTATGCTGAGCCGAGCACGTTTCAAAAGAATCTGCGGGGACAGAAATCCGAGAACGGACTCAAGGATGCTGTCCAGCGACTCAGGCTGCTTGGTGGACTGGGGAGGTCGGCTGAAATCCAGTAGTCGGCGCACAAACTGCTGGCAAAACCGGATGTTCGTTTCGAGTTGTTCAAACTCGGTAGAAACGCTTCCCTTGGCGCTGTCTCGCATCATCTGAACGCGAAGTAACGTTGCTGCTAGCGGAGTATTTAGATGATGAGCTGTGCCTGCGGCCATCTGACCCATAGTTGTTAACTTTTCCAGGTGCAAGAGAGCTTGCCGCAGGCGCACTCGCTCGCGAATATCATTCGTGACCTCCAAAAAGTAATTCTCGCCGGACACCCCGCGGAAGGATAACAGACTGAGTTGTACGTCGATGCCTGCACCGTCCTTCTGCTGTCGCTGGGTCTCCACCTCGAGAACCGGATCGCCCTTGCAGACCCGCTCAAGGAACGCTTGCAGCTCAGCTTCCTTTCCATGCGGCACTGTGGCCAGACGCTGTCCCAGTGCCTGGAGTTTACTGAACCCGTAGAGTCGCTCGGCTGTAGCATTCCATTCGATCACCACCAAGTCTTTATCGTAAAGCACGACCGCACCCGGAGAGGCCTCCAGCAAGCTGCGATAGTGTTCCCGGGATTGATGCAGTTGCTGTTCGCTGGCCCTCCGTTGCCGAAGGACGTACCAAGCTGCCCAAAAAGCGAGTAATAGCGAAGACGCAATCCCTCGGGTAATATAAAGATAGTGAACTGTGCGGTAATCCAGATCACGAAAGTAATGGTTTTCGATCAACTCCCATACGGCAAAGACAAAAGCTACGATGGTGATGCTGGAGAGGGTGAGGGTCATCCAGAACCACGGCTGCGTTTCGGTTCCAGGCGCGGATCGAAGGGATGAGGGACTCACTGGCATGCGAGGGCTTGCACTCACTGCCTGGTCGTTACCTTGAGCGAGATCCTGTCGCACAAGCTTGGAGCTACGCATGTTCTCCTGCTCTGGCTGTTGGACTATTCTCGACAACTTGACCGGTCACCGTCTTCACAGCTTGCCCCTAGAACTTCTCGCAGTCCCTCCCCAACCATCAGCACTGATTATACTCATATTTGCCCTTAGCCCTCCCATGACAATACTCCCGAGTACAGCTGCGATCTCCAGACAACTCCGACTCTTATCGCCGAAACGATTCGCAGTTGGCACTAGTGGCCTTCGATTGCGGGCAGTTGACGGCGGACTCGGTGGTCGACTTCCACGGCTTCGTCAAATCGCTCATACGCAACCATAAGTCCTCGCAGTGACAATCATCACGTTCGCATGTGACGGTCGCACTTGCATACGCTGCCGCGCGCACGGTAGCGTGCCGCGGCATTAATCCACCAAACACCGGGGCAGCAGCCGACGGCCCCCCAGCGGAGGAGTATGAACGACGCGACACGGGTCTTAAGGCGTTTACGGCGGGCTTCCGGAGTATTCCTTTTTCTGGCGCTGAGCGGACTGGTGCCTTTTCTGATTCGGTACGGCGTGTTCTCGCAGTGGATCCTCTTGCTGCACATTCTGGTCGGCGTATTGGCCGCCGTACCGCTCACCATCATCTTCTGGAAACACGGCCGTACTGCTAGCCACGATCAACACACGCCATGGTGGAGCCCCGGTCTCTGGGCCGGACTGGGCTGGGCCGCACTCGGTGTGAGTGGTTTTTGGTTGGTGGGAAAAGGGATTGGAGGAGTCTTCGTACCCTACCGCATGCACTATTTTCACCTCGTAGTCGGCCTCGCGTTGGGAGCCGTGGCGCTATTGCACATCGGATATAGCCTTCTCCGGAGCCAATTTCCCCGCACACGGTACGCCGAGCTCTTGCGCCCGGTCATTCTGTGGGTTGTCGTTTTTGCCGTGGGAGCAACAGTGATTGGACTTTCCCGACGAGAGGGGACGCTGGCGATCGGGAATTTCAGCCCGTCGAATGCCCGCACTACAACGGGCCGGGTGATCCCGGCCCAACTGATGGGCGGTTCGGCATCTTGCGGCACGTCGGGCTGCCACAGCACCATTTACAGGGAGTGGGTGCCTAGCGCCCATCATTATTCCGCCAGCGACCCTTTCTATCAAACGATCAAAGCCAATTATATTCACGACCGTGGCCCTGATTCCCCCCGCTATTGTGCGGGATGTCACGAACCCGTGCCCCTTGTCGCCGGCGAAAACATCCTGGCACACACGGGAAGCAACGGTACCGAAGGAAGTTCGTGCGTCTTCTGCCATGCGCTGCGCGACACCGAGACCCGCGGAAACGCCAATTATGCTGTTAGGCCTCCCGATCCGTATCTCTTCGAGCTGTCCCCGAATCCGGCATTGCGCAAAATCGCCGACATGCTGATCCGCCTTCATCCCGAACAGCATCGGCGCGATTACACTGTGAAGCCTTCCGAAACCGCGGAATTCTGCGGCACCTGTCACAAACAGTACATCAGCAAAGAAGAGAACGGCTGGGGGTTCGTGCAACTCCAGGATCAATACGACGACTGGAAAAATGGGCCGTGGCATACCGACCCGCGCCGGAATCTTCAATGTCAGGACTGCCACATGCACGAAATCGCGTCCGACGACCCGGCGCGCAACGCACAGGGCTTCACGCACGATCACCGTATCCTTGCATCGAACAACTATGTTCCGGAAATGCTTGGCCTGCCCGGCGCCAAAAGGCAGACCGATCTGGTGAACAAGTGGCTTACCGGCCAGACGGTGATCCCGGAGATTGCAAAGGTCTGGCCGAGCGGTCCGATCGTGCCCGTCCATTTGGAGCCGGAAGGATCGTTTGTCCCCGGCCACTCAGCGAGCGTCCGAGCTCTTGTGACTAACTTGAAAGTCGGCCACGCATTCCCAACGGGACCGCTCGATGTCATCGAAGTCTGGCTGGAATTCCAGGTGACCGACGGCCGCGGGCACGTCCTTTATTCTGTGGGCACGCTCGGTCAAGGCGGAAGTATTCAGGGGAAAACGGTCGAATATCGGTCCTACCTGCTCGACAAGAACGCCCAGCCCGTCTTCACTCATGCACTGTGGAACGTTGTGGGCGCGCGTGAAAAACGGGTAATCTTGCCGGGAGGCAGCGATACGACTGAATTCAGCTTCCCGATTCCGCGGAACGCCGTGGGGCCGCTGCAGTGCGACGTTCGTTTGCTCTATCGCAAGTTCAACTCCCAAACGCAGGCCCAGCTCTTTCCTGCTGGCAACGGGCCGAAGATTCCGGTCGTCGTGATTTCCGCGGCCACGATCCAGATCCAGCTCGCCGCGCAAAAGAGGCGCACCGCTGTGGCCGTCGCGCAGGGAACGAAAAGCTTGCGATGAAGCGCCGCGAGTGCTTGCGCTGGCTTGCGGCCGCGCCGCTCGTGGCAGCCGTCGGATGCCACGGGAACGTGAGACAACCACCAGAGGCGGGCGTGCAGTCTGGCCCAGCCTCCCCATCTTTCCGGGATGTCACTTCGGACTCGGGATTGCATTTTGTTCACTCGGTGGGTCCTCGCCACAGACTATTGCCAGAAGATATGGGTTCCGGCCTCGCTTGGGGCGATTACGACAACGACGGCTATCCTGATCTCTACGTTGTCAATCAGGCCGGAGCGTTTGCGTCAGGGCATCTCGAAGGCCCGGGTGACCGCCTGTTTCACAACAACGGCGACGGGAGATTCACTGACGTCACCGAAAGTGCCGGCCTCGAGTACGTCCATTTCGGAATGGGAGCCTATTGGGGCGACTACGATAACGACGGTCTGCTCGATCTTTTCGTCACCGGCGTAGGCGGCACGAAGCTCTATCACAACGAAGGCAACGGCCGCTTCCGCGACGTCACGCGTGAGAGCGGCGTTTATGATCCCTTGTGGAGCAGCAGCGCGATTTGGGTGGATTTTGATTGCGACGGCTGGCTCGATCTGTATGTCCTGCACTATGTGGATTACCCCCACGACATTGCCCATTTGCGCTTTGCGGAGGAGGAACAATACGGCGTAGTCGTGCCCGCCGCGCTGAATCCGCGCTCGTTTCGCCCGCAGCCGAACCGCCTGCTGCGCAACAACCACAACGGAACCTTCACCGACGTCACCCGCCACTCCGGCGTCGCCGACGTGGATGGCCGCAGCCTTGTTGTTGCCGCCGCCGACTTCAACCTGGACGGCTGGCCTGAACTCTACGTTGGAAACGACCTCAGCATGAACCGCTTCTTCCTGAACGAAAGAAACGGCCGCTTCACCGATCGCAGCGCGCAGACCTTCACTGCGGAAAACAAGGGGACGATGGGCCTCGCCGTCGCCGATTTCGACTTCGATGGCGATCTGGATTTCTTCGTTTCCCACTGGCTGTCCCAAGGTGATTCGCTCTATCAGAATTTGCTGGTCGATGCGCACCAGTTGAACTTTGCCGACGACGCCGAGCTGACTAACCTCGCTTATATTTCCCTGCCCATGGTCGGGTGGGGCTGCACATTTCTCGACTATGACAACGACGGCCTTCTCGATCTCGTTGTTGTGAATGGAAATACTCTGGAGAATCCCGAGGATTCCAGGCTGCTCGTTCCGCAGAAGCCGTTCTTGTTCCACTACAACGGTACCGAGTTTCAAAATGTCGTGTCCGCCGTCGCGCCGGAGCTTGATCGCCCGCTCAATGCGCGCGGTCTGGCTGCGGCCGACTACGATAACGATGGCGACATGGATTTCGCGATTTCATGCAACCGCGGGCCGTTAATGCTAATGCGTGCTGACGGCGCCGAGCGCGGCAATTGGATCAAGGTGAATCTCAAAGGAACCAAAAGCAACCGGCAAGGAATTGGCGCTCTGGTTCGCGTATCGGCGGGCGGACGAAACTATTTGCAGGCTTACGGAAGCCAGGGATCTTACCTTTCGCAGCACGCTACACCCTTGCATTTCGGCCTTGGCAAGGCGGCATCAGTAGATCGGATTGAGGTCATTTGGCCGAGCGGTCGACGCCAGAATGTTACCAATCTGAAATCACGGCAAACACTCCATCTGCTCGAAGACTGAGGGAAGGCCGAGCCTCTGGCACCTTTCGGCCCCATCCCTACTAGAAAGTGTGTCCGATTTTGTGCCCACTCCCGGTAGAAAACCATCGCATGAGGTGGTAGAGAGTTATGGGCGATAATCGCCCGTACTGGCGCGGAAAATCAACACCATAACAAACCATTGCACTCAGTGTTAGTTGCCGTTGGACGGTCTCTTAATCAGCGGGTTGGAGGTTCGAGTCCTCTGCGGCTCACCACTTATTCTTTGTAAGGCAACACAATCGTTAACTGCGTCGAGGCTCACGACTTCAATACGCGAGCCGTCGGCGTCGCAAGCGCGCTCTGCATGTGCTTTGCGGCCACTACGCGGGACTTGGCAACTTGCGGAACATAGGAAATTCTGCAATGTGCTGGGCCACGAAATCGAGAAAGGGCTGCTTCCGAACGACGGAGAAATCATCGGCGCAACCATCAAAAACATTTGTTTTGAAAACGCATATACGTATTTCGGCTTGGATGTACCGCGCAGTGCAAAACCCGTTGCAATTAACAAATCATCCGCAGAATGCACTGTCAGGTGACGGCTGGACGCAACGCAGCGGCCTTGGCCGTGATTTTTACCGTCGCCGATTGCAAACCCGGAGAGCGCGCCGACAAAATAATATCGCCCGGTTGTTTTTGCGCTTGCACGATTACCTGGGCAAAACCGTTGAACGTTTTCCGCTGGCTGGCCTTATCCGGTTCGTGGCTGCTCGGATCGCCGTTGCCCACGCCGATAATCTTGCCGGGGCCGCTCAGTGTAAAGCTGACTTCGTTACCGGCGATGGGGACGACGCGATTCTTCTGATCTAAAATCGACACGGTGATGACGGCAATATCTTCTCCGTCGCCTCCGATGGTCTGACGGTCAGGCGTGAGCTGAATTGCAGCGGGCGGTCCGGCAGTTTGCTGCTTCGATTCCGCGACTATTTTTCCGCCCTGAAAACCGCGCGCCAACAGAATTCCCGGGGCGTAATTCACTTCCCATTCAAGGTGGGAGTTTCGCGGCATGGATTTTCTGCCGAGGCTTGTGCCATTGAGAAAAAGTTCGACCTCTTCGCAATTGCTGTGCACCCACACGCTGATTGGACGGCCTTCTTTCCCTTGCCAATTCCAATGCGGAAAAACGTGCACCACGGGTTTCGACGTCCACCACGATTGATAATAAAAATAATTGTCCTTGGGAAATCCGCAGGTGTCCATGATGCCGAAATGTGAACTGATGCAAGGCCATTTGTACGGCGTCGGTTCGCCGCGATAATCGAATCCCGTCCACACAAATGCGCCCGCAACAAACGGGCGGGTGCTGTAATAATTCAACCAATCCTCGGCGAGGGAGCCCCAGTCAGGTTTGTTGACATCATATGCGGACACGTAGCCGCGCACTTTGTCGTTTTCGTAGATGCCACGCGTCGAAAGCGTGCTTGCCTCTTCGCTGCCGATGCAGGGTTTGGCGGGAAAATCGGCATGGAATTTATCCACGCTGCCCAGATGAAAATAATTGAACCCTTGCACGTCAACGATTTTCGAGTAGCCCTCGCCCCAACTTCCGTTCATGGCCACAGTGACGGGGCGCGACGAATCGAGCCGCCGAGCCAGGCGTTTCATTGTCGCAGCAATACGAGCGCCCCGGCCTGTGCCTTGGTCGGGCTCTTCGTTGCCCATTGACCAGAGAAAAACCGACGGATGATTGCGATCGCGGCGGATCATGCGGCCGAATTCGCTGAGGCCCTCTTTGCTCGAGGACATCATGCGGGTCTCGTTCATCACCAGCATGCCAAGGCGATCGCACGCGTCGAGCAACTCCGGGGTGGGCGGATTGTGCGAGGTGCGATAGGCGTTTGCGCCCATTCCTTTCAGCCGCGCGATGCGAAAATACTGGATGCGATCGGGCAGTGCGGCGCCCACTCCTGCGTGATCTTGATGATTGCATGTGCCTTTGATTTCGACGTGCGCGCCATTGAGGAAGAATCCCTTGTCGGCGTCGAAGTGAATCGTGCGGATGCCGAACGGCGTTTCATAGCGATCGACGCCGGCGCTGCTGTCTTCACCGCTGTTATCTTCAACGACGGTCAGCAGGCGGTACATGTTTGGCTCGTCGATAGACCAAAGTGCGGGATCGTGTACATCAATTTGTTGCTTGAGCTCATGATTGGTCCACGGCGCGATTGTTATCGCAGATGAGCGCGCCGTCGCGATTCGTTTTCCAGCTTTGTCGAAGATGGCGGAAACGATGCGGCACAGTCTCTGCGCGTCACTGTCATTTGCGATTTCGGTATTCACCGTGATCTGCGCGATGCCGGGCTGTACATCGCAAGTGACATACGTTCCCCAGTGTGCGACGTTCAGGGGATTTGTTTTTACCAGCCAGACGTGGCGATAAATTCCCGCGCCCTCGTAAAACCACCCTTCGTGCTCAGTTGCGTCCACACGCACGACCAAAATATTCTTGCCCCCGTAGTTGGCGAAATCGGTGATGTCGTAACGAAACGGCGCATAGCCGCTCAGATTGCGTCCAAGGTAGTGACCGTTGAGAGCCACGATGCAATCGCGGAAAACGCCGTCGAATTCGATTGCCAACCGCCGGTTGGTGTCGCTGGAGGGAATTTCGAAAACGCGCCGGTACCATCCGATGCTGGTCGCGGGATATTCGCGGCCAAGAGGCTTCGCGCCGAAGTCGATGAGCTCCGGCGCGTCGACGAAAGGCAGCCCTACGGCGAAATCATGCGGCAGATCAATTGACTGCCACTGGCTATCGTCGAAATTCTCGCGCGACGGCAGAAATAGCTCGCCCGTCTTGGCAAAAGCGCTCCTTTTTCCGAAGTTGAAATCCTGGGCAGGATCGTCGGCGTGGCCAAAGTGAAATCGCCAATCGAAATCGAGAAGCAGCCGTTCGCGCCCCGTTGCATCCGGCTGGCTGGACACATGCTCATTCGCGTGCTGATTCGCCACTTCATCATCGCTAAATAGGGGCAGGGCAGATTGCGACGCGAGTGCGACGGCCGGAGTTATCGCACCAAACTTCAGAATGTCTCGCCTTGTGAAATTCTTCGGAGCCATCGAAACGGTTACGCGCGAGGCAGTATAAACCAAGACGTGCACTTTGGCATCGTTGGCCCGCCGCAGGAAGAGAATTGGGGCCATAAACGTATTCCATTGCAAATTCCGCGGGTGTAAGCTTCGCGGCTCGGGGGAGGTTCGTCATGATTGGTGTGAGTCTGCGGAAGTGCTGCCTGGATTTTCGTGAGCTGGCGGCGCGAATGGATCGAAACGCGCGCGTAGCGAGATTGTGCATCGCCGGGTGCATGGCGCTGATTTTGACGAGCGCGTGCCTCGCGCCACGCGCATCCGCGCAGCAATATGATCCAAGTTTTTATGCGGGTATGCGATGGAGGAATATTGGGCCTTTCCGGGCCGGGCGAGTATCAGCCGTCGCGGGGATCGCGGGGAATCCGGCGGTGTATTACATCGGGACGCCGGGAGGAGGCGTTTGGGAAACGACGGACGGCGGAATGATGTGGAAACCGATTTTTGACAGCGAACACATCGCTTCGATTGGAGCGATGGAAGTGGCGCCGTCGGATTCGAAGATTATGTACGTGGGTACGGGCGACGTGAGCGATGTCGGCGGAGCGGTGAATCAGGGCAACGGCATGTATAAGTCGGTGGACGGCGGAAAGACATGGGCGCGGATTGGCTTGGAAGATTCGCGGCATATCGGGGCAATCTGGATTGATCCCCAAAATGCGGATGTGGTTTTGGTCGCCGCGCTGGGGCACACGTATGCTCCGAACGAAGAACGTGGAATCTTCAAAACAACAGACGGGGGTAAGAGTTGGCGGAAAGTTTTGTACAAAGACAACATGACGGGCGGGATCGACGTGGCGTTCGCACCAGACAATCCGCGCATTGGATTTGCCACGCTGTGGCATCACTACACAAAACCCGGCGATCCGTTGTCGTTGCTGATGGCGACGGCAGGGGCGGGCGTTTACAAGACAACCGATGAAGGCGACACGTGGACGCCGATCGTCGGCCACGGACTGCCGACCGAAAAACTGGGCAGAATGGGAGTGGCCGTGGCTCCAGGAGGACAACGAGTCTTTGCGATTGTGTCCGCACAAGGCGGCGAGGCAGGGCTGTATCGTTCCGACGATGGCGGAAACAGCTGGACAAAAGTCACGAATGATCCGCGCGTGACAGGCAATGGATATTTCAGCAAAGTCTATCTCGACCCGCACAATCCCGACGTGGTTTACGTCATGCAAACCTCGATGTACCGATCCACCGACGGCGGAAAGACATTTCTTTCATACAAAGGCGCGCCCGGCGGAGATGACAATCACGTGCTGTGGATCGATCCCACAAATTCAGATTGGATGATCATGGGCAGCGATCAGGGAGCGACGATCAGCATCGATGGAGGCTATTCGTGGACGAGCTGGTATAACCAGCCCACGGGCCAAATTTATCATTTGTCCACGGACAACAGATGGCCGTTCTGGGTATATGGGACGCAGCAAGACAGCGGCTCGGTGGGAACAAGCAGCCGCGGGGATTACGGCAAAATCACGATGCTCGACTGGGATCCCGTGGGCGGGTACGAATTCGGCTACATCGTGCCCGATCCGCTGAACCCGGACATTATTTACGCGGGCGGCCCGGGCCGGGGGCTTGTGAAAGTCAACCGAATGAACCGCCAGGTAGCGACGATTTCTCCAAATGTCAGCCGCGACGGTGATTACCGCATGGCCATGAATCCGCCGCTGGTGTTTTCGCCGCAGGATGCACACGTGTTGTATGAGGGAACGCAGTACGTGCTCGATACGCGAGACGGCGGGATGACCTGGCGCTCTGTCAGCCCAGATTTGACGCTGAGACCAAGCGCGAGCGAAGAACAACCGAGCAACAGCAAGAACACACCGCTGAACCGAACGTCGATTAATACCATCGCGCCTTCTCCCGCACGCGCGGGCGTCATTTGGGCCGGCACGACGGACGGACTAATTCAACTGACACGGGATGGCGGGAAAACGTGGATGAACGTCTCGCCTCCGGGATTATCGCAATGGACGCTGATTAGTTTGATTGATGCATCTCCTTTTGACGCCGCGACCGCGTATGCCGCGGTGGACAATCACGAATCAAATGATTTCAAGCCTCATATTTATCGTACTCACGATTATGGAAAGACGTGGCAAGAAACGGATGCAGGCATTCCCGACGGCGACTTTGCACGCGTGGTGCGCGCAGATCCGGTCAAGAAGGAACTTCTGTATGCCGGAACGGAGAACGGCGCATACGTTTCGTTCGACGACGGAGATCATTGGCAATCGTTGGAATTGAACATGCCCACCGTATCCGTGCGCGACTTGAAAATTCAGGATAACGATTTGGTGGCAGCGACTTATGGACGCGCGTTTTGGGTGCTCGATGATTTAACGCCGCTTCGGCAGATGAGTTCGCAAGTGGCAGCCGCCAATGCGTATTTGTTTCTGCCGCGGACGGCGATACGCGTGCGGCGCGACGCGAATCAAGATACGCCGCTGCCTCCCGAAATGCCTGCCGGCGAGAATCCGCCAAATGGCGCCGTGATTAACTACTATTTGAAAAGTGCGCCCACCGGCGATATCTCTCTGGCAATCTACAATCCTGCGGGGAGCTTGGTCCGGCAATATTCGAGCGCGCCCATCGCGGAGTCCACTGAGCCACCGCCGCCCGTACCCTCTTACTGGATCGGTCGCCCGCAGCCGCTGACGAAGCATGTGGGCATGAATCGATTCGTGTGGGACCTGCGCTACACGCCGCCGATGGCGCTGCGTCATCAGTATCCGATTTCCGCGCTTTACGGAGATACGCCGGCAGATCCTCGAGGGCCGCTCGTCGTGCCGGGGCGATATGAAGTGCAACTAATGGTGAACGGGCAGATTTACAAGCAGGAAGTTTATGTGCAGCTCGACCCAAGGGTCAGTGTCGCGAAGGATGAGCTGACGCAGCAATTGGATCTGGATCAGAAAGTCACCAGCGCGGTGACGGCGAGCTATCAAGCGCATCAGCAAGTTGCACAGTTGCGCGCTGCGCTCGCGGACAGAGAGAAGAGCATGGCGCAGAACCCTGGCGCAAAGGGAGCTCTCGATGCCGCGAAGGACTTCGATCAGAAGGCGGAGAAAATAGAAGGCGAGGAAGGAGGCGGTTTCCGCTTCGGGAAACCGAAGCCGAGCTTCGCGCTGCTGAATAATGAGTTGGGCGGGTTGGCGTCGGAGATCGACGGTGCGGACATGACGCCGACGGAAGCAATGCGCACGGCCTATCATGATTATTGTCAGGACCTGAATACAACGTTGGCGCAGTGGGATGATTTGAAGAGTCACGATCTGACCGCGCTAAACACGCAGCTAACGAATGCGCATCTGGAGCCGTTGCCGGCGCTGCCGGCCGCACCCAGCAATCCGTGCGGTAAATAAGCCAAACTGCGCGAAGCCGGAGTGGTAATTCATCGGGCGCGACAGCGAAAACCGTATTGCTTGGAGAAACAGCGCGCCCTATTTCGGCGCCGGTTTGCGAAGAGGCAGGTTCTCGGTCGGCGTTCGTCCAAGAACGGACATATTTATTGGGAGAGCTTGGCGACCTGTACGATGCGTTAGTGCGCGGCGGGAGTCGAAACGTAGGCGTCAAGGCTGCTCGTGAGTTGATCAAGGCCGGTGAGCACATTCTGGCGAAGAGCTTCAACGATGGCGGACACGGTCTTATGGTTCACGGGTTCATCATGGCTGTAGGACTGCGTCCAAACCACAACGCCCGTCTTCGGCTGAAATAATTCCAGCGAGAGCGAGAAACGCGCGGCGAGCGAAGGGGAATCCACTTCTTCGAGCGCGTACAAATGCCCGCGAAGAATGTAATCACCTCTCGCGCTGCTGCCGATGCGTCCGACGGAGCGGAATTTCCCCTTCGAGCGCAGCGATTGTATCAGCATCGCCTCAACCATTTCCGTGGGAACTTCAGCCCAGCGATGACTTGGGTACGTCCCCAGTTCCACACCGCCGCTGCTGTAGACAATCGGGCTATCCAGATAAAGATGCGAGGCGTTGATGCGTCCAACAAGGATAGTGACAGAAAGCGGCGCGCTGTTCTCAACGGAAACGGAAGGCTCAGGAGTGGGCGCGGGATTGAGAGTGTAGTATTTCACCGGCCTCGCCGCGCCGCAGTTTGCGGTAACGATAATTCCGGCGAACATCAAAAGAGCTGCGAGAACAGTGACGATTCGTTCTTGCTCGAAGCGCATATTCGTTTTCACTTTTGCGGTTTGGGCAGCTTCCCCGGTTGATGCGGCGGCGGTGTGGACGCGCGAATCAAAGTGTAAGGCCGCGTTTTAATTGTTTCAGTGAATGCTTTTAAGTTCTCGGTGATCTGAGTGATATTCGCAATGATTTCATCGATATTGTCGCTGTTCGTGTTTAGCGTACTATCCAGCTGATCCGTAAGCGCCGACGCGGACGTGAGTGCGGCGCGCATTTGGATCACCGCCTGACGGAGATCGGGACGGTTTTCCATGAGAGTCGCGTCGACATGCGAGAGTGCGATATTCGCCTGCGCGATCGTCTTTTTGAAATCGTCCATCAATGGCGCGAGTTTGGCGCTGGTGGTATTCAAATTGTTCAGAGTGGAGTGCAGCACCGGACGATCTTCCGTGAGCATGCCGCGAACATTTGCGAGACTCGCGGAAATATTGGCGCGATTATGCGCGTTGAGAAGTTCGTTGACACGCGTGATGGTTTCCTTCAACTCTGTGACGCGCGCATTTAGATTTTGCAGCAGCAGCATCGCTTGCGGCGCGAGGTCGTTTATTTTTGCAGCGAGCTCGTCAAAACTGGCGTAGTCCTGCGCAACCAACATCGCGCCAGGCACAGCGCGCGGTGCGGCCGCGGTGCCTGGGACGATGCCGAGAAAATTCTCGCCGAGCGCTCCCAGACTTGCAATTTTCACTTTGCTATCCGTTTTTACCGGGACCTCGTCGTCGACACGAAATTTGACTTCCATGTGCGTGGGATCCTGCGGATTGCTGCGCACGGACACGACGCGGCCGACCGGAGGGCCACCGGCGTAGCGCACTTCGGAGCCCGGCCCGAGGCCGCCGGCGTTCTTGAAGTACGCGCGGTAAATCGGTTCGGCGCGGCCAAAGACTCCGGACAAGGAAAACACAGTCACGACGAGTAATCCCGCCGCGACGAGGACGAATAATCCGACAAACGCGCGCTCGCGTTTCGCTTGCAAATTTACTTCTCCAATATCCGAGGAAAAGCCAAAATGGAAGTGCAGACCGCCAAGGCCGCGGAGTATAACACGGCTTATGCTTGGAGCGATTGGGCGTCGAAACGCCAAGCCGCGCGCGGCCGGTGCATGTCGCTATAAGCGCAGATTCTCAGTCAAGCGATCGAGGAAACCATCGTCTTCGGAAACGTCGGGCTCCGGAACGCGGTCGAGAAACTGCCGCACGCGAGAATGCTGGCTCGATTTCAATTCTTCCACCGTGCCCATGGCGATGATGTTTCCCTTGTCGATCAGAATCATGCGATCGGCGATCAGGAAGGCGCTGGCGAGTTCGTGAGTGACGATCACGATGGTCATTTTGAACGCCTTCTTCAATTTTAGAATCAAATCGTCAATTCCCGCGGCGATGATCGGGTCGAGGCCCGCGGAAGGCTCGTCGAAAAATAGAATTTCCGGATCCATCGCCAAGGCGCGAGCGACGGCTGCGCGTTTTTTCATTCCGCCGCTTAATTGCGCGGGCATGTAATTTTCGTAGCCAGAGAGCCCCACTTCTTCCAGCTTCAATCGCACCATAACTTCGATGGTAGAGTCGTCGAGGGCCGTGTGTTCGCGAAGGGGAAGAGCAACATTTTCACCAACGGTCATCGAACCAAAAAGAGCGCCGCTCTGAAACGATACGCCAAGTTTTGTCCGAATTTCCGCCATATCTTTAGCGGACATGCCGCATAGATTCTTGTTGCGAATCCAGATTTCGCCTCCGGAAGGTTTTTCAAGCCCCATGAGCGTGCGGAGAAGCGTGCTTTTGCCGGAGCCCGAGCCGCCGAGAATAACCATCGTTTCGCCCGTTTCCACGTTGAAAGTAACTCCGTGGAGAACCTCGCGTTCGCCATAGCTTACGCGCAGGTCGCGCACGCAAATTGCAGCTCCATCGTTGACGGGCGCGTCGGAATCGTCTCGCTCTGGCATATTTATCACCTTGAAGCCGTGAGATAGAAGAGCATGGTAAAAACCAAATCGACCAGCACAACCAGGAAAATGGATTTCACAACCGCCGATGTGGTGGAGCGGCCAACTTGTTCGGCTCCCAAGCCAGTCGAGAGCCCTTCCTGGCAACCAACGGCGGTGATCACCATGCCGAACATCACGCTTTTAATCAAGCCGGTGACGATATCGCGAAGCACGAGCGCGCTGAGCGTGGCATGTATATACGAGCCGAAAGTAAAGCCGGCGCCCGCGACTCCGAACACAGAACCCCCGAGGACGCCCATGAAGTCAGCCCAAGTGGTAAGGCAGGGCAGCATCAAGGCCATGGCGACAAATTTGGGTGCGACGAGAAAGTGAACGGGATCGAGAGCCATGGTTTCGAGCGCATCGATTTCTTCATTCACTTTCATTGTGCCGATCTCCGCGGCAAAAGCGGAGCCGGAGCGCCCGATGACGACAATGGCGGTCATCAAGGGTCCCAGTTCACGCGTCATGGAAATGGCGACGGCGTTAGCGACAAATTCCATGGCGCCGAATCGGCGAAGTTCGTAGGCGGATTGGAGCGCGAGGATGGTTCCAATAAAAAAGGAGATGAGCGAAAGAATGGGAACGGCGCCAACGCCGATAGCCATAGCTTGATGGATGGCGCGCTCGATGCGGACGCGCTGACCTTGAAACGGAGCTATGAAAATGGCGTGAAGCGAGCGGCCGATCAGAATCGTCAGGTCGCCGAGGTAGGCGAGCCCGTCGATGGTGGCTTGGCCAACTGTCTCCGTGACCGACATGCGAAGAATCTCAAACTGAGGCGCCAGAAGAAACTGGCTGCATGCCGCGAAGCGCCTGTTCTTCCGTATCGTACACTTCGAAGACTTTGATCAAGCGCGTCAACTCGAATACTTCTTTTGCGACGCGGCTGAGTCCAAAAAGGGCAAAGCCGAGCTTCGATTCGCGGGAAACCTTGAGGGCTTCAACAAGGCAAGCGACGCCCGCGCTGTCGATGTATTTCACGTTGGTTAAATTCACGATTACGCGAGGGGCTTTCTTTATCTTCAGCAATTCCATGAGCGCTTTGCGGACGTCAGGAGAGTTGTAAAGTGTAATGTCGCCGGTAAGATCCACAATCGTGGCGACGCCATTCTGGCGCGTTGTGATGATCATCGAATGCTCCCACTTAGGAGGATTAGCAGGGACGATTGAGAGAGCATACCCTGAGTTGTGCCGAGTGCAAAGCACTGATATGCGACTTTGCGATTGCAGAAGGGACGGAGTTGCGGCGGCAATGCGGACGATTTGGAACTTGAGGAAAGGACAGAAAATGCGGGAGAAAGGCGCTTGCATGAAAGTGGCATTTTGTACCGATTAGAACGTGGGCCGATTGTTTTTTTTGTGTAAGTTACAGGGAATTCTAATAATTTAGTGTACCGATTAGAAATGTCAGAAATTGGGGCAGAAGATGGAGATCGATTCGGGGATTTTCTGCGCGGGCCCTGTTGCTGCGCCGCTCGCATCGACCTGCTGGCTTGGGGACTCACTTCTTTCGTTCCTTAAGACACACTACCACAGTGGCGGGAATTTGTCAGAAGCGGCACCTATAAGAGGGCGAACAGGCGAAGCTATTTGATTGTTGCGGCTCTGCTCCGTTGACAACACCGGAACTGTAAGGAGGAAGGGGAATTCCGTTTTGTCATTGCTGCTTCGCTTCTGCCAAGTGCTTACACTGGCTCTGAGACAAGACGCGCATAGCTATCGCGGTGGCGAGTTCTGCTTTCACCGCTTTTCATTTGGCGTAGCGCCCAAACGAGCAGTGACAAATGATCAGTCGCCCCGGTTTTCTCAAGCAGGTCACGGAGCAAGCGGTGGAACGAGCCTGAAGTCATGCGAAGCTCGGTGCAGACCTGTTTGTCGCTTTTCCCGCCGGCGAGGGCACGAAGCACGATTGCTTCCTCGACGGTGAATTCGGGACTTGGGCGGGAAACCAAAGAAGGTCCGGCGTTTGTGTTGGAATTGGGAATACTGCCGGCATGCTTATTGGTGCCGGCCGTTCTTATTTTCATGCATGGTTTCATGTTCCTCCCTCCGATTTTCTAGCGTGCTGCGGCAAAACAAATTTTCGGTGCAGGTGCATTCGGAGGGGGCAAACTAGAGAGAGAAAAAAATCGTTGGAACTATGCTGCGTGGTGGATTTGAGAGGCCGCCACTTGCTTATTGGTACCCTACAACTCCCAGACTTTTCTTCTGTATGACATTAGCAAAACGGCAGACGCATTGATGGCCTATTTTAGACACTTTCGAGAACATCGCTTCCGTGTTCTCTGAAGGCGAAAGGGCCAAAAGAGCGCTGCGTTGGCGACGGGCGATTTGAAACAACGCTTGACTTTATTTGGAGCAGACATAGACTTCGGCGCGCTGAGACGAAATGCTGCCAGGCAGGTTTTTTATGTGACGCCGACGGCGTTGAGCCGCCAGAGTTGTTGGATGGCGTTACTTGTGTTCAGTACTTTCGGAATCGCCATTTTAATGTCGTGGGTGCGTCTGCTAACGAATTGACACAAGCAGCGGCGCGAGCACGCGCGAGAGGTGGGAGATGCGAATTTTGAATTGTGAGTGGCGAAAGATTTTGCTGGCGCTGATGTGCGTGGGGTGGTGCGCCGTGACGGGATTTGCGCAGCGGCCGAACATGAGGAGGAATCAAGGTCAGTTCCGGTTCCGATTTGTGGGACCAATTGTGGGGAACCGTGTGGCGTCGGTCGTGGGCGTGCCGGGAGATCCGAGCACGTATTACGCGGGAGCGGCGTCGGGAGGAGTGTGGAAATCGACGGACGGAGGGAACCGGTGGGAGCCAATTTTCGATAAGGAGCCGGCGGCGGCGATTGGCGCGCTGGCAGTGGCGCCTTCGGACCCGGATGTGGTGTGGGCAGGAACGGGCGAAGCGTGGGCGATACGCGACAGCGACGTGATGGGCGATGGCATCTACAAGTCCACGGATGCGGGAAAAACGTGGACGAACATGGGGTTGGGCAAGACGGGGCGTATCGGGCGCGTGATTGTGAATCCGCAGGACGAGAACACGGTGTTTGTGTGCGCGCTGGGACGCACGACAGGGCCGCAGCAAGAGCGGGGCGTCTACCGGACGACCGATGGCGGGAAGACGTGGGAGCGCGTGCTGTTTGTGGATGAAAACACGGGCTGCTCGGGATTGTCGATGGACCCACACAATTCGCGGACGCTGTTTGCGGGTACGTGGCAAATGGTGATGCATACCTGGGGAGAATTCAGCGGCGGGCCGGGGAGCGGAGTCTATGTTTCGCACGACGGCGGGACAAAATGGACGCGCATCGAAGAGCATGGCTTGCCGAAGTCACCGCTGGGGAAAATTGACGTGGCTGTGGCGCCGACGGATTCGAATCGCGTTTACGCGCTGATTCAGACGAAGGATCAGGGGTCGGTGTGGCGCTCGGATGACGGTGGAGAAAACTGGCACGTCGTGAGTTATGACCGTTCGCTGACGGGACGCGCAGGGTATTACATACGGATAGCGGTTTCGAGCGGGAATGAAGATGAAGTGTATGTGGCGAACAGCGGATTCCACGAGTCGGTGGATGGCGGCGAAACTTTCAAGGATGTTCCGTGGGGCGGGGACAATCACGACATTTGGGTCGATCCGAAGAATCCGAATCGGTTTGCGTTGACGAATGATGGCGGGCTGATGATTACGACGGTGCACGGGCGCGGGTTCCATCGCGTGACGCTGCCGATAGGGCAGATGTATCACGTCACCGTGGACAATCAAATTCCGTATGAAGTCTACAGCAATATGCAGGACGACGGGAACATGCGCGGACCGAGCCTGGCAAGCGGCGGATACGGATACGGCGGGCCGCAGGAAGTTGGATGGGATCACGGGATGGGCGGATGCGAATCCGGCTGGACGGTGCCGGACGTGACGGACCCGAACATCGTGTGGGCGACTTGCTATGGCGATGAAGTGACACGTTGGGACGCGAAGACGAAGATGGCGCGGTCGGTGAGTCCGTGGCTGCACACCTTGGATTCGCCGCCGAACGACACGAAATACAGGTGCCATTGGACGGCTCCGCTGGCGATTGATCCGTTCGATCACAACACGGTGTATTTCGGCTGCCAGGTGATTTTCAAGACGGTGAATGCCGGGCAGAGCTGGACGGTGGCGAGTCCGGATCTTTCGACGAACGATCCGAGCCGGATTGTGCCGTCTGGGGGAATTGAAGGCGACAACCTGGGGCAATTCTACGGGGAAGTGGTGTTCGCGATTGCGCCGTCGAAAATTCAGAAGGGATTGATTTGGGCGGGAACCAATGATGGGCAGGTGTGGTACACGAAGGACGGCGGCGGGCACTGGAACAACGTGACGAAAAACATTTCTGGATTGCCCGCGTGGGGAACGATTACGAGCATCGAGCCTTCGTATTTCGACGCGGGAACGGCGTACGTCTCGGTTGATTTTCATTTGATGGATGATCGCGATCCCTACATTTACAAAACGACGAATTTTGGGCGGAGCTGGACGAAAATCAGCGACGGATTGCCGAAGGATGAACTGTCGTACGTGCGCGTGATTGCGGAGGATCCGAATTGCAAAGGGCTGCTTTTTGCGGGCACGGGAAACGCGCTGCACTATTCGCTCGATGATGGAGCGCATTGGACGGCGTTCGACAAAGGCTTGCCGCATTCCCCGGTTTCGTGGGCGGTGGTGCAGAAACAATTCCACGATCTGGTGGTTTCGACGTATGGACGCGGGCTGTACATTCTGGACGACATCACGCCGCTCGAGGACATGGCGAAAAACAAATCGGATGAGGCGGTGCGGCTGTTTGAGCCGCGGTCCACTTATCGATTCGTGAGGGGCGGGCACGCGTTTATTGATTTCTCGCTGAAAGCGGCGACGAAAAAGCCGGTGGAGATCGAAATTCTGGATGCGCATGGAACAGTGATCCGGAAATTGAAGCCGCCGGTCAAAGGCAAAGCAGGAATGAATCGCGCGCTGTGGGATTTGCGTTATGAGCCGCCGCGGTTGGTGGCGTTGCGCACAGCGGCTCCCGATAATCCGCACATCTGGGACGAATTGCGGTTCCGGGACAAGGATTCGCGGCCGATTACGCACTGGGGACTGGCTCCGGCGGAAGTGGGGCCGATTGTCGCGCCGGGGAAGTACACAGTGAAACTGACGGTTGATGGGAAAAGTTACACGCAGCCGTTGACGATTCTGAGGGATCCGAATGTGCCGACGACGGATGCGGAGATTGCCGCTTCGGTGAAGACGCTGCTGCGAATCCGCGACGACGTCAGCGCTTCGGCGGATATGGTGAATCAGATCGAGTGGATGCGGAAACAGCTTGCCGATACGGAAGCAATGCTGAAAGAAGAGAAGACGAAAGCAGACTTGCTGAAGTCGGTGAACGACATGGATGAGAAGCTGCAGGGGGTGGAGTTTCAGTTGATCGCGAAAGTGGAGGCGAATAGCGACGACAAATATTTCGTGTCGGCGTACAAGGTGTACATGAATTTGCTGTGGCTGAACGGGGAAGTGGGTTCGGGCGCAGGCGACGTGGCGGGCGATGCGGCGTTTGCGCCAACGGACACGGATATGAGTTTGCTGCAGATGATCGAGAAAGACCTTGCGACAGCAAAAACCGATTATCAGGGATTGATGAGCAAGGATATTCCGGCGTTCAATCGGTCGCTGGCGGAGCACGGAGTGATTCCGGTGACGGCGGTGCCTCCAGCGGGGGATGCTGGGGGTGGGAACGCAGGGCAATAATGGGACAACGGGCGCGCGGACGAGTAAAGAAAAATGAGGATTCCCTGCCTGCGGCAGGCAGGCTCGTCGCGCCGCTCCTCGGAATGACACGCGTCGTTTTGTGGTGTTTGGCCGAGGAGTGCTTCGCGTAGATTGCGAGAAGAGGGCGCGGGTTCGTTGATGCGGATTTATTTGGCGTTGCCCCAAATGTCGGCGACGGTGAAGCCGGCGGGGAACGGGTCGTCACTCTCGAGGACGTACTGGGCGAAGCCGGTGATCCAGGCGCGACCGCTGATGGTGGGAATCACGGCGGGATATGGACCAACACGCGATTCCGCGATGAGACGGCCGATGAAAGTGGTGCCGAGAATTCCTTCGTGAATGAAGTCCTGATGGAGGGGCAGCACGCCTTTGGCGTGCAACGCGGCCATCTTTGCGCACGTGCCGGTGCCGCAGGGCGAGCGATCGAGGGCGCCAGTCCACGACGAGGGACGATTCCAGTCAAGCTTACCCGTTGAGACGATGACTGCGTTCTTGCGATGAATTTCCGGAGTGGATGATGGCGCGGAAAGCTGCGCGATGGTGATTCCGGAGATAGCTGGATTTTCCGGATGCGCGACAGGGAGCTGCTCCTGAGCCGCGGCTTTAATCATTTCTCCGACGCGAACGATGTCGCGAGCTTCGTCCGGCGCCAAACGTATTCCCAGAGGTTCCGCATCCGCGATGACGTAGAACATTCCTCCGTACGCGACATCCACTTTGACTGTGGCCAGGCCGCGCACTTCGATTGGCGTGTCGAGATGAACGGCGAAGGCTGGAACGTTTTGAAATGTGACGCGAGTTACTTTTGAGTTTTCGATCTCCGCTTCCACTTCGATGAGACCCGCAGGCGTGTCGAGTTTGAGGCGCATGATGCGGCCAGTTACGGGGACGATGCCGGTTTCGAGAAGCACGGTGACGACGCAAATCGTGTTGGTGCCGGACATGGGGGGATATTCGGTCTGTTCCATGATGATGAAACCGGCGTGGGCCTCAGGATGAGTAGGAGGAAGGATTAAATTGCAGTTGGAAGCAGGGTAGCCGCGCGGCTCGCGGAGCATGAGCTTGCGGAGGTCGTCGGCGCGAGTTTCCAGATAAACTTTCTTCTCGAACATGGTTTTGCCGGGGACGTCGAGAATGCCGCCGATGATGACGCGTCCAGGCTCGCCGCAAGCGTGAGCATCGACGGCGGAGATAAGGCGAGAGAAGCGCACAAGAGTGTCCTTTCAGTCGAGATGCGGTTGAGCGCAGCGCGCAAACGCCTTGTATAATATATTCAATGGGGTATATTTCAACTTTTCGGAGTCTCGCAAATGTCGCGCGATAATACGGCTTTGCCCTTGGAGAGAAGCAAAGAGTCCATGCGAGAAGAAATCAGCCGGGTCCAAGTAATCGATTCTCATACGGGCGGCGAACCGACGCGGGTGGTTATCGGCGGCGGTCCGGCGCTGGGCAAAGGCCCGTTGTCCGCCCGACTGGTGCGATTTCGAAACGAATTCGACTGGTTCCGGTCGGCTGTGGTCAATGAGCCACGAGGATCGGATGCAGTTGTCGGCGCACTTTTATGCGAACCGGCGGATCCGTCGTGCACAGCGGGTGTGATTTTTTTCAACAATGTTGGGTACCTGGGGATGTGCGGGCATGGAACGATAGGTCTGATTGTCACGCTGGCGCATCTCGAGCGGCTGCGGCCCGGCGAGCATCGGATTGAAACTCCTGTGGGTATCGTTACGGCGAGATTGCACGAAAATGGAGAAGTGTCTGTCGACAACGTTGCAAGTTACCGAACGGGTGCGGGGGTTCGTGTCGAGGTGCCCGGACATGGAGTCGTCACAGGCGATGTGGCCTGGGGCGGGAACTGGTTTTTTCTGGTCAACAACCACGGAATGGAACTTTCCATCCGGAACGTTGAGGCGCTGACGGAATTTGCGTGGCACATTCGCCAAGCGCTTGAGCGCGCTGGCATTGGCGGGACGGGTGGCGAGGAAATCGATCATATCGAGTTGTTCGGACCTTCGGACCTGCCGGGCGTGAACAGCAAGAACTTTGTACTGTGTCCAGGGAAGAGCTATGACCGTTCGCCTTGCGGCACAGGTACGTGCGCGAAGATGGCATGTCTGCATGCGGACAACAAATTGAGTGAAGGCGCAATCTGGCGGCAAGAAAGCATCGTGGGGAGCGTGTTTGAAGGCAACATCAAGGTGCGGGACGGGCACGTGTACCCAAGCATAAAAGGGGCTGCGTACATTAACGCGGAAGCTGAGCTGATACTCGACCAGCACGATCCATTTCGCTTCGGAATCGTGAAATGAAGACCTATGACGTAGTGATCACGGGCGCGGGAATCGTCGGCGCGGCGTGTGCGTGGGCATGCGCGAACGAAGGATTGCGCACAGCCGTGATTGAAGCAGAGATGATTGGCGGAGGCGCGACCGGGGCGGGGATGGGACACCTGGTCGTCATGGATGATTCCGAGGCGCAGTTTGCGCTGACACGGTACTCGCAGTCTTTATGGCACCAACTGGAGCCGGTATTGCCCGAAGATGTGGAGTATGAATCGTGCGGGACGATTTGGGTGGCGGCCGACGAAGAGGAAATGGATGCGGTAAGGCACAAGAAGGAATTTTACGAGGCGCGCGGGGTGCACGCGGAAGTGCTGGACGGGAAAGCGCTGCGAGCGGCCGAGCCGAACCTACGCGAAGGATTGGTTGGCGGCCTCCGAGTGCCGGGTGACGCGGTGATTTATGCGCCGTGTGCGGCGCGATTTTTTATGGAGCAGGCGCAGAAGCGCGGAGCGGAATTGCATCTTCCGCGCGTGGTGACTGAAATTACAGCGGAAGGCGTCCGGTTGAACGATGGAACGTCGGTGGGAGCGCACTGGGTGGTGAACGCAGCGGGAACGTGGTCGCCCATGCTGACGCCGGGCATCGAAGTGAAGAAACGCAAAGGGCATCTGGTAATTACCGACCGGTATGCCGGATTCGTGAAGCACCAGCTGGTTGAGCTTGGGTATTTGAAGAGCGCGCATTCGATGACGGCGGAATCGGTTGCGTTCAACGTGCAGCCGCGGCGCACGGGACAACTCCTGATTGGATCTTCGCGCCAATTCGACATGACGGAAAAGGATGTCGATGTAAAAATCATGAGCCGGATGCTGGCGCGAGCAGCGGAATTCCTGCCGCGAGTGAGGCGATTGTCCGCGATCCGAAGTTGGACGGGTTTTCGCGCGGCAACGCCGGACAAGCTTCCGCTAATCGGGCCGTGGGTGCGCGAAAATTTATTTCTCGCGACCGGCCATGAAGGGCTGGGCATTACGACGTCGCTGGGGACGGCGAAGCTGCTAGTGGATCAATTGCTGCGACGAGCTCCAGAGATTCCCATGGAGCCGTATTTGCCGTCGCGTATTTCCGAGAGCGTACATGCCTAGCGCGTTTTCCGTGACGGTGAATGGCAAACGCGTTAGCGTGACGGAAGACATGAGCGCCCTCGCTGCGATTATTGTGAGCGGCACGGCGATGGTGCGGCGGTCGGTTAGCGGCGAGCCGCGGGCCGCACTGTGTGGGATGGGCGTGTGCTTCGAGTGCCGGGTAACGATCAACGGGGAACAGCATTGTCGAAGTTGCCAAATGCGGTGCGCGCGCGAAATGGATATACAGACGGATGAGTAACTCTCGCCGAAGGTTCGATGTGCTGGTTGTGGGCGCCGGACCCGCAGGAATCGCGGCGGCATGGTGTGCGGCAGAGAATGGCGCGCATGTAGGAATCGTGGACAATAATGCGATTCCCGGAGGGCAGATATGGCGAGGTGAGACGCAGAATTCGCGGGTTTCGGAAGCGGCGAATTGGTTGCGGAAACTTGCAACCTCGCGCGTTGAAATTTTGCCGGCGATGGAAATCTTCGCGTCGCAGGAACCTGGCACGCTGGCGGCGGAATCCGCGGGCGGTGTGCGGAAGGTGAGCTACAAGAAGAAACTGATTCTTTGCACGGGCGCCCGCGAGCGATTTTTGCCGTTCCCGGGATGGACGCTGCCGAATGTGATGGGAGCGGGAGGATTGCAGGCGCTGGTGAAGTCGGGAATGCCGATCGCGGGGAAGAAAGTGGTGGTTGCGGGAAGCGGGCCGCTGCTTTTGGCGGTGGCCGCGTATTTGAAAACGCATGATGCGGATGTACGTGTGATTGCGGAGCAAGCTCCATGGGCGCGGCTGATCCGATTTGGCTTATCGCTGTCATTGCGCGGGCAAAAGATCGGACAAGCTTTTGGGATTAAGAAGCAACTTTCGCGAATCGCGTATCGGCCTGGATGCTGGGTGACCTCGGCAGAAGGAAACGGCAAGCTGGAAAGCGTCACTCTGCGAACAGGGCAGAAAACATGGAAGGAATCCTGCGACTATCTTGCGTGCGGATTTCACTTGGTCCCAAACACGGAGCTGCCGGCGCTGCTGGGTTGCGAGCTGCGCGCAGGATTTGTGCGAACCGACAATTTTCAGGAAAGCTCGATTCCCGGAGTTTACTGCGCGGGGGAGCCGACAGGCATCGGCGGGTTAGAGTTGTCGATTGTGGAAGGGCAAATTGCGGGGTTTGCCGCGGCGGGACAGCCGGAGAAAGCGCGGGGATATTTTGGCGAGCGGAAACGGCAACGCCGCTTTTCGGCAGCGCTGGAGCGCACTTTTGCGCTTCGAAATGAGCTGAGACCGCTGCCTGCCGAAGAAACAATCGTGTGCCGTTGCGAAGACGTGAGGTTCGGACGACTGCGCGGCCAATCGTCATGGCGCGCAGCGAAATTGCAAACACGTTGCGGGATGGGGCCATGCCAAGGCAGGATTTGCGGGCCGGCGGTGGAATTTTTGTTTGGGTGGAAGGTGGAGTCCGCACGGCCGCCGATTTTTCCGGTACCGGTGGAGAGCCTTGCCGGAGCGGCATGCGCGGAATAATTTTGAGCGATTAACACACAAGGAGCCGAGATGAAGTGGACAGGCGTAATGCCGGCGATCACGACGTGCTTTGACCGCGACTACAAAATCGATCACGATTTCGTCGCGAAGCATTGCCGGTGGCTGGTCGAACATGGATGCACGGGGATCGTGGCACTCGGGTCGCTCGGCGAAGGCGCGACGCTCGAATACGCGGAGAAACTCGCGGTGATCGAGACTTGCGTGCGTTCCGTGGGCGAGAAAGTGCCCGTCGTAGCGGCGATATCGTCGCTGCGAACCACGGAAGCGGTGGAGTTAGCGAAAGCGGCGGCGGACAAGGGATGCGCCGGCGTGATGATTCTGCCGCCGTACGTTTATCGCCGGCGACTGGCGCGAGATGAAGGCGCACGTCGTTGCCGTGCTGCGCGCCACGAAGCTGCCATGCATGTTGTACAACAATCCCATTTCCTACGGGACGGATTTTTTGCCGGAGCAGATCGCCGAACTCGCGAACGAGCACGAAAATTTGCAGTCCGTGAAAGAATCGAGCACGGATGTGCGGCGCGTGACGGCGATTCGCGCGCTGCTTGGGGACCGGCTGGCGGTGTTCATGGGCGTCGATGACGCGATTGTCGAAGGCGTGCAAGCGGGTGCGGTAGGGTGGATTGCAGGGCTCGTCAATGCGCTGCCAGAGGAGTCCGTGGATTTGTTTCGCTTTGCCGCCGAAGGGAAAATCGATGAAGCGTCGGCGATTTATAAATGGTTTCTGCCGCTTTTGCGGATGGACACGGTTCCGAAATTTGTGCAATTGATCAAACTGGTGCAGCAGGAAGCGGGAATGGGGAATGCGCGAGTGCGTCCGCCGAGGATGGAGTTGGAGGGCACGGAATTGGATGAGGCGAGGGTGATTATCCGGGCGGCCCTGAAGACGCGGCCGGGACGGGATGCGGAACGGGAAACCACTCGTGCGTAGATATGGCTTTGCGGAAAAAGGAGCTTTGCAATGGGATTAACCGGCAGATCGATCCTTGGGAATGAATTAGGCAAGACGGGCGGCAAAATATTCCGCGCGATAAATCCCGCCACAGGCCAGGAGCTCGAGCCAAATTATTGTTCCGCCGATGCGAAAGAGGTGGACTCCGCTGCGCGAATGGCGGCGGGCGCGTTCCCTGAATACAGCCGCTCATCCGGAAAAATAAAAGGCGCGCTGCTGAGAAAGATTGCAGAGCAAATCGAGGGTCTGGGCGACGATTTGGTCAACCGGGCGGTGCAGGAAACGGCCCTGCCGTCTGCAAGAATCAAGAATGAAGCAGCGCGAACGTGTTTTCAGCTTCGGCTGTTCGCGGAGGTGGTGGAGGAGGGTCATGGGTCGGCGCGCGAATTGACCGCGGTGATGCCGCGCGTAAGCCAGCGCCGAAGCCCGATCTACGTTCGCTATGGAGAGCGCTTGGACCGGTAGCGGTTTTCTGTGCAAGCAATTTTCCGATTGCGTTTTCGGTAGCAGGAGGTGATACAGCATCAGCGCTCGCCGCTGGGAATCCCGTGGTGGTGCGGGCACACGCGGCGCATCCGGGCACGGCGGAGATGGTCGGGCAGGCAATTCAACGCGCGGTGAAAGAGTCGGGCTTGCCTGAAGGGATTTTTTCACTGCTGTTCGATGCGGGAACAGAAGCGGGGTTGGCGCTCGTCAATCACGCCGTCATCAAGGCGGTTGGATTCACAGGATCGAAGAACGGAGGACGCGCGCTGATGGACGCGGCGGCGGCGCGTCCGGAGCCGATTCCGGTGTTCGCCGAAATGAGCAGCACAAATCCCGTTTTCATTCTGCCCGGAGCGATGAAGGAAAGAGGCGCTGAAATCGCGAAGGGCGTGCACGCATCCGTTACGCTGGGGGCTGGACAGTTCTGCACGAAGCCCGGAGTTGTCGTGGTGGGGAATGACGCATCCGCGCGTGAATTTGCTACGAGTGTGCGCGAGATGATGAAGGCGAGTGGCGAGTTCACGCTGCTGACGTCACGAATTCATGAGGCCTATCGCACCGGGGTTGTCGCCAGGAGCCGCGAAGATAAAGTCCGTCAAGCGCCGCGCGCGGAGGGGGATGCTACGGCGAACGGTTTTCGAGTGGGTACAGCGCTTTTCGAAACGGATGCGCCTGCGTTTCTCGGAGAATGAGGGCTTACAGGCCGAGATTTTTGGACCGTCGACATTGATCGTCCGCCATGATTCCCGTGACGAACTCCTGGCCGTTGCGCGAGGGCTGGAAGGACACTTGACGGCTACGCTGCACGGCACCGAGAACGACCTGCGCGAGTTTGCGGACCTGGTTGCGATACTTGAGACTAAAGTTGGAAGATTGATTTTCAACGGTTATCCAACCGGCGTGGAAGTTTGCCATGCGATGGTGCATGGAGGGCCGTATCCCGCGACGTCCGATGGGCGTTCGACTTCCGTGGGAACACAAGCAATTTATCGCTTCGCGCGGCCCGTGTGTTATCAGGATTTCCCCAGCACAGCGCTTCCCGATGAGCTGAAGAACGAAAACCCTCTGGGAGTTTGGCGACTCGTCGATGGGCAAATGACGCGAGGCGAATCGACGGCGACGGCCGGCGCAAAATCAGTCTGAGCGAAGCGCTCCGTCTGGAAGTGATGACGGAAGCTGCGATGTTTGGGTGTTCCCGATCTCGCGAAACCATACTCGCCGATGGGTGCCGTGGTGGTATCATGCGCCGCAGTGTTCGGTAGCGACGCGAATGTCCAGGAATGCGAAAGCCTGCGGGCCCAGGCGCCGAGATGGACGTGCAGGAATGTCCAATGATTGCACGATTAGGCCTTGCGTTGAACTGGAATGCACTTTTTGTGAATCACCACACGGCTATGGCAGTCCTAGCGCTAGCGGCAGTCTTTGCCTCCGGATTCTTTGATGCTGTGATTCTCAAGAAAAAGGACTGGGCTTGCGCGACATGGTTTTTGGGTCTCGCGTCGCTTACCGCTTGGATTGCCTATTCGTGGACGACCGCTTCTATCCTTGCGGGGGTGGTGGTATTTGTGTTTGGACTAGCGCTGATGACTCTTTATTATCGACGCGTGTCCGGCACGCACGGACGGACCAAATGAGAACAGAATAGTCTGCCCGGGCGTTCCCTTGACAGGGCCAGTCTAGTCAATTACCGAAAAATAGACCGCAAAACTACCGGAGAACGGCGAAGCACGTGACATTCACACTGCTCGACTGGACTGCAATTTTAGGTTACCTAGTCATTACACTCCTTTTGGGACTTTATTTTCGGCGACGCTCGGGGAAGAGCACGGAGGATTATTTCGTCTCGGGACGCAGAGTGTCGTGGTGGCTGGCGGGAACGTCGATGGTGGCGACGACGTTTTCGGCGGACACGCCATTGCTCGTCGCTGGAATCGTCTACACGCAGGGAATCGCGGGGAATTGGATTTGGTGGGCCTTCTTGCTTTCCGGAATGATGACCGTATTTCTTTTCGCGAAGCTGTGGCGGCGGTCGGGATTGATGACGGACGTGCAATTCGCGGAGATGCGATATGCAGGCAAGCCGGCGGCGTTTCTGCGCGGATTCCGCGCGGTTTATCTTGGACTGTTGATGAATTGCCTGATCCTCGGCTGGGTGACGAAAGCAATGATCCTGATCATTGGCACGACGATGGGGCCAACGATGCAGGGGTGGCCAGTTTTCACAGGATTCGTGAACTGGCTGAGTCAAATTCTTGGTCCAGCGTTTGCCGGCACGAACGGGCAAGCGCTGGCGATCTGCATTTTCTTTCTGATTCCATTCACGGGGATTTACGTTTCACTGGGCGGATTGTGGGGCGTGCTGTGGACGGATTTGTTCCAGTTCGTGCTGAAAATGGGAATCGTGATCGTCGTGGCATATTACGGCGTGATTGCGGCAGGCGGCATCGGTCCGATGACGGCAAAGATCGAAGCCATGCGCGCCGTGAACGGCGGATCGGATCCACTGGCGTTTTTTCCGGATTTCTCGCGCGGTTTTTCGAGCGAGGCGCTGTGGACGCTGCCGGTGATTACTTTTGTGGTGTATTTGGGAATCCAATGGTGGGCATTCTGGTATCCGGGGGCGGAGCCGGGCGGAGGGGGATACATCGCGCAGCGCATTTTCAGCGCGCGCAACGAGCGCGAGGGGCTGTATTCCGTCTTGTGGTTCAACATCGCGCAATATGCAGTGCGTCCGTGGCCGTGGATTTTCACGGCGCTGGCGGCGATTGTGCTGTATCCGGGGCTGACGCACCCGGAGACGAGTTACATGCTGATCGTCACGAACCATGTGCCGCACGCGCTGCGCGGAATCATTCTGGCGGGATTTCTGGCTGCGTTCATGTCCACGATCGCGACGCAGCTGAACTGGGGTACATCGTACCTGGTTGAAGATGGTTACCGGCGATTCATCCGGCGCAGCGCGAGCGAGCGCCATTACGTGTATGTTTCTCGCGCGGTGACGCTGCTTCTAGTTGTCGTGACGGGATATGTTTCCGCGCATCTGGCATCGATTCTCTCTGGCTGGCAGGACGTGCTGGAGCTGGGAGCGGGAACCGGCAGCGTGTACCTGCTGCGATGGTATTGGTGGCGCATTAATGCGTGGAGCGAAATTTCCGCGATGGCGACCTCGCTGGTGGTGGTGCTGGGAGTGCGCTCCGAACGGGTGTCGCTCTGGCTTGTGCACCGGCCGGAGCTTTTCGTTGGCTCAGGCTCAGTGGTTTTTGCAAAGACGGCATTGACGGCGACGCTGGCCACTTCGCTTGTATGGATCATTGTGACGCTGCTGACCAAACCTGAGCCGGACGCGAAATTGCTGGCGTTCTACCGCAAGGTGCGTCCGCAAATCACCGGGTGGCGGCCAGTCGCCGCGCAAGCTCCCGAAATTCCGCAGACGCACGGCCTAGCGCGCAATTTATGGTGCTGGGTTCTTGGTTGCGCTATGACGTACGGGGCGCTATTTGGCGTCGGGAAATTGCTTTTGCGCCACTGGGGCTCGGGAACGTTCTTGATTCTGCTGGCGCTCGTGACCGCGTGGCTGATCTACTTGGAACTAAGCCGCACTTTCGCGGAGGAGCCAACGGTTACTTAGAATGGCGGTGTTCCGATTGACCAAAATCAGCGATGCCGACACGCACGATGGTCTGGTGAGCGTCTTTGTTCTCTTCCGGTGAGGCACGCAAGTTCTTTTTTTGCTTTTCCGCGCTGGCATTTCCCGCGGACGGAGGCTCCTCTGCCCAGATTCCGTACACACGGCCATTGAAGGCGGCGAGGCCCGTGTAGTCACCGATAAAATCGCCATGGGATTGGAATGGCTTCTGCGTCCAGGCATAGTTCTGAAAATTACGCCCGCCGTCGGTGGAGCGAGCAAGGGTGACAGTCGTCTTTTTATTCTCGGGATCGTTGCGGCGGTCGTAAAATGTGACATAAGCGGCGCCCGTCACTGGATCAACCGCAAGCCATTGAAAAAACTGGTCGCATCCGTCATGAAGAACGTCCGAGTTCACGCGAACGGCGGAGGACCAGGACACCCCACCATCTTCAGAAGTTGAGACAAAAATATCCACGTCGCCATTGCGGTAGTCGCTCCAGGAGACGAAGAGACGCCCGCTCTTTGGATCCAGCGCAAGCTGCGGAAAGCCGTTGGCGCGATCCACGCTGGAGATTTTGAAGTAAAGAGGTGCAACGTCGAGGACCTCTTTTGAAGGAGCAAATGTTTTGCCGCCGTCCTTCGAATAGGTGAACGCAATATTGTCGCCGTCCGTCCAGGCGACATAGAGCGTGCCATTTGGCGCGACGGCTCCAGTAAATCCCTCCACCGCGCCATTATCATCGCGAGGAAGGCCCTGGTGCGAACTGATTTCCACGGGCGCTGACCAGGTATCGCCATCATCGGTAGAGCGTGAAAACAAAATCACGGATTTGTCGAGCGTGAATTGCGTCCAGCCAACATAGAGATTACCGGCATTGGGACTTTGCGGATTGGTGTCAGCGACGATGTAGGGCTTATCTTCGAAGGGAATGTTGGGTTCGGTGGAATGCGAGATGACGATCGAGGCCTTGGCGTTCCATGTCTTGCCGCCGTCGTCCGAGCGACGAACGAAAATACCGTTACGAGTTGCGTCGTGCGCCCAGTAATTCTCCGTGCCAAGCTTGTCGAAGGAGATGTAGCAGAGCAGCGCATGGCCTTTGTTGTCGAAAGTAACGGAGACGTCGCCTGAAACAGCGTAATCCTCAGGAGCTGTTCCAGAAGTCAATGTCCAGTGCGCTCCGGCATCGGTGGAATAAGCTGCGCTAGCGCGAATCTGGTAGGCCGCGACTACCTGTTGCGGATTGTTTGGGTTCACGGCAATTGAGGGTTCGTTGAAAAATCCAGAGTGCGAAGTGAGGTCAGTGAGGCGCGAGGCCGGGACGGAGGGCAACGTCTGAGCTATGGCATAGGGCGCCAGCGCAACGAAAAACATGAAAGTTGCGAGAGACAGTGATGTGCCACCCGAGACGATGCGATATCGCAGGGCTCGGGCATGAACGTACGTGCGCATGGATCTCCTCCGACATTTTGTGCACAAGGACAATCTCTATCATCGACAGAAGACAATCTAATGGTTGAAAAAGAAAACCTGAGGATGTGCGTCGGCAGGGGACAGGGAAATCGCCCGAATCTGCGTCGGCGACACAAGATAGAACGCGAATTGCGACGGAAGAAGGGGAGGCGAGCTTACGGATATAGTGCCGCGCCCATTCGCACCGACAGTGTACGTTGCTTTGAGGGCCAAATTCGAACTCGGGATTCCCGTAACTCCCGCCTCGTCCAGTTTTCCGGTGATGTTCCCCGCACCATCGGACAAAATGGAGCCGACAAAATCATTCGATGCTTTGTCCGACGTACTGGGCGTGCCAGCCGAAGGCGGACCGAAACTGAAGTAGCTGGCAAAGGACGCGGCATTATAGGGACCAAGGGTTTGCGGCTCGACGATACCCGAGGAAGCAGCCGGATCCTGCCCAATAATGAAAGCTTGATTTTGCGCGACAAGATAGAGCACTGCGAGCTGGTTGCCGAGACCACTGGTGGTGGCGCGCCCGTTCGAAGCAACGGAGTAGGAGCCGCTGGCGCTTGCGTTCGAGGTGATTGTTCCACCGTCGTTGGCATCGAGGGTAGAACTGATACTCGTGGCCCCGTTCGCAGTAAGCAAGCTCGCGAGGACGCTGGCATTGCCGGACGAATCGAGTCCTGTAGCCGTGACGACGCTCGAACCGTCGAGCGAAGTTGCATCGAAGGACGGCTGAGTTTGCAGGAGGGCTTCGCCAATGGTCATTGGGTTCGTCTGGCTGACGGGATCCATGCCGAGGAAAAGCACGTCAGACGGCGTGATCATATAGAACACCAAATTCAGAGTGGTGGGAGTGGGCAAAGTAAGGCTTGCTGCGCCGCGACCGTTCTGCGCCAGAAGAAATGAGCCGGTTACGCCATTCAGATTTGTTCCCAGAGTTCCGGCGAAATTCGTGTCCACGTTTCCGTTATTGAACAGGCTATTGCCGTCGGAATGGAAAACGCCAGCCAGAGTGTCACGCTTACCCGATGAATCGGTTCCCACGAATTCGAAGGCATAGTTTCCGCTAAAGTTTTGCGGAGTGAAATTGGAGATGGTTTGCTTTCGCAGAATGCCCGTGCCGTGAGTTCCTGTATTGTCCGCCTCGATGAATTGGGCGTTGCCGTTGCCGTCGAGAGCAAACTGGTAGGTGGAAGCGACAGAGGCTGAGTTCAGCGTAAAGCTCCCGCGACCATCTGACCCGATGGTGTAGGTTCCAGCGACCGTGGTGTTCTGAACAGGACCCGGCCCATTGTTTTGAGTCGAGCCGGTAGGGTTGTTGTTGTTGCTGTCCTCGGATCCGAAGATACCGCCTGTTCCGTTTGCGGCGATCGTCCCGCCGAGCACGACTGGGCCCGAGGAATTAGATCCGCTGAAGACAAACACGTAGTTGCCATTGAGCAGCGCATTGTTGTTTGCCGAGCTGATGATGGTAAGAGTCAAAGATGCCGAGGCGCTTTGCGGTGTGGGTTCTGAATCGGTGACTTGCACGGTGAAAGTATTGGCAGAAACGGCCGTCGGCACTCCAGAGATTACACCCGTCGAGGAATTAAGGTTCAATCCGGAGGGCAAGATTCCTCCGGTCAATTTCCAAGTGAAGGGCCCGACGCCGCCACTCACGCGGAGCTGCTGGCTATAAAGAGTAGCCGTGTTCGCCTGTGGGAGCGAAGTGGTAGTGATGGCGAGGGGATTTGGAGTGCCGACCGTCAGGCTCAATGCCTGAGTAGCGGTCTGGGGTTGCTGATTGGGAGGCAGCAGCGCGGAATCAGTCACTTTAACCGTGAAAGGAAACGCCCCTTGAGTAGTGGGTGTCCCGGAGATTTGCCCAGTAGTCGTATTCAACGAAATGCCGGGCGGCAGAGCGCCGGCAGTAATGGCCCAGGTAAGGGGTGGTACGCCTCCGGAGGCTGCCAAGGGGGAATTGTAGAGGCTTCCTTGTGCGGCATTCGGAAGGGAAGTCGTGACAATCGACAAGGGAGGCGCAGGCACGATGATGATGGTGTACGACTGTGACGCGGTGAGTGGCGGATTCCCTTGATCAGTTACCAGTACAGTGAAATTGAACGTGCCTCCATTGGATGTTGATCGGCCGGAAATTAGGCCGTTGGTATCCAGATGAAATCCGGCGGGGAGGCTGCCGGAAGTAATGCTGAAGAAAAGCGGAGCGACTCCGCCGTTGGCGACCACCTGCTGGCTGTAATTTTGACCGTTGATCGCGCCTGGCAGGGTAGTCGTGGAGATTGTGGGCGCCGGGCTGACTGAAATGTTCAAGGTCGACGTGGTTTTCGCGTTCGCGACGGCGGTGGCCGTGAGAACGACGTTCAGAAGGACGCCGACGGACTTTGGCGCGTTATAGGTGACGGAACTCGGCGTCTTATTGGTCAGGGTGCCGCAGGCGGCGGCAGCGCAATGCGATCCTGTCAGGGTCCAGACCACACCGGAATTCGAAGTGTCGTTGGCGACAAATGCCGTCAAAGCCACGGACTGATTTTGATCGACGGACTGGTTTGCGTTGGGGGTGATGACAATGACGAGTCCGCTTGGACCGCTGCCGCCACAGCCTGAAAGACAGATAGCAGCTAGCGTGGCAAAAATCAGTCTCTTCATAAGTATGCAGCCCGTTTTCATTCTGTCCTTTGGTTCAAGCGCTTTACATCTTATCTGAGAGCGAGACAGCAATCCTCCGTTGATTCAGCAGCATACTCCTTCGCGGGAAGCCAGATTGACCAGGTGAGGTCAATCGCGGCGTGCGGCAGGCTCATGAAGTGCCCGAGCACAAAGCAAACAAGTTGAATAACAAAATGACTCCGCAGTGTCAACGCGCATCTTGTAATGCGGACTCAAGCGAGCTCGGCGGATAGCACACCACGATACCATTCGGGTCCATTTAGAGCGACCCTTACAGGCCATCTGGATGCGTTTTGTCGCACTCTCGTTGCCCCACCTTGTTCTTGGGAAGACTCTTGTTCGGCGCCAAGGCGGGTTTCCGTTAGACTGGGAGCGTGAGCCACAATTCGAAGCAATTGGTTTTGCTGATCCTGTTTCGCCTCACGCGAAGTGTGGCGGCCGGAATTATCATTCTCGTCTTTCCTTATTACGTTCTTCAGTCCCTCCATTATAGCGCGTTGGAGTTGGGTCTTCTATACACCGCTGCCACGGTCGCGACGGCGGGCTTCGCATTGCTATTCGGATTTCTGACTGACCTTTGGGGGTACAAAGGGACTTTGGTGCTGGCCGGAATTCTGCTCCCTGCGGGTGCGCTATTGGCATTTAGCTCTGGCAAGCTTCCCGTTTTATTTATTGCAACGATGCTCGGAGGCTTTTCTGCAACTGGGTCGCGCGCGGCTGGGAGCGTGGGCGGAGCCGCCCAGCCAATTCAAACCGCAGTCATTGCTGATTTAACGAGTGTCGAAAACCGCACATTTTATCTTTCGCTGTTCGTTTTTCTGAGCGGATTGCTGGGAGCGGCCGGAATGCTTGCCGCGCGCCTTTTCAGCCCGCGCGATGCGTTTCTTGCAGCCGCGGCGGTAAGCGCTGCAGGCCTCGCGTTTCTGTTGCCGATGGAGCTTTCCGGCAAGCGCGGTGAATTCAAGCGGATGAAGAGCGGAAGGGTAATCGGAAAATTCTCGCTGACCGGGGCGTTGAACGGAATTTCGCAAGGACTGATCATGCCGTTTTTGATTCCATTCTTTGTCATTGTGTACCACGTTCCGGAGTCGCAAATGGCAGTATATGGGTTCGCGAGCGAGTTGGTGGCCGCGTTTGTGATTCTTGTAGCACCGCGACTCGAAAGGGAATTCGGATTCGTGAAAGGCGTGGCGGTGACGCGCGGCGCTGGCGCGCTGCTGCTCTTGCTACTGCCACTCACGCGAATTTTCGTGTTGGCAGTGGCGATTTATATCATCACGCCGGCCTTGAGAGTAGTCGCGGTGCCGGCTCAGCAGACGGCGCTGACGGCCATGGTGCGGGAAAATGAGATGGGGCGCGCGCTGGCGATAAACCAAGTGGCGCGTTTAACGGCGTCGAGCGGCGCCGTCGCGTTCACTGGATATATGTTCGACATATCCGACATCGCGCTGCCGTTCTATGCGTACGCACTGGTGACCGGCGTTGGGTTGGTGCTTTATTTCAAGTTTTTTGGCGCACGGCCAGAGCTGCGCGTGGAATGAATCTCTCTTCCTAAGAAATTGCTTTTGCGGGAGGCAAGTCGCCTTCCCATCGTGCCACAACCACCGTGGCCAGACAATTTCCGACAACGTTCACAGTTGTGCGGACCATGTCCATGAGCGGATCGACGGCCAGAAGCAGGTAGATGGATTCCATCGGGAGGTGGAACGACGCTGCAGCGCCAAGAATAATCACGAAGGCCGCGCGCGGGACACCGGCGAGCCCTTTGCTGCTCAGCATTAGCGTCAGCATCATCACGGATTCCTGGCCGAGCGTGAGATGGATTCCCGAGGCTTGGGCCATGAAAATTACCGCCAGCGACAAATAAAGGCTCGAGCCAGTGAGATTGAAGCTGTAGCCCGTCGGCATCACAAAGGCGACAATCGCGCGCGGCACGCCGATGGCCTCCATTTGTTCCATGGCGCTCGGGAGCGCCGCCTCCGAGCTGCTGGTGCCGAAGGCGATGGTGGCCGGCTCGGCAATGGCGTGCAGAAATTGGCGCAAGGGGATGCGGGCGACGAGGGCAATCGGCAGAAGGATGAAAAGGACAAAGATCACGAGCGCCACGTATAGCGTCGCGAGAAGCTTGAGCAAAGGCAGCATGACGCCCAGTCCAAGATGCGCGATTGTGTAGGCGATTGCGCCAAACACGCCGGCAGGGGCGAAATACATCACCAGATTGGTGAACTTGAACATGGTTTCGGAAAGGCTCTCGGCAAACGAGACCATCGGGCGCCGCTTGGGTTCCTTCACGAGCGCGAGGCCGATTCCGAAAAGCATGCTGAAGACGACGACCTGCAAGATTTGCCCCTCGGCGACGGACTTCGCGATGTTTTCCGGGAAAACATTCAGGATGAGCTGGCTCGCCGACTGGGTGGTCGCCGGCGCGGCTTGCTCGATTGTTGAGCGGGGTAGATTCACCCCCACGCCTGCGCGGCTGACGTGTATGGCAATCAAGCCGATGATGAGGGCAATGGTCGAAACAATTTCGAAGAAAATCAGGGCCTTCACCGCCATGCGCCCCACTTTTTTTAATTCCGCGTGGCCGGCGATGCCGACGACGAGCGTGCCGAAAAGCAACGGCGCGATGATGACTCTTATGAGTCGCAAGAAAATCGCGCCGAGGATTTGAAATTTCACGGCCGCTACTGGAGCGTCATGGCCGAATTCCGCGCCAGCGAGCAGACCGACGAGGATCCACAGCGTCAACGAGCGGCGCGCCGTGGCGTAGGCGGCAAGAAAGACAATCGCCAGCCACCGGAGGGTCATTAGGGCCACTGGCGAGATGGCAAGTATTCCGCCGCGTCGGATTAGCGCCAGAACTGCCACGAGCACGCAGACCGCCAAGAACACGGCGAGCAGGCGATTCTTCGTCGGCGATGCAACCTTCGGAATCATTCGCGGCGAAAGGTATGCTTCTCGCGGCCGCAAGTCAATCCCGGAAGTAGCGCCCGCTATTTACCGCTCAGCTAAACGTGCAGAATTCAGGCAACCTTATCGGGCGGGAGGGAGTCTCTGCAATGTAATCTTTGCGCTGATCTCTAGCGAGCATGTGCGAATGTTCCGATCGAATCTTGGCGAACAAGACCGAATTTTAGTATAAAGGGCGCCCGGAATTGAGTCGGAGGCGCTGGGCGGGCCGATTTGGTGACGGCGAACGTGCATTTTATTTCGTAATCGCGGAGGTACCGGATTGATAGAAGTCCAAGACTTGACGAAGTCTTTCGGAGACAAAACTGCAGTCGACCACATCTCTTTTTCCGTAAATAAAGGCGAAATACTTGGATTTCTCGGGCCAAACGGCGCGGGAAAGACGACAACCATGCGCGTGCTGACCGGCTATCTGCCGGCCACCACGGGCACAGCCAAAATCGCCGGCTTCGACGTGTTCGACGATTCGATGGAAGTGCGCCGCCGCATCGGATATTTGCCTGAGAATCCGCCGCTCTATTTCGATATGACCGTGGGTTCGTATCTGGATTTCGTTGCGCGAATCAAGAACGTGCCGCCGGAAAAGCGTGCTGCGCGAGTGGAAGCGGCGCTCGAAATGGCGAAGATCACCGACAAGCGCGATGAGCTGATCAAACGGCTGTCGCGCGGTTACAAGCAGCGCGTGGGACTGGCGCAGGCGATTGTTCATGATCCGGATGTGATTATTCTCGATGAGCCGACCGTGGGCCTCGACCCGAAGCAAATTATCGAGGTTCGCAATTTGATCAAGGGACTGGCGGGGAGCCACACGATCATTCTTTCGACGCACATCCTGCCCGAAGTGAGCATGACGTGCGACCGCGTCGTGATTATCAATCACGGAAAAATTGTTGCCGTAGACACGCCGGAGAATCTGACGCTGCAACTCAAAGGTGGAGAGCGAATCCGCGTTGAGGTACAAGCGCCAGAAAAATCTTTACGCGATGCGCTGGCGCAAATTTCCGGTGTGCGAAAAGTGGAAATCAGCCCGCTCGGCTCCGCGGGGCGTTTGCTTGCAACGGTCGAAGCGAATCAAGGACGGGACTTGCGCAGCCAAATTGCGGCCAAGGTTGTCGGACAAGGTTGGCCACTTTACGAACTGCGCGGCATGAATTTGAGCCTGGAGGAAATTTTCCTACAACTCACCACAGAAGACGCAACACAAAATCCAACGGAAAAAGCGGAGCGAAACTGACATGCGCGGCCTGTACGCGATTTATCGCAAGGAAATGAGCCACTATTTCGTGTCGCCAGTGGCTTATGTGGTGGTTTCGTTCTTTCTAATTGTGAGCGCGGTATTTTTCAATCTATATCTCACGGCGGGAATTAAGGAGGCCATGGAGGCGGGTCTTGAGGCAATGCAAGGCGGCCCTCCGGTGAATTTCGATGTGCCGAGCGCGGTAATGAGTTATTTTCTGGGCCTGGTGGGCACGATTCTGCTTTTCTTGACTCCGCTGCTGACCATGGGCGTGTACTCCGAAGAACGCAAGCGCGGCACGATGGAACTGCTGCTGACGTCGCCCATCACGGATTGGCAAATCGTTCTCGGAAAGTTTTTCGCTTCGCTGAGCCTTTTCATCATCATGATTCTCCCGACGGTGCTGTACGTCATTTACATGTTCGCGCATAGCGATCCAGTGCCGCCGTGGAGGTTGATCGCGGGGGGATACCTGGGCGTGCTGCTCCTGGGGGCGACGCTCCTTGCGATTGGTTCGTTCCTTTCAGCTCTGACGGAGAATCAGATTGTCGCCGGCGTGCTGGTGCTCGGGATTTCGCTGCTTCTCTGGATCATTGGATTTTTCGCCGGGACGGGAAATGGCGCACTGGCGCAATCGTTGCAATACGCGGCTATTTTGCAGCATTACAATCCGTTTATTCGGGGCGTGATTGACACGACCGGACTCATTTTTTTTGGGAGTTGGATCTTTTTCGCCATTTTCTTGACGATGCGTGCGGTGGATTCCATGCGCTGGCGGCGAGCCTAATTTTTCATAGTGGAGCAGGGTAGGGAAGGAGAGGGTATGGCACGATGAAATGGAATCGAAGAGAGCTGGCGCGATTGGTAGGAGCGCTGGGCCTGGCATTGCTGGTTGCGGGATATATTCGCTACACGGTTTTAGAGGAATTCCAGCTTGCGAATAAGATTCTGCTGATCGCGGGCGGGGTGCTCGTTCTGGGGTGGATGGTTCTCGATTTTGCGACGATCATCGGATTTTTCGGGAAACGTTCCTCGAAACTGGGCACAAATACATCCGTCCTTGTGATTGCAGTGCTGGCCATTCTGGTTTTTATCAATTATCTCGGCTTCCGTCATCACAAGACGTTTGACCTGACCAGTGAAAAACTTTACACGCTTTCCGATCAGACGAAGAAAATCGTTGAGCCGATAAAATCGGACGTCACCATCTTCCTGTTTGCAAAATCATCCGACCCGGAAGTGTCCGCCCTGCGCGCGCAAATGGCGGAATACGAGGATCTGAATCCCCATATTCATTTCCGCGTGGTCGATCCGCAGGAACGGCCGGATTTGACGAAACAATATGGCGTAGCCCGCGAAGGTCAGGTGATCGTCGTGAGCGGGAAGAGTATTCAGCGCCTGGAAGAAACGACCGAACAAGATTTCGCGTCGGCGATTTTGAAAGCCACTTCAACTACCGTGAAAACAGTGTGCTTTGTCGAGGGACACGGCGAAAAAGCAATCACGGCATCGGATAGCACAGGTTACAGCGGCGTGGCAGGGGAACTTGCGAAAGAAAACTACCAAACTAAATCTGTAAATCTGGTGACGTCAAACCAGATTCCTAACGATTGCAGCGTGCTGGTTGATGCGGGGCCGGCGAAGTCTTTCTTCCCGCAGGAAGCGCAGATGATCGAAAAATACCTTGATGGCGGCGGAAAGGCAATGCTGCTGCTGGATCCGGGCCCGGATCCAAAACTGGACGCTGTGTTGCAGCCATGGAATATCAAGCTGGGCGACAATTACGTGATCGATGTGAGCGGCGTGGGGAAATTGCTGGGAGCGGGGCCAGGCATTCCTTTGGTTGTCGATTACGGCGAGAGCCCCATCGTGCGCAATTTCAATGGGTCGATGACTTTTTTTCCTCTGGCGCGCACGGTGTCGATCGCGGACACTTCCAAACCGAATCCGGTAGCGGTTGAGTTGCTGAAAACGTCGACGGCGAGCTTCACTGTGCCGAATCTCGGAAACGGGACCGTGAAATACGATCCGAAAACGGATCAGCGGGGGCCGCTCTCGCTCGGCGTCGCTGCAGAAAAAAAATTAGGCTCGACGGACGCGCGGCTGGTGGTTATCGGCAATTCCGAGTTTGCGACGAATCAATGGGTAGGGGAACAGCGCAACGGCGACTTGTTCTTTAATGCTATCAACTGGCTCACGGAGGAGGAGAATCTGATCTCCATCCGCCCGAAAGAGGCCGCCAATCGCCGCGTGACGCTCACGGAGGCGCAGCAGCGCGAGTTGTCGTGGTTCAGCATGGTATTGCTGCCGCTTTTTGTGATTCTCAGCGGAGTCTACATCTGGGTGAAGCGCCGGTAGGCTGAGCGATGAAGAAAAGCACATTGATCGTTCTCGCGATGGCCATTGCCCTTGGCGCGTTCGTTTATTTTTATGACAGCAAACATAGCGTCGCACCGCCCTCCGATCAGGCGTCCTGGAAGCCGGCGTTTGCCGTGAAGGCGGACGACATCACCGCTTTGACGCTCGAACGTAAAATTGGCAACGTCGTTTTCAGCAAACAGGGAAGTGACTGGCGGATTACGCGGCCCGTCAGCACGCGCGCCGATCAGACGGCCATAGGCGGCATCGTCAACGACCTAAGCACCGCCAAAATCCAGCGGTCGTTTGTTCCGCCTCCGGCGGACAACCTGTCGAAATACGGCCTGGATCAGCCCGCTGTGACTATTGAATTTCAGTCAAAGACCGGAGTGCAGCATACCCTCCGGCTGGGCGACAAGGATTTCTCCAACAGCGCTGTCTATGGCCTGGTCGGGGCCTCAAAAAATGTTGACATGCTTCCTGTTTCGCTCTTGGATGAAACCGATCAGCCACTATCGCAATTGCGCGATCGAGCCCTGCTCGAATTGAACAACGCTGAGATCACCAGCATCACGCTCGACGAGCCGGATGGTGTGGTCGCGATTAAGAAGGCCGGTTCCACATGGATGATCACCAAGCCCAAGCAAGTGATGGCCGACTCGAGCGCCGTGGATTCTGTCGTAAGTTCGCTATCGACAAATAAATTCACGGACGTGGCCAGCGAAACTCCCGACAATCTCGCGAAGTACGGGCTTGCCCATCCTTCAGTCAGCGTCACCGTGGATGCCAGGGACCAGCAGTTCCATCTTCTTATCGGCAAGAAGACTGACGACCAATATTACGCACGCGACCCTGCGCGTCCGATGGTCTTCGAAATAAGTTCTACCGTGTACGATACGTTGAACAAGAAATTCTTCGACTTGCGTGATAAATCGATCGTGCAATTCGAGCCAGCGAATCTAGCCGATGTCAACATACACAACGCGAACGGCACTATCGATTGCTCCCAGGGAAAGACAGGAAACTGGACAATCGTTCAACCTGGTGCGGACAAAGGGAAAGCCATTCAGAGTTGGAAAGTGCTCGACCCCATCCAGAATGCGCGCGCAAACAAAATCTATGACGCTCCGCCGGCGGCAATTCTGGCTCACTTGGCGAAACCCGCCATTCAAATCACGTTCACCGATAAATCTGGAAAGAAAACGACAGTCAGCGTCTCCGCCGCCGTTGGCGAGTCTGTCTACGTCCGCACCAGCGCTGGGCCAGAGGTCTACGAACTCGGAACGCAGATCCTCAAGGATTTTGATTTCAAGGCGGCTGATTTATTGATGTGAGTGTCGGTTTTGCGCGCGGCGTGTGATTATGCCGCCTGAGTGACCGATGGTTCTTCGCCCGGGACGCCATCTTTAGCCCACGCAGCGAGCAGAAGGATGTTGCCCGTAACCGGCGAGATGTGAATGTAGTAGATGTCCGAACCGCTTTCTACCTCGTAGAAATCGGGCCGCTTGGGGTCAGATTCCACGCGCGCCCCACCTGCCAACAACCGCCGGAGAGTTTCCACACGCTCTGGTGAATGGTGCCGTGTGTCCTCAATGTTTAGTTCATGCTCCAGTCTCAATACCATGGCCCAACTCCTTTTCCCCATCACAATGAAATACGCTCGAATGCACTGAAAAGTTCCAACTCTTTTTCTCCTTCAATCTCACAATCTTAGACGTAAGAGAGTCGCAAACGTCTCATGAAAGGTGGCCTGATGTTCCATGCCGGGATGTACAGAAGGGAAGCCCTGGAGGTAGTACCGGGTGGTAATCAACTTGAGACTTGCGCCGCGCCTCCGAAGTTGCCATACTCCTGCGACGCTAGGATATCCCGTGAAAAAGAAAACCAAAACAAAAGGCAAGAAAGGCGTGTCTCGATTCCGCCGCGATCGACGTCGGAAACACCGCCACTGGCAAGTAACCGTCTATTATCACGACGGGGAGAAATTTGCCCGAGTCTATATTGACAGGGATCGTGCGACTCGTTTTGCCGACCGCCAGAAAAGATCCCCGGTCGTTAAATCAACCCGCATACTTGAAGTCAATTAGCTGATTTTTCCGGCTGAAATCAGAAGAAAAATGGAGCGGCCGAGGGGACTCGAACCCCCGCCTACAGCTTGGCAAGCTGTCGTACTACCCCTATACTACGGCCGCTCGAACGGGCAAGAATGGAGCGAATCTTTTATAGCATGCCCAGCCGGAGCGGACAAGCCCGCGCGAGCAGCAACTTCGCGACATCGCAACTCGGACCTGAACGTGTGACTTCCGCACAGCGCCCCTTTGCGGGAGCGTGACAGCGTGCTAGAGTCGTTCACCCGGACCTCATGCTCGCATATCTCTGCGGACCAATTGAATTCGCCGACGGCGGCGGCAAACTCTGGCGTCAGAAGCTCGCCCCATTTCTCCGTGATCATCTCGGCCATCGTGTTTACGATCCCGCGCAGGACGAAAAGAAGAACCTCACGGAGGAAGAGACTGCGCACTTTCGCGAGTGGAAATTGACTGACCTCGAACGTTTTCGCCGCGTGGTCCGCAAAATAATCCACTTTGATCTCGATCTGATCGAAAACCAGGCTGACTATGTGATTTGCTTCTGGGGAGACGCAAGAGCACAGAGCGGGGGCACCTCGGCCGAATTGACAATGGCCTACCGAAAAGGCATTCCAATTTACATGGTTACACCACTCCCTCTGGAACAGATTAGCGGGTGGATGCTGGCCTGCGCCGATCAGGTCTTTACATCGATTGAAGACCTAAAAGCGTTTCTAAATACGCGATTTGCGCGCGAGAAACAATCACAGCTTTGGAAGGAATAGCGTCATTCAGAATTCGTTCTCGAGCGATCAGCTATGAGTAAAATCATCGTTGCGGTCGGAAGCACGCGGCGCCCGAAACTGAATGCTGTTTGGGAAGCATTGACCGTTTTTGGCCCGAGCCTCGATCCAAATGCTCCATTCGAAGTGGTTGGCGCCGAGGTGGAAAGTGGAGTTCGCCATACGCCGTTGTCACGCTCTGAGTTAATGTCCGGCGCGCGCCATCGTGCCAACGCATTGGCGAGGAAGGCGAAAGAAGGAAATCTCCCGTGGGCCTTCTTCGTTGGGTTGGAAGGCGGATTGGATGTCATAAACGGCAACGGTTCGCGCAATGTTTTTCTTCAGAATTGGGCATACGTTGCAGACGCGAGCGGCCGCGGAGCTTACGGCCAGTCAGGGAGTATTCTTCTTCCGGATGTTCTGGCGCGGCAGGTTGTGCAGGAAGGCATCGAGCTTGGTGTTGCGATTGACGCCTTTGCGGGTGGACACGGCATTCGCGACGCGCAGGGTGCGTGGGGAGTGCTGACGCGAAACATGATCACGAGGCAGGACGCTTTTCGCACAGCAGTCATCAATGCATTCGCGCCGTTTTTTAACGCAGCGCTGTACCGCCAGTCACCAGACGCCGTTTCGAAAGAACCGGACGCATCAACGTTTTGAGCGGATGACGCGAGCGAATTTCCACAAGAATTTGTGTTAGCCTACGAATATCGGCGGGAGAGACTACGTGGACATCGTTAAGGGCAATATGGGCTGGATCGAAGTGATCGTCGGCCCCATGTTTTCCGGCAAGAGCGAGGAATTGATTCGGAGGTTGCGGCGTGCCGAAATTGCGCGGCAGCGCGTGCAAATCTTTAAGCCGTTTATCGACCAGCGCTATTCAGCGAATGGCATCGTCTCGCATTCGGGGTTGGAGATTGCGTCGGGCTTGGTGAGCACCGGGGCGGATATTCTTGAGAAAGTGGAACCCAGGACCGAGGTCATCGGCATTGACGAGGCCCAATTTCTCGGCGAGAGCTTGCTTGAGAGCTGCACGCGGCTGGCGGATTCGGGCAAGCGAGTGATCGTCGCCGGACTTGACACGGATTTCATGGGCCGTCCCTTCGAGCCCATGCCACGCCTCTTGGTTGCCGCGGAAGAAATTACGAAACTGCTCGCGATCTGCGTTCGTTGCGGAAACCCGGCCGTGAATACGCAACGCCTGGTCGCTTCCGAGGAATTGATCGTCGTTGGCGCGGGCGGGATGTATGAAGCGCGATGCCGGCGCTGCTTCGAACCGCAGCTCGCAGCGGAAAAAATTGGGGAGCAGGCTGCGACAGTCAAGTCGAAAGCCGCGGCAAGCTAAATCGGTTTTGTCTACCGAGCTAAAGATAGTGCCCGGCACGACTTCCTGAGTGGGAAGATAGCCACCCGTTCTCTCTACTCTGCCGTCCGCCAATCTGTGCGTGCAACCGGAATCTCGCTCAGGTCATCCGTGTCCGTAGTGTCCGTATGCGCTGGTCATCATTCATTCATTACTCGGGCTGCGGGGAATTGACATGAAAATGGTATTATTTTGCTTCAATCGGCGATAAACGGGACGCCATGAGGCTCGCTGGCTTACAATGACAATACGCCTATGTTTCGACTAACCAGTCTTGCGAGTGCAGTCTTATTGCTGGCGTGCTTCGACTTGCCGCACGTGTATCCGCTTCGCCCAGAGCCCGTTGAGCCATTACAAACGACATTGCCGATGATGGTGTCTCCGCCCGATCTGTTCCTTGCGATTGTTCAGGCCGCCAGGGGCAAAAAACAGCCGCTCGGGCAGCAATCGAAAATCGCTCTCATCCGCTACGTCGATGGGGAATTTGCGCGCGTAGTGCAGTCAATTCCGTCATTGAAGCGCGGATTTCGCTACAAGGTGGGACAGGCCATTAATGCTAAGGATTTACGCCAAGCGCTGATGCGGGGCGCGGCGGCGAATCCTGGTGATCACGTGCAAATCAGCAGCATCGAGTTTCGTTCGCACGAAATCGTCGTCGCCATCAATGGTGGTACGAAGAAGCATTTCAACTGGCGACAGCACGTTCAAATTAGTATGGGGCCGATGGGACCGCCCGTTACCACGCCCGAGCCGTCGGGGCCCACTCAGATGGGGGCCCTACTCATCCTGGACTACGGGCGCGCGGTGCCGGATTTAAGCCCCGATGAGCTGAAACACGACCTCTCGCCTTTCCTCGATTTTAGTAGCCAGCATTCCTCGGCCGTCAACTGGGTCGAGACGCTCCCTCCGCAGTTCCAACAGGCGATCAAAGAACACACGGCTATAATTGGAATGAATCACGACATGGTGCTCGCTGCGATGGGCCGGCCTGACAAAAAGGTCCGTGAATTCGATGAGGACGGCAATCAAACCGAGGACTGGATTTACGGCCATCCACCTTCCAAGACAGTTCTGGTGACTTTCAGCGGCGAGAAAGTCATTCACGTCAAGACCTACAGTTAGCTCCGCGTTGACTTTTTTCTCCCCGCAACCTAGCATCTGCTTTCGTATGTCGCCTGCGATTCTATAGTTCGTAGCCAGCCCAACATCGTGCGCGGAGGAAGCATGCCAGTTAAAGTTGCCATCAACGGCTTCGGCCGCATCGGGCGCAACATATTTCGCGGTGCGCTCGGCGATCCGTCAATCGAAATTGTAGCAATCAACGACATCACGGATGCGGAGACGCTGGCGCACCTGCTGAAATATGATTCCATCCATGGGAACCTGCCGAATAAAATCCACGCAAGCGATGACGCGATTCAGGTGGATGGCCATGCGATCCATGTCTCCAAGATGAAAGATTTGGCCGCATTGGATTGGTCCTCGAGCGGTGCACAAATTGTGGTCGAAGCGTCCGGAGTGTTCACTAAGGGACCGGAGGCGCGCAAGCATATTCGCGGACCGGTCAAAAAAGTTTTGATCACGGCTCCAGCGACCGATCCTGACTGCACGATAGTGCTCGGCGTGAATGAAAAAACATACGATCCGGCGAAACATCACGTCATATCGAATGCATCGTGCACCACGAATTGCCTCGCGCCCGTGGCAAAAGTGCTTGTCGACGCGTTCGGCATTGTCGTCGGGACAATGACAACAATTCACTCGTATACCAACGATCAGCGCCTGCTCGATTTGCCCCATAAAGATTTGCGGCGCGCGCGTGCTGCGGCGCTTTCGATGATTCCGACGTCAACGGGAGCTGCCAAGGCGCTCCATCTGGTGATTCCGGAACTCAAGGGCAAGCTGGATGGCTACGCGTTGCGTGTCCCCACGCCGGACGTGAGTGTAGTGGACTTGACCGTGATAACCGAAAAGCCGGCCACCGCTGAGGGCATCAACCAGGCATTTCATCGCGCGGCGCAGGGAGCGCTGAAGGGCATTCTGGATATCACCGAAGAGGAATTGGTATCCGTCGACTTCCTGGGCAATTCCCATTCGGCCATCGTTGATGCCGGCTATACGCGCGTAGTGGGATCGAACTGCGCAAAAGTGGTGGCGTGGTACGACAATGAATGGGGTTATTCCTCCCGTTGCCTGGATATGATTAAACTCATGGCCCAGCGGCTCTAGGTCCGGCCTTTTCGCAATCGAGTTGCTATTGATATGAATAAGCTATCGATTCGAGATTTAGAGCTTTCCGGGAAACGCGTGTTCATTCGCGCGGATTTCAATGTCCCGCTAGCCAATGGAAAGGTCGGGGACGACACACGCATTCGTGCCACGCTTCCCACATTGAAATTGGCTATCGATCGCAGCGCGCGGCTCGTTATTGCTTCGCATCTCGGACGGCCAAAAGGGAAGCCGGAATCTAAATACAGTCTCGCGCCGGTAGCGGAGCGCCTGAAAGAACTGCTCGGCAAGCCCGTGATTTTTGCCTCCGACTGCGTCGGTGAGCAGGCTGAATCTCGCAGTAAGGCTCTGAAGAATGGCAATGTACTTCTACTCGAAAATCTTCGCTTCCACCCCGAGGAAGAACAGAACGACGAAGGGTTCTCGCGGCAATTGGCTGCGCTTTGCGATGGAATTTTCGTGAACGACGCCTTTGGATCGGCTCACCGCGCCCATGCATCCGTGGTTGGGATTACGAAATTTGTCCGCCAAGCCGCGGCAGGACTTTTGATGGAGCAGGAGCTCGAGTATCTAGGCAAAGCGCTCACAAATCCCGAGAGGCCTTTTGTGGCCATCCTTGGCGGCGCGAAAGTCTCCGACAAGATCGAAGTGATCGAGAATCTGATCAAGATCGCCGACACGATTTTAATCGGCGGCGCCATGGCCTACACGTTTTTCCGCGCCAAGGGTTTCACGACTGGGAAGTCGCTTGTCGAAGAAGATAAAACGGATCTCGCTTTGACGCTGCTCGGGGAAGCGGTTGAGCGCGGATGCCGCATTGTATTGCCCGTCGACCATATTTTGGCGCGTTCGACTGAAGAAGGCGCGCAGACGCAACTCACCGGAACGGAAGGCACGCCGTCCGACTGGATGGGCCTCGACATCGGCCCCAAGACGATGGAGCTCTTCCGCAAGGAAATCGTCGGAGCACGGACTATCGTATGGAATGGTCCGCTCGGAATGTTTGAAAAGCCGGCGTTTGCGCGCGGCACACTGGAGATTGCGCGCGCCATCGCGGACGCGACAACAAACGGTGCGACGTCCATTGTTGGCGGTGGCGACAGTGTGGCGGCAGTCGAGCAAGCCGGCCTCGCAGATCGAATTTCTCATATCTCGACGGGCGGCGGAGCTTCGCTCGAGTTTCTTGCTGGGCGAAAACTTCCGGGCGTCGAAGCCCTCACTCCAATTTAGAGGTGTCCTTGCGGCGTGCGGTGATTGTGGGCAATTGGAAAATGCACAAGACGCAAGCGGAAACGCGCGCGTTCTTTGAGGCATTCAAACCTCTGGTTGCAGGTTCAAATCATTGCGACATTATCGTAGCACCGCCGTTTACGGCGATTGGTGCGGCGGTGAACGCGGCAAAAGGCACCGCGATTTCGATCGCCGGTCAGAATGCGTTCTGGAAAGCCCAAGGCGCATTCACGGGCGAAGTTTCGATGCCCATGCTCGTCGAGGCCGGCTGCCGCGCGGTGATTATCGGCCACTCCGAGCGCCGCGAATATTTCGGCGAGACTGACGCTAGCGTCAATTCCAAACTCAAGGCGGCGCTTGAGGCTGGGTTGCTGCCGATCGTTTGTGTCGGCGAAAACAAAGGGGAAAGAGATGCAGGCGGCACGGAAAAGGTGATCGAGAGGCAATTTGAGAACGGCACGGCAACGTTGACCGCTTTGGATTTCTCGCGTATTCTGATTGCTTACGAGCCTGTATGGGCCATTGGCACGGGTCTGACGGCGACACCGGAACTTGCCGCTGAGGTCCATGCTTTTCTCCGCCAGCTTGCGGGAAGGCGTTTCACGGCGGAAGCGGCGTCACGAGCACGCGTTCTTTATGGCGGGAGCGTGAGGCCGGATAACATCCGAAGTTTAATGGCGCACGATGAAATTGATGGTGCGCTTGTGGGCGGAGCAAGTCTCGACGCTCAATCGTTTTCAGCAATCGTGAATTTTCAGTAGGCCTTTATTTTACGGGCCGAAGTGGAGAAGGAATGCCGAATGCAGTTAAGTGGGTGATTGCGTTGGCCGCCGCGGTGGCACTGATCTGGCTGGGGTGGCATTACAGTTTTGTGCTGGTGACATTGCACATCTTGGTTTGCCTGATGCTGATTTTTGTGATCATGCTGCAGAGTGGTAATGCCGCGGATTTGGCGGGAGCGTTTGGCGGTGCTGGGAGTCAAACGGCATTCGGGCCGCGCGGCGCGGCGACGTTTCTCACGAAAGCCACGACGTGGTGCGCCATCGTATTTATGATGAGCTCTCTGGCGCTTTCCTTGAAACGCGCGCCAACCACGGCTGAAGGCAGCTCGATTCTCGAACAAACGATGCCGACAGCGCCATCGAGGCCCGCGCCTCCGGTGCAACAACCGGTGCCGCAAGCGCCGCTGCCCAAGAAATAGCGATTGTTTTTGAATAAAATTCTTCGCGTCTTTGAACGCGGTCGTGGCGGAACTGGCAGACGCATCAGCTTGAGGGGCTGACGGTAGCAATACCGTGGTGGTTCGAATCCACTCGACCGCACCAAATTTTTACCGGGGTGGCCTGAAATTCGACCTCGGAATATTCCAATTTTTTTTGTCGATTCATCCTTGTATTTTTTTTGGTGCTGTATATGATTGGGCTTCTCGATAAAGCCTTCGTCGTCAGTTGAACCAGTTGCGTCTGAGGATCGGCGGCCAGATGTTTGTTCGGTAGGCCGCAACCTTTCCGGAGCGAAGGAATGGGTTCGCGAAAATCGTGTGCCGGTTCGGCAGCCCCTGCCGTCCTGCTGGCAATCGTCATTTTGCTTTTGGTCGGTTCGACGCTCTATTTCCACATTGCGAAGACTTGGTGGTTTCCCCCGGCCATCACTCCCGTCGGCCATCAAATCGATCAGCAGTTTTTCGCCACGTTCGTTGTGACAGGAATCGTATTTGTCCTGGCGCAACTCGCACTGGCTTGGATGGTCTTCAAGTATCGTGATCGTGGCCAGAAAGCGCGCTTCGTTCGCGGCAATCACATGCTCGAAGTCATCTGGACGACGGCCACACTCGTGATCTTCGTCGGCCTCGGTGTGATGGCTGCCCATGCTTGGGGCGAAGTCCATTTTGGCGGGCCCGCACCCGGGGCATTGCAGGTGGAAGTCACCGGCGTGCAATTTGTCTGGAACTTTCGCTATCCGGGACCGGACGGCAAGTTTGGGCGGATCGATCCCAAAGACATTGATGCATCCACTGGCAATCCCCTTGGACTGGATTCCAATGATCCCGCCAGCAAGGATGATATCGTTTCCGGAGATCTCTATCTGCCTGTCAACCGTCCCATCGAATTGATGCTTCGCTCCCAGGACGTAATCCACAGTTTTTTTGTTCGCGAGCTGCGCATCAAGCAGGATACCGTTCCCGGACTGGTGATTCCGGTTCATTTTACCGTGACGAAGATCGGCAATTACGAAATCACCTGCAACCAGCTCTGCGGGCTCGGGCATTATCACATGCATGCCATGCTGCACGTATTGTCCGACGCCGATTTTCAGCAGTGGGAGCAGAAGCAGGAGGCGCAGAACGCTCAATGACGAACCCCATAACGAGAATGATGGAAATCGTATCCGGCATTCATAGCGCGGGGACTCGCCCCACAGGGGGGAGCCGATGAGTTCGCACGCAACCACGGTACACCATTCGGAAGCGCCCAAGGGCTGGCTCCGCCATTATATTTTCAGCCTCGATCACAAAATCATCGGCACGCAGTACATCCTGCTCGGTCTGTCAGCAGTCACAATCGGCGTAATTCTTTCGGTGATCATGCGCATTCATCTGGCGTGGCCGAATGTGCACATTTGGGGATTTGCCAACGGCGTTGTTTCTCCGGAAGATTATCTCCGCGTCATCACCATGCACGGCACGCTGATGGTTTTTTTCGTTCTCACGACTGTGCCGCAGAGTGGCTTCGGCAATTATTTCCTTCCCATTCAAATCGGCGCGCCCGATATGGCCTTTCCGACAATCAACATGCTGTCATTTTGGGTCACGTTTCTCGCGATGATCGTGCTTGTGTCATCGGCGTTTGTTCCGGGAGGTTCGGCGATCAGCGGTTGGACGTCGTACGCGCCGTTGAGCGCTGTCGGCGTGATCGCGGGGCCCGGTCAGGGATTGGGCCAGACGCTTTGGATCGTCAGCATCGCGCTGTTTTGCGGCGCCTCGCTGATGTCGGCCATCAACTTCCTTGGCACAACGATTGATTTGCGCACAAAAGGCCTCTCGCTGATGCGCATGCCACTCACGGTGTGGGGCTGGTTCATCACCGCCTGCCTTGCGCTGTTGGCGTTCGGTGTTTTGCTCGCCGCCTGCATTTTGTTGCTGCTGGACCGCCTGGCGATGACCAGCTTTTTCATTCCCAGCGGCGACATGGTCAGCGGCGTGTTGCTGAACCACGCGGGTGGCTCTCCGCTTCTTTGGCAACATCTGTTCTGGTTTTTCGGTCACCCCGAGGTCTACATCGCCATTTTGCCGGGCATGGGCATCATTTCTCATGTGCTGTCTACCTTTTCGCGCAAGCCAGTGTTCGGTTACCGGGCGATGGTGTATTCGCTCAGCGCGATTGGCTTCTTGAGCTTCATGGTGTGGGGCCACCACATGTTTATCAGCGGCATGAGCCCATATTCAGGACTGGCATTTTCGATCCTCACGCTGGTGATCGGCGTGCCATCGGCGATCAAGACGTTTAATTGGCTCGGGACGCTCTGGGGCGCACGAATCCAATTCACTTCGGCGATGCTTTTCGCTATCGGCTTCGTGTCCGTGTTCGTCACCGGCGGATTGTCCGGCATTTTTCTTGCACAGCCTGCACTGGACCTTTACCTCCACGATACCTACTATGTTATCGGCCATTTCCACTTGATCATGGGCGTAGCGGCGATTTTTGCCATGTTTGCGGCGACGTATTATTGGTTTCCGAAAATGTTCGGCCACATGATGAATGAGACGCTGGGTAAGATTCACTTCTGGACGACCTTCGTCGGTGTTTACTGCATTTTCATGCCGATGCATTATCTCGGCTATGCGGGGGATCCGCGGCGTTACGCGAGCATCGAGTCCGTGCACTATTTGTTCGCCCTGCAACCGGTGTACAAATTTATTAGCATCGCGGCATTCATCACGGCTGCTGCGCAATTGTTCTTCTACTTCAATTTCTTCTGGAGCATCAAGCACGGCAAGCCCGCGGAGGCGAATCCCTGGCACGCGACCACGCTCGAATGGTCGGTTCCTACTCCCGTGCCGCACGACAATTTCGCTGGCCACTATCCGACGGTTTATCGCGGTCCGTACGAATACAGCGTGCCCGGCGCGGCCGATGATTTTGTGCCGCAGCACCTGGCTCCCGAGCAGGTGGCCAAAGCCTAGAATTTGAGGCGCCGTCATGCCGCATACATCAGCCACGGAAGAACTGGAAATCCTCGGAGCAGGAGGCGGCGCGAAACCGCCCGCTGACCTCGATGGGGGCGGAGACGACTCGACCCATGGCCGCTCCGGAATGCCGCAGCGCATTTATGTGACGGGCATCACCATCGGGATGGCCGGGATTCTGATGTTTTTCATGGCTTTCGTCAGCGCCTTCATCGTTCGCAAGGGTGTGGGCAGCGATTGGCACGCGTTTCCCATGCCAAGAATCTTGTGGCTGAACACTCTGATTTTGCTTGCCAGCAGTGTGACGATTGTCCGCGCCCGGCATTTTTTCGCGCGAGATGATCGCGAAGGCTTCCGCCATTGGTGGACAGTCACGACGTTTCTTGGTTTTTTGTTTCTGGCCGGGCAGTTGATCGCGTGGCGGCAGATGGTTGCATCCGGATTTTATTTGGCGACGAACGCGAGCAGCAGTTTTTTTTACGTGCTCACGGCGGCGCACGGCCTTCACTTGCTCGGTGGCATCGTGGCGCTGGCGTATGTGGGCCGCGGGAAATTGCGCCGGCTCACATTGGCAACCGCAACCGAGGTCGCGTCGCTCTACTGGCACTTCATGGACGGGCTGTGGGTTTTTCTCTTCCTACTTTTATTGCTGGGACGGTGATACTTGGCTGAATCGGACATCGACGTTCTTGCGGGGTCGTCCTGGGACGGCGGCGTGGCTCCGTTTGCCACGAACACAAAAAAGCTCGGCATGTGGCTGTTCCTTCTCTCTGACTCGCTCACATTCTCGACTGCGATTCTCGCCTACGCCTACGTGCGCCTGTCGAGCTCGAATTGGCCGAGGCCGTTCGAGATCTCGCCCGCTATCGTGAACGCCACATTCCTCACGTTCATTCTCCTGTCGAGCAGCTTGACGATGGTCATGGCCGTCGCCGCCGCGCATCGCAACGAAATCAAGAAAGCCGTGATTTACATTCTCTTGACCGCCGTCGGCGGCATCGCGTTCGTGGTGCTTCACTTGATGGAATGGTTTCGCCTGTTCAATGAAGGCGTCACTCCCTGGGCCAACAAGTGGGGCGATCCTCTTTTCGGAGGCACTTTTTTTGGCCTCACGGGTTTGCACATGCTGCACGTTTCGATTGGCGTGATCTATTTGTGCATCATTGCGCTGGGCTTTGGCCGCAGAAAATTCAATGCCGATCACGTCGAGGTCAGCGGCCTGTACTGGCATTTCGTCGATTTGGTGTGGATGTTCATTTTTCCGATGGTCTATTTGATGTCCGTCAACCTGAAAGGCTGAGGAGCAAATCGAGCGATGAGCGCGCATGAAACCACGGCGGTAGAAACGCACCAGCCCGGGTCGAAAAAACTGTTCATGTGGGTGTGGTTCTGGCTTCTTGTTTTGACCGGCGTCGAAGTCTTGCTGGCGTACATGAGGCTCGAACCGCACCCGATGCTTATACTCCTCATCGGACTTTCGCTGATCAAATCGGCGTTGATTGTGGCGTATTTCATGCACTTGCGATTCGAGAAAATCGGGTTGTTCCTCGTTATCGTCCCGACGCTGGTGTTTTGCCTGACCATGATTTTGATTTTCGTCTTCCCGGACAGCATACGCATCGTTCGTATGCATCCGTGAGTGCTTTGTCGAGCCTTTGCCAAACGATTGACGCGCCCCACAAAATGGGCGGAGAATACTAGCAGTTTCAAGTTGCACGAATCGAGGAAAGCCGGATGAAACGCTCGGCGTTTTTTAAGGTTCTGACGATCTTCGCTGCGGGAGTCTCTGCGACGCTCGTCTGCGCTTCCACGACTTTTGCTCAGGGCTGCGCACTCTGTTACACCGACGCCGCCGCCACCGGCCCGCATGCCGAGGCGGCGCTAAGGCACGGCATTTTGATTCTTATGATTCCGGCCACGTTGATTGTTGTGGGCTTCTTTTCGCTTCTCTGTCTTCGCCGCAACGTGCACCGCGAGTCCGTCGATCACGTTCCTGCCACGTTTCGTACTCCCTCAAACACGGTCTCCGAAATCGTTCTTCATTTGAATTGAGCCATTCTCAGATTCTGTGCGCGGCATTGCGGACGAAAATAATTCCGGGCGATAGATGCGTATCCTGCGCATCTGCGCGTCAGGGGAATTCAATGGGCATTGGGTGAGGGCGGAGAAGTCTCGCAAGGGCTGAGAGCGCCTCAGCCCCTGCAAGCCATGTTCCGTATTACGTTCCGTGCTTTTCGTGAAGGCCAGTGCAAATTGTCACGGCGGAGGTTGGATCAATGGCGGTCGTGTCAAAATCGATATGCTTGATCACGCCGTCCTTGCCGATCACAAACGTCGTGCGCCGCGCAAATTCATATTTATCATTTGCCATCGGGTAGGCTTTCACGATGCCGTATTCCTTCAGAACCGTGCGGTTCATGTCGCTCAACAGGGGAAACGTGACGCCGATCTGCTTCGCGAATGCTGCGTTGGCAGGCGGGCTGTCGATGCTGACGCCAAAAATCACCGAATCGCTTGCTGTAATCTTGGCCAAATCAGACTGATAGGCCTGGAGCTCCTTCGTTCAACCACCGGTGAATGCGAGAACATAGAAGGCTACGATTACTGTTTTCTTGCCCCGGAAACTGCTCAGCGACACCATCGTATTCTGATCGCTCGGCAGAGTGAAATCCGGAGCAACGTCGCCGGCCTTCAGTGTCGTCGTGGCGATTGCCGCTTGCTGATCCTGGGCTTGCGTTGCGAAAGGCAATGCAGAAAGCACCAGAAGCAGTGCCGCCGCCATCGTAACGATTCGCTTCATGCACTGCCTCCTTGGTTAGCACTTACTTCGAATGAGGCCCGTATCATATCAGAAGTACGTCAGCCAGCGCCTCCTCGGATTTGGGAAGCCCCTGATTTTACCGCCGGCATTGCGCCTAAAGCTCTGTCCCCTGACATGACGCACGTTGGACGCGCATGGGCGGAAATGGATTCATGAATTGTGGCCCTGCCGTTACTTCGCGGACGGTTCGGGATGCGCTTCCTGGGGTTCGTCGATTTGCAGGAATCGGAATGGGTCGCCGATGTTCCTGCGTATTTCGGTCCAGAAGTCGTCTGGTTTGGAGAGAAATGCGGAGACGACACGGGGATCAAACTGCGTTCCAGAAAATTTGTTAATCTCGTCGCGAGCCGCAGCAATCGGCAAAGCCTTCCGATATGGCCGATCGGAACACATGGCATCCAGTGTGTCGGCCACGGCAAATATTCTGGCGCCCAGAGGGATTTCTTCGCCCTTCAGTCCTCGCGGATACCCGCTCCCGTTGTAGCACTCCTGATGCGCGAGCACAATTTCAGCGGCGTCCTTAAGAAAAGGAATTTTGTTCAGCACGGTGTAGCCGATATCGCAGTGGCGCTTCATCAGTTGGCGTTCTTCATCGGTGAGCGGTCCGGGCTTTCGCAGCACTTGGTCCGGAATGCCCATTTTCCCGATGTCGTGGAGAAAAGCGCCCCTGGCGATGTGACGCAATTGATCTCGATCCACTACCATGATTTTCGCAATGAGGATCGTGATCGCTGTAACACGCTGGCAGTGGCCTTCCGTTTCGGCGTCTTTTGCGTCCAGCGCGCCGCCAAGCGCCTCCAGAGTGTAGTCATACGATTGCTCGAGGTCGCGCAAAGTCAGGGAAAGCTGCTGTGTGCGTTCGGCGACAAGGTGCTCAAGATTTCGCTGATAGGAACGATTCTCAAGCACAAGATGGCGGTGCTCCAGCGCGCGAGAGACGCTATGATAGAGCTGGTCCTTCTCGAAAGGTTTCAGAATGTAATCGTAAGCTCCGGCGCGTATCGCTTCGAGGGCGATGGAAATGTCGTGCATCGCAGTGACCATAATCACCGGAATGTCCTCGTCCTGCGAGCGGACCTGCCGCAACAACCGCATACCGTCCATTTCCGGCATCACAATGTCACTCAGGACGAGATCGTGTGAGTCATTCTTGATCTCCTGCAGCGCCTGGAAGCCGTCCGACACAACTGTGCAGCGATACCCCTGCGCTTCAAGGAGAGTGGAAACCACCTCTCGAATCGCTTCTTCATCGTCACAGACAAGAATCTTTTCGCCGGGCAATGGATTCTCCTGCTGCGGCTATTATAAAACGGCGTTTCAGATGGATAAGTGAGTATTGTCCGGGATGGGGGCGTACGAGTTACGTTCTACGGACGCGCCACGCAACGATTCGCCGGTTTTCCGGCGGTGCGTACCAGTCAGTTGCCCATATTCGCGCGCAAATGGGACGGGGAATATTCCGTAATCAAAGACATACGATGCTCCAGTTCGTCGGCTAGCCCCGCAATTATTCCAGTCAGTTCGGCGAGACCGTCCGGTGAAAGTCTACCCAGGGCAAATTTCAGCTCCACCATCCGATAGGACACGTGGAACTGCAGTCCGAGCCAGATCCACTCCAATTCCTGACCTTTGCGAATTTCGGGCGACAGCGCGGAAACCAGACGCGCGAGCCGCTGGACGCGCGCGAAATCCTGCGCCAAACCTGTTAGGTATTGCTTGAGAATCCTACGGCGCTCAGCACGCCACTTGCGTTCGGTATGGTGCGGTGCTCGCATCCGCATGAATTGCCTGTCCTCTTCCTTCAACATCTGAGTAATCTGCGGAAAATGGCGGCAGTTTATTGGGAGAAGCCTTTCGATCTGCAGAGCGTCGAGAGATGAACCTGTCTCGTTCGTTGGTGAGCCAAACAGAAGCCAGAGCAGAGCCAGAATGACGAGAAAAACCAGAATAGCCACGAAAACGGTCATTTCCACATCTCCAACAGCCGGGTGTTTAATTCACGAAGCCGCAAAGTCATTTGAGGAGCGAGACGGTCATATTCACCGGGAGCCAGCAGAACAGGCGCAGCTTGCCTTGCAGGGAGCGGCTTCCACAGCGCCACAATCCAAAACACCGTCGCAACGTTGAACGATACGTGGCGGAAATCCTGCCAGACTGCAAAATGCCCAGTCACCGAGTGCTGAAACAACGTGTTGCTGACGACCTGAACGGCAGAATAGAAACCTAGTCCCAATGCGATCCATGTCACGTAGCGGTCAATTTCAACGTGGTAGTAGCGGCAAAAGATCAATCCAAAGATCAGGATGCCCACGACTGTCAGTTCCAAGCCGCGCTCGCTGGTCAAAATGGCGGAAGCAACATGATGCGCGCTGTCGTTGGTGGAAATCGCCGCGCCCACCACCAGAATCGCCGCCAGAAGAATCAATAGCGGCCGGCACATTTTCCAGACACCAGCGTAGGCTGACAGAAGAGCTCGGCAGATATCGTATACAGCCAGTGCGCGAAAGAGAATTAGAAGCGCTTGCATTACCCAATACGACTCGAAGGAAATGTACGAACTAACGCCACTCAGCCGGTAGACAAGCCAGAGAGTGATTTCGTCTATGACTACGAGGCCGAGGTAAAGCGTAAAGAAAGGTAATCGCCGGAACAGGCCGCGACGGAGGGCGAGCAAAAACATGCCTACCTCAAGGAGGAATGCCCCCATCCAACCTAAATTACTAAATAGGTTAGAATTCATATCGCTGCGTTGCACTATATCATTTGCAGGTAGTAACGTCTACTGCAAGGTACCCCGTCGCACCGTCCTAAAGCTCACACATCCTGAAGTGGCGAGCCGCTGGGGAATGGAGGAACCGGGGCACCGCCGTCGGCCCAGATCAGCGACGAGCCGCTGGGGAATGGAGGGACCGGGGCACCGCCGTCGGCCCAGATCAGCGACGAGCCGCTGGGGAATGGAGGGACCGGGGCGCCGCCGTCGGCCCAGATCAGCGACGAGCCGCTGGGGAATGGAGGAACCGGGGCGCCGCCGTCGGCCCAGACGGCTGGATGCGATGAAATATTTACTGACTGCGTGTTGACGCTAAAGCTCATCGGGACTACTATCGCGAGCAGTAACACGAAAACAAAAAGCAAAGCGGCTGTACGTTTCATAATGGAACACCTCCTGCGGCCATTTGTGGCAGGTATTCATTGAAGCGCGGCGGCGCGACTCAAAATGTTCTGGCTACAGAACAGGTTAGAAAATGGAAGCCCTAGACGAATTTCATCAGAACCATCGGGTCATCGAGGATTTTGCCTCAACTACGCTCGCGGGAATTCCTGGAGACGTCAGCCGCTTGCTGCACGTTGCGACCCTTCAAGATATGGCGACAGGCCGATATCGGCACGCAGGTTTAGAAACAATCTATTCCGAACCGTCAGTCCATGAAGCGTTGAAGTTATGTCATCATGAACTGTTTGAACGAATCCTGGAGACGTCGCTTGAGCAGCAGGAATTGGAGTTGCGGAAGTGCTTGGAAGCCTTGGGCAGCCCGACCAGTGATATTGCCGAAAGATGGCGGGAGCACGAATTCTACCGTGTTCTTATTCCCTCTGGGGTCCCGCCTTATTTACGCGATCTGTTCTGCTCGAATCTGAGCGTTTTGCTGCAACTGATCGCTGAAGATAGTCCTAATCGGGGATCAACCGCATAGAAACGCCGACCACCTGTCCGACGATCTCCGCCTCGTCGGGAGCGCGATAGGTTTCTGGCGGGCAAGTAGAAAGAGAATGAGGCTGTAGAATCAACCGGCCCTTCTCCATGAGGCACCAACAACATCGATAGCCGCCTCGGATGTCAACCAGGTAGATAGGTCTCTCTGACTCGTTTCGCCACCCGCCCACTTCAACCTTCTGCCGTCGCGTGTCAACAAGGACCAGCGCTCCAGGACGCAGCAGGGGCTCCATCCAGTGATCGTCTTGTCCAATATACCCATAATGATAATTGTGGCCGTTTTTTAGCAGTGCTGCCTCGAAGTGCCCCCAACTTTCCACCATTCGCGTCAGGTAGTTCGTCCGCCGGGGATCGAATGCCGGATCAAAATGAATTGGTAGCCGCACGACTCGCGGTGGCGCGGCCATATGAGTTCGTGGCGGGAGCCTGGGAAGTTGCGGCGCCAAAGATGTCGGCAAGGGGAACATCATACCATTTGCATGCTTCCTGCAAGTCGAGGTGGTAAATGCTGCAAAGAGCAAATAATTTGTGAAGGCTGGGCACGACGCCAGAATTCTCGAAATCCGCCAGGCGGCTGATGTGAACGATAAATTCCGGCCGACCATGGCGTTGCGCCAGTTCATAGCTTGCCTGTTCGACGTCCCGATAGGTTAAACCGAGCCGTTCTCGAACCTGCCGAAGGCTAATTCCGGGAAACATCTCGGTAGAACTCCGAGAATGAAATGAACTGGTGCGCTGAATGAAATTAAATTATAGCAAAGTTATCGGCTTGTTATGAAATCGGAACAGTGCTTTATCGCACAGGTTCATTCTACTTACAAGTGCGTCCCTAACGGGCCTGCCACGACCTCCCTGCTCAAACGCGTGCAGTCCCGGGGAGCTGATAGTTACTTCTCTCGTTCGGGCGTCAGGATAGCTGTACTCAGCAGAACGCCACAAAATCCGCTGGTTTCCAACTCTTTAAAGAAGCTGGAAACTGTTCGCGTGCATTCGTCATCCTATCCGAGCGAGGTATTATGCGAACAAGAGCTTCGGTTATGTCCATTTGTTTGCTTGCTGCAGGCGTTGGTGCCGCGACAGCAGCGTCTTCGGCCGCGATTCGATTCTCCTCTAAATCGAATCCGCAATCGAATGCCGACTTTTTCGTTGCGGCCGACCAGGTTCTCCAAGTGATGAGTAAGATTTTGGATTTGCCCGTAAAGTCGCCCCTAAAGAAAAGCATCCGCACGAAGGCGGAGATTCGACAGTATCTTGTCGCCGAGGAGAAAAAGGACGAGTCACCACAGAGGCGTTATGCGGATCAACGCACTCTTGAGGCATTTGGCCTGATACCGAAAGGATTTCCTCTTGATTCTTTCATGCTCGACATGCTGACCGATCAAGTCGCCGGACTGTATGACCCCAAACAAAAGGAATTCTTCATTGCGGACTGGATCGACCCGGTCGAGCAAAAGCCGGTGATGGCTCACGAACTGACTCATGCGCTTGACGACCAGTATTTCCATCTGGAAAAGTGGCAGAAGGCAGTCCGCGAGAACGATGATGCATCGCTGGCCCGCGATGCGGTGGTGGAGGGTTCGGCGGTGGCAGCGATGATGGATTACAGCTTGGCCGGTATGCACACCAGCGTTCGTGACGTGCCGGATATCGCTCCGTTCATCGAATCGGGCGTCGCGAGTGATATGGACAAGGACCCGAATCTCGCGAAAGCGCCCGAGTATATACGCGATGAATTACTATTCCCTTATCTCGACGGTGCCGTGTTTACCCAACGAGTTCTGAAGGCGACTTCGGGTTGGCCGGATTTCAAAAAAGTATTCCGAAATCCCCCTGTTTCCACCCAGCAGATTCTCCACCCGAATCTTTATTTTCAGGGCGTAAAGCCTCGCACGATTACGCTGACCCATCTGAAGTCAGCCATACCCCACGGCTGGAACAAGCTTGACGAAAACGTGATCGGCGAATTTGCGCTGGGTGAGGTGCTGAAACAGTTCCTCGACGCGAACAAGGCCGAACAGTTTGCATCCATGTGGCACGGCGACCGTTACGCCCTGTTCGAAAACAAAAAAACAAAGCACACGATACTGGTTATCCTCCTTGCTCTCGACACCGAAAAGGACGCGGCATCTTTCTTCGGCGCTGATAGCGAAGCGTTCGAAAAGAAATATGCCGTTAAACAACCTGTTGCGGAAGGGCCGGAGTTTGCGAGCTTCGGGAGCGTTTATCTGCGATGCTTTCAGGATGAATGCTTGAGTGTCGAAGGCGCTGATCGCAGCGTATTTGATCGCATTGACGCCCGGCTTGGCTGGCCGTCCGCTCCGAGGGACATGACGGCAGATTCCGCGCAACGATAACGGACCCGTTGCGTTGGCGGGGTTTGCGGGTAGATTTGCGTTGCGCAACAATTGAAACTCATTACCGATCAAGAAAGTGTGAGTGGCTCTTTGTAAAGCACTTGCGTTTACGGGTAGTGGGCTAGTTTGAAATTGTGAAATCCACGGTCCGTTGATATCTTTATTCTAATCTTCTTGAAATCAAGCCCGTGCTCTAGCGCGAAGGGGAAGAGGGAGTACAATGGAGGCGAGAATTTAACGAAGGCGATGGAGTTCGCCTGAACCGCTCGAAAGAGCTGATGACTCCTGGCTGCCGCGAGGCCTCCAGGAGTTTTTTTCGTTTCGGGTTCGTGGCGCAGAAAAGGGAGCGAAGGTGCGTATATTATTACTCGCGGTATTTGGTGTTGCGGGAACGCTGGCGCGGTACGCCCTCGAAGGCGCGGTGCAGCACCGTTCAGGGTCAAGTTTCCCGTATGGGACGCTGAGCGTGAATCTGGTGGGATGTTTCCTCCTGGGGCTGGTTGGGAAATTTGCGCTTAATCATGTGTCGATATCGCCGGATTGGCGCATCGGTTTGACGGTTGGGCTTTTTGGGGCGTTCACCACGTTTTCGACATTCAGTTGGGAAACAATTCGGATGTTAGAGGACGGAGAATGGATGAAGGGAACGGCGTACGTGGCGGCGAGCGTACTGCTGGGCTTGATCGTGATGTTGGCGGGCATCCGCCTGGGCGATGCCATTTAAGGAGGGCCGATGACGCACGAACGATTCGAAGGCGAGCGCACGTTGATGCGCATACACATTGGGGAATCGGACCACTGGCACGGCAAGCCGCTCTATCAGGCGATTGTCGAGATGCTGCGCACGGAAAAATTCTCAGGGGTGACCGTTCTGCGCGGTGTAGGCGGCTACGGTTCTTCGAGCATTTATCACACGGACAAGATTCTGCGACTGTCGCAGGATCTTCCGATCGTGATCGAAGTGGTGGAGTATAACGAACGGATCGAGCAGATCTTGCCGCGACTGGATGAGATGGTTGGCGGTGGGTTGATTACACTGGAAAAGGTTCGCGTGATTCTTTACCGCACGGGAAAATAGGCGCGAACGCCAACGTGCAAAGCGGTGGAATGAGCGAAAAACTGAAGCTCGGCGAAAATCACCGCCGCGTGGTTTCCGTGCTGCTCCGCGGATTGGAACAGATGTGCGATGAAATTGAGGCGCGTCTCGCGGAAGTACCGGGTGTCCTGCGTCAAGTGAAGAGCGACTTGTCTCCCGCGCAGGGCGCTGTTTTGAAGGAGATGACCGCGCGGGTGCGCGAAGAAATCCGGCGGCTGAATACGGAGATTGAGCTAGATGCCGCCATTCGCTCACCGCGACGGGCCATTCTGGCGCTTCTCTCGGCGAGCATTGTCAACCTGGAGGAATCGGATTCGAAGCGGCTGAGAGGCTACGGCCCGCTGGCGAGCGAGGCCGCCACTCGGCTAGACGAAGAATTGAGCCGCCTGGTTGCATTACTCGAGGAAATGACCACGATTGCGGAGGAGATTTGAGACCCTTTCGCTGTGGCCTGGAACTATCGCTCGCGATAGAATAGGGATATGGCACACACCTTTTTGATCTTCGATTTTGGCACGGACGAAGAAGCCGCGCAGCAGGCGCGACACCGCATCGATGGTTGGAAACAAGGCTTTCGGCTGGGGAAGAAAGTAGAATTTAAATTCGATCGGCAGTCCCCGGAGAAAAGGGAGCAATCCGAGGCCGATGGCGAGGCTAAGCCGAAAAGCAAAAAAAAGGAGTCCGAGGAGGATGGGACTGTTCGCTTAGTAGTTCGGCTCGACTTTTCGAATCATGAGAAGCATCTCGCGCAAACTTGGGTTGACCGCATTCCCGCGGACGACGCATTCAAATCTGTAAAAAGTGAAGTGATTCATCACAACCAAGCCGCATTCGAGAAGATTTCCGAGCTTTTTGACGCTCTGAGCTAAACGGTTCGACTGGTTCGCCCAGGATGGAATCTCCGCCGGCCCGCATTTGGTGGAGCAATTCGTTTCGCTATAATGGCCAAGCTAATTCGAATCTCGCGAATCGGAAGGCAGCCGATGGCCCTGCAGACAAAAACAAAGACAGTCAAGTTCGATGCGGCGAAATATCACGGCCTGGACCGCAATGCGTTGATTCGACTGTACCGGACAATGTTTCTATCCCGACGGCTGGATGATCGCGAGATTCAGCTCAAACGCCAAAATAAAATTTATTTCCAAATCAGCAGCGCAGGCCATGAAGCCGCAACCGCGGCCGCCGGACTTGTGTTCAAGCCAGCCTACGACTGGTTTTATCTTTATTACCGTGACCGTGCGCTGTGCCTGATGTTGGGCGTGACGCCGTACGAAATGCTGCTCGAAGGAGTGGGCGCGAAGGACGATCCTGCGTCGGGAGGACGGCAGATGCCTTCGCACTGGGGGCACCAAGACTACAACATCGTCTCAAAGTCGTCGCCGACGGGAACGCAGTGGCTGCAAGCAGTCGGCGCGGCGGAAGCAGCACTCTACTACGACCGGTTTCCGAAAGCGCTCGACCAAGCCAAAACGGCGCCGCTGGGAGAAGGTGTTCGGCACCAGCGCGACGAAGTGGTTTGCGTTTCGGGAGGAGAAGGCGCGACGAGCGAGGGAGAATTCTGGGAGGCGCTGAACACGGCGTCGACGAAAAAGCTGCCGGTCGTGTTTTTCATCGAGAATAACGGCTATGCAATCTCGGTCCCGTGCGAGGTGCAGACGCCAGGGGGCGACGTGGCGCACCTGGTTGCGAATCATCCGGGACTGCACATCGAGGACTACGACGGAACGGACCCGCTTGAAAGTTATGCGGCCTGCCGACGCGCGGTAGCGCATTGCCGCGAGCACCGCGGGCCGGCATTGCTGCACGCGCACGTAACGCGGCCGTATTCGCATTCACTTTCCGACGACGAGAAACTTTACAAATCCGCCGAGGAGCGCGAAGCAGAAGCGCACCGCGATCCGATTCCGAGATTCGGGTTGTACCTCGTTCGTGAGGGCATTCTGGACGAGCGCGAGCTGGAAGCGCTGGAAGCCGACGTCGAAAAGGAAATCGTCGAGGCGACGGACAAAGCGCTCGCTGCTGAAATTCCTTCGGCGGATTCCGTTTACGACTTTGTTTATTCGGCGGACGCTGATCCAACCGGGCCGGATTTCGCGACGGAGCCGCAACTGTCGGGCGCACCGCTGACGATGGTCGAAATGGTTTCGGCGACGCTGATGGACGAGATGGGGCGCGATGAGCGGATCGTCGTTTTTGGCGAAGATGTGGCCGATTGTAGCCACGAAGAAAATTTGGCGAAGCTGAAGGGGAAAGGCGGGGTATTCAAGGCGACTTCCGGCTTGCAGCGGCGCTACGGTGGAGATCGCGTGTTCAATTCGCCGCTGGCGGAGGCGAATATTGTGGGACGGTCGATTGGCATGGGCACGCGCGGAATGAAGCCCGTGGCCGAGATTCAGTTCTTCGATTATATCTGGCCGGCGATGATGCAACTGCGCAATGAATTTGCGACGATGCGCTGGCGCTCGGCGAATACATTCAAGTGTCCGGCGGTGATTCGTGTTGCGATTGGCGGGTACTTGACCGGCGGCGCAATTTACCACAGCCAATGCGGGGAAGTAATCTTCACGCATATTCCCGGGCTGCGCGTGGTGATGCCGTCGACGGCGCTCGATTTGTGCGGCCTGCTGCGCACTTCAATTCGCTGCGATGATCCGGTTCTGTTCCTCGAGCACAAACATTTGTATCGCCAGCCGTACAACCGGTCACCCTATCCCGGGCCGGATTACATGGTTCCGTTTGGCAAAGCGCGGCTGGCACGCAACGGAACGGATGTAACGATCGTTACTTATGGCGCAGTCGTTCACCGGGCGGAAGTAGCGGCGGCAGAACTGGCGCGGCAGGGAACGGAAGTTGAGATTTTGGATTTGCGGACGCTGAGCCCGTACGATTGGGAGGCAATTGCGGCGTCGGTACGAAAAACAAGTCGCGTGATTGTCGCATATGAAGATTCGCTGTCGTGGGGCTATGGCGCGGAGATTGCAGCGCGCATTGCGGACGAGCTTTTCGAAGAGCTGGATGCTCCTGTGCGGCGAGTGGCGGCGACGGATACATTTTGTGCGTATCAGCCGAAACTGGAGGACGAAATCCTGCCGCAGACAGAGGATATCGTTCGCGCGGTGCGGGATTTGGTGGCGTTCTGATCGCCCGTGCGAGGCGTGAAACCTTTCAGGCTCGTTTGACGTACCTGTAGGTAGGGATTCGGTCGAGGCCTGCGGGAATGGAGGGCATCATGAATTGCCCGAACTGCCAGAGGGACATTACCAACTATTCCAACTTCTGCTATTTCTGCGGCGCGCGCCAGGCGCAGGCAGGAACGTCCGCTGTGCCGCCGCGGCGTCTGCACCGCTCCGCGATCGATTCCAAAATCGGCGGAGTCTGCGGAGGGATGGCGGAGTATTTTGGAATGGATTCGACGCTCGTGAGATTGTTGTGGGTGATGGTGACGTTTTTCACCGGACTGGTTCCCGGCATCCTAGTCTACGTCGCTGCCTGGTTGATTATGCCAGAGGGAGTGATTCCAATTATCGTGCCGCCAGCGACGCAGGCGACAGAAGTACCGCGCGCGTCGGCTTGATCGGACCCTTTTAGCGGTCTAGGCGTTATTCTTGAAAATGGCGCGGTCGAGTGACGCCGCGCCAGCGCCCACAGAGACCAGCGCGAACGCCGCCACTGCGAGAGCCAGTGGCAACTGGTAATTACTCACCGCCATCACGCCGCCTTGAGGCAGATGAACTCTCCAAATCGCTACGGCCATCTCACCTGCAATCAATAGCGAGGCAATTCGAGTAAACAAACCAACAACCAACAAGCACCCGCCGAAGAATTCCACAATTCCCGCTATGTATACGAAATAAGGCGGAAATCCCATGTGAGGGAATTGCTGCATGGCTTGGTGCGTATGCGTGAAAAGTTTTGGAAAGCCGTGATAGATGAAGATAATTCCGAGGCCAAGCCGGAGTAGCAGCAGGGCCAGTGGTTTGAGTTTTTCTAAGCGGTGCATCGCTCCACCCTCTTTTGAAGTTTTTCGCTGCTCGCCCTTCCTGTTCAGCGTCGACATTCTAGCAGAACCGTGGCAATACTGAACACACGGCGTCACGGCGTTGATTCGTGAACACGATGGATGAGGTAGAATTGCGACTTGCAATCCTTGGGACGGCGCGTCGAAGTGACACCGAATGAAAATCTGGTAATGTGCTTCGGAGTTCGTGCGAATCTCGCGGCTGCCCGGCATGGGGTTTCGCATTAATGCGCCGCGTGTTTCTGATCACACTCGTGCTCGGAATCATAGTGGCTCTTGTGGTTCGCGAAGTACGGCTGCACCAGAAGCCACCCTTGGAGATGGCCTATGTGGGCGGACAAGGTGTGACTGTTTGGAACAGTACCGCTGAAGTTCGTTTGCCTGTCGCGAATCTTTCGTATGGCGAGCCAGTGCAAGTCTTTCAACGGTCTGGCAATCGCGCACTCATCAGGACGAAGGCCGGCGTCCAAGGCTGGATTTCTTCGGCGTCGTTGCTGAGCATAGCTTTATGGCATGCCGAAATGCTGCTCGACAAAAGCACAGAGTCCATGCCGTTGCAGGCTCAAGGCCATACGCGCGCCCGCAGCAATCTCCATATGCGCCCGGGACGACAGTGGGAGATTGTAGCGTCTGCGCCCGGCGGGACGCCAGTCGAGATGTTCGCCCGACAAGCCGCCGCCAATCTGGCGCGTAGATCGCGTCTAACCCAAGCGACGGAATCGCCAAACCTCGAAGATTGGTGGCTGGTGCGCGCAGATGTGAAAAACGCAGCCCAGATTTCGGGCTGGTTGCTCGGCAGATTCGTGGACCTCGATCTTCCCGGTCCACTCCCCACATACGAAAGTTCCGAGCATATCCACCTCGTCGCATGGTTTGTCATCAATCATGCCGTGGACTCGACCGGTGCGGTTAAACCAGAATACCTCGTCATGGGAACACGCGATGGAGAGGGACGTCCGTGCGACTTTACGCTCTTGCGTGTTTACACGTGGAGTCCACGCTACCATCGTTACGATACAGCTTTTATCGAGCGCGGGCTTTGCGGCAGTCTACCGGTGCGAACCACGCCCGCCGTCACCCCTGGCGGCACTGCACACTTCACCTTCTGCAATATAGGCCTGAAGGGCACAGAAAACCGCCAGTATGAGATGACGCTGACTACCGTGCATCGGATTGACATCGGTAAGCCCAACGGAAGAAAAGAAAGAATACGCCCAGGAAAGGTTCAAGGATGAAGCAAGTCGAAATCTGGCGGTTGCCACGAAACAGGTTTTTCTGGACCAGCGTTTTAGTCGTTTTTGCCGTGTTCATCGCTTCGTGCTCCGCTCCGCAACACGCGGCGCAGAGTGGCCCTTCTCCCGCCTTCCAATATCTTGGCGAATGGGGAACTGCGGGGACGGCGCCCGGGCAATTGCAGAATCCGCAGTCGCTCAGTTCCGATAGCATCGGGAATATCTACATCGCCGACGATGGAAAACCACCACAAGTTGAGAAGTTCGAGCCGACAGGGCATCCGCTGCTAGTTTTCGATATGGGGGGAAACCGGAACAGCTGGGACATCGCAGTGGATGCCGGAAATGCAATCTTTGTAGTTGACGTGGCAGCGGCGCAGGTGCAGATTTTTTCGCCCGAAGGGGAAGTGTTTCGAACCCTCGCATTCCGCTACCGCTCCGCGCTGAACCGCCCATCGAGCATCGCTATTGAACCCGATGGCGAATTCTATCTGGCCGATTGCCAGGGCGGCCGGCTCGCAAGGATGTATCCGCGGGGCCGCATATTGCAATCCTGGGGTAAACCAGCGGGCTTGCCCGTAAAACGCTGGACGCCGTGCCAGGTTCGCCTTGGAGCGGATGGAAACTTGTACGTCGCTGACGCGGACAATCAACGTATCGAAAAACTTTCACCCGAGGCCTCTTATATTTCTTCTTGGGCTTTTCCGTTCAGCAGGCTGGGATCAAATCGCGCTGGACCAAAGCCTTACGGCCTCGCAATTTCGCGGAGTTTTGTTGTGGCCACGGACGAAGCGAAGCGATTGTTGGGAATCTGGACGCTGGATGGCCAGCCGAAACTGACTGTAGACTTCGCGCAGCATCCGGAGTGGGGCCAAAACGCAACTCCGACGGATGTTGTTTTCACTCCAAAGGGTGAATTGCTGGTGCTCGATCGAGCTGATGCGCATGTGCTGCGATTCCGGATCAATATACCGGATACAGGATCGAGTTCGCCAAGCCGTTAAAGGTGCGAGGAAATCATTCATGGCATTACTCCTCACTGAAGCCGATGTCCGTTCGTTGCTGACGATGCCTTTGGCGCTCGAGGCCGTCGAGAATGCGTTTCAGCGTATTGCCATTGGCACCGCCCAATTCCATTCTCGCCAGCGCCTGCATCTGCCAGGAAATTCCTACCTTCATTACATGGCGGCAGCCGACGGGGCCGGTGGTTACATGGGAATGAAAATTTACACAAGCTCCCGCGATGGCTTACGGTTTGTGATTCCGCTTTTCAAAACCCAGACTGGCGAGCTTCTGGCGCTTATTCAAGCGAACTACTTGGGCCAGATGAGGACCGGTGCTGCCACCGGGCTGGCGACCAGGCTTCTCGCGCGCGCCGATGCGCGTATCGTCGCAATCATCGGTACAGGCCTTCAGGCGCGCACTCAGCTCGAAGCCGTCGTAGCGGTACGCAAAATCGAGCGCATTCGCGCGTTCGGACGCGATTCGGAGCGTCGCGGCATTTTCGCTCGTGAAATGGTAGAGAAGCTGCGCGTGCCCATCGAAGCCGTACCTTCCGCCGAGGAAGCCGTCCGTGATGCGGATATCCTGATCACTTCAACTACAGCTTCGCAGCCGGTGGTTGAAGGGAAATGGCTCCGCGCGGGAATGCACATCAATGCCATCGGAGCGAATTTCCCACAGAAGGCGGAACTCGATGCCGAAGCGGTCAATCGCGCTGATGTGATCTTTGTCGATTCGCGCGAACAATCAAAACTTGAAGCGGGCGATCTGATCCAAGCATTTCGAGAAAATCAGCCGCGCTGGGACGATGTGAAGGAGTTAAGCGATCTGGTGGCCGGACGCGCGGAAGGACGTACATCGCGCCAACAAATCACCCTTTTCAAATCCAATGGAATCGCGATTGAAGATATTGTGACTGCTGGACGAGTCTACGAACTGGCGCTGCAGCGGAGAATTGGGAGTAATGTGGAATTGTGGAAGTCGAACTCCGCAGGTTAACAGCGCACGGCAGTTAGCTTCGCGGTTTGTGCAGGCGTTTGACCAGGGCGTCATGCAGACGGCTGCGGACGTCATCCGAAAGCGGCAAAGGTTCCGAATTGCAGAAAATTTGAATTGTTTTTTTCGTCGTGTCCACCAGCAAATGGCAATCTTCGCAGTGCTCCATGTGAATTTCGATGGATTGCTGCAGACTTAGGTCCAATTCTCCGTCGAGATAATTGGAAAGCTCGCGTACCACGTTTCTACAGTTCATTGGGCGATACCCCTTCGGAAATACCGATTCAATTTTTCTCTCAGCTTCAGCCTCGCGCGCAGCAGCCGGGATTTCACCGCCGGAACGGACAGCCCGAGAGCTTCTGCCGTTTCTTCCGTGGAGAGTTCTTCGATGTCGCGGAGTTGGAACACGGTCCTAAAGGGCGGTTCCAGCTCGCCGATCACGTGCGAGAGTATTCCCGCGAGTTCGTCCTGGGCGTAACGCTGTTCCGGCGAAGGGCCCCAGTCTTCGATCTCACGCGGCATGAAATTGTCTTCGGTTTCGATGTCCTGATCGAGTGAGACGTCTTTTGTGTGGCGCTTTCGCAGCTTCATCAGCGCCTGATTTACGGCGATGCGCACCAGCCAGGTGTAAAACCGCGAATTGCCCTGGAATTCCCCGAGGTGCTCAAATGCCTTCAGGAATGCTTCCTGCGATGCGTCCTGCGCGTCTTCCGTGTTCTGCGTAATATGTTGCGTGAGCCGAAAAATCTTCCGCTCGTAGCGGTTGACCAATGCTTCGAACGCAGCAACATCTCCTGCTTTCGCTGACGCGACTAAGGGCGCTTCATCATCGACAGGATTGGCTTGTGAACCCGCTTGCTTGGCGTGTGCTGGTTCCATATTTGTTGGTGGCTCCGATATCAGGGAATAGGCATAAAGCGTAGCACAAACGGCCGCCATGTTCTCGCGCCAACCTGCTCTTATATCCGACGCGGCGGCTGCGCTCAGGATGCAAGTTTTCAAGCTCGAATGCGTTTTTCGCGCTCGAATTCGGCGATGAAGCCCTTGACTCCCAGCGCCATCGGAACTATTCTTGGTTATTCGAACGAACGTTCGATTCAGGATTATCATCCGAATGCCTCATGCTGTGGCACGCGACTCTCGGATAGCGTCTCGTAAACTCGAGATGATCCTTCGGCATTCTGCGCGCGTTTTCGCCGAGAAGGGCTACGAAGGCGCGTCCATTCGCGACATCAGCCGCGCCAGCGGCGTTTCGCTCTCGGGCTTGTACTATTATGTAGAAAGCAAGCAGAAGCTCCTGTATCTAATTCAAATCCATACTTTTAGCACGATTTTGTTGCGCCTTCAGCACGACTTGCAAAACATAGCGGACCCCGCTGCCCGCCTGCGTATCCTGGTTCATAATCACCTGGAATATTTTCTGCGGCATCCGATGGAAATGAAGGTGCTTGCGCGCGAGGATGATGTGCTTGAGGGCGAGTATCGCGAGGAAGTCGCGGAGATCAAGCGCCGCTATTACGGCACGGCGCTCGAAATTTTCGAGGAATTGCGACGGGCGGGCCAGGCGCGGCGCTTAAATCCTCGCATAGCCGTTTTGTCACTTGTTCGGTATGATGAACTGGATTCACACGTGGCATCGCCCGCAGTTGGATCCACAGGCTGAGGCCCTTTCGGATGTGATGTCGCAAATGTTTCTTCATGGCGTCATGAACGGTCATCGCGTCGAATCACAGAAACCGTCACGCTCGGCGCGCAGCACCTTGAAGGTGGCAGCGCGCGCAGCGGGTTAGACGAAGTCGATATTCACAAGAGAGAGGAGTTTTTCAATGGCAACGACGCAAGCGGTGGATCAGAAGCAGTTGGTGAATTACCGAGTTGACGACGGCATCGCCATAATCGAGATGGATGATGCGCCGGCGAATACGTACACGTACGAGATGATGCGCCAGCTCGATGAATCAATTTTGCAGGCGCGCATGGACGACAGTGTTCACGTCCTTTTGCTGCGCGGCGCCGGCGAAAAGTTCTTCTCGGCGGGCGCAAGTATTCCGATGCTTGCCAAAGTCGATCCGCAGTTCAAATATTATTTCTGTCTACATGCGAACGAGACGCTCTCCCGCCTGGAGCAGACTCCCAAACTGGTGATTGCCGCGCTCAATGGTCACACGGTCGGAGGCGGTCTCGAAATCGCGCTTGCCTGCGACATCCGTCTCGCTAAAAAGGAAGGTGGCAAAATTGGCCTGCCCGAAGTGAACCTGGGCGTTCTTCCCGGCACCGGCGGCACGCAGCGTCTCGCCCGCGCAGTAGGCAAGTCGCGAGCGATTGAATTGATGGCCACAGGCCGCACGTTCAGCTTCGAAGAAGCCGCCGAGATGGGCCTGATTCAGTACATTTACGAGCGCGAATCGTTTTGGGACGAAGTGATGGCTTATGCGCGCCAATTCTGTCCTCCGAACAAAGCGTCTCGTGCCGTGGGCCGGATCAAGCGTGCCGTCGTCACCGGCTTGGAAGTAGGCTTTGGCGAGGCTCTCGGCATCGAGCGCGAATTGCAGCAACTGCTCTTCACCAGCGAAGACGCCAAGGAAGGCCTGAAAGCATACGTCGATAAGCGCCAGCCGGAATTCAAGGGAAAGTAGGCTCAAGCATGGCGACGGCAGCCAAAATCGAACCGAAGCCCGGAAAGTTGTTCATCGGCGGCAAATGGCTGGATGCCGCCTCGGGCAAGACGTATTCCACAGTTAATCCCGCCACGGGCGAAACGCTGACGCAGATTGCCGATGCGGACGCGCGCGACGCCGATGCCGCTGTCGAGGCGGCGCGGCGCGCGTTCGAGTCAGGTCCGTGGGCGGAGATGAGCGCTTCGGACCGTGGCCGAATACTCTGGAAGATTGGCGATCTCGTCGACAAATACAACGAAGAGCTCGGGACCCTCGAAACGCTCGATAACGGCAAGCCCATCTTTGAATCGTGCCAGGTAGACATGCCCATGGTGGCGGAGGTTTTCCGATACTACGCGGGCTGGGCTACCAAGATTCACGGTGAAACGGTTCCCGTCCGTGGGCCGTTTCTGCATTACACGCTGCGTGAACCCATTGGAGTGGTTGCGGCGATCGTCCCGTGGAATTTTCCGTTGCTCCTAGCGTCTTGGAAAGTGGCTCCCGCGCTGGCTGCCGGCAACACCGTCGTGCTGAAGCCCGCGCCGTGGACGTCGCTCACGGCACTGCGGCTCGGTGAGATTTGCCAGGAAGCTGGTTTGCCGGACGGCGCTTTAAACATCGTGACCGGCGCTTCCGATGAACTCGGCCGCGCGCTGGTGCGCCACCCCGGCGTGTCGAAGATCGCATTCACCGGCTCGACTATGACCGGGCAGGAGATCGCTCGTGTTTCCGCCGATAGTTTGAAGCATGTCACCTTGGAACTGGGAGGCAAATCCCCGAATATTGTCCTCGCCGATGCGGATTTGGATGGCGCGGTACGCGGCGCGACGATCGGCATCTTCTATGGCAAAGGCGAAGTCTGCGCTGCAGGTTCGCGGCTTTTTGTGGAGCGCAAGATTCACGATGATTTCATGCAGAAATTGGTCGACCGCACGAAGAAAGTCCAACCCGGCGATCCGCTCGATCCCAAGACAAAGTTTGGCGCGTTAGTCAGCGAGCCGCAGATGAATAAAGTCCTCGGCTATATCGAAAAAGGGAAGGCCGAGGGTGCGAAGCTTGTCGCCGGAGGCGCTCGCGCGCAGTTTGGCAACGGCAAAGGATATTTTGTTCAACCGACTGTCTTCGACGATGTGAAGAACGATATGACCATCGCGCGTGAGGAAATTTTCGGCCCTGTGCTCGCAACGATTGCATTCGACGACGTCGAAGAGGCCATCCGCGAAGCGAATAAGAATCCGTATGGCCTTGCAGCCGCCGTTTGGACGCGCGATATCGCCAAAGCCCATCGCGTCGCGCATCGGTTGCAGGCGGGAACCGTGTGGATCAACACGTACAACAATTACGATCCTGCCGCAGCCTTCGGCGGATACAAAATGAGCGGCTACGGGCGTGAATTGAGCATGCACGCGCTCGAGAGCTACACGCAGGTAAAAAGCGTTTGGGTGAATCTGAAAGATTAAATGTGACGATGGAGTCTGTTAGACACGATGCGCACGCTGCCTGATTATCTTCGCCGCGGTATGAAGCTGGTGGTCGTCGGATGCAATCCCGGCGAACGCTCGGCACGCGTGGGTCATTATTACGCAGGCCGCGGTAACGAATTTTGGCCGCTGCTCTATGAATCTGGTGTTGTTCCCGAGCCGATCGCTTATTCCGATGATCGCCGCGTGCTGGAATTCGGTATAGGGCTTACTGATCTGGTCAAGCGGCCGTCCAAAGGCATCGACGACATCGAGCGCGAGGAATTCTCGGAAGGCCGCGTGCTACTCGCGCAAAAACTCGAGGAGTTCCGGCCCCGCTTGGTGGCGTTCAACGGCAAGATGGTCTACGAGAAGTTCGCCGGCCGGCCTTGCATGCTGGGTTTGCAGAAGGAAAAGCTGTATGGCGCGGACGTTTTCGTGCTGCCTTCGACCAGCGCGCTGAATGCGAAAGGCCGAGGCGTGAAGATGCGCTATTTCAGGAAGCTGGCCGCGGTTCTCGAACGGATGGGCAATTGAGCCAGCCTGTGATGTCGGGTGCGACGCACAAATCGGTGTCGGAAGCGCTGGTTCTCGAGGAGCGCGACGGTGCCGTGTTGACTCTGAGCCTGAACCGGCCCGAGCGTTTGAATGCGCTGAATGTCGAGCTGGGTCGCGCGCTTGTTGATGGACTGAATCGCGCGGCTGCTGACAGTTCGACGCGCGTGATTATTTTGACAGGTGCAGGCCGCGGTTTCTGCGCGGGAGGAGATCTCGCCGTGCTTCGCGATGCGCGCTCGCGCAATGCGGGTCACGAACTTGAAGGCTTGTTGCGCGCAGGGAAAGAAATTGCGATGGCCATTTGCACCATGCCGAAACCGGTGATTGCCGCGGTGAATGGGCCGGCGGCGGGAGCCGGGATGAACCTGGCTCTGGCGTGCGATCTTCGCATCGCTTCCGATCAGGCGACCTTTGGCGAGACATTCGCGCGAGTGGGGCTGTTCCCGGATTTCGGCGGAACGTATTTTCTGTCGAAGATTGTTGGCGCGGCCAAGGCTGCGGAGTTGTTTTACACGGCGGAAATGATTTCCGCAGCTGAAGCGGAGCGGCTGGGAATCGTGAATCGGGTTGTGCCGGAAGAAAAGTTCGCGGAGGAAGTAAAAAAGTTTGCCGCGCGATTGACTGCCGGCCCTCCGATGCCGATCCGTGCGATCAAGCAGGTTTTATTTGCGGCTGGGCGCGAAGAGTTGGAGCGCGCGCTCGACGCGGAAATCCAGCGGCAAGTGGAATGCTTCCTTTCGGCTGACTGTGCAGAAGGACTCGATGCGTTCTTCGCGAAGCGCGAGCCGCAGTTTCGCGGGAGCTGAAGGATCGAGTTTTAATCTTAAATAAGCTCTGGTGACCGGACGATCCCGGGAGGAGATGGAGCAATGCCTGCAACACGAATCGCAACTTTTGACGACTGGGTGGATTTATTCGGCTCCTGGCGCAAAGAAATTGGCGTGAACTACGCCGAAATCGAGAATTATAAATTCGAAGCGAAATTCGGCCCGATCCGCTCGAACGAAATCGAATTCGGCGCGTTCAAGGGCCGCTCAAAGTGGCAGAAAGTCCTCGAAATTCCTGACCAGCGGATACGCGACGGCCTGATGAACCTGATTATTTATCAAGGCGACACGGAGTTCGCATCGGTCGAGCAGCAGCGTCATCTCTTCGAGGCATGTCCCAGCGAGCACGACCGCAAATCGCTTTGCCGCGTGGTGACCGAAGAAATGCGGCACGGCTGGCAAATGTGCACGCTGCTGATTTCGCACTTTGGCTATAGCGGACGCGTCGAAGCGCAAAAAATGCTCGAGCGGCGCGCGTTCGAGCAGAAGCGCCTGCTGGGCGCGTTCAACCAGGACGTGCGTAACTGGCTCGACTTTTTCACTTACACCGATTTCGTGGATCGCGACGGAAAATTCCAGCTCACGATGCTGAGCTATTCCGGCTTCGCGCCGCTCGCGCAGTCGATGATTCCCATGTTGCGTGAGGAATCTTTTCACCTGGGCACGGGTCACGATGGCATCAAGCGCATCGTGAAGGCCGGCGTGGTTCCTCTGCCGGTCGTGCAGAAATACATCAACAAATGGATTCCGGTGAGCAACGACCTTTTCGGCGTCGATCAATCGAGCTCCGCTCATTGGTTTTACGTTTGGGGCCTCAAGGGACGTTATGACGAAGCACAGAATCAGCAGGCCGCCGACCTGGGCCACATGAACGAGCACAATCGCAATCTCTATTATGCGGAGTGCTTGAAGTTGATCGAGCAAATCAACAAGCACGTCCCCGCAGGTGAGACCCCGCTTTATGTTCCGAATCCAAAGTTCAATCGCCATATCGGCGAGTTTGCGAATCAACCGTACAGCGTCACGGGTGAATTGCTCTCGACTGAGAAATATGCGGAGCACATGAAGGAAGTGTTCCCGCAGGAAGAAGACTTGAAGCTCATCAGCGATATTCAAAGTACGGAGCCGAAGTGGATCGCGCCGAAGGGATCAATGGAGTAATGCGGGGAGTAGTAGTCTCGCGCATTTTGAAACGATCGACATGCTAGCCCTGGAAAGCGTTCGCGTACGTACCGAAGGCCGCATTGCGCGGATCGTGCTCGAGCGTCCGCCGTTGAACGTGATGAACATTGCGATGATGCGCGAGATCAACGCGGTGATTGAAGAACTGGGCCCGGAAATGGATTTTCTGGTTTTTCAGGGCGCAGGAGAAAAGGGTTTTTCGGCGGGCGCGGAAGTGACGGACCATACGCCAGAGCGCGTCGAGGACATGCTGCGCGCATTTCACGGAATTTTCCGCGAAATATGGAGCAGCCGGTTTATCACCATTGCCGCCGTCCATGGATACTGCCTGGGAGGCGGCTGCGAACTGGCGACGTTCTGCGATTTCGTAATCGCGACGGAATCGGCGAAATTCGGCCAGCCCGAAATCAAGCTCGGCTGCTTTCCGCCAATGGCGATGGTCACGTTTCCGAGGCTAATCGGGATGCGCGCGGCCGTGGATCTGATATTGAGTGGCCGAACGATTTCGGCGCGCGAAGGCGTTAACCGCCAGGCCAGCCAGAAGAATGAAGGCCTGTCGGCCGAGATACAGAGGCTTCGGGCACAACTGCGATCGCAGGGAGACGACAGGGAACGCGCCCAGCGCGAATTGGAGAAGTTGTGTGGCGAGGCGGATCAACTCCGGGCAGGACGCGATTCGCTGCGCCAGCAGCTTGCGGCCTTGGGGGGAAAGCTCGATGCTCAAACCGCACAGATCGAATCCCTGGAGCGCCGGGCGGTCGGTGCGGAAATGAGGCTCGACGCCACGTTGAAACGACGGACGGTCGCCGAAAAGAACGTCACCAAGGGAAACCAACCGGACCCGAGTTCTGACCAAGCCCCGGCGTCCCAATAGACGGCCTGCGGGGCCTTTCGTACCCTTTCCTGGCGCACCAGAAACGATGCCGCACGCCTAACGTGCAAAAATGTCCGTTTCGTGAAAAGTCCTCTGGAATCGGTCGGATATCCCGCGTCCGGTCACTCAAACCGCCAGAATTGGCTCCCGCTTTGTAACGGTTAAACTTTTGGGGTTTTCATCAAAAACACCCAATATGGGCGGAGTTCGGCGTAAGCACAAACTGGAGGCATAACATCATGGGAATTGCAATACAGCAGCAAGCCAACTCTTTCCTCGCCTCACCGGAGTTTGAGCGGGCAATGACGGACGACGATGGTCAGGCGGCCTAACAGCATCTCAACGCTGGCCGCCCCATCTATTTCGGCGATGCGTGTTACCCGGAAGGTTTGGTGAAGAAGTATCCGGACGGTCGCAAGCAATTTGTGTCGGTTAGCGCCGACGGCAGGGTATCCGTCATGCGGGATCTCTGATGGCGCAACGCTGGATCGTTGCCGGACCCAACGGCGCCGGAAAGACCACCATTGCAGATCGCTGGCTGTCACCGCGCATTCCGGTCGTATCGCCTGACGCCCTCGTCGCCGAAGGTGGTCTCGTCCGATTCAGGCAGGCCGGGCTGCCGTCGCGGAGCAGGAGCGCCTGCTGGCGGGCGGCAACAGCTTTGCGCTCGATACAACCCTCTCCGGCAACCGCGAACTTGCGCTGACGAAGCGTGCCACCGAGGCCGGCTACAAAGTCGATCTGATTTTCGTCTGCGTCGAGAGCTTAGCACTGTGCCAGGCGCGCATTCTGGAACGTACAGAGAGCGGCGGCCATGCTCCACCCAATGATGTCGTTCGTCGCTACGGTCGCAGCCTTGCGAACCTGCCGTATGCCTGAGTACTGGCCGAACGGGTATTCGTCCTGGACAACACGGGAGAGAAGCGCCGGTTGCTGCTCTCCATCGAGCAGGGCCGCGTCAAGCACCTGTCCGGCAATTTGCCGCAGTGGGCGAAGGAGGCGATCCCGCCTCGCTTCATCCGCTCCCGTAGTGATGATCTCGGCCAGTAATGCCAACGAACGTCCTGAAGCTACCGGCCTACGCTGTCACGGCTCTGCAAGAGTCCGAGCACGACTATCACGTTGATGCGGGCGTCAAGGCCATGCCGGTCTGCCCGCATTGCCTGGGCATCGACCTTAGCGGCTTTGGCCGGCGTGAGCAGATGGTGCATGATCTGCCGTCCCATGGCCGTCGCGTCGCCCTCTACATCGATACCCGCCGCTTCAAATGCAATCCGTGCAGCATCCGCCAGGGCAAGGCGGTGACCTTCTACGAGCCACTGCCGGACATCGATGAGCGCCGGGCCATGACCTCGCGCCTAGTCGGCTGGATCGGCAAGCAGGCGACCAAGCGACGTTCGCCAGCCTTGCTGAGGAAGTCGGTATTGACGAGAAGACGGTGCGCTCTGTCTTCCGAGACTATATCAACGCACTGGAGAAGACGATCCGCTTCGAGGTGCCGACGTGGATGAGCATCGACGTAATCCCTTTGATCCGGCCCCGTTGCGTCATCGCCAACATTGCCAACAACACCATCGTGAACTGCTCCACAACCGGGACAAGGAAACGGTGGTGCGGTACCTTCACCAATTGGAAGGGAAGGAACGCATCCAGTACGTTGCCATGGATATGTGGGCACCGTACCGTAACGCCTGTGAGGCTGCCATCCCAGACGCCAAGATCATCGTCAACAGCTTCACGTCGTCAAAATGGCGAATGAGGCGCTGGAGGTGGTCAGGAAGTCATTGCGCGAGCGTCTTTCGTTGAAGCAGAAACGCGGCCTCGTGCACGACCGCTGGGTGTTGCTCAAGCGCGAACGCGATTTGACCGATGAAGACAGCCTGCTGCTGTCAGGCTCGAGCCAAGAACTACCCGGAACTTGGCCTGGCGTACCGGCTCAAGGAAAACTTCTTCGGCATCTACGACGCGCAGTCGCCTGACGAAGCGCAAGGTCGCTTTCTCCGATGGAAGAGTCAGATGACGCCGGAGATCGAGCCGGCTTTCTTCGATCTGATCCGTGCCTGGGGCAACTGGAATCCGTGCATTCTGGAGTATTTCAACCACCCCATCACCAACGCCTACACCGAGTCGC
>CAVWSV010000014.1:0-301112 GCA_963757905.1 uncultured Acidobacteriota bacterium | reverse complement strand
CAGTGTCTATCGCTCCCCCTTGTAAGAGGGGGCCACGCCGACGACTCGCCGACGCGGCGATTCTGGTTTAGAATGATACCTCCTGGATTTCCACTACGAAAGGGTTCTCCCGTATGCGCTCCGATATGGTCAAGTTGGGTGACTCCCGCGCCCCCCACCGCAGTCTGCTCCGCGCACCGGCGTGGGGGAAGACGATTTCCGCAAGCCGTTCATCGCCATCTGCAACAGCCACGTGGACATCATTCCCGGCCACGTGCACCTGGACAAAGTCGGCCAGTTCGTCAAGCAATGCGTCCGCGTCAGCGCCGCCGACATCGAGCAGGCCGTCACTTCCAAGATCGAAAGCCTCCGGGCCCTCGAGGCGCCGATCATGGACGTGCTCGGCGAGAGCCTTGCCCTGATCCGAAACTCGCAAAGTCCGAGTCCCGCGGTGGAGGCGGAGCTGCAGCAACTGCTCGCGCAACAACCGGAGTTCAGGGTGCTCGCGGCCGAGATCGAGGATTCTCAACCGCGCCAAGGAGGATTTCGCCAACAAGCTCGCCCAGACCATGCAGCAGATGACCACGCGGTCTTTGTTGTAACCGGGATTGTTGATGTGCTGGAGGTCGAAGGAAACGAACGTGCCGCGCCAGACGTGCGCCGTGTAGTAGCCCTCGAAGATTTTTTCGCGCCCGTAGTTCAACGCGCCGTCGCCCAGGAGAAAGCCGATGCCGCCGAGCGCGAGATAACGCGCGTGGTCGCCGGAAATGGCATTGAGCGTGAAGGCCGCGCCGGCGCGATCGTTTTTGCGGTGCCAGGCATCGCCGCGATAATCCCCGCCGAGCTCGAATGTGCGGTCAACTTCCGTGTAAGCGAACGACTCATTGCGCCCGTCATTCCATCCCCAACGGCCGAACGTCCGGATTTGATCGGTTAAATTCTGCTCAAAATTTAAATCGAAACCGGATTTGTGGCGCCCTTGGCGACGCGTGGCAATGATGTTCGGCTGTGATGTCTTTCCGGCTAGAAATTCGTCAATCGCTTCACGATAGCTGCCCATGTCCGCGTGGTTCAGGTAAGCGACGATGCGAATCACCCCGTCGCGGCGATGGAGGAAGCCGCCGCGATAATCCGTTTCGAAATTTTCCTCGCGTGCGCGAGCAAGGTCGGCATCGAGCTGAGTTCCGTTGGCGACTTTGGGCATCAGCGCTTCCGCGAAACGGACGGACCAGCGGCCGTCATCGTATTCGACCATCGCGCCGTCGGTGTAACCACGCGTGTTCGCGGCATAGTCGTATGCGCCACTGTTATCGACGGTCCAATTCAAGAACTGGAGATGGGAATCGCTGCCGGGACCGTTCGTGTCGAAAAAATCGGGGATGCTGAATTTGCCGACCCAGAATTCGAGGCGGCGCTTGGGAAGCGACGTGGCGAGTTGGAGCCAATTGCGCTGCGCGGGAACACGTTGTGAAGACAACGGAACGATTTGGCGCAGCAACGCGCGGGCGAGATAGGGCGCGTGGGAAAGCGGTATGCCAGCCGCAGTTCGTACGACGTCGAGATTGGTATACCCGGCGAGGCCAACCGAGTTGCCGATTCCACCGCCGGTCGAGTCTTCGATGTCGGCGAACACTTCTGTTGTATTCGTCAGCTCGTAACCGGTGTAGACCGTGAAGACGCGCGAGGTGTCGCTTTGTGCCGGTGCCGAAAGGCTATTCGGGCCGCTGTACTTCGATGGGAATGCCGGATGCCACTGGAGAATGATGTTTGCCTGCCCGGAAAGCCACCACCGAGTGGAATCGGAGTGGGGAAACATCGTCGTCGGGTTTGAATTTTCGGACGACGAAGAGTCAGAAGGTGGCGGATTTTGCGCCGAGGCTGTGGCCTGCACCGGCTGTGTCGCAGGAGCAAATGTTTGTGCGGAGATCGGCGACGCCACGGATAATGCAATCAGCGGCAGAAGAGCTAAGCCGGATTTGAGCCCGAGTTTAGCCATCGCTGCATGCTCTTTAATAAGGCGCTTTCGTGGGCTGAAATCGCTCCTACAGAATTTCCCTTCGCTCCCGTTTTTGTGTTCCACAGGAACGAGCGGCTGACCAAGCAGTATGGCCCTTTGTGCTATGCTCGTTCGCGGCGGGATTCCGGGACCGGTGCCGCCCGGAGTTTCTGGTTTTTGAATTCCAGTTCTTATTCCCGCATTTTCCTTGTTTGGCGCTTGTTTTTGGTCCAAAGGTGATATACCGTACCCCCATAGGGTAGTCAAGGCAAATGTCACATATATCCAGAGAAAAGCTAGATTTGATCAACAGAACCAAGAAAGTCGTGGGCCAGCTCGAGGCGGTGCAGCGGGCATTGGAGGAAGATGTTGCCTGCGCCGATCTGCTTCAGCGGTTGGCCGCGGCGCGCGGTTCCATCAATAGTCTGATGGGAGAGCTTTTGGAAGATCACATCCGCAACCACATGCCGCGAAAGACCAAATCTTCGGAAGAAGCCGCGGACGACGTGATCGAGATCGTGCGGACGTATTTGAAATAAAGCCAAGCGAGAACATCCCGCCGCAGGTAAACATCCCCAGTAAAAAAAGGCGAGGCCACCTTGCGGTGTGCCTCGCCCAAGACTGCTCTCTTGTTTCCTTACTGTATCGTTTTCCCGCGGTGCCTGGTCCGACCTCGCGCTAGAACTGCAGCTTCAACGCGAGTTGGATCTGACGCGACGAGCCAAAGTCGCCCGTTGGAAAGCGCGTGCTGGTGATCAGACCGAACGTTGAACTACCGAAAACCAAGTTCGGATCCCCAAAGTTCGGATGATTGAAGATGTCGAAAAACTCGGCACGGAATTCGGTGTTGATCCGCTCGGTGATCTTGGTGTGCTTGATCAGGGAGAAGTCCGTGTTTACGAATTTCGGTCCGATTACTGTGTTTCGACCCACGTTGCCGAAGTGGAAGACGCCTCCCGTGGTGGGTGCCGACAAAACGGAGGCGTTGGCGATCCAATTAGCCGGATTGCCCGTGGTTTGGATAGCCGCGCTGGCATCTGGCCGAAGAGTCAAATTCCCAGTGGCTGTTGTGTTGTTGTAAAGAATCGTCAGCGGGTTTCCGGACTGTGCCTGCGAGATACCGGCAATTTCCCATCCGGAAACAAGGCGATTGCCCTTGAACGGCAAATCGTAAATCGCATTAATGACGAAGCGGTTTGGAGCGTTAAAATCCGATGGTCCGTAGTTCAGCCGCGGATTGGTGCTGTCTTCCAGAGTGACTCCCTGCGAGCTTAGGGAATTGTAGTCGAGCGACTTCGAATATGTATAAGAAGCGCTGAATTGCAAGCCGTTAGCAAAGTGCTTGTTGGCAGTGAGCCACAGCGCGTTGTAGTTGGAAATGCCGCTGCTGTCGACTTCTGAAATATTGCCCAGCGCCGCGCCCGGACGAATGGGACTAGACGCCGATAGCGTAGGGAACGGGACCGTGGCCGTGCCTATCGCGGGCTGGTTGAGATTGCGCGACAATCGCAGGTGCGTGCCTTTTGAGCCGATATAACCAACCTGCAGGCCGAGCGACGAAGTCACTTGGCGCTGGATGGTCAGGTTGTAGGACTGGACATACGGATTGTCGAAACCCGAGAAGATGGTTGATGGCGAAAGTCCCGCAGGGCCCGCAGTAGCTTGTGCGTTGTTAAGGCCGATGGTTCCGTTGAACGTCAGCGGATTGCCGAATGGCGGATTGGTGCTAAGTCCAGTAACGGCATTCGTGACCGGCTGGTCCGTCAGGATGGCGTAACCGGCGCGGACGGAGGTCTTGCCGTCTCCAAACGGATCCCACGCTATGCCGACGCGCGGCTCGAAGTTCTTGTTGTTTGTATGGTAGGGCTGACTCAAACCGTTTGTCCCGACTTGCACCAGGCTGGCGGTAGACGGGTCAAAGACAACCAGGCGGTTTTGCGAATCGCTGATGGTGTTGTTGTAATCGTAGCGGAAGCCCAGTTCCAGAGTCACGTTCGACCGGACCTTGTAACTATCTTCTACGAACAGCCCCCAGGCAGGCTCCAGAAGCTTGCTGGCACCGTTGCTCAAATTGATGCCAAACGAATTGTTAGCCGTTTTGGCGCTTGAGCCGGTGGGCGCGCCTGCGCAGGGAGACGAAGGAACACCTGCTGTGAACGTGACCACGCTATCCGCCATGAAGTTGCAGATGTTGCCGTAAGTAAAGCGGCCCGCATCGAGGTTGAAATTATTGTTATAGAACCGCCGCACTTCTCCGCCAAACGCAAAAGAGTGGTTCCCGTGGAGATAGCGTACCGTGTCGCTGAAGCCCACCGTGGTATCCCCGCGGCCTTGAGGGAAACCGGCCGGCCCGCCGATATTGAACAGACCTGAGACCGCGAGTTGCGGAATGCCGATGGCCGTCGTGACGCCGTCACTAATATTGAAATTCGTCGGATTGAGAAGTTGGTTTGGCGTAAAGGTGATGTGGATACGATTGTAGCCGATGCGCGCTTCGTTTGTCATATTTGGCCCGAAGATATGATCCTCTTCGAGGGTCATAATCTGGCGGTGAGATGCGCGAGTATCCCCCCAGCCGGGCAGGTTGTTACCCTGCAAATTCGGCTCCTGCCGGAGATCATGCTGGAGTGCATAGTAGCCGTGTAATTTATCGCTTTCGCTGACGTCCACGCTGATGTCGCCCGTGCCCTGGTCAATATTCACTGGCGCGACAGCGGAGCCAAGGAAGCCGTTAAATGATGTGGGATCGGTAGAAAGGCCCGTGCCGACGGAATTGGCCGCGGGAAGCACTGCGGCAATTTTTTGGATGGTAGAGTCGCTGGTCGCAGCAATCTGTGTCTGTTGCTGCTGGCTGAGCGTGAACGAGCTTAGCGTCAGTCCTTGCCGTTGGCGTGTGCCTTCATAGCTGGCAAAAAAGAAAGCCTTGTTGCGCTTGATTGGGCCGCCTGCTGCCGCACCGAAATTGTTGCGAACGAATGGTGACTGCGCGTTGGGCGCACCCGTTGACGTCGTGACAGGGTTGAAAAAATTACGAGCATCAAAGTAGCTATTGCGCACGAAGTCGAAGACTTCGCCGTGGAAATCGTTTGTACCCGAGCGCGTTGCAATATTCACGATCGCGCCGGAGTTGCGGCCGTATTCCGCCGGGAAGGTCGAGTTGTCAATCTTGAATTCCGATACGGTGTTGATTGACGGCTGGAACGTGATCTGATTCTGCACTTCGTCGCTGAGGTTGATGCCGTTTACGAGCCAGTTCGTGGTGTCCTCACGCTGGCCTGCGGTGTCAATTGCGAACGACCCTTGGCCGCGAAGAGGCGCGGTTAGAAAACCGTTTGCTGGCGGCGTCACTGTGCCCGGGACCAAAAGGCCCAGATCCACGAAGTGGCGGCCGTTCAGCGGAATTTCCTGCACAGTACGCTGGTTAATTACTTGGCCCACCGTTACGCTGCTGGTATCGACGAGCGGCGTGCCGCCGGTGACTGTAACTTCTTGGGTAACCTGACCCACCTTTAATTGCATGTTTTCTGTGACGGTAGTCGCGACGCTGAGCGTCAAGTCCTTAATCACGGACGTCTGAAAGCCGTTCGCGCTAATCGTGACTTGGTAGAGGCCGGGAAGGAGTCCGGAGACGAGATAACCACCCGATTGATCCGTCTGCGTGGTGCGGTCGACTCCTGTGTTTTGATTGTGCACGAGGACTTTTGCGCCCGGCACTGCGGCGTTGGAACTGTCCGTGACGGCACCCTGGAGAGTTGCCGTGGATTGCGCTCGCGCGACGGTATTCAGCGCGAAGAGAAATACAACAACTGCCGCCAAGCGAACCGCGAAGGCGAGGAAGGAAGTCTTCCGTCCGCCTGCTTTCTGCTTCTGCATGATTCCTCCTTGGAATCTATTGCCAACCGAAAATTGCTCGCATTAGCGCGCGACACCCCACACCCCGGGGAGTGCGAAATGGGAAAAGGCGCGCCGCCTGAGCGCGCGCTGGACTCACTGAGTCTGCTTAGTAGCAACCCGAAATCCAAAAGCGCCATCATATTGGACATTCTGAAAGCTCTGAAAGAGAAGAAGATAGAGCCGTCATAGGTCGTGCTCGCTGCAGAGGTTAGTTAGGAAATACGAACTATGGAAGTCAAATATGTAATTCGGGAGCGAAGTTGCTAACGGTCCCGGTCGCGACACCCATTTGGGGCGCTCCTAGCGTCGAAATTCCCAGAGGGATCGGACATCCTGATTGCTAGGTGAGGCCATCTCTAGTAGTCTTTCTGTTTGCCGAGGCGCCGGTAGAAACCGCTGATGCAGGCTCCCAGCCAAATTCGGGCATAAAAGGAAGGAAGAATTGAGTCGACGGACGAAGATTTCTGCGGGAATGCTGGCGGTGGCGCTGGTTTTGCTTTCTTCCTGTGGGGGAGTTATTAATCTGCCCGTACCGGCAGTTAGTTCGCTGTCACCTTCCAGTGTTCCGGAGAACTCCGTCACTTTCACATTAGACGTGTTGGGTTCTGGATTTGCGCCAAGTTCAACAATTACTTTCAATGGCGCGCCACGACAGACGATTTTCCTTTCGCCTTCCGAGCTGACGACGATAGTGAATCCGGGTGATGTGACGACGCCCGGCACGATCAGCGTACAAGTAGTTACACCTGCGCCGGGCGGTGGGACTTCGCAGACGGTCGATCTGACAGTGGCTGCCACACCTGCGCCCGTCCCCTCCATTTTGTCAATAACGCCCACTAGTATTCCAGCGGGGCTGCCTGCAAACATCACAATCCATGGTGCGAACTTTGTGCCCACGTCGCTTGTGACAGTGAACGGAGCCAACCGCCAAACTAACTTCACCAGCGGCGCTATACTGACGGTGAACCTCCAGTCGACAGATGTAACAACGGCAGGCACATTGCAGATTGCCGTGTTGAACCCGCCCGCATCGGGTGTGACGCCACCCGGAGGCGGTGTCTCGAATGTGATTTTGTTGAATGTAGTGAATCCTAATCCAGTGATCACTTCCGTCTCTCCTTCCGTCGTAGTAGCCGGAACTACAACAAGTGCTGCGCTGCGGATTTCGGGGAGCGGGTTCGATTCCGCAAGCCAAGTGCTGGTAAACGGCAGCGGCAGACCAACAGCATTTGGGAGTACGACAACGATCGATGCGCAACTTGCCAGCGGAGATCTTGCCGCGGCGGGCACTTATCCTGTGCAAGTCGTGAACCCAACGCCCGGTGGCGGGACTTCGGCGGCGCTGTTTTTCTCCGTTGTGCCATCCAACGCGGGCGCAGGATTGCCTGAGCTGGCGGACGTTGCAACGGATGGTGCCCAAGCCAATAATGGAATCAGCGCTCCTTCCATCTCGGGGCCGGCCATGGATGCGACTGGCCGGTTTGTGGCTTTTACTTCGTCATCAACAAATCTGATGGAAACCACCACGACAAATCCACCTCCTAATCCCATTACCAACGGCGCGTCCAACATCTTTCTTCGTGATACATGTCTGGGTGTGACGTCCTCATGCACACCCAAAGAAATTTTGGTCAACTTGGATCCAGCCGGAATCGTAGCCAACGGACCGAGCTCAGAACCGGCAGTATCGTCGACCGGGAATATTGTGGCGTTCAGTTCGCTGGCAACAGACTTGGTTTCAGGATTCAGCTTTGACGGAACGACGCCACAGATCTTCGCTGCAAATCCCTGCGCGGGCGTGGCCACGGGATGCACGCCGACGGTCAGCCTGGTTTCGGTCGGCTCCGACGGCGTTACGCCAGCGCTGGGCGTGGCGAGCCAGCCTTCCGTCAGCCCGGATGGCCGGTTTATCGCATTCACTTCAACAGCAACGAATTTGGTCGCGGGAGCCACGACGGGAGCGTCGGAAGTCTACTTGAGGGACACATGCCTCGCCGCTGGGCCAGCGTGCAAGGCGACAACCATGCTCATCTCAGTTGCGGCAGACGGTGTGACACCTGCTGATGGATCGAGTTCGCAGCCTGTGGTTGAGACCAGCAAGAATGGAGGGCAGTTTGTCGCGTTTACATCGACAGCGACGAATCTTGTGACGGGCTCAGGCGGGACCCCGGAAATTTATCGCGTTGGGTACTGCATCGGAATTACAAAAGGCTGCACCGCTTCCTCCGCCCAATTGATTTCAACGCCGGATGGTTCAGCGTTCGCGGATGGGCCGAGCTCGGAACCAACGATGACGCCGGACGGCCGGTTCGTGGCATTCGCGTCAAGCGCGTCGAATTTGGGAGCAACTTCGGGAGGCATCCCAGAAATTTATTTGCGAGATACTTGCCAGGGAATCGCGACAGGATGTTCGGCCAAAACCACGATTGTTTCGTTGGCCGCGGATAATGCAACACCCGCGAACGCGTTGAGCGAACATCCCAGCCTCGGGAACTCCGGGCAATTTATCGCATTTGCGTCGCAAGCCAGCAATTTGTCGACGGCAAATTTGAACGGTCTCGAAAATATCTACGTTTACAACACGTGCATCAACGGGACAGCCGGCTGCAAGCCGAGCACGGTGCTGGTGAGTGTGTCAGCCACAAAGACGCCCGGGAATGGGACGTCGCTCAGTCCTGTGATTAGCAGCGCAGGACACGTGGTCTCCTTCTACTCGGCGGCAAGCAATCTTGTCACCAACGACCTGAACGGGTTCCCCGATATTTTTCTGGCGGCTACGACTTTCTGATTGTCTCAGCTGCGAACGCTCAATCTTTTGCCACCGTCTCTCGGAAGCGATGAATCGCTGCGTGAGGATTTCGTTTGCGGAGAATTTTTTGCCATTCGTGAGCACTTCCCTTGTAGTGTCGAGGGTGAATTCCAGTGATTCGCGGGGAATGCTTTCGACGTATCCGCCGACCAACCAGCCAACGCCCTTGGGAATATTTCGCGTCAGCGAAATCGAACGGCACTCAACATACATCCCGCCATCTTTCTGTTCAAATCGCCAGTAAGTGTTCATGCGCCAGAGATAACCATCATCATGGCCAGCGGGAAGATCGTGTTCGTGCGGTTCACCCCAGGCAGCCACTTCGCGGATCTGCGTGCTGCGCGAGCGGCTCCATGCGCGCGATGAGTCGATGATGGAGTAATGGACGTCGTGCTGGGTGTCGAGCACGCACGTCAGAACTTTTTTCTCGTACAGGCGCAAATATATGCGGTAATCATTCCCTTCATGCCACAGAATTTTCGACGCAAGCACGCGTGGCCGGTAATATTCAGACTGGTGGTTGTAGTCTTCAACAAGCGCTAGGGTTCGCCGCGATGTTGCGCCGGGAATGAACACAGTTCCAATCCAATCGTGGATAAGTCCGCCAGGAATAGCGATGGGTTTGTCATTTTCAAGCGTTTCCACGCGTTCAATCACAATATGGCCCGAGCGCAAACGCGCGAAAATGGTGGCGCGCTGCTCGGGCGGCAGGCGATCAGCCCACAGGAAGCCCCTGTGACCGTTGAGTGACGCGTCAATTTTTGTTTCGGAAAGCGCGACGTAATGATCGAAGGCGGCGGCTGTTTTCTGATGCAGTTCCGAAGCAGGAGCAGGTTTTGTGGCCGCGAGCATGATTGCCACGACAAGAGCGAAGTGAACGATCGGGGGAATGTACAGTTTTGCTTTCACGTGTCACTTCCGAATGGCACCGGAAGCGAACTGGGCGACGGCATGTTGCTTGTTTCTCTTCGATAAAGTAAGGAGATGCTAGGCACACCGCATTAAGAGGCAACCAGGTGACCAAAGGCAGGCCCGAACGCGCGGCAATGAAGGTGTCACAGATAAGTCCCGCTGCCGGCGGGGGTCAAGATGGGGGAAACGCCGGCGCGCGGGCTCGATCGGGTTGGAATCGGCCCCGGCTCCTTTTGGAGCCGTCGTCCCCGCAGCACGTCCCCAACCCGCACGATTCATGGTAAGAAAGCGTCCGGAATGGAACAATGACTCTGGAGGTTCAGCAGCATGGTACTTCGACAATAGTACTACATTGAAAAACAACGACTTATTCAAGATTTTGCGGGGTTCCGGAGGTCCTTCGCATTTATGAACAGAGACTTAATTAGGGCGCGGCGGCGCAGTCCGTTGCGGATGTTTCGTCCACATAAGGCGAAGATTTACCACAGTCTCTTTTCGTGAGTGCACAACGAGGTTGTGTTTCCAGACGGAGGCAGCGCTCCTGTCCGATGCACGAATGTCGTAAAGGCCTGGCGGAACGAACTTAAATAAAAAATGGCCGCGCGAATCGGTGCGCGTCGCGAGCGGAAGCGAACCATCGGAGCGTTCGGCCATAACTTGCACGCCGACTGCCGGTCTGCCGTTTGGCGCGGAGATGGTGCCACCTATTTCGGTAGTATGCACGCGCGCGAACACGCCTGTAGCTAACAACAGAGAAGCAGCGAAAAGAAAAGCAATTGTCCGTCGCATCAGTTAAGCCTCCCAGGACGAGCGTTGCAACGATTTTACACGCAGCGGGAGACTGGTGACTCGCAACACGGGAGCGAGGGCGCGTGTCAGCTAACTGGCCAGATGGCCTGTTCGGCTAGACCCCCAAGCAGCTAAGCAAATCCAGTTTAATACTTGTAAATTTTTCGAGCGCGGGCGTGTGCGGGCTGGTCCAGGCGTCCATGGTCCGGATTGGTGCCGCGTGCGAGGGCGAGGAAATACGTTAGCAATTGCAGAGGCACGAGAAATACAAAAGACGAGAGCCATTCGTCCACTGCGGGAATGGCGATCCAATCATCGGCGGAATCGTCTGGTCGAGCCGCAGGAACATGAAACACGATTCGATGTGCCCCGGTTTCGCCCGCAGCACGAACGATCATGCGCGTACGTTCGTCAGCGGGACCGCCAGCGAGGAGAGCAATGAGGGTCATGCGTTCGTCGATTTCGGAGAAGGGGCCGTGCCGGAGCTGTTCCGTTTGCTCGCCTTCGGCGGGGGCGAAGCTCGTTTCCTTAATTTTCAACGCGACTTCACGAGCGGTGGGCCAACTGGGACCTGTGCCGGTCAGAACGATCCGGCGGCGGTCGGCGATTTTTCGCGCCAGGTCTTTCATTTTTGCTTCAAGGCCGAGCGCCTGCTGCATCAAATCGGGAATGCCGTTTAGCGAATTTTTGGCGACGAAATTTTTCCCGCTGCGAATTTCAGCGAACGCGATCGAGAATGACGCGAGACGCGCCAGGGCCGAAGTAAGACTTTTCGTATATGCGAAGGAAACTTCTTGTTCGCACGTGGGTATAAGGAAATCGACGGAACGCATGGCTTCGCCTTCGTTTTCTCCCAAAATACCAATTGTGAGTGCGCCGGCGCGGCGGGCGAATTCGAGAGCGTCGATGGTGCACTTCGTGATTCCTGTGTGCGAAAGGATGATGACCGTGTCACGCTCACTGAGCGCGGGCGGGTAGAACACGAATTCGAAGGATTGTCCCACGCGGACGTCTGCGCGACCGCAGGTGAGGTGACGAAAGAAATATTCAGCAATCTCCGCCGTGTAAAGCGAAGAGCCGATGCCGACAATCCACAGCCGTTCCTTTTCCGCGGCGGCGCGCGCCACCCGCGCGACCAGGTCGCTGTGCTCGCTGATCATGCGGCGCACGAGGGCAGGTTGCTGATGAATCGCGTCGTAGAGATGAAACGGATGCCCGGTGCGCGGTTCGTTCATTACGCTCTTTTCTGCTTGGCTCGCGGCGGCTACACTGATTGATTCGCGGGATATTCTACTGGAACAGGAGCAATTGATGGCTCGCTTTATTTCGTGGCACGCTCTGGCGTGCTTGAAACGCAAAGGAGCAGAGGAATTAACCGCGCGGCTTTACCGAGGGACGAACATCCGGGCGCGCCGGATAATGGTGAATTTGTACGAGTGCAAAATGTTGGTGAAGTTCTTGACGATGAGTGGATGCCGGACTGCGTGCATGTGCTTTTTCCTCCTTCTTTGTGCGAAGGCCGCGCAGCCGCGCACCGTTCAAACGGCCGCCGCGAATTCCGCTGGTTGCGAGGCCGTACAGTTCCAAGCAGAGCACCTCAATGGCACCGAAGTAAAATTCAATATTATTGTGCCGAGCGATTACACCTCGAGCGATAAACGCTTTCCCGTGCTCTATCTGCTGCATGGATACACGGGCCACTACTCAGACTGGTGCGAGAAGACGGGCATAGTGGATTATGCCAAGTCCTACGAAGAAATCATCGTGATGCCGGAAGGGGAGAACGGCTGGTACGTTAACAACTACACCAATCCTAAAATGCAATGGGAGAATTACATCATTGAGGATTTGATTCCTTACGTCGATGCTCATTACCGGACGATTGCTTCGCGCGGAGGACGCGCTATCGCGGGACTGTCGATGGGCGGCTACGGAGCGATGTTCCTGGGACTAAAGCACCACGAAATGTTCGCGGCAGTGGCGAGTCTGAGCGGCGTCGTGGCCAGCGCAAACATGGCGCGTTGGGACAAACCGGTGACGAAGAATAAGCAAACGATAAAAGAAAATCCGAGTGTACGGAAGGCGATTTCAGATGATTTTGGACCCGCAAGGAATCCCGCGCGCAAGGACGAAGACCCGTTTCTGCTGATTCGCAAGCTCGCGCCGGAGAATTGTCCGCAGCTTTACCTCGCGATTGGATGGGGAGACAACCTGCTCAGCGAAAACCGCGAATTCGTGGCATTGCTCGCGAAGCTCAAGATGCCCTATCGCTACGCGGAGGTTCCTGGCAAGCACGAATGGCTGGTGTGGAATGAAGAGATCCAGCGCGTGCTTGCGTTGCAGGCGCCCGTGATTGGCGCACAGCCGCTGCAGAGATAAATTTCGACGAAGCGTTTGCCTCGGTTACTGGCCGCATGCGGATGCCGGTGCATTCACCGTCGCCGCTGGAAGCGCAGCAAGATTGTATTTCTGCAGCAGGTGTTCAGCGCCGGCAGATCGTTTGCGTCGAATTTGCGCCACGCGTCGAAGTCCTTCGTCAACGCCTGGCACGATTCCTTAACTGCCGCGCGCACCGATTCCGCAGGTCGGCCATCGCCTGTATCTGCGGCATAGACGATCTGCGTCAAATCGGAGTTCACTCCACCGAAGCCGGGTGCTACGAATGTGCCATCTTCAATGGCCCTGAACTTCTTGTCGTAGTCTTCAACGGCCTCGACGTCATTCTTGGCTTGCGCATTCGACTTCAAATTTTTCAAACGGTCAGCGAACGCATCGCTGAGAGGGGCGAGCGCGGTGAACGCGTCGTAGCTGGCTGACATTCCGGCATTCGCCTGCTTCAGCAGATCAAACTGTGCAACGTAATCGTATTGCGAAATGCGCACGCGCGGGTCCTTCACGACGTGAAGCATCTGGCGATACGTTTGGCCATTCATGGTGAGAGCCAGTTGATAATCGCCGGGAACAACTTGGGGACCGAGCGGCTGGAACCGCGGCGTCACACCCGGAACCGCGTCTTCGGTGCCGTAATATTCGACGTATTTCTGAAGTCCGCCGAAAACTCCGTAACTGAGCGCAGGTGGGTGCGGATAGCGCAAATTCCACACAAAGCGATTCATTCCCGCGTTTTTTGGAAGAACGGTGGGCGGCGCGAACCAGTATTCGGGAACCGCAACTGGCTCGAGCTTCGTCGGCGGAGGCGCCGCGCTTGTATATTTACGGATCAGGTTTCCTTGAGAGTCGGAGATTGCGAGGGTAATGTCGCCCTGCGGCGCCGATTTCAAATAGTAATCGATAAATGCGCCATCGGGCGGATTCTGACCCGCAGGAACTTCGGGCGGCAGCGGCGTATCCTGATCGTTGTTCCAACGCAGGCGGATTGCTGTCTGCGGGTGATAAAAATATGCGTCCGCGCTGCTGACCTGTTCGCTTGCCTGCCGCAGAGGAGTTACATCGTCGAGAATCCAGAGCGAGCGGCCGTAAGTCGCTATGGCAAGATCGTCGCCATGAACAATTAAGTCGCGAACGGAGCACGCCGGCAAATTAAGCTGCAACGATTGCCAGTGATCGCCGTTGTCGAACGAGACAAAGACGCCCGTTTCGGTTCCCGCATAGAGCAGGCCCTTGCGCTCGGTATCTTCACGGATGACGCGAGCGATGCCGTAATCGGGGAATCCCGTCGAAATGGATTGCCACGTTTTGCCGTAGTCATTCGTGCGATAGAAGTAGGCATGCGAATCGTGGAACTTGTTGATGGCGGCATACGCAGCGCCCGCATCGAAATGCGACGCGTCGATGATGCTGACTTGGCTGCGGGCGTCCAGCCCCGGCATGGAAACGTCCTGCCAGGTAGCGCCGCCGTCGCGCGTCACCTGAATCAAACCATCGCCAGTTCCGGCCCACATAACATTCGCGGAAATCGGTGACGGAGAAAGCGCGGTAATCACTTTACTTCGCGGGTTGATGGGCGGCTGTTTTTCTTTTGCGTTCGCGCCGCCACTTTCCTTGGGCCGCTCCGTCAAATCCGGGCTCGCTTCGTGCCAGTTCATTCCGCCATCCGTGGTTTCGAGTACATACTGCGAACCGTAATACAGCGTGTGCGGATCCTGCGGGGAAAATAGCAGTGGAGCGTTTTCCGAGGAGCGGTATTTACTGCCGCGCTCGAAAACGGCGACGATCTGGTTCGTTCTGCGATCCAGGCGCACAATCGTGCCCGGCGCACCGTCGGAATAAACGAGATACGGGTGAAGAGGATCGGCAACGATGTAACCAAATTCATATCCCGCCGGAGAAAAAACGTCACGGTCGCGGATGCGGCCAAAATCGCTGCGGCTGGGAATCGCCACGGTGCCGCTATCCTGCTGCGAAGCGTAAATCACGTAGGGGAACTGATTGTCGGCGGAGAGATGATAAAGCTGACCAGTGGGCTGATTGTACCACGGCGTCCACGATTTTCCGCCGTCCACGCTGATTGTCGCGCCCTGATCGACGCCCAAGAGCATGCGTTTGCTGTTCGCCGGATCGATCCACAAGACATGATAGTCGTCGCCATCGGGTGCGCCCTTAAACGCCGCGAAATTCACGCCACCGTCAGTCGAACGGTAGGTACACGTCTGCATTACGTAAACAACATCAGGGTTTTTCGGATCGACAAACACGCGGCTGAAATATCCATTGCCGACAACGCGCGGGTCCTGCGTGATTTGACGCCAGTTCACGCCGGCGTCGTCCGAACGGTACAGACCCTCGCTGGTGATGGCAAACACGCGGCGGCCGCGATCACCCGGGGCGACAGCAATTCCCGTGCGGCCCCATTTCTTCGAGGACATGCCATCGCCGTCGAGCATTTTCCACGTCGAGCCCTCGTCCGTGGATTTGTAAATCCATGCGTCCGGTCCCGGCGCAGGTTTTCTGTTGGGTGGAAAAAAAACGCGCGCGGCAGCCTTCCACAGCGCTGCATAAACCACTCGCGGATTATTCGGATCGAGAACCATATCTGCGATGCCGGTCATGTCGTCTTTGTACAAAGCTTTTTTCCACGTCTTGCCGCCGTCGGTGGATTTGTAAACGCCGCGATTTTCGCTGGCAGTACTGTCGCCCATGGCGCCGACCAGAACGATATTGGGGTTGCGCGGATCGACGAGAACGGAATTGATGAAATGCGTGTCGCCCAGGCCGATGTTCGTCCAAGTCGCGCCCGCATCCGTCGATTTGTAGACACCATTGCCCTGCGTTTGTTCGCCGGTGCCGACGTAAATGATATTCGGATCGGACGGTGCGAGCGTCACGGCGCCAATGGAAGCGATGTGCTCGGCGTCAAAAATCGGCTTCCACTCGGTGCCGCCATCGGTCGTTTTCCAGACGCCGCCGCCGGGAGTCCCTATGTAATAGATCGCGGGCTTGCCGGGAATGCCTGCCACAGCCGTGACGCGTCCGGCTCGGTAGGGGCCGATTTCGCGCCAGCGCATCGCGCTGTAGGAGTCTGGATTTGCTTGCTGTGCAGGCGTGGACTGAGGCGCGGCCGCAAGAAAAATTGAAAGGCACGCAAAGAAAATAACAGACGGATTAAAGACGCCGCGAGAATGGCTCACGATTGGATGGCTCCCTTGCATGTGTATTTCAGTCAGAACGCGGGAGTATATACCCGACGGAGCGAATTTCGAAATGTCAGCGCTTGCGAGTTTCGGGGGTGTAATGCGCGTCGAGGTATTGAAGGATGCGGGTTTGAGAGTCCGTGGGTATCTGCGCGCCGAAGGCTTTGCCCATTTTATCGACTTCTGCTTTCCAAGTGGCCGCTGGCAATGGAGGCTGCATGGTGATGTAACTGGGCGTGTGGCAAGTGTTGCAGTAGGCCGCCGCATCCTGGCGCCCGGCGCCGGGAACTAATTGTGGTGTGTAAAGCGGATAAGCGGCAACGTTGTAGACTCCATTTGGGCGAAGATTTGGCGGAGCGGGCTGCGCGATACGGCCGAGATTCGCCGCCGTGTAATAGCCGATTTCGAGATCAGCATAAATTGCGCCGACAGCGAGGACGCACACGCCAATCAGCAATGCGAAAAATACGCGTCGCCTTTTTCCAGCGCCGATCATGCCGCGTCTCCTACAACGATTTCCTGGCGCTCGATTTTATTCCAAAGATAGCCTCCCGGATTCCAGACACCTTCGTCAGGCTGCACGTTGCCCTTCTCATCCGTGGCGCGAACCGCGAGCGAATATTTTCCGGGACGTTCTGGCGTCCACGGATATTCCCACGTACGAAACGCGTAAGGGCCCAGGTCTTCGCCAAGTCTCGCCTCGCGCCAGCCGCCGCGCGCGGCATCCGAGAATTCGACTTTGACGACGCGGCCAAAACCGCTCAAGGAAGTGCCGCGAACCGCGACGGGCAAGCCCGCAGGGATTTTCGTCGTGCCGTCGGGCGAAATGATGAACGACCGCACGGGCATACGGTTGATGGGAATCATTTTTACTTTGCCGGCTGCCACGTCGGCGGGCGTCGTAGTGCCTCGCGGCGTGTCCGGAACGCGATACGCGGGATTCATCCAGAAATTTTCATCGGGCTTATCGAGAAGACGAACGTCCGTGAGGCATTTCACCCAATAGGTCGCGAAATATCCCGGCACGATCAAGCGAACAGGAAAACCATTGAGCATCGGCAGCGGCTCGCCGTTCATGGAATACGCGACAATGCTTTCGTCGAGAACGGGATTGCTCAGATCGAGGGACTTTTTGAATTCGTAGGAAGGCATGCCCTTGGGACCCTTGCCGCGCTCAAGACCTTGCATCTGGACTTGCACGGACCCGCTCTTCACGCCCGCCATGTCCAGAAGCTCGCGAAAATGCACGCCTCTCCATCGCGCACAGCCCATTGCGCCATTGCCCCATTGGCCTCCCGCGACGCGCGGCTCGAAGCGGCTGCGGCTGTTGCCGGAGCATTGGTTGACCGCGGCGAACGTCACGGGCTTAAATTTGTGCAGCAGATCAGAAAAACTCAGCTCGAGCGGTTTGTTGACGTTGCCTTCGACGCGCAGCCTCCACGACGAAAGATCCACTTCATTCGGAATGCTTTCAAGATGCCAGCGCACAAAAAATGCATCGTTGGGCGTGATGGCGTCGAGAAAATATTGCCGCGGCGTTTCGAGCTGTACTGGGCGGTCAGTGAGCAAAACCAAAGGCGCTTTTTGCGGGTACGTCGCCATCGGCCCGACGGAATTCCAGTACGGATTCGCGCCTGGACCAGTGAACGATGAGAGCCGTCTTGCTGCGGACGGCTGTTGCTGCGCGAGGGCGTTCGCTCCAGCGAGATGGCTAAGAGCAAGTGCACCGCCGCCGATACCGATAGTTTTTAGAAGGGCTCGCCGGGTGTAGCTGCTTGAATTTTCTGACATATAAAGTGCGAGACGCGCACTCACTATCGGCGAGAGAATATGCTCGTGTCAAGAATGTTTTGCGCAAGCATAAAGTCGCTTTCGATTGGCAGCTTCAGGATTTTGGGTTACGCAAGGGAGCCAGATGTTTGCTATGGCCAATGATCAGTGAAAATCATGGGAAGCGGTTTCGGCGCGGGTAAGGGTCAAGGGCTGAACGCTTTCGGCTTTGACTGAAATGACGTTGTCCTGATTTTGCAGCCTTCCTTCAATCAGCAGAAATTGGTGATGGACGACTACGGTATGATCCTGCTCGAAAAGTTGTGGCGTGATGATTGCGTTGGCGATACCTGTTTCGTCTTCCAGGCTAAGAAACACAAAGCCCTTCGCAGTTCCGGGGCGTTGGCGCGCGATCACTGCTCCGGCGAAGCGGACGTGCGTGCCATGAGGAAGGCGCTCGATCTCGATAGCAGAACGAATACCTCGCCGTTTCAAATCCGCGCGATAGTAAGCGAGGGGATGTGGGCCTACGGTCATACCCGTGCCGCGAAAGTCGGCAATCAGCCTTTCTTCGATGGTCATGGGAGCAAGAGGCGAATCGGCCGCTGCTGGCCGCGCGATTGCAAACTGGGAGTTTTCCGATTTGGCGCTCGAGTAGTTCTCTGATTTGTTGGGCGATGTTTCAAGTGTTTCGAATAATGCTCCTGGCCGCCGCGCGGCGCGTTCGATCTGCCACAAGGCATCGCGACGATGGATGGTTTGGCGATTCTCACCCCGTGGATCGCGTTTGCCTTCGATGAAATTTAAAGCGCCAATTTCCGCGAGGGCCGCAAGTTCGGATTTATGGATTGCGGGAATGCGGAGTTTCAAATCTTCAATCGAGGCAAACGAGCGAGCAGCACGTTGGAGGACAATTTCTACGGCGATTTGGGCGCGTAAGCCTTTAACGAAGCGCAAGCCGAGTCGCAAAGCCGGGCCTTGAGCGTCTTTCTCTTGAAATTGTTCGAGCGTGCAAAGCCAGTCCGAGCAGGTCACGTCGATGGGCCTGACTTTCAGATCGTGCCGCTGGGCGTCTTTGACAATCGTCGCGGGATGATAAAAGCCCATTGGTTGATTGTTCAGCAGAGCAGCAGTGAAAGCGCTGAGGTAATGGCATTTCAGATAGGCGCTGGCGTAGGCGAGAAGTGCAAAACTCGCGGCATGCGATTCAGGAAATCCATAGAGCGCGAACGAAGTGATGGACTGGACAATTTTCCGCTGAATTTCCGGCGCGATTCCATTTTTGTCCATGCCGCGGCGAAGTTTTATTTCGATGTCTTTCATGCGCGCTTCGGAGCGTTTGAAGCCGAATGCGCGGCGTAATTCCTCTGCTTCGCCTCCCGTGAAGCCAGCTGTGATCATGGCCATGCGCAGCAGTTGCTCTTGAAAGAGCGGCACGCCTAGAGTACGCGCGAGAACGGGCTCGAGCGAAGGGTGAAGGCATTCCACAGATTCGCGCCCCTGGCGGCGCTTCAAATAAGGATGGACCATTTTGCCGACGATCGGACCTGGTCGAATGATCGCGACCTGCACCACAATGTCGTAAAAGCATTTCGGGCGCAGACGTGGCAAGCAGGACATTTGTGCGCGGCTTTCGATTTGAAACATGCCCACGGTGTCCGCTTTTTGCAGCGCATCGTAAACAGCGGGATCGTTCGCCGGCAGGCGCCCAAGGTCGACTTCTACGCCGTAATGGTCGCGAATGATTTTCAGCGAATCTTCAAGCACCGCCATCATACCCAAGCCCAGCAGATCGACTTTCACAATGCCCATATCGGCGCAATCTTCTTTGTCCCATTGCACGACGATGCGGCCGGGCATTGTCGCTGGCTCCAACGGCACAACAGAATCGAGTTGGCCCTGGCAAACGACCATTCCTCCAGAATGTTGACCCAAATGGCGCGGCAAATCCTGAACAGCAAGGCAAAGTTCGAGAAATTTGCGAATGCGCGGATGGCATGGATCAAGGCCTGCATCGCGGAATTGGCGCGCCAGCGTATCGTTATCGTCTCTATATTCCCAGGCACCGACAAAGCCAGCCAAGCGCCCTAAAGTTTCGGGATCGATCGAGAGCGCTTTGCCAATTTCGCGCGCTGCCGAACGGCCGCGATAGGTGATGACGTTGGCAGTCATGGCCGCGCCCAATTTTCCGTAGCGTTCATAGACATATTGAATGGTGCGTTCGCGTTGATCGCCGCTCGGCAGATCGAGGTCAATGTCCGGCCATTCGCCGCGCTCTTCGGAGAGAAATCGTTCAAAAAGAAGATCCATCCCGACGGGATCGACGGCAGTAATGCCGAGGGAATAGCAGACGGCGCTATTGGCCGCCGAGCCGCGTCCCTGAACGAGAATATTTTGCCCGCGGCAAAAGCGCACGATGTCCCAAACGATCAGAAAATATCCGGCGAGGTCGAGTTTGTCGATTAACGCCAATTCGCGCTCGATTTGAAGACGCGCACGTTCGTTGTCTGGTCCGTAGCGGCGAATCATTCCTTCGTGCGCACGCTGGCGCAGAAAACTCATTTGCGATTCGCCGGATGGCACGGGATATTTCGGGAACTGGTAGCCCAAATCGTTCAAAGTGAATTTCAAGCGCGAAGAGAGGATTTCAGTATTAACAATGGCTTCGGGAAGATCGGCAAACAGCTGCGCCATCTCCGCGGAGGATTTCAAATGGCGCTCGGCATTGCGCGCGAGCAAACGGCCCGCCGTGGCGAGAGTGCGATGGTGCCGGATGCACGTAAAAACGTCGAGCACTTCGCGTGCGCGCGTCTGCGCATGGGAGACGCCGTTGGTAGCAAGCAAAGGCAAACGCAATTTGCGCGCAATTTCAACAGCAGCTTGATTGCGCACCTCTTCTTTACGGCAGAAATGCCGCTGCAATTCGACGTAGACATTCTTGCGGCCAAATATTTCGCAGAGTTGCTGGACGCATTCAATTCCGCGCGTGATTCCTCCATGGACGAGCGCATGGGCCAGCGGTCCTTCTTCACCGCCCGTGAGACAGATAAGGCCAACGGATTTTTCCGTGACTTCCTCGGCCGAGACGGAGCCTTCTCCTTTGCATGCGCGCATTTTCATGCGAGTGATGAGGCGGCAAAGATTCTGGTAGCCTGCGCGTGTTTCGACGAGCAATGGATAGCGCCAGCCGTTAGTGGATGTGACTTCCGCGCCGATGTGGGCTCGCAATGAGATTTTTTTCGCAGCGAGATGAAAGCGCGGCACGCCATAAACGCCGTCGCGATCGAGCAGCGCCATGGCTGGAATTTCAAGCTCCGCGCACACACCCGCCAATTCTTCAGGCAAAGAAGCGCCTTCAAGAAAACTAAATGCGGAGCGCGCATGTAGCTCGATGTAGGTCATTGCTCAGGTCAGTCGTAAATTCCCCGCATAAACCAATGGCCGCGAAGCGCGTCGTAATAAATACGATAGAGACCGCGCTGCGGGCACGCATAGGCGTGTTCCAGGTGAATCGCTGGAGAAAAACGAAAATGAATTTCAAGATCCCATTCGTCGTGTTGCCATGGATCTTCTTGCCACCAATCTCCAGAAGTACGCCACGGGCCGGAAGCTGCAACGACTTCTCCGCGCATGCCGCGAAACGAAATGCGCGCCGGATGCCCTTCACGCAATTCAACTTTCAGCGGCAGCGAGGGTCTGAAGGCGCGAAACCCCGTGGCCGGTTTGCTGAATCTGCGGTTTTTCAGTGGCTCATTGTGCGAAGGAGCGAACCGGTTCATGCGAAATTCTCCCGGCCGGTGCGTGTCCACTAATTCGGGTGAGCCGATATGGGAATCGCCAACCAGATTTGTAAGGCGTGCAATGGTCAGTTCCAATTTTTCCCGATCGGGAGAGCTGGGAAGAAACAAACTGCCCTGAGCGACACGCTGGCGCGCGGGTTCGGCCGCGAGATAAATTTTTATAATGGATGCCCGCGGAGGATTGGCTTGCAATTGCAGGCGAAGCAATCGCAGAAGCATTTTGGAATCGCGCATGGGCACAGGCAAGTTCAAAAACTTTTCGTAAATGCCGAGCGCAGACTCGCCAGAAGATTTGCCGTCCAAGAATTGCAAATTATTTTCTGGAGAGCGCTCCAAGTCAAATCGCAAATGGATGGCGCCGGCGGCGAGCGAACGCGCCGTCAGCCGCGCGCACAATTGATCGAGCAAGCGGCCAAGCAGAAACGCCAAAGGCTCGAGTTCCGCGACGGCATAGTCGAGCAGCATTTCTTCTTCAAAACCAGTAGATGGTTCGATGAGCGCAAGCGAACGCCGGCTCGCGCCACGCGCCAATTCGTGCAGCCGAACTCCTTCCTGGCCCAGACGCTCCGAAAGCTGCGAAAGCGGCAATGCCGCCAGCGTTGCGCAAGTGCGCACGCCCCAGCGCTCGAGGGTTTCGAGAACTTGCAGGGATGGCGAGAGCACGCTGACTGGCAAACTGCCGAGGCGCTGCAATTCCTCGCCGGGAGGAATTATTGTGACACCCGAAAAACCGCGCGCGGCGTGGATGGCTGCTTCGAGATTGAACGAAATAGCAACATTGACGAGCAGGCCGAGAGCAGCAGCGCGTCGTACTAATTCATCCGCAATATTTTCGTCAGCGTGGAATAAGGAAGCGAGCCCGGCAAGATCGAGGACGATTGTGTCTTGCACCGTATCTTCCACGCGCGGGGAAACGGACCAGCCAATGTCGAGCAAAGCGGCGTGCGTAGCCTTTTCCTGCGCTCGTAAGCGATTGCGGATTTTGATGCCGGTGAACTGCGAGACTTGCGATTTTGTCATGCTCAACTGAATTCCCGCGCGTGCGGCGGCGTCGCTCATGGCCACAACTTTTTCGAGGGGAGGAGTTCCATCAACAAGCACAATCGCGCGATCGCGAAGCGCAGCTTCTGCACGCACAACGGATTGCACGAGGAAATTGGGGACGTAGATGGAAGCGAAACCCATATGAATTCGTTTGCGAATTGGAAAGCTGCGGTGACGGCGACAGCGCAAATCCTCATTCTCGTTTTTTCAACCCTTTCGATTGCGACTCAAGCAGCAAATTATCAGGACTGTTCCAGATTGTTTTTGTCCCGAAAAGTTCCGTATCGCCACCGATGCTTGCTGGAGCGAATCCGCGATGAAAACCTCCCACGGCTGCATTTTGAACGCGCGAACGAAGCACTTCAACGCGAACATCGACTCCATCGAACAGCCACGCAGACGGATACACGAAAGAATCCATTGTCTGTGCTTCAATCGTGGTCGACCAGCGCACGGCCTCGGAGCCAAGCCGTAGAACCAGCGAAGCGCACGTTTTGGCATTTGGTTCCTGGTCGAGAACAACAAAAATTGTTCGCGTATCCTCGACGCTACGTCGAAAACGAAACCAGGCATTGAGCGGAACGTGCCGCACGGTTTCCGGAGGAATGTCGCTCAAATCCAGAGCGATCAAACCGAAGCCGCGTCCCTGCAAAAGTAAATCCGTCGCGCGCAAAGCCTGATCGATGTTGCGGCAGCGAACCCAAAGCAATTGTTTCAGTTCCACGCCGGCCGCCTGAGCGGAATGAGGATCGAAATTGTCGCTGCCATCGACCAGGACGCACACTTCCGCATGAGCCGTTCGCGAAGCTAAAGCGGAAAGAAGAAAACTGGTGCGGCCGGAACAGGGAGGCCCACAAATTTCCGTGAAGCCGCCGCGAGGCAAACCGCCGGCCAAAAAATCGATTTCCGGAATGCCGACGGAAGCCGTTTCGACGAATTTGCGTTCGCGATAGTCAAAAGGCGCGGAGGCGCGCCCGCGAAGATCGCATTCGATTTTGGCGCGAAGGGCAGCAAGGTTCTGGGCCATGACGGAATCCTGAGGCGAGGAGGGGAGAGATTTATTATTCGCTTTTTCTTCGCCTACGTGAGATTATGAGCAAGGAGGGAGGCGTTGTCAATGATGGTGTATGAGAATGTTTGTGAGAGATGAATGGATTTGTGAGTATTAAGGAGCAAGCGCCGCTGCGAATTCGTCGCGCATCTTAAATTCATGGTGAAACGCCTGCCAAAGGATGCTGGCAAAATGCTGATTCCGCATGAGGCATCGCTCGCGGAACTGCAGGAAACTGCGAAAAATTGCAAAGCTTGTGATCTGTGGAAAAAAGCCACGCAGACTGTCTTCGGCGAAGGAATGCCCAACGCGAAAATCATGTTCATCGGTGAGCAGCCGGGCGATCAAGAGGATTTACAGGGCAAGCCGTTTGTAGGGCCCGCCGGGAAATTGCTGGACAGCGCTCTTGTGGAAGCGGGAATCGACCGCAAGGAAGTCTACGTGACAAATGCGGTAAAACATTTCAAGTGGGAGCCACGCGGAAAACGACGCATCCACAAAAAACCGAACGCCGCGGAAATCGCCGCATGCCGTCCGTGGCTGGATGCCGAAATCGCCGCGTTGCAACCGAAAGTGATCGTCTGCCTGGGAGCCACGGCGGCGCAGGCATTGTTCGGGCGAGACTTTCGCGTGACGCTGCATCGAGGCGAGTTCCTTAAATCGCCGCTCGCCCCATTTGTGATGGCGACCGTGCATCCGTCGTCGATATTGCGCGCTCCCGACGAGGAAACGCGCCACGAGGAAGTGAAGCGATTCATCGCGGAACTGAAAAAGATTTCGCGAGCGATTTCTTAACGCGCTTTTGCTTTTGAACGAAGAATTCGGGACAATAGAGGCGTTCCCATTTCATATAAGGAACCGCTTCTCCAGGTCGTGTCGTGAACGCATCCCTTGTCGAATCTCCCGCCGTCCTCTGCGCTTGAATGGGCGCACCCGCTCGTTCGCGAATGGTTCGAGGGCAAATTTGGCACGCCCACGGAACCGCAAGAGCAGGGCTGGCCGCACATTCTCGCGCAAAAAGACACGTTGATTTGTGCGCCCACGGGATCCGGAAAAACGCTCGCCGCCTTTCTCGCGTGCATCGACCGTCTGGTGCGCAAAGCGCTGGCGGGCGATCTTCAGGACGAAACCGAAGTGCTTTACGTCTCGCCGCTGAAAGCGCTGGGCAACGACATACAGAAAAACCTGGAAACTCCGCTGGGCGAAATTTTGCAGCTTGCCGGCGAGCGTGGATTTCTGATGCCGGAGATTCGCACGGCCGTGCGAACGGGCGACACGCTGATGCATGAGCGGCGCGCCATGCAGAAGCGTCCGCCGCACATCCTGGTGACCACGCCGGAATCGCTTTACATTTTGCTGACGGCCGCAAAAAGCCGCGAACTGCTGCGCAATCGTGAAGACGGTGATCGTCGACGAAATTCACGCCGTCGCGGACGACAAGCGCGGCGCGCATCTCGCGCTGTCGCTCGAACGGCTCGAAGCGCTCACATCCGCGCGGCCTTCGCGCATCGGCCTTTCCGCCACGCAGCAGCCAATCGAATTGGTCGCGCAGTTTCTCGCCGGAAACGGACGGCCCACGCCGACGATCGTGCAAATCGCACAACGACGCGAATTCGATCTCGCTGTCGAAGTTCCCGCGAGCGAGCTTGGGCCTGTGGCGTCGAACGAAATGTGGGACGAGATCTACGACCGCATTGCGGAACTGGTGCAGCAGCATCGGTCCACGCTGATCTTCGTGAACACGCGACGGCTGGCGGAGCGCGTTGCGCATCAATCTGGCAAGGCTGCTCGGCGAAGACGCGGTGGCGTCGCATCACGGCAGCCTTGTCGCGGCAGCGAAGGCTGGCGGTCGGAAGGCAAGCTGAAGGCCGGCGAAATTCGCGCGCTGGTCGCGACGGCGTCGCTGGAATTGGGAATCGACATCGGCACGGTGGACCTGGTCTGCCAGATCGGCTCGCCGCGATCGATTGGCACTGGTTTGCAACGAATCGGACGCGCCGGACACTGGCGCGGAGCGATTCCCAAGGGACGCCTCTTCGCAACCACGCGCGACGAATTGCTGGAATGCGCGGCGCTTGTGCGTTCCATACGGCTCGGCGAGCTGGACCGCATCGTGATTCCCGAATGTCCGCTCGACATTCTGGCGCAGCAAATTGTGGCCGAGTGTGCGGCGCAAGAATGGCAGGAAGACGATCTGTTCGCGCTCGTGCGGCGCGCCTATCCCTATCGCAACCTCTCGCGAAAAGAATTCGACGAAATCATCGCGATGCTCGCGGACGGAATTGCATCGCGCCGCGGCCGTTACGGCGCGTATCTGCATCGCGACCGCGTGAATCACAGGCGTGCGCGCGCGCCGCGGCAGCCGTCTCGCCGCCATCACGAGCGGCGGCGCGATTCCAGACAACGCGCTCTACACCGTGATTGCCGAACCCGAACATGTCACCATTGGCACGGTCGACGAAGATTTCGCCGTGGAAAGTCTGCGCGGCGACATCATCCTGCTTGGCAACACTTCTTGGCAGATCCGGCGCGTTCAGGCGGGATCCGTGCTGGTCGAGGACGCCAAAGGCGCGCCGCCCAACGTCCCATTCTGGCGAGGCGAAGCCCCTTCTCGGACGCCGGAGCTCTCCGAGCAGGTTGCGGAGCTGCGCGCGAAGATCGATTCCCTTACCGAAAATATTCTGCCGAATTCGGTGCGCGGCGCTGTATCGCAGGCCGTTGCGGCGGTCGGTTGGCTGATGCAGGAATGCGGCCTGGACCGTCCGGGTGCAGAACAGGCGGTCGAATATGTCATCGCTGGCCGCGCTGTGTTGCGCGCTGTGCCGACGACACAAACCGTTATCGCGGAGCGCTTCTTCGACGAAAGCGGCGGCATGCAGCTTGTGATCCACGCACCATTTGGCGGACGCATCAACAAAGCCTGGGGGCTGGCGCTGCGCAAACGTTTCTGCCGTTCGTTTAATTTCGAATTGCAGGCTGCTGCCACCGACAATGGCCTGAATATCTCGTTAAGTGAACAGCACAGCTTTCCCCTCGCGGACGTTTTTCATTTTCTGCAATCCGCCACCGTGGAGGATTTGCTTTCGCAAGCCGTGCTCACTTCGCCGATCTTCGCCACGCGCTGGCGCTGGACCGCCGGGCGCGCGCTGGCATTGCTGCGCTTCCAGGGAGGCAAAAAAGTGCCGCCCCAAATTCAGCGCATGCGCTCGGACGATTTACTGGCGGGCGTATTCCCGCAAGCATTGGCATGCCAGGAGAATATTTCCGGCGAGATTGAGATTCCCGATCATCCGCTGGTACGCGAAACAATGAAAGACGCGCTGACCGAGGCGATGGATGTCGACGGCCTGAAGAACGTCTTGGACGCTATGTCTTCCGGAGCGATTCGCTGTATTGCCGTCGACACGCCCGTGCCGTCGCAATTTTCGCACGAGATTCTGAATGCGAATCCGTACGCGTACCTCGATGATGCGCCACTGGAGGAGCGCCGTGCGCGCGCTGTCGAAATGCGGCGAATGTTGCCCGAAGCGGTTCTCTCGGAAATTGGCCGACTCGACCCCGCCGCCATTGCGGAAGTGCGGGAAGAGGCGTGGCCCGATGTACGGGATGCGGACGAACTTCACGACGCGCTACAGACACTCATCGCCCTGCCGGAATCTTCGAATAGCACCTCCGCACTCGGTCAAATGCTCGACAAGTCGATTCCTGAATGGAAGGATTATTTTACCGCTTTGCGAGGGGACCGCCGGGTTGCCTGCGCGCGTGTTGGTGACAGGGTTTATTGGGTAGCGGCGGAAAAGGCAGCCATGTTCGCCGAACTTTTCCTCACTGCGCGTTTCGATGTTGCGGCTCACGATTTTCAAAATAATAATGTCTCGATCGGTGCGGTTTCCCGCGAGGAGATGCTGTGCACTTGTGTTACGGGCTGGATGGCGCACAGCGGTCCAGTAACGGCGCAGATCCTCAGCGACGTGCTCGGAATCGCGAGTGCGGAAATTGAACAAGCCGTCCTGCGCCTCGAAGCCAGCGGCTCGGTGTTGCGGGGACAGTTCACGAGCGCTTCGGACAACGACATTGAGTGGTGCGACCGCAGGCTGCTCGCGCGTATTCATCGGCTAACGCTCGGCGCGTTGCGCAAGGAAATCCAACCGGTGACTGCGGCGCAATTTATGCGCTGGCTGTTGCGCTGGCAGCATGTCGCGCCCGGAACGCAAGTCTTCGGCGAACGTGGCACGCTGGAGATCTTGCAACAGCTCCAAGGATTTGAGGCGCCTGCAAATTCCTGGGAACGGGAAATTCTGGCGCGGCGGATCGCGAATTATGATCCGAAGGTGCTTGATCAACTCTGCCTGACCGGCGCGGTCGGCTGGGGGCGCCTGTCTCCGCATCCGGCGACGTTGACGGAACAAACAGGAACGAATCGCCGTGTGATTCCTACCAGCGTCGCGCCCGTGGCATTTTTTATTCGTGATGACGCGGAGTGGATGATTTTGCCGCATGGGGCCGACGGCCCCGGCAATAGCAACGAACCGCGAGGCTTGGGCGGGGGCGCGCGAGACATATTGAGGTACGTGCGCCAGCACGGAGCGTCATTTTTTGCGGATATTGTGCGCGGCACAGGAAAACTAAAAGCAGAAGTGGAAACGGCGCTATGGGAATTGGTGACGGCCGGGCTGCTGACGGCCGATGGCTTCGATAATATCCGCGCACTGATTGACCCGAAGCGCCGCTCGGGTCACGGCCGGGGCCACAATGCGCGTCCACGGCACAGCCTCGGCCGGTGGTCGCTGCTTTATGCGAGTGAATCGCCCGACAAGGCCCACACCGTAGAGGCAACCTGCCGGATGCTCCTTAAAAGGTATGGCGTGGTCTTTCGCGAAGTTGTTTCGCGGGAAAGCATCGTTCCCCGCTGGCGTGAATTGTTGATGGCTTTCCGGCGGCTCGAAGACCGAGGCGAAATACGGGGAGGCCGATTTGTGAGCGGTTTTCTTGGCGAGCAATTTGCTTTGCCTGTGGCCGTCGAGTCTGTGCGCGCAATCAGAAAGGCTGAGCCCTCCGGCGAGGCCGTAACTATATCCACGGCGGATCCGTTGAACTTTGCAGGGATTTTGTTACCGGGAGATCGTATCGCGGCGAATTCTGGAAAGATTATTGCGCTTCGCGATGGGGTTCCCGTGGAAACAGCTGACTCCGCTGCCAGATTTGCCGGTGCCATCGCCGTATGAAACAGTGACTCTGTGCCCAGCCACTCCCTCTCCAAGACTTCTGCCAGCAAGTAAAAAAGGGCTCCGATTGCTCGGAGCCCTTTGGCGTAAAGATAAATCCTGGCGGCGACCTACGTTCCCGCGTCGTTACCAACGCAGTATCATCGGCCCTGCGGAGCTTAACTGCCGTGTTCGGGATGGGAACGGGTGTGACCCCCGCGGTTAGACCACCAGAAACTTGTGAAAGTCCAAAGCCGACCGTCAATAGTCGACAATGAACTTTGAAACTGAAGGAAGCGGGCGAAATCCACAAACTCATCTGAGTAGTGAAAGTGAAGAGGTCGCTTTCCAAACGCCCCGCATTTTATTGCGGACCCTTCGCCAAACTGCGGCTTTAGGAGTGACGATCCTTAACGAATCATCACGTGTTGGGAAAGTTTTATGGTCAAGCCGAACGGCCGATTAGTACGGGTAAGCTACACGCATTGCTGCGCTTCCACCTCCCGCCTATCAAGGTCGTAGTCTACGACCGGCCTTCTTACCCCGACGCATCGGGGTTGGGAAACCTTATCTTGAGGCGAGCTTCTCGCTTAGATGCTTTCAGCGATTATCTCTTCCGAACTTCGCTACCGAGCGATGCCACTGGCGTGACAGCTCGATCACAAGAGGTTCGTCCATCCCGGTCCTCTCGTACTAGGGACAGCTCCTCTCAAGTTTCCTGCGCCCACACCAGATAGGGACCGAACTGTCTCGCGACGTTCTGAACCCAGCTCACGTACCGCTTTAATAGGCGAACAGCCTAACCCTTGGGACCTTCTACAGCCCCAGGATGCGATGAGCCGACATCGAGGTGCCAAACCTAAGCGTCGATGTGAACTCTTGGCTTAGATCAGCCTGTTATCCCCGGCGTACCTTTTATCCGTTGAGCGATGGCCCTTCCACGCAGAACCACCGGATCACTAGATCCAGCTTTCGCTTCTGCTCGACATGTGTGTCTCGCAGTTAACCCGGCTTATGCTCTTGCACTCCACGGCGGGTTTCCAATCCGCCTGAGCCGAGCTTTGAGCGCCTCCGTTACATTTTAGGAGGCGACCGCCCCAGTCAAACTACCCGTCTGGCCGTGTCCCCCAGCCCGTCTAGGGCTGCAGGTTAGAACGACAGAACAATCAGGGTGGTATTTCACCGTTGTCTCCCCTCAAGCCGAAACCTGAGGTTCACCGACTCCCACCTATCCTACGCAGACCGATCCGTTAATCATGACCAGAGTGCAGTAAAGGTGCACGGGGTCTTTCCGTCTAGATGCGGGCATCCGGCGTCTTCACCGGAACCACAAGTTCGCCGAGCCGTTCGCCAAGACAGTCGTTCGATCGGTACGCCATTCGTGCAGGTCGGAACTTACCCGACAAGGAATTTCGCTACCTTAGGACCGTTATAGTTACGGCCGCCGTTCACCGGGGCTTCAGATCAAGCCTTCGGGCCGACAAGTCGGCCTTGAGCCATCCCTTTAACCTTCCGGCACCGGGCAGGCGTCACCCCCTATACGTCGTATTCGACTTAGCAGAGAGCTGTGTTTTTGTTAAACAGTCGCCGAACGCATTTCACTGCGGCCCCCTCGGGCTATAAACCCTAGCGGGGCACCCCTTCTCCCGAAGTTACGGGGCTAATGTGCCTAGTTCCTGAGCGAGCGTTCTCTCGAGCGCCTGTGGATATTCACCTTGTCTACCTGTGTCGGTTTGAGGTACGGGCACCTGTCGTACTCCTTAGAGGTTTTTCCTGGCAGCGTGAAATCAGGGACTTTGCGGCCGTGTGGCCTCGTCAGCAGTCTCACCGTTGAATGACCCCGTGGATTTGCCTGCGGGATCCGGCTTACACTGCCCAATCGGGACATCCATCACCCGACTCCCATATCCTTCTGCGTCACCCCATCGTGATAACGTTCGACAGGCGGGGCAGGAATGTTGACCTGCTATCCATCAGCTACGCCTTTCGGCCTCACCTTAGGACCCGCCTAACCCTGAGCGGATTAACCTTCCTCAGGAAACCTTAGACTTTCGGCGACACGAGTTCTCATCGTGTTTATCGCTACTTATGCCGGCAGAGTCTCTTCCGTGGCGTCAAGTAGTCCTCTCGGTCTACCGTCGAACACCACAGAATGCTCCCCTACCAAATGACGTTTCCCGTAGGAAACGTTAATTCCACAGCTTCGGTGACAAGCTTGAGCCCCGTTGGATTGTCGGTGCGTGAGCACTTGACCAGTGAGCTGTTACGCTTTCTTTAAAGGATGGCTGCTTCTAAGCCAACCTCCTGGCTGTCTGTGCGCCCACACGTCCTTTCCCACTTAGCTTGTACTTAGGGACCTTAGCTGGCGGTCTGGGTTCTTTCCCTCTCGACCACGGAGCTTATCCCCCGTAGTCTCACTCCTGTGTTACTGTACACGGCATTCGGAGTTTGATTGGATTCGGTATCCTGGATGGGACCCTAGTCCATTCAGTGCTCTACCACCGTGGCAGATCACACAAGGCTGCCCCTAAAGGCATTTCGGGGAGAACGAGCTATCACGGAATTTGATTAGCCTTTCACCCCTACCCTCAGCTCATCCGAGCGATTTTCAACTCACAACGGTTCGGTCCTCCAGCCGCGGTTAAGCGGCCTTCAACCTGGCCAAGGGTAGATCATCCCGCTTCGCGTCTATTCCCACAGACTTGTCGCCCTATTCGGACTCGCTTTCGCTTCGGCTCGCTTTACGCTTAACCTTGCCTGTGAGAATAACTAGCCGGCTCATTAAGCAAGAGGCACGCCGTCAGGCTTTTGCTCAACCGAAGTCGAGCCATAGCCCTCCGACTGCTTGTAAGCATACGGTTTCAGGTTCTATTTCACTCCCCTCGCAGGGGTGCTTTTCACCTTTCCCTCACGGTACTTGTTCACTATCGGTCGCCAACGAGTATTTAGCCTTGGAGAGTGGTCTCCCCGGTTTCCCACGAGATTGCACGTGTCTCGTAGTACTCAGGATACCGCTTCGAGTCCGGTAAGCTTTCGGTTACAGGGCTTTCACCTTCTTTGGCCCCGCTTTCCAGCAGGTTCACCTAGCCTCCGGTTTGATAACTCTACTTATGCGGTCCTACAACCCCACGGTGCAAGCACCATGGTTTGGGCTGTTCCGATTTCGCTCGCCGCTACTCTCGGAATCTCGTTTGATTTCTCTTCCTCCAGGTACTGAGATGGTTCACTTCCCTGGGTTGACTCGTACCCGCCTATGTATTCAGCGAGCCGTATACCGAGTTCATCGGTATGGGTTTCCCCATTCGGAAATCCCCGGATCAAAGCCTGCTTGCGGCTCCCCGAGGCTTATCGCAGCTAGCCACGTCCTTCTTCGTCTGTTGGCGCCAAGGCATCCACCGTACGCCCTTAGTAGCTTGACCATAAAACTCACCCAACACGTCCCGATCCGTTAGGATTGGGATACCGAGGAGCATCGCCACGACGGATCTTGCGGTCCTTCGCGGAAACACACCTCAGACTGCGCGTGTGGACAAGTCCGCCTTTCCACTTGCGCTACTCGAGCTAAACTTGCGGATCATTGCACACACGAACTTGAGATCGCGTGCGCAATGGCCAGCTTCCTTCAGTTGTCAAAGAGCGTTAAACCTCGCACCCGGCGAGGCTCGCTGAAGCTAACTTCAGCGGCAGTGCTTTGGGCACTGGATGCTGCTCACTCTTGCGAACAAGAATGAGCAGGATGCAATACCCGTTACGGCTTCTGTGGAACTCTGTCTCGTAAAATAAAAAACCCGGCGTCAAGCGCCGGGCGAGTCCTTCCGCAGTTTCCCGGGAAGGATTTACTCGAAGCTCGACTGTTGCCTATCCGGTGTTCGTATCCAACCTCACCTCGTTATTACGGGAGAGATTACCGGCCCGCCGGGTCTTCCGGGCGTGCCCGGTCTTCCGACATCCAAGAAGTATACGTGTTTCTCCGTATTCGTCAAGTAGGATGCCAATATTTTTTCAGCGGTTTCCTGTGAATTTCACACTAGACTGTTGGAATCCACGCCGCAAGATCCGTCTGTATAGACCTGCCCGTATCAAACTTGGTCCCCTCATACCCATTTCTCGTAATACGGTCTCAGCGACAGCCCAATAATCGACCGAAAAAACTCGATTGAATCCATGACACGAAGCACATCCTCCCACAAAATTAGCTTCGTTTCGGTCTTTTCTACGGCTCTCCATTCTCTTCTGATTTCGTAGCCAGACGAAATCAGTAAGAGGAACTCCGCCGACCAGCCCTGTTTGCTGAGATGCTCTTTAACTTCGTGGTATCTATCCAACTGTTCTCCAAGGTTGGCCCCAACGGTCTTATTTTCAATAAGAGTTATACGCCTAAGCGTCGGTCGATGAATCATGATATCTGGTCTTATATCCCTGAATTCGTTCGGAATTCCAGGGAACAGTCTTTGATTGAGCTTTGCATCGACAAGCACCTCATCGAACTTGACATCCGAGCAAAGTAGATACTCTCCTAAAAAATTAAAAGTCTCGTTCGGACTGCCAACACATTTTCTGAGTGGGATCTTGAGGTTATTCCCTCCTCGAGCAAGATGCAGTACCAAAATCGAGAATAGGGCCGACCACCAAGGTTCTGAGTTATGGAAGTAAGGACTCGGTTGGATAAAGAGCCATGTAGCGTTATCGCCCGCGCCGTCGTTCGCGGCCGGTTGTGCATACGCTTCGCTCATAGAATCTCCTTCCAGCTCTTTGATTCTCGTCCATATAAAATTGTATTGCCGATCCTCTTGACGAATCGGCTCGGTTCGAAATGGTCCGGCGTGCGCACGAGTTGTTTTTCCGGTACCAAGTAGCGTTTGTAAATTGGACGCGGAATTTCGACGAGATAATAGCCCTCGCCGAAGCGTTCGACAAGCTCCATCCAAGTCACGTAGATTCCCTCTTTCGGATTTTCAATTTCGCCGGCAGGCTCCTTTTTGGTGATGACGCGGATCGTGCCATGCTCGTCTTTCGTTTCCGTTTCTTCCAAAACTCGCCACACTTTGAACTTGTCGGATGTCGTTCGGTCCTCACTTTCGAGTGCCCACAGGGACACCTAAAGCACGAAAACTCACAATCAGCGTTTATTGCCACTAAATCCTGTGTATTTAGATAGATATACCTTCCGCCCTATTACAGGAACGTGGAGGACCAATGCTTGAAAGGATGCAGCTTACGGAAGAACACAAGTTAACAATAAGTTCACGGGCCGGACATTTCTGCATACAGAAAGCCAAAAGCTACTCACTTCTGCGCTCGTTCACCCTTTATTTCGTTTGAAGAATTCGACCTGGCGGAGGCGTTTTTCGGCTTCGCCTTTCGTTTTGTATGGGCCGCCGAGGTTTTTCCCCTTCTCGGACAGCACTTTGTAGCCGCCCTTCACTTTCTTAATCATGGCGTCCTCCTCGTACGAATTGGTTTTCCCTCGGAAGGTGGCACAAATCTGCGGGCATGTCAGTGAGGTAAATCACTGACTCGCACGTTGACTTGATAGCGCAGCGGGCCTAGCATTGCCTTCCAACGGGGTATCGCGCAAGAATCAGCCAAGAATCGCGAAAGCGCGAGCAGCCCAAGACGAAGTTCCCAGAGCCCAGCTCAACGGTGCGGTCATCAGTAGTTAACGCGAGTAGTTAAGGCGGCAAGTGAAAGCGATGAGTGAATGCAATGGCTGAAGGCGAGGATCCAAAACAGAAGCCAAATCAGCGTGTGCCGTACGAGGAAAATGTCCCGTCGTCGCGAATCTTGAAGCTGGCGATTCTGGCCGCGGCGATCATCGTCATCATTGCTATTGTGTTGTACTTGAAGGCGCGTCACCAGCCGCCGGCGCTCCGCGATCAGCTGCATAGCAAGCCTCTTCCGGCGTTCGCGGCAAAAAACTCGCCTCGATGGATTGCATAGAGCGAGTGAATTTTCGGGAGGCACTTCGTGGACTCCACTGCGAATGGCAAACCAGACACTGTTCTGATCACTGGCGGCACCGACGGTCTTGGACGCGCCACGGCGATTCTTTTTGCGTCCGAAGGCTATCGCGTTTTCGCCGCGGGGCGGAACGCGGAAAAGCGCGCCGCTCTCGAACAATTTGCTGAAGAGAAAAGTTTGTCACTCGAAACGCTCGACCTCGACGTGACGAACGACGAATCAGCGAACCGCGCGGTGGCAGAAGTCGAACGGCGCGCCGGGCCGGTGGACGTGCTCGTCAATAACGCGGGCATCGCCATCGTCGCAACCATGGAAGAGATCTCACTGGATGATTTGCGCAAGCAATTCGACACGAATGTTTTTGCCGCCGTGCGCATGGCGCAGCGCGTGCTACCCGCAATGCGTGAGCGGCGGCGTGGGCGCATCATCAATATGAGCTCCGTCGCGGGCCGCGTTACGAACCCGCTCTTTGGTCCGTACAGTGGCAGCAAGCACGCGCTTGAGGCCATCTGCGACGCGATGCGCATGGAAGTGGCGCCATTCGGCATTCACGTTGTGTTGATTGAGCCCGGATTTATCCCCACCGGCATGGGTCAAACGAGCGCTGGATTGTCTTCCCGGTATACTCGCAACGCGGCGACGAGTCCGTACGCGCGAACGTACCTGGGGTTTTTGCAAATGTGGAAAAAAGTAATAGGGAAGGCTCGAAACACGCCCGAAGATTGCGCGCGCGTGATTTTGCACGCCGTGCGCGCTGCAAATCCGCGCGCTCGTTACACCGTGACCCGTGAAGCGCAAATGGCTATCGCCATGCGCTGGTTGCTCTCCGATCGCCGCATGGACAAGATGACCATGCGCATGCTGGGAATGAACGGCGATGCGAGCCATGCGCCTTCGCCGGAATCCATCCAAACGCAGCTCGAGCAACTGGTTCGCCCGCGCCGTTAATTTGTCACTTGAATCGACAGGCTGTTGGCGCGCAAGGGCACATAGATTTTATCGAAGGCGTTATGCGCCGCGCTCTCGGCGTACGCGTCGGCTGCGGCGCGGTCTTTGAACTCAATCACGAATGCCGTGCTGAAATCGCGCGGCTCCAGTCGCGCCGGCTTCAGCCAGATATTTTCGATTCCCGGAATTTGAGCAGCCATTTTCCGGACGCCATCGACCACTTGCTGTTTTTGCGCGTCCGTCACGCCGGGCCGCCACTGCACCTCGACCACGTGGATGATCGTTTTCGGCTGGCCGTAGCGATTGCTTCCCAGCGCATAACCCGCCGCGAATAGCGTAATTGTTGCGAGTACAGTTCCCAAAGCAAGAATTTCACGCCGAAAATGCAACTTCATTGGCATCGCCTCCGTATCATGATCATGAGTCAACGGCCATAGCGGAACGAACCGTGCAGCGCCCAGTGTACGCAACAGCCGCCTGCGCGCGCAATCCGCTCCTGGCTCGGCGGCAGGATGAGTTTTCGCAGTTGACCTTGTGCCGTGGGAAACGTACGATGCCCGAAATTCTTTTCTGAACGATTGACTGAGGAGGATGTATGTTTTGCTCGAGATGCGGCACACAAGTGGCGGACACGGCCGCGTTTTGTCCTTCGTGCGGCCAGACGACGGGCAGCGCGCCAGCCGCGCCGCGCGGCATTCCCCTCGCACCCGGCGGGGGCTTTGTGCCGCCTTCGCCCGAGGCGGTTTCTCCGCCGCCCATCGCGCCGCCGATAACTGCGCCCGCGTATCCTGGGTACGCCGCAGCCGCGCCCTCACGCGCGACCGCTTACGCCGGATTTTGGCTGCGCTTTGTCGCGTACATTATTGACGCGTTGATTTTGGGAATTCCGCTTGGGTTTGTAGTTATTTCTAGTCTTGCCGGTTCGGGCTTCCTACGGTCGGTCGGCGCCTTTCCGCGAGAAACGCCAGATGCTCTCGCACGGTTTCTCGGCACGGGTTTGCTTCTTCGGATTCTGCTTGCGGCAATCGTGCTGGAGTGGTTGTACTACGCATTGATGGAAAGCTCAGCTTGGCAGGCGACATTGGGGAAAAAAGCTCTAGGTATTTATGTGACGGACCTTTCTGGAACGCGTGTCTCGTTCGGCCAAGCTTCGGGGCGATTTTTCAGCATGATCCTATTTCGCATTGCGCCGCTTATTGGAGCGCTACTCTTCTTCCCAATAGATTGCATCTGCGCTGGTCTCACTGAGAAGAAACAGGCCCTGCACGACATGATGGCCGGCTGCCTGGTGCTGCGGAAGATTTAGCGTGCACGAACAGCCGAGGTGACGAAGTATGTTCTGCTCGAATTGCGGAAGAGCAAACGCCGATGGTTCTGCGTTCTGTATTCAGTGCGGCAGACCGCTGGCTATCGCGGCGCCTGCTGCGGCAGCAGCAGCCCCATTCCCTGCGGTCGCGACCGGCCCGCAACTTTACTACGCGGGTTTCTGGCTCCGATTTGTTGCGTACTTGATTGATATGGTGATTGTGGTGTTCGCGGAGCTTGTCTTTGCCGTGGTCCTGATTTTCGGTACGGGAGTGATCGCGGTGATTCGGCGTCTGCCAGAGAATCCGACTCCGGATGAAATTTTTACGGGCACGGTGATTTTTGCGATCGTCATGTTCGTTGTGGGGATGACGGTCTTCGTTTGGCTCTACTACGCCTGGATGGAAAGTTCGGCCTCGCAGGGGACGTTGGGAAAAATGGCGTTGGGATTAATCGTTACCGACATGCAGTATCAGTCGGTCTCCTTTGCGCGGGCCAGCGGCCGCTTTTTTGGAAAATTCATCACGGGACTAATTCCTCTTTTTATTGGCTACATCATGGCGGGTTTCACGGCGAAAAAACAGGCCCTGCACGACATGATCGCGAGCTGTTTAGTCCTCAGAAAAACGTAGCGCGTTATACGCCCCAGCCGTACCGTTCCGTTTCCGCGAGCGATTCAGCCACGGCTCCGCGAATGCGTGTAGCCATTTCCGTGCACCCAATGGTTTGCGTTCCCGCTTTGGCAATATCCGGCGTGCGAAAACCATGGGAAAGCACGTTCAGGACGGCCTTTTCAATTGCGGCCGCTTCCGCCGGCAGGCCGAACGATTCGCGCAGCATCATCGCCGCGCACAGAATTGTGCCGATAGGATTCGCGAAATCTTTCCCCGCGAGTTGCGGAGCGGAACCATGAATCGGTTCGTAGAGTGCCGTGCCTTTACCGAGGCTCATGGATGGAATCAGGCCAATCGAACCCACCAGCGCCGCGGCTTCGTCGCTCAGGATGTCACCGAACATATTTGAGGTGAGCATCACGTCGAATTGCGCAGGACGAAGGATGATTTGCAGCGCCGCATTATCCACATAGAGAGATTCCAGTTGCACCTCGGGAAAATCTTTCGCGAGGCGCTGCACCGTTCTTCGCCACAGTCCGGAACTTGCGAGCACGTTGGCTTTATCGATGCTCGCCAATTGCCCGCGGCGCGCGGCAGCGCGACGAAACGCATACAGTGCCACGCGTTCGATTTCCTTCGAGGAATAAATCTCCGTATCCGATGCGACTTCATCGCCATTCGAGCCAGTATTTTGCCGCGGCCCGAAATAAATCCCTCCGGCGAGTTCACGCACAATTTCCATGTCGATCGTGGCGTCTTGTCCCATTCGCAACGGGGAAATTCCGCGAAGGGGTTCGAGCAGCCGGATAGGCCGCACGTTGATGTACAGCCCAAGCGCTTTGCGAAGGCCAAGCAAGCCCGCTTCTGGACGCCGGTCGAGCGGCTGGCTGTCCCATTTGGCGCCGCCGACCGCGCCCAAAAGTACAGCGTCGGCTTTGTCACACGCCGCCAACGTTTCCTTTGGAAGCGGTTGGCCGCAGTCATCGATCGCTGCGCCGCCAAAGGGAAGCTCGACAAATTGAAATCGATGGCCGAATCCACGTGCGCATTCTTCCACGATGGAAATGGCAGCGCCAATAACCTCGGGGCCAATTCCATCACCCGGCAGAACGGCGATCGTCTTGCGTACACCAGTCATTGAATTTTGCTTGCGGCGGCCATCGCGTCGGATTCGCCCGGCACATTCGGAGCCAAGCGTCCACGTCGCGCCTGATGCACAAACGTCAGCAGATCGCGATCGGTGACGTCTTTCGCTGCGTCGGCAAGCCCCATGGCCGCTCGATAGCACTGCGCGAGTTCCGCGTCACTCAGCCGATAGCCGAGTTCTTCGATGCGCGTGCGCAGCGCGTTGCGCCCCGAATGTTTTCCCAGCACCAGCCGCCGTGCTGGAACGCCCACGGCTTCCGGCCGGATGATTTCATACGTCAGCGGATTTTTCAAAATTCCGTCTTGATGGATTCCCGCTTCGTGCGCAAACGCATTTGCGCCGACCACTGCCTTGTTTGGCGGCACGGACACACCCGTGATTTCCGATAGCATGCGGCTCGCGGAATATATTTCTTTCAGGTGAACGTTGGTGCGCACTCCGAAAAAGCTTTGGCGCACGGCCAGCGCAACGGCCAGCTCCTCAAGCGACGCGTTTCCCGCGCGCTCGCCAATACCATTAATCGTGCATTCCACTTGTCGCGCCCCCGCGCGTACCGCGGCAAGCGAATTTGCGACTGCCAGGCCCAGATCGTTATGGCAATGCGCGCTCAAGATAATTTCATCGCGTCGGCCCAGGTGGCTGCGCACGCGATGGAAAATCGCGCCGTATTCTTCCGGCGTGCTGTAGCCCACCGTGTCGGGAATGTTCAAGATTGTCGCACCGGCTTCGGCGGCGGTCTCCATTACGTCGAGCAAGAAGCGGATGTCGCTGCGGCTCGCGTCCTCGGCCGAGAATTCTACCTCGGCGCAGTGTTCACGCCCGTAGCGCACCCAGCGCGATACTGCATCGAGCGCCTCTTGGCGCGAAATACGCAACTTCGCTTGGAGATGCAGATCCGATGTAGCCAGGAATATATGCAGACGTGGACGCGCCGCAGGCTCAAGAGCAGCGAGCGCCGCTTCCACGTCTTCGCGGCGCGCCCGAGCCAACGCTGCAACCCGCGCGCGTTGGATCTGCGCCGCAACCGCGCGCACGGATTCAAGCTCGCCTGACGACGCCACCGGAAAGCCAGCCTCGATTACATCCACACCCAACTCCTCGAGTTTGTGCGCTAAGCGGAGTTTTTCGTTCGCATTCATCGAAAAGCCCGGCGACTGTTCGCCGTCGCGAAGCGTCGTGTCGAAGAATTGAACTGTGTCCATAGTTCCCCCCTCTGCGTGAAGGAACCAGTGAACCGCAATTCAGAGGCCATCGTCCAATTTATAATTGTTGCAGTTGCTATAAGCATTGGTTATACAGGTGCATTGCGAGGGCAACATGGATTTAGGTTCACTGCAAGTGTTCTTGACTGTGGCGCGTGAGCGCAGCTTCTCGCGTGCCGGAGCAAAACTCTATCGGACCCAGCCCGCGATCAGTATTTCCGTGCGAAAGTTGGAGCAATGGGTCGGCCAGCCGTTGTTTGTCCGGGGCACGGGCGCGGGAACGCTGACCGAGGCAGGCACGCTGCTCGTTGAATACGCGGAGCGAATGCTGAACCTGCGCGAGGAGGCCAAACGGAGCCTGGAAGACCTCGCCGGCCTTCGTCGCGGCCGCCTTTCACTTGGAGTGAACGAAAGTTCCATCCACGCGCTTCTATTTGCGCTGGCGCGTTTCCGCCGGAAATACCCGAAAATCGAAATCGCCATCCATCGCGTGTATTCGCGAGACATTCCTCGAGAAATTTTGAATTACCGTCTCGATCTCGGCATTGCGTCCTACCGGCCATCAGAACCGTCTCTGTCCGCGGCGGCGCTGTTGCGAGACAGCCTTGCTTTCGTGGTCTATCCGCGCCACAAACTCGCCAAGCATCGTCGTATCTCGATTCGCGAGCTTGGCGAGGAGATATTCATCGCGCACATTGTGGCATCGCCGTATCGCGAGGGCGTCATTCAACTTTTCGCGCGTCATCACGTCCCACTGCGCATGGGCGTCGAGTTGCCAACCATCGAGAGCATCAAGCGATTTGTCGAAATGGGCATGGGCGTAGCGATCGTGCCGCGAATGTGCGTGCAAGCGGAAGTCGAGCGCGGCCAGTTGATCGAGGTTCGCATTCGAGAGATGCATCTGCGCCGCGATTTATTTTTGATCTTCCGACGTGACCGTCCGCTTTCGCACCCAGCGAAGGCATTTCTTCGTCTATTGCGACCAAAGCAATCGCTGGGTTCTCTGCTCTAAAGTGCCGGGGATTGACACGCAGTGCGGTCCGAACATCAGACCCAAGTGGCCATTTCGTCTAAAGCCTGCCCAACACGTTTCAAACCTTCCGCAAGCATCTCCGTCTTGCCGCCAATACCGATGCGAAAGTGGTCCGGCATTTCGAAAAATCTTCCCGGGACAACGCTTGTGTCATATTTTTCCCGCAAAAGCTGGCAGAAGGCATCGACGCGGCCTGCGACAACGTTGGGAAACGAAATTGTTCCTGCCTCCGCGCGGATAGCGAGCAAATCCTTGCGCGATTCGAGAAAACTTTTAAGCAGGGGGCGATTAGCTTCCAGCCGCTTGCGGGCGTACTCCGCGATTTCCGCCAAATGGTCGATAGCCACCACGCTCAACAACTCCGCCACATGCGCCGGAATCACGCCATAGAGATCATTGATCCGCCACATTTGCTCCGTTAATGGCGCGGGAGCGAGTATCCAACCGCAGCGCAGGCCAGAAAGACCAAAAGCCTTCGTCAAGCTGCTCGTCACGATAAAATTCGGGCCCAGATGAAATGCGGAACGTGCGCTCGGGTCAAAACACGCGTCCAAGTAGACTTCATCAATCAACACCTGTGCGCCGCGACTCTGCGCGATTTGACCCACCAGGTGCAATGTTGAATCCGGAGTCCGTGCGCCGCTGGGATTGTGAAGGTTCGTGATTACGACGAGCCGCGTGGCCGTCGTCATGTGACGTTCGATTTCGCGCGGATCCACCTGGAAGCCATCTTCGAAACGCCGCGGGAAACGGCGGATTTTCGCGCCCAGATATTCCGCGACGGTAAGCAATGGCTCATAGGTCGGTTCCTCAACTAGAACTTCATCGCCGGGCTCGAGCAGCGCCGCCATCGCCAGATGATTTGCCATCGATGTTCCGTTCGCGGCCACTACGCACTCTGGTTTCACGCCGTTTTTTTTCGCCACGCGTTCTTGTAGCGGAGGATAACCGTAACTGCCTGCAGCGGAAATTTCCAAATCCTCGACTTTTACGGGCAGTTGCGCCAACGGATAGCCGTCGATCCCGCTTGTCGCCAAAGTGAATTCGGCGTGCGAGCGCAGTTTTGCCCATTCTAAATAGGCCGAACGAATTTGTCTCCGCGGGGTAGTCACGTTTCTTTACTCCTCTTCTTTCTTTGTGCGCTCCAGAAAAAATACACTGGTATGCCCGCCAAGAGAATCCCGAATCCTACTGCAGTGTTGTGCGGGTACTTGAAAATTGTGTTGATCACAACCAGCCAGGATGTTGCGACAAAGAGAAATGTAGTCACGGGGTGCCCGGGGACCCGCGCGAGGCTTTTTTCGGAAGTGCGCCCGCCTTCTCTGGAGTCACGGCGGCGAAAGGCAAACACGCAAGTCGCCGTCAGGCCGAAAAACAGAAAATCCATCGAGACCACGTAGCTCAAGATTTGGTCGTACCGCCCGGAAAGCGCGATGATGATCGCCGCGACTCCTTGCAAAGCTATGGCGACAACAGGTACCTGCCGCCGCGGATCGAGCCAGCCCACCGAACGAAAAAACAATCCGTCTTCTGCCATCGCAAAATACACGCGCGGTGCAGTCAGAATCGATTGACTCAAAAATCCCAACGCGGAAATGGCGATGCCGACCCCAATCACCGCTGCTCCTTTTGGTCCCCAGGCCGCGCGCATCACGGCGGAAGCAGGCGTGGTCGACGCCGCGAGGCCCGCAGGCCCCAGCACGTAAACGCACACAACGTTCACGGAAAGATACAGCAGCACCACTCCAATCACGCCGGTCACCAAGGCCCTCGGCAGATTCTTGCGCGGCTCCCGCACTTCTTCAGCGACGAAATTTGCCGTCTGCCATCCGCCATAAGCGAAAAGTACTGGTACGAGCGCGGCACCCATCGCAGTCACCAAGTTGAACGATAGGGGTCTATCGAGCAGCGCAGAACTGGACATTGGCGCCGCCGTTCCATTTCGCATCAGGAACCACGCCCCGCAACCCACAAGGGCCGCAATCGCGAAAATCTTCAGCACCATCAGCGTGCTTTGCACCGTGCTACCCACGCGGACACCGAGGCAATTAATGATCGTCAGCAATCCGAGCGCGAGTGTTGCGATGACTCCTTCACCCAAACGGAATCCTGTGAGCTCGAGAAAATATTTTGCGAAAGTGACGGCAACGGCTGCCATCCCGCCGGTCTGAATTACGAGCAGCAACACCCAGCCATACAGAAACGCGAGCGCCGGATGATAAGCCTCGCGCAAATACGCATACTGCCCGCCGACCTTCGGCATGCGTGCGGCCAACTCCGAATAAATAAACGCGCCGGCCAGCGCGATCAAGCCGCCGATTACCCAGGCTCCAAGGATGAGCGCCGCGGTGTGTAACTGACGCGCCACAACGTAGGGATTGATAAAAATTCCGGAGCCGATGATCCCGCCCATGACGATCATCGTGGCGTCGAATAAGCCAAGCCGCGCCGCGAGACCAGAGAGCCCGATTCGTTTTGCAAACGGCACGCCAGTTTCTCGCGGAGGTCTCATTTACGTTTTTCACATCCGGAATTCTGCGGCAACTTTATCACCGCTTGCGCCAAAGCTGTGAAATCAAGGTACGAGGAAACACGAATACGCAATACGATGCAGATTCAACCACTCAGGGGAAGTGACTGAATGAATACGCGGCGGCACAGAATCTTCTTTCCGAGGGCGGAAGCAGGGCATCATCCGCTGGGGGGCATCCATGGCTTGGGAAAAAATGTTTGCTGGCCGGGGCGTGTCTGCTCCGACCAAAGAGGTTACCTCAGAGGAAACGGATTCAGCTTCCTCTCCGGCGGAATCGAATGTCCTTGACCCACGACGCGACGCGCGCAGGAGCAAGCGCGTTTATATCGCCATGCCTGTGATTGTAAAAGGGCAACAAGGCGCAGATACATTCGAGGAGAGATCTTCCACCGAATCCGTGAACGCTCACGGCTGCATGATCCCTTTATCCAAAATGGTGGATCGCGGGCAGAAACTCACGCTGACCAATGCAAAAAGCCAAGAGGAAATCGAATGCCGCGTAGCTTACATCGGCCAATCCGGAGGCGGCAAAATTCAAGCCGGGATTGAATTCACTCGCCCAGCAGGATACTTCTGGCATATCGCCTTTCCGCCTGACGACTGGAACGCGGCCGACCGCAAGAAGCCCACGGCGGAAAGCAAGCCGATTGGCAAACGCTCGTAAGTCGGTACTCACAATCTTGGAGTTGCTTTTTGCTGCATCGCCGCCCATTTGGCGCCAAAAACGACAACTAGCACGTAGGCGTAACCTAGGCCCAACCGAAAAGGCAAGGAAGCCCCCAGCTACAAAACTACGACGTGCGGCTGTACTGTGGCAGGCGTTCGAAGACGGTCGGGGCCGGTCGCATCTCTTTCCCCATTGGATTCGGCCGGATCATCATGTCCACCGCATCTGATCCGCAGCTACCACAGCGTCCATGCCGGTCTAGGTCTGTCGGAACGCGACAGTCCACGCACCACCAATGCCGCTCAACCCACGTTTGTGCGAGAAGTACATTTGTGTTTGACATGGCTCCATTGTGGGCAAAAGGCTGGGGAAGGTCGATAGGAGCCAAGTCACTTTTTTCGAGGCAAAAACGCGGTACGAAAGTACTAAAACCCCTTAGGCATTCGCCCTCGTGGGCTCCGAAGACGTACCGAAGACATGCCGAGCACTGAAGCGCGCACAACCCTTAAGGTGCCGCATCAAACATCCCAAGCAATGCTTCCGCGTAGAGTGCGCCCGCGGGCGAATCCTCGTGCTTGAAATACACAAAAACGTCGCCCCGTCTCGCAAGTTGCTTTGTTCTTTTCCCTATAGCTTCACGGGCTTTCGTCGAATAGTTCTCCTTGCGCAGTCGCAGGTAAGAAAAATCCGCCGTCTCCCCGTTCGGAGTCTCCAGTTTGTCGCTCTCCGCTTCGCAAAGGGCGACGTTTCGACGGCGCAGGGCCGCGAGCACTTCGTCGCAGAACCAAGACTCGTGCCGGAACTCAAAGGCGGCCCGCACCGAAGGCGGGATCTCCTCAAGGAAATTGGCCAGCAGGTCCAGATCGCATTTCAAGTAAGGCGGCAATTGGAACAATATTGGACCCAGCCGATTTTCCTCGTGTAACAGCTTCACTGAATCGATGAATCGAGCCATCCACTCGCTTGCTTCGCGCAAACGCTTGATGTGGGTGATCATTTGGTGCGCCTTCACCGCAAACTTGAATTCCTCAGGCGTCGCTGAAACCCAACGCGACAACAGGCTTTCAGTGGGAAAGCGTCGAAATGTGTAATTCACTTCGACGGAATTGAGGCGCGTCGAGTAATAGCTCAAGAATTTTTCCGAAGCGAGCTTGGCCGGATAAAACTGCGGTTTCCAACTCGGGTAGGACCACCCCGACGTCCCTGCATAAACCTTCGCCATCAGGCCAACAGTTTAGCCGGATTCGGCCGTGTTACAAACTCCCCGCCATTCGTATTTGACTTTCAAAAGTTGCGACATGAGGTTTTATTTGTGGCGCTCCACTTTCGCTGCTGCAGTCAGGGTTAAGAACGGAAGCGCCCGGCGGAACGGTATTGCTCGTAAACGCTTTCGAGGAACTTTTCCGTGTGCGGCCATCCCAAAACGCGAGCATCCACCTTTTCGCCGATGCGTACAGAGATTCTGGCGGCAATGGAACTCCGAAGCGCGGGATCAAAGCTATCACGCCGATGAAGGAATGTTTCAATCAGGTGCAGCTCGTCCAGTGTGATCCGGGAAGTATCGTAGACTGGCCCTGAGGCTTCGGATTTTATTTCGAGGAAAGGCCGGGCCTCTTGAATCGCCTTTTCGTGAACTACAACCGTACCTGCAACATAATCGCCTAGGCGCTTGTTTTCTTTGCTGAAAAGAATGCTGATTACGCCGACGGCATACATTCCCGGCAACTCATCGACGATCCGCAGCAAGTTTCGTGCGATGGAATCGTAAGCGCTGATTGGCCGTCCGTCATCTTTCATAACGCGGATTTGGGCGTAACGTTTGCCCGGCGTTTGCCCGTTCCAGATCGCCTCAAAGAATGCAAAATAGCCAGAGTTCAGCAGAAACAAGGCTATAACCACGCCCGCAATCATCCATTGCGGACCCAGCACCGTGGCCCATCGAACGGCTGGAAGAAGAAGCGCAACACTTGCGAAAACAATGGATGCGACGACGAATTGAATTCCCATATCCGCAACCATCGCGAGGAACCTGCTGCCTACTCCAGCAAGCGGGAATTCGAGAGAGGTTTGCTCCGGCGTCTCAATGGTAAGATTATCGGCAGAGGACGTCATTGATCTCCACTCGGTGGCTGGAAAAGCGACGCCCGCACTGGGCTCGGCTCGAGCATCTCGTCGGCATAAAGGCTCGCCGGAGTATCTCTGCCCTGACGCCAACCGAGCTGCAGGAGTTGACTTTATTATACCGGCAGACTGCTTCCGACCTTTCCACGGTTCGCGAAGATGTGACCAGCACGCAACTAACGATTTATCTCAACCAGCTGATGGGTCGCGCCCACAACCTTATTTACATGGGCCGCCGCGCAAGACCGAAGGGAATCTGGACCTTTTATAAAGACAGCTATCCCGCGATCTTCCGCGAAACTTTGTCCGACACGCTCACGGCATTCATAATTTTTCTGGCTGCCGGCGTGACGGCGTTTCTGGTCGCCATGGCCGATCCATCGTTCGCGAGATATCTGCTCGGCGGTCGGATGATCGATACGATCGAGCATCATAAGATGTGGACACAATCGATTGTCACCGTGAAGCCCCTGGCGTCAAGCGCCATTCTCACCAATAACCTCACGGTGGCGTTCTCGACGTTCGCGCTCGGAATTACGGCCGGAATCGGCACAGTTTGGATGATGTTGCTGAATGGGTTGCTGATCGGCGTGGTCGGCGAAGCGTGTTGGAGAGAAGGCATGAGCCTGCAACTCTGGAGCTTTGTGGCCGCTCACGGTGTGCTTGAACTCCCTGCTATTTTCATTGCTGGCGGGGCGGGCTTGGGGATCGCGCGGGGTCTGCTGTTCCCGGGGAGATTGCCCCGGCGCGCATCGCTGGCGAAAGCTGGAGCGCGCAGCGTCAGACTGGTGCTGGGCACCATTCCCATGCTGCTGATCGCCGGCTTCATCGAAGGATTTGTCTCCCCGTCGAGCTTGCCCGCGCTCGTCAAATTCCTGCTGGCTGCGGCATTGGGGACGCTGCTCGTCCTTTATCTTTCGTCCAAAACGCCAGCAGCAGAGACCGCCACGACCGACGCACTGGGCAAAGTCTAAACCCCGTCTACATTGCGCCGCGCTCTTTTGCGAGTAAATACTGGTTCACGACGGCGGAGGATACCTTCGCCGGCTCAGTTTCGAGCGTAAGTGCACCGCACTGGCGGAGCGTCCGCAGAAGAACGTCGCGACGATGCACAATCTCTTGCGCAGCAACGTAGTGGTACATTTCCGGCTCATTTTCTGGTCGCAATTCGAGCAACTGGCGGAGTTCCGGCTGGCTGATGACGGTCAACAGCACTAAGTGATGGCGCGCAAGCCGCGAGGAGCTCTCGATCACATCAGGTATTGTTGCGGTTTCAGCCAGATCGGTGAACCAAACGACCAGACTGCGGCGCTTCTGCATCGAAAGCAAAACCTCGGCGGCGCGCGCGTGATCGGCTTCGAATTCTTCTGCGTGAACCTGCGCGAGGCCCTCGATCAGCGAGCGTACATGCGTGGGGCCGCGGCCAGCAGGCAGCCGTTGTTGCACCCGCCGCCCGTAAGCCAGCAGCGCGACACGATCCCCTGAATATAGGGCGACTTGCGCCAGAGCGAGCGCGGCGCCGACTGCATAATCCAGCTTGCTCAACCCGCGAACGCGGGCACGCAACAATCGGCCAGCGTCGAGCACCAGCCATACAGTTTGACTCCGCTCGAATTGGTGTGTCTTCGTAATTAATTTGCCCCGGCGTGCCGCCGCACTCCAGCATATGTTCCGCCACTCATCTCCTTCGCGATATTCGCGCAGGCTTTCGAATTCGCGCCCCTGGCCGCGCAGATGTTTGTGGCGAGCTTGCAGAGCCACTTGGCGGCTCCGAATCAAATAAATTGTGTCGCGCTTGGACTCATCTATATTCGGATAAATTCGGACCGCTTGGTCCAGCGCGGCAGCGGCCCATCGTTCCGCGACACGCCACGAGCTCTGGCATCTGAGAAAAACATGTCCCATCCGCGCATCCCCGCGCTCGCGCGGTCGCACCCAATACGTAGCGTCCGCAGTTTCGCCCGCCGGTGCGGAAATTTCTATTTCCGGTGCCTCGTCACGAAAGGATTGCGGGACATCATCCAATACTTCGGCAAAAATGGAAGATTTGCCTCCATTCTGAACTTCGATCCTGATGCCCGTTTCCATCGAAAGTTGTACGGACGTGGTCCAAATTCTGCGCACTTCAAGCTGTTCAGGTTTCGGAATGTTTGTCAGGTCCCAAAACCAAAGAAGGACGACAGCAATGTCCCATAAGAACATTGCGGCGATGTATCGGCGATCCGACCACGCTGGTCCGAGCCATATGAGCCCGATAAGCAGCAGGAGAAAAAAGCGTCTTCCAAAAGCGAAAGGAATATGCGAGGACGCTCTTGCCCGCGCGCGAACGGTCGGGGGGACCAGGTGGGCTGGCTCGTTCATTTGGGAACTTCGACCGCGTTAGTGACTTCCCGAATCACTTGGTCAGCGGTAATTCCCTCAAGGTCGGCTTCCGGTTTCAGAATTATGCGGTGGCGCAGAACGGGCCGTGCTGCCGCCTTCACATCGTCCGGGATCAGGTAGTCCCGGCCCTCCGTTGCGGCAATGGCCTTTGCGACAAGCAGAAGATTCACGGCGGCGCGAGGACTGGCACCCAAACTCACCGCGGGCCAGTTCCGAGTGCGGGCTACCAGCGTAACGATATAGCGAAACAGCGCAGGTTCCACGCGCACCTGCAAAATCTCATCCCGGGCGGCTTGCAGCGTTTCAGGTTGTACGGTTCGCAAACCGGCATTTTCGAGTTGGCGAGGGTCAAAACCCTTTTGAAAATTTTCCAGTACTTGGATTTCCTGCTCGGCGTCGGGATAGCCAATACGGACCTTCACAAGGAATCGGTCCAGTTGCGCCTCCGGCAGCGGATACGTGCCTTCAAACTCGATAGGATTCTGAGTCGCAAACACGGAGAAAAATTGTGAGAGTACGTGACGCGTCCCGTCAATAGTCACCTGTCGCTCTTCCATCGCTTCGAGCAATGCGGACTGCGTCCGCGGCGGAGTGCGGTTAATTTCGTCGACCAGGAGCAAATCGGTGAAGATTGGGCCCGGGTGAAGGGTGAAAGAGCTGGATGCCAAATTGAAAACATTCGCTCCCAAAACGTCCGCAGGCATCAAATCTGGCGTGCACTGCACGCGCTGAAATTTCAAATCGAAAATGTGCGCCAGCGTCTTGACGGCAAGCGTCTTCGCCAAACCGGGAACACCTTCGAGCAATGCATGACCCCCGACCATAAGCACTAACATCAATTGATCCAGGGCTTCTTTCTGTCCCACGATCACTTTCGCGAACTCTCCATGGACGTAGGAAGCGAGCTCGTTCGCTTTATTCATTCTGTTTGCCTTTCGCTTGTGTTGACTGCTTCACTTCCAGGTGCGCTGAATAATCATGCAGTTGCTGCACCAATTGAACCGGATCTTTGATATGCGAACCCTCGGCGTGCGAGTTCGCATCCTTGCTCGCAAGCTCGCATTGCGTGAGCGTATGCAACAGAGGTGCTTCTTCCCATCCCAGGCTTTCGCTTGCGCTCTTTGCCAAATCTGACACAGACGCATTCACAGGAAGCCCAAGTTTACGCGTCAGGATAAACCGGAAGCGCTGATATGCAATTCCAACCGCAGCGGATGCCACGTGCGCCGACGCGTACAAATCGCCCAATGTGTCGACGAATTCCAGCGGAGAAAGCCGGGACTGCGTTACGGCAGGACGAATCGGCCCCAATCGTCGCGAATAGGTGAGCAGGATGGCCAGGAAGACCAAGGCGAATTGCCCCACTCCCCAAAATGCCGGCGTATGCACAAAAAACGCTAGAAGCGACCCACGCACGCCGTGAAAGTATTCGTCCCAGAAAACGTGGACGCGGCCGGGCGCCCCGATGCAGTTTAGAAAAAAAACTAGATTTCCCGAATCACGGATGCTTCCATTCGTAAGCGGAGTCGGAGCTGCCCACCAAATGACCTGTCCCTTTCCAAATCGATAGCTTACGACCGCGGCAGTTTCTTCGTTACCGTAAAGAACGATCTGCCGGAGCGATACCGGGGCCCAATTTTCCGGCGCTGTCATCGTGATTTGGGGCGCTCCGCGCACGATTGGCGACGGCACGAGTGCATGGAAGGATTCTTTCTCTTCAAATGCATCGCCTTGTTCAAATTTAGAAGCGTTGGGCAGGAATTCGCTCGCCGAAGCGCCCATCGCCACCACTTGCCCTCCATTCTGTACGAATTCACTGATGGCGAAGCGTTCTTCTTCCGACGGAGCCTGCGCCGGTTCTGCGAGAATCAGGACTTCGTTTGCAGAGTTGAGAGGTAATTCCGTTGGGGAATGTTCCCAGCGGGATACGTCGTAGCCAAGTTCCCGGAGCAGCAGAAACGCGCCTTTGGCGCCGTCCCACGACGGTGAGTAACTCGACGGAATCGAGGACGCTCCGGTGATCTGCGGCGGAGAAATTATCGCCGAGACGACGACTAGAACGACGAATAGAAAGCCAACGCCGATCAGGAGTTTGCGGTCGGCGCGGTCGAGGCCGTGAGGCATCCAAATTTCTCCAATTGGGCTTTTGCCCCAGACCAATCTGATGACGAGGCTGGCCGATCGCCATACCAGATCAACTCGAAACGGCCGGTCAAATCTCGAAGCGTGCCCTGCTCATTCGGATACGAATCGAGCAGGCGTAATGATTCCCTCGGTGTGCGGGATCGATCGCGCCCCAGCAATTTCAGATCTTCAAGCCTGGCAATTGCGGCCCAATACGCACAGTGAACAGCCTCCCGGTATTCGTCTCGTTCAGCCGCGGCGAGCGCGTCGCGTACCCACACACGCGCATCGGTCGGCGCAGACGGGCCAAAAGACGGCATTTCGTTCATCCGCGCATGCCTTGAAAGCTTGCGGAACACCCAATACACAATCGCCAAAAAAGCGAGCAGAATTGCACTCCACGCCAAAAGATTCCCCGTCTTGGCGCTTATGTGCAACGCCTGAAATAGGCGAACGAGCTGTCTGTCGATCCAGCGCGCGACTCGAGCTTCCCATAATTGCAAGGCACTGGGACCATCCAAACCCTCAAATTCCCGCCGCTGGAAAACTTTTTCTAAATGCGCACGGGCCAGCGACATTGGCGCTTCGCCCGGTGGTTTCTCCAGTTCGGTTGCTGACCGGCGCATCTCCCCGAGGCGAAATTGGATGTCTCGCACCACCGAGCTCGCCTTCTTCGGGTTTGTCTGTAAATCCGCAAGCGCGGAATCGAGCCATTCGGTCGGGACGCGAAACTCCGTACCTCCGGTGTCGACGGTCCAATCGCGGGGCAACGATTTCCTAAACCGGGAAATTTCTGGGGGTTGATTCTTAATCCGCTCGATCAGGCTTGAGTCCTGCTCGAGTTCCGCTTCATACGCTTTCAGATCGAGTTTGGTCGTTTCATTCTCAGGCGGAGCATTGCGAGCCCGAAGTAGCGGTGACCCCGCCAGAAAGAACAGCATGCAAGCCCAAACTGAAACAATAAGCCTTGTAGAAGCCGCTGTATTTGTATGTCGTCGCACTTTGAACTAGGCGGGCAACACAGTACCTGGCGCGGTTCCACTCGGACTCGGGCCCGACCCCAGCGCCCCCATAAGATGCTCCAAGTCGAAAGCCTCCTTGCGCACCCGCAGGTTGTAATACATCAGGGAGAAGGAGATGGCTCCGACTGGCGCTACAAGCACTTGCGATATAAAGCCGGTTGCGTACTGCAGCATGACCAGGCCAAAAGGCAAAACATGAGGTCGCGGTGTCGCCGCCATCAGCGTAAATGGCAATTGGAGAATCACACCCGCTATGACGGCGAGCACCCAAGTCAGCACAAAAATCAAAAAGATTTGCATGGCGAAACCTTTAGTGAGCTCCATGCTACGGCTGATCGCCGTACTCGGGCCTTTATCTTCAAGCATAGCGGCCGGAACCGCTACGCCCGTTCGGCATGCGAGAATGATTCCCGGGATGATTAGCAATATTAATCCGACGAAGACCAGCAAGAACGTCAGAAAAATCACGCCCATCACTTGGAGGATATGCCCGCGAACTTGCCCGAAAGATCCGCGAATGCTAGCCTTTCTTCCCAAATAAAGATCGGAAACTGCAAAAATCGTTGCCGCTTGTCCGATGCTTGAAAGGATAAACGTCAAGATAAGGACCAACAGCCCTCCGCCTATGGCGGCTACGATCACTGTTGGGGAAGTTGGCGCCGGGGCATGAGGTGCGCCAACCGTAACGACTTGTGCGCGAGTCAGCCAGCCGATTGAAACGTTAAAGATAAGCAACACGAAAAATGGCAAAGACATAATTCCAGCAAACAGCCAGAACTCGCTTTTGTACAACCGAAATGTACGGTCCAGAACTTCACCGATGGTCATCGGGCGTAGATCAGCATTCGCCATGGAAGCCTCCCAAGCACAAGGTGAAGTTCAGCGGATATAAACATAGCTTAACTGAGAACGCAAGTGACGCGGGCACGCATAGCGCCTTGTGAGGCGAAACAGGCAACGCGAACTGGGGTTCATTCAAGTGACGGCCGCTTTCGTATTCTCCGGGGCTGTCTTTGCTTTTGTGCCCTCGCCGGATTTGAGAGTCCGGGCAAGAAGGAACAACAACGCTTGCTAAAGGAAACGGGGAAAGCCTGCGGTTCCAGGAGTCGTCAATTCGCCACTTCGATCCGCGAGGCGAAGCGCCGCTGATTGCTTAACAAGCCCCAAGGTGCAACGCTAAGCCACAGCCGTTGGCTGTACGAGCTTTAACGGCTTTCAAATGTCAGATCGACGGTCGCTGTTTCGGTCGGCCGCACGACGATCTTTCGCTCCTGCGTTCCAAAGGTCGCCGTCCAAACCGCCAAAGTGTATTCCCCGGGCGGTACATCCTTGATGGCAAAACTTCCGTCGCTGCCCGTCACGGCATAGAAGGGATTGCTCACCACCCCGATGTAGGCTTTCATCCACGGATGCTCGTTGCAATGCACAGGGATCATGATTTCCGGGTGTGTAAACCTACGAATCACCGATGGTGAACCCGGCTGCTGCGTCACGTTCCATTCGCGGTTGATTTTGGCAACCACGTGGATGTTGTGAGTCGTGGGATCGAGCGTGAGAACCTGAAGCGGCTGACCCACCATGATGCCGAGAACGTGCGGCTCGTACATGCAACCTCTCTGGGTGAGGTCCACAGAATTGCTCGGAGCAGGCCGCGCCAGATCTACACTGCCCTCCTTGATGTAAACGAAAGCGTTGGGAAGCGTTCCATTATCGTTGACGGCGCCGTCCTGAGCGTACACAGTTTCCGAGTGCTCTGACACGCACACGGGATCTTTTTTCATGTCGATCCGCGCCAGCTTTGGTCTGGATCCCTTGAAGTAGATTTTGCCCGTGATTTGGCCCGCTCCGGACGACGTGGCGCCGACAGCGTAGCGATGAGAAGGCTTCGCGGTTTTTGCGGGGATCACCGACGCAAATCCCAGGCTGACCAGGAAAAGCACCGCTGCGCGCACCCTGATTCCTGTTTTCCCGTTTCCGTGTGTCATTTTCGCAACCTGCCTTTCCTCATATCGAGAACTCGCGGGCTTCCACATGGGAGCACGGCACGTCGCAATTTCCCGCCAGTACGCGAAGATAACCCTCGCTCGCTTCCTTGCTAAAAGATCAGGCCCAGATAGAGATACATCGAGCTGTTATCCCCGGCATTTCGCCCCGCGCCATCGTAGTTCGTGCCCGCGCCGTTGAACTGAGTATAGCCGGTGTACTGAATGGCCAAACGTACGTTTTGCACGGGCCAATAGGTGAAATTCAAGAGGTAACCCTTGCTGTTCGGACTGCCGTTCGCGCTGCCCGTCAGCGCAGCGGGTGCGTAGAACAGCGGGTCCGCATTTCCCGTGGTGGCGAAATATCCGAATGCCGGCGCGTAGCGGTAGCCGAAATGGTAGACAGCGTTCACTTGAAAGGTATTCAAGTGGTGCGGGATAAAACTCGCGCTGCTCGCATTCAAATTGGAATTTTCCCGGATATAGGTGCCGTGCAAGCTGATTAAGTTGTCATGGAGTTTCGGAAGAACACGCTCGAATTGTGAGTCCACAGCGAAATCCGTATACGTATTTTCCGGCCCTACGACGGCACTTGGCGTGGATCGCATGTGCATACCGTAGGTTCCGAACTCCAAATAACTGTTGCCCATGGTCTGCTGCCAGGCTGCGCGCCAGTACGGTGCTGCGCCCTGAATGTTGAAATTAAAATTAGTGCCGGGATTCGGGAGCGGTTGTCCCAGATGGGAAGAGCGATAGACGGTGGCGGCGCCGTACAGGTGGTCGTTCCACATGGCGTAGCCCCCCACGCCAGCGACATCCTGGCCAAGCGGGCCGTCGATGATGGGCACAGCCGCGGGCGTGGTGACGGCGGCGGATGAAATCCACGGAAAACCCCAGGCGGGCGTGTCGTTCCAAAGGTCCTCGACCGTGGGGTTGTTATTCAGGTCGATTCCGTAGACCAATGTTTTCCCCTTGACGAGGCGATTCTGTGCATAGCGAATGTCGGTGTTGTCCCAACTGAAGTGATCGTTTTGCGTGTGATACGTCGCTTGCACAAAGCCGCCCAAGTGACTCGCGTAGGCCCCCGCAAGGAACAGGGAAACATCCTGCGGAAGAGAAAAATTCCAGTTTTGCGTTCCCGGCTGCGGGCGATTTGTTCCCGTGTTGGAAACCTCGAATAAAACGGCCAGCGGAAGATTCGATAGAAGGGTCAAGCCGGCTTTTTCTTTTTCCGGTGGCGATGTGATGACTTTAATTCCCGTCATGGAGTAGCCGTTCAGTTTAAACGTGCGTCCCAGCGGAGTCAGCTCTGGTGGATTCGTGTGGCAGGAGCTGCAGGCGAGGCCTGTCTGGCGAGCGAAACTGGGGACGGCCTGCGCCCTGCGCGTGGGAAAAATCAACACAAAGAACGCTGCCATGCCCATGAACAAAAAGAGATAGACCGAGTCAATCTTCTTATTCCGCAGATTCATCGTGACGGCCTCGCTCCTAACGATTTCTTTCGTCCCTTCTCGCGTCTGAAAGATTACTTGAGCGTAAAATTGACGCTTGCTGTTTGTCCGGCTTGCACGGTGACGGTCTGTTCCTGCGTTCCAAGAGTCTCTTGCCACACTTTCAAATGGTAGGTGCCGGGAGGTACGTCACTAAGCGTGAAACTGCCGCCGCTTCCGCTTAGCACATAGTAGGGATTCTTCGCGACGACGATGTACCCTTGCATCCAGTTGTGCACATCGCAACGGACGATTACGGTGTCCGGGCGAAACAGGGGGATTTCGAGCGGTGAGGATCCGGGAGGCATCACCTGGTTAAAGCTGCGGTTTGCCTTGGCGTAAATGTGCACGTTGTGAGCGGCGTTGTCGCTGTTCAGCACTTTCACTTGTCCCGGCGCCATCAACAGAATGTGCGGCATGAACATGCAGCCCTTCTGGTCAATCGCCGCGGCAGGAAACGCAAAGGCTTTCCCGTGCGTGACGTCGTCAATCCAGACAACCGCATCGGCGACACCGCCCTGCTCAACTTGCACCGGGCTGATCTCCTTCATGTTTCCACAAACCTCTCTGTCCTGCGTCACCGTAACCTTCTTCGGCCGCACCGGCTTCCCTGCGTACAGAATTTTTCCCGACACTGTGCCGCCAGAGCCGGCCTGAACCGTATAGCCCGCGACCGATTGCGGAGGCGCGGCATGGCCAAGAGGTGGCATCCACATCCATGCGCCGGCGAAGATGCCAACTAGCATCGCTATCGCGATTCCCATGCTCGTTCGGAGGTTTTTCTTTCCACTCATAATTTTCCTACCTTTCGCTTTATCAAAGATTCGAAGTGCATATGCCGGCCAGATGCTACATCAGAAGTGACTTAGCCCCCGTGACGCGCGTCACTATCTCTTGTGACCGACATCACGAGAAAACCGCCGCCCAAAAGTGCAGAACAGAGAGGCTATCCTGAAGGACCTTTTAGATTTTCGAGGGCGGACTTGTTGCGGATCATAAGCGTAGAACCTTGAATCTCCAGGTACTGCTTTTTCTTGAAGTCGGCGAAGAGTCGCGTGACCGTCTCACGCGATGCGCCAATCGTTTGTGCAATCTCCTCATGCGTCATCGTCAATTTGGCGCGAATCTCACCTTTGTCCTTCCCGTTGTTCGCGCACCAGTCGAGCAGAAAACGTGCCAGTTTTTCTCCCGCCGAATGCGAGAGCCCGATGGACCGCATCTCAGCGACAGCAGCGTGGTAAGTTTCGCCCAATTGTTGCGCAACGCGCAGGGAAGCCTCACCGTGTTTGCGAAGGAAAGCCAGAAAATCCGTCTGCGAGATAAAATTCGCCTGCGTGGGCTCGATCACGTCTGCCGTCAGTTCATACGGTTTCCCAGTAACCGTGGCTGGCAATCCCAGGACTTCTCCGGGATCCGCAATCCTTACGATCAGCGTTTTCCCATCGGTCGAAGACGTTGAGAGTTTCACGCGCCCGTTGCACAGAATGAAGACGCCGCGCGCCGCCTGTCCTTCCACGAAGAGCGTGGCCCCTTTCGGATACGAAGAAGCTGACGTGATCGTCGAAAGATGTTGCACAGCCGCCGGGGGGAGATTGCAAAAGAGCCGGTCCTCCCGGTGGGGACACGTTATGCATTTCTCGATTATTTCGAGACCGTAGGGAGCACGCATAGGAGAGCCAAGCCATATTGTACACCCCTTTCCGCGCGGAACGATTCTGAAGCGGGCTGATCTATTCTCCACCATATCCCCCGCACTCCCTATGTAAGTCTGTGCTCAGTCTCCTGGCCTGCAAGTGACGGTTATCACTTCCTTGCGTGACACAGGTCACCGCCGTCTCATTTGCGAAACGCAGATAGTTCAAGCTGAAGGGGTCGGGCCATGAAGAAGGATGAACGCGATCTTCTAGATGTTCTGATATTCGAATTGGAATTCTTAGAGAAAGGCGGTTACAACCGTTGGGCGCGCGAACCGTGGAGGCCTCAGTTCATTTTCGAAGATTCTCCCACTTGCATGAATCGCAACTCGAAAGATCAACCCGCCCCGTGCAGCGAGTGCGTTCTGATGCAACTAGTGCCGCCGGCCTTTCGACAGGCAAAGATTCCATGTCGGCACATCCCTTTCAATTCTGACGGTGAGACACTGGATTCGCTGTATCGCTGGGGCGATGAGCAGCAGACTGGGGAAACAGTCCAAACCTGGCTGCGAGCCATTATTGCGCGGCTGGAAGAAGAACGCGGAGCTTTTCGTGGCGATGCGAGCAAACGTTTGGCTTCTAGCGGTGAAAGGTTGAAGGGCATTCCCCTATATCGGAAGCTATACCCAAAATGTGCGAATCCAATCTGCCCGACTGCCTTTCATTGGTTTGGAGGAGGCAAGTTCTTCCGCTTCGGACCGGCCCAGGTTTCCACAGGCGGAAGCGCTCCGGCGAGTGATTCTTCCAAGGGTCCTCAGCAGGTCAAACATTTTTGGCTCTGTGAACGCTGTTCCTGTATCTTCACCCTCGTTTACGAAGAACAATTCGGCGTCGAGCTCAAGCTTCTACGTCCGGAGCTCCCAATCACCGAAGCCGAAAAGATGCTGACGACACATAACTAGGGCGATACGTTCGTACTTATCTGTACGCATATGGTCCATCGGTTCATCCCCATTGCGCTGCTGTGCAATCAACTCGCAGCGATTTGTTCCAGTTCGGAGAAATGCGCCCTGCGTAGTGGCTGCTGCGGTATGATTTCTCTGCGGATCCGATTGCTAATGATTCGTTCGAACTGAAGGAGGGTAACCTTATGGCTGCTGCTGCATCTCCTGGTTCCGTAGCCCCCGAACAATCAAAAGCCCCCTTGTCCACAGAAGAACTGCGCAAGATGCACGCGTACTGGCGCGCGGCAAACTATTTGTCCGTTGGCCAAATTTACCTTCTCAAGAATCCGTTGTTGCACGAGCCGCTGAAAATTGAACATGTCAAGCCGCGCCTCCTCGGCCACTGGGGCACGACGCCGGGATTGAATTTCATCTATCTTCATTTTAATCGTCTGATCAAGAAGCTCGACCTGAACGTCGTCTACATTACTGGTCCCGGTCACGGCGGACCGGGCTTGGTGGCGAACACATTCCTGGAGGGAACCTACAGCGAACTCTACCCTCATATTTCGCAGACTGAAGAAGGTCTGGGGAAATTGTTCAAACAATTCTCCTTCCCGGGTGGCATTCCGAGTCATGTTGCGCCGGAAACGCCGGGATCGATCAACGAAGGAGGAGAGCTCGGCTATTCGATCGCCCACGCCTACGGTGCCGCGTTTGACAATCCTGACCTTCTCGTATGTTGCGTTGTGGGTGACGGCGAATCTGAAACGGGTCCGCTCGCCGCCAGCTGGCACTCGAACAAATTCTTAAATCCCGCGCGCGACGGTGCTGTTCTCCCCATCCTGCATCTGAACGGTTACAAGATCGCCAATCCAACTATTCTCGGTCGCATGGATGATGCGCAATTGACTCAGCTTTTCACTGGCTATGGCTACAAACCCTATTTCGTGGAAGGCCGTGAACCCGAGGTCATGCACCAATTGATGGCCAGTACGCTTGACGCGGTCATTGGGCAAATCCGAGCGATTCAAAATAGGGCACGCACGAAACAATCCACGGGCATTCCAATCTGGCCCATGATCATCCTGCGAACGCCCAAAGGTTGGACGGGACCCAAAGTGGTTGATGGCAAGCCGGTCGAGGACACTTGGCGTGCCCACCAAGTTCCCGTCACAGACCTCGCTTCAAGGCCGGAACATCTGAGAATCCTTGAAGAGTGGATGAAGAGCTACAGGCCCGAAGAACTTTTCGATGCGAACGGGACGTTTCTCCCGGAACTTGCGGAACTCGCGCCAAAGGGTGATCGCAGAATGGGCGCCAATCCGCATGCCAACGGCGGGCTGCTGCTGAAGGACCTCAACATTCCGGATTTTCGCGATTACGCAGTCAAAGTTCCCAAACCGGGCATCGAGATTGCTGAAGCCACACGGGTTTTAGGAACATTTCTTCGCGATGTAATGAAGCTGAACGCCGAATCACAGAACTTCCGCGTTTTTGGCCCGGACGAGACCGCTTCGAACCGCCTCGACGCGTTGTACGAAGCGACCGGCAAAGTGTTTATGGAGCCAACCCTGCCGACCGACGAACATCTTTCGACGACGGGCCGCGTGATGGAAGTGCTCAGCGAGCATATGTGCCAAGGCTGGTTGGAAGGCTATCTCTTGACCGGCCGTCATGGGTTCTTCTCTTGTTACGAAGCCTTCATTCACATTGTGGATTCCATGTTCAATCAGCATGCCAAGTGGCTCAAGGTGACGCGAAAAATACCGTGGCGCCGGCCGATCGCTTCTTTGAATTACTTGTTAACCTCCCATGTTTGGCGCCAGGACCATAACGGCTTCACACATCAAGACCCCGGATTCATCGACCACGTCGTCAACAAGAAGGCGGACATCGTGCGCGTCTATCTGCCTCCGGACACCAATACGTTGCTGTCAGTGGCGGACCACTGTCTGCGCAGCCGCAACTATGTCAACGTGATTGTTGCCGGCAAGCAACCGGCTTTGCAATGGCTGGACATGAAATCCGCTGTTGAGCACTGCAGTGCCGGCATCGGGATATGGGAGTGGGCCTGCACCGACCAAGGCGGCGAGCCTGATGTGGTTATGGCCTGCGCGGGTGATGTTCCAACTCTCGAAACCCTTGCGGCCGTGGACCTGCTGCGACAAAGCTTCCCAGACATCAAGATCCGCGTAGTGAATGTCGTGGATTTAATGACGCTTCAGCCCTCCACAGAGCATCCACATGGTCTTTCTGACCGCGACTTCGACTCTCTCTTCACCGTGGACAAACCGATCATATTCGCCTATCACGGCTACCCGTGGCTTATCCATCGGCTCACCTACCGGCGCACCAATCACGATAACCTGCACGTTCGGGGCTACAAGGAAGAAGGCACTACCACAACTCCCTTCGACATGACCGTGCTCAATGATCTCGATCGTTTTCATCTGGCCGGAGACGTCGTGGACCGCGTGCCGCGGATCCAGCGTATTGGCGCCCACTTCAAACAGTTGCTGCAAAACAAGCTCGTCGACCACAAGCAATATATTTGCGAGTACGGCGATGACCTCCCGGAAATACGGAATTGGAAATGGCCCGGCTAGACGATGAAGATACTGGTCCTCAATTCTGGTTCGAGCAGCCAGAAGAGCTGTCTCTACGAGGTTGGCGCTGCCATTCCGGAACATCCGCCGCAACCGCTCTGGCAGGGCAAAATCGAATGGAGCAAGCAACAGGGTGAAAAGGACCAAGCCGAAATTGAAGTCCGCGATTCGCAGGGTGCAAGCCTTAAAGATCGCATCAAGGTCAATTCGCGCAAGCAGGCTATCGAACTGCTCCTCAATACCCTGTGGACCGGAAAAACGCGTGCGATTTCGTCAGCTTCCGATATTGCCGTAGTGGGGCACCGCGTCGTACACGGCGGTCGCGATTATCAGCAACCCACTGTCGTCACTTCAGCGGTTCGGACTGTCCTCGCCCGCCTCGCGGCCTCCGCGCCGCTTCACAATCGCGCCGAGCTTGAGGGAATGGAGATTATCGAGCAGCAATTGGGTCCACTTCCGCAAATCGCCGTATTTGATACCGCATTTCATAGCCGACTCCCTGAGCCCGCATTTGTGTATCCTGGCCCGTATGAATGGCTTTCCAAGGGAATTCGCCGCTATGGCTTCCATGGAATCAATCATCAGTACTGCGCCGAGCGCGCCGCGCAACTCCTCGGCGCGGATCTGGCCTCTCTCAGGCTCGTAACCTGCCATCTGGGCAATGGTTGCTCGCTGGCAGCCATTCAAAATGGCCATAGTGTGGACACCACGATGGGCTTCACTCCGCTCGACGGGTTGATGATGGGCACCAGGTCAGGTTCGGTCGACCCGGGCATCCTCACTTACCTGATGCGCCAAGATAAACTCACAGGCCGGCGCCTCGACGAATTGCTGAACACGAAATCCGGTCTGCTGGGAATTTCAGGATTCTCCAGTGACATGCGGCAGATCGTGGCCGCGATGGGCAAAGGTCATGCGCGCGCCAAGCTCGCCTTTGAGATCTTCATCCATCGCCTCCGCGCTTCTATAGGCGCGATGGTGGCGGTTCTCGGCGGAATCGATGCATTGGTTTTTACCGCCGGCATCGGCGAAAACTCCGCGGAAGTCCGCGCGGCGGCCACATCCAACTTTGGATACCTTGGTCTGAAACTTGACCAGAAACGGAACGCACAATCACCGCTTGATCAGGATATCGCCCAGCACGATTCAGATGCTCGCATCCTGATCGTGCACGCCCAGGAGGATTGGGCAATAGCCAAAGAGTGTTGGAGAATAGCGTCTGCTAAGCTAGGCCTTCCCTCGGGTGCCAGCTAATTCCCCTTTAAAACGACGAGTCACAATTGGCTTCCGCAAGGTATTCGTGTACCGTGCACTTCCGATATCACGGTGACCTGACTCATGCGCAGTTGTGACCCCTGTCACAACATTTCTCACAATTCCGCGCCATTATTTGACAGGAGGTGAGGGTATGACAGCACTCGAAGCCGGAACGCGCATTCGCCTGAGCAATATTCTTTTTCTAACGGATTTTTCCGCGCCTTCCGAAGCGGCACTGCCATTCGCAATCGCAATCGCTCGCGCCTACGGTGCCCAAGTGCATGCACTCGATGTCTTGCTGCCGACACCGGCGGTTTACACGACGCCCGAATTCACGGTCGCCGCGATCGAAGCTGCGGAGGAGTACGCCCAGGCCGAGATGCAACGGCTTGCATCGCAGCTCACGGGCCTGCCTCATGACACCGCAATAGAGCGCGGCATCGCAATCTGGCCCTCTGTCGAGCAAGCAATCAAGGATGACCACATCGACTTGGTTATCCTGGGAACGCACGGTCGAACGGGCGCGCAGAAACTCCTTCTCGGCTCCGTCGCCGAGGAAATCTTCCGCCGTTCGCCAGTCCCGGTCCTTACCATCGGTCCAGGCGTACGCACGGGCACACACAACGACGCGCGCTTCCGTCGCGTCCTGTTTGCAACGGACTTCTCGCCCCATTCGCTGGGTGCATTCCCCTATGCGGTTTCATTTGCCCAGGAGAATCAGGCTCATCTTACGCTGCTGCACATTATCCCCGACACCAAAGTTGGCCACGCCGCGATCGTCGATGAGATTCTTGCAGCGAAACCGCTGTCCCACCTGAACGCGCTCCTTCCGAAGGAAGCCGATCTTTGGTGCCGTCCAGAAGCCATCGTCGAGCAGGGTGATCCGGGCAGTAGGATCCTTGAAGTGGCGAAAGATCACGGCGCGGATTTGATCGTGTTGGGCGTTCGCAGTGCTGCTGGCCGTCTGGGGGCGGCAACGCATCTCGAACGTGCCATCGCCCACAAGATAGTTGCGCATGCCCAATGTCCCGTCCTCACCGTGCGCCGCTAGACGGGGGTCAGGAGGATGATCTGTGCGCTAGGTCACAAGAAGGCGTGATTCGCATCATAGGCGGCCACTGACAACGCCGGTTATGGTGGAGGGGACTTCCGATTACACGGGGGATACGAACATGATGCAAGAACCTTCAGCCGAGCGATCATGGAACGGAAGAAACCTGAGGATTGCGGCCGTGAGTTCGGGCGAACAAAGCAAACGGATTCGCGATGCCATTGCGCTCCGGGCTTTTCAGATCTGTAAGAGTCGTGGCTGCGGGTCGGGGCGCCAGGTTGAGGACTGGCGGCGCGCTGAATCTGAGATATTGGTTCCGCTCAATTGCGGGCATCTGGTCCTGGAAGGCAAGGTCTGGTTGAGTACCGATGCTGCATGCTTCGAAAAAGGAGATATCGAAATCTGCGTCGAGCCGCGGCGTCTCACGGTCTGTGGAACACCACGCGGCTATAGGCCGTCCCAGCCACCGGAGAAGTGCGGGTCGGGGCCGTGCAAGGATCTCGTCTTCCATACTCTCGATCTTCCCGTCGAGATTGAACCTTCTCAGGCGACGGCCAGATTCAGAGGGCGTTTCTTGGAAATTGATCTGCCAAAGGCTCAAGCGATGCACACGACTCGCGTGGAGCAAAACGCGGCATGAGCCCCAAGCCGACTGAGGGCTTCAGTATCTGATTCTGGTCTGCAACGGAATCAATTCGATTTCTACTTGTCAGCCTGTGGTGCCGCAACAAAAACGAGCGAAATCAAGTAGACCAGCATTCCCAAGCCGATCAGAGCAGCGCCAATGAAAACGAACAAGACAAATGCGAGCGGATGGAACCACAGTAGGCTACCTATTTCCACGAGCAGCCCTAGAATAACCAGCGCGCTGGACAGTTGCAGAAGCCGCCGGATTCCCATTTCGTGGAGTTTCATTGACCGGGCCTCCAGAATTTTACGTGGCTCAGCCCCGTCACATTGTGGATTGTGTCGTGGCAGCCGCTCGATACGCAGGACATTTGATTCGATGTAAGAGAATCCATGACAGCGGAATGGATGGGATTTTCTTCGAAGCTGCGGGCGCCCAAGTGGCAGTGCAAACATTGGTTATTGTTGTAACCGCCTGGGATACGAATTGGATTGGGAGGCTTGCTGACGTACTGCATGTAAATCCGCGTCACGCCGCGAAGCTTATCTTTCAGCGGACCGTAAATCGTGTAATCGGCGTGGCAGGCGTAACAGGCCATGTTCGCCGGAACTCTGTGATTCTGAAAATGCGCGGCGGGGATGTAGCTGGCATCATCGACGTACAGGCTTCGTCCATAAGGCACCATGGCGTGGCAGGACGTACAGAACTGAGTCTGCTCGGAGCGCTGGACCTGCGTGTCCATCCCTCCCACGAGGCAAAGGGCTGGGAGGAAAAAAAGCCCTATGAAGGCGAGGATCTTGCCTATAGAGCTGCCTGTTATTGATGGGCGAACTAAAAAAATCGAGGCCAAGATGATCGCAACAACGATTTGAGCGATCAGCAACCCCGTTAATCCACTCACGAAGCCTCCCCATGCTGCCGCTGGAGCCTACTGGCAGCGATCCGTGCAAGAAATCACTGGGCTTTACTTCTTCTTGGCTAGCTCGCGGATGTAGGACACAAGGCCCTTGATCTGATCGTCCGTCAGTTTGCCTTTGTATGCCGGCATTGTCTTGCCCAGACCGTTCGTGATGGCGGCGTCCAACTCCGAATCCGACTTCTTCTGCACTTCGGCGGAACGCAAATCCTTTGCGCCCAATTTCTTCCCCATGACTCCGTTGCCGCTGCCATCAGCCGCATGGCACACGACGCATTTAGTCTTATACAGGCTCGCAGCGTCATCGGCTCGTGTGGACGCGCTCAAGAAACAAACAAACGCGCACGCTAAAAACAATTTCCCATAAATTTGGAATCCTCGACAGTTCATCTCGGTCTGCCTCCTTCAGCGAATTACGGATCGTATCTCATTTCGCCATCCGTGTTCGCTTCAGTTTAGAACGAATACAGGAACGAGAACGTAAGATTATTTCCATTGAAATCCTGCAAGGGAAGGGTTGCCAAGCCGATTGGATTGGAGACGCCGTGATCGTTGTATCCGTAGTAGTTCCAAGCCGTCTTGTACGTCAAACCCTTATAAAGATCGAATGCCACAGCCACGCTGGGTTTCAAGTAGTTGAAATCGAGCGGTCCTGTCGGCTGGAGCAGATTGAGGAAAAGCGTGCTGCCGCGCACGATGCTTCCCGCGTATCCCACAGTCGCTGTGACGCGCTTCACCGGCTTCCACATCAGATCACCGTAGAGGAAATGATCGGTATTCTTGTAAAAGGAAAGCGCGCCTAACGGGCCGGTAGCGCCCACAACGGGACACGGCGTCGTAAACACAGTCGAACCCGGGTCGGCAAAGCAAATTTCCGTCTGAGTGAAGATGTTTGTGTAGTCATATCCAAAGTCCGCCCACGCGCGCGCCTTATCCGGCGACAACGTAGCTACAAAACCGTACGTCCGGCCGTGCTCGAGATTGTTCACCGTCAGCACATTGTCTCGGTTCTCGTGGATGTCAATCGTGCCGTCAATGCTGGCCCATGCTGTGGGCGTGTATGTCGCATGGATTTTATAACTTTGTATCTGCCGTGGGCTGACGCGTGTGAATGAATTGTCATTGTAGCCGAACATGAAATCCGCACTCATTCTTAGCTTATCCGTCGGACGCGCAGAAACACCTGCCAGCAATGCATGTTCGTGGATATCAGTCAGGTTGCGGGAAACGTCGTTGCCCGCCTCAGGCAGTGGAGCGGTGGGCGAACCCTCGGTGATCGAGCCGTCCGCGTTGAGCGTGCAACCCGCAGGAAGTGCGGTAGAACCCTTGGGAATCGCGCAATCGCCGCGCGCCGCCAGGAAGTCATTTGCCGCGGTTCCCGTGGCTCCTCCCGGGAAATAGATCTCCGCCGTGTCAAAGGTTGCGTTGAAGTCGGAAATCGTCCGGTCGGTGTACATGTATCCAATGCGCGCGTTGATGCGGTGCGTGACCTCATACTCGAACTCAAGGGTGTTTGTTTTCAGGTTCTGTCCCAGAAACCGTGAGACCAGTTCATCCACTACGTCAGCGCTGGAGCCCGAGGCGTGCTGCGGGCAATTCGGCCCGTTGTAAGGAGCCGTGGGACAGACGGTGGCAAAGTTTGCAGGATTCACCTGCGCAATCGGAAGTAACAATCCAGCTTGGCCGGGTGCTGCCGGGGGCGTCCCAAACAGGTTTGTGTCGGCAGTCGCCCACATACTGGGGATGCGCCAGTTGTCGTATCGAAATTCGTCAACGATGTGAAGTCTGTCGGTTACACGATAATCAGCCGCCCAGTCCGCGCTGACAGAGATGCGCTTTGCACTGGACGGCCCTCCGGCTGTGCTTCCCCGGCTGTTGGTGCGGCTGGTCCAACTGTTGATGACTTCGCCGAAATCAGGAGTCGAATTCTGGTCGCTGCTATAGCTGAGCGAACCAGACATCTCGAGGTTCTTGAAGTAGCTCGACTCGAAGGACAAGCGCTCGGTCGGGAACGATCCGCGTGGCCGGCCTACGCGGTTGTACGCAAGGTATCCGTTGCAATTCGCCGTTGCTGTTGGCGGTGTAGTCGTTCCGTTCGCAATCGGCGTGGCGCACGGCGTGCCCCCAGCTGTGTTGAAAATAATACCCAGATCCGCGGGCGTGCCGTTGGAAAGCACATAGGGAAAATTCTGATCGGTCACTGTGTTGTCCTGCTTGAAATAGGTGAGCAACTCGTCGAACGATATCGTCGTCTTCGGGAAAAACCGGTAATCGACGCCTAAGCGATATGCGTTCGTCGTGTAATGAAACGTTTCCGCGAGCTGCGGTTCGGTTCCTCCATCGAGCGTCGTGAAGCCGGGGCCTTCATTGACGTTATGGGAATAGCCCAAGCGGAAACGGAGTCGTGACTCAGGAAGCAGTGTGAGGTTGTAATCCTGCATGCGGCGAACGAGGTCCATGGAGTGCGGCGAATTGACAATCGCCAGTGCGGGGACTGAACTCGCTGGATTCAGCGGATTCGCCAGCAGGTTATAGTTCCAGAAGTTTTTGTCGCGCCGGAACATCGCGCGAAAGTCGTACCACTTATTTTTATCAATGCGCAGGCGCGTAACGTCGTTGGGATCACCGCCGTATCCGAAATTGCTGAATGTGAGGCTGTCGAAGAGGAAACCTTTGTGATCAACGGACTGCATATCCAGCGTGTAATTGAACAGCCGCACGCCGGAACCAAGGTTCTCAAACGTATCGTAATTATTGATGTTCCCATCGATCATGCTGTCGCGGTAGCCGAATTCAATGCTTTGTTGAACCTTATAGTCGCCGGACTGCATGCCTTTCGATTCTCCGGAGTCGCCACTCTGCTGAGCGAGGACCGGGCACGAAACCAGCAGCGCTGCTACCAGAGTCAGCCATCCGAATGCGTGTTTCTTTGTGCGGATGCTCATGACATTCTCACCCCGCGTCTTCTCTTAATTCGCTTGGCTCGCACTTTTTCCACATGGGAAGTTTCCAGGAAGTCTCATTTGAAAAAGTCCTTGTCAAAGTTTGAGCCATGGATTTGCGTGTGACAGAGCGTGCACGCCTGAAATTGCGCGGCCTGGTTGTGGAAGGAAGGCGCACCAGGTGCATTGGCGAACGATGTCGTGTGGCATTGCAGGCAAAGCAGGTTGACGTTGCTCAACTTCAGCATGTGTGGATTGGGCGACCCGTGCGGCGCGTGGCATGACTCGCAACCTTCCACCTTCACGACCTCATGCTCGAAGACAAATGGCCCCTGCTTGTCCGCGTGGCACGTGAAACACACAGCGTCCTGTGCCGACGAAGCGCGCAATTGGTGCGGGCGCTCTGTGCCGTGCGGATTGTGACAGTCGGTGCACTGGACCAGCCCTTCATTCACGCGGTGGTGAAATGGCATCGCGAACTGTGCCTTCTGCTGCAGATGGCACGAATAGCAAAGCTCTGGTTGCGACTTCACGAGCAGAAACTGCGCTTCTTTCGCATGGTGGGGCGAATGGCACGATGTGCAAGAGACATTGTTCTTTGCATGCAAGGAATCGATGGCTTGCATGTGTTCCGTGCCAGAGGCGTGGCACGTCAGGCAGCGCGCATTGATTTCCTTGGCGGAAGCCTTCTCAAAAAGGAAAAGCTTCGAAGTATCGCTGGGGTCAGCAACGTGGCTCGCGGCTGCACCGTGACACGCCTCGCATCCCTGCTTCGACGGGCCGCCGCGCGTGTTCAGCGTGGTCTTCCAATGAGGGGATTTCTCCCAGCTGTTGTATTCATCCTCATGGCACGTCTTGCAGGCATCCGGGCCCGCATATTGTGGGGAACCGGAAGTTTGTGTGGCAGAAGATGCCGCCGTAGGCTCTCCGGTCTTCGGGGTTTTCTTATCCTGCGCACTGGCGGCGTGGAATGGGAAAGCGAGAGCAAAAACCGCGAATGCAACAATGACGGATGCCTTAGCGCGTACCATCCATCCCCCTATACGCTTTCAAGGACTCAATGCCGAGGTCCATATCAGCGACCTTTCTTTTCTTTGACCGAGAAATTGATACCCTGAATCCCCTGGGTTCGGCTGTGACCCCGGTCACACTTGTGTGTGTCCGAATAACAAGCAGTCAAGACTACGATTTGCCTATACTACAGGCTATGCAGGTAGGCAATCAAATCATCAACCGCTTCCGGAGAGAGCGATTCGCCAAACGCTGGCATCATCCCTCGGCCATTCAGGATGGTCTGCTTCACGAACCGATCGTTGGCGGGCAGTCCGCTCGGCAGAAATTTCCTTTTGAACAATCCTTTCATAGACGGCCCATTCAAGCCTCGGGACGAATATGCATTGTGGCAGGAAGCACAATATAACTGGAAAACGCGTCGACCGCTGCTTTGCTGAGCATTCAGACCCAATTCAGAATTGGATTCCTTGGAGAGATCGCGTCCGCAACCGCATAGCAAAGCTGCGAGCGCAAGACTTGCCAGGAGGCTAGAAGTCTTTTTCAAATGTCTATCATACTAAGCAAAAGCCGCGGCTGGAACGCCATTTGCGGCTTAGTGGATGCACCGCAGACTAGGCGCGGACCGTGAGCACGGGGCACGGGGCTTGGCAAACAACCTTATAGGCTCGGCCCAGGGGAAGGTGAGTTGTGAGCCCCGTCGCGCGATGCACTCCGAGAACAATCAAGTCCACTGCGCGTTGGCGGGCCACCGCCAGAATCTCATCCGCGGCATTCCCGATCGTTACAACGCAGGTCGGATCGCACCACGCCCTTTCTTCCGGGCGCACAATCGCCTCAAGACGCTTCAGGGACATCACGCGCAGCGCCTCAACGCTCTTTAATGAAACGTCGTCCACGGCTTCGATAACGTGCAGCAGCGTCAGCTTTGCTTGATGTTCCTGTGCGAGGGAGAGCGCGTACGCTGCGGCGCGTTCGCCCTTTGCCGTGAAGTCAGTCGCGTAGAGAATGCGTTTAAGCTCGACTTCTTGCGGCGGATCGGTTTTCGCTTGCGGGCCGACGGTCATGACCGGGCAATCGGCCAAGCGAAAAATTTCTTCTGCGGCTGAGCCAAGCAGAAACTTTCTTGTTCCGGTACGACCATGAGTACCGATGATCACGAGCTTAATCGAGTGCTTGCGAATCATTTCGGCGAGTGTGGGCCAGAGAAGACCTTCCTCGAGCAAGACTTCATGGACGACGCTCCGCAGTCGCCCAGAGACGAGCAATTCGGTCATTTCCTCTTCGGCGTGCCGGCGCACCAATTCGTACGCCGGCTCAATCGCTTCAGGGCTGACGAGCTGGTAGGAGCTGGGAAGTATCACGTGCGCGACGTAGATGCGCGATTCGTAGCGCCGCGCAATCGCTAGCGCGTAACCCAACGCCGCTTCCGAGGCAGGAGAGAAGTCCGTGGCCACAAGAATGTCCGAGAGTGAAACGAGACGGTCGGCATCCGCCCGGTCGGCTGGCGTTCCTTTTGCTGCTACGGCATTCGTTGCTGTGCTCATGGGCTCCTCCCGAGATATTTAATCCTTAACGGAAGCCAAAGCATTCTGCGTACCAATTCAGGCGTCACTTCTCATTGATAAAAGAGTGTTTATAGGAGTTGGAGGGCGAAGGTCGTGTTTTCGTGCGCGAGATGCCGCAGCAGTATGCGCCAACCTTCGCTTTTTCTGGGCGGTACCGATTTTTTCCTGCGGTAAGCGCACGAGGGACAAAACCAGTAGCCCTAGAATCGGAAAACTGCCGCTCAGAAGTCAGTAAGCGCAGAAGGGGGTAAAGCGACGCGCACGGCATTCAGTACCGCCACCAGGTCAATGATCTCCTGCGCAATGGCACCGTCGATCGCCGGCAAGTATCCGAACGCCGCAGCGAACATTCCGATAATACTGAGCGCCATGCCGCCGACGGCAGTTTGAAGAGCAATCCGGCGCATGCGACGGCTGATATGCATCAGTTCATCTACCCGGCTGAGCGAAGTTTCGAGGATCACTGCATCGGCAGCCTCGGATGTGATGTCACTTTTTACTCCGAATGCCACACCTACCGTGGCCGCCTGCATCGCGGGAGCGTCGTTGATGCCATCTCCCAGGAATAATGTCGGACCCTGGCCGGTCTCGGCCCGCACGATTGCGACTTTTTCTTCGGGACTCTTCGCGGCATAAATTTCCTTAATGCCGACCTGTTTTGCGAGATCGCGGACTTCTCTGTCGCGGTCTCCCGAAACAATCAAGATTCGGCTCACGTCGTGATGCGGTTTAAGATGTCGGATGAATTGGAGGCTGTCGCTTCGAGGCGCGTCGTGAAATCGAAACAAAGCGGCATACGCATTGTCCAGAAACACCAGACATTCCAGCCCAGGCCTGTGGGGAGGCAGAACAAGATTCACGTCCGCAATTCTTCCGCGACCCGTAATCCACACGCTCTTATCTCCCACAATTCCTCGCAGTCCTTCGCCTGGAGCGTTCGCTGATTTCCGATACGGGCTGCGGCGAGAGATTGGCTTTTCGCGCTGCTTCCAGAATGGCGTTTGAGAGTGGGTGTTTCGAGTAGCGCTCGAGACTCGCGGCCAGTTGCAAGATCGTGTTTGTGTCGAAGCTAGGTTCGCAAACAATCTCGGACAGGGATGGTATTCCATACGTCAGCGTACCTGTCTTGTCGAATATCAAAGTGTGGCACCGCTCAATCTGTTCCAGCACAGCCGGGTTCTTGATGATGATGCCCCGTCGCGCCGAAAGCGAGATAGCGCCGATCACGGCCACGGGAATTCCGATGAGAAGGGGACACGGTGTAGCAACAACCAGAACAGCAAGAAACCGATGCGATTCGCCAGTCGCAGCCCAGGCAATTCCCGCAAGCGCCAGCGCCACAGGCGTGTACCATGCGCCGAGCTTATCCCCCAGTCGGCGCAGGTGCGGACGTCGCTGTTCCGTTTCTTGCATTACGCGCATGATCCTCGCGTAACGGGAATCTACCGGCAGTTTTTCGGCGCGAATGCTTAAAACCACATCGCCATTAATCGCGCCAGAAAGAACTTCCGAGCCGGGGGTTTTCGCAATCTCGAATGGTTCGCCGGTGAGATAAGCTTCATTCATTTTCCCGTGGCCTTCGATCACTATTCCATCGACCGGACATACTTCATGCGGAAAAACGGCGAGCGTGTCTCCAATCGCTATTTCTGCAAGTTTCACATCGGATACTGTGGCTCCAATCTTGCGGTGCGCCATCTGGGGCATGCGCTTTGCCAATGCATCCAGAACCGAAGATGCTCGACGGCTTGCGAACTCCTCCAGTGCGGTCCCCCCGGACAGCATCAGAATCACGATCGTCCCTACCAGGTACTCCCCGAGGAAAACGGATGTAACGATGGAAATTCCCGCAAGGAGGTCAGCGCCGAATTCGCCCGCCAGCACCTTGCGCGTCAGCGGCACGATGAGCGGGACGCCTCCGAGGATCAACACCACAAATAGCGGGCTCTGCCAGGCAATGCTTGGAACATGTGCGATGTATCGAAGAACGAGGTGCAGGAGGATGCCCCCCATCGCCAGAACGGCAATAGCGTTGGGAGCCACCATGGCGGAAAATTTCTTTACCGGCTTGAAGTCCACGGCACCAGTTCGGGCGAAAAATGCCCGCATTCTCTGGGTGGCCATCATCAGAGTCCCGGGGGCAGGACGGGATTACGGGGCCATTGAGATTGCTCGTAGCGAGGAGCGCAGCGATTAATTCTCGTAAGCGGGTAACGAAAATGGAGAAGCACAACTGGGCACATGATAATCCCGATAGTCAACGGCTTACGAACTGCGCTCCCAAAGCTGTACCTCAGCGATCTTCCATAAGAAGCGGCTATCACGTTCCCCCTGCGGAAAGCATGCTCCTTGTGACAGTTGGCGCTAAGTGACGGCTGCCACGTTCCCACGTGATGAGCGTCACCGCACGTTAAGTGCCGTAGCGTCATACTGTCTCATAGGAGTGCCTTATGGCAATCACTGAAGCAGAAGCTCGGATTGTCTTGAAAAGCATTCTCTACCTTACTGACTTCTCGAAGCCGTCGGAGGAAGCACTCCCTTTCGCGATTGCGGTTGCTCGCAAGTATGGCGGTGTCATTTACGCCTTGCACATCCTGACGCCACTAATTCCGCAATCATGCGCTGCTGCAGCCAAAGCCGATGAGGATATCGCCGAACTGGAAATGAAAAAAGTCGATTCCCAGCTTGCCGGCGTGGAGCATGAAACAAGGGTGGAGCGGGGAATCGAGATGTGGCCGTCCCTTGAACAAGCAATCAGGAAACACAAAATCGACGTGATCGTTCTGGGCACGCACGGCCGCACAGGCGCGCAGAAACTGCTCTTGGGCTCTGTAGCGGAAGAAATCTTCCGGCATTCACCAGTACCCGTGCTTACCATCGGGCCGAACCTGCGCGGCGGCATCCCTAACGACGCGCTTTTTCGTCGCGTGCTGTTCGCTACGGATTTCACCCCGGATTCGATTGCTGCTGCGCCCTATGCTGTTTCACTGGCACAGGAAAAGTACGCTCGCCTCATTCTGTTCCATGTCATGCCGAAAATTGAGCAACGAAATGACGCCAGCGAAAAACTGTTCGAAACGTCGGTAGCGGAGACGATTCATCAACTCTACCAAACCGTTCCGAAGGATACGGAGCTCTATTGCCCTCCGGAAGTGGCCTTGGAATATGGCGAGCCAGCCGATGGAATCCTTGCGGCAGCCAAGCAGCGCGCTGCCGATGTAATCGTACTTGGTGTTCGCCGTACGGACAGCCATCTTGGTGCCGCGACCCATCTCGGCCGGGCCACAGCCCATCAGGTGGTTGCGCATGCTCCATGTCCCGTCCTTACCGTGCGCGGCTCGCAAGTTGACCGCTCCTGACCGGGACCGCATCGTGTCTGGTGTCTTTCTTTTTAGCGAACACCGAACTGCCGGAAGATTCGGATTTTCAGGCTGTCAACGAGAAGCAAGAAAATGAGCACCACAGCAAGCAAATAGGCAATCAGATGGAAGGGTATGGCCGTCATCAAAATTCCCTTCATCGCCATCGCGCTGACGGCAATTACATCGGCAACCGAACTTAGGACTAGCCATCGGCTCGGCCGCGAATGCCACAGGCGCTTCCGCTCACGCACCAGATACACGTTCCCCTGTCCGGTGAACACGAGCATCACGAACACAAGAGTCTGAAGCTGACCGAGAGGAAGGTGAAGAACATCGCGCCCTGCAAAGAACACCGTGAACGAAAGGGTCAAAATCACCGCTGCCAGCGCTCCTGCGGTGAGCATCAGAGTGCGAATGTTCCAACGGTCAGGCCGCGAAGAAAATGACACGTGGTCCGTCGCGATCGACATCGTGACGAAATCATTGGTGAACAGAAGAAGAACAACCAGTAGCGGTGTGATGACGAACGTTCCGGTGAGCATCACACCGAGACTCAGAAAGATGCCGATTTCGAGCGTCTTAATGATCTTGTTGAGTGTGTACGTCAGCATTCGCTGATAAATTCTCCGGCCCGTCTCGACGGCGTCGACCACGCCCGTCAGACCGCTTTTGGTCAGAACAATACTAGCCGCAGCCTTGGCCACATCCGTCGCTGTAGAAACAGCGATGCCAGCTTCCGCCTGCTTCAGGGCTGGGGCATCGTTTACGCCATCACCCGTCATTCCCACGACGTGCCCATGGCGCTGGAGCGCTTGCACGAGCCGGAACTTGTCTTCCGGAAAAACTCCCGCGAACACATCACAATTCTCAACCATTTCGGCAGCCCCACCGCGCAGGGCTTCTGCGGACCCGACCCGGTCGCCGATACTCACTTGCTCTGAAACGGCGCGGGCTGTCGCCAAACCGTCTCCCGTCACCATAATGACGCGCACGCCAAGACTCTGCAGGCTTTGTACCAGCGCTTTTGAATCTTCTCGAAGCTGGTCTTCCAACGTAAGTAGTCCTGCTAGTTGTAGTGAGTCATCCGTACTCGAGGCGACGGCCAGCACTCGAGCGCCTTGCGCGGCCAAGCGTTCGACTTCGTCGGTAATGCTGCGGGGGTTCACGACCAAATGGCTTACTGCATCCGGTGCCCCCTTGACTACGCGCAAAACGCCAGCCGGTTGTACGTAGAGCGCTTCGGATCGCTTGGTTGCTGGGTCAAATGGAATGAATTGCGTCCGGCGCGGAACATCTTCCAATACGTGCTTAGCTTGTGCGGCTTCGAGAATTGCTATGTCGATCGGGTCTTGTGTAGCTGCATCCGATGCGAGAGCGGCCAGGCGCAGCAGTTCCTCAGCGCTTCGTCCGTCGAAGGGCATAAGTTGTGCCAGCGCGAGCCGATTCTGCGTAATCGTTCCCGTCTTATCTGTACAGAGCACATCCATGGCTGCCGCTTCCTCGATGGCCGAGAGCCGCGTCACCAGCACGCCTCGATGCGACATCTCGAGCGCCCCCACAGCCGTCGCGACGGTGAAAGTCGCTGGCAAAGCCACCGGCACCGAGGCCACCAGAAGAATCAACGCAAAGGGAAGGATTTCCGGCCACGCGAGGTGCGCGATGGCTGCGTACACAAGTAGCGCTCCAACCAGCACACCATCCAGGATGACCAGATACTTGACGATGGAGAAGATGATTTCCTGCAAATGGCTCACTGTCTTTGCCGTTTTTACAAGCTCAGCCGTCTTGCCGAAATACGTGCGCTGTCCCGTGGCCGTGACTTCGCCGCTCGCCTCGCCGCGCTTGAGTCGGGAGCCCGCGTATACGGTCGATCCAGTGCCTCTTTCTACTGGCAGCGCTTCGCCAGTAAGGTCGGATTCGTCGGATAGCACAGCGCCGTCAAAGAGTCGAACGTCCGCAGGCGCGAGGTCTCCCAAGCGAAGATGGACCACATCCCCGGGAACCAATTCCTCCGCTGGGATGAGCTGCCAACTGCCGTCGCGCCGCGCTCGCGCCTGAACCGACAGCCGACTGCGCAAAAGAGCCAAGGCGCGATTTGCCTGGCTCTCCTGAAGAAAACCCAGGATAGAGTTGAAGAAGAGCAGCGCGGCGATAATGACGGCCTCATCCAGCTTGCCCAGCACAAGTTCAAGTACGATTGTGGTTTCGAGCATCCAGGGCACAGGCGCCCAGAATTTGCGGAGAAGTGTAAGCGTTGGATGGCGGCGCTCTTCCGCTACGCGGTTGGGACCGAATTGGCGCAGCCGCTCATGTGCTTCGCCTGTCGTGAGACCCGCCGGACTTGTTTGGTTGCTGATGGGATCTTTCATGTCCACGGAAGCCGAAACGATTGTACGCCGATGCAGTCGTGCTAGCTCATGCTCCTGGGGGTTTGCAGAAAAGTGGAAGGCGAACTCTGAATCAAAAGGCTACTTCCGGCAGCGAGCATTTTTCAAATAGGCCACAACCGGAGCGTTCGCTCCGCAGTGGATCTGCGGATCGCTCGAAGATGCATCCTTGTAGCTGTGACGCACCTCGCCGCGCTGACTTTTTGGCTTGCGAGCGGAGCGAAGTTCCAGCCACTTCTGAGTTTTTCCGGAAGTCACTCTTGCCCCCGGTCCTCTCGTTTTTTACGTCCCACAGCTTCAGCGCGAACCTTATCCGCGCATGCGTGGCAGATACTGGCTTCAGACGACTTGCCGCATATCTTGCAGACTTGTTGTTCGGGCTTTAGGGCGGTCGGTATCTTACTCAGCTTCTGCTTTTCGTTTAAGGCCATAATTGTCTCCAGTTCGTTCTCAGTGTGCGAGCACCACCAGATCGCGCTCCGTTTCACGTCCAACGCGCCGAGCCTGCGTCGCGATCCTAGCTATTCGCAAGGGTTTCCAGCGCCGCTCGATTTGAAATCATCAGAGTCGAGCCATGCAGCGTGGCAATATGCTGATTTCTGAATTCACTGAATGTGCGCGTGACCGTTTCTCGAGAACTCCCAATGAATTCGGCAATCTCCTCATGGGTCAACGACAGCTTGACCTCAGCACCTGTGGCCCTCGGTTCGCTCGTGGCCAACCAATCCAGCAATAGTCTGGCTAGTTTCTCCGGCGCTGACAGGGCAAGTCCAACCATTCGCAATTGTTCGCAGGCAGCGCCGTAGAGTGCTGTTAACTGTCCCACGACCCCCTGATACACGTCAGGGTGCTGTGAACTAAAGTGCAGAAAGTCGTCACGACGGACGAACGCAACGTGGCAAGGGTGAATTGTTTCGGCGGTCACCTCATACGGTTTGCCGGAAAGCGTAGCCATTAAGCCAAGGACTTCGCCGGCTTTGGCGATACGCAAAATCAAAATTTTACCCTCGCTGGAACTGATCGTCAGTTTTACTTGGCCCTCGCACAAGATAAAAACCCCGCGGGGCATCTGCTTTTCCAAGAAAAGAACCGCACCAGCTGGATAAGCAGAAGAGGACTTTATAGAATCAAGGTCCCTCATTGTGGACGTCGATAGCTGACAAAAAAATCCCCCCGCGCGAAGCTTGCATGCTCGACAACCTTCATTCAACTCAAAACCGTAAGGGCCTCTCATTTTCTAATTCCTCCTCAACTTCGTCCGGCTTGCACTATGAGCCAAATCCCGGTCTTGTGTCGTATCGCCGCTCGCAGAAGAGTTAGCAACCTGCCTTCCACGGCTCGCTTGAACGTGCGTCCATGCAAGACGCTGAATCTCCAGCACTTCGATTATTTAAAGATCTGTAGGTTGTAGCAGCGAAGCTCGAAAGTGATGAAAATCACACGGCGATGGGTGGCAAATCACGCAGTAAGAAAAGCACCTGGCAAAGTGCCTGCGGTTTCCCCGTTTTGCGCACACATATCAAATGGAATAGATGGGAACTCGCCGCAGTAATTGGATCGCGTACGACGAATTCAAAATCTTTTCAAAAAAACATCCCTATACATCCGCATCGCCTTCTAATGATTCGCAGGCTGACGGAAATCAGCGTACTGTTTATAGCGGACCAGTTTCATTTCAGCAATGGAGTTCCCGGACGTCGGGCCCTCGACGATCAAATCCACCAGAAAGCCCTCAGGTGCCGTCAAGATTAGAAATTTTGGATGCAGGGTGGCCGACAACTCGCACTCATTCGCCTTCCATTTACGCCCTGCTGTAGTGACATCTACTTTCCCAAGATACCGGAGGCCTCCATCGATCACTGTGGGGACAACAGGATTTGCCGGGCTCGGCTCTTCGATGGTAATCACTTGTACACGGAACACCTGTCCGGAAATTCTTTCCCCGGCATTTGCAATGCTCGTCAGCGAGAAGGGCGAAATGGGCCACAAGAATCCGAATGGGTGCTCCAGTGCCATATCCAACTTGATCAATTGGCTTGGGTCTTTTGCATTGGAAGTGCAATGAAGCTCTGCGATTCCCAGGTTGCAAACAAGCGGTCCGGAATCGGGTCGCCATCGCAGTTTCGCAAATTCCTCGATGGACTCAAGGCGCCAGTCCCGCGTGAGCCGCACAAAAAAGGGATCGCTGTGGAACTCATACTTCGGAGCTTCGAATTCCCTTCTGCCCTCAACCTCATATCCGCCATCCGTGGTTCGCCACAGCGTCCAATACTCGTGGAAGTCATAAACAGCGGGATCAAAAGGTCCCACGCCGCCTTCATTGAGCTGAGTGGTGATCGCATACTCCCCTGTGGCCAGCTTTAACCTCTTTGCGCTATCTAAAGACTGTTTCCCGCCGGTCGAGGCATGCAATGTTAGCGCTCGAGTGTTTTTACCGGATGCAGGGCTGGCAAAAATGCAGGAAAACACGCCAGCGAGGAGGAGAAGCAACCACGGGGCGACACATGAATTACGGAGAGCAGCCGAATCGATCGGGCAGACGCGCATCGGAATACCGAAAAAAGCTTTGATTCCCCGGCGGACGCTGGACAAAATGTTGTCGCCCACCCAGAAAACATTCATAACAGCTCCTCCGCTGTGCGGCTCGGTTTGCGCCAAGGCACGAAAATCAAGCCCGCCTTATCCTTTTGCATGTTATCCAAATGCGTGCGCAGCGCAAGCAACAAACGTTTGCTGAGTGTCAGCACGCGAGGTCATAAGCACCGGTCAGTTCAGAGAGCTTGCAAGAACGCGCAGTATTAAAGATAGTGTGAGCGTGAAGCCGGAGCATCCATCGAGCCGCCTGCAGGACCCGTCCCATGACGTCCTGCATTCCGAGCCGCGGCCGCTGGATGCGATCTTCAAGCCCAAGAATGTGGCCGTAATCGGCGCGACTGAACGCGAAGGGAGCGTCGGACGCGCGGTCCTCTCAAATCTTCGCGTGCCATCACTGCAAGGCAAACTATATCCTGTTAATCCGCAACATTCGCGAATTCTTGGCCTCCAAGCCTACCCGTCAATCAGTAAAGTCCCAGATTCAGTTGATCTCGCCGTCATCATCACCCCGGCAGCGACGGTCCCTGCGATCGTTGGAGAATGCGTTGATGCCGGTGTGAAGGCCGCGCTGGTCATCTCGGCGGGATTCCGGGAACGCGGTCCCGAAGGGCAAGTCCTCGAGGACCAGATAACGCAGCATCTTCGGCGCGGCCACATGCGGCTTATCGGCCCGAACTGTCTTGGCGTGATGAATCCACTTGAGGGTTTGAATGCCACATTTGCTCGGACCATCGCGCGGCCAGGAAACGTCGCGTTCTTGAGCCAGAGCGGTGCACTGCTGACGGCGATCCTCGATTGGAGCTTCTGCGAAGAAGTTGGGTTTAGCGCTTTCGTTTCGACAGGCTCCATGCTTGATATAGGCTGGGGTGATCTGATTGATTACTTCGGCGATGATTCTCACACGCAGAGCATTTTGATTTATATGGAATCCATCGGCGATGCGCGTTCTTTTCTATCTGCGGCGCGCGAAGTGACGCTGACCAAGCCAATCATTGTACTGAAGGCGGGCCGTTCAGAAGCTGCATCCAAGGCGGCCGCTTCGCATACCGGCGCCCTCACGGGAAGCGACGATGTCCTCGATGCGGCGTTTCGACGGGTCGGCGTGCTGCGCGTGAACGGCATCTCGGATCTCTTTGACATGGCCGAGGTGCTCAGCAAGCAGCCGCGGCCGCAGGGACCGAAGCTTACCATTCTAACCAATGCAGGTGGCCCCGCAGTTCTCGCCACGGACGTGCTGATTGCCAATGGCGGAGAGCTAAACACGCTCACTCCGCAATCCCTCGAGGCCTTGAATAAATTTCTGCCGTCCCATTGGAGCCACGGGAACCCGATCGACATCCTCGGAGACGCTGATCCCGAAAGATACCAACAAGCCATGAAGATCGCCCTTGCCGATCCGGGCACCGATGGCCTTCTCGTCATACTTGCTCCTCAGGGGATGACGAAGCCCGCAGCGGTCGCCGAGCGCTTGAAACCCCATGCACACACCCATGGGAAGCCGCTCCTGGCAAGCTGGATGGGCGGCGAGGAAGTTGCCTCCGGACAAGCCTTGCTCAACAGTTGCGGAATCCCCACATTCGCGTATCCAGACACCGCAGCGCAGGTCTTCGATTTCATGTGGCGTTACACCTACAATTTGCGCGGCATATATGAAACGCCGGAGCTGGCCGACGATCCGGAGTCTGGCGGCGAAACGCGCCGCACCGCGCAGGCATTGATCGAAGCAGCCCGCAAACGCGGACGAGCCCTTCTTACCGAATTTGAGTCGAAGCAACTTCTTGGCCTCTATGGCATTCCGACTGTCCCGACAGAAATCGCCCGAAACGAAGAGGAAGCAATAGCCGCCGCAATTAAAATCAGCTTTCCAGTTGTTCTGAAGCTGCATTCCGAAACGATCACGCACAAGACCGACGTCGGCGGAGTAAAGCTGAACCTTGGCGATGCGCAAGCAGTCCGCGAAGCATACCGCGAGATCGAAACTTCAGTCGCGGAGCGTGCTGGCGCGGGGCATTTTCTCGGCGTAACTGTCCAGCCGATGATAAAGGTTGCGGGTTACGAATTGATTGTCGGGAGCACGGTAGACGCGCAGTTTGGTCCTGTGATTGTCTTCGGTTCCGGGGGCGAATTAGTCGAAGTGTATCGCGATCGCGCCCTTGCGCTTCCACCGCTCAATTCGACCCTCGCTCAGCGGATGATGGAACAAACGAAAATTTTCAAAGCGCTCTCCGGCGTGCGGGGAAGAAAGGCAGTCAATCTCGCTGCACTCGAAGCGCTCCTCGTCCGCTTCAGCCGGCTCATCATCGAAAACCCCACAATCAAAGAAGCGGACATCAATCCCCTCCTCGCGGCGTCGGAACAGCTTATAGCGCTCGATGCGCGCTTTGTCCTGCATCAGAAAAACCTCGTCGATGCTGACCTGCCAAAACCAGCGATCCGGCCTTATCCCGTGCAGTACGTATCCCCGTGGACGATGAGAGACGGAACGCAGGTAACGCTGCGGCCGGTTCGCCCTGAGGACGAGCCGCTGATGGTCAAATTCCATGCAGCGCTTTCCGAGCGCAGTGTCTTCTTGCGTTACTTCCATGCTACTGGACTAAGCCAGCGCGTGGCTCACGATCGCCTCGTCCGCATCTGTTTCCTCGACTACGACCGCGAAATTGCACTCTTAGCGGATCGCGTCGTACCGGAAACGGGCGAGCACGAGGTCCTTGCGATTGGCCGCTTGAGCAAGTTGCGTGGCGTCAATGAAGGCGAGGTCGCGATTCTGGTGCGCGATCAGTACCAGCGACGGGGAATCGGATTCGAGTTGTTACGGCGTTTGATTCAAGTGGCGCGGGACGAGCGCCTTGACTCGGTCCATGCCTACATGCTTCAGGAAAACGTCGAGATGCGCGCGCTCATTGAAAAGCTCGGCTTCCGCGTCTCGATCACCCAGGACCCAGGAGTCCTGTTTGCTGTCTTGGATCTCTGAACCGGAAATCGCAATCGGCCAAAGTGCGCCACCTAGTCTGTTAGAATCGCCCGAGAAAGCCTCGCAACACGGCCCGCGCGCAACCAACTAATATCGGCTTCGTTGCGGCACATCGCGCAAGCTTATGCGCCAGCGTGCGCACTATCGGCGAATGAGCGTAGCCTGCCGGTCCGCCCAGCCTATAACACACGGAAATAAATTGACTTGCTTGAAATCCAAAAGCGAGGTGCCATGGCCATCGAACTGCCTAGCTCTTCACGCAGCGGGCCGTGCGGAGCACATTTAATCACCCCGTGCCCAGGCAGCTAGGCCTGAACGCTCACGGCCCGTTGATTTCGCAGTTGGGTCGCACCTTCGATAAGGGAGGGGGCATGGTTCACAAGGGTATCGCCACTCTAGCCTCGACATTGGTGCTGTGCTTTTTTTTGTTGAGCCATTTCGATCCGCAATTTTTCCTGCTTCACTTCTATGAGGCGCTGATCTACGTCATCATTGTGCTAATGCTTTTTTATTTTCACGAGCGATGGGCTTATATGCTTGGCATCGTCGCGCCGGCTGAATGGCTGCTTCTATTGTTTATTACAGGTGGGCTGGACGAGTTCTGGGTACGTCTCTCGCAAGGTCTGCGCGGCGAACCGGCGCCAAATTTTGTACCGGCCGTAATCGGCGTGCTTATTTCTATTCTTTCAGTTGCCATGATTGTCTCCTCCAGTTACCGGTGGAGGCGCGAGTTTTCCGGCCTCAAGCAGGAAATGAGCACTTTCCTTGTCACTCTTGTAATCGCGTCAGCATACTACGCAGTTCTCGTGCTCTGGTTTTGGAAGTGGGCGACGCAATCGCTCTCGCACGGATGATGCTGCTTGGGCCCGCTGGTGAGTGCGCCTCATACGTCAGCGAAGCCGCTTTCAACAAGGGCGCACTGTGAGGCTTCCCCTTACGCCTCAAGCAAGTGCAATCTGGCGCAGATTTCTGCGCGATTTGGCACATAACGGCAATCTCTGGCGCGCCGGGTCCCCTCTTAATTGCATGTCCAATCGTCGCTTATGGTTCTCGAAGATTGGCCTCTTCCGTGCTCTCTGTCCGTGTGTGACTTCAAGCCGACTCATGGGGTGATGCATGCGAGTGTTGGTTGCTATAGATGGTTCACCTATTTCCCAGTCCGTTGTGGACGAAGTAGCGGCGCGGCCTTGGCCGGAGCACACAGATGTCCATGTCCTCTTGGTCGTGGATGCACTCCTGTTCACGAAATCCCCTGCACTGGTTCGAGCAACCTCGCAAGGCGCTCAGGCTATTGTCGACAAGGTCGCGCAGCAGCTTCGCTCAACCAAAATGGAAATCTCCAAGTCTGTTATTGAAGGTAATCCCGCCAACGCTATCGTGGACACAGCCGGGAAGTGGAAAGCTGATTTTGTCATCGTGGGTTCGCACGGGGCAGGTCGAATCGGCCGGTTTTTACTCGGAAGCACGGCCCATGCCGTCGTCCGGAAAGCACCATGCTCGGTCGAAATCATCCGACGATCCGCGATGGACCAGAAAAGCAAGAGTGCGCATGGCCTGCGCGTATTGTTGGCTACAGATGGATCGGATTATTCAGCCGCTGCTGTGCAATCTGTCGCCGAGCGGCCCTGGCCGCCGCAGACGGAACTACGCGTCATTTCCGTGCCCGAGTTTATCGTGCCGCCACTTGAGACCACCTATGTTAGCCCCGAATTTTGGGGAAGCCTGCGAGAGACTTCAATCAATGACGCAAAAGAGGCCGTCGCGTCGGCTTTGAAAATTCTGAAAGGCACTCAATTTAAGACCGACGGGAATGTACCGCTGGCTCTGGACGCACCGAAAGGTGTGATTCTGGACGAGGCAAAGAATTGGAATGCGAGTTTGATTGTTGTTGGGTCGCATGGCAGGCGCGGATTTGATCGATTCGTCATGGGAAGCGTGTCTGAGGCGGTTGCCATGCACGCTCACTGCTCTGTGGAAGTCATTCGGCCGCGGCAAAGCCGGAAAGGCAAAGGAGAAAAAAGATGAAAGTGAAAGATATGATGGTCGGAACACCAGTCTCATGCAGCAAGCAGACAAACTTGGGAGCGGCAGTCGAAATGTTGTGGAATCGCAATTGTGGCATTCTTCCGATCACGGATGAGAGCGGAAAAGTAAATGGCGTCGTAACTGATCGCGACATCTGCATCGCTCTCGGAACACGGAATCGTTTGCCGGGAGAGCTTTCGGTCGGTGAGGTTATGACTGGAAAACTTTTCTCCTGTTCTCCGGAAGATGATGTCCGTACCGCGCTCACAACGATGCGCACAGAAAAAGTCCGCCGCTTGCCCGTCCTCAATCGTGACGGCGTGCTCCAAGGCATCTTATCGATGGACGACGTGGTCTACCACGTGGGTGACAGCAAGAAAACAGTCGACCTCTCCTACGAGGACGTCGTGCGCACATTCAAGGGCATCTATGCGCCTCCGCTTCCGGAGCTGGTTCCACCCAAGACCGCAGCCGCGTGAATCGCATTCGCATAGGCAGTGACCGCGCGCTGCCTGCGTCATCTATATTGCAGGGGTGTGCGTTCTCAATCAGATTCCGTTGTAGGGCTCGCACCCGGCCAGCCGAGATGCAGATTGGCGACTGGTTTGGCGTGCGCAGCTTCTCGGCAGCCGCGCATCGGGGAAGGAGCAAAGCCATGGCACCTGTTGCACAGATCAAAAAAAATCGGATTATTCCCGAGTTGACCAACCAGGAATTCCAAAGCCTTCTCGCATGCGAGAATACTCCATCGGTTTCCATTTTCATGCCAACCCACCCTTCTGTGAGAGGGGCTACGGAGAACGCAGCTCGTCTCAAGAATCTCTTGCGGAGAGCCGAAGCGGAGTGGGTTGTCCCCTCGCAGCATAATCCCAGCGTCCATGAAGTTCTCCGGCCAATAGAGTATTTGGTCAGCGCAGAAAATCTTTTGGGCAGCGGCAAAAGTCTTGCCCTGTTTGCTGCGGCAGACTTTTTTCGCGCCTACAGCTTGCCATTCGACCTTCCAGAGTCAATGAACGTGGGCGGACGGTTTTTCATGCGGCCCCTCCTCCCCGTGTTTGCTGGCAATGATCAGTTTTACGTTCTCGCTCTCAGTCAGAAGCATGTCCGCTTGCTCCACGGCACGCTTTACGGCTCCAAGGAGGTTCAGCTCCATGGCGTTCCCGCGGATCTTTTTGAGGTATTTGAAAACGAAAGTTTCGACAGGCAAAAACAGTTCCACACCGCCTCGCGAGCCGATGCGGGCAACCGGCCAATCTCCCACGGCAGCGGTCCTGAGATCAAAGACAGGATCGTCGCCTTCTTCCGGCGGGTGGAGAAGGGAGTGACGGATGCGATCAAGCATGAGACAGCTCCTCTGATACTGGCAGGCGTCGGCTATCTTCTTCCGCTTTATCGCGAGGTGAACACGAGCCCAGAATTAGCAAATGATGCCATCACGGGGAATCCCGATAACTTGAGCGCTCAGCAACTGCACGCAGCTGGTTGGGAAATCGTTCAACGGCGACGGGAGAACGAAAAGAAACGCGCGCGAGATCAATACAACGAGCTGGCCGGTTCGCCCCAAACCTCGAGCAATTTGAGGGAAATTGTCGCAGCCGCGCGGAATGGCCACGTCCTCTCTCTGTTTCTCGCTGAGGGCGCTGAGCAATGCGGCTTCTGGGATCCAGAAGAGGGGGTTGCGCACGTCCACCACAACCGCGAGCCTGGGGATGAAGACTTACTGAATTTCGCGGCGATTCAAACTCTGCTGCACCACGGTAATGTCTATTCCGTCGCGCCGGTCGAATTGCCAGACGGTGCGAACTTGGCCGCCCTATTTCGGTTCTGAGCGTTCACGAGATCAGATTTCATCGAACCTGACGTAGTACTTCATTTCGTGGTGAAACCAAGCTCCCCGGCGCAACTCTGTCCGATTCGTAACATGATAGCATGTGCGGTAGGTGGCGCTTGTCATGACTCCCTGGGGTTCCAAATGGCGTTTGAAGGCCGTCCTCCCGGTCGCGGCCGTGCTTGTCCTCGGTCTCGCCGTTTTCGAGACCGTGATGCTCATCCTGGAAACGCCTAACCGGCATTGGATTTTAATCACGGCAACGGGCGGTGCGGTAGCGATCTGTGGCGTCTTGCTTGCGGTGCTGGCTGTTCTGTTTCAAAAGCCTTTGGTCGAAATGAACGAGAAGATTGCGCGCCTGCGCGATGGAGATTTGAACGTTACATTGAATTTCGCGCATCGCGATGACGAAATCGGCGAATTAGGCCGCCATTTTAACGACATGGTCCAGCAGATCCGCCGGAGCCGCGAAGAAATCGAGCGTCTTCATCGCGAGCAGATGACCCGCGCCGAGCATCTTGCCACCTTGGGTGAGTTGGCCACGGGCCTTGCCCACGAGATTCGCAATCCACTTACAGGAATCGCTGGCGCGATCGAAATTCTTGTCCGCGATCTGCCGCCGCAAAGCCCCGGCCGTGACGTCATGGAAGAAGTTCGCACGGAAGTTAAACGCATCCATGTCATTCTTTCTGACCTGCTCGTCTATGCGCGGCCGCAACCCCCGCGGCTCGTTGCCGCGGACTTGAATGCCGCCGCGGAGCAGGCCACACGGCTGGCGCGGGAACAGATACGCAGCCGTCCTATTGAGATTGAGCTTATTTCGCAGCCAGACCTTCCGCCCGTTGTCCACGATCCCGCGCAGATCGAACAGGTGCTGATGAACCTGCTATTGAATGGAATTCAGGCAATCTCCGAGCGGGGGAAAGTAGAATTGAAGATCGTTACAGACGGCAACGTTGCCTTGTTAACCGTCTCCGACACAGGCCGCGGCATTTCTCCGCAAGATTTGCCGAGGATTTTCCGGCCCTTCTATACGACCAAGCAGAGGGGAACCGGCGTAGGATTGTCTCTGGCCAAGGGAATTGTCGAAGGCCATGGAGGCCACATTGACGTTACGAGCGAATTAGGGCGTGGAACAAGATTCACCGTTTGCCTTCCTATCTCCTCGGCGAAGGATCGGACTGAATTCTCGAACAAGGACAAAGTCGCGTGAAAGCGATGGTGCCAATCAAGATCCTGATTGTGGATGACGAAAAGCTGATTCGTTGGTCATTGGCGCAGAAATGCAAGGGAGTCGGCCATCTGCCCCTGGAGGCCGAAAACGGGAACGAAGCCTTGCGTGTCGCTCGCTCTGAATCGCCAGATGCGATCCTTCTCGACGTGCGCTTGCCGGATATGAGCGGTATCGACGTCCTCGACGAACTCAAACAGCATGGTCCCGCCAGCAGCGTCATCATGATGACCGCGGATCCGCAGCTCGGCGATATCAAAGCCGCCCTCAAAATGGGCGCTTACGATTTCATCAGCAAGCCGATCAATTTTGACGAGCTCTGCGTCACGATTGATAACGCCCTCGAAGCCGCGCGTTTGCGCACCGAAGTCGAATCTCTTCGAGGTGAGGTTCGCCGCCAAGCCGGATACCATGACGTGATCGGCACGTCGCGCAAGATAACTGAGCTCATGTCGTTTGTGCATAAGATCGCGGCGAGCGAAGCCACGACGATTCTGATTCAGGGAGAAAGCGGTGCCGGGAAAGATCTGATCGCCAAAGCGATTCACTATCAGAGCGCTCGCCAAAATAAGCCCTTCGTCGCCATCAATTGTTCCGCGATTCCAGAAAATCTCATGGAAGCCGAGCTCTTCGGCCATGAGAAGGGCGCCTTCACGGACGCGAAAGCCATGAAGAGAGGGTTGTTCGAAGTCGCGGATGGAGGAACGCTGTTTCTCGACGAAATTGGCGAGCTCTCGCACTTTCTGCAGGCGAAACTTCTCCGCGTTCTCGAAGACCAGGTCATCCGCCGCGTAGGTGGGATCAAGGACATGCAAGTGGATGTGCGCGTAATCGCAGCTTCGAATCGCGATCTCGAGCGCGCGGTGCGCGAGGGGCATTTCCGTCAGGATCTCTATTATCGTTTGGCGATTATCTCCATCTTCATCCCGCCGCTCCGCGAGCACAGAGAGGACATCCTGCCGCTCGTCGATTTCTTTATCGCGGATTACAATCGAAAATTCCGTAAATCCGTTCGCGGAATCAGCGACGAAGCGCGGCACATGCTGCTGGTGCACGACTGGCCGGGCAACGTCCGGGAGCTGAAGAATGCCATCGAACGCGCCATGATTCTGGAAGACCAGCCGGTGCTGCGGACGGATTATTTGCCGATCTCAGTTGCCGCGCTGCCGTCCGGCCGCACCAGCTTTGAACAGATTTCCTCTCCCTCGGCAACCACAACCCTGTCGGATGGACGCAAGCTGCCCGCTCTTTCGATTCCTGAAGGCGGTACCTCCCTCGAAGCAATCGAGCATGCCTTGGTGGAACTCGCCCTCCATCAGTCCAGCGGCAATCAGACCCAAGCCGCCAGACTCCTGGACATCAGTCGTGACGCACTCCGCTACAAAATGAAGAAATTCGGACTCCTCCACGGGGAAGAAGCTTCCGCTTCGGCGGATTCTTAGCGGGTTCTCGGGCTTCAGACCCGTGTTCAGCGGCCAAGGCTCATCGGCCAGGGTCGGGGAATCATCAGAGTCATCAGGAGAAAGCCCACCAGCGCCATGTTTTTCATGAAGTTCACTTGCTCGGCCTGTTTCGCCTGTGGGTCCTGAACCGCCCAGTAATTGTGGATTCCGAACGCGAAGCCCAACAGGCAAATCACCAGCAGCAACGCGCCGATGGTTGGGTGATACCCGAGCAGAAGGCTCGCGCCCCCCAGTATGAGCAGCGCACCCGCGCCGCCGACGGCGAGTTCAGGAGCAGGCGTGCCCTTGCTCTTTGCATATCCGGCCATCATGCTGAGTTTCGCGAAATGGTTGATGCCGGAGGTCAGGAAAAATCCGCCGGCGATGATTCGCCCGATGAGGAATGCAATGTTGAAGATCTCCTGTAAATGATCGTCCATGGGCCCCTCCTTGCCCTCATGAATTTCGTGTCAGCCTGTCACCCCAATTCGAATCGCGTGATGGATCCCCAAAGTGCCCGGCAAGCGCGGGCAGGCAAATCGAAACGGGGATCCCGGATTTAGACGCCTGATTTGCGCATCGTACGCTTCTCCTGCCCTCGATACAACGAATTTGCCACCCATCCTCAGCCGGCGCATGCCGTTTGGACTGACTCCACCGCAGGACATCCAAGAGTTAAGACTGTTTCGCGCGGGCTTAGCGCGCACGGAGACGGACCTGTTGCTTTCCCAATGAGAGTATGGCATTCTTCCTGTTGGAAACCTAAATGTCCGTCTTAAGAAAGAATACATGAAACAAAAAATCGACGTTCTGCAGGGTACGCTGGCGTTGATGATCCTCAAAACTCTCGATGTCCTGGGGCCTCTGCACGGCTATGGGATCGCTCGGCGCATCGAGCAGATCAGCGGAGATTTGCTCGCCGTCAATCAAGGCACTTTGTACCCCGTGCTGTTGAAGCTGGAGCAGGAAGGCGCGATTGCCTCCGAATGGGGGGCCTCGGAGAATAACCGCAGAGCGCGCTTCTACCGGCTGACACGGGACGGACGTAAGCAGTTGCAAGCCGAGACACGCGGTTGGAATCAAACGGCGGCGATCATCGGGCGTTTCTTTGAAGTGAAGCCGGAGGATTTGTCATGAGATTTCTGCGGCGGTTCCTCATGCTCCCCGCCAACTTTCTTGAGCCATCTCCACACTCCGCCGGTGTCATTCCGAATCCCCGCGATTTGTGTGGGTGTGAGGAATCTGCTTTCTCTTCGGCATCGCTCTTCGTGCTGCGACGCACGTGCGGGGAAGGAGATTTGTCATGAGATTTATGAGGCGGTTCCTCACTCGCTTGGCGAATTTTCTCACGCGCCGGCGCGATGATGAGCGATTGAAGGAGGAGATTGCCGGGCATATCGCTCTGCAAACGGACGAAAATCTTCGCGCCGGCCTATCGCCCGCCGAGGCGCGCCGCCAGGCAATGCTGAAGTTTGGCGCGGTGGAGACGATGAAGGAAGACTATCGGGCCGAGCGAGGAATGCTGTTCCTCGAAACCTTACTGCAAGACATTCGCTACGGCCTGCGCATGTTGCGCAAATCTCCCGGCTTCACCACCGTCGCCGTGCTGACACTCGCGTTGGGAATTGGTGCGACGATCGCCATTTTTTCCGTCATGTACGTGCTGGCGCTTAGGCCGCTGCCCGTGCAGCGGCCTAAGCAGCTAGTCGAAGTGGTGCGGGGCGATGGGGTGAACTTGCACACATACGCGGAGTGGAGAATCTTTCGAAGCGGGCAAGATATTTTTTCAAGCGTTCTCTCTTATAACTACTTCGACACCAATTTTAACGTTACGAACGCTAAGCGACAGCAGGAAGTATCCGGCTTGTACGTTTCTGGAGACTACTTCCAAACCCTTGGCGTCCCTGCAGTCATCGGGAGGGTCTTGGAGCCTTCGGATGACCAGCCGGGCGCGCCGCCCGTCTGCGTGCTTGGCTACGGATTGTGGCGGCAGTTGTACCGGCAATCACAAGATGTACTCGGAAGGACGATCCTGGTGGATGGAAACGAATTCCAAATAGTTGGAGTGGCCCCTCGATCTTTCGTCGGCGTGGAGATCGGTGAGATTTCCGAGATCTTCATGCCACTCGAGACAGAAAGAACATACAGGGATTATCCGCTGCTCTACGGAAGGCAGACGCCGTCGCTAGACGATACGCACGCTACGTTATTGAGCTTCGTGGGCAGGCTAAAGTCGGGAGAAAGCCTGAGCCGAGCCGATGCCGGATTGCAAGTTCTGAACCCAGAAATATATTGGGCCCTTTCCCCGAGTTCTAACGAAGATAGTGGCCACGCGGCTCTGCCTGCACCTCTGGTTGTGCAGCCCATGACCTCCGATACTTGGCTGCAAGACATGGACATAATGCTGCTTCTCATGACGATGGCCACAGTCGCCCTAATCATCGCCTGCGCTAACCTAGGCAATTTATTGTTGGCGCGAGCTACGAAGCGTCGGGGCGAGATCGCCACGCGGCTCGCGATGGGCGCGACTCGCTGGCGCTTGGCTCGGCAATTGCTGACCGAAAGTTTCGTATTGTCGCTGCTTGGCGCTGCAACGAGTCTCTTCATCGCGCGCTGGGGCAGTCAGGCGCTGCTCTGGGCGCTTTCTTGGCCGGACGACAAAATCTCCCTCGATCTTTCCTGGGACAAAAGGCTCGTTGTTTTTGTCGTGGGCATCACTCTGTCGTCCGCCCTGCTGTTTGGGCTGGCTCCTGCCATTCGAGCGACTCGGCTCTCAATTTATTCGGCCATGAACAATGGCATCGCAACCGGAAAGCGTCAAAATCGTCTTTCGAATTCTCTCCTCGTTGTTCTGCAGGTCGGGTTGTCGATGACGCTCCTAGTGAGTGCAGGTTTGCTGGCACGGACTCTGCAGGCGCTCCTCGCAGTAAATCCCGGCTACGACCCGAAAGGCGTCCTCCTGGCTCACCCGAGATTGCAAGGGCCTGGCGAAAGTCCGCAACGCGAGGCGTTTATCGGCAGGCAATTGCTGTCGGAATTTCGTTTCTTACCTGGTGTTGTCTCCGCATCATGGGGTCGCATTTTTTCCAAAACGACCCTTCCACAATTGACGGTCACCGATCCAAAGGGATCGGAGCGACGGGTTGGTGTTTATCTGTCTTTTGTTTCTTCTGACTCTTTCAGTACGATTCGGACTCCGATATTAGCAGGCCGGGACTTTAATGATGCCGACACCGCCGCTTCATTTCCGGTGGCTATTCTCAGCGAAGACCTGGCCAAAGCACTTTTTGACCAAGCGAATCCCATCGGGTTGAGGTTTCGCGAAAACGATAGCAACGGTAAGGGCAAGGACTACACGGTCGAGGTAATTGGCATTACGAAAGACATACAATACCGCGCTCCGAATTACGGGCCCCTTCCGATGTTATACAGGCCCGTTTCACAATGCGCGGACTCGTGCTCGGGGGTGGGCAGCTATGCGATACGAGTTGCCGGTAGCTTTTCCGGCATGACCAAGCGTCTCCAGGATGCAGCGGCGACTGTAGACCCTCGCGTCGTTTTGAAATGCAACCCCATGACCGACATGATCAACAACTCCGTCCATCGAAATCGCGCCATGGCATTGATTGCGGCGACCTTCGCCATATTCGTTGGCTTACTCGCGATGATCGGCGTGTACGGCGTGACGTCGTATGCTACAGCCGAACGCACGCGCGAAATCGGCATTCGTATGGCGCTGGGCGCGCAACCCACGGATGTGCTCGGAATGGTAATGCGTGAAACCCTAAGCGTGGTGTGCGTTGGGATGGCGTTGGGTGTCGCTGCCGGCGTTGTGGCGACACGTCTAATTGCAGGACTGATCTGGGGAGTTAAGCCAACTGACCCGGCCAGTTTTGGTTTTGCAATTTGCTCGATGTTTCTCATAGCTGGAATCGCAGCCTATCTCCCGGCGCGGCGAGCGATGCGAGTCGATCCCATGGTCGCGCTGCGTTATGAATAGTCCTCGAGGCAGGCGACCCCGCTACTTCTCCTGACACAATGCCTGGAGAGGCTTATGCGTTGCAGGCGCGCATTCGCAGGTACAGATAGCGGGATATCCGGCGATTCTATCCTTACGGCTCAATCGCGGCGGTCACGTGATTCTGCTTCAGCATGGCGTTGAACGCATGCGTCTCGCTCCCAACGAATTGCTTAAACTCCGCCTGAATTTCCGCAAGCTGTTGCTTGAACTCATCGTTCACGGCGATTTGTTGCGCCGTGGGCGCCAGATCGCCGCCGCCGCTTCCGCTTCCGGGCATGCCGACCATCGGCCCGACCATCCAACTGATGCGCTCGTAAAGCTGCACGGGATTGCGGAATGCGTCTTCGCTGCGGCCGGTATTGTGAACGTCAATCAGCTTGCCTTCGAGCGCGACGACTTTGACCTCGAAGTCCTTGGCAGCCTGTATCGCGGCTGCATGTTTCTGCGCATCCGCGCTGAGCACGGTTTCAAGATCCTCCACCTGCCTCCGCGTCCATTCCAGATGATTGATCATGTCCGCGGCTTGGTTCTCCTCGGCCAGCACTTGGCGGGCAAACTCCACCTGCGCGCGGATCGATTCTTCGGTGCCCGGCGAATGGGGATCAGGAAGCACGGTAAGTTGCGCGGTCCCCTCGTTCTCACCCGCTTTCACATGCACCGTGTAGTTTCCCGGCGGCACGATGGGGCCTGCGGGCGGTATTCGAGTGCCGTACGCGGCGTAATTGTGGTGCGGCTCTGCCCAAGGCGCGTCGAAGGGCGTCGTCTGCATTTTTACGGACGAGCCCGGTTCGTACCGCAGGTCCCACCACACGCGATTCAGTCCCGCGTGTCCTTCCACTTTCAGCGTGCGCATCGGTTCGCTATTTGCGCCGGTAAACGTGAGCTCCCCTTCTTTCGCGGGCGTCTTCAGCCAGAAATTGATGTCCGCGCCGTAAGGAGGATTTTCTCCGCTTACGTGCCCACTTACGTCGGACTCGCGACCATCGTCGGTGCGCCGGAAACGGTACGCGGGCCGCGGTTTGAACAACTGGAAATCCTTCGACTGCGCGCTATCCCATTCGCGCAGCGGAGTAATATCGTCCAGAATCCACACTCCGCGTCCGTACGTCGAGATGACCAGATCGTTGAATGTCCGCTGTATCTGCAACCAGTACACCGGTGCGGGCGGAAAATTGTTCCGCAGACGCGTCCAGTGATCGCCGTCGTCCCACGTGACGTACAGCGCGTTGTCCGTTCCCAGGAACAACATGCCTTTGCGCACGGGATCTTCGATAATGATGTGCGCGCTGCTGTTCATTCCCTTGGGCACGCTGGCGGTGATCAGTTTCCAGCTTGCGCCATAGTCGGTTGTCTTGTACGCGCGAGCGTCGTAGATTCCCACATGCTGCAGATTCACGGTGATGTACGCCGTACCCGCATCGAAGTGCGAAGGCTCAACGTTCCACACCGTTCCCCAGGCGGGAAGATCCGGAATATTCTTGGTTACGTTTGTCCAGTGCCCGCCGCCATCCTGCGTCACGTTCACTTGACCGTCATCGCTTCCGGTCCAGATGACGCCCGCTTTCACGGGTGATTCGGCGATGGCATATATTGTGGCTCCGTCAAACGTTACCAGATCGTCCGACGTGATCCCGCCGGAGTTTTGCTCGTGCTCCTTGTTGTTCGCCGTCAGGTCCGGACTGATCACTTTCCATGATTGGCCACCGTCGGTGGTCATGAACACGACTTGCGCACCGACGTATACGCGGTTGTGATCATGCGGCGAGATGGCGATTGGCGTCACCCAATCCCAACGATATTTCATGTTCGCTGGGGCCCACCCGTAGCTGGTGATGGGCCATGCTGATACATCTCGCGCCATGCCATTCCGCATATCGATGCGGTCGATGCGGCCATTGTCGCAGCCGGACCACACAATGTTCGGATCCACTGGGTCGGGCACCGCGAAACCATCCTCGCATCCGCCCGCGCCCTGCCAGTAGCCCAGTGAGATTCGGCCAGGCCCGCCGAAGCCAGCGGAAAGTATGCGGCTCGGCCCGCGAAACGATGACTTGTCCTGGATATTGCCCATCACGTTGTAGGGAATTTCATTGTCCGCGGCCACGTGATAAGTTTGCGAAATCGGCAGCAGAAACCGCTGATACGTTGCGCCGCGATTGTTGCTGATGCTTACTCCTGCGTCGTTCGCCACCAGTACGCGGTTTGCATTCGTGGGATCGATCCAGATGTCGTGATTGTCGCCGCCCGCGGATTCAAGGCCTGTTGCCGCAGGAGGGCCACTCGCGGCCTCGGCCGCGCCACCGCCCGGGCCGCGGCTTCCGGGTTGAAACACGGTGTTGCCTCCGTCGCGCGACATGCTGAATGCGACCGAAGGAAAGTAGAGCAAGTTCTGATCGTCGGGCGAAACCGCAAACCGCGTGTAGTACGGGGAGCGCTCCGTCGTTACGTGGGACTGATTGACGAGCGCCCACGTGCGGCCGCGGTCATCGGAGCGATACAGACCCGGCGTCGTGTCTTGCAACAGAGCGTAAACGCGATTCGGATTGCTCGTCGCCACAGCCACGGCCACTTTCCCAATCGGATGGTCCGCTGCGGGCAGCCCATGGCCGCTGATTTTGCTCCAATTGTTTCCGCCGTCGCGGCTCACGTAGACGCCGCTCCCCGTTCCGCCGCTATCCAAATTCCACCGGTGAATTTCCACCTGCCACATTCCCGCGTAAATCGTGTTGGAGTCGCTCGGATCCATCGCCATTTCGGAACAACCTGTGTTGTCGTTGACGTACAAAACTTGCTGCCAGGTTTTCCCTCCGTCGCTCGTGCGAAAGATTCCGCGCTCGTGTTGCGGGCGAAACGCCTGGCCGATCGCGCAGACGAAAACGACATTCGCGTTGTGCGGGTCCACGACGATGCGCGCGATGTGTCCTGTCTGCTCGAGGCCCATGTGCTGCCAGCTCCGGCCCGCGTCGGTCGATTTGTAAACTCCGTCGCCCATAGTGTAGTAGGGACGAATCAGCCACGGCTCTCCCGTGCCTGCCCAAATCTCATCATGATCCGAGGGCGCCATAGTCAGCGCGCCTACCGCAGACACATCTTCATGATCGAAGATCGGCGCCCAGTTCGTCCCGGCATCGGACGTTTTCCAAATGCCGCCGTCCGCGGCGCCCACGTAAACCACATTGGGATTTCCGGGCTCGCCAATAATGGAAGCGACGCGATTTCCTTCCGGCCCCAGTGCGCGAAAATGCAGCGCACCAAGCCCGTTGGCGCCACCTCCCATTTCATCTGTTTCCCCACGGCGTTCTTGGGCGATGCCGTGCGTCGGCCACAGCAGGGCAATCATCGCTATCAGTGTTACAATGATCATTCCGGCGATTAGATTCCTTCGAGCACACCGATTGCGGGTCATCTCTGCCTCCACGATTCGATAGAATTCGCCGCTAAACTATCGCTAGTTATGCACAAAGCGCAAGCCCAATGCTTGAGCCTTGGAGCCCTTCACGAAATTGCAATCTTTCTGTTTTTCATTTTGCTTACCGAGGGAGGAACGCCGTACTCTCACGAACTTCCACGTGCCGTCGCTCTGCCGCCTCAGCACGTGGAATCCTTCAGCGTGCCAACTGGTCGGTGGGGCAAGGTTAATCTGGTGGTTGGAACGTTGCGTGTTGAAGAAACGTGCTACCACGGGCGCTTTGGCACGCCTAAGACGAAAGCCAGCCGCCGGGGAGCTCCCGTTGCCAGCCGTTGTCCTTCAGGCATTGCTAGCCTACAGGTCGCGCCCCGGCGATGCGTCAGACGAGGCGTTAGTGTTCCGCACTTGCAATGGCACACCACTCGCTTCGAACAATCTGCGCAAGCGGCAATTGCGTCCGGCGTGTTTACGCGCCGAGCTTGCGCCGATCAACTGGCACGCTCTGAGGCACACGCATGGAACCCTTCTGCACGAGCAGGGAACGCCTCTGCGCGTCGCACAGGCTCAGCTTGGGCATTCGCACCTGACGACAACGCTTGAAGTCTACATACACGCCAGCGCGAGCGCCCAAAGGCACGCCGTCGAGCAGCTCGAAAATCAATTGTTCCCAAATGTTCCCAAGTTTGCGGAAATTACGGGAAGGCCAAATTAGTAAGTGACTGAAATTGCAGGCAGATGTTTGGTGGACGTGGCCGGGATCGAACCGGCGACCCCCTGCTTGCAAAGCGCGACGAGTCGCTTCCAACAACTGCCTCCGTTAATTTTAACTGCTAACGTTTACAACAAATCGGGGAATCTGCTTTCGCTCAAAAGCTAACCCCAATAGGCTGAAAACAACCCGTTCGTGCACAGTTCGTGTACAGCCGGGTTTCAACAGAAATCCTATAGAATAGAATGAACCCCTGTTTCGAGACAGAAGGTGTGCATCACACTCCGCCAACTTCGAAGTGCATTTCGCTTGACGACTTCGTGAGTACACAACGAAGCCGCGCGACGTAACTGCCGAAGGCTGCTGGCTGGAAGGGTAATAGACACTGATTCTCCTCGCGAGGAAGACCGAGCGGCGAAAAATCTGATCCCCTCAAGAAGATGGCCAATCTAGTCCGCCAGTCTTGATTCGTCATCGTTCTCCCGATTGAATTTCCGGCCCCTGCGCGGTGTAACCCTATCGCATTCGTGATTATGGGCGCAACTTCGACGCTCCGATCTTGTTCGCGCCCGGCGTCTGCCCTTCTACCGACCCGCTGATGACCATGGGACGTGTGTTTCCGTCCCGCCCTTCCAGCCAGTGAGCGTGTCCTTCGACCGTTCGATCCAGCATCGTGACCGTAATCCAAAAACGCTCCCGGTCCGGGCTCACCGCACAATAAATAGCTGCAGGCAGCGGGGAATTCACAGGCTCGGACAGAATAGGCCCGTTGGCCCTGCCCACGTAAACCAGCCGGACAGGCACGAGCGCCCCGTCGCGATAGTAGGTCCCAGGAAGCCGTTTGGCCCTCCGGCCTTTGCCGCCACGCTCATTAGTTCCGTCTGGCTGGCTAGCCGGACTTCTTTCGCGCCCAAACTATCAAGCGTATTCGCAAGATTTCGGCCTTTGCTCGTTAGCAGTGTCCTCCGCGCGAGGAATCAGCATCGCCGGCAAAACGTTTGAGGGCAGAGTGACAGCGGCGAACAAGGCCGCAACGAAACCAACGCCAAGCCACCATGCCGACGCTCGGCGACGCACCGCGTAGTAGGCTGCGGGCAGAAGGGCCATTAGACCAACAAACAGCCAGAAACAACCTCGCCCAAATGGGTTATGGGCTAGGTAGTAAGGATGGCCGAACCAAGTTTCCGCACTTAGGTGGAAGAAGGCGAACGCAATCCCAAGCGGTACTAGGGAAAATAGCGCTATCAAGCTTCCTATGATTATGCGAATCACTCGCATGCGACCATTCCTCCCTTAAAAACCAGCGCGTCTCTCCAACTTCAACGGCAAGTTCCACACTGTCGTCTTGCGACTACTGCCCGACGTAGCAAGCGGCGGTCAATTCACATCTCGCGGGCCTGAATTGTGCGCTGTTTTCGGTTTGCGCGTCATAGATACGCCATAAATCAACCCGTGAACAAATGACCTGGCTTTGCACTGCATGAGCCGAATCTGTTCTTCGTTCAAGCCATGGCCGCCATCGAGGAAGACCGTGTTCGCGTCCGGTTCATAAACGAATGTGCATCCCGGATACTCTTCGCCGAGCCAGGCCGCGCACATCTCACCAAAATCGTCGGGAGCAAATTCTCCCGAGCTGTCGGCCACCCCGAGCTCGTAGATTATCGACGGCTCGTCCGCATAAACTCTGAATTTAGATAAATCGCCCATGCACCCTGGATTTTCAGGCCCTATTTTCTCGGGATCGCGAAGACAGGGACAATTCCCCTACCGATGACTCCGATCCTGATTCTAAAATCCCCACGCTATCGGGAACCAAGCTCATAGGGCTCACGGCGGGGTCCACTGTCAACCCTCCGCTTCTGGTCCGTCTTCACTTCTACTATTGCGGCACATTGCCGGATTCGAGCGAGCTAATTTGCTTTACGTCTTGCGTGGCCGCTCTGGTCTCGCTCATCTTTTGGGAATTGACGGCATTTAGCTCGGCTTGCGCTTTTCTGAGCAAGGCCAGCGCGTCAAACTGCTGTTGATGCAACTTCTTCTGTACTTCGTAAACTTGGTTGATTTGCTGCTGGTTCCTTTCCTGCCAGGCTTTTTGCTCCGCGTAGGCCTTATCGGCGGCCGCCTCTCCCGTCGGTTTGGGCGATGCCTGAGAGGCCGCCGGCCGCTGGCTGTTCTGCGCGGCTTGTTGATTTTTCAAGTCGCCAACCCGCTTTTTCGCATCGTCAAGTTTCCGCCGAGCCGTTGCTGCTTGCTGATCCGTCGTATATAGGTTCTGCGATTCTCGCACCATTTTGTTGAGCGCGGCTTTGTAAGCTGGCGTGATCGTTTTGAGATCCGGCGCTTTCGTGAATTTCAGCAAGCCACTCGATTTGCATTGCACTCCTATTGGATCGCCTTGCAGTGCGTTAACGGCTTCGCCCGCGAGATACTTGATTTCATCCATGTCAGTCTGGCTGCCGGTCCCCGAGACGATGTTGGAGACGTGTTTCAAGGCGTAATTCGTGATGTCAGCAGCGCAGGTGAGCTGTTTTGTGGTCGTACTGACGTCGCGAGAGGAAGCGTCGGGAGGCGCGGTCTCGATTGCTGCCCCAGCTTCCTCCGGCGACACTCCTTTCAGACCGAAGAAATCAGTGTTGCCGTCCACGCCCTTCAAACCCATATCGCCGTGGGAGACTCCCTTCAATTGGTTCCCTGCGTCCATAACTGCCCTTAGAAACTCTTCCTGCGCTTTCTTCTGTTCAGCCTCTCGCGCAAGCCGTTCTTGTTCTGCCTGCCGCTGAAGGTCTGCGAGCCGCTTTTGTTCCGCTGCCCGCGCGCGCTCAGCTTCGATTGCCGCAGCCGACGGCCCCGAATAGGAAGACGAACCCCGGGAACCGCCAGAAGAGACTCGGACAGGGATCGCCCATAGCGCACCCACGTCCCATCGGGGCACTTCCCCTCGGTGGGGTCCTGCGCCCGAGCCGACAGGGCACAGCAGAGAACAACCGCCACGATAAAGACAAAAAACACGCACTGGGATCTCATCTGTCTCATGTCTCACCTCAATTTAATCCTGCTAGTTGCGCGATGCGTGCCCGCGCATCCTGAGCATCCGCTGGTGATGGATTGAGTTTGAGAAACCGTTCATAGTCGGCGATCGCCCAAAGGTAAAGTCCAGCAACTGCCTCCGCTCGCGCGCGATTATAGTACGCACTGCCCCACCACGGCGCTGACTCAACGACGCTATCGTAATCCACGATGACGCGTCTCAGGTCGTCAGGCGATTTCACTGCCTCCAGCTCGGAATTTGCGCGGAGCAAATATTCGTGGGCCCTGTCCGGAAGGGATGGCGATGGATGTACCATCCGCGCCACCTCTCGATCGGGTCCAGATACTCTTTCCCCTCAATTGTAGGCTGGCAGCGGTGCCGCTCCTCGGCTGATTTGGATGCGGCGCAAAATGCGGAAGCGGGAATCCCGTCCGCCTTCATGTCGTAGAGGTACAGCAGCAGCATCAGCTTGTCACGGTCGCTCCACCGCCGCCATGCGTCACCCAAGCGGTTTTCTCGAGGGCGAACATTGACACAGTCTGGTTTGCCACTATTCCATTCCCATGTCCCGGAACACGGCTCGCCGACAGCGGCCGCATTGTCGAATCCCAACTCCAAATTCCCGCCGTCTTCGCTATCGGGGTGGAAAACGCGTGCAACCTCCAGCCCGAGGGCCAACCGGAACTCGTCGTGAGAATCTCCCCTCAACGTAATCGAACCCCTGTACGTGACCCCCTCCCGAAGCACAGGCGGTATCTGGCCGCCACTCCACGCAGACTCCAAGGTTGCGCGATAGAGTTGGGCCGCCGTGGTCCCGTCGCCATAGTCCCTCCAAGCGCTCAACAGGGCGCTGTGCGTAGCCTCGTCCGTATGGACGACCTCGACGACATTCTGCGCTAGTGCGGCTGGCGCGAAACAAACCACGGACGCGATCCAAAGCGCCGAGCAAAACGGCCATGTCCATGCGTACTCCGCAACCTGGAACTTCCTCACAGGCTCCCACCTTTCGCCCAACGCGAGGTCGCCGATTCCTCGGTGGTCATTTTACGCGCTTTGCGTCGCCGCCCATAGGCTGTGTCCAACGTGAATGTACGTTCTCTCAGGCATTCTTCGCTGTCCTTCATGGCATTCGCGCACCGGAATTCAGCGACCCACCTTGTGTAAAACGGCCGGTACCCAGATCCATTTACCGGGGTGCGCCATCGAACCGTTGCGAACCTCAGCCCGCCCTGTCAATGATTGACCGTCAGATGAGATATCTAGTTCCACCCGATCAGTCTCATTAAAGCTAATGTTATGTATGAGCAAGGTGATATGGCTCCCGGAGGTATGCTCAACATCTACGGGATCAGAATCTGAACTTGAACTGCCATCCTTATTCCGATAAGCGGCCTTCCAGCCAGTGTCGTACCAAATTTGAATCGGAAAAAATTGAAGCAGACCAAGAGGATTAGTAGTGTTGTTGTCTTCACCTTGCCATGTGCCCTCGAACGGATAAAGGCGGCCACGCTCCTCCTGCGCCCTCACTTGATTTTCTCGCTGGCGCTCGGCTTGTGCGGTAGCCGCATGCGCCGCATCGTCCGCGGCTTGCTGCTTGTCCAGTTCATACTTCAGAGCGCCGATGCGCTGACGAACCTTGTCCGCGTCCTGGGCATCAGGAGCGGCTTCCAGGTAAAACTCATAGTTCTTTAGGGACTGGGGGTAGTTTTTGGCGGCGTCATTTGCGGATGCGAGGTTCAGATAGTAATCGGCTACCCATGGAGCCGCGAGCGACGCCTTGCTAAATGCGGCGGCGGCTAAAGCGAGGTCGGTGTTTGCCGCCACCGTGTCCCCCGCCGATATCGCCTTTTTGGCATCCTCGAACGCTTGGCCGCCTCTTCCTAACAGCTCTTGCACCTCGGGTGGGGTAGCAGGCTTCGGATCGAGTGTCAGCGCCAGCTTGATGATTTTCCCGCGCAGGTCGTCGTCCGATGGATTCTTCTGCAGATCCGCGACGTACTGCTTGAGTTGCTCCCGCGGGCTCTGTAGTTGCTGGCCACGAATCGGCAACGCGCCGCACAGGGTCGCGGCAGCAACAAGTAGCGTGAATCGACCTGTAAATCGGCTAGGCATCATTTCTCACCTCGGTCACTTGAAACGAGCTTCCACTGGTCATGGTGTGGGCGGTTCTTGCCACGGGCGGGATCCGTGGCACGACTCGAAATCCAAATCGCCCACCGTTCACAACCCGGCGACACCGCTTACTGCTTTTGGAACGTCTCGTTCTTAAGTGCTTCGCCCAAGGACCGACAAGACGGTACTTCCACGAAGCCGTGCTGAGACGGAATACTCTTTTCGATAGAAATCGTCTGGCCGTCTCCGGATATAGTGCCCAAAAACGTTCCCTTGAGCTGCACCACACCTAGGCCGCAGATTTGACCATGGAAATCCATAGTGTGCGTGTACGTGCCCTCGATCTCGCGCCCTGAGATCGTTCCTTGATACTCCTCAGGAAATTCTGCCGCGCTCGCCAATTTGACGGAAGAAGACGTAACATCGACCTCCAACATGAAGCGACTGCTCCCGCCCCGAGTCCAAGGTCCAGACAATCCCAGAAAAAATTGTTGCTCGCTCTTCTGCGCTGCTTGTGCCTTCTGTTGAGATAGCTCAGCAGCACTGTCCTTTTCATATTTGATTCCTTCAATTCTCCCTCGCACTTCACTCGCATCCGCCGCGTTGGGTGCAGCCATTAAGTAGAAATTCAGTGCCCGAATCGCATCATCAAACTGGCCGACCTTTTCGAGCGCCGCGCCTTGGTTGAAGTAGTAGTCAGCCACCCCGGGCGCGAGAAGTGACGCTTTCGCAAATGCATCCGCCGCGGCCTTGAGGTCGTCCTTGGAGCCGGTCTTAGCAGCGTGGGTGAAGATTGTCTTACCCTTCGCCGCCGCGATAACAGCGTCGTCGGGAACGGCTGGTTTTGGGTCGAGCGTCAGCCCGAGCTTGATGATCCTCTCTCTCAGTGCATCGTCGGACGGATTCTTCCGCAAATCGGCGACGTAGTGCGCAAGCTGCTCGCGCGGTGAGGCTGCCGACGCCTGCTGTGCGCGAGCCGGGATGGCACAGATTGTGGAAGCCACGATCATCGAGAATCCAAGTCCGAATTGGCCAAGTCTCATCCTTCACCTCGGTTGTGTATCGCGCGTTTGCCATGGCAAACGCTCAAAGTGGCTCTTCTTTCCGAAGAAGACCGCGGCAGTTAGTGAAATTTGACGTAACTCGGAACGAGACTCAGAGGATTAACGGTCGTGTTCTGCGCCGCCTTCCTTATATCCTCAGAGAATCCCAACTCGACCGGTATCGCCCTTCCGTCCGTCTGAGACCAAGCAATCTGAACAAGGGGCCTGTCCACCGAATACGCAGCGAACGCCCTCGCACGATAGAGCATCGCGACGGGCAGGGCGATGCCTGCTTGACCTAGCGTGACCGAAACGATCGCCTTCGGCTGGTTCGTGACACTAACCATATACTGATAGCCGCAAATGATATCCGTCTGCTGAGCTAGCTCTCCGTAGTGGAATGGCCGATTGAAGTTCCCCGTGGAGCATGGATCGCGGGTGACGTCGACAACTACAATCCCGTCGCCGGTATAGTCGCAGAAACCGCCGCTCCGACAATTCCCGTATTCTGGCTCCAATGCAATAGCTAATGTCCTGCCGTTCGGCATCCGAAATATGTTCGCGAAATAGGGTTGCTCCTCGGGAAGCGAATAGCCGTACAACTCGGCCGAACCAATTCTATCCGGCGGATTCCAACTCGCTGGGGCATCCGCGACCCGAAAGCGCTGGGCACCACCATTGACATACATGAGAGCTAATTCACCCTGATGTTGTTCCGCCGATCTCGCTGCCGATTCTTTCTCCGCACGCAGCGCGATGATGCGGCCCTGCGCGTCCGCCGCATCCGTCACTGAGGGCTTGAGTTGCAGATAATACTGAAGCTGCTGAATGGCATCATCGTATTTGCTGGTAACTTCCAAGGCGCTGGACAGGTCGTAGTATGCCTCTGGCCACCACGGCGCCAACGTGACTGCTTTTTGGAACTCCGTAACCGCTTGTTGAGCTAGTGCCGCTTGCTTTGTCTGCATCAACGCGGCGCCGGCAGCGAAGTGTTGCTGAGCTTCGGCTGGATAGGCGGGACGAGGGTCGATCTTCGTTGCAACTTCCAAAATTTTTTCGTGCAGCGTTTCATCATCTGGAGTCTTCTGGAACATGGCAACTAGCTGAGTCAATTGCTCACGCGGATCCTGCGACGAAACAGCGCCTGGATTCGCGGTGAATTCGGAGAATCCAAAAACGTCCTGGAGGGTCTGCCGTGTAAAATCGTCAGCACTGCTGTATAACTCTAAGCTGCCGTCCTTCAGGCGGTGAGGTACGCTATACGAAAACCATATGACATGCAATGCGGTTGTTGGGTCGTTGCGAGGCGACCAGTTGACCTGCAAGAAATGGTCTCCTTCCTCATCCTTTGTCATCACCCAGTCAGGTGGACAAGCAATTTGAAAATCCTGCTGCGGACTACTACATTCAGATGTGCCCGAGGGAGGCGGTTGCGCGGCTATCTGTAACGGGTTCCCAAGGGGCCGTCTGTCAGCGGATGAAACGTGCTCAGAAGTGCTTTGTACCTGAGCAGTTCAGCGTCATGTTCCGCGTCGGGCGCGACATAAATGATCACATAAAAGCCCCGCCTCAGTTCAATCACGGTGTACACGAGATAAGAACAGGAGAAGTTATGTGTGGGCTTGTGCAAATCCATAGAGCCGAATTCATTCGCTTTGAAGAATTCGTCAGATAGGACGGTGGCCAATCTCACCGAAACTGAGGAGCCGAGGCGGACCCCAAAGGTTGTGGCCTCAAGCGACGGTACCGGTTCAACTTTCTGCACCGGGGCAGTCAGCGTGTTGTTAGTGCACCCGGACTGCGCGCGAGCCACTATAGGAAAGAGGAAGAGAAGTACGCCACCAAGGATGCAAAGCAGGCGTCGTTGACGCCTCGCTGTTCTGAGCGACATGTTGTCCTCCTACGGACTCGTTGCTGGACCGACAGATCTTGTATAGCCTTTTCGAGAATCGGTTTCCCCTACCTCTCCCACCAACGTGAAGCAATCTTGGAATCGAACGCGATGGGCGGCCCCACCGGCCCCGATCTCGGTACGGCCAGCTTCTGCCCGCCATGTAAGCTCACTTTGTCGCGGCCGCCACCAGGATCCACGTCGACTTCTCCTTCGAAAACTGCGAACACATCTTGCGTGCCGGCAATTTCAAGCGTGAAGTCAGTCCCGCGAACTGCTCCAATTGCCTGTAAGCCTTTGTAGCGGGGTTCGTCGTTTGCAGCGCGGACACCCATCACAGCAGTCGTAACTTTATGCATTTCCCCGCGAAATAGCTGATAGTAGACCCCCTGGACGTCCCGCCCGTATTCGAAGTTCGTATTAGGGCCGAGATGCATCTCGCTTCCGTCCTCAAGTTGCAGTTCGAGAAAACCATCGTCTCCGACGGAGATGTGTTGTCCAATTTCCACGGGCACGGTCGGATCAAAAGGGCGGGAGCCGTAGCGGCCTTCCACGGTAATGTGCCCACGAACAATCGTCGGCACAGCCAAGGGTAGAGCGGAATCGCGCCAGGTGAGCGCGCGATTGATTGCGTCGAGCCGCTGGTTGTCGTCAGCGATGTATTTATCCGCCGTATCAATCGTCTGCTGCGCCACTCCCACCGCTCGTGCGTAGATATTGGCTTGGTCCGGTTGGTTCGCTGCCGCTGCCATGTCGCGCAGGGACGCCCCCTGCTCCAGCGTCTTTTGCGCGTCGGCTTTTTTCTGATCGTATTCCTTGATTTCTTTGAGAAGCTCGCCTTTGCGTTTCAACAAAGTCTGTCTTTGCGGGCTTATGGTTTGAGCAAGTAGCGCGGGACCAAGAGCGAGGAGCGCTACCAAAGAAAGAAAACTGCACGCGGCGATAGATAGTCGATGCCCGCGAGTCCGTCGCGAGCTTGCTGTTCTGCCTAAAACGCCACATGGGTCGAGCCGTCCCATAATGCACCTCGGAAGACACAACTTGGATACATTAATGGTAGGGTTTAATTAACTTCGTGTCATCGCGGAGTTCAGCAGATCGTTCCATCAGCGCAATAGAGAGATCTTGAAGAGCTCATCATTACCCTTCACCGAGCTCGGGCGGCGCTGTAATTCGCGTTTGGAACGAATGGGCAGGTTTGGAATCCTTGAAATTCTTGGTACAAAGAGTGCACCTGCCTTTATGCAACGATGTTTGTCCAAACCATTCTTCCAATGTCAAAAATGCCCCCTATGTTTTTTGGTGACTTGGACCTCTAAATGATCGTGCACAGTGGCTCCAATCGGCCCTATTTTGCACAGTTCGCGCGCAGCGGGAAAATAAATGAGGGACGGATTCAGCAAGTCTTTTACACTCAGAAAGAATGGTGGACGTGGCCGGGATCGAACCGGCGACCCCCTGCTTGCAAAGCAGGTGCTCTCCCAGCTGAGCTACACGCCCACACAGTGCGAACTTGCATTAATGTTAAAGCATTTGCAACCGTTCGCAAACATTTGGATTCTCAATTCCAACTCTCTTCAAGTGCGCGGCGTATCCGATGGTCAGGCCACGGAACTGTTGAGCATTTCTGAAACTCCGTATGCTTTGACGAGAATTTGCGCTGGGCTGTGGTGCTATAGCCGGAGAAGCGCGTAGCATCCTTCGATCATCGGGCCGGCATGGAATGGGCTTGGTCCATGGGCGGATGCGAAAACTCGCCGCCCGCGGGCTGGCTGTGCGTGACAATCCACGATCCTCCATGCTCCTCCAAACTGTAGAGCATTTCCATCGTCACGTTGTTCTCCCGCAGACGAAATTGCACATGCGCCTGCGCGCGATTGCCGTTCACGGTGACATTCTCGATATTCAAGTCCATCGCTGCCAGATTCAGGTTGCCCTGTTGCGAAAGATGCTGCTGCAAAGCGGCGCGAATCGTGTCTTGAGAATTCTGTACGCTAGAATTCTGCATGTTTTGATGACGGCAGCCCACGGCGAGCAAAGCGATCAGGATGGCAAATACCCCGGCTGCCTTCCACATTGGCCGTTCGAACGGAGTAGCTTTCATCGGCGCCTTCCTTTTTTCCGGCCTCACGTGAACTGATGCTCCACGCTAAGCGATTTTTCAACGATCTCGATGCCCGCCTTTCGCAGAAATTCTTCCGGTGGAGTTCCCCCGATCAGCACCAGGACGTAATCATTGGGAATTTCCGTGGACGCGCCCGAGACCTCCAACGCCACGGACTTCTCGCGAACTTCGGTGACATGCGAATTTCGCCGGATCTTTATCCGTCCCGTTTTCTCCGCCTCCTCAATCAGTTGCCGATTCCTCTCCTTCGCTCGCTCGAATACCTGCCCCCGATACGACAGCGTCACGCGATTTCTCCCTGCTTTGCTCAGGCCGATCGCCGCTTCGATCGCTGAATCGCCTCCGCCCACCACCAGGATGTCCTTTCCCTCATAGCTTTCCGCCTCGATCAATTGATAAGCAACCTTGGAGAGATCCTCGCCGGTAACTTCCAGCCGCCGCGGAGACCCTCTGCGGCCGAGCGCCAGCACCACGCGCTTCGCGCTGTACTGCCCCTTGCTTGTTTCCACGTGGAAGCACGCGCCATTTTTCTTGATTTTTTCGACGCGCGTGTTGGTTTGGATCCGTACGCCGGTATTTGAAATAATTGTTTCCCACACGGCCAGCAGCCCTTCCTTTGTCCCGTCCGCAACGTACAAAGGTCCATAGAGTGGGATATCGATCGGTTCCGCCATCAGAAATTTGTGGCGCGGGTAGTGGCGTATCGTCTGCGCTATCTCTCCCTGCTCCAGCGTCAAGTACTTCAATCCTTGTTGATGCGCGGTCAGCGCGGCACTCAGGCCCGCCGGGCCGGCGCCCACAATCAATACGTCCACGATCTCGGAAGCGGAAACCGCGCTTGTTTCCGCCGGACCATGGCCTCCGGCCGCGTGTCCGTTTCCGTTTTGCAATTCTTTCGCCGCACGCTCGATCACCATTCGCCCTTCATTTACAGCCGTTTTGATCAATCCCATCCCGCCGAGCTCCCCGATGATGTAAAGCCCCGACACGTTGGTTTCAAAGTTGTCTTTCACCAGCGGCACTCGCAAAGTTCGCAGCACGCCGTCGAACGCCAGAATGATGGCTTGCGTCGGGCAGACTTCCGCGCATTTCGCGTGACCCACGCATCGCTCGGCATGCGCCAGGATTGCCTTGCCGCCATCCAGTTCGAGCGTACCTGCTTCCGGGCAAGCGTCCACGCATGCGCCGCATCCGATGCACAGCGTGGCGTTGATCACCGGCTTGGGTTTTCCCTTCGGGCCGTTCCCTCCTGCGGTAACCACGGCGGAACGGTGCACGGTCCACATCGCCATCGGCGCGCCACAATGAGAGCAGAACGTGGATTGCTCGGGAATTGGTTTGGCGCAGCGCGGGCATGGGATCATTTTAGCCGCACCCGAGTGCGCAGCCGGTGCCGCCTTCCCCGATGCTGGCTTGCTTGTGGTCAACTTGCGAAGATAGCGCCGCACAAAAAAGAACGTCACGGCGACCGCGATGAGGAATGAAAGAAAGGTTTGCATTATCGTCGTTCCTCAGGAGTATCCGAAAAGTAGAACGACCGTGATGTGGATGCATACCAGAACGACGAATGAATAACTGAAGGGCCGATGAACCACATGCCACAGCCGGAACAGCGCTTGCGTCTTCGACAGGAATAGAATTCTTGTCGAAAGCGATGCTTGCTTCTTGGCGCAATCGATCACTTCTTCGAGCGCACGGTTGCGCGAAGGCAGAATTCCCCCCAGCGTATACAGGGCTCCGAAGATTCCCAGCGCCTTGCGCCGCAGCCTCCAGACGCCGAACGTGTGTGATAGATCGCTCTCCAACATCACGAAAAGCATTTGTGTTGTTGACATCGCTTCAGCCCTTGCCCTATCTGGCGGGCGAAGCAACGGCTCCAGGTCCTTCGCCGAAATCAGTCGCTGTGCCTCCAGGCGCGCTCCCAGCGCGTGATTTAGCTCTTGAAGATCTTTCAGCGACATTTCCGCATTGCCCAGGCTGTGCGGGATTTGCGCGTAGATGTAGCGGCCCACGATTCCGCTCAGCACCACGGTCATCATGATCCAGTACGCAATCCCGGCGACGCCGCCAAACTTGAACGAAGAGTGAAATGTGATGACCACCGGAGCGGTCAGTCCCAGCAGGATGTGAAAATCCAGCCAGTGTTTCGTGCTACCGATCCGGCCGAGCCAGGCCCAGCGTTTGCGGAATGCATACAGAAAAATCGCCAGGAACATCAATGCGCCAAAGATGCCCAGACGTATACCGATGGTTCCCCCGGGCTTCAGCAAGTCGTGCTTCGGGGAGAGCGCGCGATGGGCGGCGTCGAGCGTATAGTAATTCCACCCATAGATCGCCAGCGCCAGGTTCGGCAAGATCGCTACGGCGGTACACAAGTAAAGAATCCGGCGATGACGCTTCTCCGAGGAGTCTCGCACCCGCGCGATGGCCGGTTGATTGGCGGTTAGTACGCTCATGGTTTCTTGGGAATCTCGATTTCCATTTTTGCAGAAAACAAACGGTAGTTTGTGAAACGATAAAAATTCTGCCAGTGTTGGTGCAGCGATTCCGCGTCCATTTCGGCCATCACGGGTAGCCAGAACGTCCGCGAACTCTCCCCAAAACGATTCGGCATATACGACACATCGCTGTGAAACACCCGCAGGCCAACCTCGGTCATGGGCGCCGTCAAATCCGTGACGATCCTTTCAATCGCGCCGGACCGTTCGTCAATCCACGCCGTGCCTTGCAGGTCCAGCGGATAATCCTGGCCGCGCAACCGCAACACCGACGGCGAAGGCGCGCCATGGACGTGTTGGAAGTGCAGCGCCACCACTCCCGGTGCGCTATCCCCGCTTGGCGGTATCACTGTGTACTCGAAATCCCCTTGAAACATGGGGTGGAAGATAAGCAGCAAAGTCGAAAATCCTTCCGTCACCAGCAGCGGCACATGCTTGGATTTCCGGCCAGGCCTCTGCGGCGTCACCGCTTCGTGCACCATCAACGTGTTGTCCTTCACCTCCACTTGCACTTGATAATCCATTGTCGTGTCCTGCTTGAAAATTATTTTCCCCTTGGGATTCAATGTGTTCTGCGAAACCGTTTCGACGCACACCACTTCGCCGAAACGATCCACGAACTGTTGCACGAAATTCCCGGTCAGATTGAGCAACTGCGCCACGGACGGAACGCCCTGCGCCACGCTGCTGCCAGAAAACAAACAGAAAATCGCGCCCATCACGCACCAGGGATGTGTGCGCCACAATCGTTCGAGACTCATGTGGTGGGTCATCGCTAGAACCGGTAACCGCTGGTCACCAGCACTTCGTTATATTGCTGGACGTTTCCGCGGTAGATCGTGAAACCTGATCCCATGAAATAATGCCGTCCCATGAACCAGTCTGAATTGACTGTGATCCAGCGCGCCCGTGTTTGCTGCGTTAGTACGGAATTGAAGTTTTGCTGCCCGCCATCGAGATCCAATCGCAGGCCGTTCTTGAATTCGCGCGACGCCGAAAACGATTCGTACGATCCCTTGCCGAACGCGCTGTCAAACTTCGAATAGCGCAAATCGAGATGCACCTGCGTCTTCCCGAGCTTCGTCAGCGTTATACCGTAGAGCTGATTCAGCGAATGCGACGTATCTCCCGTCCGCGCGCTCCGGCCTATCTCGGAGTAGACCGCCAGTCCCAGCGGCAATTGCACGCGCACTCCGCCGCTCAATCCCTGGAACAGATAGTTTTGGACCAATCCCGTTCCCACAAGTTGCGGCGCAAAAGATGGCGGGTTGCGAAAATACGTATCGTTCACGTCGAACGATATTCTCGAATACGGCAGCAATCGCAGCGTGACGAAATTTTGCGTCAGTGACACGGTTTTCGCCGCTGGCGGCCCGCTCGTTGTCACCGGCCGCATCAGGTCCGCCTGAGCCGCGTCATAAATCGAAAACGCGCGCTTGTAGAAAAAACTGTTCTCGATAAACGCGAACTGCCGGTCCGGCTTCCAGTGAATGTCGCTGACCGCGAGTCCCACGGTAGTCGACAGATGTGCGGAATCGAAGTTGCCGGACTCCAAGTTCAAAAACGAGCCGCTGATTTCGCGCCCAGGATTGTAATTCCACGCTGTCGGGTCCGGAGTCGATCCGCCGAAAATGCCCAGCGTAAGTTTTTTCGTGAACCGCCAGCCGACATAGCCCCCGTCGATGGTTCCTAGGCTCGTCGCCGCCGGAATGTACAGCCGGCCAAAGCCTGCCACAAACGCGGAGTGGGGATTCGCGTAAGTGAGGCTCAAGACATACGTTCTGTTGATCAGGTCGGTCAGCGTGATTTGCTGCACGCCCATCGACTGCGAAGTCAACCGGCCGCGCCAGTAGCCTTGAAAATTCCAGTAGCTGCCCAGAATTCGCGTCATTTGCGCGCGAAAGTCCAATCCCGCTTCCTGCGAAGCGCCGCTTCCGGGCTGTCCGAATATCGTGTCGTATTCCACGCCGATTCTGCCGCGCGTGCGATTGATTTCAGGTGACGGCGGGCGTGGCACTTCCGCACGTTGTTCTTCGTCGAGCGGATCCCCTTCCGAGAAGGTCACCACCTGTGCGTAGGAATTCGCGCTCGCTGCGGACTGTTCCTTCTGGATCGCCTGTACTTCCGGCCGCTCTAGCTTCGCCGTATCCCCAACCTGTACGGGCTGTGTTGTGGAATTGATGTCGCACACTGCGGACGTGCTGGCCACTGACGCTATGGTCAGCTCCGCAATTTCGGCCGCAGCCCCATTCGCTCCCGGATTCGCGTGGTAGATTTTCAGTTTCATCCCTTTGGTCAACCCATCGCTTTGGCCGCCGTCCAGGTACACGGCGCCATCCGCCACATACTTGATCCGAAATTCTGTCCGCAGATGTGGTACTTGAGCTCCCGAGAACATCGGCAGAGCAACCACGATCAGTTGCACAGCCGCCGAAAATAGTGCCCGTTCACTAATCACCGCCGCCGCCGTTTTTGTGGCATTGATAGCAGTTGATGCTGTTCCAGACGTACCCGCTCACTCCCTGGTGTTTTGGATCTGTCTGTGCCTTCGTGTGGCAAGTCGTGCATGTGAAAGTCGCATAGTTCGTGGGATCGGTGTGGCAATCGCTGCACAGTTGCGCAGAGTGATGCGGAATCGGGAACCACGTATGTGTAAATGTCGCGCCCAGCCAGCTCGTGGTCGTGTGGCAGGTCGCGCACGTAGTCGGGAATCCCGCTGCGGTGTGACTTGGATTCGTCGTCCCTTGATAGTCCGTCTTGTGGCACGAGAAGCAATCCGTCGGCGTTCCCGCGAATTGCCCGTTGATGTGGCAGCTCGCGCAAGGCACGGTTACGTGCGCGCCGGTCAGCGGAAACACTGTCTTCGAATGATCGAATGTTGCGTCCGTCCATTTCACAGTGTCGTGGCAGACGGCGCACGTAGTCGGGAATCCCGCCGAGGCGTGATTCGGATTCGTCGTTCCTTGATAATCCACCGTGTGGCACGAATAGCAGTCCATCGGCGTTCCTGCGAATTGCCCGTTGATGTGGCAGCTCGCGCAAGGCACGGTCACGTGCGCGCCCGTCAGCGGAAACACCGTCTTCGAATGATCGAACGTTGCGTCCGCCCATTTCACAGTGTCGTGGCAGACGGAGCAGTCCGTCGGGAATCCCGCCGCAGGGTGATTCGGATTCGTTGTTCCTTGAAAATCTGTCTTGTGGCACGAGAAGCAATCCGTCGGCGTTCCCACGAATTGCCCGTTGATGTGGCAGCTCGCGCAAGGCACGGTCATATGCGCGCCGGTCAGTGGGAAATTCGTGGATTTCGTATGGTCGAATGTCGCTCCCATCCAGCTTATCGTTGTATGGCACGTACCGCAGTCATGTGGAAAATTGGCTGTTACGTGGCTCGGGTTGTTTGTTCCGTTGAAGTCCTGCATATGACAGCTATAACAATCCACCGGCGTGCCTTGGAACTTGCCGTTGAGGTGGCAAGCAGTGCAGGCGAGTTTTGCGTGCATGCCCGTCAGAGCGAAGCCCGTCATGGCTGCGTGATTAAACGCGGCTCCGAACCAGCTATCCGTCCCGTGGCAGGATTCGCAAGTCGTTGGAAAGTTGAGCGCCTTGTGGTCGATCACGCTGGACGTATTCAAGAAATCGGTCATGTGGCAGGAGGCGCAGTCTGTTCGCAAACCCGTAAATTGCCCGACGGCGGCGCCGGTATGGCAGGATACGCAGTCCAACGCGGCGTGCGCTCCCAGAAGCGGGAAACGATTCTGATGCTCTTTCACATCTTGGATCGAAACCCGCCAGCCCTGCACCGTGTGGCATTCCTCGCATCGCGACCCGAATTGCCCGCGATGCAAGTCCGCGTGGCAATCCGCGCATTTCGTCCCTACGTTCGAGAAAACCAGATTCGTGTGGCACGATTTGCAGTCCAGTTTTGCGTGCGCGCCCCGAAGGGCGAAGGGCGTCTTATCGTGATTGAAATCCGGGAAGCTTCGAATCGGCTGCCAGCCCGTCTCGGTGTGGCAGTTTTCGCAGCGCAGTTTCAGAGCGCCGTGCGGGCTGTGCGTAGGTCCGCGCTGCTGCGTCCGTGCGTACAATCCAGACGCTGCAGTGCTCAAAATTATACAGAAAGCGATTCGCGCGAATGTTCTGTATCCCATGGCGCACTTGTTGCGTTCCCGCTGGGCACGGGAACCGCGAAAACGTTCTAAAAGGCTATTCGTTGAGCAAGTTGGACGCTACTGGTCTGCGGGCCTATTCTGGGACAGGTACGCCGCCGGGAAGCTTGGACAGGTTTGGAGCGTTTCGGCAAGCCAATCTGTTTGGGAACGCCCCCGGCCAGCATTTCTTGGCCAGCCCTCTACAATGAGGATGCATCGCGTCGCCCGTGTGAAAAACGATGATTCATAAGCGCTTAGTGAAGATGATTCGTCTCTAAGTCAATCCACTTCCGAAATTTCCAATTGCCATTACCCTTACTTCCTACGGTTTCGTGAAATTCCTATCCTCCTTCCTTGCCTTCCTGTCCATGGCAGGCGGCGCATTCCTTCGGAGTCGGTTTGTAAAACAGCACGCGCTTGCCGCCGATTTCGCGAAATACTTTGTGGCATTGGTCGCACGCCACATGTTCGTGCGCTCCCTTCAGCGCAAAGGCCGTCTGCGTATCGTGATTGAACAGCGGAGCGGGCTTCCATTGCACTGAGTCGTGGCAGCGGCTGCAGTCGGTCCCGGATGTGCTTACTGCGAATTGTCCGCCATGAACATCGTCGTGGCACGCTGCGCATTTCGTCGGCGCGCCCTTGAAGTTGATGCTTTGTATCCCTGCCTTCGGATTCGCCGGCCGATGGCACTGGCTGCAGACGAGGCTTCGATGAGCGCCTTCCAACGGAAACCCCGTCTTCGAGTGGTCGAAGGACGATATCTCCAGCCACGAGTTCGTGGAGTGGCACGCCGCGCAACTTTGCACCGAGCCATCCGCGCGCTTGGTGGCCATCACTTTTGCAAATTGCCCTTTGTGCGGATCGTTGTGACACGCCGTGCAGCTTCGATCTTCAAATCTGTACTTCGCCGTTCCTGCGAGTGCGCCGGACTTCACCACCGTGTGGCAACTGATGCATGGCACCGCCAAATGCGCACCCGTCAGCGCAAACCGCGTCGAATTGTGCTGCGCCAGCGTGAACTGCGCCGGCTGGAACCCTGCCACCGTGTGGCAGTCTTCGCAGCGATTTTTATGGCTTGGCCCGGCGAATTGCCCTTTGTGAATGTCGGCGTGGCAAGACGCGCACCGCACATCCTGAATCGCGAAGACTGTTTCGGCTCCCTTCGGAATGTGGCACTGGGCGCAAGCGACGCCGGCATGTTTTCCTTTGAGTGGATAACTCGTTTCCGCGTGCTCCTTCACGTCGAATGTCGTCGTGCGAAAGCTTTCGACCGTATGGCAGGACGAACAATCGCCCCCGAATCGGCTGCGGGCAAACTGACCCCGGTGAGGATCGGGCGTGTGGCAGTCGACGCATTTCTGGAAGCGGATGGCGGCGTTGAAGTCACCCGTCTTGTGGCAGCCCTCGCAAGGCACCGCTTTGTGTCCTCCGAGAAGCGGAAAGGGCGTCTTGGAATGGTCGAATCCTTGCGTCAGCTTCACCTGTTTCCACGAAGTTGTGTTGTGGCAGGACTCGCAGGAATTCTTGAACGCCCCGTGATGGGGATCGGCGTGGCAATCCGAGCACTTCCCGAAAGCGACTCCGACATACTTCACGTAGGGTTTTGGGCCCGCCACCGTGACGTGGCATTTTTCGCAGGCGACGTTGGCGTGCGCGCCGGTCAATCGAAATTTCGCTGTCGCGTGATCGAATTTTGTGGCTGGCTTCCAGCCTGCTTCAGTGTGGCAGTTCGCGCAGGTTTGCCCCAACTGGCCGTGGTGCTCGTCTGCGTGGCAGGTGCTGCAGTCGCGCGAAAGCCCAAGAAAAGTGCGATTCAAATCTTTAACGACAATGGAGCTCCGCTGATTCGTCGGAATATTCTGCGCATTGTGGCACTGCTTGCAGGCCAGCCCGGCATGTTTCCCCGTCAGAGGGTAGCCGGTTTTTGAGTGGTCAAATGCCTGGATGCTGGGCTGCCAGTGAATCAGATTGAAGTCGATGCCGTTATGTTCGGAATGGCACGTCACGCAGTCTTTTCCGGTAGCTCCTTTCGGAAGAAGATTGGCATGCAGGCCGCGATGCTCCGCCAGTCGCTGGCGAATTTCCGTGTGGCAATCAAGGCACTTGAATTGGCTGGTCCCAAATGAGATCTGGTGGCACTGCGTGCAATTCGTGGCTCCCTCTAAAAAACTATGCGCTTTGGAAAGGGGACCCGGCGAAATCTGCGCGCGCGCGATCGTCGCGCCGAATCCAAATATACCGGCGGAAAAAAGAAACACTGTCGCCAAGCGAATCGGGCGGCGCATTCTAGCGGTCTTGTCCTTGCCGCCCGGTCCGTGGCGCAGTCGGGCAATCAGTCAATTCGCAGTTCATTCCGGCGGCCAGTGTTTGCGGCATGCGTTGTTTTTGACGCAATCGTTTTTCACTCTGGACTAAAAAAACAAGAACAAATCGGAAGGCGCCAGGCTGGTTGAAGAAAACCATACCACAATCGCAAGAATGCGCAGCGGGCCAGTCCCGATAATTTCCTAATTCGCACTCTGAACTCAGGGCCAGGCCTACGGGAATCGATGACCGAAGCGTAAATCGAAGTCATTCTCGAACGAGCGCGAGGGAAATACCCGGAAGCAAAACCACGGATTATTTCCGATCATGGGCCACAGTTCACCGCACGGGACTTCAAGCAGTTCATTCGGATCGCCGGCATGACGCACGTGCGCACGTCGCCTTTCTATCCGCAATCGAATGGCAAATTGGAGCGCTGGCACAAATCTTGTGTTCGCTAGGAGCTCCACAGTAGCGCTGTTGCTGGTGCCTTGATGCCAGCATCTTTCTGATTCATCCTTTGTTGCGGGGCTGTGACGCGCGTCACCTTGCTCTGTGATAGACGCAACCGTATATCCGCCGCTTTGCGCTTATCTTCAAAAAGTGGTCCATTTCATCCAGGAATAGAAGATGAAGTAAAGGTTTGTGCTGTGGTAAGACAACTAAGCGTGACCCTGAAGTTGGGCCGCTCTCCTCAAGACCCTGCGCGATTAGAACCGTTAGCGTTTGGGAGAAACAGAACGTGTCTAAAAATGGTCGCATCTCGGGCGGTGAGTGGCTGGTTCCGACTCCGAAACATATAGCAGGTGATGCCGTCTTTCACGTTCGGGGCGTCACCAAGGTCTACCGCATGGGAGACACGGAAGTGCATGCGCTCCGAGGTGTCGACCTGGACTTGTTTCCTGGCGAGTTTGTCGTTCTGCTCGGGCCCTCCGGCAGTGGCAAATCGACCTTGTTAAACATCCTGGGAGGCCTCGATCTTCCCACCTCCGGCGAGGTCCTTTATTTAGACCATGACCTCACGGCTGCCAGCGAACATGAGCTCACGCGATACCGTCGCGAGCATGTAGGATTCGTATTCCAATTTTACAATCTGATTCCGAGTCTGACGGCTCTTGAGAACACGACGCTGGTTACTGAGATCGCAGAGAACCCGCTCAGTGCCGAAGAGTGCCTCCGTTTGGTCGGTCTGGAACACAGGCTGCATCACTTTCCCGCTCAGATGTCGGGCGGCGAACAACAACGCGTGGCCATCGCACGCGCAGTGGCCAAACGCCCGGAAGTGCTTCTCTGCGATGAACCAACTGGGGCATTGGATTACCCCACTGGGAAACTCGTGCTGGAAGTTCTCGAACGAGTGAACCGCCAACTTAAGACGATCACAGTGGTGATTACTCACAACGTTGCTATCGCCGCGATGGCAGACCGCGTGATTCGGATTAGCAGCGGCGCAATCATCGACATACACAGGAATGAAACGAAAGTGGCACCGTCCGAATTGACTTGGTAGGCAAACATGACCGCCCTCAACAAAAAGCTCTTCCGTGATCTTTGGCACATGCGCGGCCAACTCGTTACAGTCGCTCTCGTCGCCGCGTGCGGTATCGCCACCTATGTGACCATGCGCGGCACATATGAGTCCGTTCGGAGTGCCCAGCAGGATTACTACACTCGTTACCGCTTCGCGGACGTTTTCGCTCATCTGAAACGCGCTCCGGATTCTCTCGCGGCAACCATCGCCGCTATCCCGGGCGTTTCTGCGGTGCAGAATCGAGTGGTAGTCGAAGTGACCCTGGATGTACCCGGACTCGACGAGCCAGCGTTGGGCAGGCTCATTTCGATTCCGGCGCGCGAAACATCAATGCTGAATAGCCTGTGCATCCGAAGCGGAAGCTATCTTGACCCGAGCCGGCGCGACGGGGTGATCATCAGCGAATCGTTTGCGAAGGCCAATAAGCTGAATGTCGGAGAGACAATTGGTGCGGTCATCAATGGACGCTGGGAACGGCTCCAGATCGTGGGCACCGCCATTTCGCCCGAGTATGTCTATGAAATTCGCGGCTCGGAGATATTTCCGGATAACCGTCGTTTTGGCGTGATGTGGATGAGTCGCGATGCGCTCGGGCCCCCTTTCAATATGGACGGGGCTTTCAATGACGTCACCCTTTCGTTGGCTCCGGGCGCCAGCGAGGCCGATGTAATTGCGCGACTCGATACACTGTTGGACCCATACGGCGGTCTCGGCGCTTACGGGCGCTACGATCAGCTTTCCAACCGATTTCTTTCGGACGAGATTGTGCAAGATCGAATCACGGGCATCTTCATTCCCACGATTTTCCTTGGAGTAGCGGCATTTCTGATCCACGTCGTACTCTCGCGGCTCGTGAATACCCAACGCGGTCCCATCGGTCTGCTGAAAGCCTTCGGGTACGGGAACATCTCCATCGGTTTCCACTACTTGAAATACGCTCTAACGTCCGTCTTGCTGGGAACTGCGATAGGAACCCCAGCGGGGATTTGGCTCGGCCGTGGCCTGGCGAAGATCTATGAGGATTTTTTCCGATTTCCAGAGCTCCGTTTTGTTTCGAGTCCCGAAATGATCGGATCGGCAATTCTTATCAGTGCGGCCGCTGCCTGCCTCGGCGCTCTCGGGGCCTTGCGCTCCGTCGTCGCACTGCCTCCCGCCGAGGCGATGCGGCCGGAGGCCCCTGCCCATTTTCGAGCTGGGCTCGCCGAGCGACTTGGGTTACAGCGGTTCGTGTCTCTTTCTGCCCGAATGATCCTGCGGAATCTCGAGCGGCGGCCATGGAAAGCTATCCTTTCGATATTTGCTCTGGCGTTGGCAGGCGCGATTCTCGTTGTAGGTTTCTATTTCACCGACGCCATCAACTATTTGATTCGAGTCGAATTTCAGACAGCTTCACGGGAGGACGTGACGGTCACCTTCAATGAACCTCACGGCGCTTCAGCACGTTATGCAGTTGCTCAGCTTCCCGGCGTGCTGCGAACAGAGTCGTTCCGCGTTATCCCTGCGCGCCTTCGCTTCGAATATCGGTCTCGCCGCATCGCGATCATAGGGCTCCAATCGGATCGTCAGCTTCGGCGTTTGATCGATCTTAATCTCCACGCCGTCGCTCTTCCGTCCGATGGTGTCGTGATTTCTTCGAGCCTCGCGAAAATATTGGGCGTCTCTCCGGGAGATCAAATCATCGTGGAAGTTCTGGAAGGAGAGCGTCCGGTGCGATCGGTCATTGTCGCGGGAATCGTGGACGACCTGATCGGTACGTCGGCGTATATGAACATCCATGCTTTGAACCGGCTCATGGAAGAAGGACCCACGACATCAGGCGCGTTCCTTGCCGTGGATCCGCTCGCTGCCGAGCACCTCTATTCATTTCTAAAAAGAACGCCCGCCGTGAGCGGAGTCAGCGTCCGCGAGGCAATGCTCGCGAGTTTTCGCGACACGATTGCGCGCAGCCTGAATATCTCTGTGGGCGCGCTCGTCGGTTTCGCCTGCGTGATCGCGTTTGGCATGGTTTACAATGGTGCGCGCATCACACTTGCAGAGCGCTCCCACGAGCTGGCTTCTCTCCGGGTACTCGGCTTTACGCAGGGAGAAGTCGGGTGGATGCTGCTAGGCGAGCAAGGCCTGCTCGCGGGCGTTTCAATTCCACTTGGCTTCCTCTTTGGTTACGGAATTTGTGCCTTGCTCGTTCGCGTCATGGCGTCGGAGCTGTATCGCATGCCGCTGGTGATCACTGGGCGCACCTATGCGTATGCAGCGCTGATTGTCGCTCTAGCTTCCACTTTTTCCGGAGTGTTGATCCTCCAGCGCGTCCGGCACCTGGATTTGATTGCGATCCTGAAAGCGAGGGAATAAATTGAAGCGCAAGAGACTACGCGGACTCATTGTAACCCTCGTCGTGGTGTTGATCGTCGGCGCGATGATCGTGTTTGCCCTGATCCCCTCCCCACTCCCCGTGGAGGTAGGACGCGTCAGCCGCGGACCGTTGCAAGTCACTATCGACCAGGAAGGTGAGACGCGAGTGCACGATCGCTTTGTGCTGTCATCCCCGGTCATCGGGCGGCTCATACGCGTCGACCTGGACGACGGTGACCCGATCCGCAAGGGACAAATCGTGGCCCGCATTGATCCAGTGCCATTGAACCAGCGCGAGCGCGAGGAAGTCTACGCACGAGTCGAAGCGGCCGCGGCAGCGCTCCGTCTGGCCACGGCTCGCGAGGCGCATGCGCGGGAGGATCGCGAACAAGCTCGTCGAGACAGGGAACGTGCCGAGCGGCTCGCGAAGGAAGGCGTGATTTCCGTGCAGGCATTGGAGCAGGCCAGGAACGCAGACGTCACCGCTGACGATGAATTAAGCGCGGCTCGGTACGGCGTACAAGTAGCTGCCTCGGAGGAGAAGGTCGCGCGAGCAGGGCTTGTTAGTGTGGATACCGCTCCCGGAAAGCCCCGGCCGCTCATCGAACTGCGGTCTCCTATTTCTGGGCGCGTGCTTCGGGTTGTTGAGAAGAGCGAGCGCGTCGTCCCCGTGGGGACTCCGATCCTCATTCTCGGCGAACCTGGGCAGATCGAAGTCGTTACCGACGTCCTCTCGACGGATGCCGTAAAAATTCGACCGGGAGCGCCCGTTCTGCTCGACGGATGGGGAGGCGATCACCCGCTCCGCGCGCGCGTGCGACTGGTTGAGCCTTACGGGTTCACGAAGGTCTCAGCTCTCGGTGTCGAAGAACAACGCGTGAACGTGATTTCAGATTTCGTCGATCCTCCTGGGCCCTTGGGAGACGGCTATCGAGTGGAGACGCATATTCTCACCTGGTCCAGTGAAAACGCGCTAAAAATGCCATTGAGCGCGGTTTTCCGGCGCGGACAGGGTTGGAGCGCCTTCGTCATTGCTGCGGGCCGGGCAATGATGAAGAACGTCGAAATCGGTCATCGCAATGAATCTGAAGTAGAGATTCTGAGCGGCCTAGCTGAGGGTGAACAAGTCATATTGCACCCGCCAAACCAACTAACTGATAGCATGCGCGTCCGAGCCGAGTAGGCGGCGTACCGCGACGCACACGATGTCGTAACCACGCAAAAATTATGCCTTCTATCATCAAGCTTTTCGTCATCGTTTTTTTCTTGAATCTGATCCCGGCGTTTGCGCCGCCCACGTGGATGGTCTTTTCCTACCTGGGGTTCAGAAACCCCACTTTGAACGTCGCCCTGTTAGCGCTCGTCGGAGCGGGTGCGGCAACGTTGGGCAGGCTCACGCTCGCGAAACTGGCCCACGTGGTAATCCGGCGACGATTTTTCAGTGATGCCACCAAACAAAACATCGATTCGATACGAGAAGGACTGAAAGGAAGACGGAAGCTTACCTTCGGCGTATTTCTTTTCTACGCGTTTTCTCCGCTTCCTTCTAACTATCTCTTCATAGCATATGGCTTGACGACGATGGAGCTGAAGCTCATTGCCCTTCCGTTCTTCCTGGGACGATCGGTCAGCTACACTTTCTGGGGACTCACTTCGTCAGCCGTCTCACGGCACATTGCAATGGAATCCACTCGGACGTTGCCCTACCTGAGCGCGTACTTTATCGTCTCTCAGCTCGTACTCTTATATCTTATCTATCTGTTCACGCGAGTCGACTGGCATACGCTGTTCGTGGAGAAGAAATTCAGATTGATACGGAAAAAGCCAGATCTCCGAAATCTCCGATGAGGCGCCCCGCAGCTCTCTGAAGCAGGGTGCTCTGAGCTGTGCCAGAACTGTGTCAAAACTGTATCTGTTTTGGCCTTTGGGGTTAGCTTTTGAGCGAAAAGCAAATGTTCTCTGCGCTGCAAAAATTCCAGCCGTCGCGTATGATATCCATTTGTCACGCTCATTTGTTTGACTCATTTGTCTGACCGCACTGGGGAGCGGGGAATGAAATTCGCAGCGCTCACACTTTTTCTCGCACTCTTCGTCTGCCCGCCTTGCCGCGCGCAAGCGGAGCAGCAGGAGGTAAAGCATCACGGCATGATGCATGCCATGGATGCGCAACATCCCGTCTCGACCGCAAAGCTCAGCGTATCCAACAACGCCGCCGCAAATGAATTGACCGTCCGCGTCGGCCCCGTCAGCCTGCCCGCCCGTGCCGGCATGAACATCGCTCAGCCGCCCGTTTTCTTCCTCACCATTCCTTTCGACGGCTGGCTCACCGCATTTCATCCGCGGCTCGCGAACTCTCACGGCCACCCGCTTCCCAACAAGCTCCTGCATCACGCCGCTTTCTATAACACCGAGCATCGCGATTTTCTCTGCGCCAACAAGGAAGAGCATATTTTCGGCGCCGGCGGCGAGATGAACGATTGGCCCGCGGTTCCCGGCTTCGGCTATCGCGTCAGGAAGGGGGACCGCATTCGCATCAGCACGATGTTCGCGAACCCGATCGCCAAGAATTATCCCGACGCATTCTTCGAAGTCGGCATCGATTATCACGTCGCGGGACCCGCGAATGCAGCGGCCCTCAAAGATGTCTATCCCGCCTGGTTCAACGTGATGGCCTGCGGCAATTCCGCCTACAATCTTTCTCCCGGACTGAGCACCAAGACCGGCCAATTCAAGCTGCGCTTTTCGGGCCGCCTCTTGGGAGTCGGCGGCCATCTCCACGATTACGGCGAATGGCTCGTGCTCAAGGACGCCACCACGAATGAAAACATCGCCACGCTCGCCGCGAATCTCGACCGCTCCAGCCAAATCCTCTCGATGCCCGTCAAACTTTTCACGGATCGCGATGGTTTCGCGCTCCACAGCGGAGACGTCCTCACCGTCACGGACGCCTACAACAATCCCATCGGCAAACCGATTCCCGCCGGCGCCATGGGCATCGTTGTCGGCTACTTCCTCCCCGACGACCCTGCCGCCTTCGCTGCCTTCCGCCGCCACCCTTAGCTAACTGACACGCAGGCCTCATCGCCGTCCGCGCATACGCCAGCCTCACGGAATTAGACACCGAGGTAACTCACACAAAACAAAGAGAGGAGACCGATCCTAATCGCCAATAAATTGCAAAATTAAAATTACCGGACACTTGAAGGTTGTCGCATAAATCGTCTCCGGCCTTCCGACTTGTACTTTCTCGCGGTAGGCGATGATGAGTTAATATTAAAAGTCGGAGAAACGCGGCAACTATAGAAACGCGGCCACGACATGAAAAAACTCGCGCAGAAAGTTTTGCTCCTCGAAAACGTTCACCCCGGCGCCGCGGCGAAATTCCGCGAGGCGGGATGCACGGTCACGGAACTCGCCCAGGGCGTTGAAGAAGAGGGCGTCTTATCCAGCAAGCTGGCAGGGATTTCGATCCTCGGCATTCGTTCCAAAACCAAAGTGACGTCGCGCATTGTCGCGCGCGCCAGCCGATTGGACGCGATTGGAGCGTTCTGTATCGGCACGGATCAAATCGATCTGGACGCGTGCACGAACAAAGGGATCGCCGTTTTCAACGCGCCGTATAGCAGCACGCGCAGCGTGGTCGAACTTATCCTGGGCGAAATTATTTTGCTCGCGCGCGACGTGTTCGGGAAAAGCCAAAAACTTCATCGTGGCGTTTGGGACAAGTCCGCGGCGGGAAGCAACGAGATTCGCGGCAAGAAACTGGGCATCGTGGGCTACGGGAAAATCGGCTCGCAACTTTCCGTGCTCGCGGAAACGCTCGGCATGGAAGTTTATTTTTATGACGTTCAGGAAAAACTGGTCTTGGGGAATGCGAAAAAAGCTGCGTCGCTTGAGCAACTCTTCAAGACCGCGGACGTGATTACATTGCACGTCGACGGTCGTTCTGAAAACCGCAACTTAATCGGCAAGAAAGAATTCGCGCACATGAAGCGCGGAGCGATTTTCCTGAATGCCAGCCGCGGGTTCGTGGTGGACGATCAAGCGTTGGCGGAAGCCTTGAAAACGGGGAAACTGCGCGCCGCGGCGATTGACGTGTTTCCACGCGAGCCTCGCGGCAACTCTGACCCGTTCAGTTCACCGCTTCAGGGCATGGAGCAGGCGATTCTGACGCCGCACGTGGCAGGCAGCACGGAAGAAGCGCAAAAAGATATCGGCGCCTTTGTCTCCGAAAGAATCATCGAGTATTTTCAAACCGGCAGCACCATGTACAGCGTGAATTTCCCCAACATCCAGTTGCCGCAAATTATCAATGCCCACCGCATGATTCACATCCATGAAAACATCCCCGGCATGCTGGCGCAGATCAATAAAGTCTTCGCCCGGCATAAAGCCAATATCCTCGGGCAATTTTTGAAGACTTCGGAAGCGATCGCCTACGCCATCACGGACATCAGCACGGTCTACAAGTCGAAAATCGTGGACGATCTGAGGGCAATTCCGCACACCATTAAATTTCGCGTGCTGTACTAGAACAGGACAATGTTTTCGGGCTGGCAGTTCGCGCGAAAGGGTTACAGCAGTGGCTCTCCGGCGCCGCGCGCAATAATTTCGCGCGTCTCGTCGCGCAGGCGAACGATTTCCCGCCAGCCATTGTCATGTGAGCCGTTGTCGCGTGATTCGTTCTCGTGCAATTCGGTTTCGCGCGGAGCATTTACTTGCCGCTCCTCGTTGCTTGCTCGTGCCCCCGCCCGCGAACCAACCAGCGGCCCAAATGTCAGCGTTATGCGTCCCGGTTTTGGCAGCAGCGTTTTGTCGCGCAGCAATTCCCGCGCCCCGCGCACGGCCACGGGGCAAATCGGCCGCCCCGTATCGACCGCCGCTTTGAATGCGCCCAACTGAAACGGGCGCACGCCGGGCGCCTCCGTGAAAGTTCCCTCCGGATAAATCACCACGGATTCGCCACGCCGCAGAGCCTGCTCGATTTCCCTCGACTGCGCGATACGCGCCTCCGGATCCGCGCGGTCAAACGCAAAATAGCCGCATCGTTTCGCCATCGTGCCCACCAGCGGCATGGAGTTGATTTCACCTTTCGCCACGTAACGCACGTTTGCGGGAAGGAACGCGAGCAGCACAAGAATATCCAAATAGCTCGAATGGTTGGGCGCGAAAATCCACGGCGCGTCCGTTTTCCATTGCGCGAACGTATCGCCGCCTTCCACATTGACGCGAATCGCCGCAAAAAAAAGCAAAACGCGCGCCGCGTTGTGGACCAACGCCGCCGAAAGCCGCTGGCTGCGCATGGGCAGGAGCACGAGCCAAACCACTGCCGCCGCCACACCGAAGAGCGCAAGCGCGTACACACCGTAAATAAATTCCGCTGTCCGACGCACGTTTTTCTTCGTACTGGAAAACAATCGCGGCGCAATTCCGCGCGCGGCCAGTTTGCCGATTTGAATCCACGCTGGTGCTGGCGGCTTGCTCAATTTCCTTGCCAGGTACAGCCGGCGCGTCTCCGTGCGGCGCAGTTTCCCACTCGATGTTTTTGGAATGGAATGCATGGGAAGAATTTCGACAACGTCAGGCGGCAGGCCGAGAGAATCGCTAACCTGCTGGGTAATTTCTTGCGCGATGCGATCGCGCTGCATCACATCGCGCGCTTCCGCCGTTACCACCAACCGCTCGGTGCCGCTCGCTTCATCGGGCACGCCAAACGCGACAACGCAGCCGCTGCGAACTCCTTCGACGCGCCCTGCGATTTCCTCGATCTCCTGCGGATAAAGATTCCGCCCGCCCTTGATGATCATGTCTTTCGCGCGCCCCGTGATGTACAGCTCGCCTTCGGCGATATAGGCCAGATCGCCGGAATCGAGCCAGCCGTCTTCGCGAATCAGCTCGCGCGTCGCTTCGGGATTGCGATAATAGCCGGAAGTTGCCGAAGGCCCGCGAAACAGCAGGCGTCCAGCCATGCGCTCAGGCGCGTCGCGATCTTCTGCGTCAACGACGCGAATTTCCATGCGCGGCAGCGGCTGGCCCGCGGAAACAAATTCCAGAACATTTGCTTCATTCGGCATCGCAGCAACCGCGCGATTCTCATTTTCGAATTTCGCGCGCTCGATTCGATCCACGTGCGCGCCGCCACCCATCGCGGGCGCCGCTACTCCGAGCGACGCTTCCGCAAGGCCATAAACAGGAAGCAAAGCTTCGCGGCGAAAACCGCAACGCGCGAATTTCTCGGCGAAGCGCTTGAGCGTCTCGGGACGGACGGGCTCCGCGCCATTCAAAGCGGCACGCCACGAACTCAAATCGAGATTTTCCATCTCGCGGTCGGGAATTTTGCGCACGCACAATTCGTAAGCAAAATTCGGTGCGGGACTCAGCGTGCCGCGATGCTCGTGAATCGCCCGCAGCCAACGCTCCGGCCGGCTCAAAAATGCGAGCGGCGACATCACCACAAGTGGAACGCCGGTCATCAGCGGAACAAACCACGCGCCGATCAATCCCATGTCGTGATAGAGCGGCAGCCAGCTCACGACAACGTCGTCATCGCGAAAGCCCACGTATTCGGTGATCGAACGGAGATTCTCGAGCAAATTTGCGTGCGTCAGCACCACGCCCTTGGGATTTCCCGTGGAGCCCGAAGTGTATTGCAGAAAAGCGATGTCGCTCGAACGCGCGCGATGCCACGCATCATCGACGGGACGAATTTCCGTGGCTGGCGGCAGCGGCGCTCCGTCCGAAGCCGCCAGGCGTTCCGCAGTCACGACGCCGCGGAGCGATTTCACCTGCGGCCGGAGAAGTTTCGCGACATTTTCGGCGGCGCGGAACGTGACCAGCAACCGCGCTCCGGCGTTGCGCAAAATTCCCGCCTGCCGCGCTGCGTATTCTTCAATGCGATCGGCTCGAAACGGCGGATAAATGGGCACCGGAATCGCACCCGCCAGCAAAGTTCCCGCGAATGTCCAGAAGAATTCGGCGCAGGTGGGAAGCATGATCGCCACCGTATCCCCGGCCGAAATTCCGCGTCGCGCAAGTTCGGCCGCCACGGCAGAGGCGCGCGCGAATAATTCGCCGCACGTAATCGTGCGGACCTTTCCGTCTTCCTCGTACAAATAAATATGCGCGGTCGCCGGCTCGATGCGTGCGCGAATGCGAAAAACATCCGTCAGCGTTTCGGCGCGGGCGAGCTCCTCGCGCAAAGTTCGTCGCATTTCGCTGGGAATCGCCGGATGAAAATCTCGAATGCGCGTACTGGGCGAGACGCGCGAATCGTCTGTGGACGCGTCGTTTGGCATACTGGAAAGTTGCTGCAGAACAGCTTCGAGCAAATCGGCGGGAGTGTCGGCTTCCGCAACCACCTTCTCCGGCAGGTGAATCGAGAAGGCATTATCAAGGCGCAGCATCAGCTCGACGCGCTCAAGGCTGCCGAGTCCCAGATCGCGCTCGAGATGCGCGTTAGCTCCGTGCCGCGCAAATTCATCGAGCGCGCGCGGATTTCCCAACTCGCGCAAAAGCTCCGTTACGATTTCCCGGACGGTTTGTTCGAGATTGGTGCGTTCGAGTTTGGCGGCGGCAGTGCCCACGATAAAATCCCGCGTCGCGGCGGGCGCCCCGAAAAATTGCGTCGCGCAACACACTCCGTGGATGCTTCGAGGCTACCACGCTCCCGCACCCTCTTCAACTTCGCAGTCAGCTCGTTAGGATTTCTCGGATTAAACGCCTAAGGGAGTTGCATTTTGCGCGATTCGAGAGCACTCTTTTGCCGCCATCGCATCAGCCAAATTGCGTCCTGGCGTCATTGCCATTGTGGCCGCGATCTCGAACGTGGCCGGTTTTAATAAGGATCGTTTGCCAGCCGCTCGATCCCCTGCGGCGGTTGCATCTGAAAAAACTGGTGGAGCTTTCATGAATCATGTTCAACAAGCACGCCGGGTAGCCGCGACTGTCTTGCTGCTCGCCTCTATTTTCTTCGCATGCCAGTTTGTGCAAAGCTCGCGCGCCAGACAAAGTGCAGCCGGCCGCAATCCCCGCGTAACTCACCCGGTCGTTTTTCCTGTCATTCGTCTGGCGGTTGAGCCTGTCTCTTCCCTCATCGCCGGCCCGGTCGTGATTCATCCCGCGATGGCGTTCGACGTCTCACTGCCGCTTGGCAGCGCGCGCGCGTCCTTCGCAGAGCCCGCAATGCGCCCTGCCGAATGCGGCAGCGCAACATGCGGTACATCTCCGGACGATCAAGACGCGGCGCAAAAACGCAATGAACCGCCGCCCGCGCCAACGATCACGGCAGCAGGCGCAGCCGTGGAGCAAACATCACAGGGAGAGCGGCCAGGGGCGCCGTTGCTTGAAAGTTTCGACGGGCTCGGCGCCGGCTTCACAAGCCCGCAGCCGTCCGCTGGGTTTCGCGGCATGTACCGCAATCCCTCCGATAACAGTCTTGCGGTCGGACCGAATAATATTGTGCAAATCGTGAATTCACGCTTGGCGGTCTACACGAAGAAAGGTGCACGGTACGACAAGAGCGGAACCGTGCTGTACGGTCCGGCGCCCACAAATACAATTTTCTCGGGCTTCGGCGGCGTTTGCGAAGCGCGCGACAATGGAGACGCCGTCGTCCGCTACGACCAGTTAGCCGGACGCTGGCTGATTGTGATGCCCATCTTCAGCCGCATCGCGCCCGGCGAGTTCGCAAGCCGCGGCGAACCAGCGGCGCAGGGCGCGGCAGCTCTTCACGGTCAGGCCGCCCATCCGGGCCAGCCATCCGATCCAGGTCTGCCTGCCGCGCCGCCTGCAAATCCCGGGGAAGGACAAGGAACCTACGCGATGTGCTACGCGGTAAGCACCAGCAGCGATCCGCTCGGCACATATTATCGCTACGCGTTCGAACGGACGCTATTCCCCGATTATCCGCGTCCCGCCATCTGGCCGGATGGCTATTACGTTCCAACGAGCACCGGAGATACGGTGATTCAGAAACACGTTTGCATCGCTGACCGCAACAAAATGCTGAAAGGACAACCCGCCACCGAGCAGTGCATCGTCATCGACGGCGTCAACTTCCTGAATAATACGGACATCGACGGAAAGCAGCTGCCTCCGCGCGGCGCACCGAACATCATGATGGCGGCGGGCGGCACCCAACTCAAAAAAATCTTCGACGATGATGGAATTTATTTCTGGAAGGTCCACGTCGACTGGCACAATCCCGCGAATACGAAGGCCAGCGGCCCGGTGAAAATCGATGTGGCTCCGTACCATTATCTTTGCAACGGCCAATTGTCGAACTGTGTTCCGCAGCCCGGCACGGATCAGCGGCTCGACGCGCAGGGCGACAAAATCATGCAACGGCTGGTCTACCGCAGGATAGGTGACCGCGAGTCCATCGTTGCTGCTCACTCAATCGCCACGCAAGCCGGCGGCGGAGGCGTGCGCTGGTACGAATTCCGGCTCGACAAGAAGCGCGATCCTTTCCTCTATCAACAAGGGACTTACGCCCCAGATGGTTTTTACCGTTGGATGCCCAGCATCGCCATGGATAAACACGGGGACATTGGCGTCGGCTATTCGTTCGGTGGAACGCCAAATTTCGCCGGGCAACGGTTTGCCGCCCGGCTGGCGGATGACCCAAAGGGTCAACTGACGTTCCACGAGACGGTGCTGGCTGACGGTCAAGCCGCACAGCCAAACACTCTTCGCTGGGAGGATTACACCACGACCGCGATCGATCCCAGCGACGACTGCACCTTCTGGTACGTTGGCGACTACTTGAAAAAAGGCGACTCGAGCTACAGCACAAGGATTGGCTCGTTCCGGCTGCCCGGCTGCACTTAAGCGCTCGTCGTTAGGACCAGCATGAACGTGTGCATATCTTGCGGATGATCAAGAGGCAACTATGACCAGTTCGGCAGACGGATTAGCAGAGTTGAAACAGCGGATGCGGGCAAGCTGGATGGCGGGCGACTTCGGAGAAATTGCGCGACTGAACGAGCGCGAGGCGGAAAAATTCGTGAGCCGGCTTGACTTGAAGACCGGCATGAAAGTATTGGACGTAGCATGCGGCACCGGAAATATATCCATTCCCGCCGCGCGGACAGGCGCGAAATGTGACGGGCCTGGACATCGCTCCGAATCTGCTGCAACAGGCGCGGAAGCGCGCGGAGTCCGAAGGGCTGAGGATTGAATTTATCGAGGGAGATGCGGAAAAGCTTCCGCAAGAGGCGGGGCATTTTGACATGGTTACGTCGATGTTCGGAGCGATGTTTGCCCCCCGGCCCGAGGTCGTTGCGTCGGAACTGATGCGAGTCTGCCGTCCGGGCGGGCTGATCGCCATGGCGAATTGGACCGCGCGAGGTTTCGTGGGGCAGACATCACAATCACGGGCGGCATGTGCCGCCGCCACCGGGCTTGCCGTCGCCTTTACTGTGGGGAGACGAATCCGTGGTGGCCGAGCGATTCGGCGCAAGGGCGCGCGTAGAGACGACGAAACGTGAACTGATCTTCGATTTTCCGTTTGGTCCCGTGGAAGCGGTGGAGTTCTTCAGAAAGTATTTCGGCCCCACGCAAACGGCATTCGCGCGCCTGGATGCCGCGGGTCAGAAGGCGCTGGCTGACGACTTGACGAACCACTGGGCGTCCCACAACGAAGGCGATGCCCAACATACCGTTGTGAAAGCAGAATATCTGGAAGTGCGCGCCCGAGTCGCGTAGTAGCGCGCACCGGCGGGCCCATCGGCAAATTCCGCGCGGAAGAATGGCAACCGCCGCAGCGCGACGAAACGCGCAGAGCTTGGGGTGCGTCTGTAGGAGCATACGGGGTGTGCTCGCGGGCTTCGCGTTGTAATTCGGACGGAGTGGCGACTTTCGTCTCCAGCTTATTGTTTGCCACGGGCGCCACGGAATGAGGCCAGTGAGTTTGTGTCGCGATTGCGCGAAAAAATTATTGCGAGGTGAGTTCGATGATGCAATTCCGTGTACGGTCGATTCGGTTGCGAAACGTGTTTTCGGTCGCGATGTTGCCGCTGCTCGGATTCGCGTGCGCGATATTTGCGACCGGCACCGCGGCGCAGGATAAGGCAGCGACGGCGACGGCGCCGACGATTGAATCGGCGACGACGAATCTGAAGATGCGCGCGATTGGTCCGGCGATCATGGGCGGCCGCATCGACGATTTCGCCGTGGTGGAAACGCGATCCGGAAGACGATCTACTGGGCGCGGCGGCGGGCGGCGTGTGGAAATCGGTGGACGGAGGCATGACGTGGAAATCGGTGTGGGATAACGAGCCGAATCCGTCGATCGGCGCGCTCGCGGTGGCGCCGTCGAATCCGTCGATCGTTTATGTGGGCACCGGCGAAGCGAATAACCGGCAGAGCGCTTCGTGGGGCGATGGCGTTTACAAATCGAGCGACGCCGGCGAAACGTGGACGCACATCGGTCTCGACGACACGCAAGCGATTGGCAGAATCGTCGTCGATCCGAGCAATTCCGACGTGGTGTACGTGGCGGCGGTGGGCCATCTGTGGGGGCCGAATCCGGAACGCGGGCTCTTCAAGACCACGGACGGCGGCAAGACCTGGAACAAAGTGCTTTTCATCAACGACGACACGGGCGTCACCGACGTGGCCATCGATCCGCAGAGCCCCAACACGCTTTACGCGGCGGCTTACGAGCGGCGGCGCACGGTGTGGGGCTTCAACGGCGGCGGCCCGGGCAGCGGGATTTACAAAACGACGGACGGCGGCGCGACGTGGAACAAGCTGACGAAGGGCCTGCCGGACGACGGAAACACGGGAGAATCGGCCTGTCGGTTTACCGGCGGAATCCGAGCATCGTCTACGCGCTGGTGCAGAACGCCAAAGGCGGCGTGTTTCGCAGCGAAGACAGCGGCGCGACCTGGACGAAAATGAGCGCGATGAATCCGCGGCCGTCGTATTTCAGCCAGATCCGCATCGATCCGAACAACGATCTGCGCATCTGGATGGGCGGCGTGCAACTTTATTATTCCGAAGATGGCGGAAAAACCTTCGTGACCACGCGAGGACGCGGAGTCCACAGCGATTTCCACGGCATCTGGATCGACCCGGAAAATTCGAACTTCATGCTGGCGGGCTGCGATGGCGGCGTTTACGAAAGCCGCGACGCCGGACGCGACTGGGATCATTTGAACGTGATGCCGCTGGGGCAGGCGTATGAAGTGGGGTACGACAATCAGCAGCCGTATCACGTCTGCGCGGGATATCAGGACAACGCGGAATGGTGCGGGCCGAGCCGGACGTTTTTTGCGGGCGGGATACCGAACAGCGCGTGGTTCATGGTGGGCGGCGGAGACGGATTTTATGTCAAGCCCGATCCGGCGGATCCGCAAACGATTTACACCGAATCGCAAGACGGGAATTTGAGCCGGCGGGATTTGCGAACGAATGAAGCGCTGAATATTCGTCCGGTGCCGCCGGAGGGACAGCCGCCGTATCGGTTCAATTGGAATTCTCCGCTGCTGGTTTCGACGAGGGATCACAACACGATTTATTACGGCGGGAACTTCCTGTTCAAGAGCACGGATCGCGGCAACACGTGGACAAAGCTGGGAGGCGATTTGACGACGGGCGTGGACCGCAACACGCTGCCGATTCTGGGGCAGCTTCCGTCGAAGAATACGCAGTCGCTGTATGACGGAGTGGAGTGGTATCCGACGATCACGACGATTGACGAATCGCCGATGAACAGCTCCGTGCTGTGGGTGGGAACGGACGACGGAAATTTGCAGGTGTCGCGCGATGGCGGCCAGCATTGGAAGAACGTTGCGGAGCGCGTTCCCGGCGTGCCGAAGGGAACCTATGTGACGCGCGTGGTGGCGTCGAAATTCAACGAAGGTACGGCGTACGTGGCGTTCGACGGGCACAGGTCAAATGATTTTCACGTCTATCTGTTCAAGACGACGAATTACGGGCAAACGTGGAAATCCATCGCGCGGGCCTTGCCCGAAAGCACGGGCACCGTACACGTGATTCGCGAGCATCCGAGCGACGCGAACCTGCTTTTTGCGGGAATGGAATTCGGCGCGTATTTTTCGCTGGACGGCGGCGACCACTGGAACAAATTGGGGATGGGCCTGCCGACGGTTCCCGTGGACGACATTCAAATTCAGCCGCGCGAAAACGATTTGATCTTGGCCACGCATGGACGTTCAATTTACATTTTGGACGACATCACCTTTCTGCAGCATTTGAACGACAAAACGCTGAACGACGATCTGCATCTTTTTCCGATTCGCAACACGATTGCGTGGCGGATTTATCAGAATCGCTGGTTCGACGGGCAGCAGGTTTTTCTGGGACCGAATCCGCCGGAAGGAGCGCTGGTCGATTTCTACTTGAAAGCGAAGCCGGCAAAGGGCCAGAAAGTGAAAATCACCGTACTGGATTCGTCGGGGAAAACCGTTCGCGAAATGGATGATGCCAAAGCCGAAGCGGGAATCAACCGCGTCAACTGGAATCTGCGCTATGACCCGCCCGTGAAGCCCACCCCTGAGCAACTTGCGGCGCAAGCGCAAGGCTTTTTCGGTGGGGGCGCGCAGGGGCCGATGGTCGAGCCGGGGACGTACACGGTGAAAGTAGCGCTCGGCGATAATTCGCAGACGCAGACGGTGAAAGTCGAGGAAGATCCGCGCATCCAGATCACTGCGGCCGACCGCGCAGCGCGGCACGACATGATGATGCAGCTCTACGATCTTTATAAGAGAGCCGACAAAGGTGCAAAGACAATCGGTGGACTGAAGAAGTCGCTCGCCGATACGCTGGCGGACTGGAAGAAGCCGGGCGCGCCAAAGATTCCCGACAACATCCAAAAACAGGCCGAAGCTCTGGCAAAGAAAGTGGACGGCCTGAGCGGGAAATTTGTCTCGGAGGGAGGATTCGGTGCCGGGGGCCCTCTGCATTACACGCCTCCGCCACTGCCGCAGCGCATTGGCCGGCTGATGTTCCAGATCGAGGGGTACAGCGCCGCCCCGACGCAGCCCGAAAAGGACGAAATGGCGGGGGTCTCGCAAGAGCTAGGCACGGCGCTGGATTCGGTGCACGAAGTTGTGAATACAGATCTCGCTAGTCTGAACAAGGCTCTTAGAGACGCCAATGTTCCCTACATAACGATAGGGCCGCCCGAACCTCCGCCGCGGCGAGGGGAATAGGTCGCGATTATTTTGGCTTGCGTGGACTCGGCCGCGAGGAGGGTCCACGAACCCAGGCAGAGCTTAGCAGTACCTCGGTACCAGGACGAATTGAACCTTGTGGCCTATCGACCCGGCGGGCGCCGGAAGGCAGAATAGCGATGTGTTCGAGGCTCGGTGTTGCGCCCCCCGCGATTCGGGGCCTCGAAATTAGTGCACCTCCATCACCCCATGCCCACAGCGGCCGGCACCCCCACCGGCCGCTTTTTTTGTACCCCAGAGTACGGCGGCCCGTCGAACATAAGCGAACCGTTCCCCTTTCGCTAAACGCAAATCCCACTTTATGGAGGGAAATACAGATTCGAGTATTTTCCCGGCCGCTGCGCGAAAAAAAATAGGTACGTACGATCAACCAATCCGCTTCTTTTCTGCGCTTTAACTTTTCATTGAACGAAAAACTGAATTATGGTACACCGTTTGCAAAATCGGACTGCAATTATGGGTGTAGCTGTGGAGCCCGGGGGAAATATCCTAGGGGTCATCTCATCAAGGTGCACGGGGTTGGCGACGCGGGTTCGTGGTCGCGGCCGTGCATCCGTAAACCTAATCCAAACAAATTCGCGGGGGTGGACTGTGAAGCGAGCCTGGTTGCTATACGTGTTGGCGATTTTGGTTGCTGCATTCTTTCTTGGGAGTGGCTCTGCCTGGGGGCAGGCGACGACTTCGATTCGCGGGACGGTAACCGATCCCAGCAACGCCGCGATTCCGAACGCGACCGTGACCCTGACGAATACGGACACGAACCTGGAGCGCACGGCTACGACAGACCAGCAAGGGAGCTATGTCTTTTCCCAGGTGGCGCCGGGCCATTACAGCGTGCTCGTCGAAGCCGCGGGATTCTCGAAGTACTCCCGAACGGGAATCGAGTTGCTGGTCAACTCGCCGGCAACCTTGAACATAAGTCTGAAAGTAGGAACCACCACGCAGACGGTAACCGTAACCGAGCAAGCGCCTCTGTTGAACACGACCGACGCGAGCGTCGGAAATACGATGAACGGCAGTTCAATTCAGAATCTGCCGCTCGAAGCGCGAAACGTTGTGGCGCTATTGAGTCTTCAGCCCGGCGTGGTCTACACCTCGGATCGTTCCGACTTCGCAAACGTGAACGACACGCGCAGCGGCGCTGTCAATGGAGAACGGAGCGACCAGAGCAATATCACTCTTGATGGAATCGATGTGAATGACCAGGGCACGGGACAAGCGTTCACGTCGGTGCTGCCCGTCACGGTCGATTCGGTCCAGGAGTTTCGCGTGACCACCTCCAATTATGGCGCCGACCAGGGCCGTTCCGCGGGCGCACAGGAAGCTCTGGTGACGCGCGGAGGAACCAATCAGTTCCACGGATCGCTTTACGAGTTCAATCGCAGCTCGCTCGGCGAAGCGAATGACTTCTTCATCAAGTCTGCCGAAGCAGCGTCCGGACAGCCGAATAAGCCGCCGCAGCTCATTCGCAACGTATTTGGTGGTTCGGCTGGCGGTCCGATCAAGCACAATCGCATGTTTTTCTTCGTAAACTATGAGGGCACCCGTGTGGCACAGCAAAGCAGCGCGGTGCGTTCGATCCCTTCGCAGGAATTGCGGGACGGAATCATTCAGTATCAATGCGCGGACGCAACGAAGTGTCTCGGAGGAACGGTGACGGGCCTCAGTAACACGTCTTATCCTGTTCAACCCGGCAATTTCGCACTAAACGCCTCGCAACTGGCCGCGATGGATCCGCAGGGTATTGGCCCAAGTTCTGCCGTGTTAGCTTATTTCAAGAATACCTTCGGACCGTTCACACCGAATGACAATACCGTCGGCGATACCCTGAATTTCCAGGGCTTCCGTTTCGCAGCCGGACAACCGGAACGGGATGACGCCTTGATTGCCCGCATTGACTACAAACTGACGGCCAACGGCAATCAGCAATTGTTTTGGCGCGGCAGCGGGCGCGACGACGTTGCCGCTCAAAGCGCCCCCTTCTTGCCTGGCAGCGTGCCGGAAAATACGAAAGTGGATCTAAGCAAAGGCATGGCTGTTGCGTACACGGCCGTCTTGCGTCCCACACTGGTTAATAATCTGGAGTACGGACTCACGAGGCAGAGTGTTGCCAATGAGGGCGACAGCCTCGTGCCTTGGATTTTAATCCGCAGCTTGGACCAGGGGATCACGCGTACCAACAGCTTCCAATTCCCGCTGCATCAGATCCGGGATGACCTGTCGTGGACGAAAGGGAATCACACGTTTACATTCGGCACCGATATCCACCTTGTATACAACGGTTCATTGAGCCAATCCAATTCGTTCAGCGATGGTATCGCCAACGCTGCGTGGTTGAATACGGGCGGCTTCGCAAATAAATCGAGCCCGTTCAATCCCGTGAATGCAGGGTATCCGCAGGTGCTTCCCGGGACCGAGAACAACTACGATTTTCCGTTGATTGGATTGCTCGGCATGGTCACGGAAGTGGACGCGCAGTACAACTTCCACCTGAATCCAAACGGAACGGGCACCCCCATCACCCAAGGCGCCCCCGTGCCGAGGAACTTCGCGCTCCACCAATACGAGTGGTACGCCCAAGATTCCTGGAAAGTTAGACCTAACCTTACATTCAACTACGGTCTGCGCTTCGGAATGGAAACAGCTCCGTGGGAAACAAACGGCCAGGAAGTCGCGCCTACTTTTAGCTTGGGTAATTGGTTTAACAAACGAGGAGCAGATATGTCCTCCGGTGTTCCTGCCAATCTGGACCCACTGATTTCATTCGATCTGGCGGGGAGATCGAATCATCGGGCGGACCTCTGGCCAACCGCCAAGAATTTTGCTCCCCGTATTTCCTTCGCATGGTCACCAGAGCCGGGCGGCGGATGGCTTCAGCGGCTGGTGGGTAGCGGCGATAAGACGGTCATCCGCGGCGGATTCGGCATGTACTTTGACCACTTCGGAGAGGGTATGCTCTCGACCTTCGACCAAAACGGGTCCTTTGGTTTGTCGAGTCTGCTCACGAACTCCGCCCAAGTGGAAAGTGCGGCGGCGTCACCGCGGCTCACAGGAATGAACAATATTCCCCAGAACGATTCCAGTGGAAATCCAATCCTGGACCCCAATGGGAACCCCATTTTCACTCCTGCACCGCCGTCCGTTTTTCCGCAGACCTTTCCCCCGGGAAACTTTTGCATCTGCTGGGGCTTAGACAGCAACATCCAGGCGCCGTATTCCTACGCGCTCGATCTTTCCGTTGCGCGCGAACTTCCGCACAACATGAGTATCGAAGTTGGGTACGTGGGGCATATGGGGCATCGCTTGCTCGCGCAGCAGGACCTCGCCATGCCCAAGAACTTGAAGGATCCCAAGTCGGGCATTACTTACTTCCAGGCGGCTCAGGCTATGGCCACGCTAGGACGCGCGAATGGCGGGAACGGAACCGACCCCGCTACCGTCACCTCCGCCACAATCGGTCCGACGGCGGCCTATTGGCAGAATTTGATCAGCCCAGTGGCTACGGGAGATCAATACAATTACGCGACTGTCTTGGACCCCACAAACCCAGCTAACGCAACATGCGGCTTCAATCCGAACACGCAAGCGGGCTTCTCAATTGCTCCAACGGCGGATCCGGTGACCATGGTTTATCAGACCTTCCTCTGCAACTCGTTCAATGAAACGTCGGCTCTTTACACTTTCGACGTGAATGGAATACCAGGAGCTAGCACCAGTAATACCTACTTTCCCGCGCTCGGGCAGTACACTTGGTTCGACAATCAGTATTCTTCTCTGTATGCCTGGCGCTCCATTTCCACCTCCTCCTACAACGCTTTGGAAGTGACGCTCAAAAAGCAGATGGCGAATGGATTGCAATTCAACCTTAACTACACCTATTCGCACTCGATTGATTGGGCCTCGGATGCGGAAAGCGTCGGCGAATGGGGCGGCCTTGGTGGAAGTGTGATCAATTCCTGGTCCCCCAACCAACTTCGCGGGCCCTCAGACTTCGATCTTCGGCACCAAGTCAATGCCGAGTGGGTCTGGGCTCTTCCTATTGGGCGAGGCCGTCACTATGCAAGCGAAATCGGGAAGGGTCTGGACGCCATCATCGGCGGCTGGCAAACCTCAGGGGTCACCCGTTGGTCTTCCGGCTTCCCGGTTAACGTGGGAACTTGCTTCTGTTTTCAAACTAACTGGCAACTCACCGGAAACGCCATCGCGGTCTCCAAGGTCAAAACAGGCAGGACGTTGGCCAACGAAGGCAGCAACGGCACCCTTTACAACATGTTTCCGAATGGCCCAGCTGCTGTCAGTGATTTTGCGGTACCGCTTCCGGGATTCTCCGGCGCCCGCAACCAGATTCGCGGCGATGGCTTCTTGTCCGCCGATCTCGAGTTGACCAAGGCTTGGAAGATGCCCTTTAACGAACATCATGAACTCGAATTCACCTGGGACACATTCAATGCGTTTAACATCAAACGGTTCAATGTGCAAAATGCGTCTCTTGCAACCGGAAACGCGAACACATTTGGCAATTACACCCACCTGCTGACCAACCCGCGAATCATGCAGTTTGGATTGCGGTACGCGTTCTAATCAGCGAAACAAAACTAAATGTGAAGAAAAGGCCCCGAGGAACCGGGGCCTTTTTTATTTTGTGGCGCAAATTTGCGTGTGAGTCCCGCGACCGTGACGCGTGCGAATGAGCACGAGGTGAACGTTGCTCGCCGTCACGCATCACGAAAAGGTGTCCGGCGGATACGGCTGCGGGGACGATGGGCCGCAGCCTCGCTCACATCGAAGATTTTCCCCGCGAGTGAGCCACGGAACAGATTGCTAACGCCAAACCCTTCAGCGTGCCCGCGGGCGATAGCTCGCCAGCGGCCTAGGACGCATTCGGAAGCGCGTTGCCAGCGGCGGCGGCACATTGTGAAGCTGCGAATTGCAATTCGAGCAGCGTTCCACTGGCGCCATTTCCACGCGCAGCCAGTGCCCGCGCGCGGCGCACTCTGGATTCACGCACTGCACCGTCCGGCCAGGCAGAAATACCATGTCATCCCCCGAGCAATCGAGCGCATTCAAATCGCGAAGTTGAAACAGCGAATCCGATTAACGAAATTCATCTGGCGGCGTCGAGTGCTTCAGCGCCGCCAGCCCCGGTGCGAAACAAAAAATCTGCAAGGATTCTGCGCGGCGGGCGCTAGTGTGTCAAGGGGGAAGGTGCACTATATATTGGGGCAAGGTTGCAACGTGACGACGCGTAGAAAAATTGCTGCCGCCGCACGGCCAGAGTAATCGTCGGCTCTGCGAGTCTGCGCCACGCATGGCGAGAACGTTCACCCAACTCTGTGTATGGGTTCAGCTTTTATGGCTTCAACGACGGGGCTGCAGGCGCTGGTGCTGGAGTCTTTGGTGTTGGTTTTGCGGTTTCGCCGAGCGCCTTCAGTTGCTTCTCAAGGTCGTCGACTTTCTTTTGTGCCGCGTCCACGGCTTGCTGCTTCGTGGCGATGGCAGCCTTTTCCGCGTCAACTTTAGCCTGTCCCTGCTGGTTCGTGGAATAGTCCGGAGTGCTGTAAAGCTGCGCCGCGTCCAGATTGTATCGGCGCTGGGCAATATCAAGATCCGTCTTCACGCTGTCGAGTTGTTTTTTGGCGTCGTCCAGGTCGCTTGATACCTTTGCGCGTTCCGCAGCCACTTTCTCTTGATCCGCGGCCGACGACGCGGACGCATTGGCAGGGGGAGTTTCGTTGGAACTTGGCGCGCTCGGCGGCTGTCCCACGACGCTCACCTCATTGGGCGCACTCGGAATGTTGTCATTCGTCCAAACTGTTTTTGCTTTGGGTGCGTCTTTCTGCTGTTCTTTTGTTTTGCGCGCCGCTTCGGCCACCGATTGGCTGGGTCGTTGACTCGATTGGGGAGCAGCGGCAAATATTGCGGAAGAAATTCCGGGCACAAGAACTAGCACAGCCGCAATATTCGCGAATCTCATGGCATGTCTCATGACTTTTCCTCGGAGCCGCCTGCTCTTATGCTAGCCGTGTGGTCGAATGCCCGCCAGATTACGTTCCAGAGCGCGTCCTAAAAGGCACCTGTTCGCTCGGCTGCCTGCTTCCCTAAGGGTACGCCGGCGAACGCCAAATTTGAAGTACGTTTGCGAAATGCCGGGCGAACTTGCGTCTATGGCTCCTCGCCACTTTTGCCGCCTCTGCAACGATAGCCCTTGTGGGGGGGGCGCCGCTCGGGGCATAATCCCGCCGAAGTTGAGGGTCTGCGCGCTCCGTTCCACCGAGGGAGAAAATGATGACGAAATTCGGCGCCCGTAAATCTCTTGCCGGCCTGGCGTTATTGTTGCTGTTTGCCGCAACGACAATCGTTCTCACGTCCAGCGCGTTCGCGTCTTCCGCGCCGGCGGCTTTGGCAAACCCGCCACAACAGACGCAGGCGCCGGCCTCGACCACAACGTCGAACGCCAGCCAGGTTAAAGCCGACGTGAAGGCCTACACGCTGCCTCCGGATCTCTACGAAAAAGCCGTGAAATACTCCCGCGCGCAATACATTTTGTACTTCGTCGATTTTGTGTGGGGCGTCATCGTATTGCTGCTCGTTCTTGCCTGGAGGCTCGCACCGAAATATCGCGACTGGGCTGAGCACGCGACCAAGTTCCGATTTTTGCAGGCCCTGATTTTCACGCCGATTTTGCTGCTGACCATCGCCGTGCTGGGGTTGCCGACGGATATCTACGGGCACTGGCTTTCGCGCAGTTACGGAATCTCCGTGCAGGGCTGGGGCTCGTGGGCGTGGGATTGGACCAAGGGCGAGATCATCAGTTTCATTCTGGGGATCATTCTGGTGTGGATTCTCTACGCCGTAATTCGCCACAGCCCGCGACGCTGGTGGTTTTACTTCTGGCTGGCCGCACTGCCCATTTTATTTTTTGTCATTTTTCTTACACCGCTGGTGATTGCTCCGCTCTTCAACAAATTTGAGCCGCTCGAGACGAAGGATCCCGCGCTGGTCGTCGCACTCGAAAAAGTAGTGCATCGCGCGGGGATGGACATTCCGCCGCAGCGTATGTTCTGGATGAACGAAAGCGAAAAGGGAAACGACCTGAACGCCTACGTCGCCGGATTTGGCGCGTCGAAACGCGTCGTGGTGTGGGACACGACGATTGCGAAGATGACCGTGCCGGAGACGATGTTCGTCTTCGGGCATGAAATGGGGCATTACGTTTTGGGACATGTGTACAAAGGGCTGATTTTCGGCGCGGCCCTGCTGTTTGTGCTGCTTTATTTGGGCTTTCGAGGAATGCTGTGGGCCCTGTCGCGATGGAGCGGGCGCTGGGGAATTCGCGGGACGGATGATTGGGCGTCGCTCCCTGTTTTGCTTTTATGGTTCGCGATTCTGGGATTCCTGGCTTCGCCGGTGTCAAACACATTCAGCCGCCACATTGAGCATCAAGCCGATCAGTATGGTCTGGAAGTTACACACGGACTGATTCCTGATTCTAGTCAAGTGGCGGCCCGCGCCTTCCAAATCCTTGGCGAAGTGGATCTATCGGACCCGCATCCGAGTCCCTTCATCAAGCTGTGGCTGTACAATCATCCGCCGCTTGCCGAGCGCGTGAATTATGCATTGACGTACGATCCGTGGGGCCAGGGCAAACAACCAAAATTCGTAAAATGACGCGCAAAGTACGCAGCATTTCCGTGTCGCCATTGTAGGGCGTGATCGGATTTATCGCGCCGTCGTGCCGTGCCCCGACGAGTCATTGCACAACGGACACCGATCTCAGCGCCGTCGCCGCGGAAATATCGATTCACCGCTCGCAGAATCATCTATACGATACGCATTTATCCGTATTGGGGCACTTTTCGTGCCACGAGACTGACATGTCAGTCTAGTTTAAGCCCTTTTTAGAAACTTGCCCTTTTCTGGGATTCCAGGGCCCGTGCGTGAATGCGCATGCGGATGCCGCCGCGCGGGCGCAGCGTGACCAGCGGCTCCGGCACGATTGTTTGTCCCGCCTCCAGCTCAAAACGAAAACGCTGCGCGAGCGTGGCCGCAACCAGAGACGCTTCCATCAAAGCAAATCCCTGACCGATGCACCGGCGCGGGCCACCTCCAAACGGGAAATAGGCGTGCGGCGGCAAATGCGCGGCCAATCCATCGAGCCAGCGCTCGGGACGGAACGCGGGCGGATCTGGAAAATAGCGCGGGTCACGGTGCATGACCCACTGAGACATCAAAATTGTGGTGCCCGCAGGAAACGAATAGCCGCCGAGTTCAAACGGCTCGATGGCGAGGCGCGCGATCAGATACGCAGGCGGGTAAAGGCGCAGCGATTCGCGAATGACGGCGTCGAGATAGGGCAGTGATTCGGCGTCTTTTGCTTCTAACGTGCGTGGCCCGCAAGCGGCAAACACGCGAGACAATTCTTCGTGCAAATGCGATTCCGCGACGGGATTTTGGGCGAGGAGATACCACGTCCAGGAAAGCGTAAGAGCGGTGGTTTCGTGGCCGGCGAGGAAGAGCGTCATGGTTTCGTCGCGCAATTGCTGCGGCGTCATTTGCGTGCCGTCTTCGTCCATCGCGGCGATCAGGCGGGAGAGCAAGTCGTTGCCGCCAGCGCCACGCGCGCGGCGCTCTGCGATGATGCGGTAAACGAGCGAATCGAGATATTGAAATGCAGCGTTGGCGCGGCGGTTCGCAGGCGTGGGGAAATTTTCGGGGAGGCTGAAGGCAGAGCGGATGCGGCTAATCTGAAAGCGCATCAAAGTGTTCAAAGTTTCGCCGACGCGGTCGGCCTCCGGGCCGAGTTCGATGCCGAAAAGAGTTTTTACCGCGATGCCGCAGGTGAGGCGGGACATTTCATCGGCGATGTCGCGAACTTCGCCGTCACGCCATGAAGCGGTGTAGGCGAGGGCGTGCTCGACCATCGTCGCGGCGTATTCGTTGACGCGCGTTTTTTGAAACGCGGGCTGGGCAAGCCGCCGCTGACGCCGCCAGAAATCACCTTCGCTATTGAGCAAGCCGTTGCCGAGCAGGCGGCCGGTCGCGGCCTTGGACATGGCGCTCTTGTGAAATTTGTGTTGCTGGACAACAAGGACCTGCTCGATCAAATCGGGATGATTGAGAAGCAGGCGGCTCTCGCCGAAATGAAGCGGAAGATAAACGATGTCGCCATAGTCGCGGGCGGAGCGGGCGAGCAAATCGAGGCCGTGCTTGCGGAGTTGGAGCGCGACGCCGAGAAACGGCTTGCCTCGCGGACCCGGAGGGCGATTTGTGGCGTGCGACATTCTGGCGCGCCGCGTTAGTGTGTCGCGGCGAACTTCCTTTTTACCCTAGCTGCGCGCGAAATGCATGGCTGTTTGATGTCGCGATGCGAGGCGGCGATCGGTTGAATGCCAAATCGCTGCTCTTGATTGGTGATTGCGCGGGCGTCCGGTAAGATAGCCGAACCTGCCATGGCCGATTTGAGTTTCATTGAGGAAATTGCCGCTCCGACGAAAATCGTCGGAGCTTTTTTCGTGCCGCACCGCATGGGCGCGTGGTATGGAGCTGAGGTTGATTTGCAGTTCGAAGTCCAAGGCGGCGCAATCGAGTTTCGCAACGGGCTGAAAGTTCGATTGAGCGGGCGAATCGGAAAACGAGAAGTGTCGCACACGGCGGTGGTGACGGAATTCGAGCGCGGGCGCGTTTTCGAATGGCAATTTCAAGATGCTTACGGAGTGCGCGGGTTGCAGCGATGGGAAATCGAGGAGAGCGCGAACGGCACGCGGCTGCGAATGCGCGATCGCTACGAAATGCCGGGGGCGTTTGGGAGATTTATGGATTGGATGGTGACGCGGCACGCGGTGGCGCGGCGCGACCGAGGCGAATTGCAACGGTTGAAGCGGCTGGTGGAACATTAGGTGAATTGCGGTGACGCAAGTAGGAATGGTGGAGGCGATGATGAGTGAGACAGGCGGGGCGGCGTCGGATGCGGAGCGGAAGGCGATTGCCGTCGTGCGGATATTGACGGGGATTATTTTTCTGTTCTTTGGCGAGTACAAGATCGCTGGGCCGGAATTTGCGCACACGAGTTTCAGCGTGTGGGTTCGCGGCTGGTTGAGCCAGAACGAGCCGGTGGGATTTTACGGCGTGTTTCTGGAGAAATTTGTGCTGGTGCATCCGGTGCTGTGCGCGCAGATTGTCGGGTGGGGCGAGCTGGCGATTGGGATCGCGCTGGTGCTGGGGCTTTTCGTGCGCATGGCGTCCGTGGGCGGCGCGATTCACATGGTCAGTCTGGCGCTGGCAACATGGTACGCGCCGGGTCACGGCGTTGCGACGTGGAGATATTTCGGCGCGAATCTGGATCACATTCCGCTGCTATTTTTGTTCGCGATTTTCTTCGCAACGCGCGCGGGGGAAACGTGGGGCATTGATGGGCTGCGCCGGAAGCGACACAAAGGCGCAGGACAATAGGAAGGGGCCGAGTGAATATTTGATTGCTTCCCGCGGGTCGCTATCCGCGGAACTGCGGGACAAACGAATACTTCGCGCAGATGAAACGCGCGAAAGGAAGACATTTGGGAAAATCGACGATTCGGCATGGCTGAAGCCATGCCCTGACGAAACAAGGCCTCGAAGGCCGCAGCGACAAAGCGAAAAATCAAAAATAACAACCCCACCCTTTGCTGCGCTTCGTGAAGCGAAGTGCAAGACGCTCAGGATGGGGCACCCGCAAAATCAGTTATTCGACGATGAGGCGGAGGAATTTCTTTTTGCCGGCGCGGAGGAGAAAGGAAGAGGGCTGCGAGCGGTCGATATCCCGCCCGAGCGATTTTCTGCCATTGGCAGAGTGTCCCTCGATGGAGTAACGTACCCACTCAGAATGCGACCCGTGAAAAGTAGAAGGATAGCGATATCGCTCGGCTGGGCAGTTCTACTTTTACTGCTGCTTGGTGTTTCTCCTCTTATTGCTGGTGATACGGTCGTGTTCACGATTGTTGGCCGTATTCAGTTTTCTGTGCCGAGTGATTGGGTGGTTATCTCCAGCAAATCTGACCCGACCCTGACGCTATTCGCATTTAAAATCAAGAATGCTGCGGACGAGGGAACGTCCGATCCGACGAATTTGGTTATCATCTCGTACTATTTGAAAGACCATGGAGCCAAGGCCGCGTTCAAGGAGAAGCTCTCCGACCAAAAACAAAAGGCACAGAAAAAAGAGAGCGTAGACAACTGGAACTGCATCAGTTTTTCCGCCATGCAGGGCTCGACGCAGTATCACGTGTGGGATTGCACCCGGAAGGTAAATGAATGCGGCGTTTTTGTCAGGGTGGCGTGGCCGGAACTGCCAAAAAATCCACCAGACTACGACAAGATAATCGAAGCAGCCTTGACGGATGTCCTCAAGAGTATCGCGCCCGCCGCGAAGTGAATTTCTCTCTGTTTGCAAGGATCGCATTAAAAAATAACGTTTATTCGGCGATGACGCGGAGGAATTTCTTTTTGCCGGCGCGAAGGAGAAAACTCTTGCCCGGCGTAGATAAATCGACCTCGTGTTTTACGTCGTCGATGCGCTTGCCGTCGATTTCGACGGCTCCCTGCTTGATGAGGCGCTCGGCTTCGGCGCGCGAAGGCGCGAGACTCAATTCGACGAGAAGCGCGCTTAAGCGCTTGGGTTCGCCGCGCGGCAATTTGCGTACGGGCGCATCTTCTGGGGCTTGGCGGTCGCGGAAGACGCGCTGAAAATCGTCGCGGGCGGAGCGGGCGGCGGCTTCGCCGTGGAAAGTGGCGATGATGGTGTGGGCGAGCTGCATTTTGGCGTCCATGGGATGGAGGACGCCGGTGCGCACTTCTTCCTTAAGGCGGACGATGACGCGCTCCTCGAAATCCGTGAGGAGTTCGTAGTAGGACCACATCAAATCGTCGGAGATGGACATGAGCTTGCCAAACATTTGCCCAGGCGCTTCGGTGATGCCGACGTAATTGCCGAGGCTCTTGGACATTTTTTTCGCGCCGTCGAGGCCGACGAGGATGGGCATGGTGAGTATGGCTTGCGGCGGCAGGCCGTATTCGCGCTGAATTTCTCGGTGGGCCAGCAGGTTGAATTTCTGCTCCGTGGCGCCGAGTTCGACGTCGGATTGGAGCATGACGGCGTCGTAGGCGGTGAGCAGGGGATAGAGCAGTTCGTGAACCGAGATGGGCAAGTTGTTCGCGAGGCGCGTGCGAAAATCCTCGCGCTCGAGCATGCGCGCGAGGCGATAGTGGCCGCAGAGGCGAACGACGTCGTAGCTGGACATTTTGCCGAGCCACTCGCTGTTGTAGCGGACTTCGGTTTTTTCTGGGTCGAGAATTTTGTATACCTGCGCGAGATAGGTTTTTGCGTTGGCGTCCACTTGCTCGCGCGAGAGCGGAGGGCGCGTTTCAGATTGTCCCGTGGGGTCGCCGATCATGGCGGAAAAGTCGCCGATTAGAAAGATGGCGGTGTGGCCCATGTCCTGAAAATGTTTCAGCTTGCGGAGGACGACGGTGTGGCCGAGATGAATGTCTGGCGCGGTGGGGTCAACGCCGAGATAGACGCGCAGGGGCTTGCCGGATTTTGCGGATTGTTCGAGCTTCGCCCGAAGTTCAGCCTCGGGAATGATTTCGGCGGCACCTTTGCGGATGTAGGCGAGCTGTTCGTCGATGGATTTGTGGCGCTGTTCAGACATGTTTTTTTGCGACGTTTGTTGCGACATTGTTTGAAATTGGGGCGCCGGAAAGAATTATGACGCGGCGGCCGTCAATACGAAAGCGGCCTTCGAGGACGATGCGCACGGCTTCGGAATAGATGCGATGCTCTTCGGCGAGGATGCGCTCGGAAAGCGAATCGACAGTGTCGTCGTCGCGAATCGGGACAGCGGACTGCAGAAGGATAGGGCCGGCGTCGAGATTTTCGTCGACGAAATGCACGGTGCAGCCGGCGAATTTCGCGCCGTGCTCGAGGGCCTGGCGCTGCGATTCGAGTCCCGGAAACGCGGGCAGCAGCGACGGGTGGATATTCAAGATGCGGCCGCGAAAGGCTTGCACGAAATAGGGCGAGAGCAAACGCATGTAGCCAGCGAGGCAGACGAGATCGACTTTTTTCTCTTGCAGGGCGGCGACGACCTGGCGGTCATAGGCTTCGCGTTCGAGGCCCTTCGATGGAATGACGCGAGCGTCGATGCCGCGCGCGCGGGCGCGTTCGATGCCGGGAGCGCCTTCGCGATGGCTGATGACGATGGCGATCTCCGCGTTGGGGATGCGCCCCGCCGCAACGCTATCCGCGAGGGCCTCGAAATTCGAGCCGCGGCCGGACAATAGGACGCCAATGCGCTTCGTCATAACCGAGCGAAGTTAGCACAATTCGCCCGACGGGCAAAACCGTCCTCCCGCGGGACTGATGCGTCAAGAGCGGGGCGAGCGAACGCCGAATCGTATGATGCTGCGAATCGCATGGATGAAGTCAGCGAGACGCGGGAAGTATAGTGTGCGGCGAGCGGGCCCGGCTCCCCCGGCGGTTTGAAGAATGCGCACGATCTCCGAAGCGGGCACGCGCGCCGACGTGGAGTCGAACGAGCAGTAGCGGACGCTGCGGTCGCGATCGATGATAAAAACGGACGGCCGAGCGATTCCGCCTTTCTCTCGCACGTTGTAAATATCCCATTCCCGTACGACGCGGCGCTCTACGTCACTCAAGATTGGGAAGGGCAGGCGCAACTCCTGGCGCACCACTTCGGATTTTTCGGGCGAGTCGACGGAGATGGTTACGACGCTGACGCCCGTCGCGCGAATTTCACTGTAGTGCTCGCGGTAATCCGCCAACTGGCGGAGGCAGAAGGGTCACCAATGACCGCGAAAGAAAACAAGAACGATGGGCCCTTGCAAAACGAGTTGCGACAAACGCCGCAGGGCACCCGTCGAGTCGGGCAGCTCGAAGTCGGGTGCGATTTCTCCGGTGTTTGGCAATTTGGAGTTCAGCATCGGGATATTTTATCGGATTCGCACAGTCAAGAAAAGATTCTGGGCGCTTTCCGCAGCCGCTCGCGCTGGCGAATCCACCATGCCGAAGAGGAAATGCCTCATGTCAGCCAGCCAAAAACGCTGGCGGGACATGACCTACATGCCGATGAGTTTTAGGGAATGTTGAGGGAGCCCGAGAAGGTGACGCGGGGCTTGCCCGCCGGAGCTGATTCGATGCGGCCGATGCGGTAAAAACGCTCGCGGCGGCGCTTCAATTCGGATTCAACTTTTTTCACGTTCTTGGGCGGGACGATGAGGATCATTCCAATCCCCAAGTTGAAAGTCTTGAGAAGTTCGTCGGTTTCGATTTTCCCGATTCGCGCGAGATAGCGAAAGATCGGCAGGACGGGCCACGACCCCAGTTCGACGATGGCGTGAACATTGCGCGGGAGCACGCGCGGAAGATTACCGGGAATGCCGCCGCCGGTTATGTGGGCCATGCCGGTGAGCCAGCCGCGGGCGACGACGCGCTTGAGCATGGGCCAGTAACAGCGATGGGGTTTAAGAAGCTCGGCGGCGATTTTGTTGCTGATTTCGGCGACATAGGAATCGGGTTTGAGGCGCGCAACGTCAAAAACAAGTTTGCGGGCGAGCGAATAACCGTTGGTGTGCAGGCCGCTCGAAGGCAACGCGATCAATGCGTCGCCGGAGCGGACGTTACGCGGGTCAGGCTGGTGGCCGCGCTCGACAACTCCCACGATGAAACCCGCGAGGTCGTATTCGCCGGGGGCGTACATGTCGGGCATCTCCGCTGTTTCACCGCCAATCAACGCGCAGCCGGCCTGGCGCGCGGCGCGGCTCATGCCATCGAGAATCTGCTCGACCACTTGCGGATCGATGCGGCTCATGGCCAGATAGTCGAGAAAAAAAAGCGGCGCGGCGCCCTGCGTTAGAATGTCGTTGATGCAGTGGTTGACGATGTCCGCGCCAACCGTGGAGTGGACGCCTGCGGCCGAAGCAATTTTCAGCTTTGTGCCAACGCCGTCGGCACTGGCGACAAGCACGGGATCACGCCAGCGCTTGGGGTCGAGATGATAGAGCGAGCCGAAGCCGCCGATGGGCGCGAGAACGGCGCGATTGAACGTGCGGCCAGCGAGACGGCGAATCCGCTGCTTCGCGTCTTCCGCGCGTGAAATGTCGACCCCGGCATCAGCGTAACGCATGGGGACTGCCCTGCTTCCTGTAGAAATCCGCTTCAATTTCAAAACGTATGGAACAACCGGCGCCAGCGCATTTCGCTCGGGTGAGCCAAAATGCTCACGTATGTGCCGAGGCGTTCGCCGATGTGGCCGGGTTCCCAAACCTCATCGGGAGCTTTGATGGACATGTAAATGAATAAAGGCGTGCCGATAATATTCCGGCGCGGAACGAAGCCCCAGTAGCGGCTGTCGTCGGAATCATCGCGATTATCGCCCATCACAAAATAGCTATTGGGCGGAACGATCAGTTTGCCGTCTTTGACATATTTGGGCAGATTTGCTGCCCATTGCGGACCCATTCCCTCGAAGAGATTGTCTCTGCTGGGCGGGAAATTCTCGACGGGGCTGTCCGCATCGGAGGCATCGCGATTCACATACGGTTCATTCAAGCGCCGGCCATTCACGTAGACGATTCCGTGGCTGATATTGATGGCATCGCCTGGAACGCCGATGACGCGCTTGATGAAATCCTCGTTTTGAGCCGCCTCGGGGGGAGCCTCGAAAACGATAATCTGCTGGCGCTTTGGATTGCGCCATAACGGATAGTGATGCTCGGTGAACGGAATGCCCACGTCGTACCCAAGCAGCGTGACGATGAGGTGGTCGCCGATCAGAATGGTGTTCTCCATCGATGCGCTGGGAATCACGCGCGCCTGGACGAAGACCGATTCAATGATCAGGAATGCGAGGATCACCCAAAACCACGAGATCAGTTCACGGCGGATTTTATCGCCGGTGGTATGCGGGGGAGGCGCGGGCTTCAACTTGCTTTTTACCTTTCTCGATTTCGCAGCAGGCACTATTGGGTCTCCACGTTTAGAGCGGACGGAACAGACGGTGCCAACGGACTTCGCTGGGATGAGCAAAAATCGTCAGATAGGTCTCGAGGCGCTCGCCGATATGGCCGGGCTGCCAGACTCCATCCGGGGCGTTGATGGACATAAAGATGAACCATGGCGTGGCAATAATGTTCTTCCGAGGTACAAAACCCCAGTAGCGGCTGTCATAAGAATCGCCGCGATTGTCGCCCATGACGAAGTAATCGTTCGGCGGAACGATAAGCCTGCCATTGACCACATACTTGTGCAGATCCGCCGCCCATTCGGGTGTGAGGCCCTGGAAAAACGCATTGCCCGCGGGCGGGAAATTCTCGACGGAACTGCCCATGTCGTCCGGGTCGCGCAGGACGTAAGGTTCGTTCAAGCGCTTGCCGTTGACGTAGACGACGCCTTCGCGAATGTCGATGGCATCGCCGGGAATGCCGATGACGCGCTTGATTAAATCTTCCGAGTGCGTGAGCGGCGATTCGAGAACGATGATCTGCTGGCGTTTCGGATTGCGCCACAGCGGAATGTGCAATTCGGTATACGGAACGCAAAGAGCGTAGCCGAGCGGGCTGACGATCATGTGATCGCCGATGAGCACCGTGTTTTCCATGGAGCCGCTGGGAATCAGGCGGCTCTGCGCCACCGCGCTCTCGACGACGAACAGCGCAAGGAAAAGCCAAACCCACGACACAATTTCGCGCCATAGTTGGTGGCGGATCATTTTTGCGCGCTCGATTTTTGCTGCGTCGAGTTCAGCAGGCACGATGCGCCTCCACTTCGAGTTGGACGAGCTCGGTCGGATAAACGCCCGTGTAACACGCGGTGCAGAATTTGCCGTCGTTGTCCTCGACGGCGGCGCGAAGGCTGTCAAGCGAAAGATAGCCGAGCGAGTCAGCGCCAATGAACTGGCGAATCTGTTCGATCGATTTTTGCGCGCCGATCAGCTCCAGCTTCGTGGGTGTGTCGACGCCGTAGTGGCAGGGCGAAACCGTCGGGGGGCAACTGATGCGCATGTGAACTTCGGCGACGCCGGACTCGCGCATCATACGCACGATTTTCCGGCTGGTAGTGCCGCGGACGATGGAATCGTCGACGAGGACCACGCGGCGGCCTTCGAGCAAGCGGCGAACGGGATTCAATTTCAGGCGCACGCCGAAATCGCGAATGGCCTGCGAGGGTTCGATGAAGGTGCGGCCAATATAATGATTGCGGATCAGGCCCATGCGGAATGGGATGCCGGATTCGCCGGCGTAGCCTATGGCTGCGGGCACGCCGGAATCAGGAACGGGCACGACCATGTCCGCGATCGCGGGATGCTCGCGCGCGAGCAAACGGCCGAGGCGCTCGCGTGCGGGATTCACGGGGCGGCCGAAGACGACGCTATCAGGGCGGGCAAAATAGACGTGTTCGAATATGCAGTATTGGTGCTGCTTTTCGGGCGCGAAATGAATGGATTCGACGCCGCTTTTCGAGATGCGCAGCATTTCGCCGGGCTCAACGTCGCGAATATATTCGGCGCCGATCAAATCGAAAGCGCAAGTTTCCGAACCGACAACCCAGGCGTCGCCCAGGCGTCCGAGGGCGAGGGGGCGAAAACCGCGCGGGTCGCGAACCGCGAAAATTTCGTCGCGCGTGAGAATTAAAAGAGAATACGCGCCTTCAACTTGGCCTAGCGCGTCAGCGATTGCGCCAGCGAGGTTGCCGACTTTGCTGCGCGCAACGAGATGCACGATGACTTCGGTGTCGCTGGTGGTCTGAAAGATGGAGCCCTTGTGTTCGAGGTTGCGGCGAAGTTCGAGAGCGTTGGTCAGGTTGCCGTTGTGCGCGAGGGCGAGCTTGCCTTTATTGCAATCGGAGGCGAGCGGTTGCGCGTTCATCAACGTGGTGTCGCCGGCGGTGGAATAGCGCGTGTGGCCGATGGCTGCGGCCCCGGGCAGGCGCGCGATTACGTCGGGAGTAAATAATTCCTGCACCAGACCCATGCCCTTTTCGACGCGCAGTTGCACGCCTTCGGTAGCAGCGATGCCGGCAGACTCCTGTCCACGATGCTGCAGGGCATAAAGTCCAAGATAGGTGAGCTTGGCGGCCTCTTCGTTGCCGAAAACGCCGAAGACGCCACACTCGTCGTGGAAGTGGTCGTCGTCGAGATGGAGTATGCGGTTCATGTGTTTCCGAGAGCGCGTTCGAGCGCAGTGGCCCAGACTTGGCGAAGCGAATCCACGGCGGCGCGAATCCGAGGCTGGCCGTTCAGTTGGATGCAGAATTCTCCGCGAGTGACTGTGCCGATTGGCTGCGCTTCGACCTTATATTGTGCCGCAATCTGGAGCACGCGGGCAAGCGAAGTGGGAGGGGCGGAGACGATGGCGCGCGCGCCCGTTTCCGCAAACAGCGCAAATTCGGCGGCTCGTGCGGATTTAGGCGAAACCTCGGCGGAGAGGCCGTCGCTGCCCGCGAAACAGGATTCGGCGAGCGTGACGGCGAGGCCTCCGTCGCTGACATCGTGCGCGGAAGCGATAGCGCGTTCGGCGGCGAGAGCGACGAGGCAATCGATGAGATTTTTTTCCGCGCCAAGATCAATCGCAGGAGGGGCGCCGGAGACGACGCCGTGAATTGTCTCCGCGTATTCGGAGGAAGAAAATTCGCACTGAAGATTTTCGGGGCTGCGGCGCGCATCTGCATTTGCGCCGTCGAGCAAAACGATTGCGTCGCCTGCATGTTGAAAGCCCATGCCGAGTGCGCAATCGGCATCATCGAGAATGCCGAGAACGCCGAGAACTGGCGTGGGGTAAATCGCGCGGCCCAGCGTTTCGTTATAGAAGCTGACGTTGCCGCCGGTGATGGGCGTGTCGAGCGCGCGGCAAGCCTCGGCGATGCCGTCAATCGCTTCGCTGAATTGTGCCATCACTTCAGGTTTTTCGGGATTGCCGAAGTTGAGGCAATTCGTGGCGGCCACGGGGCGCGCGCCGGTGCATGCGATATTGCGCGCGGCTTCCGCGACTGCGTGCATCGCGCCGAGGCGCGGCGAAAGTTGGCACCAGCGGCCGTTGCCGTCGGTGGCGAGGGCGAGGGCGCATTTCGTTTCCTTAATGCGAATAATAGCCGCATCGCCCGCGCCGGGGCCGATGCGCGTGTTGGTGCGCACCATGTGGTCGTATTGCTCGAAAATCCAGCGCTTTGAGGCAATCGTGGGCGAAGCGAGGAGCTTGCGGAAATTTTCATTCAGATCCGCGCCAGCGGCAGCGAATTCGACGAGGGGCGCGGAAGATTCCGGTGATTTCGCCGGCGCAATCGGCCGTTTGTAGACAGGTCCTTCTTCGGCGATGGCGTGCGCGGGAATGTCGGCGACTGTGCTGCCGTTTTCCAGGATGCGCAAGCGACCGTCATCAGTGACGCGGCCGATTTCGACGGCATCGAGTCCCCATTTACTGAAAACGTCGAACACTTCGTGTTCGCGGCCGCGCTCGGCGACAAGGAGCATGCGTTCCTGCGATTCGCTGAGCATGATTTCGTAGGGCGTCATGCCGGTCTCGCGTTGCGGGACGCGGGCGAGTTCGATTTCGATTCCCATTCCGCCGCGCGAAGCCATCTCAGAGGAGGAACTCGTCAATCCTGCAGCGCCCATGTCCTGAATGGCGACGACTGCGCCAGTGCACATGACTTCGAGGCAGGCTTCAAGGAGCAATTTTTCCATGAAGGGATCGCCGACCTGCACGTTCGGACGCTTTTGCTGCGACTCCTCGCTGAATTCCGCCGAAGCGAGAAGAGATGCGCCGTGAATGCCGTCGCGGCCCGTCTTTGCGCCGACGTAAATCACGGGATTGCCCGCACCGCGTGCGCGCGCAAAAAAAAGCTCGTCGCGGCGCGCGATGCCGAGAGCGAGTACGTTGACGAGGGGATTATTCGAATAGCATGGTTCGAATTGGACTTCGCCACCAACCGTGGGGACGCCGAAACAATTACCGTAAAAGGCGATGCCACCAACGACGCCGTCAAGGATGCGGCGATTGCGCGCAGCTTCTTCAGGAGTGACGCCCGCGCCTTTTTTGAGCGGGCCGAAGCGAAGGGAATCGAGAACGGCGATGGGACGCGCACCCATGGTGAAAATATCTCGCAAAATGCCGCCAACGCCGGTGGCCGCGCCTTGATAAGGCTCGACGAAGCTGGGGTGATTGTGCGATTCGATTTTGAAGACGGCGACGAGGCCGTCGCCAATATTCACGACTCCGGCATTTTCGCCCGGCCCCTGCACAACGCGCGAGCCGTTGGTTGGCAGGCGTTTCAGGTGAACTTTGCTCGATTTGTAGGAGCAATGTTCGCTCCACATAACGCTGAAAACGCCGAGTTCTGTGATGGAAGGGTCGCGCCCGAGAATTTTTTGGATGCGCGCGAATTCCTCGGCGGTCAGGCCGTGCTCGGCGGCGACTTCAGCGGTGATCTTTATTTCCGTTCCGATCATGCGGCGTCTCTTGCGTCTTGATTTGAATCCACAATGCGCGCCGAGCCGCGTATGAAGGAACGAATTTGGTGAGATGAATGTTTCACGCGACTAGGCGGTGACTGCGGGTTGCGCTTGGAATTTGAACGCACCGCGCTAGGCCGGCACCGAGGCCTTCATGTCGGCGTCACTTCCCGCATGGTGGCGCGTAAGGCTCTCGACCATGGAGCGGAAAATGACGAGACCGTCGGCGGAGCCGAGCGACGCTTCCACCGCGCGTTCCGGATGCGGCATCATGCCCATCACGTTGCGTTCGCGATTGCAGATGCCGGCGATTGCGGCGAGCGAACCATTGGGATTCGCGGAATCTTCGACGCGGCCTTCGGGCGTGGTGTAACGAAAAACAATTTGGCGATTGCGCTCGAGGTCCGCCAGCGTTGCGGCATCACAAAAATAGTTCCCTTCCATGTGCGCGATGGGGACTTTCAGAACTTGACCCGGCCGAGCGGAGCAGGTGAAAGGCGTGTCGGTGTTTTCGACGCGAATGTTCACGTGGCGGCAGATAAAACGCAAATCGCGATTGCGGAGCATCGCGCCGGGGAGCAAGCCTGCTTCGAGAAGAATCTGAAAGCCATTGCAAATGCCGAGTACGAGGCCGCCGCGGCGCGCGAAGCGTTCCACAGCGCGCATGACGGGCGAAAAACGCGCAATGGCGCCGGTGCGGAGATAGTCGCCGAAGGCGAAGCCGCCTGGGAGAATGATCGCGTCACAGCCGGGAATTTGTTCGGAGCGATGCCAGAGGAATTCGACGTGCTCGCCGAGGACCGCGCCGACGGCGTGATACGCGTCGTCGTCGCAATTCGAACCGGGAAACACTACGACACCGAATTTCATTGCGCGGAATCTCCCCAAGAAGATTCTAACACATCAGCGAGACTGTCCTGAGCGGCGAAATTCCGGAGAAGGGGGTGGGGGCAGGGCTATCGGCGGCGGGATTTCTTTGTTGGCGCGGAGGATTTGCGACGTGGGCGCTGAGCAGGCTTTTTTACGGAATCGCGATGTGATGCAGAAGTCTTCGCCGGGGTGGATTTTGATTCCAGCGATTTGGCCCGCCGGGCGGCGGCCCAGCCGGGCTTGTTGACTTGGCGGCCGCGCGCAATGGCAAGGGCGTCGGCAGGAATATCTTCCGTGACGGTGGAACCGGCGGCGATATACGCGCCGTCGCCGACGGTGATGGGCGCAACGAGCGCGGAGTCGCTGCCAACGAAGACCCGTTCGCCGATGCGCGTGGGATTTTTTTTCACGCCGTCGTAGTTGCAGGTGATGGTGCCGGCGCCAATGTTTGTGTCGCGGCCAATGGTCGCGTCGCCGAGATAGGTGAGATGCATGGCTTTCACGCCTTCGCCGAGGACGCTTTTCTTGACTTCGACGAAATTGCCGACGCGCGCGCCCGAACGCAATTCGGCGCCTTCGCGGAGATGCGCGAACGGACCGACGATGGCGCCGGAGGCGAGAAGGCTGGAAGTGATGACGGAATGCTGGCGAACGAGGACGTTGTTGGCAAGCGTGGCGTTCGTGAGGATGCTGCCCGTTTGAATTGTGCAGCGCGAACCGATACGCGTCGCGCCGAGCAATTGAACGGCGGGCTCGATCACCGTGTCGTGCGCGATCTCGACTTCGGGATCGATCAAAACAGTCTCGGGCAGATAAATGGTGACGCCCGCGTCCATCAGCGCCGCTGCCTTGCGCGCGCGAAAAACGTGATCGATTTCGGCAAGTTCGGCGCGCGTGTTGCAGCCGAACGTTTCTCTGGCATCGGCGGCTTCGACGGCAAGAACGCGTTCGCCCTTTTGATTGAGCATCGCAATCGTGTCGGTGAGGTAAAGCTCGCGATGCGCATTGTCCGGGCGCAGCTCGGCGAGGCAGGGCCAAAGTTTGTCGAGCGAAAAACAATAAATACTGGAATTCACTTCGCGAATTTCGCGCTCCGCGGCACTGGCGGATTTGTCTTCGACGATTGCGGCGACGCTGCCGTCAGGCTTCCTCACGACGCGGCCATAGCCGGCGGGATCGGCGAGTCGGGCCGTGAGAATCGTAGCGGCGGCGCGGCTGGAGCGATGCGCATCGACGAGCGATTGCAAAGTTTTCGTGCGAATCAACGGGGCATCGCCGGGAAGAACGATAGCGAGACGCGCAGTCGCGTCGATTGCCGCACGCGCGATGAGCATCGCGTGGCCGGTGCCACTCTGAGGGCGCTGGAGCACGGTGGAAGCGCCGAGCGGCGCAACAACATTGAGCACGTTTTCGGCCCGATGCCCGACGACGACGAGAATATTTTTCGAGAGCGGCTGGCAGGCGCGCACAACGTGCTCGACAAGCGGGAGTCCGCCTGCGCGATGCAGCACCTTGGCGACGTCGGATTTCAGGCGCGTCCCTTTACCCGCGGCAAGAATGACGACAGTGAGATCGTTCGCTGCCATGAGCTTGTTATTGTCTCTTTACCGTTGCGGTTTGGCAATCAAGCGCCACGCGAGACTTTCCAAACCGAAAATGCGGTTCGTGGAGGGTTAACCTGCGTGGACGGGGGAGGTTTCCGGAACGGTGTGCACCGACGATTCGGCAGAAACCGTTTCGGAGGTTTCGATCCAGTGGGAAGGCTCGGCGAGGAGCTTGGAGACGAGACGCGTGTGCAGAGCGTGACCCGCTTTATGCGCGACGACGAGCGCTTGTAGCGGCAGACCAATCAGCGCGAGGTCGCCAATCAGGTCAAGCGCTTTGTGACGGCTGAATTCATTGGGGAAACGCAGGCTTCCTTCCAGGAGGCCGTCCGGCGTGAGAACGATGGCATTTTCGAGCGAGCCTCCGCGAATCAGGCCCATGGCGCGCAGGCGGTCGATATCTTCGGTGAACGTAAAGGTGCGCGCGGAGGCAAGCTCGCGAGAGAAAGTATCGCGCGATACGACGATCTCTGTTTCCTGCTGGCCAATCATCGGATGCGGAAATTCAATGTAGCAGCGCACGCGAAATTCGTCCGCGGGATAAATGCCGATGCGGCGGTCGCCTTCCGAAATTTCGAGGGGCTTCACGACTTTCAGGTAACGACGCCGGCGACGAAGCTGGCGAATGCCCGCGCGATCGAGAAGGTCCATGAACGGTTGGGCCGAGCCGTCGAGAATGGGTAGCTCGAGCGCGTTGATTTCCACGTAGACATTGTCGATGCCGCAAGAATAAAGTGCCGCGAGCAGATGCTCGGTCGTCGAGAGCAGCACGCCATTTTTCATCAGGCTGGTGGCGTAACTGACGCGCGCGACGTTGCGGCCGTGGGCCTCAATTTCAAAATTGTCGAGGTCAACGCGGCGAAACACGATGCCTATGTTTGGCGGCGCAGGAACGAGGCGAATACGCGAGCGGACAGCCGTATGAAGGCCGACGCCTTCGGTCTCGACGGGATGCTGGATTGAGAGCTGGTAGCCCAAGCTATTATTGCTAGCACCTTGCATGCCTAATGCGTTGGCAATTATCCTAGCATTATCAATGATTTGGCATGGCAAAGCACGTTGAAAATAGCCCGACTGTTGCAAATATACAACAGTGCCGTTCTTCGAGTGTCGCGCGCCGGATACGTACTGCAGGAGCACACCAAGGATTTTGCGCGATGGGCCGACGCGTAGCTGACCGTGCAACTTGTGTGGTTCGCTGATGGCAGGTAGAATGATGGTCCGGACAAATTCTGGTGCAGACACCGTTCCCTATTCTGAGCAACCCTCCCGCGGCGCCGCTTGATCCCGCCGCGCATCCCCGGCCACCTTGGCTGCGCGTTAAATTCTTCGGCGGGCCGAATTATCAGGAACTGAAGCGCATCATGCGCACGCTCGATTTGCACACTGTGTGCGAGAGCGCGCGCTGCCCGAACATGGGCGAGTGCTGGGACCATCGCACGGCGACGTTCATGATTTTGGGCAACATTTGCACGCGCGCGTGTGGATTTTGCGCCGTGCCTTCGGGCAAACCGTTGGGCGCGCCGGATCAGGACGAGCCGGAACGCGTCGCGGAAGCGGCGGCGAAAATGGGGCTGCGCTACGCGGTGGTCACGTCGGTGAATCGCGACGATCAGGCCGATGGCGGCGCGGAAATTTTCGCGCGGACGATCCAGCAGATTCGCGAACGCGTGCCGGGCTGCAAGGTTGAAGTGCTGATTCCGGATTTTCGCGGGAATTGGAATGCTCTGGGAATGGTGATCGCGGCGCGGCCGGAAGTGCTGAATCACAATATGGAAACTGTGCCGCGGCTTTACCGGCGCGTGCGGAAAGGCGCGGTATACGAGAGGTCACTCGAATTACTGCGGCGCGCGAAAGAAATGGCGCGCGAAATGCCCGTTGCAATGCCTACGAAGACCGGAATGATGCTTGGCCTCGGCGAAGAGCGCGAGGAAGTGCTCGACGCGATGCGGGATATTGTTGCGCAGGGCGTGGATATTCTTACGCTGGGACAATATTTGCAGCCGACGCGCGAGCATTTGCCGGTGGTGCGCTTCGTGCATCCGGATGAATTCGCCGAGTACAAGCGCCTCGGAGGAGAAATGGGATTCAAGCACGTGGAGGCTGGGCCGCTGGTGCGTTCCTCGTATCACGCCTTCGAACAAGAAGAAGCCGCCCGCTGTTAAGCGAGTTTACCCATGAGATGTCGCTTGCTCGCCTTAATGCTCCCGTTCGCGCTAATCGGCTGCCAGGGTAACTTTTTTTCGCGATTTATGCCCAAATCGCCCGCGTCTGATGATGCGGCCTACCAGGTCTACTCGGATCTTTTTTCGGAGAAAGACACCGTCGGTATAACGCCTGGCCAGTTGGTCATCATTCAGCGGGAGACCGTCCGAGGGGGCAACATGTCTTTCGACAAGGATATTTCCAAGTGTTTTCCGCAGAACTGGGAATTCCGCTGGGAATACGGTTCGGCCCTGGCGGATTACAACAAGCAAAACAAGACGCCACGCGAGTTGACTCACCGATTCAATCTTGCGTCGCCCTATCAACTATTGCCGCACAGACAGATTCTGGCGCTGGAGACGGCCGTCAGAGGCTCGGGGACGGCATTCGCTGAAAAATATCCCAACTCGGATGGGTACATCTCGGTTTCGGCTGTGGGGTTTAATCGCGGCAGAATGCGCGCGATTGTTTTCGCAGCACACTGGGGCAATTTTGGCGGCGGCCTAGAGCGATATTATGCATTGGAAAAAAAGAGTCAGAAATGGGCCGAAACCCATGCCGGCTGTACGGCGAACGTCGACGGAGTCATTCTAGTCAAGAAAGCGCGGGCCGCTTCTATTCCATGATGCGGGGGTCGCGAGAGCGGGGGATCCAGCGAACGAGCCATGCGGCGGTGACGTACATGACGAAGCATTCGAGCGCAAAGGGGACAAAGCCGAGATAGCCGGGCGCGGGCATCTCAAAGATTTTGTAGTGCTGCAGAATCGGGAAAATGTAGTGCCACTTCGCCGCGGCCCAGTAATTCCAGAATTCCCACAGCCAGCCGCAAACCCATCCGGAAACGAGCAGCGAATAAAAACGGCTCCAGCGGCCATAGGAAAAATCGCCGAGGAGCGATGGCAAGCCAAGCCGGTAATTGAGGGGATCGAGCGCGAGATAAAATCCCACCCACACGAGCGCGAAAAGATATGAGGCAATGTGCCGCGGCAGAAAAAGTGGCAGGCCAAGGCACAAGATTCCCGCGCCCATCATGTTACGGCAAAGAGCGGGAGAAATTTCAGCGGGCTCGCGCCGCTTGAACCAACCGAAAGACTCGACGAGCTCCGCCGTTTCAAGAATCGCAGGCGTTATGGTGGCGAACGACCAGCAATATCCAAGAAGCCCCCAGACGAGTTCCCGAGGCACACCGGTGTAATCCCAATTCTGCAGCCGCAGGTTGTAGGCCTCAAAAATCAGCCACAGGGGAATGGAAAGGAGGGCCATCTGAAACAAATCGCGAGGCGAGTTGCGCAGGCGCGAACGTCCCGTCATTGCTAAGACCGCGGAGTCAACGATCAGAAGGTATGCCGTCCACGCGATGGGGGTGAAATACGTGGCGACGGGCTCGATGCGGCGGAACATCAGCCATTCCGCGCCTGCCAGCGCGGCAATTGCGAACCATCCGGCGCGCGGGAAAGTGTATTTCCGGCCACGCAGGAACTCGAGAACGCAGATCGTGACCGTTGCCGCGGTAATGATGACGCCGAGCTTCACCATGCCGCCCGAAGTGTAACGCATTTGCGCGAACTTTATGGTGGGTCAATTCGGGTTCTTTGTTATTCTTTGGCGGCGTTTGGCAATCCATAAATGACGCAGACGGGAAAACTCGAACGCGGACTGGGGCTGAAAGAAGCCTCGGCGCTCAACATGATCGACATGGTGGGCATTGGGCCGTTCATCGTGATTCCGCTGGTGATTGCGGACATGGGCGGGCCGCAATGCCTGCTGGCGTGGGTGGTGGGCGCGATCGTGGCGCTCGTCGATGCGTGCGTGTGGGCGGAACTGGGCGCCGCGATGCCGGAAGCGGGCGGCAGCTACGTTTATTTGCGCGAGGCGTACGGGCCAGCGAAGTGGGGGCGGCTGCTCTCGTTCCTGGTGATCTGGCAGACGATTTTTCAGGGACCGCTCGTGCTGGCGTCGGGCTCAATCGGCTTCGCGGAATATTTCACGTATCTGGTTCCGCTCGGAAAATATGGACAGAAGGCCGTGGCAGGCGCGGTGGTAATCACGTTGACGATTCTGCTTTACCGCCGGATCACGACCGTCGGCAAAATTTCGATGCTTTTGTGGATTGGCGTGATTGGCACAATTGTGTGGCTGATCGCAGCGGGAGCCACGCATTTTCATCCAGCGCTGGCGTTTAGCTACCCCGCGGGCGCGTGGAAATTGAACCGGCTGTTTTTCGCGGGACTGGGTAGCGCGACAGTGCCGACGATTTATTCGTACTGGGGCTATTACAACGTATGTTTCCTGGGCGGCGAGGTGAAGCAGCCGGAACGCAACATTCCGCGGGCAATTTTCATCTCGATCATTGTCATTGCGATTCTCTACCTTGCGATGCAGACGTGCGTGCTGGGTGTGGTGCCGTGGCAGGAGGCGCAGCATTCGCCATTCATCGTGAGCGTATTTTTCCAGCGCATCTATGGGACGCATTTGGCAGAATTCGCCACGCTGCTGATTCTGTGGATTGCGTTCGCATCACTTTTTTCGGCCGCGCTGGGCTACTCGCGCATTCCCTACGCGGCCGCGCAAGATGGGAATTTCTTTGCGATTTTTGGCCGCGTGCATCCAACGAAGAGGTTCCCGCATGTCTCGCTGCTGGCATTGTGCGGTGTGGCATTCGTTTTCAGTTTGTTGTTCAAGCTTGCGACAGTGATTGAAGCGATCCTCGCGATGCGAATTCTGGTGCAATTCATTGGTCAGGCGGTTGGGATAATCATGCTGCGGCGTAAATGGGCGAGCGAACGCTTCCCGTTCAAAATGTGGCTTTACCCGATTCCCGCGGGGCTCGCTATAATCCTATGGCTCGTGCTGTTCATGGCGACGGGCTGGCAAATGCTATTTGGGGTGGCTGCTATTCTGGCGGGAGTGATTGTGTTTCTTGTGCGTTCAAAAGGATTGAAGGAATGGCCGTTCGCGGAGGCGACTCGATGAAGATGCGGTGGGGCACAATGCTGGCTGCGACAGCGGCCGTCTTTATTTCGATGGCGCCGATGGCGCGAGCGCAATCCGTTGCCGAGGTGGTGAACGCGATCGATCACGCACGGGTTGTGACGCGCGTTCTCTATGTGGATGCGCACCCGGATGACGAACGTTCGAGCGTACTCACTTATCTCTCGAAAGGGCTTGGCGACGACGTGGCGCTGTGCTCGACGACGCGCGGCGAGGGCGGCCAGAACGCCATCGGCCCGGAACTAGGCCCCGCGCTGGAAATTTTGCGTACCGATGAACTCTACCGCGCGACGCAAGGCTATGGCGTGAAACTGTTCTTCACGCGCGCCCCTGATTTCGGCTACTCGAAGAGCGCGGATGAAACATTGCGCATCTGGCACGGAATCGCCAACGAAGACTTGGTGCGCCTTATTCGCACGTACCGTCCTGACATCGTTATCAATCAATGGGGAGGGGTGCATTCGGGGCACGGGCAGCATCAGGCCACGGGAATCATCGTTCCGCAAGCAGTGAAGGCCGCCGCCGATGCGTCCGCGTATCCCGAGCAGTTGAAGGAAGGACTCCGGACCTGGCGTGTGGGCCGCGTGTTGCAATTCGCGCGTTTCTTCGGGAATACCGCCGGCAATAATGCAAATGACCAAGAAGGCGAAATCACGCTTCCCGTGGGCGAAATCTCACCGCTGTGGGGAGACAGCTATTCTGATCTGGGGCTCATCGGATTTGCGAACCATCGGTCGCAGGGCATAACGAGAATTCTAGATTCGTCATTTTTCAGCCGGCCTGTGGATCTGAAAGTCGTCAAGGGCGATAAGCTAACGCCTGAAGAACTGGCGCAGACGCTCGCCTCTCTTAGCAGCGGATCGAACCCAACGGGAACAGCGCTTGGGTCCGCGGATACGGCTCTGGCGGCGGCACGCGAAGCCGCGCTACGCCTGGATTGGCCTGTGGCGGTGAAACAATTGGCGGCTGCCGGAAACGAAATCGAGAAGGCTATAAGCGACGCACGGCCTTCCACCGATCGGGACTTGCTTTGGAGATTGAATATTCAAAGAGAGAAAATCAATGCCGCGCTGGCTGCGGCTGCAGCGCTGCATCTTAACGCAAAATCGGATCGTGGCGCGTTGGTCGCGGGAGAAGATTTTTCCGTGCGGGTGAATTGGGAAGCACGGTCGAACGTCGGCGTGGAGTTGAATCAGCCGACGCTTGAGATGCCGAAGGGATGGTCCGCCACCACGGAAAAACCGCAAGTAAACCGCGAAGCCTCAGCGACTGAAGCCGCCCAGGCGACTGAAGCTTCCTTCCGCGTGGCGATTCCCAACGGCGCAACGCGTCCCACTTCGCCAGAAGACGCGATTCTTCCCTGGCCCGCGCCGCTGGTAAAAGCGCGCATTACGGGAACGGCCGACGGCTACAACTTCTCGGTTGAGAAGCCCGTGACTTCGACGGACTACACGTCGACAATCGTCGAAACGATGCCGCTCGAGCTGGTGCCCGCCGTGACGCTTTCCGTTGATCCGGAACAGGTGATGCTTCCGGCAAATCGCAAGACAAAGACGTTTCAATTGCTGACGCGCGTCCGCTATCACGGAGCGAAGGCGGCGCACGTTACGGTGGGCCTCGGTGTACCGGCGGGCTGGAGCGTCGCAGCCATCGCGCCTATTGAGTTTTCCGTCGCAGGCGACCGGTTGGTGCGATTTAGCGTAACGCCGCCCATAAATGCCCCGCAAGGTTCCTACGAACTAAAACCCTACGCGCGGATAGGGGACGAAAATTTCCGCACTTCCTACGAGGCGTTGCCATCGCTGCCGTCGCGGCACGTCAGCGGGCCGGCCGTAGCAATGGCACACGTGCTCGATCTTACCTTGCCGCAGCATCTTCGGGTTGGGTATGTGGCGGCGGGAATTGATCCTGTGCCGCAATCGCTCCAGCAGCTCGGTGTCGATGTCGACATGCTCGATGAGGCAGCGCTCGAATTTGGGGACCTGAGCCAGTACAACGCGATTGTTGTGGGGATCCGCGCTTATGAGCTGCGCCCTGACGCGATGAGCGCGAACCGGCGGCTGCTCGATTACGTCGAGCGCGGAGGCACGCTGATTGTGCAGTACGAGCGTGATTTTGCCTGGAATAAGCTGTTACCTGCGCCGTTCCCGCGACGATGGACCAACCCGCCGAGCGCAATACGGATGAAAATTCTCCCGTGCGTTTCGTCGATCCGGCGAGTCCATTGCTGAATTACCCGAATCGCATCGGGCAAAATGATTTCCGCGGATGGATTCAGGAGCGCGGTTTGTATTTCTGGGGGAAATGGGATCCGCGATATCACGCGGTACTGGCGATGCACGATCCGGGGGAATCAGACGCCCTCGGGAGTCTGGTCTACGCGCGCGACGGCAAAGGAATTTACATTTACACCGGGATAGCGTTTTTCCGTCAACTGCCCGCGGGAGTGCCTGGCGCGTACCGGCTGTTCGTCAATTTGCTAAGCGCATCGCAGGCGCCGCCCGCGGAACGTTGAGATTCGCTGGTTGCCAATTGTAAGAGGGGGATTTGATGAGGAAATTTTGCGTTCTGTTCATGGCCATTCTTGCAGTAACGTTCGCAGCTGGATCTGCGCCACGGCAAAAACAAAACAAGAAACAGAAAAACGTCACACTTCCCGAAATATCCCGCTCCATCCCGGATCAAATCGATCACGATATCGGCGAAATGCTGGGCGCGTGGCAGGTGGGCGACGTAGAGGCGATGCACAAATACTATGCCGACGATGCCACATGGGTGGCCGGAACGTACGATCCACCCATCGCGGGTTGGCAAAATTATGTGCCGAAGTACCAGCAGAGCCGCAAAGGGCTTTCCAGCGTGCAGTTAATTCGCAAGAACACGGTGATTTTCCACTATGGCGATACGGCGTGGGCCGCTTACCAGTGGGAATTTCAAGGCTTCGTGGAAGGCAAGCCAATGGCGGCGCGCGGACAAACCACTCTTGTATTCGTCAAAAAAGGCGATCGCTGGCTGATCGTGCACAACCACACTTCGCAGATCTGCTCAGGAGCGTGACGCCCTAAGGCGTAGAGCCGGAAGCGAACCACGGTTTGTGACGATCAAAAACTCTTCAACGCCTGCATGATCCACAGGGCGGCGGTGATGACGGCCAGCGTAATCCAGCCAAACATCACGGCGCGAATGACCGGATTGATCTTCTCGATCCTGGCCACCAATTCGCGCTGCGCCTGCGCCATTGAATCTCCGGCTGAATCGATGAAGATTTGATCGTCTTCGTGAGCTTCCAAAGTGCCGCGGTAAATAATAAGGCAGAACCATGCTCCCAGAGCCACGCCGAAGGAAATAAGAAAAACAAGGAGTGTTCCGCTAGGTGCGTTCATAGGCCCTCCATACCCGAAAGGCCACATTCCACCCGAAACCGAATCGGCCCAACGGGCCCGTTATTTGGCGGAGTATAACACCAAGAGCCCCGCGAAAGCGAGCTTGCGCTAGAGCTGCGTCGATACTATATACCCAGAAGTAATAATATCGCGCATAGCGCAATTGCCAGCCATTTCGCGCGTTTCGTTGACAAAGATGCAGGCGGGCGGCACAATGAATTATTCCGATTCACCGCTCGCTGTGCCCGAATGGCGGAATTGGCAGACGCGCCAGGTTCAGGACCTGGTTCTCGCAAGGGAGTGGAGGTTCGAGTCCTCTTTCGGGCACCAAACATCACACCAGAAATTACGCGGATAAGTTCTTAATCAGTTCAGGGGAAGCTGCGGACGCGTCTGAGTACGCCATCGCCGGCTGTTGGGAAGCGAACATCGCGCGAACGATCCTGCTTTGTCGCAATTTCGTGCCGCGGAAAGGCAACAGAAACAGTCCGCGGAACACATCCTTCAGTAACGCGCGCTGTTGACTGAACTGAATCCATCCGCGCCAGCCGAGTTTCCGAAGCAGGCTAAAACGCAAGCGCGCCAGACCGAATAGCATGCTCGTCAAGGATGCGGGAATGTCGCGCTCACGGTGATATTCATAGAAGGCGTAGTTCATCGACGCGCTGGACTGCACCTTGATGAAGTTTTCAACCGCGCGGTTCTTCGGATTGGCGGCAACCTCGCGGAAAAGATCATGGAACTTCTTGGACTCGGCCTCGAGTGTCTCGATGCCCGCAAATCGGTTGATCAATTTCGCGCCAACGGGATCCCAGAGATAGGCATTCATCAGCAGCGGCAAACCAAGGTGAAAGAGTTTCGTCACGATCAAATGAACGCGGAGATGGCACTGGTACGCATCCCCCATGCATTCGTAGAGCCGCGTGGTATCGCGCGTCAGGCTGTGATGAAACGCGCTGATGGCGGTATCGAGATCTTTCGTAAACTCGCGCGTGTCGTAGCCATTGACTTCCCGCTGAATCACAGCGGCAATCTGGCGGATCTGCACGGACGATAAAGCCATACCGACGCTATAGAGCGGGTCAACCGTGTTCCCCGCATCGCCGATGATGTACCAGCGATCGGGTGAATAGTGCTGGCGGCATTCCCACATGTACGAACTGTAGAAATTCGTATCGACGACAGAGCCGCTGCGCACCAGTTCGACGATCACTTCATGCTCGCGCCCGACGCATTCGAGGAACTGCTCCATAGTACGGACCTGGCCATGGGGATAAACGTCTTTGCGATAAGTGATACCGATACTGATGAAGGGAACATTCTCAGGCGAGCGCATGGGGATGCACCAGATCCAGTTACCTTTCCCGAAAAAGTGGTGAGTCGCGAAATAGGGGACGAAGGCGCGGTTTTCCTTCTTGAGAGCGCGGATGCGACCCAGAATTTCTGGATCGAAGTTCATCAACCGGAACCAGAAGACGTCCTTCTGCTCGTTGACTTTTTCATGGAGCTGCAACAATTTCGCGAGCACACGATTGCGGCCGGTGGCGTCGATCAGCCAGCGCGCCTGGAGGGGATATTCCCGCTGCGCGGAATCTCGAATCGTTAGTGTGTGCGCCGCGCCGCCGTTGCCAAGATTCACGCCAGCCGCAGTACCGTCGATCATTTGCACTCCGTTTTCCACGTTGCGGCGGCGCACCTCGCGATCGAACGTAAAGCGGTTAACCTGGAAAGAGAGCAGCGGCGGCACGGTAGGAGTTTCGTCGACGACATATGTGCGATCCGCGGGATCGTCGATCTGGGGCTTGTAATAATAGGTGAGGCCATACTTGGGAAAGTGGTTTTCGATCAGGTAAGCACCGAGTCCGAGTTCGAGGAGGAAATCGATGGTGATCTCGACGAACGATTCGCCGACGATGGGGCGATTCTTGTGCGGGCCCTCGACCACCGCGACCTTCAGGTCCGGGAAGCGCATCCGCAGGTAGGCGGCCGCAAGCTGGCCGGTTCCTCCGCCCCCCATTATCAACACGTCGGTTGTCATGGCCGTCGCTCCGAACGATTCGTCGCGAGTGCGAATCCCGCGCAATAATGTTTTCGTCTAAACAGGGATTTCATTTCCATTTCACGTCCGTCCCGCAACATAACATCCGCCCGCCTTGGCATGCAATGTTTCGGAGAGCTTCGGCGCCTGAGGTCCGGAGTGTCAGGTGAAGAAGCGAAGTCCTGAAATCCGATGGATTACGGGCCCGGGAGTGCTGATTTAGCCGTCGATTTTACGCGAGAATCGCACTTGTCCGTTCGTACAGGTACTGTTTTTGGTACACAAAATTCCGCAATCCATAGATAAGCAAACCGTTTCGTGTTTATCGTAGATAGGACAGTTATGGACCAGCCCGACAAAACGACTACTGGATTTTCGCCTGGGCGCGGCAGCAACGGATCGCACGAGCAGCTGAAGACAGTGCTCGTCAGCGAACTTCCGAACTCCGCCACGGTGGTGGTGGAACCGCTGCACCTTGAAAGCCCGAACCTCACTACGTCGAGCCTGAATGCCCTTTCGCAGCGTTACGACATCCTGGGCGAAGCGGGCCATGGCAACATGGGCAACGTCTACAAGGCGCGCGACCGCGAAACGGGCGAGACAGTTGCGTTGAAACTGATCAAGCCGGAAATCGCTTCAGACCTGGGCATGATGGAGCGCTTCAAGAACGAGTTGCTCTTCGCGCGCAAAATCACGCACAAGAATGTTTGCCGCGCGTACGACTTCAATCGCATCGGCGGAATCGCTTACACCTCGATGGAATATGTCGAAGGCGAAAGCCTGCGCTCGGTGCTGAATCGCTTTGGCGGCCTGCCTTTGCGCAAGGGAATCGACCTGGCGCTGCAAATTTGCTCGGGGTTGAAGGAGGCGCACGCACAGGGGATCGTTCATCGCGACCTGAAGCCGGAAAACGTGATGATTGATGCGCAGGGCAATCTGAAAATCATGGACTTTGGCATTGCGCGTTCGATGGAGGCCGCGACGCACCTGACGGGGGCGATGGTGGGAACGCCTGCCTACATGGCTCCGGAGCAGGTGGCTGGGAAGCCGATCGATTACCGAACGGATATTTATTCGCTTGGTCTGATGCTCTACGAAATGTTTACAGGCTCGCAAACGTTCCACGCCGATACACCCGTAGCGGTCGCTTTGAAGCAGATGCGCGAGGAGCCTGTCGCTCCTCATGAAATCGACCCGTCGATTCCGGTGTTTATTGAGCGCGTCATTTTGAAGTGCCTCGCGAAAGATCCGGGGAGACGATATCAGTCCGTGGCGGAACTCGAGACAGCGCTGCGCTCGCCAACAGGCACGGGATTTCCAACCGCCGCCTTGGCACCGAGCGGATCAGCAAGTATGTCGCCGGCGCGCTCGACGGATGCGACCATAGCTGTTCCAGCGACGCTGCTACCGGCGCGGCCGAAGGCGAAGCGCACGTCGCCGATTGCGTGGGTGCTGCTGGGAGGGCTCGCGGTTTTGGTGATGCTCGCGGCAATGGCTGCTGTGAGAAAAATTAAGTCAGCCGGTTCGATTCCCGTGCCAGTACTGACTTCCCAATTGTCAGCGCCAACTCCACCGGCTTCGGCGTTTCAGGCTCCGCCGCTGCAGCCCGCAAACACGACATCTGCTAACGGGGCTAACGTGCCAGAAACAACTGTAACAGCACCGCATCGTGCAAAGCCACCGGCGCCTGCGAACACGCAACCTTCCGTACCGATCGTTTTCCCGCACGTTGAATTTGGGAAGAGAGCATCGCGGCAAAATCGCCCTGGAGCGAGCGCCCCGGTCTATCTGTGGGTGGGACGGTTTGAGCGAGAAAGCGGCGCGCAAAATGCCGCGAAGCGAATTGAAGATAACGGCCTGCCGGTGGTTGTGATGCCGCGACGAAATCCGCAGAACGGCCAGCAGTTTTTCGTTGTGTTTACCGGTCCATTTGCGCGAACGCGGGCGCAAGACGTGATGCAGCGGCTCCAGGAGCATGGCTTCTTCAATGTTCGCGAGGTCAGGCCTCCGGGTCAGGGCCAGAAACGGAACCAGCATCCGTAAGCGGCGTTGGCCACGGAAAATCACGTGGCGCATTTGGGACGGGGGAAAAGTTTCGAATGGCTTTTGAGGCAACCATCGAAATGGAATTTGGCGCGCGCAGCGACACCGGGCGCGTCCGCGAAAACAACGAGGACAGCTTCCGCATTGCGCCGGAACTGAATTTATTTGTTCTTTCGGATGGAATGGGCGGGCAGGCATCCGGCGAAGTAGCCAGCCGTCTGGCGGCGGAGACGATCGTCGCGCATGGCCGCGATGCGGAGACAAATCCTGCGTTGCCGCTGGTTGGCGAGCGAATCGACGGCGCATCCGGCATGGCAAATCGTCTCGCTAGCGCCGTCAGGCTCGCGAATCAGGCCGTGCATCAGGCGGCGCAACAGAACGAGACACAAACAGGAATGGGAGCCACCGTTGTGGCTGTGCAGTTCGCGGATGAGCGTATGACCATCGCGCACGTGGGAGACAGCCGCGCCTACCGCCTCCGCAATGGCGAGCTTGAACTGCTTACGCAAGATCATTCATTTATCGCCGAGCAGGTGCGCCAGGGTTTGATGACCGCGAAGGAAGCATCGCAGAGCAAGCTGCAAAACGTGCTGCTTCGCGCGCTCGGGACCGAGCCAGATGTGGAAGTCGAAATCAGCGAAGAGTTGCTGATGGAAGGTGACACCGTGCTGCTCTGTTCGGACGGATTGACACACGAACTCTCCGATGAGCAAATCGCCGCGGCTTTGTGCGATGCAGACGAAGCGCAGGAAGCGGCTAGCCGTTTAGTCGAATTGGCGAACCAAGCGGGTGGGGGCGACAACATCACGGTCATCGTATTGCGTCACGCACCAAAGTTTGCGGGCGCGATGGCAAAAATTGGGCGGTGGTTCAAGGGCTCCTGAGATTGTTCCGCGAAGGAGAAAATAAAATGTCGAAGCTAGTTCTGAAATTCGAAAATGCGATCCTGACGGAAGTGGCCGTGGGAGCGAAGGAAGTGAGCATTGGCCGCTCGCCGGACAACGGCCTGGTCATCGACAATCCCGCCGTCTCGCATTATCACGCCCGCGTTTTCAACGAAGAGGGGCGTCTGATGCTGGAGGACTTCGGCAGCATGAATGGCACGTTCGTCAACGGCCAGCGGGTGAAAATGGTGTCGCTCAAGCCGGGCGATTCCGTCGTGATCGGCAAGCATTCGATCCTGGTTTCCGATTCGCGCGAAGTAGCGAATCCGTTCCCGACGAACGGCAATGCCGGCAAAGCCGCACCGAAAATCAACGAGACGGTCATGCTGGATACCAAAGAACGGCGCGAGTTCCTGCAGAAAGTCGCGGGCACGGGTGAAAGCGCGCAGGTCGCTCCCTCGCGCGTGAAAGTTGCGACGCTGGTGGTTCGCGAAGGCAGAACCGATCAGCGCGAATACACGCTGAGCAACAAACTAACCGTAATTGGCAAATCGGCGCTTGCCACCGTGAAGCTGAAGGCCTGGTTTGCGCCCAAAGCTGCGGCACAGATCAATCGCCGCGACGATAATTCCTACTATATTGGCGGCGCGGATAAAGTGCCCACCGTAAACGGCCAGCCAGTCATCCATCCGACGAAACTTTCTGCCGGAGACGTGATCGCGGTAGCGGGCATCGAACTGGAATTCATTTACCGCGACTAAAAGCTAACGCCCGCGAAGCATTACCTGAATGCTTTTCCCGCGCTCTTGAGCGCGCAGCTCGATTCTCCGCGCATTTCCATCCCGAGTTACCCCCGCAGCGTCCGCTTTGTAACCGGTATTTCATCCGAGGCGTCTGTATCCTTAGCCTGCGGCTCCTCTTAAGCTCCGCTGTGCGTCTCGTTGCCACGCGTTCGGCGCCCGGCGTGTTTACGAGGCTCTTTTAGTTTATGATGTGCCGCTCCGAGCAAAGGGTTAGGTCAACACCGCCTTCTGAGGAAAAGGGAGAATCGATATGAAACGTGCCGTGCGGAAACCGGCGTTGAACAACCATGTTTTTTGGATGAGCCTGTGCGTCGCGCTTGTGCTGCCAAGCGTGCTGGGTGTAAACGTGCGGGCACAAAACCAGCGCGCGTCCGTGGAACAGCGCGGGGAAATGGGTCCTGCGATGCGGAATTCACAAGCGCGTTTCGTCAGGCCGAACTATCAGCTTGCCGCACGCTTCGTCCCCTCAAACATGGGCAAACTGGTGTTCGATACGGAAGTGAGGCCGCACTGGTTCGAGCTTTCCGACCGTTTCTGGTACAGCTATGAAACCCCCGAAGGCACGCGCTACTGGATTGTCGATCCAGCGCGCAGAACCAAGACGCCTCTGTTCGATAATGCGAAGCTCGCCACGCAGCTTTCCACGCTGACGAATTATCCTTACGACGCCCAGCACCTCCCCATCAAGGCGCTGCGCCTGGTGAAACAGGATACGGCGCTGCAATTTGACGTCGAAGTTCGCAAGGATTCCGTCATTCCCAACGAAGCCAACAGAGTGCAAACGAATGACGAGGAAACAATCCAGGAAGGCAAAGAGCACAAACAAACGCAGCAAATGGGCCAGCGCAAGACTGAACAGCAGAACGAGGAAAACGGAGAAGAAGGAGAAGCCAAGCCGCCCACGCGCAAGATCTATTTCGAGTTGGACCTGGCAACAGGAAAAGTGACGCGTCTCGACGCCATGGCGGCGCCGCTCGAAAAGCCCATGTGGGCATCTGTTTCGCCGAACGGCAAGACGATCGTTTTCGCGCGCGGCTTCAATCTTTACATGATGGACGCCGCCAATTACGTTAAAGCCCAGAAAAAGCCCGGGGACAAGAGCATCGTGGAAACGCAACTCACCACCGATGGCGTGGAAAAATACAGCTACGCGCGCGTGCTGGTGGATGAGGACCTAAAAGAGCTCAAGAGATTTCAGAAGGATGACACCAATCCAGCAGGTCCGCGCACCGTGCCGATTCCGATTTACTGGGCAAAGGACTCGAAGAAATTTGCCTTGGTGCGCGCCGATGAAAGAAAAGTTGCGGATTTGTGGGTGATTCACACGCTGGCGAATCCTCGTCCGACACTCGAAACTTACAGCTACGCAATGGCCGGCGACGCCAACGTGCCGCAGTTTGAATTGCAGGTTTTCGACGTTGCCACCAAGGAGCACAAAGTAATCCAAACGGCGGCGTTCAAGGATCAGACACTCACGGTTGCGACCGACCGCATGCTCGCGCGAGACCGCGAGCACGAGATGCAGCAAACCGAGGGTCAGAAAAGATTATTTGGAGGTTTTGGAGGCTATCTGACGGGCCAGTGGCTCGCCGATACGTCCGACAAACTCTATTTTCTGCGCTCCAGCCGGGATCTGCATCGCATCGACGTTTGCGTCGCCGACACCAACACTGGCGCCGTGAAAACCCTTATCGAGGAGCGGTCGAACGTGTACATTGACGACAAGCCGTTGCGGCAAGTCGACAACGGCAAGGAACTGATCTGGTGGTCCGAGCGCGACGGCTGGGGCCACTATTATCTGTACGACGGCGACGGCCATTTGAAAAACCAGATCACGACGGGCGAGTACATGGCCGACCAGATTCTGTCGATCGATCCGAAGATGCGCGTGATGTACTTCACCGCGACGGGTCACGAGTCTAATGAAGATCCGTATTACGTTCACCTCTACCGCGTGAATCTGGATGGCTCGGGGCTGAAGCTGCTCGATCCAGGCAATTTTGACAACTCCATCAGCGCCTCTGATTCCGGCAAGTATTTCATCGACACTTTTTCGCGCGTCGATACGGCGCCGAAATCAGTTCTTCTCGACGATCAAGGCGCGACGCTGGAGGCTCTGGAGACCACGGACGTCAAGCGTCTGCTCGACGCGGGATTCAAGTATCCGGAAACGTTTCACGTCAAGGCCGCCGACGGCGTGACTGATCTCTACGGCGTAATGTACAAGCCGTTCGATTTCGATGCATCGCGCAAGTATCCGCTGATTGAATATGTCTATCCGGGTCCGCAGACCGAAAGTGTGACGAAATCGTTTTCACCGAAAAATCAGAGTTTCGCGCTCGCGCAACTCGGCTTCATCGTCATCGAAGTCGGCAATCGCGGCGGGAGCCCGCAACGCGACAAATGGTACGACACCTATGGCTATGGCAATCTGCGCGACTACGGTCTGGCGGACAAAAAAGCCGCGGCAGAGGAATTGGCGGCCGTTCATCCGTATATCGATATCAATCGCGTCGGCATTTGGGGCCACTCCGGCGGCGGGTTCATGACGGCTGCCGCATTGCTCCAGTACCCTAATTTCTTTAAGGTGGGATGGTCGGAATCAGGCAACCACGAAAACAATGTCTACAATAAATATTGGAGCGAGAAGTATGACGGCGTGAAGGAAGTGGACGAAAAGAACGGCACAGTGAAGTTTCTATACAATATCGAGAAAAATTCCGAGCTGGCCAAAAACTTGAAAGGCCACTTGATGTTGACGACCGGTGACATGGACAACAACGTGAGCATGGCGAACACCATGCGCCTTGCCGAGGCGCTGATCAAAGCCGACAAGCGCTTCGACATGTTCGTGCTTCCGGGAATGCGCCATAGTTACATGCCCGACGCCGAATACGTTTTCTGGATGCGCGCCAATTATTTCTGCCGCTGGCTGCTCGGCTCGTCGGAAACGGGCCCGGATGTGATCGAATTGCAGAACGAAAAACAGGCTACGCCAAGCCATAAATTCCAAGAGTAGCTGCAACGGAGTTTGCTGCGGGCATTTCGAGGAAACGTTTCTACTGTGCGTTGGGGCGTCGCGCGATTCCTTCGCGCACAGCGACGAAAGCAAGAAGGAGCGCGGCGAGAATCGCGGCAATCCACAGGACCATCGAGTTTCGATCGGTCCAGGGACGCGGATCAGTCCACGACATGTTGATTCGCTCGGCGCCAACCCCCGAGGCAAGCGAGGCGTCGCGAATTTGCTCGGGAGTAGCAGTCTGCGCCAGATCATATTGCGGTTCTTTCGCTTCGCTTTGACCATAGAGAAGCTGATACGTCCGGCCGGGGAGCTGACGAAAAACAACATTGCGGGCCGCCATATATAGCTGCACCTTCGCGTTGGCGAGCGGTGGATCGCTACCATTCTGAATTTCAACACGCCAGTAGCGCGCGGAATTCTCTGAAAATCCGAATCCGGTGTGCAGATAAGTTTTCTTCATCTGATTGCCTACCGAGACGAACGGCGCGGGCGGCGCACCAGCCTGAAAGTGGTAGATTTGGCCGGAACCTCGCAGGTACCAGTTTTCAGCGTCGTCGCTGGCAAATACTTCAACGCTCCGATAGAAGTCTGCATCCGAGGAATCGATGCGAACGCTATCAATCGGCAGCGAATAGCCGAGATCGGCGCGCCAGACGCTTTTCTGGCTGTCGCGCGAAGGCACGGCCTCAAATACCGCATCCGCAGGTTGACTTTCTTCGGGGACTGTCACCGTGTACCGGACATCCGTTTTCACCATCGGGAATTGTTTTTCCTTGTCGTAAATTCTTAGGCGAATGTAACGAGCATTCGTCTCGGGATAGACGAGAGTCTGATCGCCGTCGATATTTTTTCGAGAGAAGCGGTAAATCGGCTGAATAGCCCCGATATGCCGCCAAGTACGTGCATCATCGCTGATGTTGACGTCCGCCCACGCGATGAAATCGCCGAGCGGCGTCGAAATATGCACTGAATTGTGAAATGGGGCTTGCGCGCCGGCGTCGAGGACGACTTGCGTGTATTTTCCGGGAACGTAACTGAGCTCGAGCTGTCGAGCCGGGCGAATTTGCGTCTTCGTCGAACCGTATGTCACATGGAGCACATACGGGACCTGCTGGCCGCGATCGTCAATCACGCGCAGATCAGCCAGTTGGTTCTGGGAGTGGGCGAAAACGGCGAGCGGAACGCGAAGTGACACGAGGCGCTGGTCCTGAGTAGCAAAAAGATCGATCGAGCGAAAATATTTCCAGTTTGACCATGCGGCGGGAAGAACATTCGACTCTTCTGCGGGCGGTTTTGCCGCGGTCATCGAAGCGAGGAGCGCCAAGGTTAACGCAGCGAGCGCGGTCCATCGGGCCGCTGCCGAGTGAAGTTTCTTATGCCGCCCGGGTTTCAACGTAGCTTGCCTTCCCGCGCAATGGCGCGTTTTTGATAAAGGAACGATACGCCCAGGAGCAGGACGCCGAGGACGAGGAAAGAAATGATGCGGTAGAAGCGGCTGAGAATAGAAAGATCGTAGAGAAAAACTTTCGCCACGACAACGGCGAAAAGCGCCAACGCCTGCCAACGCAGCATGGCGGCGTGGCGGGCCATGCCAGCAAGGATCAGAGCCGCGGCATAAATCGTCCAAAGGACCGAGAGGCCCAATTGCTGAGCGAGCCAGCCTTCGATGCCCAGCGCGTTCGCGTGACCGAGGAGATCCCAGACTTCCAGCGAAAGCGCAATCAACGCATAAACGTTCACTGCGATGGCGAGCACCACAAAAACGTTGCGCTCGGATTCATCAAATTGGGGCGCGAGCTCTCTGACGAAAGTGCAGCCAAGCGCGAAGCACGCAACAGCAACGGCGAACGTAAGGAAGCGCTGGTTCCATAAAAATGTGCCGGCGGGAATCGACAAAACGACTAGACGCACCCCCGTGATGCCAAAGAAAAACAAACCCGCTATGCGCAACCATACTGACGCCATGCGCGCGCCGCCCCATACGAGGATGGCGCCTTCAATAGCCCAGGCAATCGTCAACCATTGATGGTCGAGGCGCGCCGGAATCGCGAGCGAGACGCAGAGCAGCGCGAGAGCAGCGAAAAGCGATTGCAAACGGAGAAAGTGTTTATCCGGCTTGTCTTTGACCGACGCCGGGAACAAACGAAGAACGAGCAGCTGCGCGCCGGCGAGTGCGAGAAACGAGGCCGTCAAAGCCCAACGATGTTCCGGCCAGAGCATCTGGCGCAGCGCTAGGAGAAAACAACCCACATTTGCGACGGCAACAAAATACTCCGTGTCGTGAATGCGTCTCTCGTGCATTCCGCGCATCACCGGCAAAATTGCAAATAATACGAAGAAGATCGCCGCAAAAATGAGCGTACGGCCCATTTTTTCCGATGCGTAAAAGCTGTTGTACCATCCCCAGAAATAAACTTGAGTCGCGAAAAACGACAGAGGAGGCAGCCATTTCCATTCGCGCGCGCGTTCGAGGGCGAGCATTCCGGCGGAAAGCAGCGCCGTGTATGTGAAGAGAACAATTTCGTGGTCGATGCCGGTGCTGACAAGTTCAGGCGTTAAGAACCCACCGATGAGCGCAAGGAGGGCCAAGCGCTGCGAATCGCGTCCCAGCGCTACGGCGACCATCACGGCCGTGACGACGATCATTCCGGCAAAGGCCTGGCTCGAATTGAAAATGTGGAAGTAATGCGAGCCGCCCCAAAGCGACAAATAAAGAACAGCCGCGCCTAATCCCGCGATACCTTCCGAAAAATATTTGTAGCCGCGGCGCAGAAGCCAGCCGCTCCAGGCGACCAGCGCTGCGCCCAAAAGCAATCCTATTCCGACGCGCCCGCGCGGACCTACCCAGTTATTGTCGAACGCATACTTGATGAAAAATGTTGCGGCGAAGAGGACGGCGACGATGCCGATGTAGTTGAGCCATTTGCCCGCGACCACATTTTCGAGATCGAGCGAAGATGCATTCGCGGCCACCAGAGTTTTGCGTGGCGGAGTGTAAGAGAGTGAGGCGTTCGGCGACGACGCTACTCGTGGGAGCGGCGCGACGGTTCCTGGTAAAGTTTCCGGACGTGGCGGCGGGCTGGGAGTCACGCGAGGCTGAAGTGGGACAGGGATGGGCGGAGACGTGGCTGGTGCGGTTGGCGCTGCGGCCTGCGTTACGAGGCGCTGCACGGCTTTCTCGAGGCCTTGAACGCGCTGCTCAAGTTTCCATATCTGGTCCGACGTTCCACTGCTGCTGGCGGGACGCTCTTCGAGTTTACGCACTCGTACAAAGGCGGTTATGGCAAGCACCGGCACGACGAGAAGGAGGAAAACGGCCAGCGCATAGATGAAAATTATTCCTGATCCCATAGGCAGGGCCTAATCGCGGATACCATAGCATGGGGTCCTGCCTTACTCAAAGCATAGTCGCGAGCATCCTGCGCGGGAATTTTGGGACGGCATGCGTTGAGGCACGTAGATCGCCGCAAAAAATTAAGGAGGCGGCTCTGGTTGAGCCGCCTCCGACGTCCCTGGGGTGTGAGATTTCGCTCGCCGCCTGGGGAGACGGCAAGCGGATTTCACAACTGGGGATGCAAACCCGGCACCGCGAAAAAAGTTGCGGGAGAATCTGCGCGCGGAACATACAATACACGGGCAATGTTGCGGGTGATGTTGTGCGGCAATGTTGCCGGCAATTGTTGTGAGGAATATGCGGGAGCGAGCGTGCGGGCCAAAGAAGCCACACGGCGCGATGTCATGAATTCGCCGGTCCGGTGAAATAGCCCATTCCATGAAAGAAAAAAAACGACTCGACGGCGAGCGTCCGCCGGAAATCACGGAAGGCGAGTTGCTTGCCTATCTTGCGAAAGCGAATCGGCCTGAGAGTATACGCGAAATGGCGAGCGCGCTAGGCCTCCGGCATTGGGGCCGGCGCGTGCTGCCGAAGCTGCTGGGGCGTCTGAAGCGCCGCGGCGACGTGCAAGTGGAGCATGGGCGATACCGGCTCACTGGCCAGCGCAGCGCGCCAGCGCCAAATCCGCGGCCAGGTCAACGTCATGACATCCGGCCGCGGGAACCATCCGCTTCGCGAGGGGCTGAAGGGAGCGCTGAGGCAGTGGCGCGGCCTGCGCGGCAGGATCCGAATCTGATTGCCGGTCGCCTAGTCGCCCACCGTGACGGCTACGGCTTTGTTGTCCCCGATCGCCCCGTAAGAGGCATGGAAGGCGACCTGTTCATCAATCCGGACAGTATGGGCGACGCGATGCATGGCGACCGCGTGGAAGCGCGCCTGACCCGCCGCCATTCCGATGGCCGGTTCGAAGGGCGCATCGAAAAAATCACTGTGCGGGCGCATCCCACGGTTGTCGGCCTGTTCCGCTACGGCCCGCATGGCAATGCCGTCCTGCCCTACGAAACGCGCCTTGCGCATGAAATCGTCATTCCCGCAGGCGCTGAGCTGACGCCCGAATTGCAAGAAAAACTTCAGCACGCCACCGAATACCCACTGACTGCCAAACGAATACGTCTGCCCGAACTCGACGGTGCCGTCGTGAACGTGGAGATCACGCGCTACCCGCGCAGCGGCGTCGCGCCTGCCGGACGTGTGGTGGAAATCCTGGGGCGTCCGGGCGAAATGGGCGTCGATGTTGAAATCATCATCCGCAAACATCATCTACCGCATGTGTTTGCGCCTGAAGTCCTTGCGCAAGCGCGGGCAATTCCCCAACAGGTGCGCGAAGAGGATATTGCCGGGCGACGCGACTTCCGCGACTTGCCGATTGTCACCATTGACGGCGAGACGGCGAAAGATTTTGACGACGCGGTGTACGTCGCGGAGCGGCCCGGCGGTTTCGAACTGCAGGTGCACATTGCCGACGTGGCGCATTATGTTCGCCGCGCTTCGGAACTTGACCGCGAAGCGCGCCTGCGCGGCACATCGGTCTATTTCCCAAATCGCGCCGTGCCCATGCTGCCCGAAGAACTTTCCAACGGAATTTGCTCGCTCAACCCGCACGTCGACCGCCTGGTGATGAGCGCCATCCTGCAACTCGACAAAACTGGAAAGATCCTCGGAGCCGAATTCATGCCGGGGGTCATTCGCTCGGTCGAGCGCATGACGTATACCAATGTTCACAAAGTACTCCAAGGCGATCCGGAAATGATGGAGCGATACGCATCGCTCGTCGGCGAATTCCGGCGGATGAAGGAACTGGCACTCGCGCTGAATGCGCGCCGAGCGGCGCGCGGCTCTATCGATTTTGATTTGCCGGAACCCGTCATCGAGTTCGACGATGCGGCACGAATGATAGCCGTCGTCCGCAGCGAACGTAATTTCGCGCATCGCATCATTGAGGAATTCATGCTTGCCGCGAACGAGGCCGTCGCGTCCTATCTGGAAAAGCGCGGTATCTCATCGCTCCATCGCGTTCACGAAAAGCCCGACCCGAAAAAAGTTTTGGAATTCGAGGAACTCGCGCGCGCGTTCGGCTATTCCCTCGGCGTCGAGGATTTATCGGAGCGTCGAATCAGTGTGCGCCACGGGCAGGTGCGTCCCGCGGGGCGCGAACGCCACGGCCGGCCGCGCACCATGGAAGTCACCCTGCCGGGCGCTGATTTCGACATTCGTCCGCAGCATTATCAGCGCCTCACGCAGAAACTGGCAGGCAAGCCCGAGGAGCGCATTCTCTCTTATTTAATGCTGCGCTCGCTCAAGCAAGCGCGCTACGCAGCCGTATTGCTTGGTCATTTTGCGCTCGCTGCGGATGAATACACGCATTTCACCTCGCCCATTCGCCGCTATCCGGACCTTATCGTCCATCGGAACCTGAAGTGGGCACTCGAAAACCCATCCGCCGCCAAAGGCCCTTACCGACTGGCGGAACTCGAGGAAATTGCTGTCGAAACATCCGAAGCCGAGCGTCGTGCTGATGCCGCTGAGCGCGAGCTGATGGATTGGAAGACGGCGCAATATATGGAAGGCCATCTGGGCGAGGAATACGACGCGCTTATTATTTCCGTGCTGAAATTCGGCTTCTTCGTCGAGTTATTCGAGGTTTTCGTCGAAGGCCTCGTGGCTATCGACCGCCTGGAAGAAACGCTCGGCCAGCGCTTCCAATATCGCGAGAGCGACCATGCCATCGTCAGCCAATCGTATCATCCTCGCAAAGGGCGCGATTCCCGGCGGGAATTCCACCTTGGCGACCGCATCCGCGTGCGGGCGGAGCGCATTGACCCGTTCCGGCACAGAGTCGAATTCAGCCTCGTAAGTTAAAAGCGAGCTGTTTTAAACGGTTTTTACACACTTAACCCGTCGGTACTATTGACCGCACTGACGCGGCACTTTAGTCTTTAGTTTGTGCCCGCGTTTACATTACTTCTCGGTAAACGAGTGGAAGTCAACTACCGCGCTGGCGAGGTTCAGATGACGGCGACTGGTACGCTGGCTTTCGACTCCGGGGCGCTCATCCGCCTGGAAGACCGGTTCTCACAGGCAGGCCGCGACAAAACCGTGCGCATCGAAATTCCCTATCCATCGATTGTGCGCGTCCGTGAAATAATTGTGCAGCCGGAATCCATTACTGCCTAGAAGTCGAGCAAGCCGGCAGTGGGCTTGCCACCGAACTCCGCAATCCCCAGGCATTTCATCCCGCAACAATTCCGATTTCCTCGCGCCGCGTGTCCCGTTATATTCATCTGCTCACCAGGGAGGAAGTCAATGAAACCAAAAGTCGGATTAATCGGGCTCGGATTAATGGGCCTTCCCATGGGTCGGAACTTGCTGAAGGCTGGATTTCCTCTGACGGTATGGAATCGCACGCGCTCGAAAACGGAAGCGTTGGAAAAAGACGGCGCGAAAGCCGCCAACTCGCCGCGTGAAGTCACGGCCGCTTCGGATGTCACTTTCACGATCGTGAGCGATCCTCCAGCCCTCGAACAGGTTCTTTGGGGCGAACACGGCGCCCTTGCAGGCTTGCGCAAAGGGAGTGTGCTGATCGATTCGAGCACCGTCTCACCGACGCTCGCGCGACGCATCGCGGAGGCTTGCGCGGAGCGCGGCGCGGATTTTCTGGACGCGCCCGTTACCGGTGGCACGTGGGGCGCGGAAAAGGGCGAATTGGTCTTCATGATTGGCGGAAACAAGGAAATTCTCGACCGTGTTGAGCCCGTGTTGCAAGCTGTCGGCAAGCGATTTTTCCTGCTCGGTCCCAACGGCTCAGGTCAAACGGTAAAGCTGGCGATGAATTTGATCCTGGCTCTGGAGGTTCAGGCTCTTGCCGAAGGATTGGAGCTTGTCGCGCGTGCGGGAGTTGCGGGCGAGCGGTTAATAGAGGTGTTGCAATCGAGCATGGGCCGCGCGCCGGTGTTGGACGTGAAAGCGCCCCTAATTCTCAAGCGCGACTTCACTCCGAGTTTTCCCCTGCGGCTCATGCTGAAGGACATCGGCTTGGCGATGGAGTTGGCCAAGGAAAACGGTGTTCGCCTTCCCGCGGGAGCGGCGGCTCACGAAGCCTACTCCGCCGTGAAAGCCGCAGCAAAAACGGATGTCGACTATGCCGCCATCGCCAATTATTGGCAAAAGGCTTAGTTCGACAAATGCAAGGGGCGGGCCAGGAAATTGGCCGCTTTTTAGGGCGTAGCGTTCGGTGCGAAGTAGCTGAGCGGCAAATCGCGCGAAGTGCGCAGCCCTGCGGGCGCGGCGAGAATCTCCGGAATGGCGTTCACGGCCACGGCCGCCGTAGCGATGTCACCGTGCGTCCCGCCGGGAATCGTCAGAGTGATATTCGGCTCGCCTGTGAGCGTCACCGTATCGGCAGGATCTTTCGCGCCCACATACATCTTTAGTTCCATGAAAATCTTTTCCGCGCCGGCGATGGTTCCGCGTGCAATCTGGTGAACTCCGGCGACCTGCCCGGCTTCCACTTCCAGAAATTCCGTCTTCACACGCTCTTCGGCAATCACCGGTTCGATTGTTTCGGAGATCTGATCCACGTCAAAGCCCAGCGCGTCCGCCACCATCGCCACGGATTCCGGCAAGCCGTGATGTTTGATGACTCCTGCAGCGACGCGCTCGCGGAATTCCTGCGGAGTCATGCCGGCGCCGATTTTCTTCTGCAGTGGCAAACGGCGCTTTGAAGCATCCACGATGCGCACGGCGCGCACGGAATCGATGCGCTGCGCCACAGCCGCAAGCGTCAGCACCATTTTGTCCATCACGAATCCCGGATTTACGCCCGTCCCGACCAGCGCCACGCCCTCTTCTTTTGCGGCGGCGTCCAGTCGCGCGGCAAGCTCCGGATGTTTGCGAAACGGATATGCGAGTTCTTCGCAGGTCGAGACCACGCAGCAACCTGCCTCAAGACAGGCAAGAAGTTGAGACATCACGTCCTTCAAATGGGAAGCGGTGCAATGCATAACCACGTCGACTTGGCCCGCTAATACCGGCTTCGGCTCTGCCGACACAGCGATTCCCCACGGTGCGTCGGCAGCGCTCACCACTTCACCCAAGTCACGGCCCGCCTTCGCCGGATCGGAATCGATCGCGCCGGTGATCTCGATGGCACTTTTCTGGCGCATCAGTCGCACGATGGAAGCGCCAATCGGCCCTACGCCATATTGAACGATACGAATCTTCTTTTTTGTCACAAGCACTCCAATTCTTCGCGATGCGAGGAACAAATACCTTAATTCGTTACCGGCAGAGACGCAAGGCCATAAACCGCTCTGCAAAAGACACACAAGGCAGGTCGCGCTTGTGACGTGTCCCATCGAGCCCCATAATGAACCCAGTTGCACCTACGGGATGACCTCTCATAAGAAAATATGGAGCTGGCATGGCGCGGCACTGCGCATCGGCGGCAGCGTCCTCGCGCTGCTTTTGCTTTTCCATTTCCTTCCGCTGGCCGAAGTGTGGGCCACGCTGCGCGAGCTCCCCGCGTATGTCTGGTTGCTGGTGCTCGCCGGATATCTTGCCGCGCACGTCGTGGGCATCGTCAAATGGCGCCTGATGGTCAATCTTGGCGGCGCAGCGCTCAGTTTTCGCCAGGCGGCGCGCTGCTATCTTTCCGGGCTATTCAGCACGCTTTTTCTACCTTCCATCGTTGGCGGAGATTTCGTACGCGCTGGCTTGGCGCTGCACATCGGGAGAAGCAAGGCCGGAGTCCTGCTCGGAACTTTTCTCGCTCGCATGCTCGATTTCGTGGCGCTCGGGTTGCTCGCCGCGTTCGGAATCCTACTGGTGCCGAGCGCTCTCTCGCCGGAGACCCGGCGCATATTTGTAATTGTTGGCGTCGCAATGGCCGTGCTACTCGCTATCATCGCCCCCATCGTATGGTGGTTCCCCGCCAGAAGAGTGTCCGTCCGGATGCGCCGTCGAATTGTGAATCTTCGGCGAGCGGCGCTCTCGACGCACCAGAAGCCGCAATATGTTTTGGCTGCATTGTGCCTGGCGCTTTTCGTTCAGGCGAGTTTTATCTGGCTGATGGCGCAGGTGGCGAATGCCACCGGCCTTCGATTGCCGTTTCGCGCGTGGCTTTTTGGCTGGCCGCTCGCCAAGCTTTGCGCCGTGATCCCCATCACGCAGGGAGGAATCGGCATACGCGAAGCAGCGCTCGCCGTTTTGCTGGTGCCATTTGGCGCTCGCCCGACCGTAACCGTCGCGATTGGCCTGGCGTGGGAAGCCATCGTCATCGCTGGCGCTCTGCTCGCCTTGCTCGGCGCGTTTCTTCTTGGACGCTTTTGTGTAGGCAACGCCGCGCCCGTGGTCAATTCCGAAGCCGCCAGCGAGACCCCATCTCTCCCGCAGCGTTAGCTCTCCGCAAAGTATGCGGACTATAAGTCGCGTTCAAAGAACACTACGCCCGGCACCGGATTCGCCCAATACGGCGGAATTTCCCTGAAACCGAGCGCTCGATAAAGCGCAATTGCCGTCGTCAGGGATGGCAACGTATCCAGCCGCATTTGCACATAGCCTATTTCGCGCGCCGCGTTCATCAGCGCATCCGTAATCTCACGGCCAATGCCCCTCCCGCGATACTCCGGGCGCAGATACAGGCGTTTCATCTCGCACGTTCGCTCGTCGAGCCTCCGCAGCGCCCCGCATCCGGCAGCGCGCTGTTCATCGAGCACCACGAAAAGGCGGCCAGACGGCCGCGTATATTCGCCGGGAAGGTTTGCCAGCTCTTCCGCAAATCCCTGAAAGCAAAAATTTACTCCCAGCGACGCGGAGTATTCCATGAAAAGCTCGCGCACCATGAAAATGAATTCAGGTGATTCTGCATTGTGGATGCGCATCGCGTAGCAACCTCTTGAAGAGATCATTCTACCGGAATGGCGGCTCAACGGGTACGTTGCGCCACATTCGACCTTCGGCACGCAATGGGCCAATTTGGATTACTGCGGACGGATAACGCTACTTTCGCCACCGCGGCGCGCGACGCTGGGCCTTACCCCGCTTCACAGCGATGCCCTGAATTTCGAAATGCGCGCCAAAAAGCAGCGGCCCCGAGCCGATAAATGCACGCGCCGGAAAATCATGCGAGAAATATGTGCGGTAAACAGAATTGAATTGATCAAATAGCGAGACGTCCGGGCAAAACACTTGCACGAAAACAAGATCCGCCATGGCCAGCGCCGCGCGGGAAAGCGTGCCGCGAAAACCGTCGAGCATAAAGCAAATTTCCTGCTCGACGTTGGCGGGAATTTTCTTCGTCGCCGGGTCCAGGCCAAGGTGGCCGCTCGTATAGAAAGTGCCGCCAACAAGCACGCCATTTGAAAACGGCAGCGGGCCGAATCCTGCGGGCGGCGGAAAGTAAACGCGTTTGGCAGCAAATGGCATGGATGGTCTCCTGTGAGCCGATTCGATGAGCGGGCTGCGCGCAGCGGTTCAAATAAATACCCGAAAAGCGCAACAGCCCGGCGCCGATTAAGTGCTGATCAAGCGCCGAGCCGCGCATTCATCACACGTTGCGGTTGTGCTAGTGCGCGTCCTTCGAATAATCCGGGAACGGAGGAACGTGCGGCTTCGGCAATGGATTCTTCTTCAATTCATCCATCGCCACGGCGACTGCTTTCTCAAGCTGTACGTCGTGCCCTTCGCGCCACGCTTTCGGATCCAGGATCACCGGTACATCCGGCGGAACGCCGTGATTTTCCACGTCCCACGTCCCGTTCGGATTGAAGAAGGCCACGCGCGGCGCCGTCACCGATCCGCCATCGATCAATTGTGGGTAACCGTAAATACCGACAAGGCCACCCCACGTTCTTTCTCCAACCAGCGGCCCCAGCCCGGTGTGGCGGAAGCCCCAAGGCATCCAGTCGCCGCCTGAGCCGGAGAATTGATTGATGATCATCACCTTGGGTCCGAAAATTGCGTCAAGCGGCGACGTGAACACTTCGCCCTGCCGCGTGTACCAGTAACTCGTCAGCTTGCGCTGCATCGTTTCGATGATGTAATTCGCGATGGAACCGCCGGTGTTGAACCGTTCATCCATCACCGCGCCCGATTTGCCAACCTGCGCAAAGTAGTAGCGATTAAAATTGGTGAACCCGCCGCCAGCGGTGTTGGGCAGGTACACATACGCCAGTTTTCCGCCGCTCAACTTGTCCACCGTCTCCATGTTGTGAACGGTCCAATCGCGATGCCGCAAGTTCAATTCGTTCGCGACGGGCACAACAGTGACCTCGCGCGATCCGGAACCATCCGCGTTCGGCCCGACCTTGAGGGTTACCTGCTTGTTGGCTTTGTCGAGGAAGAAACTGTAAATATTATCCGAGCCGTGCACTTCGCGTCCGTCGACAGCGAGGATGTAATCGCCTTCCACGACATTGACCCCCGGCTGCGTTAACGGCGCTTGCAGATCCGGATTCCAATTTTCTCCGTAGTAGACGTGCGCGATCCGGTAACGGTCATTCTCGATTTTGTAATCCACGCCCAGCAGTCCCACCGTGACCGGAGGAACCGTGGGAATTGCGCCTCCGCGCACGAACATGTGGCCCACGTTCAGGTCACTCAACATCTGATCGAACATGAAGTTCAAATCCTCGCGGCTGGCGAGGCCCGGCAGATATTTCGCGTATTCGGCCTCCGTCTTGTCGAGATCGAGCCCGTGGAAGTTTGGCGCGTAGAAAAAGTCGCGCTCGATGCGCCACACCTCGTGGTACATCTGCCTCCATTCCGCCCGCGGGTCCACCCATACCTTCATGTCTGCCATATTCAAGGTGCCTTCGCCCGGCTTCACGGGAGCCGCTGTCGGCGCGATACCCCAATGCCCCTTCTGTTCATAAAGCAGCTTCTCGCCGTTGAATGACACGTCAAAGGATTGCACGCCGGAAATAATCGGGAAGGCCTTCCGCGTTTTCATGTCGAACCGCGTGATCACCACTCCCGGCGGCATGCCAAACGCTCCGCCTTCCTCGCCCGGCGGCAATTCGGCCAAGAACAATTCGCCCGTCTTACCGGCCTCAATTCCAACGTAATTGCGCGCCGGAACGGGCAGAGCCAGGATGCGCTGCCCGATATTTTCGAAGTCGATGGTTACCTTCGGTGTTTCCTCCTTCTTTTCCTTTTCAGCAGTCTCCTTCGGCTCGGGCTTTTTCTCCGCCTTCTCCTCGTCGCTCTCAGGCGCGAGCGGCGACTTCATGTCCTTGCCCAACACGGCGACGTAGACGCTGCGCGTTACCGTATGGTCGTAGCTTGACATGTCGAGCCAGGCAGTCGTGGGTCCGGAATTCGTGCTGGCCGTGAAATACAAATACTTTCCATTCTTGTCCCATACCGCAGAGCGCGCATCGCTCATGCCATCGGTGACTTGCGTGCTCTTGCCCGTCGCGAGCGAATACACAAACACCGCGCGCATGTGGTTCTGCATCAGCTTCGTGTACGCAATCCATTCGCTGTCGGGCGACCACGATGGATCGAGCGTCCGCTCCGGCGTTTCGAATACGTCGGAATCAATTTTTACGGGCGTTCCCTTATCGAGGTCCACGTACCAAACGCTCAGCCGCTTGTCCGTGTATGCAATTTTCTTGCTGTCCGGCGACCATTGGGGGTCGTAAAAATACGACGGCGGGTTGCCAAGATTAATTTTCTTGACGGCTCCCATCCCGTTTTGGTCCTTGATATGGAGCGCATACTCGCCCGACTCGTCCGAGAAATACGCAATCGACTTTCCGTCGGGTGACCACGCCGGCGTGCGGTCTGCAACGCCCGGCGAGTTCGTGATGTTACGCACATCGCCATGCTCCGCCGGCACCGTCAAAATTTCTCCGTGTGCCTCGAATACAGCGCGAACGCCCGTTGGTGAAATCCCCGAGGAAAGAATATTTTTCTCCACGCTGTCGAAATGCGGCATCACCTGGGGGAAATCGCCGGTGACGTGAATCGCCACCGCGCGGTCGCGATGCGTCGCGATGTCGTACACGTGGATCGCGCCAAACTGCGAGTAAATAATTGCGTCCGGTCCCGCCGAGGCTTCCTTGATCGGCATGCCGTCATTGGGAATCAGTTGCGTCTCTTTTTTTGTCGCGGGGTCATACTCGCAGAGCGTGAACGGCCCTTTTTCGTCCGAGAGAAAATAAATTTTGTTTTTCACCCACATGGGATCGAATTCGTTCCAATCACCGCGCGGGATTTCCTGGTAACTCGAATCCGACAACTTGGCGATCCAGATTTTCGATTCCGTGCCTCCTCGATAGTGCGACCATGTGCCCCACGGAAATGCCACGGGACGGTAGGCGATCTCGTCGCCGTTCGACGAATATGAGCCCTCATAGGCCAGCGGGAACGGCAGCTTCGTGGGCAATCCCCCCGTCACCGAAACAGTGAATAGATTCGCCACGCCGCTGGCGAATGAATCGCGGGTCGAATCAAACAGCACATTCTTGCCGTCCGGCGTCCATCCAGCCACGATATCGGGCGCGGGATGATAGGTCAGCCGCTTCGGCACTCCGCCGTCCGCGGAAACCACGTACACATCCGTGTTGCCGCCGTACTGGCCCGAAAACGCGATCCATTTTCCGTCCGGCGAAAAATACGGGTTGGATTGAATGCCGATTCCTGTCGTCAATCGAATCGCGTCGCCGCCGTTCCGGCCGACGCTCCACAGTTCTCCGCCGTAGACGAAAACAATCTGCGTCTTGCTGATCGCCGGCTGTTGTAGCAGGAGCGGCGTGGAACCGGACTGCGCGTAACACACCGCCGCCACCATAAAGACACACAGGGCCAGTGCTACTTTCCTCATCGATAATTCTCCTTTGCGGGACTTCCCTGTCTAGTACGCGTGCGCGGCAAAAAAGGTTCCCGCACACTCGTTGCAGAAAAGCAGATAAACGGGAGCGATCCCATTTGAAAATGAACCAGCGAGTATATCGCCCGCCTCAAATCCTGTCCACGGGACACTCGAGGCGGCGTCCTGCCAGCTTTTTCTTTCAGAAACCCTGTGCTAGACTGTCGCAGCAAGGGCACATAATAGGCTCCTGCCAGTTTCTTCTGCGAGGCATTCCGTATGTCCGGACATTCGAAGTGGGCGACCATCAAGCACAAGAAGGCCGCGACTGATGCGCGCCGCGGCAAGGCCTTCACCAAGATCATTCGCGAGATCATGATCGCCGCGCGCTCGGGTGGCGCGGACCCCAATACGAATCCCCGCCTTCGCACCGCCATTCTTGCCGCGAAAAACGAGAACATGCCCAACGACAATATAGAGCGAGCCATCCTCCGCGGCACCGGTCAAATGGAAGGCGAAGTCCTCGAGGAAGTGACGTTTGAAGGCTATGGGCCCGGCGGCGTGGGAATGTTGGTGCAGGTGGTTTCCAGCAACCGCAATCGTATCGTCAGCGAAATTCGCCACCTGATGGCCAAGCACGGCGGCAGCATGGCGGAGACGGGCGCCGTGGGTTGGATGTTCCACCGCAAAGGCGACATCACGGTGGCAAAAGAAGCTGCGGACGAGGAAAAGATGATGGGCGTAGTCCTCGATGCGGGTGCCGAGGACCTGAAAGACGATGGCTCTTTCTGGGAGGTCGTAACTCCACCGGAAGCTTTCGACAAAGTCCGCGAGGCTCTGATCGCAGCGGGGATCAATCCGGCGGCTGCCGAAATTGCGTGGGTTCCGCAGAATTACGTGAAGCTCACGGGAGCGCAAGCGCAACAAATGCTAAAGATGGTCGAGGCGCTCGAAGAGCACGACGACATTCAGCACGTCTACGCTAACTTCGACATCGACGAAAACGAGATCCAGGCGGCCGTTGCCAGCTAGTTTTTCGGTGCGTGTATTGTTCTTCGCGTTGCGCTTGGCGAAAAAGTGCTACCCCCGAATTTTCTTCTGCGCGTAGACTGAACCACGTCATGGCCCCGCCAGCGGATGGTCATGACATCACCATGCCCGCAAACGGTTCAGTCGCGCGCAAAACGCTACGCGTTCTCGGCCTCGATCCTGCGCTCGCCGGCGCCACCGGCTATGGGGTCGTCGAGTTAAACGGCCAGGCGGCCGCCATGCTTCGCTTCGGCGCGTTGCGTTTTCCTGCGCGCGCCAGTTTCGCCGAACGCCTTCGCGAAATCCATCAGATGGTCGCGCAACTCGTCGACGAGTTCTCCCCCGACGCTGTTGCGGTAGAATCTGTCTTCGCGGCGCTCAACATGCGCACAGCCCTCAGACTTGCCGAAGTGCGCGGCGTGATTTTGCTCGCCGCCGCGCAGGCGGACATTCCCGCGCACAGCTATTCCCCGCGCGAAGTGAAGGCCAGCGTCACCGGTTTCGGCGGCGCTTCGAAGCTGCAAATGCAACAGATGATCAAGGTGCAACTTGGGCTTTGTGAGCAGCCCGAACCGGCGGACGCCGCTGACGCACTTGCTGTCGCGCTGTGCCATGCGCATTTCGCACGCGCCGCCGAGCGTCTGGAGCGCAGCATGGTTCTCAATCCGGCGCCTGCCATATCCCGCGCTCGTTCGCGCAGCCATTTTTCCGCAGGGCGCATCCCAATCCAACGATGAAATCCAGTGCCTCGAAATTGGTGCCCTTCGCCGTTCTCTTGCTCTCGTGTCTTCCGTCAACTTTCGCCCAATCGCCGGCTTCCGAAGCTTCGCCCGGCGACGGCCAAGGCGCCACCCTCAGTTTTCGCAGAGTTTTTAAATCCAGCTATCCCGAATTTGCGGAAATTAAAGTCAACCAGGACGGCTCCGGCACCTACGACATTCGCCAGCTCGATGACACGGCAAGCCCTCAACCGATGCAAATCGGTCCAGCGCTCGCGCACAAAATGTTCGGACTCGCCGCCGAACTGCACAACTTTGATGGAGTCGATCTCGATGTTCACCGCCGCATCGCCGATCTGGGCCAGAAAACTTTCAGCTATCAAAAAGGCTCGGAGAAGTTCCAAGTGACTTTCAACTACACTTTGAACAGTACGGCCAACCAGCTTCTAGCCGTTTTTAACGGCTTGCAGCGGCAAGAACTCGACCTGAGCGACATGGTGCGCACCATGCGTTACGATCATCTTGGCGTGAACGACGTGATGACTCGCGTGCAGAGCGACATAAGAAACAAATTGCTTCCCGAGCCAGAGGCATTGCTGCCAACACTTGACGAACTCGCCGCGAACGACGAATTGGTTGACATCGCCCGCCAGCGCGCCCGCGCGATCGCCGAACAAATCCGCAACAATCACTAACACTAAACGCGTTGTACCTTTCGCTTGCCGAATCTTCGAGCGCTGGTACTACGCAATTGCCGTGCGACGCCCGGCGCGGCGAATTCGCTTGACCGGGCTTCGCCAAAGCGCGAGCATACTAGCAGTGTCTGTGCATCCTTCGGTGAGGTTGCACTCTCAGTGTCTCGAATACCCCAAAAGGGGGTGCCTTATGCGCCGTTCCGGTATTAGCCTGCTTCTCCTCAGTTTTGCGGTTCTCAGTTGGACTGCTGTCGCCAGACCAGCGCAACCCTCTGGCCTGAGCTACGCGCGCATCGTGCGCTTGAGCCTCGTCGCGGGTGACGTCCAAGTAACGCGCCCTGGCCATTCTGGCTGGGAAGCCGGCGCACCGAACATGCCCATCACGCAGGGCGTTACCATTGGAACCAACGACGGGCGCGCGGAAGTGCAATTCGAGGACGGCAGCACCGCCTGGATTGCCGAGAACACGCTTGTGCAATTTACGGAGTTGGCTCTTTCCGATGGTGGTCGCATCACCAAACTGACGCTCGCGCAGGGCACAGTCAGCATTTACGCCGATCTCAAGCGTGCTGACGTATTTACACTCGCAGTTGGGCAGCAGCAGATCGTGGTCCCGAAGCGCTCGCTTTTCCGCGTGGATGCTTTTCACGATGGCGCTTCCGTCAGCATCCTGCAGGGCCGGTTGCAAGTCACCGGGTCTGCCGGCGCGCAAACCTTGGTGAAAGGCCAGACGCTCGCCTACAAATCCAAGGTCGAGACCAGTGCCATTCGGCCGAATCCAAAGCTGGATGCGTGGGATCGTTGGGTCAGCAATCGCGAAGAGACGATGCAAGTGGAAACTGCGCAGTCGCTTTCCTATGCGAATGCACCATTCAGTTATGGGATGAGCGATCTTTCCGCCTATGGCGGCTGGAATTATTTTGCGGGCTATGGCTATGGCTGGCAGCCGTTCGGTATAGGCGCCGGCTGGGTGCCGTTCTCGATGGGTGAATGGGATTCTTACCCCGGGATTGGCTGGACGTGGATTAGCGCGGAGCCATGGGGTTGGGTGCCGTATCACTTCGGCAATTGGGCATTTTCGCCCGTTTATGGCTGGATGTGGTTTCCGGACAATTTCGGCTTTTGGGATCCCGCGCCTGTAAATTGGTACGGCTACGGAAATCAGGTGGCGTGGTCGCCGCGCACAGGAATCGGCAACAAGATGCCGACTGCGCCGCGTATTTTGATTGTGAGCCACTCGAAATCCATTGGCCGAACCAGTTCCGTTCGCATCGTTACGGCAGAGGGCGTCAGCAGCCGTCCGTTTCAAGCGCTGCCGGGTGGCCCGCTTGAAAACGGCAAACTTCCCCGCTTCGGTGATGCGGCTCTAGCCACGAATCGCAACGTCTCCTCGCAAACGCCGAGGGCCTTTGTTCCCACGGCTCCGAGTTTGGCGCAGCTGCAGAGGTCGCCCGCCACCAACAGCGACGTACCTGCGATGAAAATGAATTCGCGTTTGCCAGCCGCTCCCGCGCCGCAAATGTTCAGGGCCGAAAACGCCATGCGCATGCCCACCGCCGTTCCTCACCGGCCTGCGCCGATGTATTTTCCACGGGAATCAGCGCCGATGGGAATCAATTCGCCGTCAGGTTTTAGCGCGCGGAGTTCCTCGGGTCCCGCATTTTCCGAGCCGAGAATGTCGGGCCCAGCAATGGGAGGAAATGCCGCCCCTGCGCCGGCAGCGCATGCAGTCGCTGCTGGCAGGCCGCACTAGAAGGCCGAAAGCTCTGCTGAAGTAGCGTGCAGCTATAGCCGGATTCTGCACCAAACCTCAATTTATGTTGATGAAATGAGTCACGCGGAAGTGAGATTTTAGTGTGCGTCCGCGAGGCTAAGGCACGACAATTCCGGCGTAACCGACTACGTCGTCCCGATCGTTATTCACGTCCGCTGAAGTTGCATACTGCAGGAGCTCGGCACTGTTCGATCCTAACTCTCGTGTCGCTGTAATCATCGCCACGGCAGGCCCGTATCCGCACATTGTGATGTTTTCACGGCGCACCGTGTCGTAAAGCCCTCGCGCGTCCAAGGCGAGAATCGCGTCGATTGCTTTTCGGTCCTTCACGCGCGTGATCGCCTCGCTTTCGCGGTGATTCATGTCCGAACTCGCGACAATCAGGACCGCGTCCTTCTGATTGCGAACCACCTTTGCCACCGCGAGCCCCAACATTTCGAGTGCGTCGAAGCGGTCTGTTCCGAACACGATGGGAACAAACGTGAAGTCCGCAACAAGCCTCTGCAAAAATGGCAACTGCACTTCGAGCGAATGCTCGCGCGCGTGCGCGACCGCATCCTCGCGCAGCGGCGGAAAAGCTTCCTTTAACTCAGACGCGAGCGCCGAATCAACGCGCGCGTCGCCAAGCGGCGTCCGCCACGCCCCTTCGGAAAGTATCGCCAGGCGCTCGCCGTGTGGATAATGCCGTGGGCCCAGAAGTATGAATCGCGACGGCAATTCCAAAGCGCCATACACAGCGCCAGCCACGCGTCCGGAATAAATATACCCGGCGTGCGGCGCCATGCACGATCGCGCGCGAACTTTTTCGGGCGCAGCGGTAACACATTCGTCGATCTGGCTCAGCAGAGCGGCAGCGTCAGCGGGATAAAAACGTCCAGCAACAGCGGCGGGGCGAATCATGAAGACCTTTCGGTGGGATTGTACCGCTATCGAGGCGGCTTCTGCGGGTTCAAAACGCTTTCGAGGCCTTGCCTTTAATGGATTGGGCTACCGTGCTTCCGTCGGCATACTTGATCGTCACGCGATCACCGGATTGATAACCACCCTTGTCGATTAACGGCTGCAGCTTCTTCGCCACGTCGGGCGAAAACGTGAACGTGCGCACAATGTACGAATTCTTCGGGTCGCGCACGATGATGGAAACCGTATTCATGCGGATCACTTCACCCTTGAAAGTGTCGAGCTTTACCTTGGGTGGCTTTTGGGTTTTCGCCTTGACGGTAATCGTCTTGCCGGTGTTCACCTGCGCCAACGCGCGCGGCGCAATACCGCTAAACGAAGCCGCCAAAAAAATGATGAGCCCGATTCGTTTACACATCTTCGACATTTTCGTCCAGGGATATCTTGAGCGACTTCAGAAACTTGATGTCCTGCGCGGTGATGTCCACTTTGGCTTCTTCGGCGCGCTCATCGAGTACTTCTTCGTCCACGCGAATGTGCAGCGATTCCAGGAACCGCCGGTCCGTTGTCGTCATCTTCGATTCCTGCGCGGGCCGCTGCGCCAGGCCGATGGTCGCGTCCAGTTTCAGCACGATGTCGTATCCGGCCGAGCGCACGTTCGCAATCGCTTCCGCGATCTTCTCCGAGTCCGCCACGGAATCGTTGATCGCGTGGCCCAGTTCGCGGAGCAAAGCTTTTAAGTTGTCATCGAGCCGCAAGGTCGTCCTCCTCGCTCTGAATCTGATTTTATGGCCGCAGCGGCAAGGATACAAGCAGAAGTGCGCCACCCGGCACTGCACCTTTGGCCAGTCCTATGTATTAGAATGGGAGCATGGCCGTCAATGGATATTCGCGTTCCCACCCGAACTGGGTTTCGGCGCTCTGGCGCGGCGGCACCACTATGTTTCGCGCTTTTTGGAAGCTTGCGCGCCAGCTTTTCCACGAAGCCACCGGGACGCTCTTCGCTCTATTCGCGTTATACGCGGGCGCCGCTGCGTGGAAGCAAGGCCATCAGCCCGGCGGCCAGTGGATCGCCGCCTTCGCCCTTGGCTATGCATTGATGATGATCTGGTTTTCGTTTTCGTCTTTCCGCAGCGCGCGGCGCGTACGCTGAATTGCCGAAGCACATGAATAAAATTCCCACAAGAACTCAAGCGGCCACCGGGAGAAATAAGGACCTCGATCCAGAGCGCAAATTGTCTTCTGCTGTCTTGCCGATCGATGTTGTCGTAACGCCCGAGCATCTCCAAGGCTGGAACGCCGAGCGCGACCTGGGCTTTCCCGGACAGTTCCCGTTCACGCGCGGCATTTATCCCACGATGTACCGTGGCCGCTTCTGGACCATGCGCCAGTACGCCGGATTCGGCACGGCTGCCGAATCGAACCAGCGCTACCGTTATTTGCTCTCGCAGGGCCAGACCGGACTTTCCGTCGCCTTCGACCTTCCCACGCAAATCGGCATGGACTCGGACCACGCGCTCGCGCACGGCGAAGTCGGCAAAGTCGGCGTGGCCATCGATTCGCTGGACGATATGGAAACTCTTTTCGACGGCATCCCGCTCGACCGCGTCTCCACGTCCATGACGATTAATTCCACCGCCGCGATTCTGCTCGCGCTGTACGTCGCAGTCGCGAAAAAGCAGGGTGCTGACCTTCGCCGTCTCTCCGGCACGGTGCAGAACGACATCCTCAAGGAATACATCGCGCGCGGCACCTACATTTATCCCATCCGTCCGGCGATGCGTATCGTCACCGACATTTTCGCGCTGGTGCCGCGCGGAAATTCCGAATTGGAATGCCATCTCCATTTCCGGCTATCACATTCGCGAAGCCGGCTCAACCGCCGTGCAGGAAGTCGCTTTCACGCTGGCGAACGCCATCGCGTACGTTGACGCGGCGCTGACCGCCGGCCTGCAAGTCGACGATTTCGCTCCGCAGCTTTCCTTTTTTTTCAACTCCCACAATGGCCTGCTCGACGAAGTCGCGAAGTTCCGCGCCGCTCGCCGGCTGTGGGCGCGCGTGATGCGCGACCGCTTCCACGCTCGGGACGAGCGCTCAATGCTTCTCCGCTTTCACGCGCAGACGGGCGGTTCCACTCTTACCGCACAGCAGCCGGAGAATAATCTCGTTCGCGTCGCGTTGCAGGCGTTCGCTGCGGTTCTCGGCGGCTGCCAGTCTCTGCACACGAATAGCCTGGACGAAGCCCTCGCGCTGCCCACCGAGCAATCCGCCCTCCTCGCCCTGCGCACGCAACAGCTCATCGCCCACGAAACGGGTGTGACGAACACGGTTGACCCCTTTGCCGGTTCCTACGCCGTCGAGCATCTCACCAACGAAATCGAGCGCGGCGCATCCGAATACATCGCCAAGATCGATGCGTTCGGCGGCATGCTCCGCGCCATCGAAACGGGTTTCGTGCAATCCGAAGTGCAACAGGCGGCCTATGAGTATCAACAGGCGGTCGAGCGCAGTGAAGTTGTCGTCGTGGGCGTGAATCGTTTCACCGAAAATGAAGGCAAGCATATTCCCACGATGCGCATCAATGCCGAAGGGGAGCGTTCGCAAGTTGCGCGCCTGAATGCTTTGCGCGCCCGACGCGATAGCGCCAAATCCAAGGCGGCTCTTGCGGAAGTCGAACGCCGCGCCCGCTCCACCGAAAATCTGATGCCTGCGATTCTCTTCGCCGTCGAATCCTATGCGACAGTTGGCGAGATTTCAGATGCGCTCCGCCGCGCCTTCGGCGAATACCAGGAATCCGTCGTCATTTAGGCTCATTTCCGTGGCTCGCAAATCCAAACTGATTCTGGCATCGAGCTCGCCGCGCCGCGCGGAAATCCTCCGCAACGCCGGATTCGATTTTGAAGTCGTGCCCGCGCATGCCGACGAAACGCGGCGTCCCAACGAAGCCACAGCCGATTACGTTCGCCGCCTCGCCGAAGCAAAAGCTCGCACTGTTGCGCGGCAACTCGCGAAAGACGCTGCTGGCGATTCCACTTTTATCATCGCCGCGGACACAGTCGTCGTCATCGACAACGAAATCCTCGGCAAGCCTTCTTCGGCCGCGAATGCACGCGACATGCTCCATCGCCTCAGCGGGAAAACGCATGAGGTCTACACGGGATTGTCAGTTCTGCGAGGGAATGCTAGCTGCACGGTAATGGAAGCGACGCGCGTCACGTTTGCAACGCTAAGTGAACGGGAAATCGGCGATTACATCGCCACAGGCGAGCCATTCGACAAAGCTGGCGCCTATGCCATCCAGGGACAAGGCGGCAAATTCATCTCACGCATCGAGGGTTGCTATTTCAACGTGATGGGTTTGCCTCTCGCGCGCCTCTACGCGATCCTGCGCGACTTCAAGGAAAATTCAAAGTAGAAGCAGCGCCGAGCGCGGTAGCCTGAAAAAACAAACGGCAGCCGTTTGGCTGCCGTGGCGATAAAACCCGAAACAATCCGTGTCGCTTACTTTTTCTCTTCGTAGGGCGGAGTCGCCGGCGTCACGGGTGGAGGAGGCGGAGGCGGCGTTGTCGAAGGCTCGTCGCGCATCCCCTGCTTGAATTCTTTGATACCCGTCCCCAAGCCGCGCATCAGTTCCGGGATCCTGCGCCCGCCAAACAGAATCACCACGATGATCAGGATCAACAGCAAATGCATCGGGCTAAGTTCCATAAAGCCTCCTTACAACACCCGTTTCTGCAGCGGGCGTCCACACTTGCCACTTCTGCGACAAAGCTATCTACTTCAAAGTATAACACGCTCATTGCCCACGCGGCGCGTCAACCGCTCCCGGTCGAGGTATTCGAGCAGGGGTATGGCGTATTTCCGGGTCACCTGGGTCAGCTCTTTGAACGCGGCAATCGGCAGCCGTTCGCCGTTCTTCTTCTTGTATGAAGCGAGAAGCGCCCGCAGATGTTCGACGGCGCTCTTGTGAAATACCAGCTCATCGGTCACTTTCACCAGCATTTTCTCGCGAAGCAGGATTTGTAGCAGTTTCTGCGCGCGCCGAGTGTCGACGGGCAATTTCCCGAGCACCTCGTTCACTACCGGAGCCGCAAGCCCCGCGCGCTCGAATTCCTGCGCGATCTGCTCCTTCGCGCGCGATTCCTCCGCCGAAAGCGCAATCTCGCGGCCGGCCCGCTGCACGATGTCGCCCGCAATCACGATTTTTCGCTGCGCGGCCAGCTCGTCGAGTGCCGCGCGAAAAACCTCTGGCCTCACTTTCGCGGCCACCCTTCCGCGCAGGTCTTCCTTCGCAATTCCCTGAGCGAGCGGATTCTCCTTATGAAATTCTTCGATTTCTCTTTCCGCATCGCGCAGCAGGGTGTTCATTCCTTCCGCCGAAGCCACGATCAGAGGCTGCTCGGCAACCACGCGAACCCTCCGCGCCTCGACAAGCTTCTGAATCGTCTGCCGCGCCTCGCTTTCGAGCCACGCCGTCCGTGCAATAATCCTCGCAAGTTCCACGCCGCGAGCGTCCTCCAAAGCCAGCGCCGCCAGAATCTCGTCGCGCTTGCCGCTTTCCCATGCCTCGAGCAACCGCTCCGCGCCGGCATCGTTTTTTTTGTGACGCGGCGCCAGTGCATCGAGCACCACGCCTCCACCGATCGTCACCAGCGGCGAGAATTGCCGCAGAATAAACCGATCGCCCGGCAGCGATAGCACTGCTTCGTCGAGCCGAAGTTGCGCCAGCGCCGTGCCGCCAGGCGCGAGCACCTCTTGGCCCAACAAACTGACGTTCGCCACGGTCTCTGCCGTGCCTTGATGAAGATGCACACGCGTCCGCGTTTTCATCGCACGCGCCGAAGGCAACAGCGTCACTCGGACATCGATTTGCTGCGTCGCTTGAAAAATCCCGGACGTCGCCAGAGCCATTCCGCGCTCAATTTCTCCCGCCTCGATGTCCGCCAGATTCACGGCGGTTCGCTGTCCTGCTGCGGCTTGCGATACGGCGCGTCCTCCGGAGTGCAACCCGCGCACGCGCAGCCGGCGTCCTGCCGGAAACAGCTCCACTTCATCCCCGGTGCGCAGCGTGCCCGAAATCAGCGTCCCCGTAACCACCGTGCCAAATCCCTTCATCGCAAACGCGCGGTCGATTGGCAATCTGGCGTATCGCGAAGCGTCTTTCCCGCGAACGGTCGCGGCCGCCTGCGCTAGTTCCCGCTTCAATTCCTCCAGACCCGCGCCAGTTTTGGCGCTGACTCCCACAATCGGCGCACCCGCCAGAAATGACCCGCGAACAAATTCCTCAGCCTCCAATTTCACCAGGCCCAGGACGTCCGGTTCGACCAAATCGGCCTTCGTGATCGCAACGATCCCGCGTTCAATTCCCAATAGCCGGCAAATATCGAAATGCTCGCGCGTCTGCGGCTTGATCGACTCATCCGCCGCGATCACCAGCAACACAAGGTCTATTCCTCCGGCGCCGGCGAGCATGTTTCGCACGAACCGCTCATGTCCCGGCACGTCGACAAATCCCAGCCGCACGTCGCCCAAATCGAGGAACGCAAATCCGAGATCAATCGTAATTCCCCGCCGCCTCTCCTCTTCCAAGCGGTCCGGATGCGTTCCTGTGAGCGCCTCGACAAGCGCGGATTTGCCGTGGTCGATGTGACCCGCCGTGCCGACAATGACGTGTTTGAGCATGATCTCGCGCCCTGATGCATTGGGGCGGCCTTAGGCTAGCCGACTCGCTGGATTGGGTCAAACGTCTGGTAGATGTACAAGGTGTGCAAGAGCCGCAGCGAAGGGGAAACGGGGTGTCAATAATTGGAATTTAATGGGTGCTATTTCCGCGCGGACCTCATTTCGAGAAGGATCGCATCGGCAGCCTTCACCGGATCTGGCGCTGCCGTAATTGGCCTGCCCACGACCAGATAATCGGCTCCCGCCCGGATTGCGCTTCCTGGTGTTGCAACCCGCGCCTGGTCGTCCGTCTTGGCATCCGTTCTGGCCGAGCTGTTGGATGTGCCTGGCCGCACGCCCGGCACCACGATCAGCATTTTGGAACCGATGGCCTTGCGTACGGCTTCGATTTCGCGCGCCGACGCGACGATCCCATCGACTCCGGCCTCCTGAGCCAACCGAGCCAGCGCCACCACCCTGCTTTCGACGGGCCCGGCCAGTCCTATGCGTTTTAATGCTAGGTCATCCAAGCTCGTAAGGATCGTCACTCCCAGCAGTTTTGGAGCGTTTTTCATCCCCCGTAGCGCGTCCTTGGCGGCACGCATCATCTCCAAGCCGCCTGTGGTGTGAAGGGTCAGCATTCGCACTTTAGGGAGCCGCGCTGCGGCGGAAACTGCGCCAGCTACCGTGTTTGGAATGTCGCAGAATTTCAGATCGAGGAATACGTCCGGAACGAGCCGTGCAACTCGCTCGACCGCCGCGGGGCCCTCGGCGGTGAAGAGTTGGCTGCCGATCTTAGCCAAACCAGCCCGGCCCTTTAATTTGCGAATGAATTGAATAGCTTCCGAAAGACGGGAAAAGTCCAGAGCGACAATCAGTTGCCGACGTGCACGGTCTTCGATGGTGGCACCTTGAGCAGTTGAACTCTCACGCGGGCGACCCCGCGCTGAGCAAATCCGAGCTCCCGCGCAACTTCGTACGAAACGTCCAAGCTTCGCCCCGGAACATACGGCCCTCGGTCGTTGATTCGAACGATGGCGCTCCGGTGCGTCCGCAGGTTCTCCACTCTTACCACGGATCCCAGCGGAAGGCTAGGGTGGGCTGCGGTCTGGGCGTACATATCATAGATTTCGCCGTCCGCCGTCAATTGCCCGTCAAAGTCTCCGCCATACCAGCTAGAGAGGCACACCCATGTCTTCAACGGCTTTGGGTGCAGTCGAGGGTTCGGCCTGGCTAAGCCAGAGCTCATCGCGCCATAGTTTGCGGACCAAGCTGGTCCACTATGTGCCGGACGAGCCGGCGCATTCATGGCTGGAACAAAAACGAGCGCCGCAACCACGGTCAAAATTGCTTCCCGGATTAGTGTTCGTTTTGGTCTCATAGTTTAGTAACCCATTCAAAATCAATAACATTTTACCTTATTTGCGGTCCTCTCCTCAATACATATCTCCCTTCAATTGTCAGTCTAATTTACTCGACAGACCCACTTAAACCATTGATTGTATATATACTTAATCTCCTACAGTGGTGCCGCAAATCCTCCACCACGCTTTCCGACGCTCTCGGATCGGCAAAATGAGCCGTTCCAACCTGAATTGCGGTCGCCCCAGCCATGATGTATTCCAAGGAGTCCCCAGCCGTTTCGATCCCTCCCAAGCCGATTATGGGTATCTTTACCGTCTGGCTGACCTCGTAAACCAGCCGCAAGGTCAGGGGTTTTATGGCTGGGCCAGACAATCCCCCCGTCAAGCGCCCCAATCGGGACTTGTGCGTCTCCGGGTCAATACTCATAGCCGGGTAGGTATTGGCCACCGTTAGAGCATCAGCTCCGGCACCTGCTGCCGCTGTAGCGATTACCTTCACGTTTGCATTCGGGGCCAACTTGACCCACAGGGGTCTTTTCGTTGTTTTGCGTGCAGCATTTACGACTTGTGTAGTTAGTGTGGGATCGAGACCAAATTCCGCCCCACCTTGGTCCACGTTGGGGCAGGAGATGTTTAGCTCATAGCCAGCCACACCCTCGGCGTCTTCGAGGACCCGAATCACTTCGACGTATTCCGCCAGGGTATGCCCGAATACGTTGGCAATGATTGCCGTCCGGTATTTTCGCAGCTCGGGCAGCTTCTCAGCGACAAACGCGCGCACGCCAATGTTCTGCAATCCGACCGCATTCAGCATTCCGCCCGCGGTCTCGCACAGACGCGGCGCAGGCGCTCCCGCGAGGGGCTGGGCGGACAGTCCCTTCACCACGATCCCGCCGAGTGAATTCAAATCGACCAGGTGGGCAAACTCAACGCCGTAGCCAAACGTTCCGCTGGCGGCAATTACAGGGTTGGAAAGAAGGAGGGATCCTATACGGACGCTGAGGTCAACGTCCGTGGGCCGCCGGGCGCTTGCAGGCAGGCTCACCGAAAAAGAGTCTACCACGCACCGCGCTGCCCGCGCCACTCATACCGCGAACTACCCGAAGAACCGAAAATCCTTCCAGAACTCGGGCCAGCTTTGGCGCGGACCGCGACAGACAAAAATGTCAGGATGGTCGCGCGTTTCTTCGTTCTCGATCCCGTAGCGGTTCCATGTGTGCGCCACCAGTTTGCACGATACGAAATTGCTAGTTACAAAGCGGGGCGACAACCCCAGGACGATCAGCGTCTCCGGAGGCGGATTGCCATAGCCTCGCTCCCAAAACGAATTCGTGCCACTGATCGCCCCTGGCAATCCATAGCGCGGGCCATATAAATCCACGGCTCCCGCCTCACCGTAATTCCCGGCTAGGATTCCCATCCTTGCGCGATCTTCCGCTGGCAATGAGTCGCGAATTTGCGCCACGGTACCGACCAGCTCCTGCCATCCAATCTCTTCTCGTAAATCTCCATTGATCCCGACGGCAACCTTCCACCACGCCGAGTTGATCGGAGCAATCGGTAACGTCACTGCCGCCACGATGGCGATATCTGCCGCGAGAGCCGTCCAAACCATCGCGCGCAAAACGACTGACCATCGCGGCCACTTGATCCGCAACGATGCCAGCCACTGCTCGCCCCACACGCTGCCCGCGGCATACAACATCGGATACGCCGCTGCCAGATAGTAGCTTCGGCCCTTGACGATGACGAATACCAGCAACGGCACCACATACATCCAGCCCAGGGCGCGAAATCTCTTTTCTGTTCGCGAGAACAAGCAGAAGTAAAGCCCCATCATCCACAGAGAAAATGCGAATAGCGTAATGTTGATCTGGCCGGGAAGAAATCCTTTCGTCCGGCCGATGCGAATATCGCGCGCGTGAATGTGTCGCAGGAAATCCACCGACACAAAGCCATGCCGCGCCTCCCAAATCAGGTTCGGCAGGAAGATCACGAGCGAAGCGGCTACGCCATACCACAACCACTTGCTCTTGAGATACCGCCGGAGATCCGTGAGCAGCACGGCCGCCACAATGCCCGCCACGAAGAAAACCATGCCGTATTTCGCCATCATCCCCAGCCCGATCGCGCTCCCGATGGCCACCCACCACCGGGGATCGTTCGACGTGAGCAAGCGAACGACGAAGTAAGCCGTCAGCACCCAGCACAAGTAGTCAAACGACACATACTGCATCAGCGCACCGCCGGCGATGCAAAAGGGAATGGCCGCGGCTGCGGCAACCAGTTGAGCCCCTCGGCGTCCGCCCATCTCGCGCGCCATCAGTCCCGTCAGCACTACAGCCGCGGCCTCCGCCAACGCTGCGAAAAATCGGAAACCCGCCAGCGAAGTCCCAAAAAGGATCAGCGACAATCGCCCAAAAAACGGAGTCATCGGCGGATAGGCCACGTAGCCCCACGCGAGGTGACGCGCGTCGTCGAGAGTCGCCAGTTCATCGCGATGGAACCCGTAGCGCCCGCCGGTAATCACATGCGCGGCCAGCGTTGCCAGCGCCACATAAATCAGAATGGCCACATCGCTCCGCCAAATTGAACTTTGCGCAGCAGAATTTGCACCGGCCAAATCTGTGTCATGGCTCATGTGAGTTTGCTGATGCACGGTGAACGTCGATCCCTTTTCGCGGAATCCATCGAACGAATAGCCAGCGCATTATACATAGGCCGTGAAAGGTCACGCCAGGACTGCCAGCGTCTCGACAACGCGAGACACTTTGTGTACGTCCTTCAGAATTCCTTCTCTGTGTTACGATAGGTCGTCCTATGCGCATCATCGAGAAGCGCCAGCTCATGTCTGCGGACGAAATTCGCCGCACCCTCGAACGTTTGGCGCATGAGATCGTCGAAAAATCTGGCGGCGCAAAGGATCTCGCGCTCATCGGCGTTCGCCGCCGCGGCATCCCGCTCGCCGAGCGCCTCGCGAAATCCATTCGCGCTTCCTCCAAAGCAGAAATTCCCGTGGGCACGCTCGACATCACTCTTTACCGCGACGATCTTTCCACCGTCGCGCCGCAGCCCGTCGTCCAGTCGAGCGAAATCCCGTTCCCCGTCGACGATCGCGACATTCTTCTCGTCGACGACGTTCTCTATACCGGCCGCACCGTGCGCGCCGCTATGAACGGTCTTTTCGATCTCGGCCGCCCGCGCCGCATCCGCCTCTGCGTGCTGATTGACCGCGGCCATCGCGAATTGCCCGTCGAGGCCAGCTTCATCGGCCGCACCGTCGAGACTTCCGACGCTGAAATTATCGAAGTTCGCCTGAACGAAATTGACCACGAAGAGCGCGTCATGGTTATGGACCGTGTTGACTGATAATTCGTGCAAATATTCCTTTCCGTGTCATCCCGAACGGAGTGAGGGATCTGCTTTTTCTTTAATTTCACGCAGCGCACGGATTCCAAAGACAAATCCCATTTGCACCCGAGGGAGATTGTGCCGCATCGTTTCCGACATCTGCTGGCCATCGAACCGCTAACTCGCGAGCAGATCACTTTCCTTCTCGATCAGGCGAAGCCTTTTCAGGAATTCCAGCGTTACCCGCTGAAAAAACTCGCCACTCTGCGCGGCAAGACTGTCGCGCTCGCCTTTTTTGAAAACTCCACCCGCACGCGCATCAGTTTTTCGACCGCCGCATCGCGCCTCGGCGCCGACCAGATGAATTTGCAGGCCGAATCCTCCAGCCTGAAAAAAGGCGAATCACTCAGCGACACGGTCCGCACGCTCGAAGCCATGAAGCCCGACGCCATCGTCATTCGCCACAGCGCGTCCGGCGCCGCCGAATTCGTTTCCACGCGCGTCGACGTGCCCGTCATCAACGCCGGCGACGGCACCCACGAGCATCCCACGCAGGCGCTCCTCGATGCGCTTACCATTCGCGGCCGCGCCGGCGCTCTCGACAATTGCAACATCACCATCATCGGCGACATTCTGCATAGTCGCGTGGCGCGCTCCAACATTCATCTCCTCTCAAAATTCGGCGCTCGCATCACTCTCTGCGGCCCGGCCATGTGGCTTCCGCGCGAACTCGAATCCCTCGCGCCCGGCATTCGCCGTGTTCCGCGCCTCGAAGAGGCCCTCGAAGGCGCAGACGTCATCATGGCGCTTCGCATCCAGCAGGAGCGCCTGCACGAGCCTTTGCTTTCCGCTGACGAATATATTTTGCGTTACCAACTCACGCCCGCGCGCGTTCGCTTGGCGAATCCCAACGCCATCGTCTTGCATCCCGGCCCGATGATTCGCGGCCTCGAAATTGATCCTGTCGTCGCCGACAGCTTGCAGTCCTGCATTCTCGAGCAGGTCACCAACGGCCTCGCCGTGCGCATGGCCATTCTTTTCGAACTCATCGCCGGCTCTGCCGAGCCGCAAGAACAATCAAAGGAACCTCCGCATGCTTCTCATTAAAAACGGCCGCGTTCTCGATCCGGCTTCGAAAACCGATGCGCGCCTCGACGTCCTCATCGACAAAGGCCGTATCGCCAAACTCGCCGCTGGAATTTCCGCCGCCGACGCCATCGTTCTCGATGCCGCGAATTGCATTGTCGCTCCCGGTTTCATCGATCTTCATTGCCATCTCCGCGAGCCCGGCGGCGAAATCTCCGAGACCATCGAATCCGGCGCGCAATCCGCCGCCCGCGGAGGCTTCACCGCGATTTGCCCCATGCCCAACACGCAGCCGGTCAACGACAATGCTTCCGTCACGCGCTCCATCATGGAACGCGCCGCCGCCGTCTCGCCCGTGCGCGTTTGGCCCATCGGCGCTGCATCGAAAGAAAGCAAAGGCGAGCAGCTTGCCGACATCGCTGCCATGCAGCGAGCGGGCGCGGTCGCCGTCAGCGACGATGGCAAGCCCGTCGCCACCGCGCGCCTCCTTCGTCAAGTGATGGATTATTGCGGCCCGCTCGGCTTGCCGGTGATTGACCACTGCGAGGATTCTTCTCTCGCCGCGGGAGGCGTCATGCGCGAAGGCCCGCGTTCGATTCGTCTCGGCCTGAAAGGCATGCCCGCCGCCGCCGAATCCATTTGCGCGGGGCGCGACATCGAAGTCGCCGCGCTCACCGCAGGCCGCTTGCACATCGCGCATCTCTCCTCGCGCGGTTCGCTCGAACACGTTCGCGCAGCCAAGCGCCGCGGCCTTGCCGTCACTTGTGAAGTCACCCCGCATCACTTCACGCTGATCGACGAAGACGTCCAATACGACTCGCGCTTCAAAATGAATCCGCCGCTCGCTTCGCGCGACGACCGCGCCGCCCTCCTCGAAGGCCTCGCCGACGGCACCGTTGACGCCATCGCCACCGATCACGCCCCGCATCATCCCGCCAGTAAAGACGTCGAATTCGATCGCGCGCCCTTCGGCATCACTGGCTTTGAAACCGCCATCGCTCTCGCTCTCGAGCAACTCGTCCACACCAATCGTATTTCGCTGATGCGCATGGTGGAGTTATTCACAGCGGGCCCGGCGCGCGTCCTCGGCCTTCAAGGGAAAATGGAACGCAATCTCGCCGAGGGCTGCGCTGCCGACATCACGATTTTTTCCACGGACCGTGCCTGGACTTACCGCGCTGCCGAGTCCCCCAGCCGCTCGCGCAACACGCCCTTCGACGGCCGCAATTTTCGCGGCGGCCCTGTAGCCACCATCGTCGCCGGCAAAATCGCCTACCGCGCATAGTATTTTTCTTCTGGCCACGCAGGACATTTTGGGCCGAACTCGCCCTCCGAATGGAAACTGCGCCTCGATAATTTCTGGATTTTCCACCGGAAATTGCGACAATTATTGACTTGAACCCACTGACGAGCGTTCGATACCGCCGCCCATTTCACCTGTTGCCCCTGATTCTGATTGCGGCGCTGATGGCTGTCTCTGCGGCGGCTCAGCAACCACAATCGGCCACCTCTTCTCCGCCCGCTCAACAAACTCCCAAGACGCAGGCCTCGGGCGATCAGGAAAAAAAGAAGAAAAGCGACCTGGAGAAGCAAACCGGGACCGTCAACGACCGCATATTCGAAGTGATGCCAAATTACGGGACAGTTGAAACCACCCTCGCGCTTCCGCCCATTTCCAGCGGCCAGAAATTCAGGCTCGCCACGGCCGGAGTGACTGACTACTTCACCTACCCGTTCATCGGTTTTCTGGCCGCCCTGGACCAGGCAAACGATTCTCCCAAATCGTGGGGACAGGGCTGGGGCGCTTACGGAAAACGCTACGGAGCGTCTTACGCCGACAACGGAATCGGCACTTACATGACCACGGCCATTTTCCCAAGTTTGCTGCACGAAGATCCGCGCTACTACCAGATGAAAAAAAGCGGCTTCTCCCATCGCGCGTACTATTCGCTCAACCGGCTTTTCGTGGCGCGCACGGATTCAGGGCACTCGCGATTCAACTATTCGGAAATTATCGGCAATGCGGCTGCCGCGGGAATCTCCAATATTTACCATGCGCCGGAAGATCGCACGCTCTCGCGAAATTTAGGCACGTGGGGAATGCTGATTATGTGGGATGGCGTGTCCAACGAGATGAAGGAATTCTGGCCCGATATTCGCCGCAAGGTGTTTCACAAGGCAGCTCCCTAACGCCTTTTGTCATCCCGAGCAACGCGAGGGATCTGCAGCTTCTTCTGTTATGGAGTGCAGCGGCCTGCCTACCGCAGGCAGGCTCGGCGCTGCTTTCGTTAGCGTAACGGGCTCTATATTCTGCGAGCCTTAATTTGGGCGCTGCGCCGTCCTCCCCGCCGATGTATTTCGCACGTGCGAACCTCACTCGAGGTTGCTTTTCAAAAACGCAAGCGACAATGCCCACGCCTGCTCCGCCGCCGCTTTGTTATAACTCCCCCGCGCGTCGCAAAAGAATGCGTGATCCGCATCCGCGAATTCCATGCTTGCAAACGTCTTGTGCGCATCGCGCAACGCGTCTCCCACGGCCTGCCGCTGCTCCGGCCCAATATGCTTGTCCAGTCCGCCCCAGAACATCAAAATCGGCGCGTGCAATTCCTTCGCTCGTCCGAGCAATCCCGCCCCGCGCGCGCTCGGCGCAATTCCGCCACCATAAAACGAAATCGACGCGCGCAGCGGCAAAATCAAATCCGCCAAAAACGACACGCGTCCGCCCATGCAAAATCCCACACACCCGATGCGTTGCGAATCAACCGCGCTGTCCCGCCGCAGCAGCGCATCATGCGCCGCGCGAATATCCGCTTCCAGCCCTTCATCCTTCAGCGCCGCCACGTGCGGCATCACCGACGGAAAATCGTCGTAGCGTCCTTCGAATCCCGGCGGTGCTGTGCGGTGAAACAATTCTGGCGCAATCGCCGCATAACCTTGCTTCGCGAATCGCTGCGTCACGTCGCGGATGTGCTCGTTCACGCCAAACGCCTCTTGAAACACAAGCATCCCCGGCAACTTCGCTGCGCTGTCATACGGATGCGCCACAAACGCGCGCATGCTCGTCCCGTCCGCCACTTTCAACATAACGGATTCCGTTTTCATTTCCGCCGCAGCCATGGTCAACACACCTTCCGCATCATGCTCTCAGTGCGACGAAGGGTTGGCGGGAGGCTGACCCTGGCTCGCCGGCGGAACAATTCCATTCATCCGCAGGTACTCCACCATTTGCCCATAATGATCGAACGCGTGCGTGCACCCGAAGCTGGCCAGCGCCAACCGCGTATTGAAATATGGCAACGGCGGGTGGTTGATTGGAATCACGGCATTCCGCGCCGTGATCGTCGCAAACGCTTTGTGGCCCAGCGCGAACGAATCCCGCAAATATTTCACAATCTGCTCTTTGGTCTGAATCGAATCGGGACCGTTCGCCTCTTCATCGAAGGCGACGCCCGGCGGCAGAGCCTGACCGAGAATCGCGCTGTAATAAGCAAAATTCACCGTCGCCACGTGCTTTACTTCTTGTGCGAACGTCCTCACGCCCTTGAAATCTCCGTTTGTCGGCGCGAACGAGTATTTATCCGCCGGCATCGCCTCGGCCGCCGACACGAATTCGTGCTCCACAATTCCGAGCTGCGTGTTCATCACCGACGCAATCGTCGGTGGCGGAGTCGCGATTGCTTTTTCCGCCTGTTGTGCCGATGCCGTAGGACGAACGCTAGCAATCCCACTACCACTACAAAGGCCCGCTGCTCTTTTCATCTTCTCCTCCGGGACCCTCGCTTAGACCATCTGAAATTCGGTCGTCACCGGCGTGCCGCGCACCACGGACTGCGTCACCGGCGAGCCATCGACTGCCAGCTTCCAGATTTCGCGCAGTGTCACCTCATCCGCGTCCGCGCGCACAAAGAGTTTCGCTTTGATTCCGCGGTACCCCGGATTGCCCTTATCGTCGTGTCCTGCCCATTTCAATATATTGTCGAAATGCGCTTCGAGCGCAATTTCCATGTCGTGAATTTTCACTCCGCGCTTCGTCGCATTCAGCACGAAGCCCACCGTCATGCACGCGCCAATCGCCGACAGAAGCTGCTCGTGCGCGCTCGCCGCCAGATCGGTCGCATCGAGCGCACCCGGTTCGTCCATTTCCACGGCATGATTCCGCATGTATGCCTTGGCGCGAAACCCGCTCTGCCACGTCACGCGTGATTTCCACGGCCCGCTTACCGTTTGGCACACTTCCGCCTGCTTCATCGACTCGAGAATCTCCTTGATCTTTTGCGGCCGCAATCCGTTCAGCTTTTCTTCCGACATTTTCGCGTCCGTCATGTTCTTCTCCTCTTTTGCTTCTCTCTATCGAACCGCTGCTTTCCCCTGGAATTCCTCGCGAAGTTGCGCCGCCTCCGCGATCGTCGCCATTTTCCGCGTCGCAATCTCCGCCTTGTTCACGAGTCGAGATACTTCTCCACCCGGCCTGCGGATACAATTCGGAATAAATTCATTCCCCTTTGGATGTCTTATGCCCTGCTGAGATCCACGTTTTCTGCCGGACGCCCGCGCGGCGCACGCAGTGGATGCCAATTGCTGCCCGCATTGTAAAGCAACCTCGCCTCAAAGTCACATCCTGTAGCTCATGTCCCGTCTCGGCGCTATTTGCCGGGCCAATTGCAACTTGTCGCTGACCAGAGTATGTTTTTCATTCAAGGAGGCAACAATGGCCGTCAAGCACATCCAGATTTTGCAGACAATCTGTGCCGTCGCTTTTCTGGCAATTTCCGCCACGGCCCTCGCCACAAACCCTCCGGACGTTCCGTCCGTCGACGGCGGCATCGGCACCTGCCGCGCGGATTTTACCGTCAAAGACGGCGCAAACAAACCCATCTACAACGCACAGATCGAAGTGCTGATTCGCTACGGCTTCATGAACCTGCGCAAAACCGATTTACAGGTTGGCACAAATAGCGACGGTAAGGCCCGCTTCACCGGCCTCCCCAACTTCGCCAAGAAGCCGCTTCTGTTCCACATCAAGAGCGGCACCGTATCAAAAACCATCACCGACGATCCCAACACAAATTGCAACGCCTCCTACGACGTCACCCTCACCGTTCACTAGGCACTTGTCCCATCCTGCTTGCCCTGACGAAGGAAGGGAGCGAATTCCGCGAAGCGCTTTTTTTGGCGCCGGGATGCTTCTGCGCAGAGTGGGAAATTCTAGGCCATTAGTACCTTGCCCCTTTGCGCATCCCTGTTCTCCGCCACCGCAACTTTTCCGCCGGCCATGCGTTAAATTAGTAGAAGAGGTCGAAGCCCATGAAACAGCTCCTCAGAGTGGCGCTACTTTTTTTTGCGGCATTTTTCGCGCTGTTTCTCGTCGCGCGCCTCCACGGCAAGAATCACTCGCAATCGCAGACCCAAACGCAGTCGCAAGCGTCATCCGGCACGGGCAGCATGTCCAAGATGGATATGCCTTCCATGCAGCACGAAGCCGCCGCTGCGCGCGCCGCAAACGACGACATGTCAGACATGTCCGGTATGCACATGGACATGAACCCGCACATGTTCATGACCGCTTTGCGCTCTGCAAACGCCGCCGATCAGGCCCGCGCCGCCCAAATCCTCGCCACCCTCCGGCCCGCCATTGAGAAATACAGGGACTACCATGTCGCGCTCGCCGACGGCTTCAAGATTTTCCTTCCCAACGTCCCGCAGCAGCATTACCACTTCACGAATCGGCGCTACGCCCTCGAGGCCCAATTTGCCTTCAACCCCGCGCGCCCCACTTCACTTCTTTATAAGAAAGTTCCCAGCGGCTACGAACTCGAAGGCGCCATGTACACCGCGCCCAAGCGCTACACCGAGGAGCAGCTCAACGAACGCGTCCCGCTCAGCGTCGCGCGCTGGCACAAGCACGTCAATTTCTGCATGCCGCCAAAAGGTACTCCGCCCGAGCAAGTCAACCATAAAGAGTTCGGCCTCGGCGGTTCCATTTCCACCGAACAAGCCTGCTCCGCTGCCGGCGGCCGCTGGTTCCCCGAAATTTTCAACTGGATGGTCCACGTCTACCCCTACGAATCCGACCCCGCCAAAATCTGGGCGCACTGACGCGGCAACTATGGGTAGCGCAGAGTCTCGTCTTCGGAGACTCTGCGGCCGTCTCAAGTTCGCGCTCGCGATATTCACTTCCGGCGTCTTCACATGCTCGGGGCGACGGTTCACCGCACGGCCTCTATTGTCGCCAAGTCTGCACCGCGATAAGCTTCCGCATTCTTGATGCTTCCATCCGCTCAATCCGTCGCCCCGCTGCTCGCTGACGTCCACTGGCTCCCCATCGTCATTTTCCTCGTCACCTACGTGCTCATCGCCGTCGAAAGCGGCCGCGGCAGCCATCTCGACCGCACCGCTGCGGCATTCTGCGGCGCTGTGGCCATGGTGCTCGCGGGAGTCGTCTCGCTCGACGGCGCGTATCGCGCGGTCAGTTGGGACACGATTATTTTCCTCCTCGGCATCATGATTCTCGTCGCGCATTTCCAAATCTCGCATTTTTTCGACTGGATCGCCGTCCACGTCGCCGCGCTCGCACGCACGCGCTTTCAACTCCTCGTGCTGCTCATCTTCACCGCGGGAATCCTCTCCGCATTTTTCGTCAACGACACCATCTGCCTCATCTTCACGCCGATCGTTCTCGCCATCACCGATCGTTTGCATCTCCCGAAACTCCCGTATCTCGTCGCGCTCGCCACTTCTTCCAACATCGGTTCCGTCATGTCCGTCACCGGAAATCCGCAGAACGCGCTCGTCGGCGTCACTGCGCATTTCACTTTTCTCGACTTCTTATTTCACCTCGCGCCCGTCGCGCTTGTGGGACTTGTTCTCGACGTTGCCATCCTGGCAATCTTTTTCCGCCGCCAACTCGCGGACGCCGCGCCGCTCGAAGGACATCCTGAAACCATTCCCGTCGCGCTGGATCGCACGCTGCTCATCAAATGCGGAATCGCCGCCGCGCTCGTCCTCGTCCTGTGGACCATGAATTTTTCTTTTCCTCTCGCCGCCGCCGCCGTCGGCGCATTCATGCTCATCATCGGACGCGTCAAATCCGAAAGCATTCATCACCGCATCAATTGGGAGCTGCTTCTTTTCTTCGCTTCGCTCTTCGTCGTCATGCAGGGATTCGAAAATTCCGGCGCGGTCACCTACCTCATTCATTTTTTCGAGCCGGGACTGAACGGCGGCGTCATTTCACAACTTTTCGCCGTCAGCGGAACCATGCTCGTGCTTTCCAATCTTGTCAGCAACGTGCCCGCCGTGCTGCTCGTCAGGCCGGTTATCGCCTCGCTCCCCAACAGCCACTTTGTCTGGCTCGCGGTGGCCAGCACCAGCACGCTTGCGGGCAACGCCACGCCCATCAGCTCCGTCGCGAATTTAATTGTTCTGCAGACTCGCGGCGCGCCGCACGAAAATCACGTTCTGGGAATTCGTGCGCGTCGGCCTCGTTGTCACCATCGTGACGACGCTCGCCGCCATCGCCATTCTCGCCCTCGAAGCCCATCTTTTCCCGCATCCTTGAAAAACGGCGTGCAAAAACAAAAACGCGGCGCGAATAACATTCACGCCGCGTCTCCCTGCATTGTCATTCCGAGCGTGCCCGTGCGAACGAGCATCGGGACAGCGAGGAATCTGCTTTTTTGCGCTTTCGCCCGCCTACTTCTTCGCGTGCGCGTAATTCTGGTTGATCTGCTCCCAGTTGACCACGTTCCACCACGCCTCGATATATTCCGGCCGCCGATTCTGGTATTTCAAGTAATACGCATGCTCCCAAACGTCGATGCCCATCACCGGTTTTGCCCCGCTCATCAACGGATTATCCTGATTCGGCGTCGACTCAATTCCCAGCTTGCCGTCCTTAACCTGCAGCCACGCCCAGCCGGAGCCGAATCGCTTCGTCGCCGCCTCGTTGAATTTCGTTTTGAATTCGTTGAAGCTGCCAAACGTCGACTTGATCGCCTCCGCGATTTCGCCTTTCGGCTCGCCGCCTCCGCCCTTCTTCATAATTTTCCAGAAGAGCGAATGATTCGCGTGCCCGCCGCCATTGTTGCGCACGGCGGTGCGAATATTTTCCGGCACCGAATCGATTTTGCTGATCAGTTCTTCCACCGACAGCTTCGCCAACTCCGGCCTGGCCTTCCAGCGCGGCGTTCAAATTCTTGACGTACGCGCCGTGGTGCTTGTCGTGATGGATTTCCATGGTCTTCGCGTCGATATACGGTTCGAGCGCGTCGAATGCATACGGCAGCGGCGGCACCGTATACGGAGCAGCCTGCGCGGTTCCTTGAGCTTCTGTCATTTCTTTCCTCCTCAAATTGCTTTCGTGCCCCATAATTATACCCCTGCCGCCCGCCGCGGCGTAAAGTACGCAATTTCCCTTACAATCGCCGCACGCAAACGAAAACGAATGGAGCGAAACATGCCAACCACCGCCCATCTCGAAAAGCACTTCACTTCCACGGCCGCGGTTCGCGACATCGTCATCGGCATGGCCGACGGCCTCACCGTCCCTTTCGCTCTCGCCGCCGGACTCACCGGCGCCATCGCGTCCACGCGCATCGTCGTCACCGCGGGACTCGCCGAAATCGTCGCCGGCTCCATCGCCATGGGCCTCGGCGGCTATCTCGCCGCCAGAACCGATTCCGAGCATTACGCCTCCGAGCGCCGCCGCGAAATCGAGGAGACCGTCGAAATTCCCGACCAGGAGCAGGAGGAAGTCGCCAAAGTTTTTCGCGGCTACGGCCTCGCCGAAGAGCAGTGCCGCCCCGTCGTCAACGCCATCTGCTCCGACCAAAAGCGCTGGGTCGATTTCATGATGCGCTTCGAGCTCGGCCTCGAAGAGCCCGAGCCTTCCCGCGCCGGACGCAGCGCCGTCACCATCGCCGCGTCCTACATCGTCGGCGGACTGATTCCGCTCACTCCTTACATGCTCGTCGGCCAGATTTTTACCGCGCTGTCGGTCTCCGTCGGCGTCACGCTTCTCGCCCTCCTGATTTTCGGCTTCATCAAAGCGCGTTTCACCGACGTCGCTCCCTGGCGCGGCGCCCTGCAAACCGCCCTCGTCGGTGGCCTCGCCGCCGCCGCCGCCTTCTTCCTCGCCCACCTCGTCAACCTGCGTTGACGCTGCCACCTCGCCTTGCCCCTGTAGCGCAGAGCTTCGCCCTTTGAAGTTCTGCGGCTTTTGCTCTGTACGCTGTTTCTGGTGCCGCGCGGATAAACGAAACTCATTTGCGATCAAGAAAAGATAAGTGGCGCGTTTTGAGTTAGTTGAGCTTGCGGGACTGTGCATGCCATTTGCGATTAAGGTCTGGCTGTTTTCGCGGAGTTTTTGGGAGTTTTGAGGTGGCGTTTGGACTGTGATGGGCTAGCGTCATCGAATTTTCGCTCTGAAAAGGCTAGGTTTTAGCCACTAGTCACTAGCCACTGCTTGTCCCCCCTCGATACCACTTGATCAACGCCCCGATTTGATCAACGATCCGATCCGTCTTGAGCCAATCTTGACCCAAATGACCCGCGCCGCAAACCCATCGCCGCCCGCAACCGAATCGGTGTCGCCATTGCCCGCGCCTGCTCGCCTGGGCGAGCCCGTCTTTCACGACCCGAAACATCACATCAAAATCTACCAAGGCGACTGCCTTGAAATCCTCTCCGCGCTTCCCGAATCCTGCGTCGACTTAATCTTCGCCGACCCTCCTTATTTCCTTTCCAACGGCGGCATCACCTGCCACGCCGGCAAAATGGTTTCCGTCAACAAAGGCGAATGGGACCGCTCGCCGGGCGCGGACTGAAAATCACGAATTCAACCGCGCCTGGCTCGCCGCCTGCCAGCGCGTCCTCAAACCCGACGGCTCCATCTGGGTCAGCGGCACCAGCCACGTCATTCATTCCGTGGGCTTCGCCATGCAGCAACTCGGCTTCAAGCTGCTCAACGACATTTCCTGGGTCAAGCCCAATCCGCCGCCAAATCTCTCCTGCCGCTACTTCACCCACGCCACGGAGACGATTATCTGGGCCGCCAAGAGCAAAAAGAGCCGTCACAAATTCAATTACAAACTGATGAAGCAGATGAATGGCGGCGAGCAGATGAAAAGCGTCTGGACAATCCTGCCTCCCACCGTCCGAGGAAAAGCGCTTCGGCAAGCATCCCGCGCAAAAGCCCCTCGCCCTCATCGAACGCATCCTCCTCGCCTCCTCCAACGAAGGCGACCTCGTCCTCGACCCTTTCCTCGGCTCCGGCACGGTTCTCGTCGCCGCTCTTCGTGTTCACCGCCGCGTCATGGGATGCGAGCTGGAACTGCAATCGCTCTCGCTTTCCTTGCAGCGCATCTGTTCCGAACTGGTACAGGTCGATATTTCCGTTTCCTGCCTCCACTTTTCCCTTGATCTGTTTCCCGATCCTATGGATCGATCAAATAACGTAAATATGAGCGGCGCCATCAACGCGAAACTCGTTCGCCGTGAGCGAAACTATTATTTCGTCGGCTCTCTGCGTCGCGAAGTCATCTACTCAGCGCCCGCCGATTCCCTCGAAGAAGCCTGGCGCAAATTCACGTCCAGTTCGCAATCCGCCACTGAAATCCTCTTCATCATCAAGACCGAAACAGAGATTTATCTGAGGGATGGAACGTGATCTAATCCCCGCGTGCAACTCCAACTTCCCGGCGCGGGACTCGAAGGTTACAAAAGCAATTCGCAGCGCGCCCGCGTTGCCACCGAAGCGTGGGGCGTCGAAAATCTCTACTGCCTGAACTGTAACTCCGACGAACTTTCCTGTTCTCCGCCAAACACAGCCGCCGTCGACTACATTTGCCCCGACTGCGATGCTTCATTTCAACTCAAAGCGCAATCGCATTCGTTCGGCGGCAAAATCGTCGACGCAGCATACGCAACCATGCTGCAAAAAATCCGCGCCGACGAAACGCCGAATCTCATCGCTCTCCATTACGAACTCGTCGACTGGAGAGTGCGCAACGTTTTTCTCGTTCCTCATTTCGCATTTTCAATTTCCGCTATCGAAAAACGGCCGCCTCTCGCTCTGACCGCACGCCGAGCGGGCTGGGTCGGCTGCAACATCCTCCTAACCGAAATTCCTCCCGACGCTCGCATTCCTCTCGTCGTCAACGGCGAACCCGCAAATCCCAAATTCGCCCGCAAACAATACGCCCGCGTTCGTCCTCTCTCGAACCTCCGCCCCGAAATGCGCGGCTGGACGCTGGACGTTCTGAACCTCCTCCGCTCACTTCACAAACAAACTTTCACCCTCGCCGACGCCTACTCCCTCGAACCCCACCTCGCCTCCCTCCATCCCGCCAACCGCCACGTCCGCGACAAAATCCGCCAGCAACTCCAAATCCTCCGCGACCTCGGCCTCCTCCATTTCCTCTCCCCCGGACACTATGCCTTCCGCTGAGCCTTTTTTGGAGTGCGGAGGCTCGACGCCGCTTTGCCACTCGTGCAAACGATTCGCAGACCCGCCTCGCTCTACTCAATATCCCGCGCGCTCACCGTGAAGTCGTCCTCAACCTTCACGCCTTCCGATCGCATTCGCCGAACCGTTTCGTAAAATGGCCGTTTCGCTTCCCCCTGAAACCATCCCGCCGAACACCACTCGTATTCCTCTGCCCGGCGCACCAATCCGTGTCTCACTGCGTTCGAGTGCACATAGTTCAATCGCGCAAGATAAGACCGCTGGTACGTGATGCGAGAATCCCAATACTGAAACCAGACTTTGCGTCCCGGAGCTTCATCATCACGATTGATTTCTTTCGCAGTGGCGGTGTGCAAATGGCTGATGAATCGCGGCAAAGTCGCCGCCTTCTTCGGAGACATCGCAATGAAGTGATAGTGGTTTGGAAACACTGTCCATGCTTCGAGTCTCCATTCGTAACGCGCGGCAAAATGCAAAAGAGAATCGTGCAGGTACGTGAGTCGTTTGGCGGAACTGAAGAACGGCTGCTTCTGGTACGTCCCGGCGGTCACCATATACGCCCCTCCTGCTTCTAGGCGATGCGTCGGGCTATGCGGCCACTCCGTCATGGCCGCGAGTTTACGTTTGCGCCTCTACAAAAGCAAAGCGGCGTCGAGCCGCCGCACTCCAAAGAAACTCGCACGAACCATTCGCTTGCCCTGCCTGTCTTGACGCAGGAAGCGAGCCATGCTTGTGACGGGTGGGAATTTATTTTCCTTTGGCTCCCGCTACCTGCGCCCTTCGCGCCCAAAGTTCACGGGCGCTCACTTCGCGAATTGGCTCAGTGCAGGCAGGATGGGGCACCCGCCAGGACGAAGCATTTTCCACAGCCGCCACCTGTTGCTTTTTCTCCAACAACGGCTCATCATTTCTTCCATCGGGTAGCAAGGCTCCCGGGTCGCAGGCCTCACGTTTCAAGCTCCCTGAAAACTAAATCTCCAAGGAGAACGCAATGGCCAAGAAAGCCACCGAGCCTGGGACTCGCCCAGGCTCCGAACCATCCCCCGCCTCATCCATGAATTCCGCCACTCACTCTCCCTCCCTCGAACGTCACCGCCGCAAATGCACCGTCTGCAAACACGCCGAGCGTGACGCCATCGAGGAAGCATTCCTGCACTGGATCAGCCCTGAGTTTATAACCAAGGAATTTGAACTCCCCGATTGGAGCACGCTCTACCGCCATGCCCATGCCACCGGCCTCTTCGCTCAGCGCCGCCGGAACGTTCGCTTCGCCCTCGAAAACGTTATCGAACGCTCCGTTGAAGTTGAAATCACCGCCGCCGGCCTGGTCCGCGCCATCCGCGCATACGCCAGCCTCACCGATTCGGGCGAATGGGTCGAGCCGGCATCCCGCGTCATCGTCTCCAGCGGAACGGCTCAATCCTGGCAGCGTCTCGCTCACGTCGCCAGCCGCCCCATCTCGGCCAGACGCTGCATCGATCTCCATGCTCATGCCCGAAAGCTCTCTCATTTCGGAGCCTTCCATCACCAACGGAAACGCGGAAGTTCTAATCCACTGTCCGGAATTAGACACCGAGGTAACTCACACAAAGCAAACGGAGGAGGTCGATTCTAATCGCCAATAAATCGCCAAATTAAAATTCCCGGACGCTTGCCTCGACACGCGGCATTGGCGAAAACTTTTCGTTAAGGTATCCTCTTGGCCCATGATTGTTTGCCGACGCTTGTTTGCCAATGCTTGACTTGAATTATTTTCGCGAGCATCTCGACGACATCGAGCGCATGTTGCGCAACCGCAACGCTCGCCTCGACCTCGACGCCTTCCGCAAACTCGACGCCGAGCGCCGCCAGCGCATCACCTCCGTCGAGCGCCTGAAGGCCGAGCGCAACAAGGGCAGCGAACAAGTCGGAAGGCTGAAGAAACCCGGCCAGAACGCTCCAATACTTCTCCTGGCTCCCCTACTCGTCGCGCATGAAGCAAATCGCCGACGAAATCAAACAGGAAGACGAAAAAATCGTCGCGCTCGACGAAAAGCTCCGCGACTTCATGCTCTCCGTCCCGAATATTCCGCACAGCTCTGTTCCCGTCGGCACCGGCGCGGAAGGCAACGTGGAAGTCCGCCGCTGGGGCGCGCCGCCGAAATTCGATTTCGCGCCCAAGCCGCATTGGGAATTGGGCGAAGCGCTGGGGATTTTGGACCTCGAGCGCGCGGTGAAAATCGCCGGCACGCGTTTCGCTCTTTATCGCGGAGCAGGCGCGCGGCTCGAACGCGCCCTCGCGAATTTCTTTCTCGATGTGCACACGCGCGAGCAGGGCTACACCGAAGTGCTGCCGCCTTTCATTGTCAACACAGCGTCATTGATCGCCGACGGCAAGCTCCCGAAATTCGCGGGCGACATGTTTCACCTCGAAAACACCGATCTGTGGCTCACCACCACCGCGGAAACGGAATTGACGAATCTCTATCGCGACGAAACGCTCGACGGCGCTTTGCTTCCCGTCAAAGTCTGCGCGTGGACCGCTTGCTTTCGCTCCGAGGCGGGCGCCGCGGGAAAAGACACGCGCGGCATCAAGCGCCAGCATCAATTTCAAAAAGTCGAGATGTTCAAATTCACGCGGCCCGAGGAAAGTTACGATGAACTCGAAAAAATGGTGCGCGACGCGGAAGAATTATTGCAGCAGCTTGGCTTGCACTATCGCGTGATGCAGCTTTGCACCGGCGATATGGGATTCGCTTCGTCGAAAACGTACGACATCGAAGTCTGGGTGCCTTCGTCAAAAGAATTCATGGAAATTTCCAGTTGCTCGAATTGCGAAGCCTTTCAGGCCCGTCGCGCTGGAATTCGCTACCGGCCCGCCGCGGCGGGCAAGCCAAAAGGCAGTAAGTCCGAATTCGTGCACACGCTCAACGGTTCAGGTTTGCCCACTGGCCGCACCTGGATCGCCGTCGTCGAAAATTTTCAGCAAGCCGACGGCTCCATCGTGATTCCCGAAGTCTTGCGCCGCTACATGGGCGAGGACCGTATTTCGTCGCGCAAGTTGAATTTCAAAACGGGAGAAATACAAACGAAATAAAATAAAATGAGGCCGCTCTCGAATTGAAAAAGGCGCGCCTCTGAACAATTCCCGACTCAGGAGCGCCGCGCCTTGAAAAAGAACCGCGAAATTTACATCCCCGATGCTTTGATGCTGTCCACCTTGATCGATCCGTCTTTGCCCACTTCGCCCGTCAGCGTAACCTCGCTGCCGATCGCCGCATCCGTCACGGCGTCCTGGTTCGAAATCGCATAGACTTTCTTTGTCTTGGTATTCACGAACACATACTTGTCGCCCTTCTTGATGCACTCTTTAACGCAGTCAGCCTTTGCGGCGCTCGTGTCCTTCGCTCCGCACATGCTGTTGCTGATCCAGCCCGTCCACGTATGCGACTTCGCATTCGCGGTGGAGGCCAGGCCAAAAGTAAACAGCATCGCGGCGGCTAGGCCGAGAACGTTCGACAGCTTCTTCATGTGATCCTCCCTGTGAATTGTGGGGTTGCTGCTGGGCTTCCGCCGGCTTTCATCCCCGCCAACGGTGCTCCCCGTGTCGCTAGGAGTACGCGGGGGCCAGTAGGTTTGGATGCCGGAGAATGGGTTTAAGGTCGTCGCTATTCAAAATTAACGCACGCACTAAAGTGTCCCAACAAGCACCTTCGGGCCGGTCGGCGTGGGCTTGCCGCCTTTTGGTTCCACAGTCACGCAGAACCATTTACAATCCATCCCCGTCGGCACTTTCGCCACTGGCATTTGGCCGTTGTGCGCCGCTGCGGGCATGAACACGCCCGCGCTCACAGGATCGCCCGTCGCCGGGACGGCCCACATCTGATACACCTTGTCAGGCGGCGGTTCAGGCAAATCAGCGGAATAGCACATCATTCCCATGCGCGGATTAAATTTCACGTAACCCCACGCTTTTGGCATCGCAGGCGTGGCGTTCAGCCTCACGGTCATCGTGTCCGCCGCCGCCAGCACACTCACCAGCGCCTGCGCGTGCTCGGTTTGCGCTTGATAAGTCTGGGTTACTTGCTGGATATGCTGCAATTGATCGCCAAGGCGGCGATCGCTGATCCATAGAAATATCGTCGCGACGGCAAGCGCAAGCGCTGCAGGCGCCCAAATCGTGTTCCACCAGCGAACGGGAGGCCGCGCCTCGCGAATCCGAATCGGCGCAATGGTTGAAGATTTTTCCGCACGCACTTTTTCGAGCAGCCGGTGCTTCACAACTGCTGGGGGATTTTGCGATGGCGCAGCCAGAGCAAGCAGCGCGATGCGGCCGCGCGCCTCCGCGAGTTTTCGCGCACATTCCGGACACGCATCGATGTGCGCCTGGATCGGCGCCGACTCTTCGCTGGGGAATACCCCGAGCGCGAAAAGCTCGAATTCTTCTGCGCGAATTGGATGACTGTTCATCAAGCGAGTGCCTGTTTCAGAATTTCCACCGCGGAGCGAATCCGCGTTTTCACCGTCCCCAGTGGCGTGCTCAGATGTTCCGCAATTTCGCTGTGCGTCATACCTTCAAAGTAGGCGAGCTCGATGGCTTCGCGCTGCCCGTCCGGCATGTTGCTGAGAATTGTTTTTACGCGCCCGAGCAATTGATTTTGCGCCGCAACTGTCTCCAGATTGCACGGAAGAACCACGCTATTCTCGGTCAATTCATCGTCGTCGCGGCTGCTCCGCCGGCGCAAACGAGAAATGGACCGGTTGCGCGCGGCAACTAGAAGCCATCCAGGCAGAGACCCGCGCGCCGGATCGAATTTTTCCGCCGTGCGCCACACTTGATGGAAGAGATCTTGCAAGACTTCCTCTGCCGCGCCCGAATCGTGAAGAATGCGAGTAGCTTCCGCATACACCAAACCGCTGTATCGGTCGTAGAGCGCAGCGAGCGCTAGTTCGTCCTTCTGGACGACTCGCTCGAGCAGCGACCAATCCGAATCACTCCGCGGTTCAGCGCCTTGCGCTCGACTCACATTCCCTCAGCCGCTCTTACTCGAATTACGCAATTCGTGCTACAACCGGATGTAATTAACAATCGCCAGTCTTTCTCAGGTTCGCGACGCAAAATGCGTCCGCACAGAGTAGCCTTCCCGTGGCGCAGGGGTCAAATCGTGTTTCGGGCGCAGCCACCGTTCGGGCGATGCGGCCGCTGTCGCCGCCCAATTTGTCCATAACTGCCGCATTTACAGCGAGTTATACGGTCTATTGACAGCTAAGTCCTTTCGATTCACTGGCTTTAGCACCTGTGCACAATGCGCGGATTTTCGCCTGTTTCAATTGACTGGCCACGGCGGGTTGAATAAACTCCCTGCCGGAAGCCATTTACAATATGTTGCATAGCGTGCGCTGTTCGCAAAAGAGCGCGACAGTGAACGAAATACCTAGGGGCGAATCATTGAAGTTTCTGGGACGGATTTTTCGCTACATCTTTTGGTTCGTCGTCACTGCGGGAATCGCGTGGGTAATGAAGAAAGCAGTGGATAGGGCGTCGCGCCCACACTCTTACGGCGGGCGAGAACCTCTGCGCGCTCCACAGCCGGCGGCAGCGAAGGAACTTTTCCGCGATCCGGTTTGCGGCACATACGTCGCGGAAGACATTTCTTATTTTTTTCAGCAAGGTAAAGAGACCCTGCATTTCTGTTCGCGCGATTGCATGGACCATTATCAACGCGATCTTCAACATGCTGACGCTCGCGCGAAGCAGCTCGCAGCAGGAGCATAACAGCAGCCGAGGAGGAACGACGGAATGGCTCACAGCGCCAAAGCAGTTCCCCAAGCGATCCCGCGGATTGCGCCGCGCGAAGATCTGAATATTTTCCGCATTTCGCAAATCCAGTTTGATATCGCGGCGGAGCATTTGAAGCTCGATGCGGGCTTGCGCCAGTTGTTGCGCACGCCGAAACGCGTGATGGAAGTCTCCGTGCCCACGAAGATGGACAACGGGCAGGTGAAAGTTTTTAGCGGCTACCGCGTCCAGCACAACATCGCGCGCGGTCCGGCGAAGGGCGGTGTCCGTTATCATCCCGGCGTGACGCTCGACGAAGTGAAGGCCCTGGCCATGTGGATGACCTGGAAAACCGCAACGGTGAATATTCCGTTCGGTGGCGCGAAAGGCGGAATCATTTGCGACCCCAAGCGCATGAGCAAATCCGAACTCGAGCGCATGACGCGGCGCTACACCTCGGAAATTCTCCCCATCATCGGTCCCGAACGCGATATCCCCGCGCCCGATGTTTACACTGATTCCCAAACTATGGCCTGGATGATGGATACTTATTCGATGACGGTTGGGTATTCGGTGCCCGGCGTCGTAACAGGGAAACCAGTGGCGCTCGGCGGCTCCGAGGGACGCAACGAAGCTACGGCCCGCGGATGCTTATTTGTGGCTGAAGAAGCATGCAAAGCGAAAAAAATGAATTTGCGCGGCGCCACGGTGGCGATTCAAGGATTCGGAAACGCCGGTTCGATTGCCGCGCGGCTGTTCGCGGAGAAAAAAGCCAAGGTGATTGCCATCAGCGATTCGCGAGGCGGCGTTTACAATACGCGCGGAATCGATCCGTACAAAGCCGTGCGTTATAAAGAACGCTCGGGAACCGTGGTGGGAATGCCGGGAACTTCGCGCATCTCAAATGATGATTTGTTGACGATGAAGTGCGACATTTTGATTCCTGCGGCGCTCGAAAACGTCATCACCCTGAACAACGCCGACCAAATTAAGGCGAAAATCATCGCCGAGGCGGCCAACGGTCCCACTACTCCTCATGCGGACGAAGCGCTGACGAAACGCGGCATCATGGTGCTGCCGGATATCCTGGCGAATTCCGGCGGCGTGACCACCAGCTACTTCGAATGGGTGCAGGACCTGCAGAACTTCTTTTGGACGGAAGCGGAAGTGAACGCCAAGCTCGAAACAGTGATGAAGCGCGCGTTCCACGAAGTACACGAAAATGCGCGGAAGCATCACGTTCACATGCGCACAGCCGCGTACATTTTGGCGGTCGGTCGCGTCGCCGACGCGACCGTCCTGCGCGGTCTCTTCCCGTAGCTTGTGGTTGCCGTTAGCCACAAATAACATTCCTCAAGTCTCGGGTATGGAATGCCGCACGCCCGCCCGGCGCGCCGGACCTCGTCCGGATGAAGACTGCGCACGCAGGATGCTATAATTCTGGAATTCCGATGGAACGGACGACTGCACGAACGGCGGCAACGGTGGAAGGCGCGCGGCAACTTTCGCCTGAAGTGCGTGCAAATTACGAGAGCGTGATCGGCCTCGAAGTGCACGTACAACTTGCGACCGCGACGAAGGCATTCTGTGCGTGCTCCACGCGATTTGGCGATCCGCCGAACACGAACACTTGCCCTGTGTGCCTCGGACTGCCGGGGGCTTTGCCGGTGCTGAATAAACGCGCGCTGGAACTGGCGACGCGCGCGGCTCTGGCTTTGCATTGTACCGTGCAAGAGCGCTCGCGATTCGCGCGAAAGAATTATTTTTATCCCGATCTGTCGAAGGGTTATCAGATTTCGCAGTACGAGTTTCCGTTGGCGACCGGCGGGTGGCTGCACATTGACGGAAAAAGAATTGGCATTACGCGCGTGCACATGGAGGAAGATGCGGCGAAAAATCTCCACGAAGGGTTCGCGGACGCGGATCGCTACAGCCACATCGATTTCAATCGTGCCGGCGTGCCGCTGATCGAAATCGTCGGCGAGCCGGATTTGCGCGCGCCGGAAGAAGCCTACGCTTACCTGACAAATTTGAAGCAGGCGCTCGAATACACGGCGGTGAGCGATTGCAATATGGAGGAAAGCTCATTGCGGTGCGACGCGAATGTGAGTGTGCGTCCACTCGGCGCGGAGAACTTCGGAACAAAAGTGGAAGTGAAGAATCTGAATTCGTTTCGCTATTTGCAGCACGCGCTCGAATATGAAATCGAGCGGCAGATTGGCGCGCTGGAAGCGGGCGAGACGATTGCGCAGGAGACGCGGCTGTGGAACGTTGCGGCGGGCCGTACCGAATCGATGCGCTCAAAGGAATTCGCGCACGACTATCGCTATTTTCCCGAGCCGGATTTGCTGCCCGTGCGCATTGCGGAAAGTTGGAAACAAGGAGTTCAACGCGCGATGCCGGAGCTGCCGGACGCAAAACGCACACGATTCGTGGCACAACACGCGATAACTGCGTATGACGCTGGAGTTTTGACTGCGACCGCAGCGCTCGCGGATTATTTCGAGGCAGTCGTTCGCGCGGGCGCGACACCGAAAATCGCTGCCAACTGGATTCAAACGGAATTGCTGCGGCGGTTGAATGATGCGGCGAGAGATATTTCGGAATCACCGGTGCGGCCAGAAGCGCTCGCTGGGCTTTTGCGCGGAATCGAAAGTAACGAAATCACGGCCGCGATTGGGAAGCGCGTGTTCGCGAAAATGTTCGAGACGGGAGAACCTGCGGCGGAGATTATCGCATCGGAAGGGCTTTCGCCGATCACTGATGCGGAGAGCGTCGAGACAATTTGCCGGGAAACGCTCGAGAAAGATCCGGACAATGTGGCAAAGTATCGCGCGGGGAACGAAGGCGTATTCAAGTTTTTCGTGGGACAAGTAATGCGCGAGACGCGCGGGCGGGCGAATCCGCAAACGATCAACGATATTTTGAAGCGGCTGCTGCAAGCGTCGTAAAATGTTAAAATGAGCGACATACTAAAAGTTGGCGAGCGGGCCCCAGAATTCAATTTACCGGCCGATGACGGCAAGCGTGTGGCGCTCGCGGATTTCCGCGGCAAAAACGTGGTCCTCTTCTTTTTCCCCAAGGCGCTCACGCCCGGTTGAACGAATGAAGCGTCCGAGTTTCGCGACGCCAAGAAAAAATTCGAAAAGTTGAACACGGTGATCCTGGGGTGCAGCGCGGATTCCGTGGAACAGCAGGCGAAATTCAAGGCCAAGTACAATTTAAATTTTCCGCTGCTTGCAGATACTGACTTCGACGCAATCGAGGTCTACGGTGCGCGGCGCATGAAAAGTTTTCTCGGTAAATCGTTTCTCGGAATCGTGCGCATGTCTTACTGGATTGGCCCGGACGCGAAGATCCGGTATGTCTGGGAGAAAGCCAGCGCGAAAGGCCACGCCGCAGAAGTCCTTCAGGAAATCGCAAAACAGTAAATCCCCGCGCGAGTGTCAGAGAGAAACCGCGAAATTGCCGTCGTGCTCTTCCACAAGCATGTTGTCGACAAGACGCGTGGGGCCGACGCGCGCGGCGACAAGGACAAGACAATTCCCGCGAAGAAAATTAATTGGCTCGAACGAATCCGCGTCGACGATTTCAGCGTAGTCGAGTTTCGCGGCCGGCTCGGAGGCAATAGTTGAGCGCAGAACATCGAGCAGCGATCCGGTTTCACGCGCGCCTGTAGCAATTTCGCGGCGAACGGCATAGAGAGATTGAAAAAGAATTTGCGCGGCGCGGCGGTCGCCATTTTTCAGGTACGCGTTTCGAGAAGACATGGCGAGGCCGTCGGGCTCGCGCAGAATCGGGTAGACGACAATTTCCGAATCCAGATTCAGATCCGCGGACATTTGCCGAATGATGCGCGCCTGTTGGGCGTCTTTGCGTCCGAAATAGGCAAAGCGCGGGCGAACGATTTCAAAAAGCTTCAGAACAACAGTGGTGACGCCCTGAAAATGGCCGGGGCGGACGCGTCCCTCGAATTTCTCGCTCAGCCCTTCGACATGAACGCTGGTGTGAAAATCACGCGGGTAAATTTCGGCCGCTTCGGGACAAAAAAGGTAATCGACATTGAGATTTTCCAGGAGCGCGCGGTCTTTTTCGAAATCGCGAGGATATTTCTGAAAATCTTCGGTCGGCCCGAATTGTTTTGGATTGACGAAAATCGAGACGACGACCGGGGAGCAGCGTTCGCGCGCAGCGCGCACCAAGGACAAATGGCCTTCATGCAAAGCGCCCATGGTGGGAACCAGGCCGATCGCGCGGCCCGCGGCTTCCGCCTGGCGCGATGTTTGTTTCATCCATTCGACTGTGCGGATAATTTCCATATTAACGATTCGTGTCGAAGGCGGCGTCATGCGTTAATTATGCGGCTGACCGGATTGCTCGCGATAGAAGGCGATCATGTCGGTGGCCACGGGAGTGGTGCCGAGTTGGCGCAGAAGCGTGGTGATCTGGCCGCGATGATACGTCCCGTGATTGACAAGATGCTGGAGCATTTGCCACATGCGGTCGGAAAATGGATTGCCCTTGGTGTTGCGATAATGGATGACGCGTTCGAGATCCGGCGCGGAGAGATCGCGCACAAATTTCAGCAGATCATTTTCGATTTCCTGCCAGCGCGCGCGGATGGATGCAAGGTCGGGAAATTCACCAGGAGGCGGACCAGTGGGAGAGCGGCCTTGCCAGCGTTCGAGCCAGAGCCATTCGACGAACATGATATGCGTGAGCGTGTCGCGCACGGATGGATAACTCGAACCTAGCTTGCGCGTGAGTTGAGCCGGCGTGAGCGGAATGCAAGCGTCGAGGACGCGGCGGTTGGCCCAGGTGTTGTAGTCGTAAAGAAGATGAATGTCGTCGACGGTGATTGTTCACCTCAATGGATTTGAGTTTTACGCGGCTCCGCGGGCCATTGCTGAGCGTGAAATGATTCCGCGTCGGAGGGGAAGCGGCCGTTGCGGACGTCGTCGCAATACTCACGAGCGGCGCGGGAAATTTGTTCACCGATGTTGACGTACTGGCGCGCGAATTTCGGCGTGCCGTTGACGCTCAAGCCGACAAGATCGTGGAAAACGAGGACCTGGCCGTCGCAATCGGGGCCGGCGCCGATGCCGATCGTCGGGATGCGCAGTTCCTGCGTGATGCGCGCGGCGAGTTCGCGCGGCACGGATTCGAGGACGACGGAAAAAGCTCCGGCAGCTTCGACGGCGCGCGCGTCGCGCATGAGACGCTCGGCGGACTCGACCGATTTTCCCTGAACGCGAAAACCGCCCAGCTCGAGAACGGATTGCGGCGTGAGGCCGATGTGGGCCATCACGGGGATTTCCGATTCGACGAGGCGCGCAATCGCTTCCATGCGCTTTTCGCCGCCCTCGAGTTTCACGGCTTCGGCGCCGTCTTTCACAAGGCGCAGCGCGTGGCGAACGGTTTCCTCGGGCGAAACGTGAAACGTGCCGAAGGGCATGTCTGCGACGATGAGGGCGCGACTGGCTCCGCGGCGAACGGCGCGAACGTGGTGCAGCATTTCGTCGAGCGTGACGGGAAGAGTATTGTCATAGCCGAGGACGACCATGCCGAGCGAATCGCCGACGAGAAGAATGTCGACGCCAGCTTCGTCAAGAAGACGCGCGGTGGGATAGTCGTACGCAGTGAGGCAGGTGATTCGCTGCGTTTGATTTTCGAATTCGCCTACGGGAAATTTGCGCTGAAGAATGTCAGGCACGGTGACTTTGCCAGTGCCCGCACGGGGAGTGACGCTCATGTTGACCTCCGGTGCCGCCCCCATGTGCGGCAGTGCCGCGGGGTGCAGCCCAACAACATCAACAGAAGGATTATAGCAGAAAACGCAGCGGCTGAGGATGGGCCTGCAAGCGAGCCACTTTCGGGTGTTCGGAAACGGACGTTCATGCGAAAAAAATGGCGAAAAAACTCGATTAGAAATGAAGTCACGGCTGATTTTTTTGGAGTTAGCGCAGGTTCTAATTTCCCATAGAAACTCGATTAGAATTGCGGCTGCGAGGGTAAGGCGAAGGCTGCGAAGCGCGTGCGGAGAGGCTAGGCAGCGGGAAAAACTCCACCGAAATCCTCGTGGGAGGGTGCGAAAGCCGAAGATGTGGCGAGTATAACTCATGTATTCTATTATATCGTTAGTTAATACTGATGGCAAGGGGATTTTAGGGGACAAACGGTGACTGGCAAGTGGCCGACGGTTAGGTAGTTATTAGTGAGCGCTGGCGATCGCTGGTGGATAGATGAGGCTGACACGCCTCAAGCGCTCCGTAGAGTCCTCTCTCCAGAATTCTATTACTTCTAAATCGCGTTTCTTCCGAGAGGCAGTGTACTGGCTGACATCGCGCATATAGGCTTCGAACAGCTTGCCAGGACGCCCTGAAATGGTTACACGAGAGCGAACTTTGGTGAACAAGACGCAGATCCGTTAACTCTGCGACCCGGTTAGATAGCGTGAGTTCAGCATCTTTGTCAATCAAAAAACAGTTCGCATTGGCCAGTTCAGGCAAAACTCACGAATCTTTGCGAAGTCAGTCTCGATGGGCTGCTCTTCTTCTTTCGAGGTGTCTCGGCTCAACTCTTCTCTCTTGTATTGATCGTATTCTCCCGCTGCCGCGTTTACGTCCTCTACCCCAGTCTCGGACCTCTCGCCCCCGAGGAGCGATTTCGCGCAATTGCAATGGAACGCCGAAATATCCCGAGAAAATCCCGAGCAACGCCACCTGATGCCAGAACCAAACGGTCCAGCGCGCCGTCCGTAAGAACGTCATCCACCTTCAAATTCGCCGCATCGAAGAAGCTCTTGAGGATTCTCGATAAGAAGTCTTTTGCCTGTTGGTATTTCTCGAGTGTCAGATCAAGATCGATCTCATCACAATCATCGCCGATCTTCATCCCTATTCGAGGGTCCCCGTTGACGTACCACGACGACCGGTGCCGGATCGTGCCGATTTTGATCCAGAGGCCTGCACTCTTCCCGAGGCGGTGAAAATAGTCAGTTACGCGTGGCTGGACGGATTTTCGGATGCGGTAGAGGTCGTCGAGGACGAGGTACGAGTCGCCACTCGACAGAGACGATAGATCTCGGAAGATCTTCTGGTACTCGATAATCCTCCGATGGAGCAGATCGAGTTTATTGCGAGTGAATCGTTCGCTTACCTCATTTTCAGTCGATTTCTTCGCTGTCTTGCCTGCCTTCGCCCCGACTTCCAGAGGCCCTACTGGAACGTTTGCCGAGACCCCGGCGGACTGCTCGGCACTTTCAGAGTGAACGCTGCGGCTCTCCGTCGGGACAGCATCCGCCTCATGCAGAACTCGCGTTAGATCTGCGATTTCGCTCCGTAGGCGCTGTGAAAGTGCTGCCGTACGGGTTCTGTCAAATGGTGACCGCTTGGGCGTAGTGCCAAAAAGCTTCTTGCCAGAAAGAAGTCTTGTTGGCCGGATTGACTGCGGCCGTATCGAGCCATTGCGAAAACCGTTCAAGCGTTTGAATTAGAATGCTGATAAGGACGTCTGGATAACTATGACCTTTGAACGATTCGAGATCGACAAACGCGATTGGTCTGCGATCGACCGTTAGATCAGCAACGGCCTTACGAAGCAGGCTGGACTTGCCGGAGCCCCGTCGGCCAAACACAATGTGCGGTCGCTTCGCGAGCGCTCTTAATAGCGTGCCTTGTGCCGGTTCGATAAAACGCTTAACGCCTTCCTCTGTGGATCGAGTAGCTTCTTCGATTGAAACCTGGAGATTCTCTACATTTTGCGAATTCAGGAGATCATCCATTTTTCCTCTCCGCGATCGTGGACCCCCGCTGCCGCGTCGATCCATCTGGGCGTAATCGCCCCGTGAAGCTGCTCACGAAATCTTACGAGGGCCCAAACGGTGCTTTTGGGCTGATTACTCTTCGGGAACTCTGCTTCGAGTATAAGCCAACGCCTGTAGGTTCTGGCCAATTTGCTTAAATACTTCGCGCGGATGGAGCGCGCGAAAGGAAAAAATGAGGCGGGCCGTCTTTATGTCGGAGCTGCAAGCTCCGACCCCCTGAAAGACAAAAGCAGATCCCTCGCCCAAAACGCTTCGGGATGACAACGAAAGACGAAGGCCGCAAAGCGGAAAAGCGCAGCTCTGCGCTACCAAGACCGAGACTTCAAAAACCCCCACCCTTCGCGCCCAAAGTTCACTGGCGCTCAGGATCAGGACCTGCGCAAAAGCCACGACGAAGGGCAGAGGCCGCAGACCTAAAAGGCATGGGTCTGCGCTACAGAAGCAAGAGCCGGGGCGTCGCGATGCAAAAAAGGCGTTTGCGAGGGCCGCAAGGTAAAGCAAAGCGGCGTCGAGCCGCCGCACTCCAAAAAGGCAACAGCAGATCCCTCGCTGAAAGCGCTTCGGGATGACAACGCGTTTGTATGAGCGGACGGGAGAGGATGGTACGAGGAGAATCCCCACCCTTCGCAAACACCGCTCAGGATGGGGCGCCCGCAAAAGCACGAGCGGACTTATTCCGGCTGGGTGACGGGGGCGGGGAGTTCGGGCTTTTGGGGTTCGACGCCGCGCCAGCCTACGGGGCGGCCTTGCACTGCTTCTTTGAGGGCGCGGAACAAGACGACGTACATCATCTGGCGATAGTAGAAGCGCTGGATGAGGAGCGGCGCGAGAAGCGTCCAATCTTCGTCTTTTTCGAGGGCGAAGGCGATGACGCAGGTGAGCAAGTCGATGAGCATGAAAGCGGCGAAGAAAATGAGCGAGCGGATGACGTCGTCACTGGTCCAGAGCGCGGGAAGATGCGTGAAGTGGAACTGGGCAAGTCCCCAGAGAAGAATCGAAAACAAGAAAAGGAAATCGATGATGGGCGAGACAAGCGGCAGCAGAATCTGGAACAGGAAGACGTTGGGCAGCGTGATCCAGCCGAGCGTGCCGTAGCGCGGACGGCCAATGGCGTCGCGATGCTTCCAGACGGCCTGGAGCGTGCCGAAGGTCCAGCGAAAACGCTGGCGAATCAGGGTCTCGACCGTGTCGGGGACTTCGGTGTGGCCGATGGCGTCTTCGTCATAGAGAATTCTCCAGCCGTGGCGGCGAATCATGAGCGTGAGGTCTGTGTCTTCGGCAACCGTGTCGCCAGCGAAGCCGCCGCAAGCGCGCATGGCTTCGGCGCGCCAGGCCCCGACGGCGCCGGGGACTACAGGAATACAATTCAGCAAATCGAAGGCGCGCTTTTCGAGATTTTGGCTGGTGATGTATTCGAGAGCCTGCCAGCGAGTGAGCCAGCGATTGCGGTTCATGACTTTGACGTTGCCGGCGACGGCTCCGACGCGGGGGTTGGCAAAATGGCGAACAAGGCGGGGAACGGCGTCGGGGTCAACGATGGTGTCGGCGTCGATGGTGATGATGACTTCGCCCGTGGCTTCGCCAAGGGCGTGATTGAGGGCCGCGGATTTTCCGTAATTGGCCTGGCGAATCAGACGGACGCGCGGATCGTGCGCGAAGGATTCGAGGACGCGGTCACTGGTCTGGTCGGTTGAGCCATCGTCAATGACAATGATTTCGAGTTTCGCATAACGGGAGGCGAGCGCGGAGCGCACGGTGCCGACGATGACGGCCTCTTCGTTATACGCCGGAATCAGCACGCTGACGATGGGCTGATATTCCGGATGGTCGTGCGGCGCGGGGCGAAGCTTTTCGGCGAGAGCGAGGAGGCCGATGAAGAGAGCGCGTCCGCTGACGAGCGCAATGCCCGCGACGAATATGAATGCGATCAAAAGACGCAGCCAGTGAAACAAATTGAAGATGAAGGAATCCGTTTCCGCGAAGAAATGCTCCTCGCGGGTCAAAGGCGGCATCAATTGGGCGCGCGTCTGATTGATCAGCTGCGAAACGGTGACGAAGGTGTAGCCCTGAGCCTTGAGCTGGTCGATGATCTGCGGAAGCGCGGCGACGGTGTGGCTGCGGTTACCGCCGCCATCGTGCATCAAGATGATGTTGCCGGGCAGTTTGCGGATCTGGTCCAGGACGCGCTGAACGATGACATGCGTGGGAGGAGGAGGAACGCCGCCTTCTTCGCCCCAATCATGGGGATCGATATGACCGGCGACAAGCAAATAACCCATGGCTTGAGGAATGGGAAGATTGGAGACTTCCTCGGCTGTTTCCGGCTCTTCGTCGATGCCGTAGGGCGGGCGGAAAAGAAGGGTTTTTACGCCGAGATTGCTTTCGAGAAGGCGCTGGGTGAGATTCAATTCGACTTCAATTTGCGTTTTCGAAGCGAGATCGAAATCGGGATGCGTGTAGGTGTGGTTGCCGATTTCGTCGCCCTCGGCATATTCGCGGCGAACGATATCCGGATAGCGATCGACCTCGACACCGATGACGAAAAAAGTGGCGGGGACGTGTTCTTTTCTTAGGACGTCCAACATGGCGGGGGTCCAGGTGGGATCGGGACCGTCATCGAAGGTGAGTGCCAACTCTTTTTTGTTCTCGCCGCCCATGCGCTCGATGCGCCAGGAGAGAGGATATTTGGTGAAGCGCTCGTCGGTGAAAGTGTCGCTGGCGGAATCGTAATGGAATGTTCGAGCGCCGCCCTGGGGAGTACCGGTGATACGCCATAAATCGCCGGAGTTTTCGAGGATCAAATCATAGCCGGGCGGAATGGCATTGAGCTGCGCGCGGGTTTGGTCATTGGGCCGGCGCGCGTCCCAGATGTCCCAGATGGATGGATCTTCGGTGCCGAAGCGCCAGAGTGCCGTGCCTTGCACACCCGCGCGCTCGGCGGCACGAAGCTCGTTGTAGGCGGTGAGAGCATCGAGCATCCAGACGTTGTGGACGTTGTTTGTTTCATCCTCGTAATTATAAAAAGGACTGAGGGAAGCAGGATCGAATTGAATTGTGGCGTCGGATTCGAGGGCGCGAACGCAAGCGGACTGGAAGGACAACGCGTCGGCAACGGGATGGGGGACGGCTTTAGTGGGCGAGGGCCAGTCGTAAGCATAGTTGGCGATGCCCATGACGATCTTCTGCGGCGGGACCATTTTGACGATGGCATTGAGATTCTTGAGATACCAATCCTGGGAGACAATGGGACCAGCTGTCGATTGCGGCCAGTGGAAATCGTAGTTCATAAGAATAATGGCGTCAGAGTCAGCGCCGAGGGACTTATAGTCATAGCTCCAATCGGCGGCGGGGAGAGCGACCATCAATTTCAGTCTGGCCGTGTGAAGAGCAACACCCAGTTCGTCAGATGAAAGTTACGAAGTTTTTCTGGCTCGCGTCGGGGATTTCCTCGAAGTCGACGGCGATGCCTGCGTCCTTGTGCGATTGCGCGTATTGGACGAGCGATGACTCGAGCCGCTGGCGCGCGGTGGCGCTCGCGAGCATGTCGGCCATGGGCTGGATTTGCCAGACGTTGCCGTCGTAATTGTTCAGGAGCGGCATCATGGGAAGTTCAATGTTCAAGGTTTTCAGGAAAGCGTCGAGCTTCGGGTCGTAGTCGACCGCGAGACTGCCATCGGCGGTAAAAGCGTGCAATTCCTCGGCGATGAGCAAGTCGATATCGTGGTAATGGAGTTGGAGGGATGCGAGGCTGTTCGAATCCCAGTTGACGTAAAAAGCCGCGCGCAGCGGATCATAATGCTCGGGAATGTCGCCGAGCGCGGCGACTTTGCGTTTCCGGCCCGGCCGATAATTCACGCGCTTTAGCTTGGGGTTCGTGCGCCGCGGAGGAACGGGCCGATACGTCTGGCCACGTTGGGGAAGAAGGAGTTCCGGCAGGTTAGGACGGCGAACTATGTTGAAGAAAAATACGATAACGATCAAGGTGAACAAAATGCCAGAGATTTCGAGAACACGGCGAGTGCGGCGCCAGCGACGGCGCTCTTCGTCATAGAATATGGGGTTGCGTTGCGTCATGCCAACATTCCAAGCTAGCTGTCCACGGAAAAAGTGTCAATGACCGCTTCTAATAAGATGCGCGCGCATGTTACCGGTGCTGTACTGGCGGCGCTGGGGCTGCGGGTCTGGTTCCTATGGAAATACCCGTTTTACGAGGCGGGTGATACGCCGATTTATCAACAACTTGCGCACAACTGGCTCGTTCATGGGATTTATGGGCTGGATATTTCCGGCCGGCTAACCGCGGTAGATATACGTACACCAGGATATCCGGCGCTTCTGGCCGTGATTTATTCAGCATTCGGCGAAAGCGCGCGAGCGGTGATGGTGACGCAGGCCTTCGTGGACACGTTGACATGCGTGCTGATCGCGGCCATGGCGGCGGTGCTCGCGCCCAAGGAGTCGCGACGACGAGTGGCGCTGGCGGCACTGTGGCTGGCGGCACTATGTCCGTTCACGGCGGACTACACGGCCGTGGTGCTGACGGAAACGCTGACAATTTTCCTGACGACGCTGGCGTTGCTGGTGCTGATGGAGGTGCTGCGCGGATTGCGCGGGAACGGAAAGATTGGACCGGCCTGGGTTTCGGGTACGGAAATGTCCACGAACATGCGATGGGTGATGGGCGGAATTGTGGTGGGGTTTGGAACGCTGGTGCGGCCGGAGACCCCGCTGATTCTGGCTGCGGCTGGAGCCGTAGTGGTGGGCTGGTGGTGGCGGCCGAAAAATTGGCCGACGGTGATGCGCGCTGGATTGCTAATGGCCGTGGGACTGATTTTGCCTTTGCTGCCGTGGGCCGCGCGAAATTGGCAAGTGCTCCACAAAGTGGAGTTTCTTGCGCCGCGCTACGCTGAGCTGCCCGGAGAATTCACGCCGCACGGATTTTATGCGTGGACCGGGACGTGGCTGTGGCGATTTGGGGATGTGTTTCTGGTTTCGTGGAATGTGGACGGAGACAAAATCAATATGGAGGATCTGCGAGCGTCGACATTTGATTCGCCAGCGGAGCGGAAACGCGTGGCGAAACTGCTCGCCGAGTACAACGAAACCACAGAAATGACGCCGCAGATTGATCTCGGATTCGCGGAAATTGCGCGCGAGCGAACGGCGCGGGATCCGTTGCGGACGTATGTGCGCGTGCCATTTCTGCGGGCGATGGCGATGTGGTTCACGCCGCGCATCGAAATGCTGCCGCTTTCGGGCCATTTGTGGCCCATTCACTATTGGTGGGAAGACAGCGAGCCGCAGTATTGCGTTTCGCTGGGACTTTTTCTGCTGGGCATTGCATATGTGCTGATGGCGCTGGGTGGAGCGTGGCGGACGCGAAAAGATCCCGTTGCGTTGCTGCTGGTGGCGTATATTGTGATTCGAACGGTGTTCCTTACGACAATTGAAACGCCCGAACCGCGATATGTGCTGGAGTGTTTCCCGGCAGTTTTTGCGCTGGCGGCGCAACTGTGGACGCGTAAAGGCGTGACGCGCGCGGATTCGTACGGCGAGTGAGTTGCAGGAGATGCAGCGGGAAAGATTTTGGGGCAAATCTGAATGTGGAGTTAAGTAAAAAGGAGAGGAACCATGGCAAGCAGCGCGAGCGGAAAACCGGAAGCGGCGAAGGCTGTGAATTATATTCGCGAAGGATTCCGTACGGTTTCGCCGTACATTTTGGTTGGCGGCGCGGCGAAGTTCATTGATTTTCTGGTTGAGGCGTTTGGAGCGGTCGAAAAGGGCCGCGTGCCGATGCCGAACGGAAAACTCATGCACGCGGAAGTGAAACTGGGCGACTCGATGATCGAGATGAGCGACGGGAACGAGCAGTATGGGCCTTCGCCCGTGACGATTCATTTGACGGTTCCGGATGCGGAAGCGGTGTATCGCAGGGCGTTAAAGGCGGGAGCGATTTCGCTCTACGAGCCGGCGATGCAATTCTGGGGAGAGAACGAGTCGGGCGTGCGGGATCCGTTTGGAAACGAATGGTATATCACTCCGCCGTCGGAAAAATATCCGCAGCCCACGGTGCAGCCGTATTTGCATCTGCATGACGCGGAGAAGATGATTCCGTTCCTTGAGGCGGCATTTGGCGCGAAGGCGGAGGGCGTACACAGATGGCCGGGAGGGGCAATCGCGCACGCGACGATTCTGATTGGCAATGGGCAGATTGAAATCGATGAGGCGTTTCGCGCGAACCGGCAGTCGCCGTGCCATTTGCATCTGTACGTGCCGGATACGGATGCGGTGTACGCGCAGGCTTTGCGCGCGGGGGCAACGTCAATCGAAGCGCCGAACGACAAACCCTATGGCGACCGTAGCGCGGGCGTGCACGATGCGTGGGGGAATAGCTGGTTTATTGCGACGCACATCAAGGATGTGGCGTTCTGAAGCATTTGTCGCTTGAGCCTGACTTCAGGGGCTGAAGCCCATCGAATTACACTGCTCTTATGTCGCGGCTGAAGCCGCGACCCACAAGGCTGCTTCCATGCTGGCTGTACTCATCCACGGACCAAGAAGAGGAGACCCGCGACGATCAGCACGCCTTCAATGATTGCGACGAATACCTTCTCTGGCAGGCGGTCGAGGATGCGCTTGCCCAAGAAGGAGCCGAGGATCATGACGGGGCCGAGGCCCAAGCCAATTAGCGCGCCCGACAGCGTCAAGACAGCCGTTTGGCGATAGGCAATCAGCTTGACGATGTGCATCACTACAGTCGAGAGGGCTTCGGTGCCGATGTACGCGCCTTTCACAAGACCATAGGCGAGGAAGAACGGCGCCATAATCGGCCCGACGCTGCCGAGTAGCGCGGAAAGAAAGCTCGCGCCGGCGCCGATTCCTGCAAAGGACGCGACCGGAAAAGATTTCGGCTTGGGGCGGAGGTGACGCCACACCACAACGAGCAACAGAAAAGCGCCGAGGAGGCGAGTGAGTGCGGCCAGCTGCGCCTTCGCGAACAGAAAACCGCCGAGCAGGGCAAAGGGAACGGCGCCTAGCGCGAACCAGCCGACTACATGCCAGTCCAGTTCGCGACGATTGAACCAGACACGGCTGGCGTTGCCGATGAGCTGCGCGACGGTGAGAATCGGGATGGCTTCGCGGATGCCGAACACGGCCACAATCGCCGGCAGCAAAACCGCCGCGCCGCCGAAGCCGGCCACTGCTGCCAACGTTGACGCCAGCAGCGCCGCGAGCGCCAGCAGTATCCATCGGAGGACGTGGAGCACAGCAGCAGATTACAGGGACCAAGCGCCGCTCGCCAAGACCTCATGTTGAGCGGGGCAAGGCGCGGCAATGTTAGGGAGGGCGACCGGAGTAGTGGCGTGCGCGGTGCTCGGGGAAGAACTGGTTTATCGCCACGCACATCAAGGATGTGAAGTTCTAAAAGTCATCGAGAGTGGACAGGTATCGGCGATGCCGTGCTTTTTGTTATAGAATGCCGCTGTTTTGACCGAGCCCCCCTCTAATCAAGAATATCGCTTGCTCGCCGAGTTCCGGCGACTGTTTGAGGGCCGCGCCTACAAGCACCGTGCATCCAATCAAGGAGATCTCGTCGCGTTACAGCTGTATGAGGACCTTGTTGCGATTGATCGTTCTCCGAAATTGGTCTCTCGTGTCAGGAACGGGGAACGGGTTATCAACCTTGCCAATCGCCGCAGAGGCGTAGACGCAAGACGTGGCGATGGCACCTTCGGAGAAATCATCCCCGGCGAAACCCCCGTTTTTGGACCTGGATTCACGGTAGGGCGCGCACAAATAGCAACAGTTGAAATCGGCACAGAAGTAAAGATTCTTGCCAAAGCAATGATAAAGCAAATCGACCGCGTGATTAATGACCTTCGCAATCAGGCTGCGCAGTTCAAGCTTGGCGGAGATAAGCCCATATGTGTTGGAATCGTTGGCGTCAACCATGCTGACCGCTATGTAAGTTTTGAAGGAGAGCGGAGCTACCCAACCACAGGTCGATCGGGAGCTCCTCATCCGTCACAGGAAGCGGGCGAGGCAGAACGTCGGTTGCGTGCTTTGGCGGCTCCTGCGTTCGATGAGTTTCTCGTACTACGGTATCGCGCGACAAACGAAGCCGTGTTCCCATTTGAATGGGTGAACTACGGTGAATCAAGGCTGGATTATGGAGCCGCTGTTGCCCGCATTAGCAGGGAATACGAGAGGCGGTTCTGAGAGTCAACGCCGGACCGGGACGGGCGGCACAGCAACAAGCAGGCGTGGTTGCGTCTCGATGCGTGACTTCGCCTTAGCAAAATATGACGGGTCAATTTCAATGCCGATACCGTTCCTTCCGCATCTTCCCGCCACCACTAAAGTTGTGCCAAGACCCATAAACGGATCGATCACGGTGTCGCCCGCAAATGAAAACATCCGCACGAGACGGTAGGCAAGTTCCTCAGGGTAAGGTGCGGGATGCATCCGTGTTGACTCGCCAGGAATAGTCCACACTTGCTGAAACCAATCGTGGTGCTCCTCTTTTGTAAGACGTGAGGCGTCCCGCTGCTCTTCGGTGGGTTGTCGGTAGCCACCTGGCTTTCGCAGCATCAAAATAAACTCCATATCGTTCTTAATGATGGCATTCGGTTCATATGGCTTGCCCAAAAAGCTTGAACCGTTCTCGACTTCGTATGCCGCGTTCGAGATCTTGTACCAGAAAATCGGACTGAGATTGTCGAAGCCGATCCTTCTGCAACGAACCACAATATCCGCGTGCAGCGGCATTACCATATGTCGCCCATGCGCGCGCCGCGAAAGGCAGACATCTCCAACGACGCAGACGAGTCGCCCGCCCGGCACGAGGGCGCGGAAGCAGTGCCGCCAAACTTTGTCTAATTCGTCATGAAATGTTTCATAGTCAACAACGAGGCCAAGCTGGTCTTTGTTTGCTGGGTATTCCTTAAGCGTCCAATATGGCGGTGAGGTGAGGGCGAGATGAACGGACGCATCCGGTAGCCAGCTCATTTCGCGTGCGTCCGCGCAGCGCAGAGTTTGGGTCGTTTTCGGTTGGACAGATTTTTGAGTTCGGACGGCAACGGAAGGCATCGTTGGGATGATACGGGATACTAAAGACGTTTTCAACATCGCACGCATAGGTGTGAACTTCCCATCGCATATTCAAGCCGGCAGGCGTTAGGTTTCGTCGAGGGGTTCGGGGTGGATGGTGAGGCGGTAGATTTGGGGGAATTTTTCCTTGACGCGATCTTCGAGGGCGGCGGTGACGTCGTGGACTTGGGTGATGGGGAGTGCGCCGTCCATGGCGCAGTGGCAGGAGACGAGGATTTTGTGCTCGACGAAGCGGACGTGGACGTCATGGCAATCGGTGAGCTCGTGATATTCGGCGCCGAGGCTGTTGATGAAGTCGCGAACGCGAACGGCGAGATCTTTCATCTCTTCGCCGCCGGGGATGTGCGTGCCGAGCGGCTCGATGTGGATATTGATGTGCGCTCCGGCGGCCTGGCGGAGCAAGTCCTGCTCGAGATCCGTGGCCAGACGATGGGCTTCGCTGAGGCTCGAATGCTCGTCGACTTCGAGATGCAGCTCGATGAACAGGCGGCCGTCGATTTGATGCGCGGCTAGTTCGTGGACGGCGAGGCCGCGGCGCTGGGCCGTGGCGCGAATGGTCTCCAGGAAATTTTCGCCGGAGCGCGCGCGCGGCTCCATGTGAACCACTACGTCGGAGGGAACAATTTCGCCGATGCGGCGCTCGACGCGGTCGCTGGTGGCGTGGGCTTCTTCGAGGCTGGTGGTGCGCGGGACGCTGATGGTGACATCGACGAAATAGCGCTGGCCGGCGCGGCGCAGACGAACGCGGTCCACTCCCAGGACTCCTTCAACGCGCTGCGCGGCGGCGAGAATCCTGCTTTGCAATCCCTTGGGTGCGACATCGAGCAGGGCTTCCAGCGTGCGCCGGCCCATGCGCGCTCCCACCCAGATGATCACTCCCGCAACGGCGAGGGCCGCTAGCGGGTCCGCAAAACGCAGCCAGTGAATACCGAAATTCTGGCCGAGCCACACGGCAATGATTCCGAACAAGACAACGCTGGTGCTCCAAACGTCGGTGGAGAAGTGGAGGGCATCGGCTTCGAGGGCTTCGCTGGGATATTGATGCGCGACGCGGGCGATAGCGCGGGAACGAGTCCAATCGATCCCGATCATCAGCGCGAGAAGGATGATGGCGAGAAAGCTCGGATGCACAGGTGACTGGCGAAACAGAAGGCGCTGCATGGCTTGCCAAATGATGTAGACCGCCGTCATCAGAAGCAGGGCCGTTTCCACGAAAGCGGAGACACTCTCGAATTTCGCGTGGCCGTAGGTGTGATCGGCGTCCGCAGGTTTGTCGGAGATGCGGACGGAAAGATACGTGATGATGGCGGCGAGCAGGTCGAGGCTGGAATGCAACGCTTCGGAGAGAATGCCCAGGCTGCCCGTGCGGATGCTGAGGAAGACCTTGAGCGACACCAGAACGAGCGCGGCGCCAACCGAAGCCAGAGCCGCGCGCTTTTTCTGCCGCACCGCTAGAGTGGATGCATCCATCAAAAGAATCCGCGCGTGATTATACGATGACAGCAGAGGAAATCCGCGGTTTCGCCCCGTGAATTTCCCGGTATAGTGGAAGCTTCGAAGTTGATCTTCGCAAATCGTTTGTCTATTTGCCGAGGGAGCCTCAAGGAAAGAATGATTGACGGGAGCCAAATGCCACGGCAACGCGCGTCATGGTGGCGGCGGCACTGGATCGTGATTGCGGTTGCGGCGGCGGTGTTTGCCCTGCTGGGTGTGGATGCGGTATGGATCGAACCGGAAAATATTCAGGTCACACACTATGAGATTCAATCGGCGGAGGTGAAAAGTCCGCTGAAGATTGCGCAGTTGAGCGATCTGCACACGCGCGGGCTGGGGCGACCCGAACGGAAAATGCTCGCGATACTGGCGAAAGAAAAGCCGGACGTGATCCTAATCACCGGGCGACACGCTGGCGGACCCGTTCGGAAATTATCAAGATTGCGGAAGGTCTACCAGCAACTGCACGCGCCTCTGGGTGTGTGGTTCGTGCACGGCAACTGGGAGAATTGGCGCCCGGTGAGGCATGAGCGAGAGTTCTATCGGGATGCGGGAATCAATCTGCTGGTCAATCAAAACCACGAATTGCGTCCGGATGTTTGGCTGGTGGGATTGGACGATCCGTATTCGGGCTTTGCAAATCAAGGGCGGGCGCTCAAAGGCGTGCCGAAAAATGTGTATACGATAGAGATGTTCCATTCGCCGGCCTATTTCGACCGCGTGGCAGGTCAGGTGAATTTGTGCCTGGCGGGACATACGCACGGGGGGCAAGTGCGGATTCCATTTGTGAAACCATTCTGGCTGCCGACGGGAAGCGGAAGATTTCTGGAAGGCTGGTACGAAGAAAAGGGTTCGCGAATGTACGTCAACCGCGGATTGGGAATGTCAGAGTTGCCCGTGCGGTTTCTGTGCCGGCCAGAGATTACCTTCATTACCTTAGAGCCTTGACTTTCGCGTAACACTGTTATAACTCTCCAGCGCTTTACTCTTTCAGCTAGTTTATAGTTTCGGCAAATGTCGCCAGTTTTTCTTGGGAGAGAGCGATGACGAACGTTCCTCGCCGGTGTTCCCTGTGTGTGTTGGTTTTGACGGCGGTGTTGTGGCCGGGCGTTTGCGCGGCGCAGGGCGCCGTTCAGGACGCGAGTGCCGCGTGGAACGGGGTCACGCAGGCAACATTTGACGGGGCGAAGACGGCAAACGTGGATAACGTGACGATCATCCATGATCGCATTCGCATCACGCTCAAGGACGGCACACTGCAATTTTCGAAGCCGGTGGCGGGCGTGGTTTTCGGCGCAGCCTTCCAGGGGCGCGGAAGCGTTGAGATCGCGCCGCCGAATACGGCTGAAGCGCAGCAACTCGCGCTATTCACGAAGCAGAAAACTCTAAGCATGGAGTTTACGGAAGCGACGTTCAGTTTCACGGACGATACGTTGGAACAAGTAGCGAAGCAGGTGAAATGGACGACAGGGCCGGTGGCTGAATCGGAGAAGCTTTACAACACGAGGCAACATGAGCGCGAAGACGTGGACGCTGAGATTGTTCCGCGCATCTTCGAAGGCGTGCTGGGAGATCGCCAGCAAACGGCATACTTTGCAGCGGAGATGAAGACAAATGACTTTGGGTGGGTGCTGGCCCGCTACGACGCGCTGGAACCGGAAGAGATCAGCGTGGGACGCTACATTTCACGCGGGACATATGCGCTGCTTTTCGACACGTGGATGAGTTTTCCGGCGGGAAATGTGACCGCCAGACAGGTATATGAAGAGCCCACGGCCAAAGATGTTTTCGTGGTGCATGGGTATCAGATCGATGCCACCGTGACCGGTGGCGCCGATTTGAGCGCAACGACCAAAGTAAATTTGGAGTACCAGAAGACCGGCGAACGCGCACTGGTGTTCGAATTGAGCGCGAATCTGCGCGTGACGTCCGTAAAAGACGAAACCGGGGCAGCACTGCCCTTTTTTCAACCACGGGACCCGAAAGATCACTTCCCGACGTATGGCGACTACGTAACCGTGGTTCTGCCTGCCGCGACGCAGCAAGCAAAAACGGCAACGCTGACATTCGAATACGCAGGCAAACACTTAATTGAAAAAGTGGGCACCGGGAACTACTTCTGCCCGAGCTACGGATGGTATCCGGGCGTATCCGATGAATTCGCGACGCGCTCTGACTTCGACATGACGTTCCGAACGCCAAAGAAACTGACACTGGTGGCTACGGGCGAAAAAGTGAGCGAAAACACAACAGGGGACTGGACAATTACGCGATGGAAAAGCCCGACGCCGCAGGCAGTCTCCGGATTCGCCTATGGCGATTACAAGGTCTATGACGAAAAGGTGGGCAACATCGACGTTCAGATCTACGGAAATCGGAATGCGGATGACTTTCTGAGCAGCGTCCAAATGTTTTTGCATCCCGTATTGCCGGGCCAGAGTGAAGGAGCAGCGCCGTCAATAGGAACTCTGGATCCGGCGGCAACGGTTAAGACCATGGGGATCGAAATCGGCAATAATTTGCGTGTGTTTCAGAGCTATTTTGGTGCTTTCCCATACCAGCGGCTGGCGGTGACCAACATTCCATACAGCTACGGGCAGGGATGGCCGATGCTGCTGTATCTTTCCGTGCTGTCGTTCTTGGACGAAACGCAGCGACACGTTTTGGGCGTGACGGATCAGATTGGCATAAGCGATTTCTTTCGGGCGCACGAAGTGTCGCATCAGTGGTGGGGGCACGAAGTCGGGTGGAAGAGTTACCACGACCAGTGGCTTTCGGAAGGATTCGCACAGTTCTCCGGGAATCTTTACGTGCAATTCCGCGACGGGCCGAAGCAATACCTCGACCGGCTGCACAGGGACAGGCAAGATCTGTTCAGCCGCAACAAGTTCGGCCACCGGTATGAAGAGCTTGGATCCGTGTGGATGGGCGAACGGCTGGCATCGTCGCAAGCGCCAGACGGATACGACACAGTCATTTACGACAAGGGCGGATACGTTCTGGAGATGCTGCGCGCCATGCTCTACAACCCCAGGAGCCAGTCGCCGGACGACCTGTTCAAAGCCATGATGCAGGACTTTACGAAAAGCTTCTCTGAAAAGGCGGCATCGACCGAGGATTTCCAGGCCGTGGTGGAGCGGCACATGGCGCCGTATATGGATATCGACCAGAACCATAAAATGGATTGGTTTTTTAACGAATACGTCTACGGGACGGGCATTGCGCAATATCACCTCAACTATACGGTGAAGGCCCAGCCCGATAACAAATGGCTGGTGGAGGGTACCGTGACGCAGTCGGGAGTGCCGGAGGGATGGAAAGACACGCTTCCCGTTTATTTACATGTAAAAGGCAAATCGGGGATTGTCGGCTGGATGAAGATATCCCAGCCGACAACGACGTTGCGAATCATGCTGCCGTTTCAGCCCGACAAAGTGAGTTTGAATGACAACGGAGAAATCCTCGCGGAGATCAAATAGGACGCGACGCTGGGCGCGCTATTGCAAAAGCGGGGCGGACAGGATGGGCAGGCGGCGCGGCTCGCCGTGATATCCGCGAACCTCGACATCTTCGAGAAGCAACGAAGGCGCGACAATGGAACTGGGTATGCCGTCCTCTACCGAGCCGAATGTGGCCAGGGCGGTGTTGGCGAGTCCCTGCTGCACGTTTTGCATGAAATTGAAGACTGAGGAATCGTTGCCGATTCCGGCGATAGTGCGGAAGGAGCGGAGATTCAGGCCTTTAATGTGCGAGCCGCGGACGAGTTCTTCGTGTCCGTCGGAAACGTAAACGCGATAGACGAGAAGCGGCAAGCGGTCGCCACTCGCGAGGCCTTCGGCGAGACCGGAAATAATATCGGAGAAATCCTGCTGGGTTTGCGCGGCGAGTGCGGGATTGTCCATGCGCTTGATTTCGAGGCACCACTGCTGGCCGTTTGCTTTGCAAAGGTTGATAAACTGTTTGCGCAAGTCCTCAGGACTGACGGTATTGGATGCTTCGAAAAACAAATTGCTGGCGGTGGGTTCCGGAGATGAAAGCAATGCAGAGCGAGCGTGGCCGTTGGATTCGAGGAAATCAGGGCCGGGGCGCCGCGACATCAACAGGTTTTTCAGCATTCCATTTTCAACGATATTGACGCGCTGGGCGCGGACGCCCTGGTCATCGACGTCGTAGTTGCCAAAAAGGGGCTGGCCCTGGAAATTTTTCGCCGACGGATCGTCGGTGAGTGAAACAGTCAACGGCAGGACACGCGTGCCAACGCGGCCGGACCATTCGCTGTGCCCACCCATCTGCTGCAACATCTGATCGAAGGCCGGAAGGCTCGAAAGCGGCGGACGCGCGCCCGAAAGAGAAGGCACAAGGGCTTGGGCAAGCGCGGAGCCGGCGGCGGGAGCGTCGAAAAGCACAGGGCCTTCGTAGTCGGATACATTGGGGGCAGCGCGCAAAGCTTCGAGTTCCTGGGCCGTGCCTGCGAGAGCCTTGCTGACATTGCCCGGCGGCGGCAAATCGGAAGGCTGCGCGGCGTAGGTGGCATAGAAATCGTGCAACGGCATGCCGTCGGTGGCTTGCGTATCGAGGCTGGCTTCAATTCCCGCGACGCTATGCGAAATGCGGAGTTTGGTTCCTTCGCTCGTCAGAAGATAGTAGGTGGTATAGACGAGATAATAGTGAACGCGCGTACCGCTGAGGTCGGAAAAACTTCGCAGAGATTTGGAAGCCTCGCGCGCTTCGTTTTCCCAGTTGCGTGGAGTCCAGTCTGAATTCATGAGCGGCTGCACGTCGACGACGGGCTGGTCAATTTTTGAGAAGTCCGGAATCTCAGGAGGACGAGCGAGACTATTGAGAAACGCTTTCTTATTGGAATATTGGACGAGCGCTTCTTTGTAAGCCTGATCCGTGGCGAGCCAAAGATCCTGGCGCAGGGAATGATAATCGCGATCGATGCCAACTTGCCCCGTGGAGCCGAGAAAGCCCTGAAAGCCATTCTGGGTAATGAAATTGGAGCTATCGAGCTGATAATTACCGACGCGGAGGCCCACAGCCATGAAGCGGTTGCGCGTGTGCGTGCTGGAGATGAGCGTGCCGAAGGACGCGGTGATGCTGCGAATGTCGACATCCAGGACGCGGTACTCGATGTAAAACGGCTTCTGCTCGCCGGGCAATTGGAGACGTGCGACGTTGCGCGTCATTTCGTCCTGCATGGCTTCGAGCGTGTGATCGTTGTCGCTCTGCGCGCGGGCTGGAAGCGTGCTGAACAGCAAGAGCACGAGCGGCGCAATGATTAGCCAGAAGCGAGAAGCGTGGCGCAGGTTCATTATCCTCGGTCCTTCGACAGCGGGTCGTGCGCGGGCGGCGGCAGGATCGGCGGCGTGTCGGTGGAAGATTCTTTTTTCGACACTTCCATTTCCGAGATGAGAATTTCCGGGGCGACAGCGGATACGGGGACGGAGCCGGATTCCGCGCCGCAGTAGCCGTTGAAGACTTCCGGCGTATCACCCGTGGCGATGATCTTGGTGATGGAAATCAGCGGCGTGCCCACAATGTTCACTCCACGAACGAGCTCGTCGGGACGACCGTCGGGAAAAACCTTGTAAACGATCAGGGGCTGCACCTGGAAAGCCTGGGGCTGGGCGCGTCCGGTGAACGTGAAGCCACCGGCAATATCGTCGATCAACAGGCCGAAGGGCTTGCCCTGCTTGCGAATTTCCTCGATGAAGCGCTTGCGGAGCGCGGCATTCGTCATTGTCTTGCTGCTTTGGACGATTGTATTTCCCATGCGCGCGATGGGCTGGAAACCGAGCTGGCGGCGGCCGTGGCCGTTGGAGTGCGGAAAATTAATGAGCGGGGAGCGACTCATCAGGAAGTTTTTCAAGATGCCATGATCGACGAGGGTCACGTTTTGCGCCGGCACGCCTTCATCGTCGAACGGATAGTAGCCGAGCAAAACTTCCCCGTTGACTTCCTTGGTGGTGGGATCGTCGCGAACCGTAATGAAATCGGGAAGAATCTGCTGGCCGACTTTGCTGGTGAAGGTTTGCCCTTCGCTGACGTCCTTCTGGCGGAACCCTTCCAACCGATGGCCCAGGACTTCGTGAAAGAAAACAGCGGCGGCGCGTCCGGTGAGAAGCGTGGGACCGGCGAAAGGCTCGACGAGAGGGGCTTTCTGGAGCGCAGCGATCTGGCCGCTCAAAATGCGAACTTGCTGCATGACAGTGGAATCGCTGGGGGCCTTTGAGGGGTCGACCCAGTCGAAATTCGCGTAGCGCTCGAGGTCCATGCCGTCAGGCGCTTTGCCTTGCACAAATAATTCCAGACGATAGCGAATCTGGCCAAAGGCAAGCTTCGAGCCTTCGCTATTGACGAAATATTGATTCGTGGCGCCAGCCGTGAATGTGACGATGGAATTCAGAACAGCCGGCGAGGCGCTGAATGCGGCCGTATACTTGCGGACTTTTTCCTCCCAGGGTTTGCGGTCCACTTGAAACGAAACCGCGGGGCCGATGGAGACGTGAGGGTCTTCATGAGAAAAATCCGGCGCACGCTGCTCGGCGGATTGCGCCTGAACTTCCTTGCTGGTTTGAACGGCGATGAAAGCCTGGACGGCGGCGCGATATTGGCGGTCGGTTTCGCGCCAGATTTCCCGGCGCAGTACAGGGATGTCGTCGTCGAGGGTCGCCTGTGTGCCCGGACTCGTCCAGGCAGGTTCGCGGCCTTCGATTTTGTGCGTGTTATCGAGATCGTAGCTGCCAACGCGCGTCTGCACCTCGAGCCAGCGATTGTGCGCGTCACTGGAAGAAAGCAGCGCACCATTGGATCCCGAGACGTTGATATTTTCCTCGTCTGTGACGGTGTAAGCGACAAAATAGGCCGGAGGGTCCGCTTTGCTATAAGCGGCGACCGTGCGCTGGAGCTCCTGCTGCATCGCTTGCAGAACAGGAGGGTCACTGGGGGGAGATGATTGGCCCGTTGCCGCGAGACATATCCCTGCCAGGCATACTCCAGCCAGACACATTCCGGCCAAGTAGGCGCCGGCCGCTGGCAGTGCGGCGGCAATGGCTCCAATTCGAGATATGCTACGAAAACGGTTCATTCGAAAAGTAAGATTCAACAGTGTAAGACAGGTTGATTGAATTCCCAACTAAATCGCCGCACGAGATTCCTGAAGAAAACGGCCAAGGGCTTAGATGCATGAAAAGGCCGCAACGAGTACGGCTGGGCAAAATATTTCCTGAGCGCCCCTTACCTGCCGATAAAGTCCCCAACCGCCGAAGAGATTCGTATCACGCTGGAATTCACCGAACGCCTCGGACGAAACGTCCCGCGTTAACGACGAACCGCGCGCTATTTTTGCGTTCCCGGTGGCGCGGGAGCAATATTCAAGATGGGTTTTAAGAAGCTGGCGAACTCCATGGGGAAAATGAATTTCGTGGAGGGGCCAGTTCCGAGCGTTTTGAGCGCGTCCAGATATTGCAAACCCATGGTGTTCGAGTCGAGCGTTCGCGCGACCTGGAAGACTTTGTCGAGCGCCAGCGCGTAACCTTCCGCACGAAGAATCGCGGATTGTTTGTCGCCTTCGGCTCGCAACACGGTGGCTTGCCTTTCGCCGTCGGCGATGGTGATCTTGGCCTGGCGGTCGCCTTCTGCGGCGGTGACCATGGCGCGACGGCTGCGCTCGGCGCTCATTTGCTTGGTCATGGCGTCCTGAACGTCCTTGGGCGGCTCGATTTCGCGGATTTCGACAGAGGTAATTTTCCCGCCCCAGCGGGACGTGACTTCATCCAGCTTCCCGCGCAACACGTTGTTGATCTCCTCGCGCTTTGCCAGCACGTCGTCCAAAATTAAGTCGCCGACGACAGCGCGCAGCGTGGTCATGGCAATTCCGCGCGTGGCGCCGCCGAAATCCTGCACCTGCACCACGCTCTGCACCGGGTCGCTGACTTTCCAGTACACGAGGAAATCGATGGAGATGGAAGCATTGTCCTTGGTGATGCACGTCTGCCGCGGCACTTCCAGATATCGCTCGCGTAAATCAACCCAGATCGCTTTGTCGAGAATGGGAATCAGGAAAATGATGCCCGGGCCTTTCTGGCCGATGCAGCGGCCGAAGCGGAAGACCACGAGGCGCTCGTATTCCTTGACGATCTTGATCATGTCCGTGATGAATTTCAGCGCGATCAATAAAATTACGACCACGACAATCAGAACGATCCAGCCGGTCATGCGAGCCTCCTGAATTTTTCGAAGCGCGAAAACTTAGGTAATGGGTCAGTTTGAATTTTGACTTTTTGCGTCACGATCAAGAAAATTCAAACTGACCCAGCACTAAAACTTAAGCGAGTTTGCGAACCCGCAACGTTAACCCTTGAATTTCGAGCACGGAAATTTTTTCACCTCGGGCGATGGGCGCGGGATCGGCGCTGGCGTCCCAGTCCTCGCCATTCACGAGCACCACGCCCTTGGGCGCAAGATCCGTTTTCGCCACGCCGACGCTGCCAATCACGCGCTGCACGCCGGTCAGCACGGGAGCGCGCCGTGCTCTGAGGACCACGCGCACCACAAACACCAGCATCACCACCCACAATAGCGCCGCGATGCCAATGGCCCAGGGCGATATCGCGTAGCCCGCGGCGCGTGGGAACAGAAACAGCGAGCCAAAAATGAAGGCGATCAATCCCGCGAGAGTCAGCACGCCATGCGAAGTGATTTTCAGCTCGAGGCCCAGCAGCGACATGCCGAGAATCAGCAGCAGAAGCCCCGTGAGATGTACGGGAAGATTGGTCAGGCCGAAAAGCGCGAGCAGCACTGCGACAGCGCCAATAGTGCCTGTGACGAAGCCATGCGGCGCAAAAAGCTCCACGACGATGGCAAGCATGCCCAAAAGAAGCAGCAAATAGGCGACCGTCGGATCCGCCAGGGTGTTCAGAACCTCTTCGCTCCAGTTCAGGTTAACGGCGATTTGTGTTGCGCCGGCCAGAGAAAGCGTCACGTCGCCACCAGTCATGTGCACAACGCGGCCATTGAGCTGGCGAAGCAAATCGGCGACGTCGTTGGCGGCCAAGTCGATTACGCCTTGCTGCAACGCTTCGGGTTCGGGCAAGGAGACACTTTCGCGTACGGATTTTTCCGCCCAGTCGACATTGCGATGCCGCGCGGCAGCAATGGAGCGGGCGTACGCGGCCACGTCGTTCACAATTTTCTTAGAGACTATGCCGCCCGAGAGAAAAATCGGGTGCGCCGCGCCGATATTGGTGCCTGGCGCCATGGCAGCGACGTCGGCGGCGAGAACAATAAAGCAGCCCGCGGAGGCCGCGCGAGCGCCGCGCGGTGCGACGAAAACAACGACTGGCACGGGCGCGTTCATTTCGACTTGAACGATTTTGCGCATCGCGGAATCAAAGCCGCCGGGTGTATCGAGTTGGAGAATCAGGGCAGAAGCGTGCCGCGATTCTGCTTCCGTGATGCCGCGCGAAATATATTCGGCGCTGACGGCGTTGATCGGCCCGGCATACGTGAGCACGACAACGTCGCCGGCGCGAACGGAAGAAGAAAGAACAAGGCCCGCAAAAGCGGCCAGGAGAGCTGCGCGTATAGCTGTGTATTTCATTTGCGCGACGTGGCCGGATGATATCACAGCGACTCGAAGGGACAGGCGCCGGCGGATTCGCGGAGCCTCTCGTGGCCGAACTCCTTATTCGATGTTCAGTTCGCGACACATCGGCAATCAAACGCGATGCAGCCCCCGGCCAACAGCCGATAATGGCAACAGTGCAGCCGTAAGATGGGCGCTGAAGGTTGCAAAGGAGCCGATTATGCGAGGCTTGGTGGGATTGTTAATCACGGCGCTGATCGTCGTACTTGGCTATTGGTATTACGTCTCGAAAACTCAATCGAGCCGCGCGCCGGGTGCTCCCGCGCAAGTGATTTCGACCGTGGGCGTGCAAAGCGATTTGCTCTCGATTGCGCAGGCGGAGCGAATTTACTGGGCGGGGCACGGTTCTTATGCATCGCTCGACGAGCTGTATTCCAGCGGGACGCTCGCGGCAAAGAAATCGGGACGCGCCGGCTACACCTATTCAGCGGAAACAAGCTCCGACAACTTCACCGTGACCGCGCGCTGCGATGCGACAGCAACGCCAGCGTGCTCAAGCTTCGCCGTCGATCAAACGATGCAAGTCCACCAAATCCCATAATTCTACGCGGCGTTTTCCCAGGCGATGTGTCGCAAATGATTTCGCCTCTTGGTGTCCGCGCCAAAATATCTGCACGAAACACCTCCCTGTGAAATCCGCTCGGAATTTGCATCCGGGCATCCGCACGGAACGTTTTTATGCGGAACATCTGCTGGCCTTGAAGCGTATCTATGGGTGCAAGTGAGGTTGAGCGCGGCTGCACACAGACCGTGCATTGAGAGGAGAAACAAAATGCCAGACAATATGATTGGATTTGCAGCCGTGGTGTTGGCGCTCGGGTTTCCCATCGCCGCGGTGTGGGCTTGGGCGTGGCAGCGCGGCCGCAAGTTTCGCAGCGACGAACGGATGGCGGCGATTGCGCGCGGAGTCACGATCCCGTTCGAGGCGGATTTGCCGCCTTCGAGTGTGTCGCGAAGATCGGGGATTTTGCTTGTCGCCGCGGCCATTGGATATTCGTTGACGTTCAGCCTTCTCGCGCACTGGGAACCGGACGCCGCGGAAGCGGCAGTCCTCGGAATTATTCCCTTTGTGATTGGCGTGGGATTCTTCGTAGACGCGTACCTGGTGCGTCGCGAAGTACGCGCTTAGAGAGCTGCATTTCATTCGCAGTGCGCGCCGGCGAACGGCTGGCGCGCGCCGGGCAATCACGGCGTGCGCTTCTGATCCGCCACGACCACGCCTGCTTCCGCGTAATCGGTCGGCGGCACGTCCACGAAGCTGACGTGAATGTTTTCGCGTTTGGCGCGTCCGTCTTCGACCAATGCGGTGGTGATCCGCTCAGCGAGTTTGCGTTTCTGCTCGGGCGAGCGCCCCGCGACCCAGGTAATTTGAACGTACGGCATTCCTTCCTCCTTGATTCTGTTCCCTCGAAATTACTTACGCCCGAGAATTCTATTGCCGGGTCATGCGGCACCCAACCTCTTTGTCGCTCTCGCAGAACCCGCGCCTTATCCGGGAAGTTTTGTGCCGCAGTAGCCGCAATTCGTCCATGTCCGCTCCACGCTCTTGCCGCATTGCGGGCAGTACGGCCGCAGTGCATTGCCGCAATGTGGACAAAAAGTGAATTTCGACGGAACCAGATTGTGGCAACTGGGGCAATCGAGCGGCAGCGGGTCGCGCAGGATGAAATAAATGATGACGCCGATGAAGTCGGGCACGAAGATCGCCAGAAGCGTCCACATCACGTGACGCATCCCGCGGCGCTTCGCGTCCCCGTAGATATACCCGTAGAGTGGAATGATGAGAAAGAAAACCAAGGGCAAAAGGAAAATGAAGGCGAGCTGTCCGCCCCGGGGCCACTCGGATGTATCACTGCCGATGGGGACAACGAAATAGAGAGTGATAACAAGACCGAAATAGCAGACCAGCGCGATAATCCATGCGGCGCGCGGGATTACGCCGAGTTCTTTGCGGAAGCTCATGCGATTCTCCTTTCGCGGTCACGGCGCATGGCGAGCAGAATCGCCGCAGCGGCGCCCGCTATCCAGCAAAATGCGGTGAACACGGCGAAATTCTTCCAGCCCTGCTCGAAACCGACCCCCAGCAGACTGAGCCATCCGTGGCCCAGAAGCTGCGCAAGAGGCCAACTGAGAGCTGACGAAAATCCAGGAAAACACGACGACCAGAGCGAGCACCTTGCGCTCGGAGCGGCGGTCGGATTCTTCCGAGAAGCGCATTTGCGCGCGCGCGATGGTGCGAGCGACCAGATCCGCCGGAACTTGCGGCGTGGGAATGCGGCGAAGGCCGGTTTCAATTGCCTGCCAGGAAGCAAGTTCGGCGGCGCAGGTTGGACAAGCGCGCAGATGCGCCGAGACGCGCTGGTCTTCTGCTGCGTCGAGCGCACCCGCGGCTGCCAGTGAAAGGAGTCCGCGAATTTCGTCGTGTTCGGTCATTTTCACGTTCATTTTCCCGCTCATTTTCCCGTTTGTTTTCCCAGTCATTGTCCGGTCCGTTGTCTGAGTTCGTTCGTCTCCGGATTTTTCTTCATAGCCACTCTGTTTTCGGGAACCGCGTGTCGAGTCCCGTGCGGAGATTTTCAAGCGCGCGGCGCAAACGGCTTTTCACCGTCGAGAGCGGCGCATTCAAAACTTCGGCAATTTCTTCAAGCTTCATTTCTTCTTCGAAGCGCAGCGCGAGCACTTCGCGATACATCATCGGCAATGCGTCCATTGCTTCGGCAAGCTGTTGCGTGCGTTCGCGGGCGATGACCACGTCGAGCGCGGGCGGCTCGGAAGCGTGCAGCGAAGCAGGCGTGGCCCAAGAATGTTTTTCTTCATGCTCTTCGAGACTCTCCGGGCGCACGCGCCGCAGATGGTCGATGGCCAGATTGCGCGCCAAAGTAAAAAGCCACGCCTCGAAATTTCGGCGGGGATCGAAGCGCGCAATTTGCCCCGCCACGCGCAACCAGGTTTGCTGAAACAGATCCTCGGCTTCGGCGGGCTGGCGCACAATGCGCAACAGATAGCGATACAGGCGGTGCTGGTAGCGCGTCACCAGCTCCGCAAGCGCGTCCAGGTCTCCGCGTCGAAGCCTGGCGACTTCGGCTTCGAGACCCACCAGCACCTCCATCGAAATGGCAGCGTGCCCTATCATACAGTTCTATATACGGATGAGGTGCGCAAAAGGACGCACGGTGCTCCCGAGCGCGCAGGGCGAGGCCGCGTAACTTGAGCTTTATCATCTCGCAGAGATGCCGTGCTCGCTGGACATCGAGTAGCATAAGAGATGACTCACCATGGCGACCACGCACACGCAGCCCGAAACAACCACCGCGAGCCGCGCGCAAATCGAAATCGCGCCAAATCCGTCGTTCATTGATGAAGACGTGACAATATGCGTCCACGAAGTCGCCCCGGGCGTGCGCGTGACGTTGCGAGCCGAGATCAAAGACGACGCCGACCGCATCTGGGAAGCGCGCGGCACCTATGTTGCCGACGCCGCGGGTTCCGTCAACGTTGCAAGCCAGAAATCCCTCGGCGGAACTTATCGCGGCTGTGACGCCATGGGCCTTTTCTGGTCCATGAAGCTCGAAGCTGCCGCGCATGGCGGTCGCGCCACATTTCGCAAAGACAGCCCTGCAGCGGATACCGTGGCGCTAACTGCGGAAATCGATGGCCGAGTGATTGCGACTTGCAGACTCGACAGGCGCTGGCTGGCACCCGACACGCAAATTCGCGACGCTGGCGAAGATGCAAATGGAGAAGGCGTCGCGGGCCGGCTCTTCATTCCGCCCGGACGCGAACCGCACCCCGTCGTGATTGTCCTGGGCGGCTCAGGCGGCGGATACGATCTGGACAAAGCGGCCGTGCTTGCGCGGCACGGATTCGCAACGTTGTCGCTGGCCTATTTTGGAATGCCGGGCCTCCCGCCGTGGCTGCATCGAGTGCCGCTCGAATATTTCGCGCGCGCACTGGCGTGGCTTGACGGTCAGCCAGAGGTTGATGCGCGAAGGATAGGCGTGCTGGGAGTTTCGCGCGGCGCCGAACTCGCTCTACTGCTCAGTTCAACGTTTCCCGAGATACGCGCCGTCGCGCATACGCGCCGAGCGCCGTAGCATGGGGCTCAGGCGGTCGCGACAAAGCCACCGGCGAAATCATTCCGTGCTGGACGCGCGCGCGGCGAAGCTGTGCCGTTTGCGCCTCTGCCGCTTCGCGGATTCATGGCGCGTTCAGCCGTGCCAGTGGGGCTTCTGCGCCGACCCGTCAAATTTCGTAACTTGTTTTTCATGGCTCTGCGGAATCGTAATGCAATCAAACGCGCGCAGATTCCCGTGGAGCAAACGCACGGGCCCATTCTGCTGATTTCCGGCGGCGACGATCACGTCTGGCCGGCGTCGCGCATGGCGGAAATGATATGCGCTCGCTTGCGCGCTCGGAACTTCTCGCATTCCGTGGAGCATTTGCATTATCCAAAAGCGGGCCACGAATTGCGTTATCCGTTTCTTCCCACCAGTGCGCGGACCACCCGCCCGGCAGGATTCAAGTTCGCGATCTCTTTCGGCGGCACAGCCGAGGCGGACGCCGAAGCTCAAAGAGATGCCTGGCGGCGCGCGCTCGCCTTCTTCCACAATTCCCTGTGATTCCTCGGCGGTCTCGAATTAAGCGAACTGTGAAACGCGTCGCAGGCGCTTCCGTGTGCTAAAATAACGGCCAGTGAGAGCAATCCTAAAGGAACTTTTGCAGCTTCAGGAAGTCGACACGCGCTTGAATGCCGTTCGCGCACGGCTCGCCGTATTCCCGCAACGCCTGGCCGAAGTGAACGCGCGACTCGCCGCCGGAAAAGCCCAACTCGAAAAAAGCAAGGAATCGCATTCAACCGCGCTTAAGGATCGCAAGAAGTACGAGCTGGACGTCGAACAGTGGAAGGAAAAGGCGCGAAAATACAGGGACCAGGCCTACCAGGTAAAAACCAACGAAGCCTTTAAGGCGCTGCAGCACGAAGCGGAAATGGCCGAAGGGGAAATCGCGAAATCCGAGGACCGCTTGCTCGAAGAGATGGTATCGAGCGAGCAATACGACCGGCAGGTGAAAGCCGCGGAGAAAAGTTTCAAGCAAGTGGAAGAAGAGGTGCGCGCGGAGCGCACCAAAATCGAAGCCGAAAAAGTCGCGGCGGAAAAAGAGCTCGCGGGATTCGAAGCTGAACGCGCCAAAGCGGTCGCGGTGATTCCCGAAGATCTGGTTGATCACTACCAACGCATCGCCAGGAAGCACGGCGGCGTGGCCGTAGCCGCAATACGCGGAGAAGCTTGCGGCGCATGTGGCGCGCACATCCGCCCGCATGTGTTTCAGGAATTAAGCCGCGAGGACAATCCCGAGCTTTACCACTGCGAACTTTGCACCCGCATCCTCTATTACATTGAGCCGCCCGCCGCCGCGGAAGCCACGGCGCAGGCAGCGGCCGCACACACCAGTGAAAATTAGCCGTTTCGCCACAATCTCGCGTCCGCTGAAATTATTTTCCCCTTATCCATTGTCCTGCGATAGCCTTTCGATGCGATGAATTCCTAATGAAACGCGCGGCGAAAACGTCCCCACCATCCAGCGCACGGTTGTTCGATGAATCGCATGCCGCGCCTCCCGCAGGCGTGCATGTAGCAAATATCGATGGCGCATCGAGAGGAAATCCCGGACCCGCAGCTTATGCCGTTATTTTGCACGCTCCGGACGGTTCGAAGCTCTGCGAATTCGCCAAAATGATCGGCCGGGAGACAAACAACATCGCTGAATACTACGGCCTTGTTGCCGCGCTCGATTACGCCGCCAGCCATGGCATACGAGCATTGCGCGTTCGCAGCGATTCTGAATTGCTGGTAAGGCAGATGCAAGGTCGCTACAAAGTCAAAAACGCGGCGTTGAAGCCGCTGCACGAACGCGCGCAAAAACTGGCGCGAGCCCTTGATTACTTTGTGATTGAACACGTGATGCGCGAACAAAATCGCGACGCGGACGCGCTGGCGAATGTTGCGCTCGACCGCGGCGGAAGTATTGGCGGTTCAGCGCGAACAGGACCCGCATCAGGCGCAGCGGCATCGACAAGCACTGCTGCTACGCGGATAATACGAGCTATCTATAGGGGCGGAGTGTTCATTCCCGCGGAAGAAATCGAACTTCCCGAAGGTGCCACAATGGAGCTAGAATTCCGTATCTCTCGTAAATCCTGATACTTATACCTGGTATTCCGATTTTACTCCTGGCTCAAATATTAGTACTGATGGTGGATTGTAGCCCACTGATTCGCGGTGCTACCTTCGCAGAGCCTTTCGGAACAAAAGCGACCTGTGACTTCATTGCTCGACAAGCTGCCGACGATACTCATCCTCGCCGTTCTAGTGGGGATTTTCGTCTCCCTGCGCAAACATTCGCCTTCGGCGCGAACAAGGCTATGGATTTTCGCGTGGGCACTGGTTTTCGTGCATTTCTTCGTCCAGATTTTCGAAACGCACATCGGAGTGCTCGAAAACATCTTTGAATCGATCGATCTGGGCGCGCTGGAGCTTGCCGGCGTCTTGTTCCTCGTTTCGCTGGCGCGATCGGCGGAAGACTATGTACGCAGGAATATTCTGCTCGCGATTCTCGCTCCCGCGGCCGCATTTCATGCTACCGCCATCACTTTCGGGTGGCCCAATCGATGGGCGCTTTGCGGAGCGCTGGCAATTTTCTTTTTTGGCATGGCGGGATTCGCGCTCTTCGCGCACCGCACAATATCTCGATTCAATCTCATTTTGGCCGTGTCGCTCATGGCAGTCGGCGTCTGGGTAGTGCGCGCGCAGTGGCATGGCAATCCCGTCCCCGCCGTGAACGCCATATTGACTTTGGCATTTGCGATTTCCGGCTTTTTGTTCTGGAAGCGATTCCCCAGATTTTCGCCGGGCATCATCACCGTCACAATTGGGTTCGTGTGTTGGGGCGCTGTGTTTCCAACCGGTTGGCTGACGGATCATTTCCTGCCGCATTTGCAGATCAATCCGGAAGTATGGAATGTGCCGAAGTTCTTCGTCGCTTTCGGAATGATCCTTTCTGTCCTTGAGGAGAAATCGCTAATTGTCGAAGCGAGCGGCGAGCGCGAACACGCAGAGAACGCGCTCCTGTCCCGCTTTTCCAAAGTCACTTCCCGATTGCTGAGCGAATCGAACCCCGCGGCTCTCTGTGACGAGCTTGCTGAAGCAATCACGGAAAATGTGAGCTTCCGCCGCGCAGCGGTGATGCTGGCGCGCGAGGACGGTTCGCTGGCGCTCGCTGGATCGAGCGGATTTTCAGCTGCGGATCGCAAGGTGCTCGAAAAAATGGCGGCTGGATGGACCCTCGGGCGAATGGGTGAACTTTGTGCGGTGGGTGAGTTGGTGGGCAATAATTCGTTCCGCTTGCCGGCCGCAGGCGCTTCCTCATTGAGTGGGAAGACATATCCGGAAGTGATTGTTCCTTTGGTGTCGTCGCGAGGCACATGTTTGGGCTGGATCGCCCTGTCGTCGCTACGAGATGCGGCCCGACTGTATGCGCCCGAAATCATGAAAGTGGAAATGCTGGCGGCGGATCTTGCGGTGACTATCGAAAATACGCGTCTCCATCTTCAGCTTGTGCGATCGGAGAAACTCGCCGCCCTGGGGCAACTCGTCGCGGGTGTGGCCCATGAGCTGAATAATCCGCTCACGGGCATCATTGGCTACACGGAATTGCTTTCGGACGAAGTAACCGGCGAGAGCGCTACGAAGAAAGTAGTCAAGCTCGGGAACGAGGCTCGGCGGATGCACCGCATTGTGAGTGGGCTGCTGCGTTTCGCGCGCCAGAACAACTCGACAGAGCGAGCCGCTGACTTCGAAGCCCAGCTGCGAGACGCGCTGCAGCTTCGGGAATTTCATCTGCGGAAACTAAAGATTGAAGTGCGTACGGATATCGAGCCCTCTTTGCCGCCGCTGGCCATTGGTGAGGATGAGTTGAAACAGATTCTGCTGAACCTGCTGAACAATTCCTGTGACGCGCTCGAGGAAAGTCGCGAGAAATCTATTCACATCTATGCCAGGGAGCGCAGCGGCCGGATCGTTTTTGGCTTCGAGGATAGCGGGCCGGGATTCCTGGAACTCAACCGCGCATTCGACCCGTTCTACACAACGAAGCCTGTCGGCAAAGGAACGGGCCTGGGTCTGAGTATCTGCTACGGCATGGTTCGCGAATGCGGAGGCGATATCCAACTCGCCAACCGCGAGCCTTATGGAGCCAGTGTTATGGTCGAGGTTCCTGTTGCAACTGTCACCATTGTGATTCCCACACCGGCTTAATCCCCGAATTCGCCACGCTTGTAGAGTACAGAAAATTATTTCAGAACATAGGAGCGGTAGAGCGTGTCGCGCTGCGCGGGCATGTAACCCGCGTCGGTGATGATGCGGCGAAGCTCGGACTCATTCGTGCGGTTGCGGACGCCCGCGGCATAGACAACATTTTCCTCGATCAAAATACTGCCCACATCGTCGGCGCCAAACTGCAAACCCACCTGGCACACTTTGATTCCCGGTGTGAGCCAGCTTGATTGAATGTGGTCAATGTTGTCGAGGTAGAGGCGGCTGATCGCGAGCGTCTTCAAATACTCGACAGCCGTGGCCTCCGGAACTTTCTTGCCAAGCGGCGTATTTTCCGGCGCAAACATCCAGGGAATAAAAGACGTGAAACCGCCGGTATCTTCCTGAATACGGCGGAGGCGTTCAAAATGATTCACGCGGTGGCGATATTCCTCGCCACAGCCAAACATCATGGTCGCCGTCGTGCGCATGCCCAGCGAATGCGCGGTGCGATGCATCAGCTCCCATTCATCCGCCGAGCATTTCAAGCGCGAAATGCGCGAGCGAATTTCATCATCCAGGATTTCCGCGCCTCCTCCGGGAATCGAATCGAGCCCTGCGTCAGCCAGGCGCGCGATTGTGTCGCGAATCGAAAGACCGGAAACTTCGGCGATGCAGGTGATCTCCGGCGCGGAAAAGCAATGCAGATGGATCTGCGGGTAACGCTGCTTGAGCGAGCTGAGCAGATTTTCGAAATATTCAATGCGCAAATCGGGATGCAAGCCGCCCTGCAGCAGAATGCCGGTGCCGCCGAGTTCGATCATCTCTTCAATTTTTTGATAAATTTCCTCGAAAGACAAAATGTAACCGTCTTTCGCTCCCAGCGGACGGTAGAAAGCGCAAAACGAGCAGTATTCGGTGCAGAAATTCGTGTAGTTAATATTGCGATCGATCTGATAGGTGGCGACGCGCGGGTCGTTCTTCTTGCGGCGTACTTCATTTGCCGCCATGCCGATTTCGACGACGTCATCGGAATGGAAGAGATCGAGCGCTTCCTGCTGGGTGAGGCCCATGGTTGTCTATTCGTTTCTTTTTCGTCAGATTCAGATCGCGTATATCGGGTCGCCCGCCCGCACAATCCCTTCGCGAAGAACCGATGCGTAAACGCCTAAGCAACTGGCGTGATTCTTGGCGACTACTTCGAACACTTTGGGTGAGGCCTCGGCGGTCGAAGGATCAAGAGTAATGATAACGCAGCGCGAGTCTTTTTTCACGACCATCACTGTAAGCCTCTCGCCGATGCGCAGCTCCGCGCCCACCAACCCGTTTTCATAAAATGGCTCGCGGTTTTCCCACCGCGCGTAGAAGTTCGCGCGAAATCGTCGATGATCGAGCTCCATGCCCGTTTCCTTCGAAAGAGATTGCACGGAATCGAGGCCCAACAACGAAAGAGGGCAAGCGTCATGCATGGCGCGTTCGGAAAAGCGCAGCTCGAGTTTTCCGCCCGAAACGTTCCTCGAAAAACGGCGCGAATGCAGGATCATCGATGGAGAGCGTTCGACCCTCCGGAGTCGCCACTTCCGCGCGAAAGCGATTTGGCGACGGGTGCTCGTCAGTAGGATCAGGAGGTGCCAGAAAACGCGGGCGAAACAGGATCATTTCGCGTTTCAGCCGGCCGGTCATCCACGGAAAGCTGGAAGGATTCATGGGGTCGACGAAGGCATATGCCCGGTCCCCCGCGATGCCGGCATAGGTGACGAACACTTCGTCCAGATCCTCGCCGGCCATTCCTTTGAAAGGGTACCGGCGGAGAATCTCGATCGTTCCAAGCTTTGCAGAAGACGAAGTCGGCGGTGCTTCCAACGCTCAGGCTCCGCAGCCCGCGACCGATCCGGCAGGCGCCACCGCGAATTCTATTGGCCGTGCGCGCGGAATCAAACCTGCGGCCGCGCATTTCTCGAAATACAAATTCAAGCCAGCCAGATTTTCTTCGTCGAGGGAAAAATCGATGTTGTCGCGCAGATAGCTTTCGAGCGAACTCGCTGGAAGGTCGAGCTTGACCGAAGCTGCTTCCGCGATGTCTTCGATATGTTCGAGACCGAATTGTTTCGATGCTTGAAAATCGGCAACAATTTCCGGCGTAATTTTATCGCGGCGCCCTGCCCAGATGGCGAGCACGCAAGGCTTGCCCGTCATTTCATCCCACTGATACGCAACGTCGTACACAAACACCGACGGATAGCCCGGTACTGGCAAATCTTCGGCATCGCCCTGGCAACACACGCCCGGAGGGCCCGTGCGCGGCTTTTTCGCAAACAGGAATTCCATCTTCAACGCGATGCGCAGGGCCGGATCACCAATCACCAGCGCCGCGTCAGCGTCGGCGAGCATGGCGGAAGCGTCGGGCGCGGCGTCCACGAACTCGGGATCAATATCCCAGTAGCCCGCCGCCAGCAGGCGCACCAGAGCAGACGAGCTGCGCGAACTCGTGTCCAGCGCAATGCGCTTGGCGCGGTCGATCGGTTTTTTCGACACGACCAAAATGCTGCGAACTTCGCCCTTCGCCGCCACGGACATTCCAGGAAGAATAACAACGTCATCCATGCGCTGATATTCGATGGCCGGCATTATGGCGACGTCCACGTCGCCGCGCCGCAAAGCCTCCGCGCATTGCGAAGGCACAGTGAACGATAAATCGTATTTGCCGGCGAGAGGACCTTCGGTGAAGCCCCACACCAACGGCGCCGTGTTCAGATATTCGACGACAGAGATGCGCAATTTAGCCATGGGCGACTCGCAAAAAAAACGAATGCTCAATATAACACAAACGCCGCGAGCAGCGCCGCCAGTGGCCGAGCGCGAAAACCCAATCTTAGACGGCGAATTCTGGTATAAACGCGGGCGGTAAATCAGTTTCGTAACGGAGGAAGGTTCATGAAGCGCGTCCCGATTTTAACTTTGCTATTTTTTATCGCAACGGCACTGCCGGCCGCCACTCAGAATGGCGCGGCTAAGACGGAGGAGAAGCCGCTCCCCAGCATCGAGCAGAAGGTCGCGGGCATGGAAAAGCTGCCAGGATTTTTTACGTATTACTGGGACGCGCGCGAAGGAAAAATCTGGCTGCGGGTCGACAAATGGAACACGGAGTTTCTCTACGTCGAATCGTTGCCGAATGGCGTGGGCTCGAACGATATCGGGCTTGACCGCGGACAGCCGGGCGAGACACAGGTTGTGCATTTCGAGCGCAGCGGGCCGCGCGTGCTGCTGGTGGCGGAAAACGAGCGCTACCGCGCGGTAACGGATGATGCCGCGCAGCGGCAGGCGGTCAAGCAGGCATTCGCGCAATCCGTGCTGTGGGGATTCGATGTCGCCGCCGAAAGCGGCGACGCTGTGCTGGTGGACGCGACACCGTTTTTTCTGCACGACGCTCACAACGTAGTGGCCAAGCTGAAGGCAACAAAGCAGGGAACGTTTCACCTGGATCCGTCACGATCGGCCATCTATTTGCCGCGTACGAAAAATTTCCCCGAGAACTCCGATGTGGAATCAACCCTGACATTCACAAGCGATGACCCGGGACGCTGGGTCCGGGAAGTAACGCCGGACCCGCAAAGCGTCACCGTTCGCGAGCACTTTTCCTTTGTGCAGGCGCCTCCGCCGGGATTCCATGTGCGCGAATACGACCCGCGCTCAGGATATTTCGGCATCCAGTACATGGACTTCGCAACGCCTGTCGACGAATCCATCCACAAACGATTCATCGTGCATTTCCGGCTCGAAAAGAAAGACCCAACCGCGGCGGTCAGCGAGCCCGTGAAGCCGATTATTTATTACGTCGACCGCGCCGCGCCGGAGCCAATTCGCTCGGCATTGGTCGAAGGCGCGAGTTGGTGGAACCAAGCCTTCACGGCAGCGGGTTATAAGGACGCATTTCAGGTGAAGGTGCTGCCCAAGGGCGTTGACCCAATGGACGTGCGCTACAACGTGATCGAATGGGTTCCACGGGCAACGCGCGGATGGTCATACGGAACGCCCATCGTCGATCCCCGGACGGGCGAAATCATCAATGGCCACGTCAATATGGATGCGCTGCGCATCCGCCAAGTATTTTTGATCGCGCGCGGCTTGCTTGATCCGTTCGGCAAAGACCCGACGGCGCTGCACGCGGCGAATGAAATGGCGCTGGCGCGGATTCGCCAGCTTGCCGCCCATGAGACGGGCCATACGATTGGCTTGATGCACAACTTCGCGGGAAGCACCGTAAACCGCAGTTCGGTGATGGATTATCCCGCGCCGCTCGTTACGGTTGGCGCGAATGGCGTGCCCGACGTTTCGAATGCTTACGCGGTCGGCATCGGCACGTGGGACAAAGTTGCCATCAACTACGGCTATCGCGAATTTCCGGCTGGCACAAACGAAAAGCAGGCGCTCAATAAAATTCTCGATGACGCCTTTTCGAGCGGCCAGGTTTATCTTTCGGATCAAGACGCGCGGCCGCTCGGCTCCGCAAGCCCTGTCACGCATTTGTGGGACGTCGGCAGCAACGATCTAGACGGCTTGAAACAGGTGATGGCCGTGCGCGCTGCGGCGCTAAAGCGCTTCTCGGAAGATACCATCCCGCAAAACGCGCCGATGGCCACGCTCGAAGACGTGCTGGTTCCGATTTATCTGTACCATCGCTATCAAGTAACCGCCGTGGCGAAAAGTATTGGCGGCCTCGACTATTCGTTCAATGTGCGCGGCGGCGTGCAGAAAGACCCGGAGATTGTTTCGCCCCAGCAGCAGCGCGCGGCCATTCATGCCGTGCTCGCCACGTTGCAGCCCGGCGTCCTCGCTCTGCCGGAATCGCTGCTCAAGCGAATCCCGCCGCGTCCACCGGAATATCCAAGTTCCAATGAGAATTTCGCAAGGCGCACTTCGCCTGCCTTCGATTCCCTCGCGCCGGCGGAGGCGGCTGCGGAAATCGTCGCCAGCCTGCTGCTCGAGCCGAATCGCGACGAGCGCATGGTGGAATATCACGCGCGTGACGCGAATTATCCTGGATTCGCGGAACTGGTCGATGACTTGGTTGCGGCCACGTGGAAAGCCACACCGGAAAACGGCTACGACGGTGCAGTTCAGCAAACAGTCGACTCCGTCGTGCTCGACCATTTGATGGCGCTCGCCGCGGACGATCACGCCGCGGCGCAAACGCGCGCGATTGCCTCGCTGAAACTCGATGAACTGAAAAGCTGGCTCGCGGCGCAGTTGAAATCGACTGCGAACGAAAGCCGTCGCGCGCAATTATTCTTCGCCGCGCAGGAAATCGAGCGCTTCGAAAAGAATCCGGCGGCGTTGCATTTGACGCAGCCCGCTCCGCCGCCCGCCGGCGACCCCATCGGCAATGACGGCTGGCAATAGCTTTTACATACCAATATTTTAATAGTCATACTTGACAACAGTACGACGCGCTGCGTAGGCTCACGCGCGTACGTCATGGAGCCTGACCAATACTTGGGATGGTTGGCGCTCGCGCTCACGCCGGGACTGGGCGCGCGCATGGCCGGGAAGCTACTGCGCGCATTCGGCAGCCCGGGCGCAGTCTTCAACGCTTCGCTCACTTCTCTCGAAGCTCACCAACTCCCTGCCGCCGTAGCGCAAGCGATTCACTCGCGACAGCCGCTCAGTGCTGCGGCCAAGGAACTGGCTCAGATCGAAGCAGCGAAATGCCTCCTGCTCACCTGGGACGAGCCCCAGTATCCCCAACTGCTCCGCGAAATTTACGATCCCCCGCCCCTTCTCTATGTAAAAGGAAACGCGGAGCTTCTGAACCGCCATGCAATTTCGATCGTCGGCACGCGTCGTCCGACGCCTTACGGCAATCAAATGGCGGAGAGGCTGGCGCGCGACTTGGCTGATCGCGGGTTGGTGATCGTCAGCGGGCTGGCCCGCGGAATCGATGCTTGCGCCCACAAAGGAGCGCTTAGTTCGGCGAGCGGCGCCACCATAGGCATTCTGGGCTGTGGCATCGATGTTATCTATCCGAAGGAGAACCGAAAGATTTTTGCGGAAATCGAGCAGCGAGGGGCGATTATATCTGAGTTCCCCATGGGAGCGTTTCCCGCGCCACAGAATTTCCCGATTCGTAACCGGCTGATCGCCGGAATGGCTCGGGGCGTGGTGGTGGTTGAGGGAGCGCAGTATTCTGGGTCGCTGATCACCGCGCGGCTGGCGATGGAATCCAGTCGCGAAGTTTTCGCGGTGCCGGGGAACGTGACGCAGCCGGTGGCCTTTGGGCCGAATCAGTTGATCAAGCAGGGCGCGAAGCTCGTAGCGTCCTGGGAAGACGTGATCGAGGAGCTGCCGACGCCCATCCGCGCCGAGCTTCTGCCCATCGAGACAACGGATGGAGCAGCGCGCGCATCGTTGGTGGAGCAAAGTTTGGGCCCGGCCGGGAAGACGCTCTACGCTATGCTCGAAGTCGACAGTGCGCGGCACGTGGACGATTTGGTCGAGCATTCAGGGCTGAGCTCTTCGGAAGTTCTCTCGTCGCTCTTTGAGCTCGAGATGAAAGGCCTGGTGCAGCAACTGCCGGGAAAGCAATTCTTGAAGGTATTGTTGTAACGGTTCAAGCAGGAAAGGAATCTCGAAAAGTTATGGGACGTTCTCTCGTGATCGTCGAATCGCCGGCCAAGGCTAAGACGATCAACAAATATCTAGGGCGCAATTACACAGTGCGCGCGTCGTACGGCCACGTGATGGACCTGCCGAAGAAAGAACTCGGCATAGACATCAAGGACGATTTTGAGCCGACGTACACGGTAATCCCGGGAAAATCGAAAATACTGAACGAGCTCAAAAAGTTGGGCGCTGACGCTGACGCAATTTACGTCGCGACCGACCCGGACCGCGAAGGCGAAGCTATCGGCGCGCATCTGGTGCACTTCCTCACCGGTACGCAGATCGCCGTCGAGCCCGAGGAGAATGGCGCGAAGGGCGCCGAGAAAAACGGCGACAAAGCCGCCAAGACCGGCGCGCCAAAAAAGAAGAAAGAAAAAAAGAGCAAGGTTGACCGAAAGAAAATCTTTCGCGTGATGTTCCACGAAATCACGCCAAAGGCCATCAAGGCCGCTTTCGACCACGCCGGCGCGCTGAATACAAATCTGGTGGACGCGCAGCAGGCGCGTCGTGTTCTCGACCGCCTAGTCGGCTACAAAATTTCGCCGCTCCTCTGGGACAAAGTGCGCCGTGGCCTCTCCGCCGGTCGCGTCCAAACTGTTGCGTTGCGCCTGATCGTGGATCGCGAACGCGACATACGCGCGTTCACTCCCAAGGAATACTGGACCATCCACGCGATGGTCGCGGCAGGCGAGCCGCCTGCGTTTGAAGCGAAGCTGTGGCGCTACAAGGGCGAAGAAATCGAAGTCCCCAATTCCGAGAAGGCGCAGGAAATCGTCAGCGCCGTCGAGAACGCCGAGTGGCAAGTCGCAAGCGTTACACAGAAGGAAAAACGCCGCTGGGCCCCGCCGCCGTTTACTACTTCCAAGCTCCAACAGGCCGCCTACAATCGTCTCCGCTTTTCCGCCAAGCGCACCATGATGCTCGCGCAGCGCCTTTACGAAGGCGTCGAGCTCGGTGACGAAGGTTCCGTCGCGCTGATTACTTATATGCGCACCGATTCGGTCCACGTATCGGCGGACGCCATCGCGCAGGTTCGGGATTTCGTCGGCTCCAGTTACGGCGCGGGCTATGTCCCTGAGAAGCCGAATTTCTTCAAGTCGAAAAAACAGGCGCAGGAAGCGCACGAAGCCATTCGCCCCACCGACGTCGTGCGCTCGCCCGATGAAGTCAAGCGCTACCTCGACGAAGATATGTTCAAACTCTACCAGCTCATCTGGCAGCGATTCGTCGCTTCACAGATGGTGCCCGCCGTGTTCGACCAGACCACAATTGACATTTCGACGGGCGATTACATTTTCCGTGCCAGCGGCTCCGTGATGAAGTTCGACGGCTACCTCGCTGCTTATTCCGCCTCGCGCGATGACGAAGACAAAGGCGAAGCCGCCGATCAAGTCCCCGGCGCAGCCCCTGCCGTCGAGGAAGATGCCGACGCGGAGGGCCGAACGCTCCCGCGCGTTACGGAAGGCGAACGCCTGCGTCTCGAAAAAATTCGTCCCGACCAGCATTTCACCGAACCGCCCCCGCGCTACACGGAAGCCACGCTCGTGAAAGAGCTTGAAGACAAAGGCATCGGTCGCCCCTCCACTTACGCGTCGATTATTTCCACGATTGTCGAACGCGAATACGTCAACAAGGATCAGGGCCGCTTCACTCCAACGCTGCTCGGCGAAAAAGTAAGCGATTTGCTGGTAAAAAGCTTTGAGGACATTTTTGATGTGGGCTTCACGGCGCGTCTGGAAGACGAGCTCGACGATATCGAAGAGGGTAAGTTGCCGTGGCGAAAATCGGTGAAAGAGTTCTGGAAGCACTTCGAGGACGATTTGGAGAAGGCCGAAGGTGAAATGGAATCGTACAAGGCCGGAATCCCCACGGATGAGAAGTGCCCCAAATGCGAAAAAGGAATGCTCCTCGAACGCATCAGCCGCCACGGATTCTTTCTCGGCTGCGAGCGCTATCCCGATTGCGACTACATTCGCGATATTTCAGACACCGGCAGCGAGGAAGTCGAAGGCGACAACACTGTCGAGTATTGCCACAATTGCGGACGCGAAATGGTGATGAAGCGCGGCCGCTTCGGGGCGTTTTTGGCGTGTTCGGGGTATCCGGATTGCAAAACGACGCGTCGCCTCGCCGCCGGAACCAGAAAAGCGCGCCAGCCGGACGTTCCGCTCGACGAGAAATGCCCCACCTGCGGCGAACAGCTTCTAAAGCGGCACGGCCGCTTCGGCGAATTCATCGGTTGCTCGAAATATCCGAAATGCAAATACACGCGGCCCATCACTCTCGGAATCAAATGTCCCAAATGCGGCGAAGGTGAATTCGTCCGCCGCGGCACGGCCAAGGGACGCGGGCGTGGCAGAATTTTTTATGGTTGCAGCCGCTATCCCGATTGCGATTTCACGTCGCCGCACGAGCCGCTTCCTGAACCATGTCCGAAATGCGGCGCGCCCTTCATCGTGCTCAAACGTTCCAAGCACGGCGCATTCCGTGCGTGCTCCAGGGAAGATTGCGACTGGGAGGTCCCGGAGGGCGAAGGCGCGGTCGCTCAGCCCGTGGAAACATCCGCGGCCGAGCCCGTCAAGTCCTAATCGTACGCCGTGTGAAACGGCTGGCCGCGCGCCACCGCGCATATAAACGCCGACCAATAAAAATGGCTACAGCGAGCACGATTCAGGCATCCATCGAAAAGTTCTTACATTACCTCCAGTACGTGCGGAATGCTTCGCCGCGCACGATCGAAAACTACAAGGTAGATCTGGAGCAGTTCGTCGCTTATGTTACTCCTCCCGGCGAGGACGCGATGGCCCTCACGGCCGTGGATCACCTCGTCATCCGCGAATTCATCGGCCACCTTTACGAGCGGCGCCTGCAGAAGAGTTCTGTTGCTCGAAAACTGGCGGCGTTACGTTCGTTTTTCCGTTTCTGCGTTCGGGAACACTTCACTGACCAGAATCCCGCACGCCTCGTCGCGTGTCCCAAGTTACCCACGAGGCTTCCCAGCGTGATGACCGCGGAAGAAATGAACCGCCTCCTCGATGACATGAAGCCGGCGCGAACCGGCAAGGCGCGCGGCAAAAAGTCCACAAAAGCCAAGGCCAATAAGAAATCAGCCCTGGTTTTGGCGCGCGACCGCGCTATTCTGGAACTCCTCTACGCCTCCGGCTTGCGGGTCAGCGAATTGACGGGACTCGACATGAACAGCATCGATTCGAGCGAGCGAGTGCTGCACGTGTTCGGCAAAAGGCGCAAGGAACGCGTGGTTCCCTACGGAGAAAAGGCGCACCAGGCGCTGGAAAATTACTGGCCCGTGCGCGACGAAATTCTTGGCCGGGCGAAATCCGGCGCCACAAAGGCCGTGTTTCTGAATTTTAAGGGAGGACGGCTAACGCCGCGCACAATCTTGAATGTTGTAAAAAAATACGCACGGCTGCTGACCAGCCATTGGGATTTGCATCCGCATTCGCTGCGCCACGCCTTCGCCACGCACCTGCTCGCTGATGGCGCTGACCTCCGCTCGATTCAAGAACTGTTGGGCCATTCGTCCCTTTCGACCACGCAGCGCTACACGAGTGTCACCATTGGTCAGCTTATGGCGATTTACGACAAATCCCATCCGCATGCCTGATGACTTCGACCGTCGCGTTAATGGCGCGTCGCGAAATCCATCGAAAAAATTCTGCAACGGTCGGCGGCTTGGCGCGTCTTAGCTTAGGATAGCCATGCATCTATGGGACAAACTTTCCGGGGAGCGTCATTGAAACCGCTGGTGAAACGCGCGCGCCGCTGCTGGGCTTGCCCGTCGCAAGAATATTGGAGCTCGAAACTGTTCCCATCCTTGATGCCTTTAAGGTCAGAAGGAAAACTCACATCCCGACTATGGATGCGCGTCTTGCTGGTGGTCGCCATTGCCCTGGTTGTGGCGCCTACTGTGGCCTTTGCGCAGACCGACGAGATACAAGTGTACGACGGCTCCATTGCTGCACCGGGTGTGATCAATCTTACGCTGCACAACAATTTCACCCCGGATGGCCTGAAAACTCCTGCTTTTCCTGGCGGCCTCATCCCCGACAAGTCCTGGAACGGCACCGCTGAATGGGCCTACGGCGTCACCGACTGGCTCGAGGCCGGTCTTTACCTGCCGCTTTACAGTATCTACTCCCAGGATCGCGGCCCCTCCATCAATGGCGGCAAGCTGCGCCTGCTCTTTGCAGAGCCGCATGCCGACGACCGCACCTTCGTTTACGCCGTGAATTTCGAATTCAGTTACAACGCCAGGCACTGGGATCCCCGTCGCTATACCTCTGAAATTCGCCCCATCTTCGGCCTGCACCTGCATCCATGGGACATCATCGTCAACCCCATTCTCGACAACTCCTATCTCGGCGGCTTCAAGAACCTCGACTTTGCCCCGTGCGCGCGCATCGCTTACAACCTGTCTCCCAAATGGGCCGTGGCCGTCGAGGAGTATTCCGATGCCGGCCCTCTCAAGGACTTCTTACCCACCGGCGAAGAGTCGCATGAGCTCTGGGGAGTCTTCGATCACACCGCCAAGTTTGCGAGTATCGAGGCGGGCATCGGCTTCGGTTTGACCAGCGCGTCGGACAAAGTAACTTTGAAGTTGATGCTCTCGCGCGACCTTTATACGCCACACAAACACTGAGCACGCGATTTCTATCGCGACATTGCGCCGGAAACACTCGCCTAAGTTAACGTAGGCTGCTTGATGACGGCGGCCATGGCGAGGCCGGCGAAGAACCAATCGAGCACGCCGGTCACGATGTACGCGCATGTGTAGTTCATGGGGAAGTTGTACCAGTTCCAATATTCGAGGCCCAAAAAGATTGTCGCGAAAAGGCCGGCGAGCGTCACGGCGAACACGCGCTTCCAATACGAACTGACGCCGCCCGCGCCCATCGCGAGGATGCAGGCAAGGAAAAACGCGCTGACCACATCGATAATGAATTCGCCTCCGAGCAGTTTGCCGTAATTCAACTGCGTGCCGCCGGGGTTATAGACCAGAATTCCCGACGGTCCTTGTTGATACTTTGCCGCATACGCAGCCGTATCGGATTGCACCTGCTGTTTCGTGCGGCCCGGCGTCATATTCGGCGCGGGGAAGATGTAAAACCCCGGCGCCGAGATCGAGGAGCGCATCGCCGAAAGCACTGTGTTCTCTTGCGGTAAGGCTTTGACTCCAACCTCTCCGAGTCCCAACACCGTGTGCAAAAGAGCTCCGACGACAAATACAACTACTCCCCCCACCAACGCGCCGAGAAGAATTTTCTTTGTCATGGGTTGAAACCTCCGATTGGCGCGGCACTATAGCTTTCAAAGAGGTTTTAGACAAAAGAATTTACGGTACCCTAGGGTCGCCATTGACGGCATTGCGCCAAAGCCCGTATAATTGGGGATTCGCGCAAGCCTCAGGAGGCTGTATGTACGCCGTGATTCGCAGTGGAGGTAAACAGTACCGCGTCGCCCCGGGTGAGACCATCCGGGTCGAGAAGCTGGAAGGCAAGGTCGGCGGCAAAATCACTTTCGACGAAGTGCTCGCCGTCCACAACGACGACAAAAAGCTCGTCCACGGTACGCATACCTCAAAAGCCAAGGTCACCGGAAAGATCGTCGAGCAGGGTCGCGGTGTAAAGCACTTGGTGATGAAGTACAAGACGGGCGGCCAGTACAAAATTACGCGCGGACACCGGCAGGCATACACGGCCGTCGAAGTCAGCGACATCAAGATGGAATAGGGGTTTCGACCATGGCACACAAAAAAGGCGGCGGTTCGTCAGTTAACGGGCGCGATTCGCACGGACAGCGGCTCGGCATTAAGCGCTTCGGTGGACAACTTGTCACTGGCGGCAGCATTCTGGTGCGCCAGCGCGGCACGCCATATAAAGCCGGCAGAAACGTCAGCCGCGGCAAGGACGACACCCTTTTCGCGCGCATCACCGGTATTGTCCTGTTCGAGGATAAGGGCGGAAAAGGCCGCTTCATCAGCGTGCTGCCGCCGGAAGAAGTCGAAGCTGCCTCCGAAAAGGTTTCCGCCGAGGCTTAGAGATCTTTGCGGATTCGCCCTAGGATTTAGCCTCTGAAGTGCTAGATTTTCCCGTACCTCCGCTTGGGCTGCCGTTCCCTTTGTCTTTCCGCCGGGCGCTGGCGTATTCTCTCCCTGACAACCGAGGAGATACTAGGGTGCAGACGTGTTTGTTGACGAAGCGAAAATTTACGTGAAAGCAGGCGACGGCGGCGATGGCTGCGTCGCTTTCCGGCGGGAGAAGTACGTCCCGCGTGGCGGCCCCGCCGGAGGTGACGGCGGCAACGGCGGCGACGTCATCATCGAAGCGACCGAAAATGACAACACGCTGCTGCGCTATCGCTACAATCGCGAGTTCAAGGCCGGACGCGGGGGGCACGGCGAAGGTTCGAACTGCCACGGCAAGTCCGCCGCAGACATGCTGCTCCACGTCCCTGTCGGTACCATCGTTTTTGATGAAACCAGCGGCGAGCAGCTCTATGACTTCACGGCTTCCGGCCAGCGTTTTCGCGCGGCACGCGGTGGACGCGGCGGGCGCGGAAATTCCCATTTCGTTCGTCCCTGGCATCAAGCCCCGCGCGAGCACGATGAAGGCGAAGTGGGCGAAGAGCGCCGCTTGCGGCTCGAGTTGCGTTTGCTCGCCGATGTCGGTCTGGTCGGATTTCCGAACGCCGGAAAATCCACGCTCATCTCGCGTATTTCCGCGGCGAAACCGAAAATCGCCGATTATCCGTTCACCACCCTGGAACCGCATCTCGGCGTTGTCTCCGCCGATCCCGACGCGACACCCGGCTCCGGCCGCACTTTCGTCGTCGCGGATTTGCCCGGTCTGATCGAAGGCGCGCACGAAGGCGCCGGCCTGGGCATTCGCTTCCTCCGGCACATCGAGCGCACGCGCTTGATCGCTCACTTGGTTGATACCAGCGACGCGACCGACCGCGATCCAGTCCGCGATTTTGAAATTATCCAGGGCGAGCTGCGCGCTTTCAGCGAAACCTTAACCACGAAGCCCGAATTCGTTATTGCCACCAAACTCGATGCCACCAGCGATCACGAACGTCTCGACCGCCTGCGCGAATTTGCGCAGAAACGTGGCCTGCCTTTCTTCGCGATTTCTTCCGCCACGGGAGAAGGCGTTCAGCCTTTGGTGCGCGCGATGGCCGACGCGCTCGATCGCTTGCCGAAGCCGCAGCAACCACACGCGGAAGATCGCCCCGTCGTCGAGCTGGGCAATTCTGCCGTCGAACCCGCGTCCGCGAGCGTCTCGCGGCATCCGGAGAAGCATTGAGAGCGGCCGCGTCGAAAAAAACGCGAACCTCGCGTTCGATTGCTATTTTCGGCGGGACGTTCGACCCGATTCATTCCGGCCACCTGGCGGTCGCTGAAGCGGCGCAGCAACGTTTCCATCTCGGTGCGATTTATTTTGTGCCGTCGTCGCGGCCGCCTCACAAACAACGTGAGAAACTCGCCGAATTCTCCCACCGCTATGCGATGGTGGCGCTCGCGGTCTCCGGACATTCCAAATTTGTTCCTTCGCTTGTCGAAGCTTCGCCCGAATCGGGCAAGTCTGAAGCTTTTTATTCCATCGACACGGTGCGTCGCTTCCGCCGCGAACATCCGCGCGACCGGATTTATTTCATCCTGGGCGCGGATTCATTTCTCGAAATCACCATCTGGAAAAATTTCGAAGCGCTGCTCGATTCGTGCGATTTCATCATCGCCAGCCGTCCGGGTTTCCGGATAGACGCGCTGCGCCAGGTGCTCCCGCCAAGAATGCTTGGAGACAGGCCCGTGCGCGAGCCAAACGCCATCGCGCTGCGCAAGTCCACGGTTCATTTGCTCACGGCCGTGTCGAGCGAAGTTTCCTCCACCGAAATCCGCCGCCGCCGCAAAAGCGGCGCTTCGATTCATGCTCTTGTGCCCGAGGGCGTGGAAGATTACATTCTTAAGCAGGCCCTGTACCGGTGAACCTGGACTCGTTACCCAATGCGATTCGCTGGACCGTCGAAGCGGCCCAGAACAAGAAAGCCACTGCCGTGACTGTGCTCTCGCTTGCGGATCTTGGCGCTTTCGTGGAATATTTCGTAATTTGCTCGGCGGAAAGCGCGCGCCAGATCGACGCCATTGGTGACGAGGTCGAGGGCCTTCTTCATATCCACGACGTGCGGTTCCCGCATCGCGAAGGACGCGCCGGCACCGAATGGCTTCTGCTCGACTACGGCAACTTCATCGTTCACGTCTTCAGCGAAAAAATGCGCCTCTTTTACGACATCGAACGCCTGTGGCGCTCCGCGAAGCGCTTCGACGTTCCCGAGCCCGGCCCCTCGCACGCTTCCGGCGCCGCATTATGACCACCGCACGCCTGGAATGGATCGCGGCTGATCCCGCATCGGAGCGCATGTTGGAAATTGCGGGGAAAGTGGCCGGCACTTCCACTACTGTTCTCATCACGGGAGAAAGCGGCGTGGGCAAGGACCATCTCGCGCGCTGGATCCATGAGCAGAGCCCCCGTCGCGACGCCGCATTCCTGAAGATCGATTGCGCCAGCCTTCCTTCCGAGCTTGTCGAATCCGAGCTGTTCGGCCATGAGCGCGGCGCGTTCACCGGCGCGGAAGCGCGCAAGCCCGGCCGCCTTGAAATGGCGCGGGAGGGCACCATCGTGCTCGACGAAGTGGCGGCGCTGGCGCCAAATATTCAGTCCAAACTTTTGCGTGTCCTTGAAGAGCACAAATTCGAGCGTCTCGGCGGCACGGAAACACTCGATATGGACTCGCGCCTGATCGCACTCACAAATGCCGATCTGGAACGCGCCGTGCGCGACGGCTATTTCCGCGAGGACTTATTTTTCCGCCTCAACGTCGTCGTCATCGCCGTTCCGCCTCTGCGCGAACGGCCCAAGGATATTCGTCCGCTCGCCGAACATTTTCTCGCACGCCTCGCGCCAATCCATGGACGCTCCGGCGTCACGATTGATTCGGAGGCTGTGAACGCTTTGGAAAAATATGCGTGGCCGGGCAATGTGCGCGAATTGAAAAATGCGATCGAACATGCATTGATTTTCGCGCAGGCCACAACGCTGAAACCCGAGGATTTCCCTACTGTCCTTAATTCCAGCACCGAAGTTTCGCCCGCCGCGCGCCCGCGTTCCCTTGAGGACCTCGAAAAAGAGGCCATTATCGCGACGCTAGAAGCCACGCACTACAAGATTGCGCAGGCCGCCAGCATTCTGGGCATCAGCCGCAAGACGCTGCTCGAAAAACGCAAAAAATACGGTCTGGCCTAATCTCGATCATGAAAATCCGCCTGATCATGCTCGGCCGCACACGACGTGGGGAAATCCGCGCGTTGCTCGACGACTATCTGGCCCGCATCCGTCACTACGCCGAAATCGAAGTCACGGAAGTGCGCGAAGCTACCGATTCCGCCGTGCGGAAACTCAAGCTCGAACCCTCTGCAACAATCGTCTTGCTCGACGCCACTGGAAAACAATTCAGTTCTGCGGAATTTGCGCGCTGGCTCAACGATCTACGTGACCGTGGCGCGCGCGAGCTGGTTTTTCTATGCGGAGACGCTACCGGATTCCCGGAATCCCTGTGGCGCAGCGCGAAACAGAAGCTTTCCCTTTCCAAACTGACCATGCCGCACGAGTTCGCGCGCGTCGTTCTGGCCGAACAAATCTACCGCGCGTTCGCCATCCTGGCCGGCCACCCCTACCCAAAATAATTCGAAATAGGCAGATTCCGGGCGCGCATTCTGCGAGAATATCCGTTCAATGGCGATCAAAATTACGCACGATGCGAATGCCGCCACAGCGTCAGTGGAGCTGGCGATTACGCAGCCTCTCGATGACTTCGACCTGACCGAAGTTGCAGCTCCGATTCCGCGCGACATTGATCCGATTCTCGCTTCGCAAGGATTCAAAGACCTGCTCGATGAAGCGCGCGCGATCCTCGAACGCGAATTCATAGGCAGCAATCTTTCAATCGCGCAACTCACCGGTGCAATTTGCAAGGACGGGGCTGTCTACCATCCCGGAATCTGGCTCGTCGTCCGCGAGGCGAAGGCTGCGGCCAAGGAAATGTCCCCTACGTCACGCACGCGCATCGCGGTCGTGGCAGAGTCCGTGCGGTCTACTCTGCGACTTTCTTGACGTCACACCTCGACTGCGCTCGGATCACGTATCGCAAATTTCGGTGCCGGGCCAGTTTCCGAGTACGCCGTCATTCGCCCGCAAATCGGCGGCAAGCTCCGAATGGAGCTTCCGAGTTCGCGCGAGCGGATTTCGACGCGCCTGGGGGAATTGTCCGATAACCGCGTTAATCAGGCGCTGCAAAATCAAACCTTGACGGTTTCGTCCACATAGGCTAACATGTCTGCATGCGACATGTCGCACAACGACCTGCCATCGAGCATCCCAAGCCGCTCACCGAGCCCGTTCTCCTAATCCTCATGAGCCTGGCGGCCCAACCGCGCCACGGCTACGCGTTGATCAAAGACATCGAGGCTCTAAGCCGCCACCGTGTGCGCTTGAGCACGGGCACGCTCTATGGCGCCCTCCGCCGGCTGCTGGACGAGGGTTGGATTGAACGGTTCGAGCAGGAAGATACGTCAAGGGACAAGCAGGCATACCGGCTGACCAGCGAGGGCCGCCGTCAGCTCGAGCTTGAGTTGGATCGTTTTAGAGAACTCAGCCGTGCGGGGTTCGCACGACTGCGTCTGGGCGAGGCGTAGAGATATGGGTGCGGTTTTCCGAGTGCTGCTTTATCTATACCCGCAACGGCACCGAGAGTTGCTGGGTGCCGAAATGCAGGCTGTTTTCGAAGAAGGCGCACAGGAACACCGGCTCCTCGGACCATCTCAATATCTGCGTTTCGTTCTGCTGGAGCTGGGTGGCCTGGTTCTACACGCCGCCATCGCTCAGTTCGCTAATGCTACCCACAGGGGTTACTTGGAAAACCAGGTCCACGGCACCTTGGCCCCACCACAGCATCTACCTGACGAGGTGATTGAGGCGCAGAATCGCGTTGCGGTCAACCTCAATCAGCTTTTGTTCGCCATCTCTCACCATCAGTTTAATCAAGCACGTTTCTATAAGAACGAGGAGCGTAAGGCACGCGAGAACCTGCGCCAGATGCAAGAGAAGTATGGCATCGGGGACCCTCAACGTCTGCCCTGATGGCGAATCGCGCAGCGAGTGGACGAGTAGTCGGATTATCGGACATTGGAACCTAGCTTCCAGTTAGCGCGTTAATGTTGGGGTAGTTAGGGGCATAGTGCCGGACGAAAAAATTCAGGCCGTTCCCACTCTGTATCAATGCGGTTTGAATGTCTTCCCGGTCTCAAGCAGGGTCTTCAGGCGGGAAAGAATACGTGGCCATCCATCGGCGCAGGCAGCGTAAGTGGGGTCGTCCTCTGCCCACCCGTCATGTGTCACTGTTACTTTCGTGGCTTCGGTCTCGGGCACCAGTTCGATAGTTGCGCGTGAGGCCTTATCATTTTGGCCCATTGCGAAGGTGTATTGAAAAACTTTTGGCGGCTCAAACCGCAGGACCTTCCCTCGGACGTAGGTCATGGGGTTGCCATCGGGTCCCGGGCCCACCCATGCGAGCAGGCCACCAGGCTTGAAGTCCGCTTGAAACTCAGCGCCAGAGAAAATGACGCGGTTCGACTCCCGCGACACAAAGCCTTCCCACACCTTCTCCGGAGTGGCGGCAATGTAGGAGATATATTTCAGTGGTGGTTGATTGGCCATGATTGTTCCTGACTATCCTGCGTCATCTTATATCCACGGGCAAAACACAACAAGGCCGAATCTCTGCGCCACCGCTCCGCTTGACGTTTCCGCACGCAGCGGCGAGACTGGTAGCCGCTCCGAAAACACGCCTGCGAGGATAAATGCCGGAAGGAAAAGGGCTGCTGATCGTCTACACTGGCCCGGGCAAAGGCAAGACCACTTGCGCGCTGGGCACGGCGTTTCGCGCGGTGGGCCAGGGATTGCGCGTGCTGATGGTGCAATTCATCAAAGGCTCGTGGCATTATGGCGAACTGGACGCGGCGAAAATGCTGGGCGACGATAAATTCGAAATTCGCCCCATGGGCCGCGGCTTCATCAAAGTCGGCGGCGCGGATACCGATCCGGAAGACATCAAGCTTTGTGAAGAGTGCTGGAATTTCGGCCGCGAACAGATTTACAGCGGCAAGTACGATCTAGTGATCCTCGACGAGATTAATTACGTGATCAGCTACAAGATTCTGGACCCGGACAAAGTAGCCGATGCGCTCGCGAAACGTCCCGAGCAAGTGCACGTGATTTGCACGGGACGGAATGCGCATCCGAAACTGGTCGAGATTGCCGATCTGGTCACCGAAATGCGCGAAGTGAAGCATCCCTACACCAAGGGCATCCTGGCGCAGCGCGGCATCGATTACTGATCAGAAAGAAAATATCCATGGCCTGGTTCAAAAAAGAAAACAAGCCCATCGAAGCGACGCCCAACGAAGAGCGCCACGTCAAAACCGAAGGCCTGTGGATCAAGTGCGACGCTTGCCGATCCATCATCTGGAAAAAGGATCTCGAGGCAAATTGGGAAGTGTGTCCCAAGTGCGAGAATCATTTTCGCCTGAGCGCAAAGCGCCGCCTCGAATTGCTTCTGGACGATACAAACTGGACCGAGCATGACGCAGAACTTGCCTCCACCGACCCACTGAAATTCGTCGACACCAAGCCTTACTCCAAGCGCCTTCGTGACGCCCAGGACAAGCTCGGTATGAACGATGCTGTTCTCAGCGTTGAGGGCCGTTTGAACGGCCGACCCGTGATTTGCTGCTCGATGGAGTTCGCTTTCGCCGGCGGTTCCATGGGCGCAGTAGTCGGCGAAAAAGTGACGCGCGCGGCGGAGCGCAGCGCCGACCGCAAAATGCCGTTGATTATCGTGTCGTCTTCCGGCGGTGCGCGCATGCAGGAAGGAATGGTGAGCCTGATGCAGCTCGCCAAAGTCTCTGCGGCTCTTGGTCGTCTTGACGAAGCCCGCGTTCCCTACATTTCCGTGCTCACAGATCCCACCACTGGCGGCGTCACGGCCAGCTTCGCCATGCTGGGAGACTTGAATATTGCCGAGCCCGGCGCGCTGATTGGTTTCGCGGGCCCGCGCGTCATCGAGCAAACCATCCGCCAGAAATTGCCCGAGGGATTCCAGCGCGCGGAGTTTCTCGTGCAGCACGGTTTCCTGGACGCCATCGTCCCCCGCAAAGAGCTCAAGCCTTACATCTCGCAAGCCCTCGATTTTTTCGTCGGCTGAGTGGGCGCAAATGAATTACGAAGATTCCGTTACCCGCCTGCTATCCCTCGGCAAAGAACTCGCCGCCCCGCAACAGGCTCGCGTGCAGAAATTCGACCTCGAAAATATCCGCGTCCTTTCGGAGCATTTGGGCGCGCCGCATCGCGCGATTCCTTCCGCGCATATTGCCGGTACCAATGGCAAGGGGTCCACAGCGGCGATGCTCGAATCGATTCTACGCGCGGCAGGACTTTCGACCGGGCTGTTCATCTCTCCGCATTTGGAACGTATCAACGAACGCATTCGATTCGACGGCCAGCCGATTTCCGATGAGGCTTTCGCCGCCGAGTTTACGCGCGTCCAGGCCGCCATCGAAAGCCTTCTGGCCTCCGGGCAGCTCGCCGCTCATCCCACTTATTTCGAGTGCGTCACCGCAATGGCTTTCAGCGCCTTCGCGCGGCATCCCATTGACTTCGCCGTATATGAAGTCGGCATGGGCGGCAGGCTCGACTCGACGAACATTCTCCAGCCGGAGGTTGCGGTGATCACGCAAGTCGACCTCGATCACGAGAATTTTCTGGGACACTCGATCGCGGAGATTGCCGCCGAAAAATCCGGCATTATCAAAGCGGGTGGCTGGGTGGTCAGCTCCGCGGACCGGCCTGAGGCCCGCGCCGTCATCGCCCGCCGTGCTGCGGAACTGGATGCCCGGCTCGTGGAGATTGACACGGATTGGCGAGCCGAAATCGTGAGCTCTTCCTCGGGATGCTATCGCGTGAATGCCACGTCCGCGCATTCCGCAAAATCGCTGAGCCTGGATATCCCCCTCCCGGGACGATTTCAAGTCCGTAACGCGTTAGCGGCAGCCAGCGCCGCACGCCTGCTCGCCGCGCGCGGCTTTCCGATCAGCGGCGATGCCATTACACGCGGAATCCAAAGCGTGAAGTGGCCTGGCCGCCTCGAGCGGTTATGCGGCGCGCCTGCGATATTTCTCGACGGCGCCCATAATCCCGCTGCCGCGCGCGAGATGGCCGCATTTTGGGAAACCCATTTCGCCGGAAAGCGGATTTGGCTTGTCTATGGCGCAATGCGGGATAAGGCAGTCGACGAAATCGCCGGCTTACTGTTTCCTCGCGCGCACGAAGTTTTTCTCACGGAGCCGCGCCAGTCACGCGCCATTTCCGCACCGCTTCTCGCGGAGATGACCTCGCACCTCGCTCGCCGGTTTCAAGTAGTATCCGATCCCGCAATCGCCTTCGACCTCGCCCTCTCCTTAGCCGCGCCGGAAGACGCAATATTCGTCACCGGCTCGTTGTACCTGGTCGGCGAATTGCGCCGGCACTGGCACCGCCTCAACGAAAAGACTAGTCCTACGCTTTTAGGGCACGCCAAACGCAGTTAATCTGGTCCAGTGCCGCTCCTCTCTAACCCGGTGCTCGATATCGGGACGTACACGCCCTGCCAGGGGCCATCTGTGGAAATCGTCCCATACGCGGACGCTGATTCCCACCTTTGAACACCACCGCCTCCTTTCCCAAGCGAACGCAGCATGCAAGAAACATTGTTTCAATCACATGCGTATATACTTTGTGAAGATTCACGGCAACCCAATTGCGCTTTCTGCGTCTAACCAAGTGCAGGCTGAGGAGTTTTCCATGCAACCGCAAGGGCGACACCAGAAGATCGAAGATTTTGGACGTGGACCGGCGTTCCTCGCAGAAACGCTGCGGAAGTGCCCGAAAAAAATGTGGCTATATCGTCCGACCCCGGACCGTTGGAGCATCCACGAAATCATTCTGCATCTGGCCGATAGTGAGGCCGAAGCGTACATCCGCTGCCGCCAATTCATTGCCCAGCCGGGTTCGCCCGCTCTGGTCTACCACGCTTCCCTGTGGGCCAGCTCTCTCGGCTATTTTCACCAGAGTACGCGGGAAGCGCTCAGTCTGATCACGCGTCTTCGCAAGATGACCCATCAGATCCTCCGTTACATTCCCGAACCTGTTTGGGCGCATACGGCGCAGCATCCCAAAAAAGGCATAATGACTCTCGAGGGATGGCTCGACGGTCAGCTGAGCCACATTCCCCACCATATCGAGCAAATTCAAGAGAACCATGCTGCATGGGCTAGAACGCACCGCCAACGCAAGCCGGCCATGCGCCTGGTAGCCGCATCCGCAAGGGACGAAGTCGCTTTGGTCCCGTCTGCGTGAGGCGTGGAACTCGCCAACTGATAGTTCGTCGATAAGAATTCTCATTGCCAGCGAGGCGTGAACCGTTTTCATGGCGCCTCCCGTGCTTTACCTCTCCGATTTGCCGCACTCACGTTAGAATCTGCCTCGCATGCCAGACGCGAACGCCTACGACATTGCAGGCCCGCCAGACGCTCCTGCAATTGTGTTCGTTCATGGAATGCGCGTCACGCGCAAGATGTGGAAGCCGCAGATAGAGCGTCTGGCCAACTCCTATCGCTTAATCGCGCTCGATTTGCCGGGACACGGCGCGCTCAGCAACATCCCATTTCGCCTCGACGCTGCCGTAACCACAATCGCTGAAATCATCAATCGCAAAACCCGCAATGCTCGCGCCCTAGTCGTTGGAATTTCCCTCGGCGGTTATGTCGCCATGGAATTCGGCGCACGCTACCCCGAAAAAGCGGCGGGGCTCGTCATCGCCAGCGCTACTGTCGAGCCGCGCGGCTGGCACACACTTCCGTATCATTTCGTCGCCGCAGCGATGGATAAAATGCCCGAGCCCACCCTGAATTGGATCAGCCGGACTTTCTTTCAACTCGTATATCCGCCGGAAAAAGCCGAGCCCCTGATTGCGCCAGGTTTTTTCATGCGCGGCGGTGCGCAAGGCCTGCGCGAAATTTTCGGCAAACAGTTTGCCCCCCGGCTCGCTGCCTATCCGGGTCCGGTTTTGCTGCTGAACGGCGCGTTCGATCTCGGATTCCGCATGCATGAACGCAAATTCTTGGCCGCTGCGCGACGCGGCCGCCTCGAAATTATTCCCCGCGCCTTCCATATAGCGAATATCGATCAGCCCGAGGCATTCTCAAATGCCATCCGCCGCTTCGCCAAATCACTTCCCTGGTAATTTCCGTGGATCGATTTCCTGTAGCTGACGTCCCGACCGGATGTCGCTTGTCGAGATTGACGTCAGGTCTTTCTGCCCTGTCCGCATACGACCATTCCACCCGTTGCCGCCAGACTACCCTGATGGTAGGATTGATCCTTCATGGCCATGGAAAACCATTCCCGCCCGCGCATAGGTGTCCCGTATCGCACACGTAATGAAGAAGTTAAAGGCGAGCGGACGAAATACGAAAAGTATTTGCACTCGATCGTCCACGCGGGTGGCGTCCCGGTGGAGATTTCATTGCTGCTGCCCGCAAATGAATTGTCGGCGCTGGCGCAGACGGTTGACGCAATCGTTCTTCCTGGCAGTCCCGCGGACGCTGATCCCATGCGCTATGGCGCGGTTCGGCATTCCGAATCAGCCGCGCCCGACGCGGACTTGGAACGCACGGACATCGCCCTTCTCGAACACGCCTTTGCCGAAGGCAAACCTGTGCTGGCAATTTGTTACGGCATTCAAATTCTCAACGTCTATCTTGGCGGCAGCCTTGTCCAGGATATTCCAAGCGAGCTGCGCAGCGCGATTCAACATACACGGGACGGTGCGAACAAAGGCGCGCCTGAGCCGTTCCACGCCGTGCGCTTCGAGGTGGATTCGCGCATTGCGCAAATTTCAGGTTCGCTTGGGGCCCAGGTCAACAGCTCGCATCACCAATCCGTTCGCGAACCGGGACGCAACCTCCGCGTCGTCGGCCGCGCGCCCGACGGCGTCGTCGAGGCGGTCGAATGGACTGGCGATTCGAATTGGGTCACCGGAGTTCAATGGCATCCGGAACGCATGATCGGCGACGCATTAGCGCAAACGCTTTTTCGAGAATTGATTGCCGCGGCGCGCGGGGCAATGGTTCGCACCTAAAATTTCGAACCTTTGATGAACAGTCTGCCAGGCCTCTTACATTTCATCCAGGAGAATTATGATCTCTCTAGCGGGGAAAGCGGCGCTTATCACGGGAGGCTCACGCGGCATTGGGGCCGCATCCGTCCGCGCATTCGCGCAAGCTGGAGCCGACGTGGTATTCAATTACCATCGCCGCCGGGACTCCGCCGCGCAAGTTGAGCAGGACGCGCGCAAACACGGCACGCGCGTCGAATCATTCAAGGCGGATCTGGGACGCATGGCCGACGCGAAAAAGCTCGTCGACTTCGCGCGCGACCGTCTCGGCCGCTTGGACATCCTAGTGGCTAATGCGGGCATCTGGAATGTAGAAGATGTTTCTATTGATAAGATGTCGGAACGCGAATGGGACGACATGATCCGCGTGAATCTAAAGAGCGTCTACGCCGTAATTCATTATGCTGTCCCGCATTTTCTCAAGCAGAAGAGCGGCAAAATCATTGCCATTAGCTCCACGGCAGGCCAGCGCGGGGAAGCCTTTCATTCCCATTACGCCGCTTCCAAGGGAGCCATCATCAGTTTCGTCAAAGGGCTTGCCATCGAATTGGGGCGCCACAATATTCTCGTGAATTGTGTTGCGCCCGGCTGGGTCGATACCGAAATGTCGCAACCCGTGCTCAAAACGAAAGCTGGCCACAAATTCGCTACCAGCGTGATTCCGCTGGGCCGCGTGGCCACAGCCGAGGAAATTGCCGGCCCAATTCTCTTTCTCGCATCTGACCTCGCGGCATTCATCACCGGAGAAGTAGTGAATGTCAACGGAGGCGCGGTTCTGTGCGGCTGATGCGACGCGCTTCTTCTGTTCTGCTAATTTTGGCGGCGGTCGTTTTCGCCGCCTGTTTACCCCTGCGCGCGCAGGACGATCAAGTGCTCTTGCCTGAGCAAAGCGCCGCGAAGGCCAAGCAGCTCATTCAGGAAATGATTCAGGCCCTCGGCGGCAGCGCTTATCTGAATGTAAAAGACTCCACGTGCACCGGCATGCTCGGTTCCTTCGGCCATTCAGGCGCCCTCAGCGGTTACGATAATTTCTGGGACTACGTGAAATTTCCTGACAAAGACCGCACTGAGTTTTCAAAAAAACGCAACCAGATCCAGATCACCAATGGAAAGCAGGGCTGGGTGCTCGACCGTGGCGGCGTCAGCGAAGAACCCGCCAGCCAGCTTGCCGACAATCAACGCGAGCTTCAAGTTGACCTCGATTACATTCTCCGCTATCGCTTGAACGAGCCGGGCATGATTTTTCGTTACGATGGTCCGGACATTGTCGACCTGAAAGAAGCCGACTGGGTGGAACTCGATGACCCACAGGGCCATCAGATTCGCATCGCCATTGCAAAATTAACGCACTTGCCGATCCGCAAGGAAGTCGCCATGCGCGATCCCGTTACGCACATGCGTACCGAGGAAGTGGATTACTACTCGAATTTCCATTCCGTAGATGGCATCACCATGTATTTTCAGCAAACGCACATCCGCAATGGCCTGAAGGTATTTCAAGTTTTCTACAATGCGAACGGTTGTAAGTTTAATACCGGACTTCAGGATTCGCTTTTCACAAAGGAATCTCTCGATGAGCGGTGGGCGCACATCGATAAAAAAGGGAGAAAGAAGAACAAAGACAGTAAGGACAGCAAGGACAATAAAGACAGCGACAAGAATGGTTCCAACCACTAGCGAAACGATTTCCGCACCTGCTTCCCTCGCCCCGATTTTCTGTTAGACTCCCCGACAACTTGATACCCGGAGGCGTTCTTATGCTTCGACGTCGTGAATTTATTCAGCGCGCAGCGGTCGCCGCTGCGCTTTTAGGCGTTCCGCTTTCCCGCGCGGATCAGGTCTTCGCGCAAACCGTGGTCGAGAATCCTCCCCTGCCATCCCCGGATTTATTTACAAGCGACCCCGCGCGCTATTGGGCGGAGTTGCGCCGGCAATGGCTGCTTGCGGCCGATCACGTCGATTTGAATTGCGGCTCGGTGGGCTGCACTCCCTTGCCTGTTTTGCGCGTCATGATCGACCATATTCTTTCCGCGGAGGAATTCCGCGAGCCCGCATATCCTTGGTTCGGCTATGAGGAAAATGAGCGCCTGCATGCCTTGCGCGTAGCCCTCGCCAAATTCTTGAACGTCTCGCCTGACGAACTCGCGCTCGTCCGCAACGCCACGGAAGCCAACAACGTCATCGCCAATGGCTTCGACATGAAGCCCGGCGAGGAAGTTCTGATGACCGATCAGGAGCATCCCGGCGGCTATTGTCCGTGGGACGTAAAAGCCGCGCGCTACGGAGTCAAAATCAACAAAGTCACGCTGCCGCAGCCGCCCGCGTCGAAAGAAGAAATCGTCGACCTCTTCGAACGCGCCATGACGCCGCAAACGCGCATGATTTTTTTCAGCCACATCACCACGGCCACAGGTGTAGTCTTGCCCGCAAAGGAAATCTGCGCGGTGGCGCGAAAGCATGGCGCGCTTTCCGCCGTCGACGGCGCGCACGCCATCGGCCAGATTCCACTCGACCTGCACGACATGGGTTGCGATTTCTACGGCTCAAGCCCGCACAAATGGCTGCTCGCGCCCAAGGGAACGGGCTTTCTCTACATCCGCGAAGAGCATTTGAAGGACTTGTGGGCGCACACGGCCACTGCGAATTGGAATAATTATGACTTGAAGGCCTATCGCTTTTCCTGGATCGGCACTTCGAATTTGTCCGTGATGGTGGGCCTGCACGCCGCCATCGATTTCTATCAGCAGCTTGGTCCTCAGCGGATTTACACGCGCATTCACGAACTCGCCACACAGGTGCGCGACCGCGTGGCGAAGTATCCGAACCTGAAAACAATCAATGCAAGCAGCGACCCGTTTTTCGGCGGGATGGTCTGCTTCGAGCCGAACCCGCCCATTCCGCCGGGCTCGACCACTGGCGGCCTGAAGAAAGTTGCCGATGAATGCGCCGCGCGCAATCTCCGCGTTGCCGGCGGTCCGGAGCGCTTCCGGATCTCCACGCACATCTTTACGCAACCGACAGACTTGGATTTGTTCTACGACGCGCTCGATGCCGGCATGCGCACCTGACGCCGATGTCAGCCAGCGGTGGAAACGTGAGACCGTCTCTTCGCCAAATTCTGGCTGACTCCCATGTCGCAGCCGTTGCTATCGCGGTGCTCCTCTTTTGGGCGCTTTCCTCGGCATTCCTGGTTCCATGGGACCCGCTTTCACGGGCCGCTGATTTCTTGTTCCCTGCCGTTGCGATACGTGGTGTTCCCTACATTCCATCTAAACTCGATCTTACGGACTTCCTCATGCTGCTCAGGACATTTAGATATTTTTTCACTGCTCTTATCAGCTTTGGCGCAGCTTGGCTCCTGTCCCGCTGGGTGTATCGTCTGGGACCATTCCGCAGCTTGAGCACCTACCGCACCCAACTCGCAAGGAGGAATTCGTGTTTAAACGATTGAAGCGAGCTTTGGTCGAGAGCTACGTGGGCGCAATCGCTCTGGGGTACCTACTGGCGCAAGTCATTCTTCACTTCGTGGAAATCTTTGCTTTTCCTGTCGCAGTCTGGGTTGAGCGAAACTATTATCAGTCAATCGTACCGCGTACCACTCCTTCGGCAGGCTTGTCATTTCAAGATGCGCTGCCCGAATTGGAGAGGTTCCTTATACTTCTTCTGGTTTGGTATCTGTTGTTGCGCTGGCTCTACTTCAAACCCTTCAAAAAAGAAACATGCCCGCCACCGCCGAATCCAGAACAACCTGTTTGAACTCAAATAATCTGTTTGCATGGAGTGATGCTAGTCAAAATCGTGGCGCGACGGATGGTCGACGATGATTGCGCGCCCATCGGTGAGTGCCTTCACCGAATGGCGGACGCCAGCAGGCACGATGGCCACGAGCCCCGCACGGACAATCTGTGCAACACCGTCGATCGTCACCTCCAGTTCTCCCTCGATCACTTCGTAGACTTCTTCCTCAGGATGGAAATGCTCGTGAATGGACGCGCCGCGCACAAAATCGTAATGCGCGAAAGTCATGCTCGCCGAGTGGAAATAGCGTCCATGCCAACCCGGCAAGCGCTCGATGACGCGCAGCTTGCTAACGTCCACGATTGCCATACAAAATTCTCCTTCCGGCCGCATCCTGGCAAACCCGGCCGCTTCCTCCGCCGAATCGTCCCTGCTTTGAAACTAAGCGAACGGGTTCTCGTCCGCGGTGGGCCCATAGACCACCGGGACCGGCACATCCAGCAGCCGCAGGTAAACGGACAATTGACCGCGATGGTGGTACAAGTGATTCAGTAGGTTGGTGCGCAGCGCCTTGACGCGCGGCTTCTTGAAGATTTCCTTCCCTTTGAAAACGAGCCGCCAGCTTCCTAACGCCGTTTCGTCGGTCATGTTGCTCAGCGACTCCTCGGCCGCGAGAACGTTTTTCTCGAAAGTGGATCGAATCTCTTCCACGCTGTTCGCCGCGGCCGGCGGGACGCTGCCGGCGCTGAACTCGTCGAATTTTATAATTCTCTCAGCCATGCCGGGGATGTTGGCGACGTGCATGGCCAACTCGCCCAGCGATCTCGATTTCGGATGCGGTTTCCAACCGAGCTTGTCCGCAGGGATCCTCTCGAGCACGCGCCTCGTCGCCGGCACTTCCTCGCGAAATTCACTCAGGATGGACTCAACCATGGCTGTCATTTTAGTTCTCCTCTCAAGAAGTCAGAATTCGCCTGCTCCGCAGAGCTACACATTGCTGCGCCTCATTGAAATCTAAGCATAATCCTGTCACGGGCAAAGTGCGCAGGGTACACTGCACCCATAAAGCTCTTTTTCAGCGGAGCGCTTCGGCCCGCGTGCGAATGCCATTGAGAATGTGCGTCCAGCCCGTGCCGATGCGTTGCCGGACGTCGTCCGGAATGGCTCCCAGAGCGAAGTGGTGGAACGCGATCAGCGTGCCGCCCTCCGTTTCGCTCAGCCGGTATTGAAGATTGGAAACGACCGCATAGGACATAAACAGCGGTCCGCAGATCTCGAGGAGCGTCGGACGCTTGATGGCCTGCACAGTTCCCCAGAAGTGGCCATTGCCGTCGCCCAGGTCGCGATACCATCGGCCACCGGGCCACGCTTCGAGTTTCATCGGCATCGCTTTGCCGTCGGGTGTGTCGGCGCCTGGGCCGAGCTGTTCGAGCAGCGCGGCGAAGCTCGTGTCGAGCGGCGCGTGTACTTGAATTTCCTGCGTCACGTTCAAAACCAGATTTTCGACTGCCTGTGTTGCTGTTGCGGAACTCATACTTCCTCCTTGTGAAGTGATTTGGCTGAATCGGATTTCCGCGCTTTTGCCTCGGCTCGTTCCTTGACGCGAAGCAACTGATGTCCCCAGAAGCGTTCGAAGGTTTCGGTCCATTCATGCAACGGCCGGATGGCCTCGGCATTGGTGCGATAAAGCATGCGCCGGCCCTCGCGCCGCACGCGTACCAGCCCTACGTCGCGCAGCACCCGCAGATGCTTGGAAACCGAGGGCTGCGCCAGCCGTAGCGTCACCACGATGTCGCCCACGGGACGCTCCCGCACCGCCAGATAGCTCAGGATTTCGCGGCGGCGAACCTCGGCGATGGCGTTGAAGACGTCGGAAGTGGTAGTGGCGCGTGGCATGGCAAGAGATTACATTCCCATATAGGAATATGTCAAGAAGAATTTTTCGCGGCCTTGGCCGCCACTGGAAAACTATTTCTTCCCGTCCGTGTCACCCTCTTTGGTTGCAAAGCGAGCGTCGGGGTATAATCGCAGGATGCCTATGAAGCAGAAAGGTCCACGGATACGCAGCACCACGGTATTGTGCGTGCGCAAAGACGGCCACGTCGTACTCGCGGGCGACGGCCAAGTGACGCTCGGCGAAGGCGTGGTTAAACACAACGCGAAAAAAATTCGCCGCCTCTTCAGCGACAAAATCCTGGCGGGGTTCGCGGGCAGCACCGCCGACGCGCTTTCGCTGTTCACGCGCTTCGAAAACAAGTTGCAGGAGTATCACGGCAACCTCGCGCGCGCCGCAGTGGAGCTCTCGAAAGAGTGGCGCACGGATCGTTCTCTGCGCCATCTCGAAGCGCTCCTGATTGTCGCCGATGCCAAATCCACTTTTCTACTTTCCGGCAATGGCGACGTGATCGAGCCCGACGACGGCATCTGCGCGATTGGCTCCGGCCTGCGTACGCGCTTTCCGCCGCGCGCGCCCTGGCGAAGCACACGAAGATGAACGCCAAGGACATCGCGCAAGAGGCCATGCGCATCGCCAGCGAAATCTGCATCTATACAAACAGCAATTTCTCCATTGAAGAACTCTAGCGGCGTGTGATGAACCGGCAAGCGAGGCTCCGTGAACGACAAGGGTAAGGATGAAAAAAACATGGTGATTTATCTCAACGGCGAATCTCCAGCGGCGGAGCCGGAGCCGATGCCTTCGTTTGACGAGCTGACACCGCGCGAAATCGTCGTCGAACTCGACAAATATATTATCGGCCAGACGCCGGCAAAGCGCGCCGTCGCTGTCGCGCTGCGCAATCGCGTGCGCCGGCAAAAGCTCCCGCCGGAGATGGCCGAAGACGTCCTTCCGAAAAATATTTTGATGATTGGCCCCACGGGTGTGGGCAAAACGGAAATTGCGCGCCGTCTGGCGCGGCTCGCAGGCTGCCCGTTCGTTAAAGTGGAAGCCTCGAAATACACGGAAGTCGGATACGTAGGCCGCGACGTGGAATCCATGGTGCGCGATTTGGTCGAAGTGGCCATCGACATGGTGCGCGAGGAAAAGCTCGACGAAGTCGCCGAGCGCGCCGAGCAAGCCGCCGAGGAGCGTCTGCTGGATTTGCTTCTGCCCTCTTCGCCACCGCCGACGACGATCGAAACCACAACCGCCGCTTCCGAAGCCCAGGGCAAGGAGATAGCGCAGCGCACGCGGGAAAAGCTACGCGTGCAATTGCGCGAAGGCAAGCTCGACCAACGCATGGTGGAAGTGGAGGTCCGCGAGCGCATGATGCCGGCGTTCGAAATCGTTTCCAGCCAGGGCGTCGAGGAAATGGACATCAACGTCAAGGACATGCTTTCCGGAATGTTCGGCCAGCAGAAAAAGAAACGCAAAATGACGGTTGCCGAAGCCTACGACTATCTAATTCAAGAGGAAGAGAACAAGCTCCTCGACATGGAGCAGGTGACGCGCATCGCCGTCGACCGCGTGGAGCAGATGGGCATTCTTTTCATCGACGAAGTCGACAAAATCGCCGGGCGCGAATCAGGTCACGGCCCGGACGTTTCGCGCGAAGGCGTTCAGCGCGATATTCTTCCCATCGTCGAAGGCACCACCGTGAACACGCGCTACGGCATGGTGCGCACGGATCATATTTTGTTCATCGCCGCTGGCGCATTCCACACCACCAAGCCTTCCGATCTGATTCCTGAATTGCAGGGCCGCTTCCCGATTCGCGTCGAGCTGAGCTCCCTCAGCGAAGCCGATTTCGTTCGTATCCTTACCGAACCGAAAAACGCCCTCATCAAGCAATATATTGCGTTGCTCGACACCGAAGGATTGAAAATGAATTTCAGCGACGATGGTGTGGCATCCATTGCGCGATTCGCCGCACTCGTCAACGAGCAAACGGAAAACATCGGCGCGCGCCGCCTGCACACCATTCTCGAAAAAGTTCTCGAGGAAATTTCCTTCGACGCGCCGGATATGAAGAAGCGCACCGTCAAAATCGACGCGGCCTTCGTGCAGAAGCAACTCACCGACGTCGTCAAGGATCAAGACCTGAGCCGCTACATTCTTTAGCAGTTTGCGAATAATGTACGTTGTTTCCCGGAACTGTTTCCGCGGCGTTCTAGTGAATGCGAAAGCCGAAAATGAAGTTTCAAAAGTCGGAAGAGCCTCCCGGCATGTCCACATCGAAAGCTTCTGCGCCCCCTACTTCTGTCTTTTTGCTTTCAGTGATCGCCAGCGCACTATGCCTGGCAGGTTGCGCGGCGCCCGGCCAGCCCATCACGCGACGCCCGCCCGCGCCCACGCCAATTACGGACCTCTCCGCGCAGCAATTCGGCGATAGCATCGCGCTCTCCTTCGCATTGCCCAAACAGACCGTGCAGGGCCGCCCATTGACGCGCTCTCCCCAAGTGGAAATTTACCGCGAATACATTCCCGCTTCCGCTCCGAGCAGAACAAGTGCTCAATTGTCGCCACCGCAGCGCCTGATCCTCACTCTCCCGTCGCAAAACGTGGATCAGTATCGTGAAGGGGAACACATTCGATTTTCTGATCGACTTTCCGCCGCGGATATTTCCGCGCATGCCGGCGATCAGGCTGTCTACATGGTCCGTACACGAATCTCGAAAAACGATTCCGCAAATTCCAATCTTGCTGCCATTAAAATATTCCCCGCGCCGCAGCCGGTTTCAGATTTGCACGTCCAAGTCACCCAATCCGCGATCGAACTTTCCTGGACGGCTGCAGAAGTTCCTTCGGCTGGAACGCTTCGACCTAACTCGATCCGCTATCGGATTTACCGCGCAAATAACGTAAACACGCCGGCGTCGACGCCGATCACCAACGCCAACACCGTTCCGTCTGGCGTGGCGGCACTTCTTTTCGGACAAGTCGCGGATATTTCCTCGCCAACGTATCAAGACGCCGATTTCAGTTTCGGCAAGACGTATGCGTATTACGTGGTCACCGTGGCGCAGTACAACGGGGATGTGGTCGAATCGCAGGATTCAACAATCGTCGAAGTCACTCCGCGCGACACATTTCCTCCTTCCGCACCAACGGGCTTGGTCGCCGCCGTCGCGCCAGCCACCGCATCCGGTCCGGCGCACGTGGACCTCTCCTGGGACATCAGTTCCGCAACCGATGTGGCCGGATACGACATTTATCGCAGCGAAGCGGAAACTGGCCCGGCGAACAGGTGGGACAGGTTGAACAGTGGCCCATTGCTTACGCCTGCATTTCGTGATATTCCACCAGTGCCGGGTAAGCACTATTTTTATCGAGTCACGGCAGTGGACCGCTTCGGGCATGAAAGCGCCCCCAGCGCTTTGATTGACGTCAACGTTCCCGCAACGAATGAATAGGAGAAAGCATGAACTCTCCAGAGACTCACGAGTCTCGGTTACATGCTATTTATGGCATTGCGACGCTGCGCGTCGGTCTGATAACCGGCGGTTTGCTTGTGTTGGTCATGCTTGCTTCATTGTTCGCAGCCACGCGCGTGCCGGGCTTCGAGTCGTTTGCTGGCGTTCGCAACGACATTTGCCGCGCGACCTTCGGCCTTGTCATGCTCATCCCCATTTTCTGGTTCCTTCACCGCCCTCGTCGCATGTTTGCATCCGCGCTAATCGGCTGGATCACATTTGCACTTGGATTCGATTTTGCCGGCATGTATTTTTCGAATTTATTCACCACTCTGGGGCGCACGCCCTTTGAAGTGCTTATCCTCGGCCTGAGTTTCTACGGCGTAGTGGCCGCCATTTCCTGGGTTTCTTGGATGGTTCTCGCGGTGTCGCATGATCCCGCGGTACCCGCCTCGCGGCACATTCACACCACCCATCACCATCGATGAAGCTCTGCCGTTTACAGCTTCTAAATCGCGCCGCACAGTTTGGAATCGCTTCTGAGGGCCATCAAGCAGAAGGTGCCGTGCATTACGCCATCGTCGAAAACGATCGCGTGCTCGAAATCGCCGAGCCGTTTCATCAACTGAAAAAAACAGGTGCCACCTGGCTGCTCTCCGGCGTGAAACTTTTACCTCCGTGCGAGCCGACTAAAATTGTGTGCGTGGGCCGCAATTACACGGAACATGCTGCGGAGCTTGGCAACGATCTGCCCAAGGAACCGCTGATTTTTCTGAAGCCGCCATCCTCAATTCTGGCGCCTGGCGAACCAATCGTTTTAACGCCGCACTCCGAACGTGTCGATTACGAAGGGGAACTCGCCATTGTGATCGGAAAAATTTGTTCGGATTTAAAAAGCCCTGCGGACGCAAGGCCTTACATCCTCGGCTACACGTGTCTCAACGATGTCACCGCGCGTGACCTGCAAAAGAAAGACGTTCAATTTACGCGTGCCAAGAGCTTTGACACCTTTTGTCCCTTTGGCCCTTTCATTGAAACTGATCTCGATCTTTCCAGCGCGACCCTGGAAACTTTTCTCAATGGCAAAAAACGCCAGTCCGCGCGCATCACGGAAATGATTTTCCCCGTCGATGTTATAATTCAATGGATTTCCCAGGTGATGACGCTTCTGCCTGGCGACGTAATTGCTACAGGGACTCCATCGGGTGTGGGACCCCTCGCCGCTGGCGATATCGTGGAAGTTAGCGTGAGCGGCGTCGGTACCTTGCGCAACCCGGTCGCCGCGCCCAGATCGTCTTAGAGGCGGACATTGTTGAAAAACGCGGCAGCGCACTGGCACGAACTAGCCCTCGTCCTCGCCGTCATCGTCGTGATCGCGGCGGTCGCGGTTGCTTGGTTATTTGGCCGGAAAAAAGATACAAGGGAAGTCGAGCGCGAGCGCCGCTCCTATCTAAATCGCATCGGCCGCATCGTCGATGGACAGGTTGTCGAAATTGTCGATCGAGCGGTGGAGCAGGATTCTGCCAAGCGCGGCCATGCCATCAAGTTGAAACCCGCGAACCACCGCATGCTTCTCTACTCATATTCCATTTCGGGCGTCACGTATGAGGCCGCTCAGGACATCACTGGCCTCGAGGAGCAAGCGTGCCTGGAACGCGTCGTCGCTGGCCAGCCAGTCGGCGTGAAATACGATCCTGCGAATCCTAGCAACTCGATACTCATCGCCGACGATTGGTCGGGTCTGAGTTGAAGCGCAGCTCTTAGATAATTTATTCGGTTGACCAGTGCTCCCGTGTCCGAAATGGCTCACACTTCGCATAATCGCTCCGCGCTGACCGTCATCACGCTCGCCAAAAGATTATTTGCCACGGGGGTCAGCCTCGCAGTCCTGCTCAGCATGGTTGTTCTAATCGTTGTCACCACGTTGCGCATTGCGGCGATCGATTCCCTTGCCCCGCGAATTCTCGCAGCAGGCGCCGACATCGTCTTCGGAACGATTTTGTTGCTCGGCGGGATTTACGCCACTGTCCGCCTCTTCGTGCTGCTCCTCGGCGACACAAATATTCCGTGAAGCGAGCTTGCCGCCTTCGCCCCACTATGGCACGCTAGCCCTCCGATCATGAATCCGAAGAAACAATCTTCCGATCCGCTTGACGAGCTCGCGCACCGTCGCGGGGAAGCCGAAGCAGGCGGCGGCGCCGAACGCCGCGAGCGCCAGCACAAGGAAGGCAAGCTCAACGCGCGCGAGCGCATCGAATTGCTCCTCGACGAAAATTCCTTCGAGGAACTCGACGAATTCGTCAAGCACCATTGCGCGGATTTCGGCATGGCGGAGCAGCGTCCTTCCGGCGACGGCTTCGTTTGCGGCTTTGGCCGCATCGACGGCCGCCTAGTTTACGTTTTCGCCCAGGACTTCACCGTCTTTGGCGGCTCGCTTTCCGAAGCGAACGCCGGAAAAATCACCAAAGTTATGAAGCTGGCGATGAACACCGGCGCGCCCGTTATTGGCTTGAACGATTCTGGCGGCGCGCGTATTCAGGAGGGAGTAATGTCCCTTGCTGGCTATGCGGATATTTTTCTGTTGAACACTCTCGCCAGCGGAGTCGTCCCTCAAATCAGCGCGGTCATGGGCCCGTGCGCGGGTGGAGCTGTCTATTCCCCGGCCATCACCGATTTTATTTTCATGACCGAGAAAACTTCCTACATGTTCGTCACCGGTCCCGACGTCATCAAGACCGTCACGCACGAGGAAGTCACCAAGCACGAACTCGGTGGCGCCATGACGCACAATGCTAAAAGTGGCGTCGCTCATTTCATCGCGCGCGACGACAAGGAATGCCTGGCGATGATCCGAGAACTTCTCAGCTTCCTCCCGTCGAACAATGTCGACGATCCTCCACGCCGCGCGACGGACGATCCCATCGATCGCGCGGATGCTTCGCTCAACTCCGTCATCCCCGCGGATCCGATGGTTCCTTACGACATCAAGGACGTCATCCATGCCATCGCCGATCATAAATATTTCTTCGAGGTCCATGAGCACTACGCGAAAAATCTGGTCGTCGGCTTTGCGCGCCTCGATGGCCGGCCGGTGGGTATCGTCGCGAATCAGCCCGCGTTTCTCGCCGGCGTCCTCGATATCAACGCATCCGTGAAAGGCGCGCGCTTCGTGCGTTTTTGTGATGCGTTCAATATTCCGCTCATCACGTTTGAGGACGTCCCGGGATTCTTGCCCGGCACACAGCAGGAATTCGGCGGCATCATCAAGCACGGCGCGAAATTACTTTTCGCTTTCGCCGAAGCTACTGTCCCCAAAATCACCGTCATCACGCGCAAGGCATACGGCGGTGCATATTGCGTCATGTCGTCGAAACACATTCGCACCGACATTAATTTCGCCTGGCCCACGGCGGAAATTGCCGTGATGGGACCAGAGGGCGCGGTGAATATCGTGTACAAGCGCGAAATTGAGCGCGCCCCAGAATCCGAGCGCGACAATTTGCGTCGGGAAAAAATTGCGGAGTTTCGCGAACGCTTCGCCAATCCCTACGTCGCCGCAGAGCGCGGCTATATCGACGCCATCATTACGCCCGCCGAAACGCGCGCGAAGCTCATCACCGCCCTGCGCTCGCTCGAAAATAAGCGCGATACCAACCCCCGCAAAAAACACGGCAACATCCCCCTCTAGTTCATCGCTGCTGAAGGCCCCGAGCCATCTGCGTCAAATCGTAACGGCTGCGGCATGCTAGAATTCTTGGCGGACTCTTCGACGTTCGAAATGTTCAAGAAAATTCTGATCGCGAATCGCGGGGAAATCGCGGTGCGCATTCTACGCGCGTGCCGGGAAATGAACATTCCCGCAGTGGTCGTTTTTAGCGAGGCGGACCGCGCGTCGCTCCACGTGCGCATGGCGGATGAGGCGTATCCCATCGGCCCCGCGCCCTCGCGCGAAAGCTATCTTGTCATCGACAAAATTCTCGCCGTGGCGCGCGCTTCCGGCTGCGATGCGCTGCATCCCGGATACGGTTTTCTTGCGGAAAATCCGGATGTCGCGCGCGCCTGCGTCGCGGCGGGAGTCACTTTCATTGGTCCGTCGCCCGAAGCGATGGAACGCTTGGGCTCGAAGACCGCCGCTCGCCAACTCGCGCGCGATGCAAATGTTTCCACGGTTCCGGGCACGCTCGATCCCATTGGGCAAATCAACGGCGCAACGGAAATGGCGCGGCAAATTGGATTTCCCGTCGTGCTCAAAGCTGTCGCGGGCGGCGGTGGGAAGGGCATACGTTTCGTCGAACGCGAAAGTGAGCTTGCCGCTGCGTGGCGTGATGCTTCGTCAGAAGCGATGAACGCTTTCGGCGACGGTCGCATGTACCTCGAGAAATTTCTTGTGCATCCGCGGCACATCGAAATTCAAATCCTTGGCGACCATCACGGCCACATGATTTATTTGGGCGAGCGCGAATGTTCGATCCAGCGGCGCTACCAGAAAGTGATCGAAGAATCTCCTTCACCGATTATGACCCCCGATCTTCGCCGCGCGATGGGCGAGGCAGCGGTGAAACTTGCGCGCGCGGGCGGGTACACGAATGCGGGGACGCTCGAATTTCTCGTTGACGCGCAGCGCAATTTTTATTTTCTCGAAATGAACACGCGCCTTCAGGTCGAACACCCCGTCACGGAAATGGTAACTTCGTGCGATCTGGTGAAATTGCAAATCCACGTCGCTGCTGGCGAGCGGCTGCCCTTCTCTCAGGAAAATATTGAGCTGCGCGGCCATGCCATCGAGTGCCGCATTTACGCGGAAGATCCGGGGAATAATTTCTTTCCGTCGCCGGGGAAAATCCTGGCGCTCAGCACACCTTCCGGGCCTGGCGTACGTGTCGATGACGGAGTCTACGCCGAATGGACTGTGCCGACGGAATACGATCCCATGCTCGGCAAATTAATTGCGTGGGGCAACGATCGCAACGAAGCAATCGCCCGAATGCGGCGTGCGCTCGACGAGTATTATGTGGGAGGCATAAAGACCAGCGTTGGCCTGTTTCGCGCCCTCCTTGCCGAACCGGATTTCGCGCGCGGCGAAATTCATACGAAGTGGCTGGACAAATTCCTGCTTCGCTCCACCACGCCTGCAACTCAAGCATCACCGGCTAAATCCAAGCGCGACTCCGCTGCTGAAATCGCTGTTTTGCTGGCGGCGACTCTGTGGCATACGAATCACAATGCCGCTGCAAGTTCCGCAGCGCGGCCTGCGTCAAACGATTCGGCGTCGCGTTGGAAGATTGCCGATCGCTGCGAGCAGCTCTCGAACGAGCGGCGCAGCAAATGAAACTCGCACTGACAATGGGAGGGTGCACGCACAGTGTCGTGCTCGAGTGCAGCGCCGGGCGATGGTTTTTCCGCGTCGATGGCCGCGAAGGCGTTGCTGATGTTATGGAAGTTCAGGCGGGAATATATTCCATATTAATCGATGGCGAAGCATTTGAGGCGCGCATCGAATCTGGCGCAAATGGCCTGCGAGTGTATGTCGATGGCCGCGAATATCCAATCGCGATTGCCGATCCGCGGCAGTGGCGGCGCGGCCGGAACGAAATTGCCTCGGCCGAGGGCCATCAGCAAATCGTTGCGTCGATGCCTGGGAAACTGGTACGCGTGATGGTGCATGTGGGCGATACAGTCGAGGCGGGACAAGGACTACTGGTTGTGGAAGCCATGAAGATGCAGAATGAGATCAAGTCGCCAAAAGCCGGCAAGATCGAACGAATCGCATTCCGCGAAGGACAAACCGTAAACGCAGGCGATGTCCTTGCCGTGATCGCCTGAGCAAAATCAGCTCGAACCCGAGTTCATTTTAGCGAAGTATTATTTCTGCGTGCTATCGTCCGCCGGAAGCTTGCCTGCGGATTCGACTACTTCCTTCGCGAGATAATTTGTCACGTGCGCCTGATCGCGGGCGGAAGTCAAATAAGCGGCCTTAAGCAATTGTTCGCGGCGATTCTGCAGCGTCGTGCGAATCGTTTGCTGCACTTGAGGATCAGAAAGTTGGCGCTGTCCGGCGGCCTCCCGCGCGATCAGCTTCAAAATATGAATCCCGTCCTTGAGTTCTACGGGCTTGCTCACCTGGCCCGGCTGGAGACTAAGCACGGCGTTCTTGAGCGCCGGATCGGTTTGATTCAAGGAAGACTCAGGAATAAACCCGAGGTCGCCGCCGTTCGAGCCGTTCGAGTCCTCGGAATAATCCATGGCAAGCTGCGCGAAATCGGCGCCGGAAGCCAGACGCGATTCGAGCATTGCAACTTTCGTCTTGGCCTCCGCCGGCGTTTTGGCATCGTCGCTCTTGCGATTATGAATGGCTGGGTCGGGGTGCGGCGTGACCACAATTTGCGCCACGTGAAATTGCGGCTCGGCGACGCTAAATTGCGCCTTGTTCTGGTCGTAAAATTCCGAAACGTCCGCGTCCGTGATCGTGATTTTCGAAACCACTTCACGATTAAGAAGTTTCTGAATCGAGAGTTCACGGCGAATCTCTTTTTTCAGATCGTCAACCGTGAGCCCGTTTTCCTGCAGTTTCTTCTGGAATTCATCTTCGGTGAAGGCAGCCTTCGATTCGTTGAATTTGTTTTCGACTTCACCGTCCGTGGCGACCAGATTCGCCGCCTTGGCGCGTTGAAACAGAATCTCATTATTGATGAGCTGATCAAGAATGCTCAGCTTAAGCGAGACCGCTTCATCGTGGGAAGGCGGAGCGCCTTGCGATTGCTCGCGACTGTGGAAATATTTCTCGACTTCACTGCGGTCGATTTGCGTTCCGTTCACAACGGCCCAAACATTGGCATTGGGCGCCTGTTGATTTCGACACGAGGTTGCCAAAACGCAGGCCGCGAGGGCCGCGAGAAGAACGATTTTTTTCAACAACGCGGAACTCCTTCGAGAGACGTGATGGGCGAGCAGGTTCAGGCAGCCTTCCGAACGCGGCCGGAGCGGATGCAAGCGGTGCAAGCGCGCACGTGCTTTCGTGCGCCGTTCACGACGGCTTTGACGCGGCGCAAATTCGGATTCCATCGCCGCCGCCGCAGATTATTTGCGTGGCTAACTGTGTTGCCAAAACTTGGTTTCTTGCCGCAAATTTCACAAACAAGTGCCATTGTTTCTCCGGTTCATCCCGTGGAATGATGAGCACCATCCTATCAGAGATTCGCCGCGTCCGAAAGGCAGTGAATTTTCCTCGTGTCCGGCGAATCTTATCTTGCTCTTGTGAGCAGCCGGCGGCTGAAGCTGCCCAAACCCGGACACCTAACATGGGCGCTCTACTGGCGCGTGTGGGGTGTCTGACTGTATACACGGAGAGGAGACTGTTCGACAGGCGCAATTTCTGCGATACTCTGCTTTGGGGTCGTTCGTGGCGCGCCACCAAGTGGTGCGCTGCTGCGATCTGCAATTCTCGCTCTCCATTCTGTGGAGGAGGATGCTATGAATAAAATCGCATTCATTCTGATATTCGCACTATTTGCACCATTCGCAGCCCAGGCTCAGTCAAGCAAAATTGAAGCATTTGTCGGCTATTCGTTCCAACGTGTCGAAGGCTTTCCATCGAACGCGAACATGAGTGGCTGGGAAGGCTCACTGACGTACAAGTTCACGCCTTATTTGGGTTTGACGGGGGATGTGAGCGGCCAATACGGCACGCTGACAGGTTCGCGCATCAATTATCATAATATTCTTGTTGGCCCTCAGGTGTCGCTGCCGCGCAAGCTTTCTCCCTTTGTCCATGTGCTTTTGGGCGACGGCAGATCGAGCGTGTTTGGCGTGACCAGCAAAACTTTCGCGGTTGCCATCGGTGGCGGTGTGGACTATCGCGTTTCCGACTTGATTTCGATCCGCATGGCCCAGTTCGATGTAATCACGGGCGCCACCAAACAAACCTCCAGCGACGGCCGATTCTCCACCGGCATCGTGTTCCGTTTTTGACCCGGCATAGTCACCGATTAAATTTCCCATCATCCTAAAAGTAGCGGCTTTAGCCCGCGATTCGTAGGAAGCGGGCCTACCGGAAGAATGCGACGCTTATCGCGGCTGTACTTTTGGCGAGAGACATCGGACGCCAAGACTTTGGTGATCGAAACCGTACACTGCGGCCGTGTCGATCCAGTTGATTCCAAGCTCAATCGCATAGCGTATCGTCGCGAGTGACGCTGCATCATCTTGCGGTCCCCAGGTGAACGCCCAGTCCCCACCTCCCATGGCCCAGGTGCCGAATCCGATCGTGGTGATTTCCATTCCGCTCAATCCCAATTTACGTTTCGGCAAATTCATTTTTCACCTCGGCACATCATGGCGTTTTCCAATTTGGCTGTATGTTATGGCTCCAAAGATTATGACTCCATTTTTTGGAATGGTCGCATTTTTTGTGCCGCGCGAAGAACGTGCCCGCGCAGCAAGGCGGCGAGGAATCGCTAACAGCCTTCCTGGCAAACTGCTAGAATCTCGCACAACGTAATCCTGTTGAAGGAGGCGTATGCGACTCCCTGCCATTTTGTTTTTCACCTTTGCTCTAGTGGTGTCCCCAACGCGGCAAGACGAAGAGCACCATCATGCCGTTACGCAACAAGAGATTGGCTCGGTCCACTTTTCCACGTCATGCCCCGCGGCTCTCGAATCCAGTTTCAACGGCGCGGTCGCGCTGCTGCATTCGTTTCAGTACGAGCAAGCCCGGCAGGCCTTTGTCGACATATCCAGCAAGGATCCCAGCTGTGCCATGGCACAGTGGGGTGTTGCGATGTCGTACTACCATGGTTTGTGGGGAAACGGCGACCTGGTTGCCGGGCGAAATGCGCTTCATAAAGCGCAGCAGATTGCTGCTGCGAATCCGAAGACTACCCATCGCGAAATCGCTTATATCGACGCCTTGGCTGAAATTTATCGCGAGGACGGTAAAGACGGATCCGCTCACGCGCGCGCCTTTGAGAAAAAAATGGGCGCTTTGCAGGCGGCATATCCCGCCGATGACGAAGCGGCTATCTTCCACGCCCTCACCCTCGATATCGCTGCTTCCCCGACCGATAAGACTTTTGCCAACCAGCGCAGATGCGGGGAAATACTCGAACCGATTTTCGCCAAGCATCCCCACCATCCCGGTGTGGCCCACTACATCATTCATTGCTACGACAATCCCGTTCTCGCCCAACGGGGCCTCGCTGCGGCCCGCGCGTACGCCAAGATTGCCCCGGCATCGGCGCACGCCAATCACATGCCTTCGCACATCTTCACGCGCTTGGGCTTGTGGGATGAGTCGATCAGTTCAAACTTAAAATCCGCCGCATTGGCCGCCAGTGCTGAGCCAACCTCTCTCAACGGAGAGGCTCGTGATCAGCGCCTCCATGCCATGGATTACCTCGAATATGCCTATCTCCAGATGGGGCGCGTAAAACGGGCGAAGGATGTACTCGATCAGATGAATGCACTGCAGCCTGTTGCCGGACTGACGCTCACCGGTGACTATGCGTTGGCGGCGATTCCGGCGCGCTACGCGATGGAGCTTGGTGATTGGAATCGGGCGAGCGGGCTGAAAGCGAGAGAAGAAGGCGTGCCTTGGGCGCAAGCAATCACTTGGACGGCAATCGGAGTCGGTAGCGCTCGTTCGGGGAACCTGGTTCGCGCATCTCAAGCCGAGAAGGCCCTGGCCTCCCTCCGCGATGTGACCGCCAGGCAGAACAACACTTATTGGTCGAATCAAATCGAAGTTCAGCGGCTCGAAGTGGCTGCTTGGATTGCACAGAAGTCCGGTAAGGGCGCTGACGCACTGTCCACAATTCGCTCGGCGGCGGAACTGGAAGAGAGCATGAATAAGGACGCTGTTACCCCGGGCGCGGTCACTCCCGCGCGCGAAATGTTCGCGCAGATGCTTTCTCTGGAAAATCACCCCCGGCGATCGCTCACGGCATACGAGGCGGTTCTCCAGATCGCTCCCAATCGATTCAATGCACTCTACGGTGCTGGCTGCGCGGCAGAGGCCGCAGACAATGCAACTGCTTCCCATAAATACTTTCAGAAATTGATCGAGGTCGCCGTCGGAAGTGAGCGGACGGAATTGCTGGCGGCTCGCAAAAAGGTGGTCGCCACCGAGGGCAAAGGCTACGGCCGCGCAACTC
>CAVWSV010000013.1:0-168004 GCA_963757905.1 uncultured Acidobacteriota bacterium | reverse complement strand
TGCCTTTGCGCTGTCGTGAAGGGCAAGCGGGACCTCAGATTGCTTTTTGGGGATTGCGTCGCAGTCCGGTGAGACGTACTCGGGCAGGATTTCGCGGAGTTTGGAACGCACAGGCCCTGCACCATCGAGCGTCAACGAGGCGCGCAGTTCCTCCAGGCGTCGGGAAAGCAGGGGCCATTCGGCACGCTTTCCGCGAATTCGCTTGATCTTGGGCCGATCCGTGGAAATTATTTCCTCCGCGGCAGAGGACATTTCCTCGTATAGTTTTTCGCCGGGCCGCAGCCCTGTAAAACGGATGCTCACCTGATTCTCGGTTTTTCCCGACAACTGAATCAAGGTCTTGGCCAATTGCACAATCGAAATCTGCTTCCCCATTTCGAGCACCAGGATGTCTCCGTGCTCGCCGATCGTCGAGGCCTCGAGCACAAGCGCGACCGCCTCACGGGTGGTCATGAAGAATCGCTTGATGTCCGGGTGCGTGATGGTCAGAGGGCGATTATTTTCGAGCTGCTGCTGAAGCACCGGCACAACGCTGCCGTTTGACCCGAGGACGTTCCCGAAGCGCACGGAAACACAGCGCATTGCGCCCGCTTCGCGGCAACCGAGAAGGAGTTCACCCACTCGCTTTGTCGCGCCCATTACGCTCGTAGGATTCACCGCCTTATCCGATGAAATCAGAATGAAACTCTCGCAGCCGAATTCGCGGCGATTTCGAGCAATCCTAGAAGGCCGAATACGTTGTTCTTCACCGCTTCCTGGACGTTTGCTTCCATGATTGGCACGTGCTTATAGGCCGCCGCGTGAAAGACGATGCTCGGATCATGCTCCCAGAACAGGCGGCGCATCCGTGCTTCGTCGTTAATGTCTGCCACGCAAAAAACAGATGACTTGCTCCTTGGATCGTCAGCGAGCTCTTGTTGCAAGTAGAAAAGCCCAGACTCATTCTGATCTACGCATACCAATCGCAGCGGACCGTATCCAAGAATCTGGCGGCAGAGCTCGGAGCCGATCGATCCTGCAGCGCCGGTAACCAGAGCTACCTTGCCTTCCAGTTCCCTCCGAACTGGCTCAACGTCCATCTCCACCGGCTCCCGGCCGAGAAGATCCTCCAGACGAACCTCGCGGAACTGACGAATGCTGACCTGGCCGCTGATAATCTCGCGCAATGCGGGAACTGTTCGGAAGGCGATTCCCGCCTGCCGGCAGATCTTGATGAAGTGTTGCATCTGTTCCCCGGTGGCCGACGGGATCGCGATCACGACCTCGTCCGCCGGATAGTGCGCTAGGAGGCCAGGGAGTTGGTCTATCTTCCCCAGTACTGTTACACCGTGAATTGCAATCCCGAGTTTCGATTCGTCATCGTCCAAGCACCCCACCACGGCGTAGCCGCTTTCTGAGTGAACGATTTCGCGGATAACCATCTGAGCAGCGAATCCAGCCCCAATGATGAGCACTTTTTTCAAACTCTTGGACTCGCGCCGCATCGATTCGGCCAGAACACGTGACATCAAGCGTCCCCCAGACAAAAAACCGGCTGTCAGTACTGCCTCGAAAAGATATACAGAGCGCGGAAAGGCAAACACGCCTAGGCCTATCATGAACAGATAGAAAACGATTGTTCCCAGGGCGACCGCTTTCAAAATGTTCAGAGCGTCGGTGACGCCGCTGAAATGCCACCATCCACGATGGAGGTTGAATAGCCGCAGCGAGCCCAGGCGGATTAAGACGAGGATGGGCGCAGACCAAAGCAAAAGGGGCCGCGAAGGCAGGCTGAAATCGAACCGCAGCAACCACGCGAGCACAAGCGAGCAAAAAACCAGCAGCGCCTGGAACAGAACGATAAACCACGGCCGGTTCTCAAACACCAGCTTGGGTAGGCTCAAAACGAATTTTCTCATGGGTGCTTATCCTATCGACAACGCCATTGGAGTGAACCGTTCGCCGATTTATTCATTTCTCACTCGGGATGCATGCTTTAGAGGGGGGCGAATAACAAATTCAGAATATGGTTTCCCTCGCGAGGACTTTAGCGAGTGTCGCGGAAAGCGTTGAACGATGGTCCGGATTGCGAAACCTCGGCGATTTGATGTTGCGGTCACACGAAGATTGAACAAAGTGTGTCCCGGCAAATCAGATATGCCCTGGGAACGAAGCAATGCGGGCTTCGGCCATCGAAACTCGCAGGTTCTTCCGATTACAACTGGCTCCATTACTGATCGCGGAACCAATACTCAAGAGGTCCAAACAACAGAAACGCGGCTCACCAGCGCGTACAAAACCTTGTAGTCGGTTGCACATCGGCCAGGAGAAACAAATATGAGCGGACCCTACAGGGCAAATTGTGGCGCAACACGAGGTTCCATTGGCAAAAGCCGTGCCAGACGGCGGCAGGCTTCTTCAAGCTCTTTCTCTGTCTTTGCAAAACAGAATCGCACTAAGTCTTTTCCGCCGCCACTCTGAAAGAAAGCCTCACCGGGCACGGAGGCCACGCCCGTCCGCTCCAGCAAAAACATCGCTCTCTCCTTGCTATTCTTCCCGGGCAGAAGAGAAACATCCGCCAGAACGTAGTACGCTCCTTGGGGGACGTACGGGTGAAGCCCGGCATGCTCGAGAGCGTCGCACACGCGATCTCGTTTCTTCGCATAATCAAAAGAGATATCCTGATAGAATGAAGCATCGAGTTGCGAAAGCCCCATGGCGACGCCGTACTGCAAGGGAGAGGGAGCGCAAACGTAGATCAGATCATTCATGTAGCCAATCCTGCGCGCCCATCGCGCCGGACTCACCGAGTAACCAATTCTCCACCCCGTGATGCTAAAAGTCTTCGAGAATCCGGAGATTGTAATCGTTCTCTCCGCCAGCCCCTCCAGTGAGCCTGGGCTCAGGTGGGACCGACCGTCGTAGAGAAAGTGCTCATAAATCTCATCAGTGAAAACGAAGAGGTCGTGGCGTGCCGCAAACTCGGCGATCGATTGCAATTCCGCACGGGAAAACACCTTTCCCGAGGGATTGCCCGGAGTATTGAGTACGAGCGCTTTGGTGCGCGTAGTCGCGACTCGTTCCAGATCGGCCGTTTCAAAAGACCAGTCAGGCGGTCGAAGCATGACGTACGCAGGAACCGCCTCGACAGCGAGCAGCGTGTTCACGTGATAGCCGTAGTAAGGCTCGAACAGGATCACCTCGTCGCCGGGATCCAGCAAAGCAAGGCAAGCACAGTAGAAGGCGCCGGTGGAGCCTGCGCTTACCACAATCTCTGTTTCCGGATCAGCGGTGATTCCGTTGTACTGTCGCATTTTGTGTGCGATGGCCTCGCGCAACTCCGCGAGACCATCGAAGCGGGTGTAGCTGTTGATCCCCTTCTCGATCCCTCGATGGGCGTTCTCCCGGATCGAGAGAGGTACCTGCGTGTCGCACACCCCTTGAGCCAGATTGATACCTCCGACTTTCTCGCATTCGATGGACATCGCACGAATCTCGGACTGCTCGATGCGCGCACTGCGCTGGCTCAGGGAAAGTGTCACCGTATTCCTCCTGAGTCCGCAGCTGCGGTTCTCAGTGCCGCGGGACGTGAAGCGAAGAAGTCGCGGATACAGGCGACGGTAATCTCCACGTGCTCGGGAGTCGTTTCTGCGCTCATGGGCAGAGAAATGACTTCACTGCAAATGCTCTCAGTCTCCGGGAAGTCCGGGATTCTCGAGACCGAGGCCCTTGTGTTCCCACATAGGCTTTGGCCAATGCACCAACGTTTCCACACCTTGGTCTTTCAGGTGCTGGCGCAACGCACTACGCTGTTCGGTCCGAATCACATAGTTCTGATAGCTATCGAAGTACTCATCACCCTGGAAATGGGGCAGGCGAAGACCTGCGATCCCCTCCAGTCCCTCGCGATACAACCCCGCGATTTGGCGGCGATGATCGATCCACTTGGGCAGGTAACGCAGCTTCACATCCAGAACGGCAGCTTGCACATTGTCCAGCAGTGCGGTGTAGCCGTGATGATGGAACTCACCGGTCTGCCGGTCTTCCCCGTTAAATCGAAGCCAGGGTTGCAAACCGAGCGACCTTGGGATCGTTCGTCGTCACTGCTCCGCCGTCTCCCAAACCTCCCAGGGACTTAAACGGATAGAAACTGAAACAGCCAGACAATCCAAATGACCCTGCCATTTTCCCACGGAAGGTAGCGCCCAAGGCCTGAGCTGCGTCCTCGATGATGGCAATTCCGTGTTTCTCCGCAATGGCCGCAATTCGGTCCATCTCGCACACGCGTCCGTTCAGATGAACCGGGATAACCGCCTTGGTCCTTGGCGTGACCGCGGACTCGAACTTGTCGGGCGCAAGGTTATAATCTTCACGGACATCGACGAGGACGGGCGTGGCGCCCGTGTGAACGATGGCAGACACCGTGGCCACGAAGGTGTGACCGACAGTAATAACTTCGTCTCCTGGACCAATTCCAGCCGCGAGCAAGGAAAAGTGCAGCGCGTGATAACAGCTATTGACTCCGACCGCATACTTGACGCCAACGAAACTCGCGCCAGATGTTGTTCGAAGTCACGCAATTGCTGACGTAGGACCAGGTCCCCTTTCGCGAGCGTATCCGTAATGGCGAAATCGATTTCTGCCTTAATCCTGCGGTAATGCTCACGAGGATCGACAAACGGCACACGGTATGACAAATCCCTGTCCTCCTTCTTCTGATACGCTCGGATCGAAATCGATGGCCCTCTATCGACGGGCTAACCTTCGGTCGCCGCGCAGTTGCGGTGCCACTCCTCTCCAACTTCGATCGGATCGCTGTGCCACGGATTCTGCGGACAGGCCATGGTGCGCGCGAAGGTATTCCTGTGTTCCGACGACGGTATGAAAATTCCGAGGGTAGGCCAAACCTCTTAAACGTGACGAGTCCTTCGCCGGGCTTCGGCCAAATACCTCGGCCACCGCGCCTCCCAACCCGCCCACCACGCTGTGCTCCTCCAGAGTGAAGATTGCGCTGGTTTCGCGTGCGGCCGCGAGGACGGCGTCGACGTCGAGCGGTTTTACAGTGTGCATGCTTAGGACACGCGCTTGCAAGCCGCGAGTGGAGGAGCAGTTCGGCCGCCCGCATTGCCGTTTCCAGTAGCCCGCCCGTGGAAATAACGGTGAGGTCCCTCCCTGTCACTTAGTTGAATTGCCTTTCCTAGGTGAAATTCAACTGCCCGACGTGGACTTTTGATTCACCGGCCCGACCCAAACGCAGATAGCAAGGACCTGAATGAGCGACGACCGCTCGCGTCGCAGCCTCAGCTTCCGCAGGATCGCCGGGAGCGACCACAACCATTCGAGGCAGGGATCGCATGATAGCCAGGTCTTCCGTCGCATGATGAGTCGAGCCCAGCGACCCGTACGCAAGTCCGCCCCCTACCGCAACGATCTTGACGTTCGCGTTGTGATAGCAGACGTCATTGCGCACTTGCTCGAGGCATCGGAGGATCGGAAAATTGGCGATCGAATAGGTAAATACGATCTTTCCGCTGAGGGCCATGCCGGCCGCTATGCCGGTCATGTTTTGCTCGGCCACACCCGCATTGACGAAATCGCTTCGGAAACCGCTGCGCGAAAGTCTCGACCACGCCGAATCCGAGATCTCCCACAATCAGGTGGACTCGCTCGTCGCGCTCGGCCAAAGCGAGTCAACGCGCGGAAAAAGGCGCTTCTCATTCTCCATCCTCCAATTCGGCGAAAGCCTTCGCCATCTCGTCATGGTCCGGTGAGCGGTAGTGCCAAAGCAATTTGTTCTCCATGAAGCTGACGCCCTTGCCCTTCACCGTATGCGCGACGACACAAGTCGGTTTGCCAGGTTCGTAGGCACCTTCGCCAGCACGTCCTCAATCTGTTTCACATCGTGACCGTCGATTTCCCGCACCGCCCATCCGAACGCTTGCCACTTCGCCGCGAACGGTTCCAGGCTCAGAACTTCCTTCACCGTGCCCGAGGCTCTGAATCTTGTTGTAGTCAACGATCGCGATCAGGTTATCCAGCCGGTGATGGCCCGCGAACAACGCCGCCTCCCATGTCGAGCCCTCGTCGCATTCGCCGTCGCTCAGCAATCGCGAACACGCGGTAAGCGCTTCGCGTCACGCTTGCCTGCCAGCGCCATTCCGCAAGCGATCGGCAAGCCATGCCCCAGCGAACCGGTGGACACTTCCACGCCCGGAACGCCCACGTGCGTCGCGTGTCCCGCGAGCCGCGCCCCATCCTGGTAGAAATCATCGAGCCACTCCTTCGGGAAAAATCCCGCTCCGCGAGCACGACGTACAGTGCCGCGCACGCGTGCCCTTTGCTCAAAATAAACCGGTCTCGCTCCGCCCATCCGGGCATTCCGGATCAATCCGCAAGATCTTCCGCATAACAGCACCGCAAGCAAATCCGCCATCGAAAACGCCGACCCGAGATGCGAACTCTTCGCTCGATGAATCATCCGCGCTGTCTGCACACGGATCTTTCGTGCAAGCAACGAAGCGTCTCCTCGCACTCTGCATTCATTTCGTCATCGCACACCTTCCTCAATCAACTCACCTATGCCAGCGAAAATTAACTGTCGTGAGTGGAATAACTATTCGACCAGCGCCTTCAACGTGCTCAGAATGATCCGGCAGTCTGTCAAGAAGGAATGGCTGCTAACATATTCCAACCCCAGCCGAATCTTCTCGGGACGAATCTTTTCACGATAGGCTTGATGCGGATCCGCGCTCCCCCGCAGTATCTCTCCTTCGTTCCGGAACCGAATCGACGCACAATCCGTGATGCCCGGCCGCACATCCAGTAGCCGTTTCTCTTCCTGCGTGTACAACAAGACCTCCTGCACCACTTCCGGACGCGGTCCGACCAGGCTCATCTCGCCTTTCAGCACGTTCATCAGTTGCGGCAGCTCATCCAACTTATATCGCCTCAGAAAGTCCCCCACGCGCGTGATGCGCGGATCATCCGCCGAACTCGATGGTCCGCCAATCTTGTCGGCGTTCACCACCATCGTTCGAAACTTGAAAATCCGAAATGGTTTTCCGTACCGGCCAGCCCGCAATCCACGGTAAAACGCCGGTCCGGAACTCTCCCACCTGAGAACAATCGCCAGTGCGACAAACAAGGGCAGCAGAAGCATGAGCCCCAGGAGCGAAGCTACTATGTCGAATGAACGCTTGAGCACGGTTCAGTTCAGGCCTTTCGGCCTCTCCTTCCTTTCCAATGTTCTCCTGGCAGAACAACCAAGACCAAGCCGTATAGCGTTCCTATTCCATGCGCGAAATGACGCACTATAAACACCATGGGCAGCAAAAACGCGTGCCGCGGATCCAGCTCGCGAACCGCGATCTGCAAAGACACCGCAACGTTCACAGTCGCGTACGCCGCCGCAATTCCCAGCCCCAGCCACAGAAACCGTCGATTCACAGCGCCCAGCGCGCACGCCGACACCAGACTCAGTACAAATGCCGCCGGAACCCAGTGCCTCCACGAGAACGCCCGTTTCCCGAATTTCATTACGTAGCTGATCCACACCCCGTCGGCAAAGTTGTGCTTCCAGAAAGCGCCCAGAGTCGCATCGGCGAAATACTGCACTACAATTTCCGGAACCAATAAGATTTTCCCGCCTGCCGCGAGAATTCGGCCGTTAAAGTCCAGGTCTGAGCTGCTCAGTAGCCGCTCGTCAAACATCCCAATCTCGCCGAAAAGCTCGCGTCGATAACATCCGAACGCCGCCGTATCCGCCCAGGTCGGCTCGTCAACTCCCGTCTTGACATGCGCATTGCCTGACCCAAACTTACTGCCGAGAGCTACTGCGATTGCCCCCCCGGTGGCCGTCTCCGCGCCGCGCCGGATGCGCAAGACGCCGCCGACATTCTCGGCTCCGCTTGCCAGCTGGTACCTCACGCAAGCGGATACGTATTTCGAATCACACAAGGAATGAGCACTGGTTATCAGTACTACGTCCCCGCGCGCATTCTGTATTCCTACATTCATCGCGGACGGAAAGTATGTCTTCGGATTGTCCAGCAAGCGCATCGTAGGATTGCGCTTGGTGTAATCCGTTACAATCTGACGCGTCCGGTCGACGCTCATTCCGTCAATCACAAGGACTTCCATCCGTTCCTTTGGATAATCACTGGCAAGAATCGAATCCAGACACTTCGATATGTACTTTTCCTCGTTCCGGCAAGCGACCAGCAGGGACACAAACGGCACTTCTCCACGGGCGCCGGCGACACCGTCTGATTCGCATCCGCTAAACAATTCGCGCTAGTGCCATGCATCGATTTACGGTTCCTTCTTTTTCGTCTCAACTCACCGATGCGACCTCGCGCCGCCGTCAGGTCGGGACGAACCGTACCGTCCCCAGCAGCTACTTCTTCCACACACGAGTCACCTGCCACACGATAGTTTTTCGCGCACGCACTGCAAGTCATGGCTCCACTCCCATCCGCCAGGCGCACGCCGCAAGAACAGACCCACCCTACGGATTTCGCAGGAACTCCCATGACCAATGCATGATCCGGAATGTCGCGCGTCACGACGGCACCCGCGGCAACAAACGCATATCGGCCAATCGTCACACCGCAAACCACCGTACTATTCGCTCCAAGGGTCGCTCCCTTTCTAATTAACGTCCTTTGATACTCACCGCGGCGGTTGATGTGGCTGCGCGGATTGATCACGTTGGTGAAGACCATCGAGGGCCCGCAGAACACGTCGTCTTCCAGTTCCACGCCCGTGTAAATCGAAACGTTGTTTTGGACCTTGACGTTGTTTCCGATCTTGACTCCGGGGCTGACCACGACGTTTTGCCCGAGGTTGCAGCCTGCCCCGAGCACGGAATGCTCCATGATGTGGGAGAAATGCCAGATCTTCGTTCCCTCCCCGATCTCGCAAGGCTCGTCGATCACCGCCGTCGGATGCGCGAAGTACTGCGGGGCATTCTGTACTACGGGAACCCGGGCTCCGTTCTCGGCCAGCGAACGTCCGCAGGCATCCAATACTTCCAGCACACGCAACGCGTCCTCGCCACTCGTGCGCGGTCGCACCGAATTCCGCACGCAGTCCAGGAAATGCTCGCATTCGTCGCGCAGCGGTTCTTCTTAGCCAGCGCAATCACCTGGCCCCCGTCCCTCTCCGCCACCGGCTTGCGCTCGTGCCAATTAATCCGGTGCGCATACACCACCAGTTTCTTCTCCGGCTCCAAATCGTCAAACACCGCCATCCTCTCTGCGCCGATCACGCAAAGCTTCTGTTCCTTGAACGGATGCAGCCAGCTCACAAAAATGTGCGCTTTCACGCCGCCCGCGAATTCCAACGTGCTCAGCGTGGTGTCCACAATCGGAGGTTCAGATAACTCCCTCCCTGCGCCGTGGCATGTACCGGCACTCTCCCAGAATCCTCAGAATCACCGAAATATCGTGGGGCGCAAAGCTCCACAGGATGTTCTCTTCCGTCCGAAGTTTGCCCAGATTCAATCGCGACGAATAGATATACTGAATCTTTCCTAGATGTCCCTCTTGACCAGCCGGTTCAACTCCACGATCGCTGGGTGGTACTCCAAGATATGTCCCACCATCAATACCAGCCCTTTTTCTTTCGCCAGCTCGACAAGTTCCTTTCCTTCCCGCGCATTTAGCGCCAGCGGCTTCTCCACAAACACGTGCTTGCCGGCACGCAACGCTTTCCCCGCCAGCTCATAGTGCTGCGCCGCCGGAGCGGCGATCACCACGGCATCCACAATCGGATCGTTTAGCACCGTTCCAAAATCCTTCATTGTCGCGACGTGATACTCCCGCCGCACCCGCGCCAGCGTTTCCTCATTGACGTCACACACAGTCTCCAGCGCGCCCAGCGTGTGAAAATTGCGCACTAGATTCTTACCCCAGTAACCGGCGCCCACCACGCCCACTCGGACCGCTTCCTTTGCTGCGCTTGCGTTCGACATGGAATCCTCCCGTCCCCTATTTTCCATCAAAATCGGCCATCGCCGCCACCACGTTGCGCTGCTGCTCCTCGGTCAATTCCGGATAAATCGGCAGTGAAACAACCTCTGTGCTGGCCGTCTCGGAGACCGGAAAATCTCCTGCTTTGTAACCCAAATATCCGAAGGCCTTCTGAAGGTGCAGCGGTTTCGGATAATAGATCTCCGTCGGTATCCCCCGGCCTTGCAGGTATTCGCGCAGTGCATCCCGCTCTTTCACGCGGACCGTGAACTGGTTGTAAACGTGCACAAATCCCGTTGGCGCAGCGGCCGCCGTTACCATCGCTTCCAGGCGAAACTCGTGGAACATCTCGCGATAGCGTTCGGCATTCTTTCGCCGCGCGCTCGCCCAGCCATCCAAGTGCCGCAGCTTCACCCGCAAGATCGCCGCCTGCAATGCATCCAGCCGGCTATTCACTCCCAGCATCTCGTACTCATATTTCGTCCGCGCTCCGTGTACGCGCAGCAATTTCAGCCGCTCGGCCAGCGCTGCATCATTGGTCGTGATCATCCCGCCGTCGCCGGCTCCGCCCAGGTTCTTCGACGGGAAAAAACTGAAGCATCCTGCCGCGCCGAAACTTCCCGTCGCGTGTCCCTGATGTCGCGCGCCAATAGCCTGCGCCGCGTCCTCGATGACCGGCAGTTTATGCGCCGCCGCAATTTCCTGAATCCTGCTCATGTCTGCCGCCATGCCAAATAGGTGCACTGGCATGATCGCTCGCGTCCTCGGCGTTATGGCTTCTTCGATCGCCTCCGGAGAAATATTGAAGGTCCCCGGTCGATATCCGCGAAAACGGGCTTTGCTCCAACCCGCGCAATCGAACCCGCGGAAGCAAAAAATGTGAACGGCGCGGTGATCACCTCATCCCCGCGGCCGATCTCCAGCGCCATCAGCGCCAGAATCAGCGCATCCGAGCCCGAGGCGCACCCGATCGCATGTCGACATCCCGTAAACTGGCCGATCTCCTTTTCCAGCGCATCCACCTCCGGGCCCAAGATAAAGTGTTGCGACTCCATCACTCGCCGGATCGCCGCTTCCACTTCTTCACGAATCCCGGCGTACTGTGCCTTCAAATCCAGAAATGGAAACGGTGCCCGGGCTTTTGCGTCGTCTTGCCTACCATGCTTGTCGTCATTTTTCCCTCGGAGAACAAAGCGAACTAGACTTCCATTCGTTCTTCCAGATGGCGGGGAGATGGATTCGTGCCTGGTTGAGACTAAGACTTGCGCACCACCGTGGTAACCTGTCCGACCAAAAAGGGGAGCAAGCGGCTTACCAGAAAGTAAGTCGACGGCAAGCGGCGCGACAAAAACCGGCCAACCGGTGGCACTAACGGCCCAGCGAAAACTCCACAGCGGCTCGTTTTCTCCCCGACCTCGAACAGATTGGTGATTCTTTTCTGTGTTACCGCCTGATGCGCTGCGCTTCCTGGCTTCGAATACCGCCAGTCGCACAAGAGAATGTGCCCCCCCGGCTTCGTCACGCGCAGCATCTCCCCGGCGATCATCCGCGACAGTTCGTCGTCTACGCCGTGGATGAACATCGTCGCTTCATGCACCATATCGAATGACTCGCTCGCAAACTCCAGCTTCGTCGCATCGCCATGTTCAAAATTGATGCTCGGACATTTTTCCTTTGCCACCGCAATCCGCCGGTCTTGAAAGTCAATTCCGTACAGGTTTCCCGGAGCAAATCCCAGCCGGAGAAACGTCAGCAGCGTTTCCCCAGCTCCGCACCCCACATCCAATACGCGTGCTGCTTCATGGTTTGAGCGAAGCGATTGCAGTGCCCGCACCAGCGCAACCTCCTGCGCCAAACTTTGGTACAGCACTCCCGGGTTGTGCAGTAGGCTATTGCGCTCCGCGCCTTTCGCGCCGTAGTAAGCACGGTACCAATCCTCCCCAATAACTCTAGCTTCCTTCGGAAGACTCAACGGTTTCGCTATTCCGCCTGTAAGATTCCCAGTGTGACTTCAGCTTCCGGGACGGGCTTCTCGGGTTCCCGCAGCGAGTCCCTTCGATTCGAGGAGATGTCACCCGAAACGGTTGACATGATCAACCTTGATTTTTTGGGTGAGTCCCGAATTACCAGCGCGGCGACCAAAAGGGCGAGTAGCACCGAGTTATAGTAAAAAGCGGACATAATTGGGGACCAAAGAAGATAGACGTAGTATGCGGCAAGCACCCACATAGATGACAGGTGTCCGGAGCACAGCTGGGTGTAGGCTCGTCCCCCAAACGCACCCGCGATTACGAGAAGAAACATGGAACCAGGTAGAGACTATTTAATCAAACCACGGAACGCAGTGTAAATGTTTGACGTGATCCCTGATTCTAGGACAACCGGCTCATAATCGAGCGCTCGCACACGCGTCTTAAGCCCCGAGAGCTCGAACAGTCCACCTACGGAATAAGCTCCCAAGCTGAGAGAATGTCCCCCTCCAGATCTGACCCAGCTATCAAATACGGGAAGATATGATAGAAGATCAGAACTTATCATCACCGAACCGCCGGGACCTCAGCCAAATCGGACCCCCGCAACGCATACAAACCCACGTATATTGTCACCGTGGCGCAGGCGATCAACACGACAGAAGTTGGCAACCTGACCCCAACTCGAAAGTGCCCCCGAAACCCTTAGCACTTAGCACTCAAATATCCACACACCCAACACGCAATGGTTAACCCAGTACCCAAGCGAGAGGCAACCGAAATCGCCATCATAAGTGAAGGGACAAATGAAGTAAGGGACAAAAGCTTTCTCGTCCTTGACGTCACGAGGGCAGCCGCGGCGCCACCCAAGATCGCCGATGGAAATACCCACATCCTCGCCAGCCGATACCACCACAAGTCGGGTTCGCCCCCGACAAGGATGTCGTACATCAATCTGCCCATGCTGAAGAAACCCGGAAGAGAAAACCCGAGACCAAGACTTCGAAGCCAAATAGCCGCATAAACGATGACGCTGGCTAGTGCTATCCCGGCAAGGAATAAACTAAGTCGAAGGTATTTGTCTCCAGCAGCGCTCAGAGACTCTCGCCAGGTAGAGGCCTCAGATGCCCGCCGGTCCCTCGGGAACTCGAGATGAACGCCCCCACTTGTAGGCAACCGATTAAACAAGTTATGAGCCAAACGGTTTGTGCGGAGATTATCTTCGGTCGCTACCATCGGCACCACAATGTAGAAAGACCCACAAGAGCCCGGCAAATGCGCTGGGGAGCGAACCAACTGCCCTGGAGCCTCCGCGCGATCAACGAGATGGCAAAGAGGACTCCTAAGGGCAGCCACGGTGAGCCCAGAAATCGCATCAACTGAAACTCTCACAGGCAAGAATCGAATTCTTTGTAAGCTCGTTCACACTGCCTCGCTCGCCCGCACGGCTTTGCCCAAATGCCGCTGTTTGTGCTTCATGACGAGCTGGAGATAAAACCCCTCAACACTCTTCATGATGGACCGCCAGTTGGCATCGGTCTCGACCTTCTCCCGATTAAGCTCGAGAGCCTCGCTTCGGAATGACTGAGATGCCAAGGCCCGCAAGACACAGTCCGAGAGCGCCTCGAATCAGAAGCTGCAAAGAGGAAACCAGTGGTCCCGTTTTCAATCCACGGACGGTTGGCCTCGATATCCGACACAACCGGGAAGGAGCCGGACGCCATGGCCTCGGTGAGCGCCGTGCTGGTTCCGTCGGAAAGCGACGGGCTCACGTAAACTTTCGTTTGACGCAGCCGTTGCGCCAGCTCCTGCGGGGAAAGCCACCCCAGCCACCTGAGATTGCTCTCAATCCCCAGTTCGCTAGCCAGGTTTTTGAGCGAATCCTTCTGCGGCCCATCGCCGGCGAGCAAGCACGTTAATTGGGGATGTCGCCTGATGACCGCAGGGAGTGCCCTCAATAACGCAGCAACATTGTAGCCAGTGTCGAAATTGCGCGCGCAGATCACGTCGTACGGTTGGGGGCGCTGCCCATCGGAAGAGGATGAAAGAGTCAGGTGTCAACCCCGAAAGGTATCGTTTTGATTTTCGCCGCGGGTATGCCGCGCTCAACGAGCGCGCGCGTTATATGGTCAGCCAGGGAAGTGATGAATTCTGCTCGACGGAGCGCATAGAGGAGCACCGCCCAGCGAATTTTCGAAGTCCCTGGAATTACCAGAATGTCTGAACCCCATGCTCCGATAGCGAGAGGCCTGAATCTCGTCAGTGCGCCGAGTACCCCGTAACTGATTGCATAATGGGCATGTAATATGTCAGGTGAAATTTCGCGGATAAGACGGCGGATTCTGGGTAGCGTTGCAAGATACCCAACCGATTTAATCGGAGTCCACCAGGAAACGTGGTGCACCGTCGCTCCGTCAACAGCGCCTGCGGAGAACGAAATAATGTGCAACTCGTACCCTTTCTTTACGAAAAACCCCGCCCATCTCTGTATGTGGATAGAAGCAGCGTTCCCCAGCAGACAAATCTTCATCGGGCTGCCTTCCGCGCTCGTCGAAGGCGATTTTCTTGGCTGTTTGGTATTCACTGGCACTTTCTCGGATCTTCTCTGGTGCAAAATCTAGACAACTCTGTTTTTGTTTGGATGACCGTTTCGTGCGCCCCACTGGCTAGCTCTCAGCACGAATCGAGCGGCCGACAATCTGGGTTTGATCGTCAATCGGCAAGACGGGATCTTTTCTCAACTGATTCTGCCGTGTTAGCGGCCGGCAGACACTCCTACAGACAGGTGGCTTTTCTGGTACTCCACAATCTTGACGATAATCTCGTCGAGGGTCACCTTGGTTGAATAATTGATATGCTTCCGGATTTTTTCAATCGAGGGAACTCGTCTGAGCATGTCTTCGAAACCCTCCTCGTACGCCGATTCGTAGGGGATGTAGACAAGAGGCGAGCTGCTGCCAACAATCTGCCGCACACGTTCGGCGAATCCCGAATTCTTATCTCTTCCACGCCTCCAAGATTGAATACCTGCCCCACCGTGGATTGTGTTGACACCAACTGCCGCATCGCGCGAACAACGTCTTCCACATAGCAAAAGCAACGCGACTGCATGCCATCCCCAAATATCGTGATCGGCCCATCGCCTAGAGCCTGTGCGACAAAATTCGGAAGGACCATGCCGTATCTTCCTGTTTGCCGGGGTCCCACAGTATTGAAGAGCCTCACGACGACGACAGGTAATTGCCGTTCCTTCCAGTAGGCTAAAGCCAGAAACTCGTCGATAGCCTTTGAACACGCATAGCTCCAGCGGCCCTTCACAGTGGCTCCCATCACCAAGTCGTCTTCCTCGCAAAACGGTATCTTCGTGCTCTTGCCGTACACTTCCGATGTCGATGCGATCAGTACCAGTTTTTTCTTTTTTGCAGCTAGTTCGAGGATGGTTTCCGTGCCCCGGACGTTAGTCTCGATCGTCCGCACCGGACTCTCTACGATCAGCCGAAACCCCCTACCGCCGCGGCTAGGTGAAAGATCACGTCACAGCGGTCAACAAGCTCGGCAAGCAGTGGGACGTCCATGATGCTGGCAATTTGGTAGTGGAAGTGGGGATTACCCTTCAAATGCTCGATGTTCTCAATGGACCCTGTTGACAGATCGTCGATCACCCACACATCGTCTCCCGAACCGATCAGATGGTCGGCAAGATGCGAGCCAATGAACCCTGCCCCTCCGGTTATCAACGTGCGCATCATCTTGTCTCAAATAGTGACATTAGCATTCCTCCTAAATATCGGAAGCCACAGTCGGCCTGAGAATTCTCAAAGTCTCTGCACTGGCGAGTAGCCATAGCGTCACAACCCCCATTAGAAAAGACAACAGCACCACGTGCAATTTGTCCTGCCATACAAAAATCCCCGACGCTCCTAGACAAAAAACCCCGAATCCGGCGGCGAGAATCATCGTCGTTACCCCAAGCTGATGGAAAGCATCAATGACGTTGCGTACCACCGTGTAAAGGCTGTACGGCACGGCTGCGAGCAGCAACAGCCGCAGGATTCCGCTCCCTCTGTGAAATCGGGACCTAGATAAGACGCGCATCAACGTCTCGGCTCCCATCGCCATTCCGACCGCGAGGACGGCCGAAACAACCAGCGTGATTCGCGTTAGCAGCCATACTTGCCTCCGCAGTTCCCCGCACCTTCCCGCGGCCAGCAATGTGCCTGCCTTGGGAAGCAGGATGAGCCCGAAGGGAGAAAAGAACGAACCGATAACGTTTAGCATTGAAATTCCAAACGCCACAAAGCCAGCCGCCCGAATTCCGCTCTTGTGCGCCACGAACGTGGCTGGCAACGCGAACAGCGCCATCAGTATGAAATCACCGGGAACCCGTTGGATCCCAAATCGCAGTAACTCCTTCGCCTGCTTGCGGTTATTCTTTGCCGTCGCTCTCCACGGAGTGAACGCCAGCGCCGCCCCGGCCACTCCGATCGACAAAATTCCCAGCGCCGTCAACACCGACTGCACGCTTCGGTTATAAAGGAGGAACACCATCAGAGGCATCAACCCGAAATTCACAAACTGGAGAAAATTGACCCTCCTATCTAAGGAGCCCACGGAAATAGCTATACGCGATGGCATGCAGGGACGTTCCCGCAACCACCAAACTCATCGGAAATAACGGATGCGTATTCGCGAGAACCAAAGAACAGATACGCCAGCCCGCCCGGAAACGCATTCAAATCACCACGCAAACCACCGCCGAGAGACCCACGCACCAAAGCGTCGCCCCCAGATAACGCGCCTGGGACTCCTCATCGCCGCGCCCCGCTGCTATCGCGACATACCGCGGCAATCCCACGCCAAGCCCCAGCAACACAATCGGATACAGAATCGAAATGGTCCGCGCGACACGGCGTATTCCGCGAACCCCGTCGTCCCTAGGTAATGCGCCGCAAGCTTGTACGTTAACAATTGGCATGCCAGCACCGTAAACTCGGTCGCAAAGGTGCCGCCGTACTCCCGAACGTGGGACCTAAAAATTCTCCGTAATCCAAGAGAATCGCTCCGCTGCTCTTGGAGTCGGAGCGCTCGACGTCGGAATGTCACCTGTAGCCACCACAGCGTGTTTCCGCTTGTCCATTCATCCTACTGATTCCACATCGCTTGAAATTTGTACTGACTCGTACCGCGCCGATGTTTAAAAACGCATTGTTTTATTAGCTGCAACCAGTCGCGAAGTCCCTCTGGATGCAACGCTTGCGAACATTTGCATCCGAATCCACACTTGCGAGCGAACACCGTGTTTTGCCGCGTCTTGCGCAAAGTCAATCCCGTACGCCAGTTATCTAGAATCAGCACTTACAAAAAACAGAGGGATGGGGTGGGTATGTCATGTTCGCTGGTCCGGCCCTTACAGGGCTTCCAGGCTTGCTTCATCAATCTCTACGGACATCGACCTCATGATCAATTCCATGGAAACAACGAACCGCGCCTTGCCCCTTCTCCGCAACAGGATTCCCCGCATTCCCGCCAGTGGTCCGCTCCTCACCCGCACTCTGCGCCCTACCGTAAGGTACGGGTGCGGCACCGGCACTAACGGCGAGTTAAGGCCCTCCCTCAGGATCTCCATCTCTTCGTCCGGCAGGGCTGCTGGCGATCCCCCAAATCCCACCAGCCGCGCCACGCTTGGAATCTGCAGCACACGCAACCGGTCCTGAAGCCGCAGTCGCACAAACACATATCCCGGGAACAGCGGCAGTTCCAATTCCACGCGGCGGTCCCGCCACCGTCTTAAGCTGCGGTAAACTGGTAGGAAATGTTCCACCTCGCGCGCAGCCAGTTGTTCCGAAACACGGTTCTCGTGGTTTGCGCATGTGTATGCGGCGTACCAGCGTGGCTCGAGCGATGACGCGGACAGGGAAATCGCGCCATCGTAGTCTGCCGAGTCACGGTCTGGTATCGTCAGCGTCGAGGATGACATGAGAACTCCAGATACAGCTTCGCCCCGTCACTTACAGGGCGATATGTGACCTAACCATTTATTTTGCAAATACTTGCGGACGACTCTACCGGTCAACCGACCTGCTCGATGGAGGCCGACGACTGTCAAGTCCGTCCTCTCCTCTTTGCTCGCTCGACTCAGGAGCGTATCCATTTCGTGACGCCCATGGTATTCGCGCCTTGAGCGCGCGGGCGACTTCCTGCCCGAGAACCTTGCGCGGATCCTTCGGGTCCGCGGCTTGCCATCGATTCGACCCCAGCACCCAGACTACGGAAATAGCGAGAACCAGAAAAGTTCCCTCAAAAATGATCAACGAGCGCGAGGGAAAGGATTTCCTCTCCGGCACCTGGCCAGGGTCCAGCACTTTGACACTGGGGGTTTCTTTGGCTTCTTCGATTTTAGCGAGCTCGTACTGCTCCGTGAGCAATTCAAAAACGGTTTCCTGAATTTTCGCGCGGCGGTAATAGTCAGAATATTTCTCGCCGAGTAGAGGCAAACTGCGGATCGTGGGGTAAGGCATGCCGTTCGAAACAGCCGGTGAAGAATCACCGGTAGTTGCAGCGTCAGCGCTTGTTCCACTGAGTTTTTCGAGTTGCTTGCGAAGTTCGCCGACGCGCGCATTCAACGCGCGAACCCGGGGATTATTATCGGTATAGATCTGTCTGAGACCCTCGAGCTCCGATTGCGCGGCGATCATCTGCCCTGCGAGCGTCCCTGCGGCATCGAGCATGGCCTTGCCTTCGGTCTGGATGTCCAGTGTATTGTTTTTGCTGGAAAACAGCGCGAGCTGGTTCGTAGCGGCGTCAAGGTCGCGCTTTGCGACTTTCAAGCGCTCTTCGAGAAACACGCGCTCGCGGTGCGCTGCCGAAGTCGAAAGCGCTGCGACCAGCGCGTTTAATTCGTTGACATAGCCATTAGCAATCGCGGCGGCGCGCTTGGGATCGTGGTCGGTCACGCTAATGGAAATAATGCCGCTCCTGCGGTCTTCGGAAATGGATGTGTTTTCGTCCAGTTCCGTCCTTGCATCTGTTATCAACTTCTTCCCATAAACTTTTTGAAGCCCGAACTCCTGGATCAGGCGCTCCTGAGCAGTTTGACTCCTGAGCACGCCGACGAATAGAGCGCCAGAACTCTGCAATCCCAGTAAATCTCCGGCCGCGGATCCGAGACCGGCTCCGCCGCCCCTCGCCGTCAACGCAGCCATCATTGCCATGCCTGAAGAGGATTGAGCGTCCGGAGGCATGAGCTGGGCCATGGAGGTGTAGGACTTCGGGATCAAGAACGCAATCAGGGTGGAAACGAGGAGTCCGATTGCCCCGACCCGGGAAAAAAGTCGGCGGCCTCCCCAAAGCACACGCAACTGTTCCGCTTGCCACTCGCGCGAATCGTCGAGAGACATTTCCGGCGGCAAAACTTCTCCCGCAACAGGTTGCTGCGCGACGTCAGCCTGTGGCTTGGTTGCTGTCTGCGCCACGTTTTTAGTCCCCTCCAGCGTCAATTCCCATGTCGTTTTCGCACTCGCTCATTTCCATCGACGAGGCCAGTAGGTGAACTGGAAAGAGGTTGTCACGTTCGACTGGGCCCCTGGGGCCAGCACTGGAATGTTCCACTCCTCATACTGCACCGATCCAGACAACTCCGTTGTCGCGTTCAACCAAATGTCGGCTTTCACTCCTCCGTCGTTCACCGTGCCCCCGTTTGGCATAAACTGGCCGTCGATCTTTCGATGTCGATAGTTAAACTGAATAGTGTCTTTCGGCGTCAGCCAATAAGTAGTCCACGCCTGTTCACCCTGCGAGGCGCGCCCTATCCAGGTGCCCATCAAGTTGCCGCTGTTGGTATAGGAATTGACAAATAATCCGTTTTGATAAAAGCAGCCATTGCACCCAGGAAAATCAACTGGCGAGGTCGAGCCGCCCTCGACGCGCAAATCGAGCTTGGGTACGCCGGGAATCCGCGGCAGGTAGATGCCGCCTTGAAACGCCGACTTGCGTGGATAACCGAGCGGCGAAAGCTCGTCTTCCGTAAATGCATCACCGTAGAACGTCAGCCATTTGCGCACCCAAGGAGCCCTGTAGGTAAAATCGACCCCGGACCGGGCGTCGGTTATGTCTACTGCGTTACTAGCCACGGGCACGATGAAACCAGCGTAGCTTCTGATGAGATTGTGCCCGTTGAGGGGAAATGGCCCGCCCGCAAAAACTGTAGTTTCAGAAACACCAAACTCGAAATTCGATGTGGGTTTGAAGCTGAGCTTCTCTCCATGGATGAAAGGCTGGCGGCCGAGGGTACGCCCCCACTGCCCCACAAGATTTGTGTTGTTCACATTCATGAACTCGTGCCCGGAAAGCTGCCCCAGAAAAAGCTCGGCCCGGATTGGGCCCATCCAATTAAGAATGCTCGGAAGCCGAAACGGAGAAACGCGGTTGAGGCGAAGCATTTCGACCGGGGCGGCATTGTCGCTGAACATCATGGGCCCGCCCTCGCTCGGTCCCCACCAGAGACTCTGCTTCCCGAACGAAAGCTGCCAATTTTCGAAGTTCATGGCAACGTAGGCATCGCGCAACTGAAAGTGATTGACCGCTGGAGTGCCTGTACCCGGCGGTACAGGTAGTGGTCCATCAGCGCCGGCTATGAACTGACGCGCGCTGAATGGCAAAGCGAGAGCAGATGGCGCGTGCTGATATTCTCCCTGCACGTAGCCCACAAAGGGGCCGTCGGACGCCCATCCGGAGAAACCGCTGACGTTGTTGAATCCTTCTTCGTAGGGTCGGCCGCTATCATTGATGATCGTCTGGCCAAAGTGATAGCCATCGGTCAGTGGCTGGCCAGAAATTCCGGCGGTGCGTGTATACACCGACTCGAGCCGAACGCGCGCATTGTCTCCCCCGCCCAGCAGATTGATTTCATTGGCGAACTCCCTCTCGAGGGAACTGTAGAGGTTGTCCGCCAGCTTCGGCGCAGACTCGTTGTCTGCGACGTTGTCTCCCGCCTCTTCGACGAGACGCGCGCATTCCATTCGGGTCCATGGGCGCATGCCTTCGATATCGCTCTTGATGTAGCCCAGCGCCGCAAGCCGCAGCAGCGCTGGATAGACCCAGCTATCGAGCGGCACATAGGGTGAGCCCATGAATTTCGCTTCCCAGTGTCCAGGCCGCTCCGGCCTGACCGCCGGGAGGTGCCAGGCGCCGCCGACAACATCGGGGTCGTGATGTTCTTTGTACACGTAATATCCCACAAGCCAGCCCAGAGCGCTTCCGACCAGAACATCCGAAGGGAAGTGTTGTTTGGCGGTTATGCGTGAAATGCTGATCGCCGAAGCCAGGCCGTATGCCGCGATTTTCGGAAGTGGTCCCGGATATTCGTGTGCGATCACGCCGGCGATGGACCAGGCCGCCGCGGCGTGTTCGGATGGGAACGAATCGCCCCCGTGCCAGAAACTCCCATTCCCATTGTCGGTGAACGGGCGCTCGCGCCGCGTCATGTACTTCAGCGCTTCGACGGCAACCAGACTGTCTATCGCCGCTTCGCCGCTGAGAAAACCGGCCTCACGTTTGTGTTCGTTACGGGTGGCTAAACCGAGAACGTAAAGCCCTCCAGCCGCACCGGCCATGGCCCCAATGCCGTAGTTCGAGAATTGCTGGTAACGATGCAACGTATTGGGCGCATTGTTCAGAGGACGGCTAACACCTGCGTCAGTGGCGAAAAGCCCAGCCGCCAATCCTCCCAAAGGCACGAGCCACGTCGCATCAGGCAAACGAACTCGAGCCGGACTGGTCCAGATGGCTTTTTGGTCGAGCAGGAAATGTTGTGGCGATTTCGCGAACGTGTTTTCGTATCGGCCAGTTGATGTTGTGCGGGATTCACCCGGATTGAAAATCTGGGTCTGATTCGTTTTCTGCCTTGCGCTTTGTTTTTGTGATGAGACGCTTCGGACGGAACTCGACGGCTGCGGCTCAATGGATTGGCCCCGCGCCGTCATTCCGCCCGCCACCAGCAATAGTGCCGCAGTTGTGTAAACCATTCTCAGACGTCCGGTCACTAACACCTATCCTCAGTACTTAGCCGCCAGAAGCGCACTCGTCGTAATCTGCGTGCCCACTTGCACTGCCTGGAAGAGCGCCTTCCAGACTGGCGGACCGCCGAGCGCTTTCTCGGGAACTACTACCACGTCGCCGGGGGCCAGAGCCTCGTTCAGCCCGCTGCCCATCCACCAGGATGCTCCCTTGGATCCAAGCACGGTCCCATCGGCGCGCACGACGAAGATCGCTTTTTTGTTGGCGAGATTCGTCGGGCCGCCTGCCTGGCTCAGATACCACTTCGCGCTGCGCCCGGGACGGAACGCCACTGCCGTCGGACTGTAGACTTGCCCTTCCACAACGACGTAGCTGGGCCGTTTCGGAATCATCAACACGTCCCCGGCACGCACCGCAATGTCTCGCGTGGTGTTTTCCCATCTTTGAATATTCAAAGACACTTGGATCATCACGCGCCCGACCGGCGGGTTGTTGATCAGGCTGTCGAGCGTGTTTTGCCACTGTTGATAGGCGGCTTCGTCGGAGAGCTTCATGTCCGGGTCTGTTGCCGTCGTCGAGGCGAGCTTCAAGGTCACTTGTTCTTCGCGCACGCGTTCGACGAGCTCGGAATGCGACCGGTCTTCCAGTTCGCGGACTTCCGGGCGGACCAAGACGGCGCCGTAAGGATAGGCATCCGGCATGAAGCCGCCGGCGCGCTCGAGAACTGAGCTGAGTTTTTCGCCTGGCTGAATGCCGTAGCTGCCGGCGTGCTTCACCTCGCCGCGCACTTGAATCGTCGCTCCGAGGTCATTCCAGCCCGGCAATTGCCGGATCGTAAGTACGTCCCCGTTGTGCAGCGCCGTATTTGTTTTTGTGTTATCCGTCATCGCTGAAGCAAGCTCGATTTGCGCATGATGGCCCGTCATTTGTCCTTGACTCGTCCATTGATAGCGCGTCAAGTCGGCGCTCTTGGTGTCCGCGCTCTGTTCGAGCCCCCCAGCGGAGCGAATCAAGTCTGCGACGGTCATGTTTGTAGTCAGTGGATACCGCCCGGGCCGCGCGACTTCTCCCTTGATGTAGACCGTTGCCGGGTCGACTTCCGCGGGATTGCTGTGAACTAGAATCCGGTCGCGAGAATTCAGCACGATGTTGTCGCGAGGATCGCCCTTGAGCGCGGCGCTCAGGTTCACGCTGAAGATTTTCAGTTCGCCGTCGGGCTGATAACGGAATACCTGCGCATCCTTTCTTTCCGCATCCGCTCCCAGACCTCCAGCCATATGTATGGCGTCGCTCAAGTGAATTTCGCCCGCGGAGCGGTAAGTTCCCGGATCGCGCACGTCTCCCCATACCGAGACCGTCGGCGGATTTTCGAAATCATAGCGTCCGAAAATTTGCACCGTGTCGAGCGGATTGAGGAGAGGCGCGCTGGCCGGATGACGGAGAGCCTCGGCCAAATTGAAGCTCTCGACCGTGGGCCGGTAGTCGGGCGGGTTCAACCGGATAATCTCGGCGTACTGGTTCGAGGGTTCGGGCAGCAGATCTTGGTAGGAAGAAATCAGGTCCGTGACGCGCATTCCTGGGTGATACGAATAGCGGCCTGGACGCAGGGCGTGGCCTTCCAGGTAGACTGCGTCGTCGTTGTAGGGCGCGATCGGAAAGATGCGGATTTTGTCGCCATCCTGCACTTGAAACGAATCGAGCTGCTTCGTTATGGCGGCAGCGTCGTTGTTCCGGGGAATATCGAGGCTCAGCATCGTTCGTTTGTCGTGCGCACGATGCGTTGCACTTCGATGTGGCGCAGGGTTGCCGTGGGAAGAAGTCCTCCCGCCAACTCCAGTACGTCCGCGAGCGATTTCTCGCCCTTCAGCTCATAAATCGACGGCCGCCGCACCATCCCTTCCACCGTCACTTCGCTCCCGATCGGTGGGACCAAAACCGTATCGCCGTTTTCCAACCGTTCGATATCTGTCTTGACGCCACGCAGCAACAGATCGTAGACATCCACGTCCTGAACCAACTGCTTGCCCCGATACTGCTCGAGATTCCGCAACGAGCCGCGCGCTGTGGGACCTCCCGCGGCGAAGATGGCGTTCAGCGGCGTCGATAGTGAACTGATGTCGTACGCACCCGGATGCGCGACATCTCCCACGACGTAAACCCGGATGCTGCGCAGGCGGGCCAGCGAAACGTCGGCCGAAACGTCCCGAAACTGGGATCGCAGGGTGTGCTGAACGGTCTGCTGGACATCGGCCAACGACTTTCCCGAAACGAGCACCGGCCCTACTTCGGGAAGACTCAGGCGCCCTTCGCTGTCAACCGTGCGGACAATGCGCTCGGACACTCCGCCCCACAGATCGATTGCCAAGCCGTCTCCCGGCCCGACGACATAATCGGGCCCGACGGGAAGATCCATCGGGATCATCTGGAGGTCTCGCGTGCCGTTCTGGAATACTTCCATGCCGAAGCGCTCCGGCACGGGAGGCTGCGGCGAAGCTTGCAGATACATGTCATATAGCGAAGGAATATCCTCGAAGGGATTTGGCTGGCGGATCATCGCTTGGCTGGGACTCGGGACAGCACCGGTCGACTCGCCGCTGAAAGCAGTGAAATGCGGCGGAGGCATAATCGTTGAGAGTGGAGAATTATCCATGATCGGAGGAAGCGTTTCAGCGCCAGCCGTGGCCGTAGAAGAAGATGATAAAGGTTCCTGCGAGCCGCTCGTGATCCTCCGCGACCCTAGAGTTTCCGGGTTTCCCGCATTCCCAGTGCGTCCGGGATCGAAATTGAGTTGAGAACTGCCCAAGGGAATGCCAGCGGAGGTTTGCATAAGCTCCGCTTGCTCGAGGGTGGGTGGAGGACGCGGCGCTGCAACTCCTGCGGGAGGACCATTGGGCGGAAATGTTCCTTGCGCCGGGAACGGCGCTCGGAGCCTCTCTTCTTGCTGCGGCGAAGCCGGGGATCCCGCCGGCGCATTGGTTCCCGCTTGCTGCATCTGGCCTTCTTGCTGCTTGCGGCCCTGAGCCAGTTCTTCTTCCTGATCCTGCGCCAGCCACTTCGTGCGCTCCTGAACCAAGAGCTCCTGTTCTTTCGCCTGTTGAGAATCCGGATTGATCTTAGGAAGCAGGTAGCCGTAGCTCTGGAGCAATCGGGTAGCGATCGAACGGAATTGAATATCCGATTCCAGACGATCGAGGATTGCCTGGTCCGTCAAATCTGAGTCGCTAATCAGCTGCCCGTGGTCGGTGGCATCCTTGGCAATCCAGCTCTTCAATTCCACCATCAGGCCAGGGTTCGCGTGCAGTATCGCCTCAATCTGCGGCGTCGACGCCGCGACCCTGTCCATGTTTTCCCGCCCCAAATCAGACGGGGGCGTGAGGGTGGACTTTTTGCTTTGGGGGTAGGCGCACAGGGAACCGAAGACGACTAGACAGGCCGACACCAAGAGTCGAAGAAGCCCGCTCCGGCGCGACCGTCGATCGACTTTCCACAAAAGATTTGAATCCCTCGCGTTCATTCCTAACCTCCGACGAGCTGGGCCTTGCCGCGCAGAGCGTTCAAAACGCCTTCTTCCGACGTTTCAATCTGGTTTGTTCGAATGTTTAGAGTTGTCCAATAGAACACCGAACTGTCTCGATCCGGCGCAATCGCAATGATTCTGAGATTGGGATGGTTCTGCAGTATCGCACTGCATGGATCGGGACGAAGACGGGATCTTTTTTCGAACGCAACAATCAGGAAGTCTGGTGCCGTTCGGGAGACCGCAGTTTCAATCTCTGTTTCGTCCTCAATCTCCCCCACGATTTCAATGTCGGGTTGGTCCGCAATAGTGGCTAATACAAGATCGCGCATGAGCCTGGGCCGATTGGCAACCAATACTCGAATATTCTTCATCCGACACTCCGGCTACGCGAATTATGCCGAGACTTACCGCAATGAACAGGTCCAATTGAGAGGGGATTTGGTTACGGCCAAAGACTGACAGTCGGTACTACAAAAGACTCACATGCGTCCCAAGCAGTTAAGTGCAGGTACCACAAAAGTACCTGCCTCTCCTAGGCAAGCGGCAGGTTCTCTGAAAGCCTAGGCTCGCGCACGCGGCAAGCCTCCGAGACCCTCAAACGGTTTACCACACCGACCTTGCGGAGAATCCGGTGAACGTGATTCTTAATCGTCTGTTCGGAGAGATACAGTTGCGAAGCGATCTCCTTATTGGTTAGTCCCCGGTCAATCAAGGGAATTAGCTCTTGCTCGCGGCGGGTCAACCCCAGATCGAGCGTCATGCGGCGTCGCGGTGTCTCCGCGGGTTGCCGCGCTACAAGATCGAATAGAAATTTGCAAAGGCGCGGCGGGCACACGGCCTCGCCCTGGGCTACAGATCGCACTGCAGCCACCACATCCATTGCCGACGCTTCTTTAGGGATGTATCCCGACACACCGTAACGTACGGACTCAAGAAATAGCATGCCGTCGTCTTCCATGCCAACAAGTAGAATCTTGACGCACCGGCCTCCTTCCCGCTGCCGGGTGAAATGACTGGCCGCGGTGGCCAAAAAGGGCGCGGAATCCAGAAGCAATATGTCTGTGTTCGAATTAGAAACTTCCTCGAGCGCATCCAGGCCAAGTTGACGGATTGAAATTACCTCGATGTCGCTCTTCTTCGAACAGATCCGGGCCAGCGACTCTCGGAACAGCCGGTTGTCCGAGAGAATGGAAACCTTGGCACTTCGGTGCAATCGACTCCTCCCTAGACGGCCTCTACAACGTCGAGTCAATAAATAATGGCAAGGTTCTATAATCAATTACTAAATAAAGCAAGCCATAAGTGCTCGCAATGACAGCACTGTTTGCAATCCGTCAATTTTCACCTAAGGAACCATTTGCTTTTCACGGCGCCCGCGATGATTTGCCTTAGACAGCCCCTGCAATGAATGCTGCGCCGCCCGGAAAATACTCAGATAATGTCTATCGAGAACAAGTATTAATTCGTCAAATCAGATGCGCAATGAAGGTGCGCGGCATGGAGTTCCTCGCACTCCGCGGTGACCTGGCGGATCGTCTCGCGCAAGCGCACGGCAAGATCCACAACTGTTTCCAGGCGTTCGACCGCGTCCGGCGAGAGACGTCCGCGCAGCTTCGAGAGAACAAATTCCGTGTTGCCAAGAATTCCGGTGAGAGGGTTATTGGCCTCACGGCGGAGGACTTCGGCAAAGTCGTATGGCCGCGCGGAGGACCGCCCGGGAACAGATTCCCGTGGGGTGCGACAAGAGGACCGCAGCCGACGCTTGACAAGGCTCGCCATCAGGGACAGGAAACCGTCCGAGCGGGCGACAAAATCCACTTCGCCCGCGGCGATAAGTTCGGTCAGTTCCGTGTGCCGGCGAGGGCAGGCGAGGACAATGACGGGAGCAAACGCCGCCAGATGCCGCGCGGCTTCCTCAAGAGGAGCATCCTGGTTGAGAATCCGATCCTCGAACACGATCAGCTGCGGTATGGCCAGGCCTGCCCTTCTTTTGAGGTCTTCCAGAACCGAAGTCGTAAACGTTTGGCACCGGAACCGATCATGGAGCACCCGAACCAGTATGTTCGCGTTAGCTCCGTCTTCCATTCCAATTAGGACTCGCGCATATCCCGAATTCATCTGGCTCTGGCTCCTCTGAGAATTCCTGTGTGACTCCCGTTTGCCCGGTGCGGTAAACGGAGCTCATCTCCCGGAAAGAGAGATGCGAGCCGGGAGAAGCTGATGCCATGCAGACGCATACCCTCACTTGCGTTTAAGCAAGAGGCCTGCCATTCGCTCGTTATAGGAAACCATTTCCAAATCAGCAGTTTGGGGCCGATTTTGCGAAACACCGCCTTCGTTGCGTTCCCAATCTGGAATTCGCACATTCATTATGGCAATCGCCCGGGGAGAAAGAACTCACTCCGCTGGGTCCTCGCTTGCCTTTCGCAAGGAAGGAGTCCGAATTCCTCCATTTTGTAGCGCGATGCGTCATGGCTGATATCCATGAGCCTTGCGGCTTGGGTCTGGTTGCCGCTGCAGGGATGCAGGGTGAGTTTCACCCGTGGCGCTGCCAACGGCGGATTCGCCGTCTTCCACGATTTGCCCTTGCCGCATCAGAAGAATTCTTCCCCTCCAGGCGATCGTGGGCAAGCGGTGAGAAACGACGAGGAGGGTCGAATCGGGCAGCGCCTGGCCAACCGCTTGAAGAATGGCTTCTTCGGAATTTGGATCGAGCGACGAAGTTGTCTCGTCGAGAATCAGGATTCTCGGACGGTGAAGAAGCGCCCTGGCAATGGCCACTCGCTGACGTTCTCCGTTTGAAAGATTGGATCCGTTGGGTTCGAGGTGGTCATCGAGTGAACCAGGGCAACGGTCCAGATATTTCGTCAGTTCGACGATCCGCAGGACATGCTCGAGCTCACGGGAGGTGGATTGTGGCCTTCCGATTCGCAGGTTATCGGCGATCGATCGGTGAAAAAGAATCGGCTGCGCGGGCAGATACCAGACGGCCGAGCGCAGGCTGGCCAGTGTGACGGCGCGGACGTCTGATCCCGCGATCAGGATCTCACCCGACTGGACATCGTAAAGGCGCGCCAGCAGTTTTCCGATGGTGCTTTTGCCGGCGCCGTTCGGGCCGGTTATGGCAATGCGTTCTCCCTCGCGAATCTCAAGACTCGGAATCCGGATGACATTGCTGCGCTCGTAACCGAAGGAAACGTTGCGGAACGTGACGTGCACGGGAACGCCGGAAGGGATGGGTTTCGCGTGACGGCGTTCCTTGACGGCCGGGACGATCTCGAGGACACGCTGAATTTGCCGGATGCTCGAAAACGCGCGTTGTGTCCGCGCGTACATCTCTGTCGCTGCGCTGAGCGGGTCGAAGAGCTGGATCACCAGACCATAGAAGGCAACCAGCGTCCCGGTGGTCAACTGGCGATCGAACACCATCAAGCTGCCGCGGGTCAAAATCACGGCAATTCCGGAGACGATGGCGAGGTTCGAGAGAGCTGAAAAAAAAGCGCCGGTCCGGTAGAGGGCTTCTTGAGACCGAATGGCCTTGGTCAGCAGTTCGGAGGCTTCGCGCTCCCGCAGCTCCGTCTGCCCCAGGAGCTGGATTTCGGTCACGGCGGAGAGATGTTCCTCGAGGAAACTGCTGAACTTGTTCCTGGCCGTCTGGACCAGATCGGCCTGGCGTCCAATTCTGGTTCTGTAGCGGTGACGGAGCAGGAGAAACGCTGGAACAAGCGGGGATACCACAACAGTGAGAAGCAGGCTCAGGACCGCCATGGCGGATAAGGTTGCCGTCGCGGCGATCGCCGTGCGGAGGATCGAGGGCAAAAGGTCCGAACCGAAGTACGAGATTTCGTCGATCGGACGCTCAAATGGATAGAGCAACTCGCCCACTGGGGTTCGGTCGAAGTAACCGGCCGACAGCGATCCCAGGTGTTGCAGGAGAGACAGGCGCAGCACCAGCGCGGTGCCCTGCGCAGCCCGAAAGGTCAGGTAGCCGCCGAGGGCGCTGAAAACCGCTCTTCCTTCATAACTCGCAAAAATCAATGCGATCGCGATAAGGAGAAGATGAAGGTCGTGGGAGGGCAGGATGGAATCGATCAGCCATCGGATGGAAAACGGCGCGACGAGCGCCAGCAGACTGGCGAGGGTCACGCAAAAGAAACTTGCCATATGAAACAGGAGTTGCGGTTTGATCTTCGGAAAGAGCCAGCGAAGTTCTGGTGGAAACAGACTCAGCATACCCGTCGAATCGATCTGCGGCTGCCGTGGCGGCGAGAACTACGTTAGAAGAACAGGTAACGCCGCGCCAGCTCCCGCAACCCCTGTTCGCAAGCGCGACAACCGCGCTGAAATCACGTCCGTTGCGCGAGGCGCGCGGCAGGTGCAGGCGAGCGAGACGTTCGCGAGCGGGTCAGCCCGCCGGCGGAAACCGCCTCAGGATCGTGGTAACCTGTCCGATAACTTCCGCGTCAATTTCGTTCCTGAAATGCCGCGGACCGGACGGCCCGCCCGGATACGTTTGCACAACGAGATGACCCCGATCGAGAGCGCAACGGCCGCACAAATAGTTGCCGTCCCGCTTCAGGATAAGGTAGAGCGGCTGTTCGCTGGCGTTTTTCGCCGCGGATCGAACCGGTCTCTTGATGCGGCGGTTGACGGCGACAAACGTGGCATTGATGAGCCAGGGATGAATTGGCGTTTCATCCCCGCCCACCCAAAACACATCCGAAAGAGAGAATTTCTTAAGGCCTGTAATCTCGTTCAATGAATGCCTGAGAAAAAGCGGAACTTCCTCCCATTGACCGATGAGGGAACCGAGAAGGCTGCCCGGCCCCTCGAGACTTTCTTCCCCGTCTCCTGCGCGGGAATCGTCTTTTCCTTCCGGCGGTTGGCGAAGAACCAGTTCATCGGGGATCGGATCGCGGCCGGCCTGGTCGAGGGGGAGTCCCGCGGTGCGCAGGAATTGCGCGAAGTCGATGCCGTATAAAATGCATAGCGTAATGGCCTTTTGGATGTGCCGTGGGGGATCCGACAGTGTTTCGTAGTCGGACAGCGTACTGGCTGCAGCGAAAAAAACCTCGTCCCCCAGCGTGCTCGCAATCCAGCGGCTGACCGAAGATGCTTCGCGGAACGAGAGTCCTGCCTGCCAACGAGAGTTCCGAAGAAGGGCTCGGAGATCGTTCCGCGGGTCTTGCGCGTGCAGCGGCGGCATAAACGGTGCCGCGGGCGGGGCCGGGATTCGCACGCTCGACCGATCCAGGATGGGACGGATCTCGGCGTCTATGACCCCCAGAATTCGGGCTTCTTGGCCGAGCTTTAGCTCCCTCTCGGACCAGGAGGGACGCTGGTGCGATTGCAGCATCATTCTGTCTTTCGCAAGCATAACAATCCGTGAGCATGTCCATCCGCGGTTGTGCTCGACGAGGAAAAATCGTTTTTCAATATTCCCCGGGGCGCCGGCCAGCAGTTCTTCCGAACGAAGCCCGTCCGCTCGGACAATGCTCCCGGGCGAAAAGTACGGGAGCGCATGCCAGTCTTCTTCGCCCACCTTGGCATACAGGAATTTTCGCTGGTTCAGTGCGAGTAAGTCCCGCGCCCGTCTGGGCGTCGCCGGCGCCAAAAACTGCCTGAGAGGAGCGATGGGGCGCATAGGCCCCGGCAGTTGCTTTTCGGCGAACCAGGGAATCCATGCATATGTGTCATAGATCGAGGAGTCCAAAAGCACCGTGCGCCTGCCGGAGGCCAACAATCGAAGCCGGGAAATCAAATCCAACTGCATGCCGAATACGGCCAGCCAGTCCCATAGCCGGTAGTTGGTAAGTCGGCTCAAAGCGAGCATCTGATGAACTGTGGGAATCAGGGAAGAGTCGGCTATGTCGTAATACAAGTGGTGAGGAACAAAAAACCGGGAATGACCGCCAAACATCTGCGCGGATTCACGAGATACGCGGTAGAGAGTCAAGCTCCGGGTGGCGAGAATCTGCCGCACTTGTTCAGCCCTATCCATTCGGTCGGATGTCCATTTGTCCTCGACATATAGCGAGAACTCTGTTTACCGACGGGAAAGAATCGATCCAATGGCCGCAATTGCGACCAGCCGCGAGATTTTGAGCGGGGAGCCGGCAGGGCCATGTATAGGTAAGAGAGTTACGTAGCTGGACAGGGACGAGCCGCCAGCGTAGGATTCCCGTCAATGGACGTACGCAAGCCGAGTCCGGGTCCCGGAGAAAGGCTGAAAGAAGTGCGTGCGCGTCTGGGACTGACCACCCGGGATGTCGAGGCGAAAACTCAGCAGATTGCGGACGAAAAGCACAACCGGGAGTATTATCTTTCGCACGCCTGGCTGACCGACATCGAGAACGGAAAGTTCACGCCGAGTATCTATAAGCTATACAGTTTGAGCGCCACTTATCACCGCAGTTTCATCGAACTGCTTTCCTATTTCGGGTTGCGGGTCGGAGACCTGAACCGTGACCGGGCGTCCATCGGAATCCCTAAAACACATCTTTTGGATACCGGAGCCGATGTCGAGCAGGTAACGCTTCCCGTCGAGTTCAAAGCAGAGTTCCAGTGGGAGAAAACAAACCTGCTGGCACGGGTCGTCGAGAAATGGGATGAGATTCCCGTGGGACTCCTGCAGCATCTGGATCTTCGCAAATCAGTGTACGGCTACATCGGGTTGGAAGACTACACGCTCTACCCTCTTATCCGTCCCGGCTCGCTGGTGCAGATTGACGCAAGCCAAAGGAAGCTTAGCCCTGAAAAGTGGAAGACGGAATTCGACCGCCCCATCTATTTCGTGGAGCTAAGGAACGGTTACGTTTGCAGTTGGTGTCAGGTCGATCGAGATCAGCTGATCGTCATTCCTCACCCTCACTCCCACCAGGATGTCCGGCGGTTCGACTACCCGTCCCAGGCTGAAATTGTAGGCAGGGTGACCGGCTTGACGATGCGAATTATCGGAGAAAAAGCACCAGGGACCGGAGAAACCGCCCGTCATGTTTGAGCGCGAATCCCTGGGGCGCGACGCCCAAGTTCGCCTGTCGAGCCGCAACACTACAGGATTTTCGGAACCGTATTTTTACCCATCTCGAGGAGCTCAGGCGTCGCCTGCTGTTGTGCGCCTTGCTGACTGGTTTTCGATCCGCATCACAGCGATCGCAAGATTCCTCGTCTCATTCGCCTCACTGGGAATAAGCGGAAATATGCGTCCGAAGGCCGTCCTAAATTCGCAACGGAGGACCTGTCGTGGAGCAGAGCTAAGGGCTAGTTTGCGTCTGTGCAGCTCTGCTTACCAGATCGTGCGAAGCGCTTTGGATCGGCGGATCTCACGGTCCGCAGTAAGCAGAGATAGCCCCTCGACCAGCGCGGTAGCTCCGATAATGCGATCTGCCGGATCTTTGGGATAAGCCACTGGAAGTCCAATGGCGCGCGCGCACGCCCGGCCACTGATCGGCAGGACAACGAACCGGGTCTCAACTTCCTGCAGGAAGGATTCGAGGCTGATATCGAGGTGGATGCGCGCCTTACTCGCGAGTGTCGCCAACTCCAAAAGAGTGATATCGGAGATTGCCAAGCCGCCTCCCTTCTTGCGCGCATCGTCGATTGCGGCCCTTGCCTTCCGGGAGAGCCGGTCTGCGTCAAACGCCAGCCAGGCAACCACATGCGTGTCGACGAGAATCACTTGAGCTCGCCCCATTCTTCGGGGGAAATCGCGGGCGCAACGACGTCGCCTGTGACGGCCCCCTTGCCGGCGAGGAAATTGTAGATCTCGTCGGTGGCTTTGTTGACCGGGACAAGCTTCGCCACCGGCTTGCCGTGTTTAGTGATCACGACGGTCTCGTGCTTGGCCTGAACCTCGTCCATGACCGCGAGACAATTTGTCTTGAAGGAACCTGCTGCCATCTTCTTCACTTCGACGCTCCCGAACAGCTATGGTCATTATACCATGGTCATATTTGTCACACGTACCCGGTGTATTCGCTCGGCGTGAGCCGGGGAAGGGGGAACCCATCAGAGCTAAGAAAATTTTGCTCTATGCCATTGACAGCTTGCGCGAGTGTGTCTAAACTGAATTCCGGCCCACCTTAGGAGGTCACTATGCGATTCGCGTATAGAGGCGTTCTTGCCTGCATCCTTTCGGTTTCCTTGATTGGTCTGCCGGCTTTTGCAACGACAGCTCCGAACCCTCCCGTAGGTTTTGTCCTCCTGGCGCACGACACCGTCTTGAACGGAGCTTCGGCGGTTAGCGGCACCAATATCTACAATGGCGACGCGGTGGTCACTGGTCCGAGTGGACAGTTGCGCCTCCAGTTTGCCGCGAACCAGATTTACTTCTCGCCTTCGAGTACAGCTACCCTGAGCACCAGCGGAACGGGAGTGACCGCGCTGCTCCAATCCGGTACGGTGGCCTTCTGGTCCGCGCGAGGCAGCGCCGTGGCCATTCGTGCGCTGGATGTTCTGGTGCATCCTCAAACCGCGCAGCCAACGACGGCGCAGGTTACGGTCATGGCACCGAACGAGTTGAAGATCGCCAGCGTCGCGGGTTTGCTTAGCTTGGGCCTCGATGGTCACACCTATACACTTACTCCGGGCCGCACGTATGGAGTGAAGAGTCGTTCCGGACGATACAAAATTGCAGGAAGGCTACATTGGCGCTCGAAAGCGGCGCGGTTTGATCATCTTTGTGTTCGCGGCCACGGCGGGGATTGCCGGGATTACCTATCTGGCCAAAGAACTGCAAGAGAGCCCGGACGTGCCATAGACATTCCCCTTCCCACGACCGCCTTCTGATCCTTGCTGCCTTTGCGCCCACCGACAAACTCGCTCAGAATCTTCCGCCCGATTACCCTCGCAGCCGACTTTCAGATGACACGCTTTGATCAACGACTTGTTCCCCCAAATGGATACGGCTCAACGGTGGCATCAGACGACACTTTACTTTGATCTTCGCCATTCCCGGCCGTTGCGCCTGCCTTTTCCAAACAGGTAGGCTCGCGCACATCACCAGAAACAACAAAACCCGCGAGGTTGTCCCGCCCAGGGAGTGAGTGCGGAAAGAGCGGAAGGAGTGAGATCGACAATGACGATACGGTTATCATTTACGGGACACGGCGATATCCCGAATCGCAGTGCCCTCGCCCAATACATCCGGCTACTAAACGTCGCAGTCGCCTGCGTAAAAAAGCAAATCGGCGTCGGCAAAAGAGCCATCGAAGCGACCGGCTTGGGACCGGGGGATGGCCGCAATTCTCGTACCGCAGCCCGCTGGTCCGCGTCCTGATACTCAGCTAAGAAGAGCGCGCGTAGCCTCCTACGGACATGCTGTCGCACATGAGACGGTTCACGGGCCGGAGGAGGCTTCCAATGTCGTCCATTGCGAACAAAAAAAATATCTGACGCAGTGGCTCCGAGCGCCCTTGTCGACCGTCTCTCGGGCGTGCGCTCCGCACCTTTGGGATAGCCGGATAGTTTCCGAATCAAATCGAGCGTTGAAACGACGGAATAGTGATTTTGGTGATGAAGCGCTCAGTGACTCCGCTGGGACGGGCCACAATGGATCGGGACTTGGAATCGGCGAGAGGGAGTGCATTCTCTGGATGCGATGCTCTCCATCAGATTGGTCAACCCCATACAGCGCGCGCCGTCGGGGCTCGCCAGCAGTTCCCATCCGATTCCGATTATCGTTCCATGCCGCGTGATCAGCGGCAATTTCGATCTTACCGGCTATGGGAGCACCTTCTCGATCAAACAAAAACTGCTTTCCCCCGAAAATCGGCAAATACGTTTGATCTGAAGCCAGCCATCCGCCGTTGTGCCGATGTGAACCGCCATCCCCATGCAGGTTCATCCCGTGCGCCGGGGGACGGTACCAGTCATATTCTTGCACTTCCGGGAAGACCGTAGGAAATAGCCTCGTTGCAGCGGCAGAATGTAAATATGGTGTAGTACTTCGCATGGACGCAACCACTTTGGCACAGGTCGTCACGTGGCCTTTCAGTTGCAGCTTACTCGTTGTCGAGCGAGTCGCGTTTGTCCCCGCATCGACCAGGCAAATTTATCCCGTTCTCTAACTAGCGCACGCTGCATATCGCCATTGGGTCACGTGACGAACCTTGTGCCAGCAAACTACAGAAGAGGGCCGCAAAGCGGCAGGGAGAATCAATGAGGTTCAGACATGTATTTGCGATTGCCTTTATGGTGCTGTTCGTTTTGTTGGCAGTAAAGGCCCAAACGGTCGCGCTTTCGGGGGGATACAACGGCCCTGATTTTGCGTCTTCCAACGGCAATTCGATTGGCTATGGATCGCCTGACTCTGTTGCGTCGTCGTTCCCCTCCTCCAGTGGAGGATTTACCGTGGTGAACTACACATTTTCACAGAGCACGGTACTGCAGGGCTTCACGGCAACTTCCGGTGCAGAACCGGGCAACGACGAAGCCAGCATTGTGTTCCTATTGTTCGACAACGGCAAGCAATTCAGCACATGCACGTGGAACCGCAGCTCCGCAGGCAGCTCTTCGAGCTGTTCCGTCAGTTTCGTCCAGCAGTTTAACGCGGGGGATCGACTGAGCATGGAATTGATCTACAACGATTCGTCGAACAGTACCCTGTTCTTCATTGGTAATGATTCGTGGACGTTGACAGGTCAAGTGCCGGTCACACAACAGTTTTGGACGCTGCAATCGGATCAGACCACTTCTCTTGCGATTCCGACGACGGACACTTCACAATACGGCGCGAAACTAACCTGCTCGGTCAGTAGTCCTTGTCCCAACCCTCTGGTCGTGGCTTTCGACACCATGAACGGAGTTCTGGCGCACCTCGATGGCGGTGGATATGACATGCTGACAATCTCAAACTCGGTAGATTCCTCCGATGGCGGCGTACAATCGCTGGCATTCACGAACTGGTGTAACCCGTCAGCCGTTGTGGCTCTGGCCGATACCGAAGAAGATGGCACCCTCTATTCGATAAGCGGGAGCGCCGTCAATCAACCTTGCAGCAGCGGAACCGGTCTCACGGGAAGCGGCGTCTTGTCCGGCTTGACATTCACGCTGACTGCCATGCCAGACCCCGCGGGAACCTACACAGGGAGTTTTTCGGGTGCCGCAGGACCATCAACGATATCGCTCACAATCAATCCTGATTTTTCTGTGGCTGTTTCGGCCACCCTGGCCACAGGCAGTCTTTGCCCCGCACAAACATCCACGCTCAGCTTGACCTCTACCAATCCGGAAGCGATCAATAACGGACCGGGAGGCGGAGTCAGCGGCTTTATAACGGGTGGCGGCGTTCTTGTTTCTTTGGCTGACAATCTTGGTAACGTTACGTGGATGATAGGAACCGACACTGACGCCGACGGGAATCAACTCGCGCCCGGTGCGTTGTTTTTTACCAGCTATACGCTCTATGGCGTTTGCAACGGTCAATACACATACGATGCCCCGTTCCACAAGCGTGGTGCTTCTATCAAGCCAGTCCGCCACCACCTTCACCATCACGTCCCGCGGCAATTCCGAGAGCGTATCGAACGCAAAAGGAAGACCCGATCTGGAAGGAATGCGGGCCAGAACTGAGCGGAATGGAAGGAAGGAGCCACGAGATCAGCAGCCCCACATCCAGCGCGACGGCGCTAACGGAATGGGAGGATTTGACTGCCAGATTGCGCCACAGGATTGCGCAATCCTGTGGCATTCACGCGTGGAGAAGGTTGAGCTGGAAGACGCGAGTCTGGCCCTTAGCTTCGGTGTACGGGGCGGATTATCGGTGTTGCCGGTGAATTCTCAAACTGCACAGATACGTGCTCACCCCTTCGAACGTTGTTCACCAAGGCCGGCCGGAAGCAGGCGATGCAGGTTCCTCCGCTGTGCCGGACGCTGGGGTAAACAATACCAGCCGACTCCTTTTCCAAGAGTTCCTGCGCCAACGTCTGCGACGCCGTGTAGCTATTGGGAGCGAGATACTTGGCAAAACGCGGGTCGCCACGAATATCGTGAAATTCTCCCCGGAAGTCTGCCAAGAAATCAGCATAAAGAAAGGTTTCCTTCTCTTGCCAGTTGATCTCTCGCAGTTCTTCCGATTTATGAAATGCGGCCTCGATTCCCACGGTCTCCAGCGAAAATCCCGCATACCAAGCCCCTCGTTCTGGTCCATTGAAACGGCTTCCGAACGGCCTGGCGTGAGTGAATGCCGCATTCACAATGTGGGAGTATGAAACGCCGAATACGAGTTCCCGGACCGTGATCCCAGGCAGAAGTCCCGCCTCACCGAGCAGGCGTTCATTAGTCGCGCCCTCCAGTTCGAACAGGGCAATCAGCTCATCGGAATCCGTGGTCAATCTGCTGAGGACAGTCTCTTCGTCATATGCAGATGGAATCAGTCGATGAGTGTCGTCCTGGAGAAGGCACGAAACCTGCGGAAGCACCTACATTCCACCCCGACGCGCATCGAGAAGTTGTCGCACTCTCAGCATGGCGGGCACCCCGCCTTTAATCACATAAGCAAGCGGCGTCTCTCCGCCAAACATTGGGTTCGTGTTTGGTAGGCGAACCCAACGATCAGCCAGTTTCTTGCGATAAAGAATATTGAGGACCTTAAAAATGCCTGTGAGCAGGGAGATCCGCGTCAATCGATCTTGATCTAGTGACCTCGAACCTGCTTTCTTCAGCTCGTAAAACGCGCCATTCGACATGCCCCCGAGTAATTGCCTGGCATCTTCGTCGCGCAACTCCCACAGCGCAGCGATCTTCAAGAATCCTTTGACAGCCGAGGGGCTGAGCCGCTTTATAACATCCTTTTTAGAGAGGTCCGTTGGTTGGTTCCACCCTAATCCTGTCAGGGGTCGATTCAGAGTCGCCATTTCAACTCCTCGTGCCCCTACTCCAACTATGGAGCATTATACATACAATAATGGATGGCTGCAACCTGCGATGGCAATCGGAGATCCTGGACGATAATCCGAATTCATCGCAGAGCTCAATGCGTTGCGTCAACTCCTCATACCTATCAAGATCTCTGTCGACGGGATCTGCGGGGTTCCTTCGGCAGGAGTTACAGCCCGTACCGCGGTAAACAGTCTTGAGCACTTCTGTTCATCGGTCTCCGCAAATGGGGGCAACGCATTCGATGTGCCTCCTTTCACTGGGACCGGGATTTCCGCATCCGATGACTGAACCTTCGGCAGTTGGATTACAATTTCAGCGCAAGACTGCAGCCGACAGAAAATAACAACTTCGACCCTAGGTCGGCCGCCAAGCGGCTTGGAATTTTCAGTTTCGACTTACCCTGAAGGAAACTCCCAAAATCTAAAGTGGGTCTAGCGCAGTAGAAGGCACCAGCCCGCCGAGGATCACGACCGCCATCGGGCCTTCGACCTCACGGCCAGGATCAACCGCTTCCAATCGGAAGGGGGAGCCAGCCGAAGTTGGTAACAAGCGCGGCCACAAGGACGGGCGTGAGACGCTCGGAAGCACCGCGAAGCGCAGAAGCATTACGGAGACATCGAAGAGCCGATTCCCGTGATAGACCGGATTCAGCCCTTGCCACGAAAAGAATCTCGTCCTGGTTACGCTCTCGCTTACCGCGCCGCATGCCGCTGTTCTGTAGCCTTCTCGCCAAATATCAGTTTGAACAGCCTAACCTGGGTGCCATCGAGTTGACGTCCGCGCCTGGCTGCCTCTGACGAGTTCACTTTTCATTTTGATATTCGATCTTCTTTCCCGTTTTGACCTCGAGATCGGGAAGAATTGTCTGCGGCAACGCCTTGCCCAACTCGAAGACCACCGCTTGCTTCGCGGTGCCTTGCGTAAATTCCAGTGTCAAAAAATGGTGCTTGGCTTTGATAAATAAACTGGCGATGCCGCACGGCCAGCAAATCAAAGCAACTCCGATTGATGTTCCGATACGAGTCGAAGGCTTATTTCCATACTCCATGTCCACTATGGACGTATAAGGAATCGCAAAGTCGGCGTCCTTGTACTTAAATCGAAGGTTCGCCTCTCCCACGAGGAGCTTCCCTTTCGCCTGTTTCGGAATTTGCGTGATCGTGCCACCATCGTACTGCGCCTGCTTCGAGCTTACCGCGTAGGTCTGAGCCGGAGCGAGCAGGAGCAAGCCGCTCAGAACGGCAATGCAGATTGCCCTCATTCTTAAGTTCGTTTCCATTTTGTCCTCCGCCACGGATCCAGGATAGTCGTTGGAAATTGTACAACCAGGAGCGCGCCTTCGAATTTCCCGCCGGTCTTATATATATTCTTAGTAAACAGGGAGTACCGTGATCGGCTGAAGTCAAACGACGCACAATGGCTGCTTTGGGTGGGCGGCTCTTCGGGGTTCTTTGGATCGGGACCAAAGCGTCACAGTGCCTCGCGCATCAGCCTGGCGGATCCTTACAGACCCGTTCATTAAGACTTCAACTGGGGTTAGCAGTCTCATTGCAGAACGACCAAATCTATAGACATTCCAAACCGGGATTTCTCTGTGAGGACGTTTTTTGCGTGGCCGCTAAGTATCTGTGGATGTCGCATCAAGTTTGCCTGCCCTAGTAACGGAATGCGCCTGTACATTTGGCGCTTGCGTCATTACATCCCCTCTTCGATTCGAAGGCCAGCAGTAGAAATTAACTAATGTCCTTGGGAACGGGAGAAAAACGTGAAAGGACTCAAGAACGTTTGCATTGGTATTGCCGTAGCACTGTCCGGCGTTGCTATGGCCCAGGCGGCACACAGCAGCCCGGTTCAAGGATCAATGTCAGCGACCTATTGGCTGCTATCGGAGAGTGACAAGGACGTGAACCATGATTGCTGTAGCGTTCTGACCGATTTAGTCCTGCCGCAACTGGGTCCCGACGGCTTGCCCGTAGTGAATAGCAAGTATGTCAGCAACGGGTATATCCAGGATGTGAACAGCAACGGAGAAATCACCTGGTGGAGTCCCAGCGAAAATCAGAATGTTACATTCCTGTCTAGCGGGCGAATATCCTTGCCGTACGTCAATTACGCGATGTTTCCGCCCTCCGGAAATGATCTGAACGGGCTTTTGACGGCTGAGTTTCAAGGTGCATTCACGCTTTCGACCGCTAGTTCCATCACGTTCACGACGGGGTCTGATGACGACACTTTTGTTTACATTGACGGACAGGTAGTGCTCTGCGATGGAGGGGTTCACGCGGGAGACTTTATCCCGGTCACTTCGAGCATTTTGGATGCGGGCACGCATGACCTAACAATCTTCTATGCGGATCGGCAGATCATAGGAGCTTCTTTTGAGCTCACACCGACTTCGCCCGGACTTTCCCTCGATCCAACACCGGAAGGCAGCACTCTTTCGCTATTCGGAATCGGACTACTGGGGATCGCCTTCGCGTCACGGAAAGTTTCTGTTCGCCGATTCGGGCGATCCGGAATCAACTGATTTCTAGTCGGAAGGACCAGTTTCGCCGGGACCGCATCCTCATCGGTTAGCCTCCGTCGACGGTCCTCGAACAGATCGCCGGCAGCTCGTGACCGGTTCAACTTGCAACCGAATACGATTCGTACAGCTTGAGTTTGCGGTACAGCGTAGTCTTGCCGATGCCCAGTACCCGCGCCGCCATCAATTTGTCGCCGTTGGACTCGCGCATGGCGCGGAGAATGGTGCGCCGTTCGAGCTCCTCGAGAGGCACGAGCGTGTCACCTAGCGGCGTCGGCCCGATGGAAGCAGGGACTGCGCATTGGAGATTCGGCGGCAGATCGGCGGAATGGAGCGTCGGGCCCGCGCCTAGGGCCACAGCGCGCTCAATGGCGTTTTCGAGTTCGCGAACGTTCCCCGGCCACTCGTAGGCTGTGAGCCGGGTCATGGCATCTTCGGCAAGCGTGGGCGCGGGACGCTCGGGATCAGCGAATTTTTCAAGGAACGATTGCACGAGTACGGGAATGTCACTCTTGCGTACTCTCAGCGGCGGCAAGATGATCTGAACAACGTTTAAGCGGAAGAAAAGGTCCTGCCGGAATTGTCCCGACTGAACCGCGGTTTCCAGGTCTTTGTTGGTGGCGGCAATCACGCGCACCCGGACCGGTATTCGATCATTCGAGCCTACAGGTTTCACTTCGCGCGATTGCAGCACGCGCAGAAGCTTGGACTGCATTTCTACCGGCAGGTTGCCGATCTCATCGAGAAACAGCGTTCCGCCGTCAGCACTTTCGATCAAGCCCTGCTTGGTGTGTATGGCGCCCGTGAACGCGCCCTTGGCGTAGCCGAAAAGCTCCGATTCAATCAGTGTGGGAACCAATGCGGAGCAGTCCACAGGAACAAAGGGCTTGTTGCGGCGGAGTCCGGAAAAATGAATCGAGCGGGCGACAAGCTCCTTGCCTGTCCCGCTCTCCCCGAGAATCAGAACGGGATAATTGTGCTGGCTGACCTTTTCAATCAGCTTGTAGACACGCTGCATTTTCGACGAAACGCCGATGAGCTCGCCATAACCGGGGCGCGTGCGCAGCTGCTCGCGCAACACGCGATTTTCCTGATCAAGTTCCTGTTCGCGAATCACTCGTCGGATCCTGCGGATAAGATCGTCAATATGGAAGGGCTTTGTTATATAGTCGGCAGCCCCTAAGCGCGTGGCTTCCACGGCCGTCTGTATTGTTCCATATTGCGTGAGGACCAGAACCGAGATCTGCGGGTAATGCTCCCGTATGCGACGGAGCAATTCCAGGCCGCCCAATTGCGGCACTTTGAGGTCCGTGATGGCAATATCGATGGGATACTGGTCGAGTTCTTCGAGCGCTTGCTCTGTCGTGCTGGCGGTGTGCACGCGCAGACCAATTTCCATCGCGATATCGCTGCAAATCCGAAGAGTTGATTCCTCGTCGTCGACGATCAGAATCCTCGCGCCCCCGGTGACTTTACCTTGAAGCGTTTTTGGCATCCCAAGCCCTGTTGCCATCTGTGCCTCTCTACCACCCCCGATTCCCCTGTCCAGGGGTAGATGCTCCGATCGGAAGCACGCAGCGAACCAAATGTGGAAAAATCCATAATTGGCTCAAGGCATGGCGCTTGGTACCGCGGCGCCGTGATTCTTGCCAATGGCTATGTTCCATATTGAAACTGCTCGCTGCCCCGCATGGAAAACAATATTTCAGTAACTGTTTCAACTTTCAGACACATACGTAAAAAACACGTGATATGGAAGAATCCCAAATCGGGAACAGGGATTTCCTTTTTCTCGCGAGTTCCGACCCGGTCGGTTGTCTCGTTCTTTGCAGCCGGGGCCGAGGGCAGGGCCGGGACTCGGCCAGAATCTCTGGGCCTCGGCGCAGGTTCTCGGGGGAATCACGCCTTGAGGCGCCGGACCTGCCCGAAGCGCGCCGCGTTGCCCGCGATGCTTCAGCAATAGCCATGCGCTTCCAGATCATAAGCTGCCTCTCCCGCGAGATATTATTCCTATGGGCCGCGAGAGCGCACTGCCGATCTGCGAGATGGACCATTCTTGTTACTGCCTAACACATATTAGCATCGGTTAACAATCGAGAACATGTTATATTTTGAACAGACACGTCCTGCACTGTGGACCTAGGATTGCTCAGTGGAATCTGGCCCTGCTCGAGAGCAAGGGGAGTCGGCGATGGCCCGTGCCTTGTAAGTCCGGAGAGTTCAGGATGGTTGCAATCACTCGAAGCCCAGTTCGGAAATCTGGAACCACCGGCGCATGGAACGGGCGGGCGAACCGAAAACGGCCGCTGCGCGTTCTGTTTGTCCACAGCAACCTTGCGGGAGTAAAACAGTGCCTTCAGGAACTCAACCGGTCAAGTTTCAAAGTCATCGAAGATGTAATTAGGACTTCGAATCAGTTTGCCGAACGTCTGGATTCTAAACCCTATGACATCGTGGCGGCCGAATACTGCACCGCGGACCGGCAAGGGCGCCGTGCGCTCAAAATTCTGCGCTCAAAGAATAAACAAATACCGCTGATTTTCCTGACCGGGGCAATATCCCGAGAAACCGTCGCGAAGCTAATGACCGAGGGGGCCGCTGATTGTGTTGAGATGAATCATGTCGGTCGCCTCCCCGTCGCCATACGTCGAGCCCTGAGCGAGAACAATCTGCGCCAAGAAAGGGACCTGTCGGAGCAAAAGCTGCGTCATTCCGAAGCTCGCTATCGCGCGCTCGTGGGCAACATGAGATACGGAATATGCCGGTGCGGCAGCGACGGAAAGTTTCTGGATGTGAATCAAGCATTGGTAACCATGCTCGGGTATTCATCCAAAGAGGAGTTGCTCGCATCAAGCTATGCACGCGATATCCTTTGCGACCCCATCAAGCGCGCGCAAATACTCGGGCGTACCGATCACCAGGAACGCTTCGCGCCACTCGAAGTTTGCTGGGAACGGAACGACGGCACGACCCTGCGGGTCCAGCTCAGCGGACGCGAGGTTCGTGAGGAGGGGAACATGGAGGGTTGCGAGATCATTGTCGAGGACGTCACCGAGCAGCGGAAGTTGGAGGATCATTTGCGGCAGCAGGCGGCCACGGACGCACTGACCGGTCTGGCGAATTACCGGCACCTCGTAAAGGTCATGGATGGCGAAATCAAGCGGTCGGAACGCACTTCACGGGAATTCGCCGTTTTGTTCCTGGACCTGAACGGATTAAAGCAGATCAACGATACTTTCGGCCACGTAGTTGGCAATCACGCACTCTGCAGGCTGGCTGATATTTTGGGCAATTCAACCCGGGACCTCGATACCGTGGCGCGTTTCGGCGGGGATGAGTTTGCGATCATGCTGCCCGAAACAGGGGCGGAGGCCGCCGCGCACATGGGACGGCGAATTTGCAGCAGTCTTGCAAACGACGGGAGCAAACCGCAACTTTCGGTGAGCACGGGCATCGCGGTTTATCCGAAGGACGGCAAAACGATTGAAACGCTCGTGAGCGCCGCGGATACCGCGCTATACGCTACGAAATCTCGAAGACGCCACGCGATCGCGAACTCTCGTGGCTCGGCTACTTGGCAACGTACCGCAAGAAAACCCAGTAAAGCTCTGAACCTTAAGCACCAAAACCCCATTTGATCTGATGGGTTGCTGAGCGCACGGCAGCTGGCGATACGTCATCCTATCGCGCTCAGCTTTTTATCGAGAGCGAACGGTTCTTTGAGATCATTGCAAATTGAAATCAGCGTCACGCCCGGCCGGTCCCGAGAAAGACGTAAAGAATTTGGACCGTTCCGGCGCTAAGCGAATAGGCGGCGCGCAAGGCCAGAAACTCCCACCGCTCGTCAGAAGGAAGAAGGCTCGCTGGTTCAGGGGTCCCACTGCCGCCAGATCTGCCCGATATCCCGCCACTGCAGCGATTCATTGCACCCGCGGGAAACGCCGGGCTATTCGCCCCAGGACAGGGACTGGCGTTGATAAGGTCGAAGCCGCCTGTATTCGAGACTCCCTGAATCCGTGAAAGTGATCGACTGCGAAATGCCGCTACCAAGAGAAAAGGTAATCTTGCTCTTCGATAGCGCCGGGCACGGACGGGGTTCCGGACCGGACCTTGGGAGAAAAGTTTGCCACGAGCGACTTTGGGAATGCGTCTGAGCCGGGCAATGCGATAGCTAGTAACTAATAGACTACAGTTACAATTATGTCTACTATTGACCAGCCAACAGCAGCCGTCTGTTTTAGGTTCTCTACGGCCCACTCCTTCTAAACGAAGGACATCCTCAAAAATGGCGGTGGAACGATGACGCATAGATCTCAAATTTCAACCATCCGAATGCCTGGGGTACCCGTGCCTCTTGGACCAGGCCAATTCCAAACCCTGGTCACACTTCTGCACGAAATCAATCTCGAGAGATCTCTTCAGGCAACGTTTGCAATTGCTACCGAGGGGGTGCGCGCAATTATCGGAGCGCAATGGGTGGCCCTCAGAATCTCTGCCGATGACAAGTTCGCGCAAGACGCAACACCTGTCCCGCTTCTCAACAGCTCTTCGCTTGACGCACTAATTTCTGAAATTAAGGAGATGACTCGAACCGAGCCGAAACCCAATCTGCAGTCCCTGCAGAATCACCTGGAATGCGCGAGGAAACACCCGCCGCCATCCGCCTGGCTGGCCGTCCCTCTCCTGGACCGAAGCAACGAGAACATTGGGTGGATCCGCGCCTGGGACAAACTTGTTGGCGTATTTACTCCAGAAGACGAGACCGTCTTGTCCTTGGTTGCGCAATTCTTATCCATTGCGATTGCAAACGATTGTTTAACGCGATCCGGCAGCGACGTACGCGCAAGGTGGCAAAATGAAGTGACGGAGCGGAAGCAGCTAGAAGATGATCTTCGCCAAGTCCAGAGGATTGGAACGCTCGGGCACCTCGCTGGCGGCATAGCACATGACTTCAATAATATTCTCACGGCTAGTCTCGGTTATAGCGAGCTGATGATCAAACGGCTGGACCCGTCTAACCAAATATATCCAATGGCCCAGTGCATTCGGCAGGTTTCCTTGCAGGCCCGGGACCTGACCCAACGATTGCTCGCGTTTAGCCACCAGCACTTCGTTGAACCCCAGGTCGTGAATCTGAATGAACTGGTTTCTGATGTTGCGAATATGTTTCAACGGTTGATGGGTGACGAAATAACGCTTGTGCGTGACCTTGATCCAGAATTGCGGAGCGCATGCATCAATCCACACGAGGTTGAGCAGGCATTGTTGAATCTGGTGATCAATGCATGCGATGCAATGGCGGATGGCGGGAGCCTGACCCTAAAAACGTCGAACATCGATCTCAAGAATGACTTCTTCCGTAACGGCGAAGCGGCCAAGCCTGGGGTCTGGTCAGTTTTGGAAGTCAGCGATACAGGATGCGGAATGGATGAAGCAACAATGTCCCATATATTTGATCCTTTCTTTTCGACGAAACCTGAGGATAGGGGAAATGGACTTGGCCTCACAATGGTCGCTCAGACGGTCAGGAAAATTGATGGCCTTATTCGGGTGGAAAGCAAGGCCGGAGTAGGTTCTAAATTTCTAATATATTTTCCTGCCGCAAATCAGCGGGCTTACTGCGCATTGCCGCCGATAGTAACCAGTTGCCATCGAGGAACCGAAACAATAATGGTCGTCGAAGACGACGGTATGGTGCGGCGGTTGCTTTATGAATCTTTGACCGAACAAGGTTACTTAATTCTTTGCGCAGGAGATGGTCTTGAGGCACTCCGTATTGCGAAGTCTGGTTCAAGACGCATTGATCTTCTCTTGACAGACTTAGTCATGTTGGGAATGAATGGGAAGACTTTGGCAGAGCAATTCAACCAGCAGGGCATCGCTTCCAGGTTTCTTTTCATTTCAGGGCACCCCGATAGACTTGAGAGGCTTAAGGTGATTTGTAAATTCTGCCACTCCTGCCTCACCAAGCCGTTCACGCCAGATGCCCTTGTCACCACCGTACGTGAAATATTGGACCGACAAATCGCCAAAGAAATCTAACTTACGGCCTGACCCCAGTGGTTCAGTGATTCCCGATTCTGGCGTTTGACGAGGCGAGCCCTTAATTGCGCGATGGAACCGATTCTCAAGCGAGACTCAACTGGTTTGCGACCCGCAGTTCCCCCCGTTCGGCGCGCGAATTACTCTCCCTGCTTCACTCCATTTTGAAATCTGCTTTGGCGTTGAACATTCCAAAACGGAAATCTCATAGCGAGACAAATACCTAAGCCTAAGCAAATGGATTAGATTCTGCCTGATCCCTTCTCAAAAGAAAACGCCGCCAACGGCACGGCATTTGCTTCTCACTCATCAGGCCCTCCCACGAGGTGACCTGCTCGGATCCGACCCTTCACGCACCGAGCATGCCGAGAAATCGGAAGGAGACTCACTCATGAAGGGGATCGTATCGATTTCGCTTTTTCTGGTTATGGCGTTGCCGGTATCAGCTGGACCGCTTCACTTCAAGAAACCGCACCCGATTGGATTCGTGAAACATCATAAGTTGCTATTGCTTACATCTGCGGTGTTTTTGGCTTCGGACTTCGCAGATACCGAGGAAACGATTCAGGCTCAGCGGCGGTGCCCGGCTTGCGTGGAAGGCAGCGACTTGTACGGCCCGCATCCGTCGTCACAAAGACTTTGGGGGGAAAGCTCGGCTTTTGACGCTGCTTTAATCTGGTTTACCTGGTTCGGGACAAAAGATACGGGGCTCACGGGAACGAAAGACTTTTCTGAGGTCGACAAGGAGCAGAACCCCAAACTCTATTTTCTATGCAAGCTGGAAAAACCCGCCACGCTCGGCCTCATGGGTGCCTACGTTGTAGCTCACAGTCGTGCTGCCTACCACAACGCGCAAATACATTGAGGGATGCAGACGCGATTTGTTTCTTTTCGTCAGGGCCTGGGGCAAGCAGCAATCCTTCGGGTTCAATCGGAAGCGCCGGGCCAGAATACGGCGCCACTAAAGCGGCGTTGCGTTAAATCACAGTTTTGGATGTCGAAAAGTCATTTCCGAATTGCGGCTTGCACTGAAATTCTCTGTGCCATCTTTTGAGCCAAATACAGCAGCAGTTCGCGGTCGTCGTCATCCAAGCGACTTAAGCGCCGGCGGAATAGCGCCAGCATGCGAGCTTCCTTACCGGAGCTGCCCCACGCGAGATCATCGCTCCCTCCGGGAAAATCGAAAGCTGGCGGTTCCTCATTGCCGTCGTAAAACAGTTGATAGAGCGAAACATCAAGCGCCCTAGCCACTTTCTCCAAAGTTTCGATACCGGGCACCGTGTGGCCGTTTTCAACGCGAGAAATGTAGCAACGACGCAAACCCGTCTGGGTTTCCATGTCACCTTGGGAAAGGCCCTTCTCCTCGCGTATGAAGCGTATGCGGTCGCCGATAATCATCGTTATCCATCTCCAACAGACAGCTGGGGCGCCTTTGAGGCGCTCTGTCTTAAATTCGCTTGCCGATTATACCGAATTTGCATGCCCGCCAAAACGGCTTCAGCCGTTTCTTGGTTGGGGAACATTTAGGATCTTTGCTAGTCAGTTGGGAAGATGTGCTTGCCTTTGAGTCGCCAGGTAGGAAGTCAGGAGACAGTGCCGCTTGAAGCCGCCCTCTAATGATCAGGCTCCCGGTTTTTAATTTGAATTCCATTCTGGCGGCGCAGGAGAGTGACAGGGACCTGGGCGCATGCCCTCTATCCCGGAGGTCTTTAATCTGCCTGTCACAAAATGACAAAATGTTTTAATTGACGTGACGTGTCTAGTAAGTTATAGAATGTTTGCGCCGAACCGATTCCTGCTTGCCCCCACCGGGAGCCAGGATGGATGACCCCAAAATCGGCTCGGATCGCCAAGGGCTCCCGCTGCCTGGCGGGAGCCCCGTTTTGCGAGTTTGATTCCCTTACGGACTCTGTAGCCCAAACGAGAGACGCATCTCTTCTTCTCTTCTTCTCTTCTTCTCTTCTTCTCTTCTTCTCTTCTTCTCTTCTTCTCTTCTTCTTCTTCCTTCTCTTCTTCTCTTCTTCTCTTCTTCTCTTCTTCTCTCTTTCTCTCCTTCTCATCACATTTGCGACTCTCGACCAGTGCACGGGATCAGGCCGCACGTGAGTCCCTGCAGTTAGCACCCTCGGGTTGTTCGTCAAGTTGGTTCCGCAACCCCGCTCAAGACAGGCAGGATTCCTCGGCCTCTGCCCGAGCAGCATCCTTCGTCTCTTCCCCAAGGCTAAGGAACCTCACGCCTTGTGGCACGATAGCCGGCGGCGTTTCCTCGCTGGTCGCGAGCACAATCGCTTGTTCGATTTTGCTGTTCCAGAGCAAAACCGTAAGCAGTTTCCGCCTTTCCTTGTCCAACACATCGGCGCGATCTATAACCATGAATCGAATTCCCGTTGCAGTCGCAAGAGCAAGTTGGAACGCCATGCTGAATCGGAAGCGTTCCGACTCGGAGAGCTGCTTCAAACAGAGGCCACAACGATTGTCCGTTGATGAAATGACACGGATCTCGAATGGGTCGAGTGTGAAATTGCACGCATAGCCGAAAACTGCCAGGCGCATGTTCAAGCTCTCGGCGAATGAGCCAAGGCGACTGCTTGCTTGCGCCATCATGGGGCCATTCGAACCGAGGAATTCGACGAGCTTGTCCAGTAGGCCGATCCTCGTCTCTAAGCTCGACTTCTCTCTGACGTGCGCTTCCCACGTTTGTCGGGCACTCTGACCCTGGTGTGCTTTCTCCAGTACCCGCTCTCCCTTATTGATCCTTTCCGCGAGGATTGTCATCAGGCTTTCTAGGTCTGCGGCACCTGGTGTCTGCGCTGCCTGAACCTTCGATTGTTCCTCTACCAGCTTTGCGCGTCGAGTGAGAGCTTTGCGGTGGGCTTCGAGGCGCGTTTTTGCCACATCGATCTCGGCATACTCGTTCAGTTCCTCCCGCGTTCGTTGAATCAGGCCCTCAAGGTCCGCGAGCCGTTCGCCCAGTGTCTCTACTTCCTTCGCTTTCGCTGCTGCCGAGATCGGCTGTCCGCACGTGGGGCACTTGTCCTTCAATCCCCGGGCGGTCGTCAGGGCCTTCTCGACAGTCCTTTGTTCGGCAATCAGGTCTGTCAACTCCTGGCGCAGTTCTGCGGCGTGGCCTCGCTGCGGTTCGAGTTGGAGCAAGTCTTGTTCTTGGCTCGGGCTCAGGATGTCCGCCGAACCTTCCTCGATTTCCGCTTGCACCTGCCTCAGTCGAGCTTGTGCATTCTGCCAGCATGCATCTGCCTCCGCCTTCTGTGCGATGAGGCGCTCCTTCTGTTGCCGCAGATGTTCGAGCTTATTTCGTACCTCCTGCACAGTCGGGAGATCCGGCGGGACGTCGGGCTTTTCCATTTGGCCCAGGGCCTTCAGAGTGCGGCTGGCTTCTGTGCGCAAGTCGTAGAAGTGCTTACGCGCTGCCCCGACATCACCAACGCTTGTTAGTCTTGGCGGTTCTTCCTTAATGGCACGCAGCGCATCGCAAATTTCTTTCGGGATGTCGATCTTTCCGGCCTCGACCAATTGGGCCAAGAGCCTCTGCTGCTCGGCCTCCGACATCTCGACAAACCGGTCAGCGTTCAATACCGCCGACAAAACGTTGGCGGAACCAAATTGCTTGGCAAGGAATGTCTCGGCGGCGGCGACCGGCACTCTCTTTCCATTGACCTCAACGATCTGCGATCTTGGCGTACGTCGCCGGCAGATCGTTTCTCCACTTTCAAGCGTCCCGGAGACCTCGAGCTCCCTTTCGCCCGAACGAATCAAGTCCTCCGCTCCCCGACCAGCCGCATCCGTCAGTTCGCATCGCCCCGTAAACAAGTATTCCAGGGCCATCTGGATGGAGCTCTTGCCAGATCCGTTGGCCCCTCGGATGAAGTTGAATCGATCCAACTCCAAAACCGTCTCCTTGTGGGATCGAAAGTTCTTCAAGGTGAGAGTTCGAATCTTCATGAATTTAACTCCTTGCCGCCTGTTTCTTCCTTGCTGTCCAGACACTCATTGCGTTATCCGAGGCACACATTTATTGTTGCTCTGCTCGCATGTCTGAAAATCATTAGGGTCACTCAATGGAGCAAGTCTCGACACCCTGCCTATCCGCCGAAGAACTTGCCAACAACCTTACGCACGGCATCGGGTTGATTCTGAGCATCGCAGGCTTCGCAACTTTGCTGTCTCTCGCGGTGATGCGCGGCAACGGCTGGCGCATTGTGAGCTGCGCCATCTACGGCAGCACGCTGTTGTGCCTCTACGTGGTCTCGACGTTCTACCGCGGCAGTCGCTCCCGTCGGCTGAAGCGAATCCTCAACATCTGCGACCATTCCGCCATATATCTGCTAATCGCCGGAACCTACACGCCCTTCTTGCTCGTCAACCTGCGGGGAGGCTGGGGTTGGTCGCTGTTTGTGGTCGTCTGGGGCCTGGCGATGGCAGGGATTCTGCTCAAGGTATGGTTTGTGGAGCATTCTTCCGTACTGTCCACGGCGCTGTATCTTCTGATGGGTTGGCTCGCGCTTATTGCCGTCAAGCCCATGCTTCTCAGGGTCCCGCTCAGCGGACTCCTCTGGTTGCTGGCTGGTGGAGTGCTCTACACGGTGGGTGTTGTGTTTTACGCGTGGAAGAAACTTCCGTACAATCACGCCATCTGGCATGGCTTCGTTTTGGCCGGAAGCGCCTGCCACTATTTTGCAGTGCTCTGCTCGGTAATCCCGCCGACGAAAGCGTGATCAGCATCTTTACTGGCGTGGTCAGCGTCACAATTCTCATGCTTCGCGCTGGTGGCTCCTATTCCTTACTTCCCTCCCGATTTTCAGCTCTGTCTCAACGGACGCGTCCGCCAGAATCTTCGCAGGGATGAAGCGGTTCTCAGTCGAAGCGCGGGCGAGAATCGAACCGCGGACTCCCCTCATCGGCATGTCTGGAGGGTCCCCAAACCTGCGCAGGGGGTACAAGGATAGGCACCAGCAAAAGTACCCCGCCGGCACGGGTGGGCGATGGCAAGCCGAGGAACGTCGACCATCTCGCAGTCAACCTGCCTTTCACCTGGCAAGCCCGCGCGTCCCCGACCTGCCAGAAACGATGGGAAACAGTGACATCGGAAGAGATCATCGGAAGGCCGGACTCCGCGCTTCGCGACGCAATCAGCCACCTCGAAATGATTCGCTTCTTTCGAGTCCTGAACCGCGAACGCGCCGAACCAGAAACCCCGCTTGCGCATAAGACGCTGCGACAGGCCTACTCTGAAGTGATGGGCAGAACTCTGCCACTCTAGCGCCTGGGCTGCCATTACGACTAATCCGCTCAGTCGCATCAATCGTGCAGCAGCACATTCAGCAGCGAACCGTGCACCTGCATGCCGCCGTTGTATTTGATGAATCCCATCTTCCGGAATTTGTTCATGAAAAAACTGATGCGCGACCGCGTCGCCCCCACCATGGACGCCAGCGTTTCCTGGCTCACTTTCGGAATCGTTGACTCGGTCGCTCCCTCGCGGCCATAGCGCGTCAGCATCAGCAACGTGCGCGCCAGTCGCTTTTCGCTCGAGTTGAATAATTGGTCCACCAGGTCCGCTTCCACGCGGGCCTTCCGCGTCAGCAGATAAGTCATAAAGTAATCCGAGAAATCGCGATCCCCGTGGAGCACTTGCGCCATCCGCCGGTTGTCGATCCGCACCAGCTCGCAAGCGGTCGCCGCCGTCGCCGTCGACATGTATACTTTCGTTCCCGCGATTCCATCCTCGCCGAAGAAGTCCGTCGGACCCAGGATCCCGACGACCGCTTCCTTCCCTTCCTTCGAGTTCACCGACAGCTTGATGCTGCCATCACGTATGTAATAAACATGCTTCGACGGCTCGCCTTCCGAGAAAACAACCTCGCGCTTCCGGTGCGCTTCGGGTCTGCGCCCAATCCCCGCTGAATTCAAAAACGCCAGCGGATCGAACTGGCCACTGCGGCGGCCATTCCGTTTACTCTTGGTTTTCGTTCTGGTCTTCGGCTTGGCATCGTTCACTGGCAGCACCTCCGAGGAGGTATCTATTCGTGAAAAAAACGCCGAAATGGAACTGGGAGATGGAAGATGTATTTCCTTATATCACATAGGAACGTACCATGTCCAGAAATGCCAGACGGAACGCCCAGCCAAAAACGTGGCGGTTGGCCCAGCTTGTCCCACTAGAAGATGACGCGCATTGGGTTGCAGCGTATGGAAATCACAAGTAAAACGGGGCTCCCGTTTGGGATTCGGAAGCCCCTAGGCAACCAAGCCGAGTTTGGGGTTCCAGGAGTCCGGCTCTACCCTCTCGGAGAAAGGCAGGATCGGCCCAGCGGGGCATGTATAACTCCTAAGCTGCGTGCCGTCAACCGAAAGAATTCACTTTGATTCTTGCGTCTGGGAAACGTTGGACCGGCTGACCTGCCTGGGCCTGCGGTACCCCGATCAGGGCACTCCGATTCCCCGCAAATATAATCATTCGGCACTCGCCAGAATAGGCTCGCCAGAATCCCCGACCCGACGCGTGATAGAATCCACGAATCGCGACTCCCCACTTCGAGTTAACAAAGGAACTAATCATGATGATCGGAAAGGGGCCACCAACGCTTGAAGAGGTTTACGATTCTGGCAGAGATATTCTTCAGTCGAGCGGTGCGGTGAAGCATTTGGTGAGGCGTATCTCCCAGGTTGGGGATGAAATCAACCCCAGTATTTTCATTCGTCTCTTGAACGGCGACTTCAGCCCCACCAGTGAAAACGACATCCGCACCCTCGCTTCCATTGTACGTGTGCCCCGGTGGCCCGAGGAGCGCTCCAGGACAAAAGACGGTCGTGCTCAAATTGAATCGTATTTCAAGTGCATTGGCAAGGAATTCACGGAGAAAGACCGCCAGATGTTAATCCGAATGGGGATTAAGTTTTGATCCAATCAGGGTGAGTCCGGGCCTCCGCTTGGTGAAGCATGGGTATCGTTGGAAGATTGGAAACGTGACGCGATGGCGAAGCCCGTGTTTGCGGCGAGGAGAACGAAAAATGAAAACCAAATTATTTTCCTTCGGTACGGCGATTGCTTTGTTTCTCGCTGCGACGCCGGTCTTTGGACAGCATGGAAGGTCGGCACATGCCACTTGACGCGTTTTGGTGCTAATCTAATCCACATTACGGGGATCTGGGCGCCGATCACTTTGGCTTTCGCCGACCATATCGCGGTGTCTCGATTGACTCAAAGGGGGCATGGACTTTGGATCGTCTGAAGGTTGGTAAACCCTAGATGCTTTCATGGAGCGCCTCGTCTGAACTGCGGGGATCGATGATCGACTTTTCCGAATGTCGGTCGCGTCAGGCGTCACCAGAACGACTCGCCTAGCTTCTGCGTCCCGAGTATTCAGAAGAGAAAGCCCCCATCAACGAACAAGACGATCAGCAAGGTGCTTCCTCAGTCCGGGCTGTTGCGAATTGCGTCATAAACCGTCGCGATCAGAACCTCTCCCCGATGAAGGTTCGACGACCCGAAGAACTGGTATGGATTGCACTCTGGGTGCATGTCATTTTCCGGGCCCCAAACGATCGAGTCGAAGTAAATCGGTTCGATGAATGAGTAGTTGGGTAAGCCGCCTTCTTTCTTGGCTGCGGCGACGAAGTCCTTGAAGTGCGCGAAGTGTTTGGTCAGCGCATATTTCCATAGGGGCTTCTGAGTCAAAGCGTGAAGCTGTGGAGCAGCCAGCCGCAACTAGTTTCTGGTACTGCGTGGGCGTATAGCCAACCATGGATCGAAAATCATTGATGAGATGTGCTTGATCAAAGTACCCGAGCTCAACCGCGAGCTGAGCCCAATCCGGTCGGCTGCAAGAATCGAAGTTTTCGATCAATTCGTGCAACCGATAACGGCGAATGACCCACTTTGGGCTGACACCCACATAGTCATTGAAAATCCGCTGAAGTGAACGTTTGCCGATACCCGCTCGGGTTACCAGATCGTTCACTGTTTTGATGTCAGGTTCCTCAAGAATGCGCCCGACAAGCTGACTTACTAACGTGATCGTCTTGTCAGGCTCCGGCACACGCCCACGGGAGAAACACATTGGCGGCTTCCACCTTCTCGGCCTCTCCGCGAGACGAGGCCAGTACTGCTTGCAGGGCGCCTACATCCTCCCCCAAAATGGGCTGCGCGGGAATGGTGCGGTTGGCGAGCGTGGACGCAGGAGCGTTCAAAAACGGACGGAAGCCGCCGGGGATGAATTTGATTCCGAAGACGTGTGACTGGCCTTCGAGCGTACGCGTAAATTTGGCGGTGTACACGCCGCTGACCGTCGAATTGTCCTTCTCAAACACTAGATGAAAATTGGGATGGGGTAGTGTCTCCTGCACGTGTGGTGCGCGGCCTCGAAGATCCCAGCTGACCATCCAGTAGTGGGCGATCCAGTGCGCTAAATCAGGCGACGGTCTTCGCCGCAAATGCCTGAACTTCCCAGCAAGTGGCGGCCGCCTCAGAACTCCTCGGGCCTTGCCAACCTGGGGATCGTAGACCTCTTCAATCTCGGGAGCAGGCTTTTGTCGCGTTTTTCCAATCATTGCATGCGTTCCCCGTCTATATTGTATCAAAGGACAAAATGCACACGAACGAACTCGTTACCCGCAAAATTGTCGAAGCTCACACGCCGGTGAGTATGCTCTGGAAGATTCTCATCGGCCACGCAGGGACGCAAGCCCGATCGAAGCGCGCCCGCTACAGACTGAGTACAGGAAGACCGACTCGCGGAGTAGCAAGTGTTATCACGGGTATCTGCCTGCTGCTTAGCTTCGGTTCCGCCGCGAATGCGCAGACGGATTCACAGGCTCTAAGTTCAGTTAAGAAGGAAGCGGTCATGACAACTCATGCAAATGGAACATTTGAAGTAAAGTTGAATCCTCAGAAACCGGACAACAAAGAAGCTGAAAGCGCAAATCTTGGCAGGATGTCGATCGACAAACAGTTTCAGGGCGATCTCGAAGCAACCAGCAAGGGCGAGATGCTGAGCGCTATCACGGATGTCAAGGGCTCGGCTGGCTATGTTGCTATCGAGCTTGTCAGCGGAACCCTGCATGGCCGCAGCGGAACCTTCGTGCTCCAGCACAGCGCAACGATGACGCGCGGTGTAGCGCAAATGAGCGTCACGGTGGTGCCGGACTCTGGCACCGGTCAGTTGGTGGGTCTTGCGGGTAAGATGACGATCAAGATCGCTGAGGGAAGGCACTTTTACGAGTTCGACTACACGCTTCCCGAAACTCCCTGAGAATCGGCATCATTGAGGAGTTACGGCGTATCCGGAAGTCGATCGCCCATGTCGGCTTATGTGCCGGGTTAGTTCCGGTTCGCCGACCACTCGTTCGGAACTGCCGGAAGAGCTGGAGTGACGTAATATCTTGCGATACGATTGCTCCCGCGTGCTCCTTGGAGTAGAGAACTGAGGACGTATGGGGACTCTGCTGCAGGATTTGCGCTGCGGAGTTCTCATGCTGGCCAAATCTCCGGGGTTCGCGGGCGTGCCGATTCTGACGCTGGCGCGGGGATTGGCGGAACACCGGCGTCTTCAGCCTGATCGACGGCATCCTGCTGACGGCAAGAGAAAGACGCGCAGGCTGTCCCGAAGGATCGGGACCTGCACTGCTGGCTGAGCGACGGTTTAGAGTTGGGGCAAACCTAACGATTTGCGATAGCGGAGATATTCGGCGGCGGGCATTTGGACGAGGACGGGATGCTGGCGTGGATCGAGCCAGTGAAGCAGGAGACGGATGTGGGATTCGGTCATGGCGGTGCAGCCGACGGTGCCGTGGGACTGGTCACGCCAGATGTGAAGGAAGATGCAGGAGCCTGCTCCGGGCTTGGCTGGGTCGCTATTGTTAGCGACGAAAGCGCCGAACCGATACCCGCTGATGCTGCGCATTTGTTCCGCACTATGCCAATCCTTAGCCACTTCTGAGGAATCGACAAGCGTGTTGTAGTGTGTCGAGTGGGAGTCGTCGGGGCAGACGACTGTCGGAGTGAGGATGCGGAAGGGCAAGCGAGTATTCGTTTTTGAGAAGCCGAAAGCGTAAGGAAGAGCGAAGATGCCGGCGGGCGATTTGCCGTCGCCTTCGCGCTTGATGGGATCGCCAAGAGCGGGTTGAATGGGGACGAGGCCGAGACCCCAAGCGAGACCAGTCTTGCCAACAACGACGTGGAAGCTGGGACCGACTTTCATGTAGTGGCGACCGTGCCAGTCGAAACGCTGGGCGACGCCCTGCACGGCATCCCAATTTTTGGTGGTGACGACGATGAGTTGTTTGTGCTGGGCGGGAACGAACGAGAGAAAACCGAGGACGATAGCGAGAAAATTCATGCGGCCTCCGTTCCGGCGCGAAACCGAAAGGATTGGCGCCAGGGCAGAGTATATAGCTGGGTTCAACTTAGGCAAAACAGTTCGCTCAGGGAAATCCGAAGAGCCCTTGCAATCCTCTCGGTATTGACCAGCGCGAGCGAATACACGAGCGGCGGTGCAGAGGCATTAGGTGGAAACAAATATTGGAAGGGAGAGATGCTGCAAGCTCTCTGGGAAGTGGCAGCGGAAGACGAGGTGGAAGCACCACAGCCAATAGGCCCGCTCAATCAGAGGTGACACCGTGGATGACCGTTTTTGTGAATCCGGTAGACCCATTTTTCATCGCCGTAGGCATCGATCAAGGAAATTTTTCCGTCGACCATCACCGGTATAGCCATGCCGCGCTCTTCGTCCTTTCGGGCGAGTGTTCCTCGATATACTTCGCCATGATGCGCAGCAGGTCCGTGTTTGACATCGGCTGCCACCCATGCGGTTTCATCGGCCTGCCATACACAAATGAGGCGTCCGCCGGAGGATTCTGCTCCTTCTCAAGCTGCTCCTGCATCCCGTAGACGGCCAGATTCAGATAAAACGTGTCCATGTCCCCCACGTACACGTGAATCTTTCCGCGCAATTCATTTCCGATTTTCGGCCAGTTTTTCTTCAGGTAGTAAGTAAGGTCGTAGCCGTGCTCGCGCATATAATCGGCCACCTTGTGGTCGATCGTGCCCGTCAGCAAGTTATAGAGAGGCACTGGATATCCGTCGCTTCCCACCGGCCCGTAAGCTGCAAACCACGCGTCCACCTGCTGTCCCGAACGTCCGTGCGAACCGAGCACCGCCTCCAGCTTGCTGGCTTGCCGCTGCGTCACGGTCATCTGCCCCGAAGGCAACCGCACCTCAGGCCGCTCGGGAACGATCCAGTCGTAGCCCGGCCGATAGCCCGCCGGATAGAACGCGTTCTGGTCCACATAAATATCGCTCATTTGCCAGCGCCGGAAATCCACCGGGTCTGGATAGAACGACCAGGTCCCTCCAAAAACCTCCGGATGGAAGATTTCGAGCGCCAGCGACTCCCAGCCGCCAGTCGAGCCGCCCGACAATACCCGCGCATACGGCTCGCGGATCATTCGAAAGTGGCTCTCAAGATACGGAATCAGTTCCTTCACCAGCGCATCTCCGCTTGGCCCGTTGTTCGCCGAATTCACCGCGTAGGAGTCGTCGAAGTACGGCGTCGGATGTTGGAACGTGACCACGATCATTCGCGGGAAATTATCCGAAATCCACGCTTGGTGGAGTTGATATCCCCACATCATGTGCTCTCTGTACATCTGCTCGAGTGCCGGATTCGGCCTTCGTAGGAATCGCCGGTGTAATCGTTCCATCATCTCCGGCGTCGGTGAAGTCGTCCGGAATCCCAGCGGACTCGCCAGCGAGAAGTGCCCCTGCTCGTAGAGCACAGGATAGCGCACCGTCGGATGACTGTAGTAGCCCTTCGGCAGCAACACCGTTGCTCCCAGATAAATCGCCCGGCCCCAGAATTTCGTCAGCGTTGGGCTCTGAATCTTGATGCGCTTCACCCACTCGGTGTCGGGCGGCACGCGCACCGGAGGGATCACTTGGCTCAGGCTCAGCTTGACAGCGTAGCTCGCCGGATCCAGGTAAATCTTCTGCACCGGGCTGTAGAGATTCCCGGGGGAACTGTTGAATTGCTGCCCTTCCCACTGGTCCCTGTGCGCCCAGATCGTGTGTCCGTCGGCGCGGTGGAATTCGCTGTACACGTTCACCAGCGCCTGGACGTAGTAATAGCCGGCGGGAATGTCTCGCAGGCTCACGGGAGGGTAGCCAAGAGTCGATGAATCGATGACGGAAGTCTGCCCCGGGTCCCAGTCCTTCACACCTTTCCCGAAAAAAGGGGAGGTCAGCTCGTCCACACCCGATTGGAATCGCGGCTCGACCTCGTCGCCGTGCGCGATGAAAACAAATAGCCGGCCCGTGATGCCGCCGGAATGAACCGAAGCGGGGAATGAAATCTCAAACCGTGGTCCCGACTGCGCTTGCGCCTGCGGTCCAAGGACCAATACCGAGAAACAGAATACGATTGCGGAGAATGTCGATCGCACCGTCTGCCTCCTGAACACTTGCGACGCGCGATTCTCTATCCGCAGCCGCCGCGAAGTCAATCCACTGGCGACTCGTGTGCGCGCCGCCAAAAAAAGAAAAAAACACTTGACAGCGCAGAGGCTAAGGAGTATCGCCCTCGAAGCTAACCAACAGGACGAGAGGCGTTCGGCTGACCTTCCGTCTCTGCTTTAAAAGTGGGGGAACCGATGCGCGACAGTGGAATGGCCAGGGGAGCGGACTGTAGAGTTAGGGACACCCAATCGCTCGGAAGGATAGGGCTAACCAGGTGGTGCCAATGGGCCGTGGCCGGCTTAGTTCTGTTCATGTCCCTGGCGCCGATGGCACGTGCGCAAACGGCCAGTTCGCTGAACGGCAGGATAGTCGACCAGTCAGGGGCCGCTGTGCCCGGCGCGAGCATCACCCTGACCAACAACGCCACCGGCTTGGTGCGGACGACGACCAGTAACGCCGAGGGGCTCTACGAGTTTTTCGCGGTGCCGCCGGGAAACTACAGCCTGCAGGCGGCTGCTTCGGGATTTTCCAAATATCTGGCGCAACATGTCATCCTGCTAGTCAGCACGCCTTCCACAGTCAACGTCACTTTGGGTCTCGCGAAGGTGACCTCAACGGTCGTCGTCCACGGGAACAGAGTGCCCCTCATCAATCGCACCGATGCATCCCTGGGCAACGTGATTCAGGAGCAACAGTTGGCGGAACTCCCTATTGCCGGTCGGGATGTGGCTAACCTGCTCAGCCTGCAAGCCGGCGTTGTCTTCATGGGCAGCCAGCTCAATACTTCGATTACCGACACGCGCAGCGGCGCGGCCAATGGCCTCCGCAGCGATCAAAACAACCTGACCCTCGACGGCGCCGACATCAATGATGTGAATAACGGCTTTGCTTTCACCGGCGTGCTGAACGTCCCCATCGATTCGGTCCAGGAATACCGCGTGACCACCGCCAACGCCGACGCTACTGCGGGCTATTCCAGCGGCGCACAGGAAGTCATGGTCACCAAATCCGGCACGAACGCCTTTCATGGTTCCCTTTACGAATACAACCGCAACACCATGTTCAGCGCCAACGATCCATTCCTAAAGGCGGCGCAGTTGTCCAGCGCGCAACCAAACAAGGCGCCTGAGCTCAAGCAGAATTTTTTCGGCGGCACAATCGGCGGGCCCATCCTGCACAATCGTTTATTCTTCTTTGCTAACTACGAAGGCCGGCGCGACGCCGTCGGCGCAAGCGAGCTGCGGTTCGTGCCCACCACGACTCTTAAGGACGGCATCATCCAGTACCTGTGCGCCAATAGCGCGCAGTGCCCCAGTGGAACCGTCACGGGTATAAGCGGCACGTCCTACCCAGTCGCTGCCGGCAATTTTGCGCTGGATCCTGCGCAACTCCAGGGCATGGACCCCACTGGAATCGGGGCCAACTCCGCCGTGCTATCCATGCTGCAGCAATACCCGAATCCAAACGACGCCACCGTGGGCGATGGCCTGAATATCGAAGGTTACCGCTTCTCTTCCAACCAGGATTCCCGAAACGACACATTCATCACTCGGCTCGACTACCAGATTACCAGCAGCGGTTCGGAGACCGTGTTCTGGCGGGGGCAGACACAGAATAACAGGCTGCCCGGGGTGCGGTTGTTTCCCGGTCAGACACCAGAGACCACGCTGCTCGACGGCAGCAAGGCCTCGATATTTGGACTGACCTCGGTGATTTCGCCCACAAAGGTGAACACATTCCACTGGGACTTAATCCGCCAGGCCGATACGAATGCCGGCGCGTCGCTTCTGCCTGCGGTGATCTTGTCCGGCGTGAGCCAATTCGTCCCGACCACCCGCTCGACGTCCTACATCGTTCCTGTCAACGAACTGAATGACAACCTGAACTGGGTTCACGGCAACCACGCCTTCAGCTTCGGCACTAACCTGTTCATTATTCGCGATCAACGCATCAGCTATGCCAAATCCTTTTCCGACGCGTCAATGAATTTGGCCTATTTGAACACCACCGGCATCATCTGCACCTCCAACCAGTCCAGCCCGCTCAACCCCGCCAATAATGGCTTCCCTGCCGTGGACCCCAATTTCGGCTGCACCGGCTACGATCCATCGGCCATGCTGCTATACGGCCTCCTGGCTGAAGGTGACGGCTTCTACAACTACACTCCCTCGGGCACCGCTCTTCCCCAAGGCGCTGCCGTCCATCGCGATTACGCGCTCAACGATTACGAATTCTACGGCCAGGACGCCTGGCATGTTACGCCCAACCTGACCTTCACCTATGGCCTGCGCTACGTCCTCGAAGCCCCGCCATACGAAACCAATGGCGCGGAGGTCATTCCCTGCGTCTTGACCGCGAGCAACACCTGCTCGGGTCAGTACCTCGGCGATTGGATGCAGAAATCCGGTGAGCTTGCCAAACAGGGGTTGCCCTCCATTAATGCCGGTGAACTCGGGTTCTTTTTGGGCGGACCGAAAAATCACGGACCGGGCTTCTGGAATTGGGATTACCATGATTTTTCGCCGCGCTTGGCGGTTGCTTGGTCGCCGGACCTCGGCGGGGGATGGCTTTCGAAGATTTTCGGCCGCAAAAACCAGTTTTCGATTCGCGGCGGTTACAGCATCGTCTACGACCACTTTGGGATGCCCATCGTCAACACGTTCGATCAGAACGGCTCCTTTGGATTGACCAGCGTCATCGGTGATGTTGCGGGAGGCAGCGGCAACACGGTGCAAGCCCTTCCTCGTTTCACCTGTCCCACCTGTCTGCCGCCACCCTGTCCCTCCCTTGGAGCGCCCGGGTGCATCTTCGAGACCGCGCCACCGGGCGGCTTTCCCGTGATTCCGAGCAATTCGAACTTCGCTATCAACTGGGGCTTGGACTCGTCGCTCAAAACCCCTTACGCTCACGAGTTCAGTTTGACTCTCAGCCGCGAACTTGGTCGGAACTCTTCCTTGCAAATCGCCTACGTCGGAACGGTAGGCCGCCGCTTGCCTATGCAGGTGGATGAGGCTATGCCGACCGACCTGACCGACCCAACGAGCGGAACGGATTACTTCAAAGCGGCCACAATGCTGTCCCAAGAAGTTGCACAGGGAGTGCCGACTTCCCAGGTCCAGCCCATCCCCTACTGGGAGAATCTGTTCCCCGGCTGGAGCAGCATCACGCAGAGCTATTTGGATGGGCAGGGACTCAACTGTATCGGTGACGACAATCCCGGCGCGCTCACCGCCACGCAGGCCATTTATGATTTTTGGGCTTGCAACCTGCACAATGAGACGTTCAATCTTTTTATTCTGGACACACCCAGCGCGGTTTCCGGGTACTCCATCCCCAACAGCAAGTTCGGCCCGTACGCCTTTTTCCACGACCAGTTCAGCTCCCTTACCGCTTGGAGGAACATCGGCACTTCCGACTACAATGCTCTGCAAGTAACTTACAACGTCCGTTGGGACGATAATCTCACGAGCCAGTTCAATTACACTTTCTCAAAGTCCCTCGACGAAGTTTCTGACGCGGGCCGGGTCGGCGCGTGGGAGGGCAGCGGCGGCACCGGAAACGACAACAACGGTGGTGGGATCGTCATCAACACCTGGGCCCCGCTGGCTCTGCGCGGTCTGTCGAGTTTTAACGCGTTCAACCAAATCAATGCCAACTGGGTGTATCGCCTGCCGTTCGGTAGAGACCAGATGTTGGGCGGGAACGCCAGTTCTTGGCTGAATGAAATGATCGGTGGCTGGCGGTTCTCGGGGCTATTCCGCTGGACCACCGGCTTCCCCACGTCGGTCGACAACGGTGGCTTCTGGCCCACCAACTGGAACATCGAGGGTCTCGCCATGCCCGTCGTTAATGGCCAGCTCCCTAAAGTGGTTAACCACGGTGCCCAGATTTTCGCGGATCCTGTCGCCGCCCAGAATGCCTTCCGTCACAGTTGGCCGGGAGAATCGGGCACACGAAACGAAATCATCGGTGACGGGATGTTCGACATCGACACGGGCTTGGCCAAGGACTTCTCGCTGGGCGAGACCCGCAAGCTGGAATTCAGCTGGCAGACTTTCAACTTGACCAACTCGGTGCGCTTTAACGTGCAAACCGCTATGCCGAGCCTCGGCGAGACTGCCAGCCAGTTCGGGCGATACACTTCCACCATGACTCAGCCGCGATTCATGCAATTCGCGCTGCGTTTTGCTTTCTGACCTTGACTAAAACTCCTCATACGCGCGCTCGCCGTGGAGAGAGACATCCAAGCCAGCTTCTTCGCTTGCTACGTCAACCTTTACGGTTGTGAACATATCGATGATCTTCAACATGCCATATGTGAAAATGAACGCCCAGGCAGAGGAAAAGAGCACTGCGGCGAGCTGCTTGTAGAAAAAACTGGGGTTGCCGTGAAGCAACCCATTGCTACCGCTTGGATTGAACCGCTGATCCGCGAAAATCCCCAGCAGCACAATGCCCAGAAAACCGCCGACGCCGTGCACGCCCCAGACGTCGAGGGCGTCGTCCCACTGCAATTTGTTTTTCAGCTCGACAGCGTAATAGCACACGACGCCGGAAACGATGCCGATGATGACGGCGGTGGTCGGAGAGACATAGCCGGCCGCGGGCGTCACCGTAGCCAGTCCTGCGACGGCACCCGTGAGCAAGCCGAGGAATTTGGGTTTCTTTTCATTCGCCCAGGCCATGAGCAGCCACGCAATCGCGGCGAAGGAAGCGGCGACGTCGGTGTTAAGAAAGGCAGTAGCCGTTACTGAATCCACGCGCATTTCGCTGCCGGCGTTGAATCCATACCATCCGAACCAAAGCAGCCCGGTTCCCAACGCAACCAGCGGAATACTGTGCGGGCCTGTGTCGCGGGTGCGGCGTCTGCCGACGTAAAGCACGGACGCGAGCGCGGCGATGCCGGCGATATTGTGCACGACGATTCCGCCAGCGAAGTCCCGCACGCCCCACTGCTGGAGGATGCCGCCGCCCCAGACCATGTGCACAAAGGGAAAATAAACGAACGTCAACCAGCCGGTCAGAAACACCATGTAGGCCTTGAAGGTCACGCGGTTGGTGAATGCGCCGGAGATAAGGGCCGGCGTAATGATGGCGAACATCATTTGATAAGCAACGAAGACCATCATCGGGATTGTAACGTTGGGAGACGCCGTGGATAGATTGATTCCGCGCAAACAGGCGTTGTTGAAATTTCCTATGACACCGTGCCAGTCGCCACTAAAACACAAGGAGAAGCCGTATACGTACCAAATGACTGTGGTCCAGCCCATCGAAACGAAACTCTGCATCATGATGGCCAGGACATTTTTTCTGCCGACCAGTCCGCCATAAAAAAATGCCAGCCCGGGAGTCATCAACATCACCAGGCTGGTGCACAGAATCATGAATCCCGTGTTGCCAGTGTCGAGATGCAGCATGCGAACCTCCTTGTCAGGCGGGCCGACACGAATTCAACAGCCGGATCACTATTTCGCCGGAAACGGGACATATTCTGCGCACAGTTAATCCATCTGGCAAGCTGTAATTGGGAAGGCGGTAGTTGGAGAGGGGCAGGTTAAGACCTTTAGCACACACTTGGTTCGTATTACTTCCAGGTCGTGTTCCAGCGCCTGCTGCCTCGGCTGGGCTACAAGTCTGCCATCTGGGCCATCGTTCATCGGCTCTGCCGCGTGGTTTGGAGGATCTTGCACGAGGGACTTCTCTTCATCGGTCAAAGCCAGGAAGCACACTTTTATCCCGATGAGGATGGCCAAATCGGAGCGCGATTCACCGCCGGTGCCGGGCATGCGGAAGCGCTCGGCCAACAGCGCAGGGTCCCTAAACTAAAGCCACCAGAGAATGGCGGAAATGTAAGGATACCCACCAGACACCGAAGATCCAGCCCCCCACCCAGCCCCAATCGCCCGACGGTCATACATAGCAGCAGGGCCGCGAACCCAAAGACGCCAATGGCGGCAGCCACCAATCTAAGCCCGGTGATAATCGGTGTGGGGCGCATCAGAAGCTGAAAACATCATACTGCCGAGACGTGCTTGCCTTCTACTGCCGGAGCGGATTTCCGCGCAAGTTTGACAAGACGGCAAGACTCCTTCGGGCAGATGACGGGCAAGCAGGAAGGAACCGAATTACTTCTTGTTTGCCGACAAAACCGCCTGGAACCGCGTTCGCTGACTTCCCCGAAGCCCGTTTTGTCGATATTTTTCGGCCAGTTGACGAAGCGCCGTCACGCCAGCGGAACCCTGTCACCGTCGAGGAAAGCTAGGTGCTGTGGCGGTACGCTCTCGGGCTCGTGCCGAACTCAGATCGGAATGACCGATTGAAGTTTGAGATGTCGCCGAAACCACAATCGAGTCCGATATCAAGCACTCGAGTAGATTCAGTTCTCAAGCGGATTGCAGCCCGGCGAAGGCGCGCTCGCAGCAGATACTGGTGCGGCGTTGTGCCTGTAAGTTCTTCAAACGTTCGAAGAAAGTGGTACGGACTAAGTCGCGCAATTTGTGCGAGGCTACGCAAATCATGCCGCATGCAGGGTTCATTGTCGATCATGCGCACAACCCTGGTAACGCGAGCCAAGGAACTTGGTTTTGCGGCTGCTCGTGCCGGCGCGGCGCGCTGAGCGATTTGTATCGCGTTAACCGCCAGCTCGATGCCCAGTTCCTCGCCCGTCACGCTTGAAGTACCTGCGAGGAGCGCCGCAGCTTTCGCGGCCAGGGGAGCCAGAGCACGCATCGGCGGGAGCCGTACGACTCCAAAAGGCCGCCCGTCTCCACCGGCATCCGCGGAAAGCCGTTCGAAAAATTCGGGCGAATACGAAACCGCGAGACACCGGTCCCCGGTACCATGCTCATGCCCACAACAAAAACAATCACCCGCGTTGCCCAGCAATAACGAACCCGGCGTCATCAACTCTCGCCCAGCCGCTGAGCGATATTGAAAAGTCCCGCTCACGACAATAGCGATGGAAGTACGCGAATGTCGCTCCTCGAAGGGGTGATCCTGTGGACCGGCCGTGCAAACCACATCGGATACGGTCCAGCCGTCGTCGGATGCGAGGTGGCGTGCTCTGGGCCGCCCAGAACTCTCATGTTCCCTCGAATTAGCAGCAATTTTCGCCAAGAAATTCAACTCCCCTACGCCTTATAAGTGTATCGGGTGGCTAGACCTCTCGCAACTCAACAAATCAATGCAAGGATGGCTCGAACATGGCGGCAAAAGCTGAGCAAGGAAATGCACTGACGACGCTCTTGGCGGACAGGTGGGAGCAAGTCTCCCGAAAAATCGAAAGTCTTGCTGACATACTACCTGAAGACGGAATCGAGCAAGCGCCAGTGAACGGCATACGCACCTACGGGGCTGTGCTGCGGCACGTAGCGTTCTGGAATCAATACGTTGCGGATTGCCTGGACGGCAAAGCGGCCGATGATACTTCCAACGAACTGCCCCTCGCGCAATACGCTACGAAAGCGAGCGCCATGGCGGCGCTGAAACGAAGTTCGGCGGTCGTAGGTGTCGCCATACGGGGTCGAAAAACATCTTTGGACCCAAAGACCACAGAACTCATTGTTACATTCCTTGAACACACATCGGAACATTATGGCCAGTTGGTAGTTTATTGCAGGTTGATGGGCATTGTACCGGTTGCGTCTCGCGGCTAGGCAAACGACCTGAAAATCGGAGAAGACATGGCTTCTATTCGAAAGAAACTGTTGACCAAAGCAAGTGTTGATGATGTTTGGCGGCGGCTTTGCGAGACATCGGCGTCCTGCACACTCGGCTTGCTCCGGGACGCTGTAATTGATACGAAGCTAGAGCGGGGAGAGCGCATCGTGACCTTTGGAAACGGCATGGTGGTCCGCGAACCGATCGTTGACATCGACGACACTGCCCGACGTCTTGTTTGGACGTCCATCGGCGGACGGCTTACACATTACGAATGGGTCCGCGCAGGTTTTCGCAGCCACGGATGGCCAGACCAGGTTGGTTTGGATCGCTGATCTGCTTCCGAACGAGCTAGCTGGTTCAATCAGCCTGATGATGGAAGAAGGCATGGCTGTCATGAAATCGACTCTTGACCGTCTCGCAGATGAGCAGTAACGCTCGAATTGTTGGGTTTCGTGAATCAGGTTCCAGAATTCCTGTTCTCGGATGTCTGCCTCGGGTGGTTGCTGAAGTTCCTCCCGAGTGACGGGCTAACCGGAACTAATCTCTTGCCCGCTGGTGGCTTTCTGGGAAATGCACTTCAGCGAAGCTGATGATGTTTTGGAACCGATGATGGATGGCTTGTCCAAGGCCAAGGCCCCGTCGAACTGGTGTGTGATTCACATCTTTGTCTACAAGAGCCCGGGTTCACTCTCTGGCACTGCGTTGAACCCGGTGGAGTGAACCCCCAGACTGAGACATTTTGATCGTGCACAGTCTTCGGTCTAGCGATTCCTGGTTGCGTCGACAACACATTCGCAATTCTGGAGCGGTCCGATGCCGCCCTATTTCTCCCCTGCCTCTGTCGCGGGGAACTTCCGCAGCGCTTTTGGGCTGGACGGCCGCCCTGCTCTTAAGGTCAAGCCGACCTTGTCGTGGTCCAGTTGCTGCTTACGGAATCTTGTTGGGACCGATTTGTGGACAATTCAACCGTGCAAGCCGTACGATTTTAAGCACGTGGAACATCCAGGCCAGGCAAAGCGATGAACCTGAAGCGCAGAGAATTGGCCACGGCCGCAGCACTTGCCGTGGTGTATTTTGCCGCAGCCAAGCTGGGGCTTAAGCTTGCCTTCGTCAACCCAAGCGTCACCGCCGTCTGGGCGCCCACCGGAATTGCCCTAGCGGGCTTCCTGATTTTCGGTTTACGCGTGTATGGCCGGGCATTTTCCTAGGCGCATTCTTTGCGAACTTAACTACTGCGGGCACCGTTCTTACCTCCATCAGCATCGCCACGGGGAACACACTGGAAGGCGTGGTGGGCTGTTACCTGATCATGCGATTTGCGCATGGCCACCGCGCGTTTGAAAGAGCTCAGGATATTTTCAAGTTTGCCTTCTTTGCAGGAATGGTCGGCACAGCCATTAGCGCCACGATTGGCGTCACGACACTGTACTTGGCCGGATTCGCTCATTGGGCCATATACGGGCCGATCTGGCGCACGTGGTGGCTGGGAGACGGAGTGGGCGCGGTGGTCATGGCTCCGCTGCTCCTTCTCTGGAGAGAAAATCGCCCATTCAATTGGAAGCGTGAACATGTCGCCGAGGGCATTCTCTTGTTTCTCGGCCTGTTTTTGACGGCCTGGATCGTGTTCGGAGGGCGTTTTCAATCCCAGATCAGGCACGATTCGCTGGAGTACGTCTGCATCCCATTCCTGATCTGGGCGGCGTTCCGCTTCAGCCCTCGCAACGCGGCGGCAGCAAATTGCCTCTTAGCGGGGATTGCCATATGGGGCACGGTGCACGGCTTTGGGCCATTTTCAGGGGAGGGCCCCAACACAGCTCTTCTGCTGGCGCAGGTCTTCATCGGCATTATGGCCATTACAACTTTGACTCTGGCCGCGGAAGTCTCCGAACGCAAGCGCGCAGGGCAGAGGTTTAAGCTTGCCGTCGAGTCGGCACCAAATGCCATGGTGATGAGTGACCAAAAGGGCAAAATTGTCCTGGTGAACTCTCAGGCAACGAAAATGTTTTGCTATAAAAAAGAAGAATTAGTGGGGCAGTTGGTCGAGGTGCTGGTTCCCCAGCGGTTCCGCAGCGGACACCCGGGACACCGCGGCGGTCTTCTGTACAACCTCAAGCCAGACCAATGGGAGCGGGTCGGGACCTCTATGCCGTGCGGAAGGATGGCAGCGAATTTCCCGTCGAGATTGGGCTCAACCCGATCGAAACGGAGGGAGGGTTTGTGGTTCTGAGCGCGATTGTGGACATCACCGCGCGCAAGGCAGCGGAAGAAGAGATCCGGAGTTTAGCCACAAGCGATCCCCTGACGGGTCTGGCCAATTACCGCAAGCTGATCGATACACTCGAACGCAAACGTCGGCGCTTTGACCGGACCCGGCGGCCATTTGCCGTCTTGCTCTTCGACTTGGACGATCTCAAGAAGGTGAACGATGCATACGGCCACTTGGCAGGCAGCCGGGCCTTGTGCAGGCTGGCCGAGGTACTGCGATCCCATTGCCGGGAGATCGACACGCCAGCGCGATACGGCGGCGACGAGTTTGCAGTGGTGCTCCCGGAAACGGATTCACAACAGGCCCAGCAGATTGCGATGAGAATCCGCGAACGCCTCGCCTCCGATGGAGAGAGTCCGGCCATCAGCGTGAGCGTCGGAAGCGCGGTCTTCCCGGAAGACGGCGGGAGCATCGAAAAACTCCTGTCGGCGGCAGATCGCACGCTCTATGCCATGAAGCGATCCCCAGCCGCTACGGCTGCTCCCCGGAAGTCAGAGACTCAACGACGCACTCCCAAGTAGCCTGCAAACTGTTTGGCCGCCGGAAGTCTTCCAATTCCCGCATCGCCCGCGATTGTGTTCGAGCAAACGAGCAAACAGGAAGGAACCGAATTACTTCGTTTGCCGACTAGACGTCCAAGTTGCCCTGTACGGTGGATTGCCTTGGCCCTTGGCCACAGTAGCAGCTCATTGGTGATCGCGATTACTCCCGGTTGACGGGCAACCCGGAAATTGTGTAGCAGGGGATCTCGGAGCAGGAGACGAGCTTGCGATATCCCTTAACAACCAACAACGAAAATCACAAATTCGGATGGTTGCAGGGTTTGCGGAAGTGATTGAATGAGAAGACACTCTCGTTGCGGAGGCCTGATTTGAACTGACGAGCTTCCGGTTATCGGTCAGAAAAGGAACCCTCCGGCAGGCGGCGCTGACCCATTTGGCGCGACTGCACCGGGGGGCTTCGAAGTCGTAGCCTCGGTGGGTTGATGAGTTTCTTTCTTGGGCTGCAACAGGCGGTCCTTATCGCCGTTTCCAGCGGGCATCCTTCGCGGCTGGTCGTCTAATTCATTCAGGAGCTTTCGCTCAAGCCCAACCAGATCCCCTGCTGATTGGCCGATCAGCATCTTTGTCTTGGCCTCGTTAAGACCAACGCGTCGCGCCAACTCGCAAATTCTTGCCAGCTGCTCGTCTCTGTCACTTGGTCCGATGGCAGGCCCCACTGCCTCCTCGGCTGCAACTTCGCCGTTTGGATAGAACTCTCCAGCGATCTCCTCGGCGCGCTCTGCCTCTGTTTCATGCACGACGTACTGGACTCCGCGAGACAGATCGAGCGCCGCACGCCCCTCGCTCAAGAGCCTGGCGGGTTCGGTCATGTTCGCAACCAAAGTGCGCAGGTCGGTCCCTCCGATCTCCAGACTGAGAATGTAAGCGACAGACGTGTGCCTCGTTCCGTCCCGGTCGCAGTACGAGACCTTCTCCGGGCTCGCCTTCAAAATGGCTTTGATCCCACTCAAACTTCCTCCGTTCAACCGGCGAATCTGCATCAAGCCATTCGACAAATTGCGAATCGAACGGTAGCTGCTCGTGTGCAGTCGGCAGATGGCGCCGAGAGTTGGGAATTTCTCCAAAATGAAGTAGAGATCGCCAGAAGGCTTGCAATCACCGCGCTCCAGATCCGGGCAGCCGTCACCGCATTCCTCGATCGGCTGGCCCTTCTTGGCCCCATCGAGGTATTTGTGATTCCCAGGCCAAAGCTCTCCCTCCGGGTGCTTCTGCGTCCTTCGCGTCGCTCGCATTTCGTAGCGCAACCCACCACCATTCGTGATCTGCACAAGCTCACCATGGCATTTGCAGCCGCTCGGCACCCACAAGGCGTACTCCGTTCGGAAGACTTCTCGGGGGTCATCATTGAGGAAGATGATTCCCAATTCAGTCGGTTTCTCCCCGTGCGCCTTGGATATGTCCGACGCTGGCTCCCAAACGACATCTTGTCCGCGAAGCGTTTTCCGTTTGAAAACGAAATGGTCCAGCTTACGCGGATGGCCGTTTTCGCTGTCGGGCTCTGGCCCTTCTCCGATAGCAACCTTGATGGCCACAGGGAGTTTCTCGAGAGCCGAGCCGTTCTCATCATGCGTTAATCCGAGAATACCCATTGGACTTCCTCCTTCGGGATGTGACTTGTCTATTTTGGGGAATAGGATTCGCTCCCAGCATCGAATGAGCGAACTCAGAACAAGGTGAGTTGACCTTCGGGAGAGCCCGCTCGCCGGGAGGTCTTGCGACGAATCGTTTCCAGCGAAGTTGCAAGGGGAATCCACTGATCAGACGCCAAGATAACGCCCTCATTCACAAGAGGTCGGATATCCTCGGCAGTTCCAGGCGTAGATTCTTCCGTTTCAGATGGTCGTATCGCGAAGACTTCTTCCTGTTTCTTCTGGAGCCTGGCCCACACGGCATCGGCTCTTTCCCCGATTCCCTTTTCTGTCACGAGTTCGCGGGCCATGGCCATCAAGATGTCATCTTCGTCGTTGATCGCTTGCAACCCTTCCGAAGAGAACTTGCCTTCCATGGCCAGTGAGACCAGCAGCTTCTTCCCCATCAGCCGAAGGCAACTCTCCTGCATCGTCTCTGCGTAGTGCAGGTATTTCACCTTCACCGGAAGACGCTGCCCGATTCTCCAGCTTCTCCGGCTCGCTTGCCGAAGGACATAGATCGAGTATCCCGTTTCGTAGAACAGGATCGTCGGAAAGTCGATCAGGTCGAGCCCCGTTTGCACCAATTTCGGGTGGCAGATAACCGCCTGTACCCCACTGCGGAGTTGACGGTCGTACCAGCCCTCTCGCGCCTCAGGAGGCACATCTGTGGTGAGCACCGCGACCCGGATTCCCTCATTCGTGAGGATGCGCTCCAGTCTTCGAGTCACATCTCGCTTTTGCGTATACACCGCATAGATCTGGCACCGACGACCACGCGCCAGCTCTGCTTTCACTTCTTCCACCAAGCAGCGCTCCTTCGCGTAGACGTGGTCCTCACTCAGATCCGGCGTCTCCGCAATGAGGAATCTTTCTCGCCGTTGCGTCTCCGGGTCGATATTCCCAGCCGAACAGATTCCCCAGGCGAAACGGCCGGTCTGGATAAAGCAGCAAGGCGTTCAACGCCACGCTCATCACCGACTGATTCCCGCGATGCTCCTTCAGCGCATTTTTCACGTCCTCTTCAAGTTTCTTGTAGGCTTCCTTCAACGGAGGGTCCATCTCTACGCTGACGACTTCCTCCCGGTAGGGCGGCAGCGCCTCCGAAATGTCTTCGAGCGAAATGAACGCTCCAAGGCTCATCAGAAAACGGCCAAAGAGCAGCGGCGACGCACCCGGGCGCCGACGAACGCGTTTCGTTACGCGTGCCTCCGAACAAGCATTATCCGCCGGCTCAATTACGGTGATCTTTTCGAGCAGCCCGTAGGTTTCCGTGAACGCTCCGCACGCCAGCTTCGCCATATTCGAATCCTTCCTCGACCATCTTCGCCGGTTGCACACGGTAAGAGAATGTTGAACACCTCATCCGCGTAGCCTCCAAGCAGTGTTCCCGTCAGCACCACTGTGCGTTGCGCGCAACCGCCAGCGTGCCGAGTGCGTTTCCCTGGGCCGTATCTCCTTTCAACTCGTGTACCTCATCTGCGATGGCGTAGTCGAAGAAATCCGGCATGTACCGCCCGATGAAATCCACGGGAGCGAAACGCCGGATTTTCGTCCCGTCCGCCTGCCACAACGCGCTGTACAACGACCGTCGCGATTTGGCAGTCTCTTCACCATTCTGACTGCCGAGAATCTCGCTCAGCTTTGCCTTCCTGAAATCGGCTGACAACAATCTCTCGCCATCCTCACCCAAGTAGATCGGGCAGCCCGTATCCGCGTTCACAACGCTCCCTTGGTATCGCCCGCAGCGGGCGTGCCCGTATGCATGCCGCCAGAAGTAGCTGAGCTTCCCGCGCTCACGCCCCACAATGAACAGAGCAGGAAATCCGCAAATGGAATCCCACCGCTGGCGAACTGTGCAAGCCATTTTCCGCAACCGCAACTCGGTCAGTGTTGTGCGCAGCCCTTCCCGCACGATTCTGCCATGGCGCAGCCTGACTTCGTTGACTCCCGCATGGCCTGCAGAACTCGTCGGAGTACGCAGTCCGTCGATGAAGAAGACGCGCACGCGGGGCAAAGTTAGAAATGCTTCTCGCGCCCACTTCTCGACCAACTGGGGTGGCACCATGGCCAGAGCGGTGAAAGGCTTATGGTCGCTGTGCACGTGGACAGCGCCGAGCGAAATTAGTGTCTTGCCCGTCCCGCACTCCGCGATTACGGCCGCGCCTCGTGCCTCATTCCAGCGCTTCACTACGCCCATAATCGCGAGCGTTTGCGCCGGAAAAGCCTTGCGGAGCAGTTGCCTAGTGAGCGGCGAAGCTGCGTCATCAAACCCGTGCAGTGGCGGGTAGGTCTGAAGAATCCGCTCACCCAGCTCGGGGGCCCACGCGCGCAAATATGTTGCGATCGAGTCGATATCCTTGGGTATTGGCATAGTTTTTTCCTCACGATTCTTCGGATCGACGCAAGAAAGCGGTGGATAGAAAGAGTTTCAGACGGCAGCAGACGGGAGGGCCGACGCAATAACGTCCCTCTGAATTTCGGCGGTTGTTACATAAATGTCCGTGCGCCGCACGAGCGCGGAAAACGCGATGCCACCATCGCGCACGACCATCTGAGAACACTCCACAGCCGCAGTGTGGCTCTCCGAAACACGAAAATCCAGTGGGGCTATCACTGTCTCCTTGGTATCAACTTCAAGGCTATTGAGAATCTCCTCCAATGCTGCGGTCGGCTCGTCAATCTCGCCTGGCTCGACTGGAGCCACTGCCCCGGGACTGAAATACTCCGGCGAAGAGTCCCAGTAATACGTCTCGTACAGGGCAGGATCGAGGGCCTTTTGTTCGCTCAGGACATTGATGCGCCGCAGCATGACCGTCGCAAGTTCCTCACTGATTTCAACGGCTGCATAATCGCATCCGGTGCTGTAATCGGGGTTGCTGCTCCACACTTTCAGAACGACTCGCATCACCGCCTCCTTCATCCGGCGTGCCCACCGCATCATGTGTTATTCGCGGGCTTTCACTTTGCTGCAAATTCAAGTGTTCCAGGAAAGTGCGCGGCAACTTCCAAGAGATTGATCCGTTCTCCTCGGGTATTCGGATGAGACGCTCTTTCAGGGCTCTGCCAATCCATTTGAGAAACGTTTGCTTATTTCCTTTGACCAGAACGGGCGAACATCCAAGCCCCACCAGTGGGGTAATCGACTTTCGTTGATTGAGTTCACGCATGAACCACGACGCCCACTCCGGCACCACAGGCAAACCATATCGATACGCAACGCGATAAAGCACAAATTCCGGATCGTCGTCGCACAAAATAGTACGCGTGCCCTCTCGATCCACGCCTGGTTTCGTCTTGGCTAATTCGGCAGATACAGCTACCAGGTGTCTGGCTGGACGCTTCCTGCCCGGAATCGCAACGCTGCCGCGAAAGCATTGTGCTTCGAGGCCAAGAGAAGCAGCGATGGTCGGGTGGCTCGGTAGTTGAATCTGGAACAAAGCTCCCTCGACCACCGCCGCCCACACGGCGCCGATCTCAGCATCTCCCCCGATCATAGAGATCAAATGGGCGCTGACGTGGCCTTGCTTATCCTTCGGACTATCTAGCACCACTCGGTCAACGTAAGCCCGAACGCGGGTGGTCGTGTCTTTCGTGCGCTTGGTAAACTCCAGCGTTCCAAAGCGCTCGTGAGCGTTTTGCATACCTGTTTCCTCCGACCATGAGCTGATTGGCATTCACGCTCTGCAGGCGATAGGGGTGTTCCCATGCGGCAGCCCAAACTCTTATTTCCAATCGGTGATTTGGATTTCAACAGGACTTACCGGCGGCCAAAGATGGTGTGACGAATCGCGAGTGCCGTTCTGGGCAAGGCTCACAGATCTACGCGAGGAGATGCGGCGTTACCACGCCGAGGAACTCGCGCGACGTAATGACCTTGGTCTTCTTCCAAAACTTCGGAAAGTGCCGCGTGTTTCCCGTCACCAGATAATCCGCACGAGCCGCATCGGCGCACTCAAGGAATATGTTATCGCCCAGATCGCTCGTCACCTGAAGGCGCCGCGCCGGAGTAACCGTGTGGGCGCGTCTTTTGATGATTTGCAGTAGTTGATGCCGGAGCTCTTTTCGGATCTGGAACTCGGGGCGCGACAGCACATCCCGATATTCCGTGAGAAGGGCTGGTGAGACGTGCAGCTGCGCAGGTTTGGTGATCGCAAGCAGCAGCACCGTGCGTTGTAGTCCGTCAGGTTCAAGTGCGGCAGAGACAACAATGTTCGTGTCAACGACGAGTCGAAGCGAAATCATCACCGCTTCGTTTTCTTCGCACGAGATGCCCGGATAATCCTGTTAATCTACTGCGAACTGAGCCACGCAGCCTCTTCTCCGGCCAAGGAAAGACTCAGGTTGAGAAAGGGACTCAAGTAACGCACCACACCAACTGCCGCAAGCCCCCCCCTATTTCAGTGTTGCGATTTCTCCTGTGCCGTACACCAACGTCAGTTCGTTCGAGAATCGCTCTTTCTCTCGAATGACGGTCTTTCCGTCCTCTTCCTCTTCTGACTTGTCCACAAGCTTGACCGACTGCCAGTGCGCTATGTGACGCGTATCTCCTTCACCGAAGACTCCGTTGAGCATTCCTGCCGTGCAAAGCAGGCCGACATGGCCGCCGTGCAAGGGCGTGAGTGGCCGGCCGCTGACATCCGACTGCTGCGCAATAAGAACAGCGGAGACCTGCCGGTAGGCAGACGACTTCGGGAGGAAGTTTTCTATTTGGTCCAAGGGCAACCCCCGATAAACCATCCGCACTGCCTCTCCCGGTGGAACCGCGTACAGATGGTCTGGCTGTGCGGTTAACGGCGAGAGTTTCTCTGGGTCTGTTGCCAGAGACTCGAACCACATTCGGGCGCGCGTGATTTCACGGTCCTGGAGCCGGTCCCTTTCGGTCCGCGTGCGTCGCACTCCCATCACAGCGACCTGTTTGTATCTCACGCTCTCGGGTTCCGTCAGCCGGTGGACGCGAACCTCGCGGAATTGATGCGCCAGGATCTGGCCGCAATCGTGGATGTAGCGCCCGGGGATAACCATCACTAAGACCCCGCCGCGCTTGAGCCAGCGATACACATGCTCGAGGAACAGCCGCTCCATGCGCTGCGATCTTTCCTCCCCGATCTCGAAGTCGTAAGGCGGGTTCAAATAAATCAGCGAGAAGGATTCGACCGGGCACTGCACGTCGAAGCAGTTCCCGTGAATCACATCGATTCCTTTAGTGCGAGCCTGCTCGGCACGGCCCGCATCCAGCTCCACTCCGTACCGGAGCACCTTCATGTCGGACGTGATCTCCGTGAGAGCAACGCCATCCCCGATGCAGGGGTCAAGCACGCAAGAGAGTTGGTCCGAGAATGCCAAGAATCTGCGGATCCGCTCCGCTTCCGGAACAGGAAGTGGGTAAAAACCGAGGCGGGCCCGTCCAGCGAGTCGCATTTCCCCCTCCAGTGCTGCAAAAGGTTTCTTGCGATTTGAATGGCAGAGCAGCAGGAGCCTGAGCTGGCGAATTACGAAAGCAATCGCCACTTCAGCCGATTTGAGTGGTTCACCGCTTGGAAAGTTCGGTTACCATCAACGGCTATGACTACGAAGGGTGGGATTAGCATAACCAATTGCGCCTCGGACTTTGGGCCATTCGGGGGCCAAGTTTGGTTCAACTGTGCCCACCAAGGACCGCTTCCGAGAGCGGCAGTGCTGGCTGCCCATGAAGCCCTAAAGCAGAAAGCTAACCCACATTTAATTAGGGACGATGACTTCACAATCTTGCCAAATGCGCTCAAAGCCTCTCTGGGAAACCTGATGGGGGCGACCGCGGAAGATGCCAATGGCGTGCGAAGAGGCCATTCCGACTCGCGACTCTCGTCGGTATGGTTTGCCGCCGTGGCCAGAACTACCGATTCACGCCGAGTCTTTCACCTCGGAGGAGGCGGCGAAATGTCAGTCAGACATCATGGAATTGGCTCACAAACAGAGACAGCGAGCATACGCGGGCGAGGCTAGAGGGCCATTTCCAGACGTCACCCAGTAAGTCTCTTCGATCCAATAAGGTATGGAAGTCCAGTGTGAGGGACAGGTATTAGACCGCTTCCTACCATCCATCTGCCACGTGCTCGCCTGAATTGACAGTCTCTACAGACTCCTCTAAGAATTTCGACACGCCAGGGTTGTTGGATGCGTGCGCTGTTCAGCACGAGGGGATGTCGGGGCGGGCTTGGTCCTTCCCATCGTCTGGCCCCAACCACCTCACAGTCAGTGAACAGCCAAGAGAGAGGGACCTGCGTGTTTCAGGTTAGGCTGGTGCTGTTCGAGGGTTCTCTGAAGGAGAATCGTAAGTAATTCGAGGTTCCGATGGCCCAACACGGTCAGACAAAAAGCTCTGTCTCAGGCGCAGCTAACGCCGTTGAGATACCCGAGATCCTAACGGCAAAGGAACTCGAGGCTTTTCTGAGGATCGATGTGAAAACGATTTATGGCTATGTACAACGCGGGCTCATCCCATACGTTCGCATCCAATCCAACCTTCGATTTCGAAAGCAGGAAATCCTTGACTGGCTCGCAAGTCAAAGCTACTCACCGCACTCAACTGTCCACGGGAGCGAGCGGTAAGATTTCGCGCAGGTCGCCGCATCTAGCGGAGACTTCTAATTGAACGTGAGGGGGACGAGGGTCTCATCACCCAGCCACCCCTACAACGATAGTTTGCTAACCGCCCTTCGTTTCAGGCTATCGTCAGGATCAAGATACTGACGTGTTGTCTCGAGGTCACTGTGCCCAAGAAGGTGTTGCAGCGTTACGACGTCACATCCACGCTCCAAAAGCCGCGTCGCGTAGGTGTGACGGAATTTGTGCAGAGTCGCGTCTGGTACTTTGGCCCGCGATGCGATTTCCTTGAACCAGCGCAGAAGATGATTGATTCTCCCGCCTTTAGGATTCGGAAAGACCCATTCTGAATCGCGTGGAAGTTTTTTCAGGAGTGCCACCAGCGCTACGGGGATGGGAATGACACGCTCTTCATAGTCTTTGGGTGAGAACCCAGCCTTGCCCTCGCCACTCACTTTAATAGCGGCGCGTTTCAGGTCTACTTCACGCCAAGTCAAATAGTAGAGCTCCCGCTTCCGAAGACCCGTGAGAAGCAGGGTCGCAAAAATGGTCTTTTCGAATTCATTGCAGGCCGCCAACAGACGGTCGAGTTCCTCCTGCTTGTACGTGGACGGTTTGCGGTGGGCCTTCTTTTTCTCATCTTTCAAGTGCTTGAAGCGAGCGCAGGGATTTGCCATCGAGAGCCCGCGCTCATTGATTAGGTAGTAGAAAAAAGTTCGCAATGTGCTCACTTCGAAATTCACCGTTCGAGGCGTAACGGGACGACCGTGGCGTTCGTTGCGTCTCTCCCTGCGTTTGATTTTGTAGTCGTCGATGTCCGCACGCGTGATGGCTTCAACATACTTTTTCTTCTCGCCGATGAGATGCTTGAAATATTCCACAACCTGGTCGTATCGCCGGACCGTTTCGGGCTTGTCCGGTGAGTGCACCTTGACATGTTCAATGAACATTCTCGCAGCGTCATCTATTCTCGTGGAACTCCCTTCGTTCGTGGGCGGCGCAGCATGGCCTTGCGCCAAACGCTCACCGAGTAACTCGTTCTGCTTGCGCCGCTGTGCTTCGATCGCTTCACTCGGTGTCTGCCCCGCAAGCTGACGGCAGCGCCGCTTCCCGTCCCACCACTCGAGGAAGTAGTGCCCCAATTGCTTGTCCCAGATGTACCGGTTACCGATACGATCCAGGGAGATAAATTTCCACACTCCCTTGGCGCTGCGGATCTTTTTGATGATGCGCACGCGCTTCTTTCGGACCGAACGCTTGGACGGAAGGGTATGCGGAGGAGCCAGGGGCAGTTCCACGAGAACAGTGTTCACGGTCAAGTCCTTGGTGTCTATTTTTGCGATTTCATAGACACCAAGACACTAGCGCGTCTTTTAAGTCATTGCAAATCCAAATGCTTGCAAAAAGTTGGCTGGGAGGCCTGGACTCGAACCAGGATAATCAGATCCAGAATCTGATGTACTGCCAATTGTACGACCTCCCATCCGGCCATTGACAAAAATAGGGCCGTGGGCACGGCCCTGCACACTACTTTATTAACGAACGATGCTTTCGTCAACCGCTCCGCGAACTTAACCTACGGCAACGTAGCCAATCGGGTTTGCATTTTGGCACTGCCGCGCTGGCTTCTTGACCGAAACAATTACTTGGGCTGGGGCGCAGGTACCTGTTCGCGGGTACAGTGTTCCGAAAAAGAAGTCCAGTACTATTGCCTTCGCTTGCGCCTCCCCGGAAAATCTCAAATTGAGGGTAGAGCGCAATGGCTAGCACCACGACAGAACTCCCCGTTTCCCCGGTAGGATCAAAATCCAAAGCAGGCAGCGACGCGCTGGAGGCCGAGGCGATTGGCCTCGAAATCTCCGTTCGGATTCACGGGTCGCAAGTAGCCGCGGTGGTGCTCGAATCAACGGAGCACGTGGAGCCATTCGAGGAAGACACGACCACGATGATCGTCTTTCCGCGCGGCGCCGTCGTCAAGCTGCGCGCTCGCGTGCGCACGGGTCATGCAATGGTGCTCACGAACCTGGCGACGAAACAAACCGCGCTGTGCCGCATCATTCAGGTCAACACGGCCCCGAACATCGCCCATTACGTCAAACTTGAATTCATTCAGCCTACACCGGGGTTCTGGAGCGTCCATTTCCCGTCGGACCCGCTGCCTTCTACACGACGTGAAGAGACTTCTGAAGTCGGTTCGGCGCCCGCACTGCCCACGCCAATCAAGTCCGAAAGGATTGCTGCAGAGCCGGCGACGCCGATTAAGCCGGCACCGATACCGCAAGTTGCGCCGGCAATCCAGAAGCCGTTCCGCGTGGACACACAACCCGTTGCTGCCAAGCAGCCGGCTCGTGACACGGTTAGTGCCACTTTGCCCAGAGACCTGCCCCTCTCGGTGCCAACGACCGAATATGGGAATGAGCGCTTCGAACAAAAAGAGGAGCTCGTACCGTTGGCTTCAGGTTCTCCAGCTCTTGAGCGCAAGACCATAAGCCAAGCCAGAGTACCTGCAGCCACGCTGGCGAAACCGAAACGCGAAACTCGCGCTACCTTGGTGGAACAGCCTATTTTCGATTCGCTCACTACGCAGGAAGAAATCTTTTCGCGCGAAGAGGCCGCTACGGGGAACATTGGGGAGCTTGAGCAGAATCTTGCGCGTCAAGCGAGCACAGGAGCGTCGCGGAAGACTATCGCTGCGATCGACTACTCCTCCCTGCTGCAGCCAAGCGCGACACCGAAGCCGCGGTCGAAAGTATTGATGTTCGCTGGCGCGACGGTTGTCGTATTGGCATTCGTCGCGGCAGGCGCAATGTACATGCGCCGGAATTCGATGGGCACAACGCTGACATCCAGCGCCGCGCCAGCACCCTCACAATCCATATCGGCGCCGGCTGCTGCGACGCCGCATCCTGTGGAAACATCGTCAGCCGCAACACCATCCTCCGGTTCGGACGTATCCGACCAGACCTTGCCCAGCGCCACCTTCTCCGCAGTGGACCCAGAGCCTCGGCAGAGCTCGATCACCGCGCCGCCAATCCGCACTCCGTCGCCGAAGAGCGCCGCTTCCATGAGCCATCCGACCATCTCCACGGGCATCGCGAACATTTATGCTGGCGATTTGAAGGCACGCGTACAAATCACGCCGGGCGCAGCGGCTCACATGAGCGCGCCAGTGCCAGATGTGACTGCCTCGGAATCCAAGGAAATGCCAATAACACCTAGCGGAAATCTCGGATCGCTTGTGCCGGGCGCGGGAGGTTCGAATCTGGTCGCGCCAGCTCCGGTAAAGCCTGAGCCGGTGCAGGGTGGCAAGGTTCAGCTTCCCAAGCTGATATCGTCGGTCGCGCCTGTATATCCGCAGCTTGCGGCGACGAATCACGTGGAAGGCGAAGTGAAAATCCAAGCGGAGATCAATGCTTCGGGCAGAGTGACTTCGACAAAGGCAATTTCCGGACCAATCCTTCTGCGTTCGGCCGCGATGGACGCCGTCCGCCAGTGGAAATATTCGCCCGCGCTGCTGGATGGAAAACCGATTGCCACGCAGTACGCCGTTACGGTGCGCTTCCGATTGAATCAGTAGCACCAAACTCTGTTCCTCATTCTGTTTCTCGCTCTAGTTTTCGATTCCAAGAATTGATTGTAAGGAAGCCGAATGCGAATGGCTTATTCGGCGGGGATCAGGCGTTTGTTGCGGATGTAATATTCCGAGCCGCGCCATTCGATGCGGCGCTTGAAGAAGCTCATCTGCCACACAGCAACGGAAGCGCATCGCGCAGCGGCGGAAGATATTTTTTTCACTGCAGCGGATTACTGAGGCATCGTGCCAGGCGAATCGTTCGCGCGAATGACTTGCCGCAGAGCAATTTTCCCATCTTTGGTCAGGGTAAAATTCTTTCCCCTCCAAACTGCTTTGGAATTGCAGTAACTCGCACACCACACCAGGAAACCGAGAAAGTCGCGCAGAGGGTAGAGCCAAGCGAATCGGACTGCCCGCGAGTCATGCACGACAATGCCTCCGACCACCGCAGACTCAATCATGCGGTTCGCCAGCGCCATTCCAAAAAGCCAGAGGCCCAGAGCTAAATGCCCTGAGCATGCTCCTGCGAAAAAGCCCAAGATGCCGAAAGGCATAGCGAGTGTCATCAGCGTGCCTAGATGTCCCTTCGGACGCGAATAACGCGTGCCAACCGCCCAGCGCACTTGCCGATTCCACATCTGGCGCGCTGTCATCGGTGGAACAACGTGCGTGACCGGATGATTGGAGAGAAGAACGCGATAGCCTGCCTTTTCGATCAGATTGCCAATCATAAAATCATTGGAGAAGTACTCGCCAACCGCTTGAAAACCGCCAATTTTCTCAATGGAATCCTTACGGACCGCAATAGTGGGTCCCAGACCAAATTTCATCCCTTCGAGAAGGTTTGCCACCAGAACGCCGGCCGTCATTTCCACTGACATGCCGAGGGCATCCATGAGCGACCAGAATCCGCGCGTGCTTGCGCCGCGATAAACGCAAGTCACCATGCCTACGCTGGGATCGAGGAGCGCAGGACTGATTTCGCGCAAGTAATCCGGAGTTACACTGACATCGCTGTCACTGGTAACCCAAATATCGTGTGCGGCGACTTCACCCATCCGATAGAACGAATATGCTGGGGGGTTAAAAAAACCAGGTTTCCCGGTTACCAGCACTCGCACGCGGACGTCCGGATACTTGGCGCTGAGTTTCCGGACTATTTCAAGCGCTTGGTCGTCTTCGTCATCTGCCGCAAAAAGAATTTCAAAAGAGGCATATTGCTGCTCGAAAAAACTTCGTAGATTCTCTTCAAGCTGCGGTTCCATTCCGTGCAAGGGCTTGAGAATCGAAACGGGAGGAAGGTCAGGCGTTTTATTTGCTGCGCGTCTGGACGATTTGCGCAAATAGCAGACCCCAATAATGACAAGTGCAAGATACACCGTCGTAGAAATGGAACCAACGATGGCAAATAGCAAAGCAAGCCTGGCAGCGATTACGATCATTTGTTTTTCTGAAAACTGGTGGCACGGTTTCTTTCGCCGTGTTCCGCAGGAGGGTCTTCTTGCGAAAACATACGCAGAAAAGGGTGGATCGTTTTCGGGAGGAGTGCGGAGATGACCTCGGAAGCGCCCGACTCGCACAATTCTTCCCATCGGCGGCATGCCGCATTCCCCGCACAACTCGCGTCTGCCGCGCATGCCGCCCGGGCCCCGGCGGCGAAATCCTTGACAACGAGGCTCTGCTCTGCGGAAACACAAAACTTGGACGCTGCAAGCGCAAGAATTTCCGGATGCGGATTCTGTCGAAGAACGTCCCGTTCCGTAATCACGGCGGCAAGACGCGAGGCGATCCCAAACCGTCGGAGCGTCTCCCGCGCCCGTTGCCACGTATCGAGCCTGCCCGCAGAGATGACGGCTTGCATTACGCTCCAGCTCCTACCGTACGCCGACCGGCGAGCACGAGTCTTCGGTTCCGCACGTAATATTTCGTCCCATGCCATCGAACACCGCGGCAAAAGAGGCTCAGAACCCAGACAATGAAGGCGAGGCTGTCTCGGAAAGGCAAGAGCCACAGCTTCTTCCTGACCAGCGGATCCTTCAGGCCCCAGACACCAACAGTCCACGCCATGGTTCCGCGAAGTATGATGTACGCACACCAAAAAAACCACACGATCGCCGGTGCCGGAGCGATGATCGAAACGAGTGCCGCCCAAGCCAAACCGTGCGTGAAAATCAAGGTAAGTCCAAGCGCCGGCCTCGAGAACCGAACCGCCATATTCCAGCGTAGTTGGCGGTGAAATGCCTCTTGCCAGGATTCAGCCGGATACACCGTATCTACCGGCTCCTGCGAAAGCACAATGCGGTATCCCAGCGCATGAATGCGATGGCCCAGTTCGTAGTCATCCGAGAAATGATCGACGAGCGCCTCGAAGCCTCCGATTTCGGCGAGGTGCTTCTTCGTGGTGGCCATGGTCGCACCCAGCGTGAAATCCACGCCGCCCAGTTGCCACGCCGAGAGCACGCCTGCATCGAAATCCGATGTATTCCCCAGCGCTTCCATTTCGGAGACAAGCGTTCCATCCGTGATTCCGCGATAGAGGCACGTGACCGCACCGACTTTTGGATCTGCGAAGGGCGCCGCGACGGCGTATAAATATCCCGGCGCCACGCGAATATCGCTGTCGCTGATAATCAGAATATCGTGTTTCGCCTCGCGCACCATGCGGCAGAGCTTGTTCACTTTGTCGCCGGTGCCCAACCGTTCCGCGCCAATCAGCAGCCGGATCTTGCATTGCGGAAAATCGTGAATCAGTTTCTCGATGACTGGAATGGCGGGATCCGTATCTTCTGTGACGCCGAAAATAATTTCGAATTCGGGATATTCCTGCCGGCAGAAGCTCGCGTAATTCTCGTACGCCTCGCGGTCCAGACCGCGCACAGGTTTCAGGATGCTGACCGGCGGGGTAAATTCCTTCGAGATTGGCGAGCGGTTGCGGAAGAAGCGCCGTGCAGCAGTGATAGCAAGCAGGTAGTAGCCGAAAGGTCCTAGCGCGAGCGCCAGCAGCGACCACCGCAGGACTTCATGCCACATGGCCAGCCTTTGATCTGATACCGGAACGGTCCCGGGACGTCTTGCTTAGCCCACGCAAACCAGGAGGACTCCAAGGCAAACCAGCGCAACGCCAATCCAGCGCCGGGGCTCGACGCGCTCGCCGAGCAGGAATTTGCCGCCAAAGGCGCCCAGCACGTAGCTGAGGGCCGTCACGGGCACGACGAAGCTGACGTTTTCCCAAGAAAGCAACATCAACAACGAAAAAAACGAAATCGTCATAAGACTAAGGCCGAACCACATCCAGCCGCTGCGGAAGGCGCGCAGGATCACACGCAGCAAATGGTGCGGGTAGAAACTCTGCACCTCGCCGACGCGCTTCATTGTATGCGTGACGGCCAGCTCGCCGCCTGTTCCGCCGAAGATCACGATGAAAAGAAACGCTGCGTCGCGCCCGGTCATCCTTCCTCCGTCGTGCGCGGCGGCGTTCCACCCACCAGCAGCACACCGATGCAAATCACCAGCACGCCGATCCACCGCATCCGCGGAATCACTTCGCCGAGGAGCAAATAGCCCAGCACGGCCACGAACAAATAACCTGTCGCCGAGGCCGGTTGGACGTAGCTGTAATCGGCCCAGGAGAGCACCAGCAGATACGCGATAAAAAACAGCAGCAGCGAGGAAATCCCCAGCCAGATCGACCCCGAGTGGAATGTCCTGTCAAACGTAGCGAGCAGCGCTTCGGGTCGCCAGTTGGAGACCGCGCCGATTTGCCTCATGCCTTTGCGCAGCAAGACGTCGCCGAGCGACCCGAAAATTGCCATCAGGCCAATCAGACAGATCGTCTTGCCGTGCAACCGATGAGGAAGTTTCATGCGCCCTGTGTTTCCGTGGGGAATTCCGTGTTCGCATGCGACGGAATGGTCGTCACGGATACAGACGGAGGCTGGTTCTTCGCGGGTCCCTTGCCACTCTTCGCGTATTTCAACCGCTCGGCGCGCAAGCGCAGGAACGAAACCGCTTCGTGGAACAGGCGTTTGCGCTCATGCGCATCCCAAAGGGCCTCACGAACGATTCGCCACGCGACGCGCGGACGGAAATAATAGGAATCATAGAATTGGTTTACCGCGTTCATCATTTCTTCGCGGCTGAGTCCCGGATATTCGAGGTGCGGAAGCTGGTGGCCTCCCGAGTCGGCAAGCGCTTCGGTGGCGAGGAATCCGTTCGCCGAAGCCAGATTGTAAAGCTCCGTCCCTGGATAGGCGTGCGCCATAGAAACCTGGATGGTTTCGGAGTCGAGTTCTCTGGCAAAGTCCATCGTCTTCTGTATCGTTTCCTTGGTTTCGCCCGGCAGGCCAATAATGAAGTCTCCGTGAACACGTATTCCGACCTTCTTGCAATTCGCCGCAAACGTGCGCGCCATTTCGATGGTGGCGCCCTTCTTGATGTTTTTCAAGATTTGCGGGTCGCCAGATTCGAAGCCGACGATGAACAACCGCGCGCCAGCGTCCGCCATGGCCGCGAGCGTTTCATAATCGCTGTGGACGCGCGCCGTGCAGGACCACTGGAATCCGATCGGCTTGAACCGCTTACACAGCTCGAGGACGCGGTCTTTGCGAATGTTGAAAGTATCGTCGTCGAAGAAGAATTCCTTCGCTTGAGGGAACATGCGGTGGGCCTGTTCGAACTCGCGAGCGACGCTGTCAACTGAGCGGACGCGCCATGTGTGGCCCGAAAGGGTCTGTGGCCAAAGACAAAAAGTGCATTGGGCCGGGCAGCCTCGCGTGGTGTAGAACGAAACGAAAGGATGAAGCAGGAAGGGCACGTTATAACGTTCAATCGTCAAATCCCGTTTGTAAACGTCGGTCGCAAACGGCAACTCGTCCAGCTCTGCGGTATGCAGTGGCGCGCGCGTGGGATTGTGGACGACTTTTCCATTTTTGATGTAGCTGGCATTAGCGATCTCGCCAAGCGGCTTCCCATTCGCGAAATCCGTGACGGCATAATCGAATTCGCCGCGTACGATGAAATCAATATCCGAACTGGCCAGCAAACTTTCTTCAGGCTTGATTTGCACGTGCGGGCCGACAAACGCGACTTTCAGTCCTGGGTTCAATTCCTTCATCTTTCGGACAAGCTTCAAATCGCTCTGAAACCCGACCGTCGATGTGAACAGCACCAAAAACTCGTAATCCTTGGATATCTCAATGGTTTGCTGCGGCGACACCTTGTGTGGAGGAGCGTCGAGCAAGCGGCTGCCTGGCAGCATTCCGGCGGGATAGGTCAGCCAGACCGGATACCAATAAGATTCAATTTCGCGTGTTGCCGGCCAGCGAGAACCGGCGCCGCCGTCGAAATTTTCGAAGCTCGGGGGATTGAGCAGCAGTGTTTTCATTACCGACGGCATTCAACATCCTCCTGGTTCTGGACGGCCAAATAGACAAAGACCTGCCCATGCGAAGAAATTCATTCTACTCGAATTCATACCGCGCGAATAGAAAAGCTTTGCGAAATGTTCCCTCAATGAAACGCCTGGGCAAGCTGCCCCGTGGCCTGTAACAGATCAAGCTGCGCCTTTTCGCGCGAAAGATTCGCGTCGAGAAATGCCAGCCACTTCTCATTTTCGAGGACTCTCGCCTGCTCTAAATCGCGCAATGTCGCCCGGCCCTGATTGAATTTGACTTGAACATCCTGGAGTTGCTGCTGTGCGAGTTGCAAATCCAGCTGCGCAACCTCCGTGCCCGCGTCCATTTCGCGGAGCGTCCGGACTTTCTGCTCGGCGCCAATGCGTACGGCGCGTTTATCGCTGGCGAGTTCCAAATCTGCTTCGTTGAATTGGCTGTGCGCCAATGCCGCGGCGGCCGATGTATGCGCGCTGAAGATAGGAATCTGGATCTGGACGCCGACATTGACGTTGTTCCGCTGGAAATGGTTAAAAAACACGTCATAGTTATTGAACTTGCTCAACACACTGTATTCGCCAACCAAAGAAATTGTCGGCCAATAGGCCGCCCTTGCACCCTTCAGCAAATGCTCGCGAGCGGTCCGCTCGTTTTCGGCTTCTCGAATCATGGGGCTGTGCTCCAAGGTGGCTGTCACTACGTTGGATGCAGGTTCGGTCGCCTGGGAAGCTAGTACTTCTGATGAAGATACTTCCACGGGCTGATCGGGTGCGAGACCGGTCATGTCGCGGATTTGGTCAGAGAGGATTTCGTCCCGGCTCTCATATTGGACAACGCGCTGGTTTGTCTTCGCTAATTGCAGTTCGTCTTCCGTTATGGTGACGGGCAATTCCATTCCTGCACCGGCGCGTTGCTGCGTCACATCAAGGATTTTTTGCTGGCTGTCGCGCTCGCCGCGAAGCAAATCGAGCGAGTGGCGCACGTCGGCCAACTCCAGATATGCCGAAGCCGCACGAACCATGACGGTGTCGCGCATGTTCTGGTATTCGATCTCCTGATTCTTAGCGCGATCTTCGTCCGCGTGCAGAGTCCCGCGCTTGACCGGATCGATAAGGGCTTGCGTATAAGACATTTCGAACACGGAGGGCGCCGCGCCCCCGGGAGTCTGCGGAAAACCATTCGTGTATGCCGCCCCTGAACCGGTATAGAGATTGGGACGGAATTCCGCGCGGTCCACTCCGGCGACATTTTGAGCAACCGTGTAGCGAACGCGCGCCAGAGCCAGGTCGGGGCTGTGCGCCAGCGCGAGATCCACCACTTGGTCAAGCGTCAGTACACCTGCTCCAGGTTGCGCTTGTGGCTTTGCGGGCAATTGCGATACCAGCGTTTTCTGCGCTGGCGCCATGGCGTGGATCGTGGTTGGCGCCTGTAACTGTAGTTTGAGTGGCTGCGGAGGTTGCTGCGCCAATAAGGGCGCGGCGAGAATTGTGGCGCTGATTGAACTGCAAATCACGATCAGCCCTAGAAAATTCATTTTCATTTTATTCATAGTGTAGGGATTCCACCGGTTGAAGTTTTGCCGCCTTGCTGGCGGGTAGATAGCCAAAAAACACCCCCGTGGCGCACGATACAACAAACGCGAGCACTACAGAAGGCCATGAAATTGGAATCGTAATGCCGGCGGAGACGGGGAAGAGTTGGACAACCGCGGAAATGAAAAACGGGATGATCACCGCCACGATGATACCAACAAGCGCGCCGGCTCCGCTGATGATCGTCGCCTCGGTCAAAAATTGATAGAGAATTTCTTGCCGCCGGGCCCCAATGGCTTTTCGAATTCCGATCTCCCGCGTGCGCTCCGTCACGCTGACGAGCATGATATTCATGATCCCGATGCCGCTGATGACCAGCGCGATCATGGCAATGAGCAGCAGCACAATTGTCAGCGCCAGCGAGATGTGCTTCGCAGTCTCGAGAATGGATGACAAGTTTAGGACGCTATATTCCGCCTCCGGCCGGTGCCGTGCTTTCAAAATTTCCGCCACTTCCTGCGTCACGAGGGCGACGTCCTGCGGACTGTCGGCCTGCGCATAGAACGTCCGGATGGAGCTCTCGCCCGTGTAATATCGAATCAACGGGAACGGCACGAGCACGGAATCGGTGGCAATTTCCGTTTGCCCAAACGTCTGGACGCGCTCGCGGAATACGCCAATTACCGTAAAACTCAAATCCCCGACACGAATATTGCGCCCGATGGGATCGTCGTAGGGGAACGCAGCCTTGGCCATGTGCTCCGTGAGCAGGCAAACTTTACTGCTGCTGGTGAAATCGCCGTCGTCGAAATAGCGCCCGCTCACAATCAGAAAATTGCGAATTTGCTGGAATCCTTGTGTAACCCCGACGAGACTCACCGGCCGTGCGGCGCCGCCCGCAACGACGGTCATGGCTATGTCGTGCGATCCGGCGACTTGCGTAACCTGTGGAATTCCCTGCTTCACGGCTTTCAGATCGGCCATTGAAATCTGATCGCTAAGCGCCGTGGTTTGTCCCACGCCGGATTCCACCAGCGAGGCGTATACGATGTTCGAGCCTACGGCTTCGATCTGGCCGATGATGAAGCGTTTCCCGGCCAATGCTACCGTCACCACAAGCACAATGCAGGCGCTGCCTATGACCACACCAAGCATGGTGAGCATCGCCCGCAGTTTGTTCGCGCGCAGCGAATCCATTGCCAAATTCCAGGTTTCTCCCCAAGCCACGTTTTCAACCTTTTCCCGAGGTGGCGTGCCTTGCGCCCACTATAGCAAATCCAATTTCTGCGCAGCCCAATATTTCTTGACGCCACATGTGCTGCCCATTACGATGCGTCTAGCGAGCCCTTGGGACGCCTGAAATTCTCCGGGCGACGCTCTTTCGTAAAGTGCGGGATCGCAAGGGAAGCCGGGAGAACGTGCGGAAGAATGCCCGAATAAAATGATCGAAGGCAAACGCATCGCGGTGGTTATGCCCGCGTACAATGCAGAGAAGACGCTCGAAGCCACAGTCCGGGATCTTCCCGACGTGGTTGACATTAAAATCCTAGTCGACGATTCGAGCACTGACCGCACGGTTAAACTGGCCGGTGAGCTCGGCTTGCGCGTCTTCGTCCACGACCGCAACTACGGATATGGCCGGAATCAGCAAACGTGCTACCGGGAGGCTCTCGCCGCCGGCGCTGACATCGTCGTAATGCTTCATCCCGATTATCAATATAATCCTGCCCTCGTCCCGTCGCTCGCGGGACTGATCGCCTGCGGCAGTTGCGACGTGGCGCTCGGCTCGCGCATTTTGGGCGGCGGCGCGCGGCGTGGCGGTATGCCGCTCTACAAGTATATTTCCAACCGGCTGCTTACCGCGTTCGAAAATTTGCTCCTCGGCGCGAAGCTGTCCGAATACCACACGGGTTATCGCGCGTTCGGCCGTGAAGTGCTGCTGGCGCTGCCGCTGCTCGAAAATTCAGACGATTTCGTTTTTGACAATGAAGTGCTGGCGCAAGTCTTGTTTTTTGGATTTCGTATTGGAGAAATTTCCTGTCCGGCACGCTATTTCGAGGAAGCCTCGTCGATCAACTTCCGGCGGAGCGTGCGCTACGGCTTCGGCGTCCTCGGCACTTCGTTCAAATTCGCGCTGCAAAAGGCCGGCATCATGCACTTCCGCATCTTCAAGGAAACTGGCCGTAAACTCGACCTCAATTATTATTCGAACGGCGCCCATGAAGTTGCGCCTGTGCGTGTGTAGGATGCCAGCATCACAGGAACGTCCATCGCTGGAAAACTCGACCGAAGCGCGACCTTATTGTCCTGCCGGAATACATGGAAGCGGAGATTCGCGGTCACGTAAATTGAGGAACGCGGCGTGAAGCGGAAAGACGTCGCCCTTCTTCTGCTGCTGACATTTGCTGCGCTTCTGATTCACGGCTATCACCCAAGGTCGGAAGACGCCGAGATCTATGTTCCCGGCATCGTAAAAATCCTCCATCCCTCCTATTACCCCTTCGGCCAAGAATTTTTCGAGACGCATGCACACCTCACTTTTTTTCCCAACCTCATCGCCTGGACGGTGCGCTTAACGCATTTCTCGCTCGACTGGGTGCTTTTCCTCTGGTACCTGGTCTCCGTTTTTCTTCTCCTTTTTGCCTGCTGGAAAATCGCTTCGAAATGTTTTTCGTCTCAGGCGGGGCGGTGGGCCGCCGTTGTTATGGTCGCGGCGTTGCTTACCTTGCCCGTGGCGGGTACCGCTCTGTACATTTTTGATGCGTATTTGAATCCGCGCTCCTTCTCGGCATTCGGAATTGTTTTCGCCATTGACGCGGTCCTTGAAAGGAAATATTTCGTCACTACTTTGTGGCTTATTCTCACCGCGGTCATTCAGCCGCTGATGGCGGTGTTCGGTCTGGCTTTTGTCTTGCTCCTTCTAATACTGAACAAACGGCGAGTTCCACCGGCTTTGGCTTCAGTCAGTTCAGCCATGTTGTTGATCCCGGGATTTTCACTTAGGGCGCCATCGGCTGCGTATTGGCAGTCCCTGCAAGGCCATTCATACTATTTTTTGCTCCGCTGGCAGTGGTACGAGTGGCTCGGTATTATCGGGCCGCTCGCGCTGTTGTGGTGGTTCAACCGCATCGCGCGGAAGCAAGGCCGGGCGGTGCTTGCGCGCTTGACCTGGGCGCTATTTCTTTTCGAATTGCTTTTCTTCGCGGGTGCATTGATTGTGACAATTCCACGGAGTCTTGAGATTTTCGCGCTTTATCAACCCATGCGCAGTCTGCAATTGGTTTATCTATTTCTATTTCTTTTTGCCGGCGGGATGCTGGGTGAATGGCTGCTGCATAATCGGCCGATGCGCTGGCTCTTGCTGTTTATTCCCATTTGCGCCGCCATGTCTTTCGCGCAGTTCCAGCTCTTTCCCGGCGACCGGCATGTCGAGTGGCCTGGCGCGCCACCGAAAAATCCGTGGGTGCAAGCATTTGTCTGGATCCGCGCCAACACTCCGGAAAACGCCATCTTCGCTCTCGATCCAAATTACATGGCCCTGCCGCGAGAAAATTATCAAGGCTTCCGCGCGATCGCCGAACGCAGCCGACTGGCCGACGCGACAAAAGATTGGAGCGCCGTCGCGCTCTATCCGGAGCTACCGCTCGCTGATGATTGTCTGGCGCAGACGAGAGCCACACGGGGATGGGAAAACTTTGGCCCCAGGGATTTTGCGCGACTGAAGAAAACTTACGGCGTCACCTGGGTCGTCCTACAGCAACCGAACGCGGCGGCCATCGATTGCCCCTATCGAAATTCAGCGGTCGAGGTTTGCCGCCTCAATTAGCCACTATGCGTCGCCCCTTAAATGGCCGGAACATTAAGGACCAGCGTTCAACTGGATCAAATAACGGCGTATGGCGTCTTGCCACGGGGGAAGCAGCGCAAGACCTTCGCGTTTGAGCCTGGCATTTTCCAGTTGCGAATTTCTTGGCCGTGGCGCCGGCCGTTTCGTCTCTTCGCTCGCAATGGGGATCACGGGCGTGTCTCCAAAGCCTGCCTGCCGCAAAATCTCACGCGTGTAATCGACTCGCGTGGTGAATCCCTGATTCGTCAGGTGATAAATGCCGTGAGAACCGCGATCAAGAATTTGCTCGATGCCCCGCGCCGCGTCGAACGTGTATGTGGGAGCGAGACGCTGGTCCTTCACGATTTGCAGTGGCTGGCCTTTGCGCCCAAGATCCACGACGAGCGAGACGAAATTCTTGCGATACGGCCCGAATACTCCGCACACGCGCACAATCCACGAGCGCTCAAGATTTCCCTGCACTTCCCGCTCGCCTTCGAGCTTGCTCCGCCCATAAACGCTTAGCGGCCGCGCCTCGTCTTCTTCAACGTATGGTTCCGGCTTTCGCCCGTCGAAAACGTAGTCGGTGCTGATATGCATCAGCGGAATGCCGAACTGCTTGCAGGCCAGAGCGATATTTCGGGGCCCTTCGGCGTTCACGCGGAATGCCAGCTCGGACTGGCTTTCGCAAGCATCTACATCGGTAAATGCCGCCGCGTTCAACACGCTATCCGGCTGTGCGGCTTCAATCGCTCGCGCAATCGCTCGACTGTCGGTGATGTCCGCCTCGCTGTGGCTTGTGGCGACAATTTCGTGGCGTGGCGCGAGCACTTCGGTAAGCGCGCGAGCAAGCATTCCATCTTTGCCGGTGATGAATATTTTCAAGGTGGTTCAGAGCTGGGCGAGCGTGGCTCGCCGCTTTACGTAGAATTTTTCGTAGTAGGCCTGATATTCACCGCTCTTGGCTTCCTGCACCCAATCGGAATGAGTGCGGTACCAATCCACCGTGTGCTTCAGTCCCGCGTCGAGATCGACCTTCGATTCCCAGCCAAGCTCATGCCGTATTTTCGAATCATCGAGCGCGTAACGCCGGTCGTGCCCCGGACGATCCTGAACGAACTCGATTAGCCCGTCAGGAGCGTTCAGTAGTTTCAGAAGGCTGCGCACAATCCCTATGTTGGGCACCGGGCGTCCGGATCCAATATTGTAAATTTCTCCGACGCGGCCTTTCTCGAGGACAGCGTCAAGCGCGCGACAATGGTCTTCGACGAAAATCCAGTCGCGTTCATTCAATCCGTCGCCATAGACGGGCAGCTTCTTTCCGTCGAGCGCGTTCGAAATCATCAACGGGATCAGCTTTTCGGGGAATTGAAATGGCCCATAATTATTCGTGCAGCGGGTGATGACGGCGGGAAATTTGTGCGTCTGGACGTAACTGCGCACCAGTAAGTCGGACGCCGCCTTGCTCGCCGCATACGGGCTGTTCGGTGCGAGTTGCGATTGCTCGGTCGCGGACTCCTTGGGCCCCATGCTGCCGTACACTTCGTCGGTGCTAACGTGCAGGAAGCGAGGAATTTTGTGTTTCCGCGCCGCTTCGAGCATCACCAAAGTGCCTTCGACATTCGTGCGAATAAACTCGCGCGCTGCGGCGATACTGCGATCCACGTGACTTTCGGCTGCAAAGTGCGCGATGGCGTCAAAAGGCTCTTCGCACAACCGGTCAACGGCGTCGGCGTCGCAAATATCGCCGCGCACAAATTTATAATCCGGCTGCGAGTCAATGTCGGCGAGATTCTGAAGATTCCCGGCGTAGGTCAGCTTATCGTAGTTGACAATTTCAGCGCCTGGATGCGTTGCGAGGAAATAGCGAATGAAATTAGAACCGATGAAGCCAGCGCCGCCGGTGACCAGAAGTTTCATCGTCTGCTTCCAGATGATTTACCGCCGCCGTAGGTTCCCGGCATACCAAAACATCGGATCATTGTAAGCAACGCGGGCTTGCAGGGCTTCCCGAACACACAAAGGTCGGTGAGCCATCAATCGCGACCGTTCCGGTGATTTTAACTCTTGTTCCCCGAACTGACGGTCCTTGTCCCCTTAACTTTATTTGCTCCGCCCTTTGCCACCAAATTATTTGCAAGCAGCAGCGAGTCAAACGTTCCCGCGTCGGTCCACCAACCGTCGAGAAGGCTGTGGCCCAAGGAACCCTCCGCAAGATACTGATTGTTCAAATCCGTGATTTCCAATTCGCCGCGGCCCGAGGGTTTGAGGGTGCGGATTTTCTCAAAGACCGTCGCGTCGTAAATATAAAAGCCTGTCACTGCGAAATTGGACTTGGGCTGCTTTGGTTTCTCTTCGATCCGGACGATCCGATCGCCCTCGAACACAGGGACGCCGAACCTCTCCGGATGCGGCACTTCTTTTAGAAAGATGTGCGCGCCGCGGCCCGTGCGCTCGAACTCCTCGCAGCCGCGGATGATATTCGTCTCAAGAATGTTGTCGCCAAGAGCAACGCAGATCGAATGATCGTCGGCAAAATGCTCGGCCAACCGTAGCGCATCCGCAATACCGCCTTCGCCCTCCTGGTACGCGTAAGAAAGATGCCGCAAGTTGAAATCTTTCCCGTTACCAAGCAGCCGCAAGAAATCTCCCGCACTGTGCCCACCCGTGACCAGCAGGATGTCGCGAACGCCCGCGTCTGCCAGCGTCTGCAGCGGATAAAAGACCATGGGCTTATCGTAGATTGGCAGGAGGTGCTTGTTCGTCACACGGGTCAGCGGAAATAGCCGCGATCCGGTCCCACCAGCGAGAACCACTCCCTTCATCTTGAGCGCTCCTAGACCCGTGGGACATCCCCATGCAAAAATAACCTAGTGAATTGACTTCTCCAAGGCATTAAGTTGCTTGCGCGCATCTGCTCGTCGCGGATCAAGCTGCAATGCAGCGCGATATTGCTCCGCAGCCGCCATTTTATTACCTTCTTTTTCGTAGAGACGCCCGAGCCAGTAACGCGCGGCCGCGTGCGACGGCCAGTCGGTGCGCTCCGGTGAACTGGCGACGTACGATTTCAAATCCTCTTCCGCAACCGTGAAGTCCAACCCGCTCAACACATCTGCCTCGCCGCGGTAGAACGCTAACCGAGGATCTTTGGCGTTGACTTGCGCGGCAGCATCAATGATCTTCTGCACTTCCGCGCCATTATTCTGACCAGCATAGTAGTCGGCGATTTCCAGATACGGCCCCACCTTTTGCGGCTTCATCTCCAACGCCGCATTGTACTCGGCCACAGCCTGATCGCTCTTCCCGACGTGATTGAGATAATCGGCACGGGCGAGGTGCCCTATGAGCGGATCGAGCTTGGAAATTTCATTCACCTGCTCGAGAGCATCCTCGTTGCTCCCGCCAACAATCCATGGCGCATCCAGCAGGTATTCTTCCAAGTCGCGACGCGCCTCAATATTCGACCCATCGAATTGCACCGCAGCCAGAAATTCTTTTTTCACGCGGCGCGCCAGCAAAAAACTGCGATCGCGGTCCGCCTTTCCGCCGTAAGCGCGGCCAAGCCACTCGTGGTACAGGGAAGAATTGGGGGTCAGCTGTACCGCCTTCCCAAACTCGCCGATTGCGTTATCGTAGTCGCGCACTTCGATATAACAACGTCCCAGCCAGTAATGAGCTGTGGCGTTGCCGGGATTCTGCGAAATCAAGGCACGCAGCGTATTCATTGCCATACTGTAATTCCCTGCTTCAAATTCGCTCTGGATCGAGCCGAGATCGTCCGCCGAGGCTACACGCGACGCAGGCAAAAGTAACACCATAGACACTGCAATCGACGCGAGAAGCTGCTTCATTACTGTTTTACCTCCGCAGGATGTACGTTCATTCCGTCGCGCAGCGCGATGTCGCCCGAAAGCGCCACGATCTCACCACTTTTCAAACCTGAAACCACTTCGAATTCCGTCGGATTTGCAATCCCAACCTCCACATCGCGGCGATGCAGAGTGTTGTTCTCGACGACCAGCACAAAGTGGCGCGACCCATCCGTGTGCACCGCACCCCGCGGAATCACCAGGACGTTTTGCCGGTGGCTGACTACGATTTTCACGTCTACATTGATATTGGGGATCAGCTTCAGGTTATCGTTTGCGACCGAGCACAGCACTTCACCGACACTGCGTAATTGCAGCGTCGTCACCTCCTTGGGAACAGTCTCGGTCCGGCCAGTCCAGACTCGCCCCGGCAGCGCATCCCATGTAATTTCCACCGGCTGCTTCGGTGCGAGCACGCCCAAATCAGGTTCGTCGACAAATGCGCGCACGCGCACATAGTGCAAGTCGGCCATTTCCGCAAGCACCTGGCCGACCTGCACGTAATCCCCAGAATGCACAGGCAACGAATAAAGAGTCCCGTTAAGCGGCGCAACCACTGTGGCGGAGTTCACGTCATGCCGGAGCGTGGCGATCAGATCGCTGTCGCGCTGCACGGTCAGCTGGGCGCTCCGCGCGTTAACGCTCGCCTGTTCCGCCAAGGCTGCTTTCCGCTGCTCGAGCGTTTCGACCGTGGCCTGCGCTTGCGCCAACTTGCTCGCGTTCTGATCCAGTTCGTCCTGAGTCGCCGCCTTTGCCACAACAAGCCGCTCGAGCGCATCGTGCGTTCTCTGCAGATTCGCCACGTCAATTTGTGCTTTCCGTAAATCGCCGTTGATTTGCGCCAGTTGATCCGCCGGGCCGCCCGCATGCGCGACGCGAAGTTCTTCGTTGGCTGCGAGGAGTTCAGCGCGCGCGTTCGCCAGCTGCGCCTTCGCATTATCGGCATTCAGCACCAAAATCACTTCCCCTTTGTGCACCGCTTGTCCTTCCATGGCCGCCACTTTGTCGACAAACGTCACAAACTGGGCACGCGCAATCGAAGGTGCTATCGGCTCGACTTTCCCATTGCTGGCGATCGATGCGGAGAGGTTCTCTCGCCTTACTTGCGCCACCTGAACGTCTGGAGCCTGGTCACGATTGGCGAGTATCAAAACAAGAGCCACCACAACAATAACGCCGATCAACCATCCGACCCATCGTCTTCGCAGTCCAGGTGCTCGTTCTGACACCAATAGAGGAATCCCCCAGGATTTCGCAGAATTGTAACAGACGGCTCCATCGATTGCCTACGCCGTGCCATTCACCGGCGATAAAGCGCCACTAGCGCGGATGCTATACTTTCTCGCGGGGATGCCAGTCGTATACGTGATTGGCGAAGATTGGATGCTCCGCGCAGGGGTTCGCGCCGAGTTGCGCGAACGCGGCGTCGACGCTCTGGGTATGGAGACCGTCGCGGACGCGGGAAAAGCCCTGGCTGCCGGAGAAATACCGTCGGCCATAGTTCTCGAGGCAGGCGCGAAAGCCGCCATTGATCCCGCCATTCAAACGCTCGTCAGCCGCATCCCGACAATCGTGATTGCATCGCGAACTATAACTTTTCCCCCTGGCTCCGCCGCAAGAGTTTTTTTTCGGCCGGTTCAAATTCGAGAAATCGTCACCGCCGTCCTCGAACTGCTCAAGGGCTGGCCCGTCTAAACTTATTCAAGCACCCGACAACCCCGTTTCACCCGAAGCGGCGTACATCATCTTAGGAAATTCCCATTTCGCACGCCATGTCGCTAGAAGCAGCGGCGCAGGGCGCGTTGCGCGGCGAAGTATCCACACATGCCATGCACGCCGGGACCTGGCGGAGTGGAAGACGAACAAAGAAAAACTCCCGGCAAAGATGTGGAGTAAAGTCTTGCACTCGGGCGGAAAAAGAACTGGCTCATCTCTGCGGAACCTCCGCCGATGTCTCCTCCGATCAAATTCGCGTTATGCGTTTCCATCTCGGCAGTGGTCATCGTGGAGCGGGCCAGAATGCGTTTCCGGAAACCCGAAGCAAAACGTTCGACCTGGTTCTCAATGCGTTCCAGCATGTCGATTGTGCTCCCGTTCGGAACATGGCAGTACGCCCACGCCGTGTGTTTCCCCGCTGGTGCGCGAGTCGGATCAAAAAGGGATGGCTGCGCAAAGATTACGAATGGCCGCTCAATTATTTTTCCTTGTGTTGCGGCAAGTTCCGACTCGGCGATTTCTTCGAGCGTTGCCCCTATGTGCACCGTTCCGGCGCGAATGCATTCCGAAGCATTCCACGGGACCGGGCCATCAAGAGCCCAATCCACTTTGAAGACACCCGGCCCATAGCGGTAATTCGCCAGGGTGTTCCGTTCGCGCTCGCTGATTTTCCCTCCGGCGATTTGAAGGAACTGCCGTGGCGTGATGTCGCACAATATCGCGCGCGCCGCCGGCAATTCCGCCAGACTGCTTACGCGACGGCCTGTGAAAATCTCGCCGCCCAACGAGCGCAGCAATCCCGCAAGCGCGTTCGATAACGACTGCGACCCGCCCGCGGCAACAGGCCATCCAACGCTGTGGCATGTCGTCCAGATCAACAGTCCAAACGCACCCGATAAGGTCTGCTCTAAAGGCAGCATCGAGTGCGCCGCCATGCCGGCAAATACAGCGCGAGCACGCGTGGTTTTGAATTTGTTCCGCGCCAATTTCGTTGCGGGACGAAGAGCGTTTAGACCAAAACGCGCGAGCGCCCATGGATGGCGTGGGATTCGTATCGGCGCCAGAATCGAGTCTGTCAAATGGTCCCACGATTTTTCCAGCGGCCCGATCAACGACCGAACTGCTGCTGCATCTTCACCGAATTGCGCAGCACTTTGATCCAGAGAACGCACCAATAAAGCGGCTGTGCCGTCGTCGAACGGATGCGCGACGGGTGCGTCCGGATGAACCCAACGTAGACCAAAACGATCAAGAGGCAGCGCGCGAAAAAAAGGAGAGCTCAGCGCCATGGGATGAACAGCCGAGCAAATGTCGTGGATGAAGCCAGGAAGCGTCAGCTCGGCCGAACGCGCGCCTCCGCCAACGGTCGGCTCTGCTTCGTAAACAGCAACCGACTTGCCGGTTTGCGCCAACCTCACGGCGGCCGCCAGCCCATTGGGTCCAGAGCCAATTACAACTGCGTCGTAGTTGCGTTGCGGATGTGCCATAAGCGCTTGCTGAGCCATCATAGCGCAAAGCAGGCGTCGCGTTCTGCGAGGATATGCTTGCTGCGAGAAGGCTGCGCGCATCAGTAGCCAAGATATACGAAAAGACTCTTTTGACTTACACCGCACGGGCTCGATAGAATCCCTGCGCCACTAGCTCCAATGAAATATATTCCCCAAAGGGAGTCTAACGATGAGAAAGTTTCGCGTCCCAGGGTTTGCGCCAGTCCTCTTGGGAATCTTTTTGAACATCCTGCTTTTCGTTACCTGCGTTGCTCCGGCATCCGCACAAATACGCCGGAACCAGCAGAACGAACAGAACGAATCGAAGAATGAATCAAAGCCAGAGGCCAAAAAAGAATCGCCCGCGGAGCAGCCCAAAGAAACATCTTCCGTCACCGACCATAGCATTCGCATCGGCGGTGAAACGATCCCCTACAAAGCGACCGCCGGAACGATTCTGCTGAAGAACGACAACGGCGAGCCAACGGGCCTGATGTTCTACGTCGCGTACACGCGCAGCGACGTGAAGGACATGGCGCGGCGTCCGGTTGCGTTTTTCTATAACGGCGGACCGGGTTCCTCGACGATCTGGTTACACATGGGCGCGTATGGTCCGAAACGCGTCGTCACGTCAGATGCGACCGCCACACCCCCAGCACCATACAAACTCGTCGACAATCAGGATTCATTGCTCGACGTCACCGATGAAGTCTTCATCGACGCCATGGGCACGGGATTCAGCCACGCGGTTGGCAAGGCGCATAACAAGGACTTCTGGGGAGTCGACCAGGACATGCGCGCCTTCGGCCAGTTCATCAACAACTACGTGACCGAAAACAATCGTTGGAACTCGCCGAAGTTTTTGATCGGCGAAAGCTATGGAACGTTTCGCTCCGCCGTGGTCGGAAATTATCTGCAGTCGCATTACGGCATGGACTTGAATGGCATCGTGCTGATGTCTTCCGTCCTCGATCTGGGAACAATTTCGTTTTATCCCGGCGAAGATCTCGCCTACGTGCTTTACGTTCCCAGCTACGCAGCGACCGCCTGCTATCACAAAATACTGCAAGGCTGCCCCGCAAATCTGGACAATATCATCGAGCAGTCGCGACAATTTGCGTCGACAGAATACGCGGCTGCACTTTTGAAGGGCGACACAATCAGCGACACTGAAAAGGAAGCCGTCGCCAAGAAACTCGCGCAGTTCACTGGCCTCAGTGAGGATTACATAATGAAAGCCAACCTGCGCGTTAACCTGCCTCAATTTATGGAGGAGTTGCAACGCAGCCGGGGCCTGACGACAGGGCGACTGGATTCACGTTTCTCCGGCCCCGCAGATGATCCACTCGCTGAATATGCCTCGTACGATCCGCAATCGACGGCATTGAGCGGCGCTTACACGGCGGCGTTCAACGATTACATTCGGCAAGATCTGAACTATGGCAAAGACATGACGTATCTTGTCTCCGCAAACTTCGCCGGCGCAAGCTGGGACTGGAAACACGGAGGCCGTGGTTTCGGATTTCCGGGTGCACCGAATGTGGAGCCCGATCTCGTAGAGGCTCTGATTTCGAATCCGCATCTGCGCGTCCAGGTCGAAAATGGGTATTACGACCTGGCCACGCCGTTTTTTGAAACCGAATACACGATGGACCACCTCGATTTGCCGGCGAGTCTGCGCAGCCACATTACACTCAAATACTATGACGCGGGCCACATGATGTATGTCAATGACGCGGCACACGACAAGCTCAAAGCGAATGTCGCCGCGTTCATCGAAAATACATTAAAACAATAACAGGCCTATCGCTGCCGGCTTCCGCGTCCGTATCGGTCGCCGGCAGCGCTCTAGCGTCCCTGTTAAGCATTTGCCTCCCTGACTGGCCAAGGAAATCACAAATTGAGTGCTCTATATCAATCAGTAAAGATGTAGCATATATAAATGCGTTTCGATCTCTCGGATTCTCGCTGGCGATACTCTTTTCTTCTTCTAATCGTTCTGGCAGCCGCGGGACTCTCCTATCCGTCCGTAAAAATTTGGATGGCCGCGCAGTACGAACAGTCCGATGATCCGGCGAAGTGGCTCGCGGCAGCTCACCTTGAGCCTGGCGACGCACAATACTGGGGGCATCTCGGGCTGTATTACCAATGGAATCTCGAGAACAGAAACTTGCCGGACGCCATTCATTACTTGCAGCGCGCGACGGAAATCAATCTGCGCTCCGCGCCTCTGTGGATGGATCTTGCCGCTCTCTATGAAGTGCAAGGCGATCCGGCTGCCACGAAACAGTCGTATGAAATGGCGCGGCGGGATTTTCCTGTTTCCCCGGAAGTCGCGTGGAGGTATGGAAGCTTCCTGCTGCGCCAGCGCAATTTTCCGTCAGCTTTCGCAGCATTGCGTTACGCTTTGATGAATGACTCTTCCCTTGAAGCGGGCGCACTTTCCGAATGTTGGCACGCCGATCCGGACGTGGCGGCAATCACGGACAACTTGTTGCCACGACAGGGCCCTTACTATGTCAGGGCAATACGCTATTTTCTTTCGCAGCACCAAACTGACGCCGCGCTTTTCACTTGGACTCGCTTCCTAACACTTAATCAGCCGGTCTCCATGCTGGACGCTATCGACCTTATCAATGATCTTATGAGTGAAAACCGCGTCAACGGCGCACAGCAAGTTTGGAATCAGGCCTTGCAACGAAGCGCTTGGCCTCAGGACGCGAACGGAAACCACTCATTAGTGTTCAACGCCGGATTTGAGCACCATTTCCTGAATGGCGGTTTCGACTGGCGAGAATTGCCCATTAGTGGCGCTTCTTACAATTTTGATTACAGTGTCGTGCATTCCGGCCATCGATCGTTGCGAGTCGCCTTCGACGGCTCAGCTGACCTCAACTTTCAGCACTTTTATCAGTACGTCCCCGTTGTGCCACACCAGCGATATCGCTTTCGTGCGTATCTGCGCACAGAAGAAATTACAACCGCCAGCGGCATTCAATTCGAGATTTCCGATCCTCGTCGCCAGAACGAAGTGGACATTTCCACACCAGGCATCCTGGGCACGAACAAGTGGACTCCCGTGCAAATCGATTTCGAAAGCGGATCCACAACGCATCTGCTGGAGATTCTTCTCCGCCGCAAGCCGAGCCTGGGATTTGACGACAAACTGCGCGGAATTGTTTGGGTCGACGACGTGTCGCTGGTTCCGATCGAGGACGCGACAAAGAGCTCCCCATGATGAAGGTGATTCGCATTGGGATATGCGCTCTGTTGGCGTTTGCTGTGTTGACCGATGGCGGGATGCCCGTCTGGAGCACCGCATTACTGGAAATTGGCGCAGCGATATTGCTTCTGGCGTGGGGTGCCGACGCGTTCAGGCAGCGGCGATTGGAAGTCCATCGAAACTGGCTGTACTTGCCCGTGCTGGGCCTTATCGCCTTCTGTCTCGCGCAGAAATTGTTCGGCCTTTCCGTCTACCCTTACGTAACCGAGATCGAGTTGCTGAAATGGATTGCCTACTTTGTGCTCGCTTTTCTATCAGTGGAGACTTTTCGGACCACCACGCAGCTCAAAGCATTTTCTGTTTTCCTGGTGAGCTTCGGATTCTTGGTCGCTCTTTTCGCGGTCGCGCAGCACTACACATTCGATGGGAAATTGTATTGGTTCGTTCCATTGCCACAACCATCGACGCCCTTCGGCCCGTTCGTGGACCGCGATCATTTTGCGGGATTCATGGAGCTCACTGCGTCTTTTGGCATCGCGATGCTGATTCAGACAACGTGGCGCGGCGAGATAGTTGCACTGCTCGCGCTGTTGACAGCCATGCCGATTGCAGCGCTTGTGTTGTCAGGCTCGCGCGGCGGAATCGTGGGATTCGTCGTCGCGGTTCTGGTGCTTATTTTTTTGTCGCGACGGCGCAACATCGGAGTACGGCAAGTTGTTGCATTCGCGTCACTGCTGACCTTGGCCGGTGCATTCACACTTTGGTTCGGCGTCAGTGCCACTGTGCAGCGCTTTGAACAGCTGGCACCCAACTCCATCTCGCGTGACCAGCGTCTGTCGATGGACCGCGACACTTGGAGAATCTTCTTACGCCATCCCTGGACCGGAACCGGGCTGGGCACCTTGGAGACTGTTTTCCCTCGATATGAAACGGACTACGACGGACGCGTCGTCGATCATGCACATAACGATTACCTGGAATTGGCGGCTGAGACGGGCGCAATCGGGAGCATTTTTGGACTGGTCTTTATCGTGCTGCTTTTCCAGCAGGGACTCGCGAATCTGAACTCGTGCGAAGGAAGATCCAATCGCGCCTTCTACACGGGAGTGCTGGCCGCGTGCAGCGCATTGCTCGTGCACAGTTTCGTTGATTTCAATTTTCACGTCACTTAAAAAGGGATGTCCGCACCGCCCAGCGTTGGGAATCCATCGAAGGTCTGCCCGTTTATCGCCACCAGCACGGCCAGCACGGCTCCGTTTATGCTTATAGGTCCGAGATTGATCGTTGGTGGGCGAGCCGTCTTCCGCACGTGCAGAGCGTGGCCAAGGAAGAACATCCGGAAAAGACGGGTGATGCTGGGCATCGCGTTCAAACAGCCTTACTGAGCTATTCCCGTTTACTACTGTATGTAGTTATCGTGATCGTTGTGGTCCTGGCTGTCGAAGAGGTCCGCCATCTCTTTCTAGAGCATTCTTCTCCACGACCAGCATCCACCAGTAGCATGGCTCCCATTGCAGTCCTGCCCTTCTCAAACCTTTCTTCCGGTCTGAATGCCAGTCTCGCAGAAGACATCACGGATAGCGTAATCACTGACCTTGGCAAGTCTCGGACTCTGCGCGTGATTGGCCGCGCCTCCGCCATGCACTTCCAGGATAGCCATGAGTCCGTCCGCCAGATCGCGGCTCGACTTCACTCCGACAAAGTCGTCGAAGGCACAGTGGCACGAGCTGATGGCCGTGTTCGCATTGCTGCACAATTGATTGATGTGCCCACCGGTCGGGTCCTGTGGTCGCGGCAATTTGACGGCAGTGATTCCGATTTGCTTTCGCTGGAAGATGGCGTTTCGCGCCAGATTGCCGCTTCCGTCGCCGCCACTCTCCTTCCAGATCACCCTCCTGAGAGCCCGTCGCCACTTTCGCCAAACCCTGAAGCTCGCCTCGATTACCTCACCGCCCGTTCCTTCTGGAACCGCAGAGATCCTTCGGCAATCCGACAGGCTATCGAACACTTCGCCAAAGCAATTCGTCAGGATCCTAAATATGCCCCGGCCTATGCGGGTCTCGCGGACTCCTACATCCTCTCAAGCGCGTGGGATTCGACTTCCCCCACTTCGGTACTTTCCAAGGCAAAACGCGCTGCCATAACCGCCGTCGAGCTCGATCCGAGCCTCGCCGAAGCTCATGCTTCATTGGCCGTCGTTGCGTACCGGCATGATTGGGATTTTCAAACGGCCGACCGGGAATTCCGTGAGGCAATCACTTTGAATCCGAGCTATTCCAGGGCTCACGAATGGTATGGAGTATTTCTGGCATACATGGGGCATTTCGACGAAGCCTTCTCCGAGCTCAAACAAGCTCAGATCCTCGATCCATTCTCTCCCATTGTTCAATCCGATATTGCCGTCGCGCTGTATTTAGATCATCAGAATCAGGAGTCCATCTCCGAACTCCACAAGGCCCTCGACGCCAACCCGGATTTCGTTCCGGCCCTGACGAATCTCGGTTGCATACTCGCGGCATCCGGAGAATATGCGGAGGCCAAAGTCGAACTTGGAAAGGTGGCAACCCTCACCGGCAACCGCAGCTATCTCGAAGAGCTTGCGCCCTTGGTTTCCGCAACCGCAGGCCATCGCCGTCAGTCCCAGAGACGAATCGAAGACATTCTGCGCAATTGGAAGCCGAATGAGGACGCCAATGCCCGCGTTGCATTCCTCTATTCAGAGATGGGCGACAAGGAAAATACCCTGCGTTATCTGCAAAAGGCCTACCGCGATCGCTCGTGGTCCCTGCTTATAATCAAAACGGATCCGACCTTCGATTTCTTGCGTTCCGATCCCCGCTTCCAATCCATCGAACAACGCATTGGCCTCATTCCGAATGCCCCAGCACAAGATCGATCTGCGGGAAATTAGCGAAATACGATCACTTCAGAAAGTCTGCGTCACGATTTGCAGTGACCGCGGCCGGTCCGCATCGATTCCCTTCACTTCCGCGAGCTGTGCCGCAAAAAGCTGCCCAGGAATAATGTAAGGAATGGGCGTATAAATCTCCCCCATTTTCCCCTGCACGCGAATCACGCGCGTCACTCCTGGCAGCCGCGCATCCTGCGATGTAATCGCCAGCGTCTCTGCGTTCAATCCTTTCAGGCGCTTGATCAGCGATTGCTGCCCTTTCAAGGTCTTACCCGGCGGCGCAAACAGCAGTACGGGAAAATCACGTTCGATCATCGCGATCGGCCCGTGCAAAAAATCGGCCGACGAAAACCGCTCCGCAACCACGTAGCACGTTTCCATCAGTTTCAGCGACAGCTCGAACGCATTCGCATAATTCATGCCGCGCGCCACCACGGCGCACTGCCGCATATACCGGTACCTCTCGACCATTCCCCGAATTTCCGGCCCCAGCCGCAGCGCCTCGCGCACAAGTTCCGGAATTTCGCTCACGGATTCCAGTTCGATATGGGGCCCGAGCGCCGACGCCAGCAAATACAGCACCAGCAATTGCCCTGTGTACGTCTTCGTCGCCGCCACCGACTTCTGTCTTCCCGCGCGCACCAGAAAACTCTCGTCCACCACGCGCGTCATTGTCGACTTCGCTTCGTTCGTCACCGCCACCGTGAACGCGCCCTGTTTCCGCGCGCTTTTCAGCACCGAGTTGATGTCCGTCCCTTCTCCCGATTGCGAAATCCCGATCACCAGCGCGTGGCGCAAATTCAACCGCGCTCCATACAGCGTGTGCACCGACGGCGCGCACAGCGATACCGGAATGCCCGTCGTAATCTCCAGCAAATAGCGCCCGAAAAGCGCCGCGTTATCCGACGTTCCGCGTGCCACCAGCACAATCAGCCGGAAGTCGCGACGCGACGCGAACTTCTTGAACTCCACCGCATGCGCGCGTTCCGCTTCAAAAGTTCTGCGCAGCGCCTGCGGCTGTTCCCGAATTTCTTCCATCATTCGCGACATCAACAGTTCCTCGTTTCGCGATTTTCCGCTACTACTTTTCCGCCTCGCTTTTGCGCCACCCCGGCCCACGCAACGGCCGGCCTGCCATCGCTCCCGTCAAATCTCCATTCTCATATTCCAGTTGTCCATTTACAAAAACGTAGTGCACGCCTTCCGAGACCTGATTCGGCGCTTCATATGTTGCCTTGTCAATAATTGTCGCCGGATCAAAAATCGTGATATCCGCATAAAATCCTGGCTTCAGCAAACCGCGATCCGTAAGATGCTCCCGCTCCGCTGGCAGCGAAGTGATCTTCCGTATCGCTTCCGGCAGCGGCAGCAAATGCAAATCGCGAACGTAATGCCCCAGAAATCTCGGCATCGATCCCCACGCGCGCGGATGATTGTGCGCCTCAAACAGTGGCCCATCCAGAGAAGTTTCGTTCGCGTCGAGCCCGATGCTCGTCCACCTTTGTTTCAGCCCGTACTGCAAATCTTTTTCATCCGCAATGAAGTAGAGCGCTCCGGTCTGCGCCTTGTCCGCAAGAATAAAATCGAACAGCGCGTCAAGCGGGTCCTTCTTTTCTTCCGCGGCCATCTCCGCCACTGTTTTGCCATCGTATTTTTTTAGCTCCGGATTCACCACTCCGGAAATCATCACACCTGTCGCGCCGCCGCTGTCGAAATACAAATTCTCCCAACTCGGATGATCCGCGCCCATCTCCGCCTTGATTTTCTGCCGCACTGTCGGCTCGCGCAAACGTTCCAGCAGTTTCGCCGTGCCTCCATCCGCGGCCCACGGTGGCAAGCACGAAGCCAGCGCCGTCGCGCCCGCAAGATACGGATACATATCCGCCGCCACATCCACTCCCGATTTTCTCGCCGCATCGATCTTTTCCACGATCTTCGGCATCGATCCCCAGCGCGTCTTCCCGCTCACCTTCAGATGAAAAATCTCCACCGGCAAACGCGCTTCGCGCCCAATCTGGATCGCTTCATCCATCGCTTCCATTTCCGTCTGACCTTCGCTCCGCATGTGCGTCGCATAAATTCCGCCGTATTGTGACGCCACGCTCGCCAGCGCAACCAACTCATCCGTCTTCGCATAATGTCCCGGCGGATAAATCAGCGCCGTCGACACGCCCATCGCGCCCTGCTGCATCGCCTGCGCAACCAGCTGCTTCATTTTTTCAAGCTCTGCCGGCGTCGGCGCGCGATCATCATCGCCAATCACTGCTTCCCGCACTTGCGCTGCGCCAACGTACGTGCCCAAATTCAGCGGCGTGCCAACTTTCTCGAGCCTGCGAAAATATCCATCGAGATCGGTCCAGTCCACGATCAAATGATACTGATCGAGAAACGGTTTCATCGGCCCAAGCGTGAGCGGGTCCTGCGGCGCAATCGACCCGCCTTCTCCCGTTATCTCTGTGGTGATTCCCTGCGAGATTTTGCTCAGCGAGCGATTGTCAATCAGCAGCGAAGTCTCCGATTGCCCTAGCATGTCGATGAATCCCGGCGCGACCACATTGCCCTCCGCATCGATCACTTTTTTCGCGGTTGCCTCATTCAATTTGCCGATGGCCGCGATTCTGTCGCCGCGAATCCCAATGTCTGCCGCGTACCACGGATTGCCTGTGCCGTCGAGGATGTGCCCGCCGCGAATAATCACATCGTAAGTCTCCGCATCCGGCTTCGCGGCATCCGCGCTCTGTCGCGACGCCGATTGCATTCGAATCGCTGCCGTGACCAAAATAATCAGGGCCGCAACGGCCATTGCTGTCTGTCGTCTCATGCCATCTCCATTTCGCACGGTGCTCTCTCCACTCTTAATCTTCCGGACGCGCGTTTACCCGCTTGAAGTCCAGTCCTTCCGCCGATAATTTCGTCACATCTCCATCGCCGTTCAAATAGAATGTCACGCGCGTTTTTCCGCCCAATCCTGCCAGGTCGGCTACAAACGTGTCGTACTGAAAGTGCGCCAGCGCTGATTTGAACGTATAGAATTGAAATGCCAGGTGGTCACCTTCAAGCGACACCACTGCATCACCGTACGCGTGATTCCGGTACGTCCCCGCATAAGCAGCAAGTTCCCGCGACGGGTGTGTATTCGCGTGTTGTTTCTCTTGCTCTGCTGCCGCTTCCCTTTTTTCCGCTGCGGCAAAACCCTTCGCAACATCGGCAAAATGCCCGATCCAGTCTTCCGCGGGCAAACCCAGAAATTGATCGATCAAATGAAACGCAAGCCCTTCACGGACCGGCGTGTGATCCAGATTTGCCAGAATCACGAACCCTGCTTGCACTTCGGGAATCAGCACCACCACCGACGCAAACCCGTCAATGTCCCCCGGATGCAAAATAACCTGGTGACCGCGATAATCCTCGATAAACCATCCCATCCCATAGCTCAGTTGCATTGATTCCGGAAAAAAGAGCCGGAATTCTCCTCCCGCCGGAACCACGATTTGCGGCGTGTGCATCTCCTTCATGCTTCTTTCGGAGATCAATCGCTCCCCATTCAGTGCGCCGTCATTTAATTGCAACGCGATCCATTTCGTCATGTCCCGCACGCCGGCATTGATCGAACCCGCCGGAGCAATATTGTCCAGATTTCTCCACGGAATCGTCTTGACGCTTCCGTCCGGCTGGTCCAAATGCGGCGTCGCATGATCCGCCGCTTTCTGCGCGTCTGTGGCGCTGAAATCGGCGCCGCTCATTCCCAGCGGTTCGAAAATATTCTGCCGCACAAAATTTTCCCACGTGCCGCCGCTCGCCTGCCCCACTGCGTAACCCGCCGTCGCATACATCACGTTTTGATATTGAAACCGGGCGCGAAATCCCGCCGTCGGCTTGATGTACCTGATGCGCCGTATGATTTGCTCGAGCGAAAATGGCGAGCCATACCACAGCAAATCTGTTCCGCCCATTCCTGTGCGATGCGTCAGCAGATCGCGCATCGTCACATTTTCGTCCGCCATCGGATCACGCAGGTGGAAGAACGGCACGTATTCATTCACGCGATCATCCCAATGCATTTTTCCGCGATCCACCAGAATCCCCACAGACGCCGCCGTAAACGCTTTCGTGCACGACCCAATATCAAACAGCGTGTCCGGCGTCACCGGCTCACCGCTCTTGATATCGCGCACGCCAAATCCTTTCACGTAAACGGCGCTGCTTCCCCGCACGATTCCAATGGCCAGCCCCGGCACTTTCCACTGATGCATCGCCGAATCGATGAATTTATCCAACGACGACGACTGCGCGGGTGTCCATTGCGAATTGCTCTGCGCGCGCACAGCCGCAGCCGCGCCCAGCACGCAAACAACAAGCGCAATCATCAAGCCAGCCAGACGATTCCTCATCGTGATTTCTCCTCCCTCATGGGCGCGCGAATGTTATCACACACACCTGCTGCGAAACGGAACCGATGAAAAATTGGCAGGGGCGCGATGGGCGGTGCCAAATTATATTTGTGATTCTTACATTTTGACTGACACGCAAGAAATCCGGGCAGCAAAAAAAAACGGGCAGCGCCTGGCGGTCTGCCCGTTTCAATTCCTGTTTGTAATCGATTTACAAAACAATCTACATCTTCATTTTCGATTTGGCTGCTGCTGGCTTCGCCATCGCCAGCATCTTCACCGAAGTCACAGTGATCGTATCGCCGGCCATTGTGCCCGAGATGCGCACATGATGCCCGGCGTGCTCGCTCACGGCTGACTGCGGGTCCAGTTGGTACACCTTGTGGTTGTAAGTATCGTACAAAACCAATTTATCTCCGCCAGCAACGCACTTCTTCACGCAGGCTTCGTTCGTTCTAGCCTTCGCATTCATGGCGCACTTGCTGTCGGTCACATAGCCAGCCCACGACTTGCTCGCCGCAGCCTTGGGAGCCGTATAGCCAACGCTAGCCGCAAATACAAAAGCTGCCGTACACAACAATACACGCTTCAACATATTTCACATCCTCCTCAGCGGATTAATTCTTCGGTCAACTAAGGGCCGAGTTCGGCAATACTGTGTCATATTTTGCCGCTAATTGTCCATACGCGGCTTCTCCACATTGCTTTCAGTTTTCTAAGTGCGCATCCCTCGGGAATCGCCCGCAAGGGGTGTAGGATAGTGCAGCGCGAAAATAGCAAGAAGCGGGGACTTCATCCCTATGGACTATCTGCTCAAAACTGAACCTTCCGAGTATTCGTTTGACGATCTTCGAAATGACGCTGTCACGGTTTGGGACGGCGTGTCGAATCCGGTCGCTGTGAAAAATCTTCGCGAGATGAAGCCGGGCGATCGCCTGGTGATTTACGAAACTGGAACCCGCAAAAGCGCCGTTGGGACAGCGACGGTCGTTTCGGTTGACGCCTCCGACCCCAAGAACCCTTCCGTGAAAATTAAAGCTGGAAAAGCTCTCGCCAAGCCGATCACTCTAGCGCAAATCAAAGCCAGCGCGCTTTTCGCCGATTCGCCTCTCGTCCGTCAAGGACGGCTCTCCGTCGTGTTGCTCACAAAATCTCAGTACAGCGCGTTGATCGGCGCGTGATCGAACCGCACGGCGCGCTTCACCACAAACTGCACAATTGACAACACGGCGTATCGCGTCATAGCCTCCACCACGGCAATGTCACCCGCGATCAAATCTTCTGCATTCGCCTACCGCGCTCATCCGCACCTCTACGAAATCAACACCTGGGCTTGGCTCGAAGAACTTTCCGCGAAACTCGGCCGTAAAATTGGCCTTCACGACGTACCCGAAAGTGAATGGGACAATATCGCGAACCTCGGTTTCGATTTCATTTGGCTCATGGGAGTTTGGGAACGCAGTCCCGTCGGCCGCCGTTTTTTTCAAACGGATTCCCCAAGTTTTTCGGGTTTCGACGCGGCGCTGCCCGGTTGGAAGTTGAGTCAAATAGTCGGCTCGCCCTATTCCGTCTTTCGATATAAGCCCGATCCGCAAATTGGTTCGTGGGCTGATCTTGATTTCGTTCGCGCTAAGCTCCGTGAACGCCACATTGGTTTGATTCTCGATTTCGTTGCCAACCACACTGCGCCCGACCATCCCTGGACAAGGTCGCATCCGGAATATTACGTCCGCGGCTCGCAGGATAACTTCAGACAAAATCCTTCGGACTTCTATCTTATCGAAACAAAAGCCGAACCAGATTTACTGGCCTACGGGCGCGATCCTTACTTCCCTCCCTGGCGCGACGTCGCTCAACTAAATTATTTCGAACCCGCCGCGCGTTCCGCGTTGATTGCCACGTTGCGCACGCTCGCTAAACATTGCGACGGCGTTCGCTGCGATATGGCCATGCTCGTCCTGAATGATATTTTTGCGCGTACTTGGGGACCTCTCCTCGCGGGATATAAACCTCCGCCGCGTGAGTTTTGGAGTGAGGCAATCGCCGCTGTTCCGGAATTCGTTTGGCTCGCGGAGGTGTATTGGAATTGCGAGGCCCCGTGCCAAGCGCTCGGAATTCAGTTCACCTACGACAAAGGTCTTTATGACGCGCTTCGCGACGGCCACATCGACGAAGTTCATTCGCGATTGTCTGCTGATCTTGCCGCGCAGAGCCGTGCCGCGCGTTTCCTCGAAAATCATGACGAAGCCCGCAGCGCTGCCGTTTTCGGCGCTGCGAAACGTGAAGCCGTCGGCACTTTGATCGCCACGCTTCCCGGCATGCGCTTCTATCATCAAGGCCAGCTTGACGGCCGCAAAATTCATCTGCCGATCCCCCTCGCCATGGCCGCGCCCGAAGCGCCCGACGTCGAAACGCGCGCTTTCTACGAACGAATCCTCAAACTCAGCAACGAATCTGTTTTTCACTCCGGCCAGTGGCAGCTTCTCGAAATCCAAACGGCGGGCGACGACACGTTTCGCAATCTCGTCGCGTATCAGTGGCTTGCTAGAGATGCTTGGAAATTTGTCATCGTGAATTTATCCGATACTGAATCTCAGGCACGCGTTCGTTTCCCCGCTGGGATTTCCCCATCGCAGCAGTACACATTTCTCGATCAGCTTCATGACGTCCAATACCTGCGCGCCGGCGAAGAAATCGCGCAGTCCGGCCTCTACGTCCGCCTGGAACCCTACCGCGCTCACCTCTTCGACATCACTCCGCTCTGACTTCTTTGAACTTCCGTCCAACCTTCTCGCCTTCAACTCGAAGGAGCGTCGTGCTCGTGTGGCACAGGCTTCAGCCTGTGTGCCTTTCCCCTGCGTCGAAGGAACATCGTTTTTCTTCGCGCCCTCCGCGCCTCTGCGGTACGTCGTCTCTTGCCTGGTTCCTAAACGCACGCACCCGCGCGATTCGACCATTCGAGCTGTACGTGTAGCTCCCCAGCGTCTTCGTCTTCCACGCACAGATGTCGCCGATCTCCCCATTGTTGTCGTCGTACCAGCCCTGCCCAGGAATCGGGTCCGTAATCGCTTCGCACAATTCGTGGGAAGTCGTCGACGTCAGCGCATCGAACGCCGCCAGCCCTCCCGTGCAACCAGCGCAGCCCGCATACGGCATCACCGCGTAATAAACATCGCTGCCGAACGAATCGTGGTAGCCGCAAAAAGCCTGGCACGACGCGCCGCCGCCTTGCACCACCTGCACTCCGTCCGGCAAAAAGACAAAATACAGAGTGTTGGCATTCGTCGCCGGCAGCGTCCCCGCGCTGATTTCCTGCTGAATCAAATTCTGTATCGCGCTGTCTTGCACCGACGCGCCCGGCTCCGGCGAAGTAACCACGGTCGTGCCGACGCGCGAGCCATGCCCGATCACTTTTCCCTGCACGCTGTATTCTCCCAGTTGATCGATCAGTTGGCTCGTCAGGATGTCGTCGAAGAACTGGTTCATCTTCGTCATCACGCCGCTATTCGCTGCTTGCTTCCACCACGATCCCCAGAACACAGTGAAAACCTGCACTGCCGTCAGCAGCGGCCCGCCTCGATACGTAAGCCGACCCGCAGCGGCGGCGGCAATCGCCGCTGCGCCGGGATGCATGGGCACAATCCGAATCGGATGTTGCAATGCGTGCCTTGTTCGGCTTTTTTTTCTGACGCGGCTTTCCGGGCATTTCTGCTCCTTCCGAGGTTTGATTTTTGACGCGCGGGCTGGGAGAAAAACTGGGGCGACTCCACACTAACCGCCCTCACCCAAAATGTAAATGGTACACCGCACGCAACAACCGCGCCGCCTTTTGACGCCGCCGGGAAAGCCCCAAAAAACCCAAAAAAAGGGGGCCCCGCCAAAACGGCTTATACTAGACACACCTGTCAGTGTGATTGTCTAAAAAGTAAACACAATAAGGGAATGCGTTCAGTCGGCGAAGAAACAGTGGCGAGTGACTAAGGGGATTGAAACGTGCGGCGCTTGGGTGCGAAGCGTGCCGCCAAATCCTGCCAACTCCAAACAGTGGAGACAATCTCAATCAGGGCATTCAGGAAGCAATCTACGAGTTTCTTAACACCCGGGCGCGCTCCAAACACATTTCTGCCTCTGCTGGTTTCTCTAGGTGACTAAGTATCGCGCCTTTAGTCTGCCAAATACAGGCAACGTTTTGCTCGATCTCTAGCCCCCGATTAGAGGCAAGGAGTGCCTCTTCGAAACGCTCTAGCTTCAATAAGACGCAGGCCCTCGTGTTCCAAATGCCGGGATGCCTTGGCTGAATCGCGAGACCTTCATCGCAACTCGCGAGCGCTTCCTCATACCGTCCTAGGGTGTGCAATGCTTTTGCCTCGTTTGACCGCGCTTCGAAGTTTTTCGGATTGATTTCCAAACTGCGGCTGGAGCAGATGAGCGCATTTTCAAAATCGTTCGCGTCGGCGAAGTTTGCCCCCAAGTTCATCCACAATGTGTCGTTTTGGGGGGCGATCTCAAGGGCACGTTGGTAGCAGACGCGCGCCTCATCCGCGCGATGTAGGGACTCCAAGACGAGGCCCTTATTAGCCCACGGCTCAGGTTTAGTGGAATCGATCTTCAACCCTTTCTCGAAGCAAACCAAAGCCTCATTGAAGCGGCCTAATCTCCAGAGCGTGCCACCATAGTTTAGCCATGCTGCGTCGTCATTAGGACTGAGATCAACCGCTCGCATGCCGCAGGTGCAAGCCGCTTCGAGATAGCCTAGATTTCGCAGCCCAATTCCCTTGTCGTTCCAGTCGCTGGAATCCATTTCGAGCGCCTCTTGTATTGGTCGCCACGGGTACGGTGCTCCTGTCAGTCGCTCGACTGCGGCATCTAGCTGATTGTGAAGCTCCCCGAAATCCTTTGGCCGATTCCCAGGGTCTGGCTGCACGCACTGCAGAATGATCTTTTTCAGGCACGCCGGAACATTCTCGGAGGTCGGACATTTCTCGATGTGCGAATGGGCGAGAAAACCAACCGGCGGCAGGTCCTTCGTCAACATTTCGTAAAACATGACGCCAAAGGAGTAGATGTCGCTCCGGGTATCCAGCACCGCTCCTACGCGAAATTGTTCTGGAGACATATATTGCGGGGTCCCCGCGACCGTAGTGAACTGCGACCTAATCTGCGGGTCAGCGCTTGATAATTCGAGTGACCTCTCTTGAGCTTCAGCGAAGGCGCGAGCCAGCCCGAAATCGGTGACTTTCAATACCCCATTCTCCGTGAGTAGACAATTGGATGGCTTAATGTCACGGTGTACGATATCCCATTTTTTGATGCGCGTAGAACATGCCATCACAGAACTGCAACGCAAAATCCATCGCGGGTTCTTTGTCCAATGGTTTTTTTTGAATTGCTTGCGCGAGGTTGTACGGCACGTAGTCAAGCCACAAACAGGGCAAGCCTTCGATGAGCATTAATCCTTTTGCGGTGACGATGAATAGATGGCGTTCCAGCATCAGCCAGGTGAGTGCCTCCCGCTCGAACCGTCTGCGGTCCTCGTCGCTCCAAAGATACTTAGCTTGGAAGGTCTTCAGAGCCCAACGGGCTTGGGATTGCTCATCGGTCACGACGTAGACAGCTCCAAAGCCGCCTCTTCTGACCTCTAAAACCTTGAATGCCTTCGACTCGTTATCTGCTTTGATTTGTTGCCCAACATGGAAATCTTGGCGAGTTGGTGGCAACGGAGGCAGAGCGAGTAAGGCAGTTTTCACGTCGGATAGGTTTGCGCTTAAATCTAGCGCTCGTAGGTAAGCCTGTCGGGCAGCTTCCGTTTTGCCATCAAGCTGGAGGGCACGGCCCAAATCGAAATGGGCTACGGGATCGTTGGACTGGAAAAGCGCTGCGCGTCCCAGCGCGTCAATCGCCTCTTTAGCTCTCCCCTGAGCAACGGCCCGAAGTCCTTCGGCGCGATAGTTCCGGTATTGTAGCTCGTAATCCAGAGCGGACTGGACTCGGGCACGCTGCCGCTCTTTCGGTTTCATTAAACGCTTCAGCCAATTAAGCACACTGTACCCCGGCTATGTATAGGAATTGTCAGTCGCTGCTTCGTGTCGCTCCGTGGGGACACACTTTTCATGGTAGGTGTTATCCCGGTACAGGACTGGCTTATCGGGTTGCTCTATACTCTTCCCGCACTTGTGGCAGGGACCGTATAACGTTTTGACAACATCTGCCTCTTCTGGCATGTGCATCCTCCTAATCAATTAAATTTCTTTCACTTCTTCAGCTCGACAAGCTTCTCGAATTCCCCTCGCACGTACGATTTGCCCTCATATTCGAACCGCACTGCATCTTTTTCGAAGAATTCCACAGTGTCTACGTCTCCAGTTTTCAGCAGCGTCACTACACCTTTTTTTGCAAACGCTTTTACATCTCCGTATTTTCTAGCGAAGCTAGATACGTCCTCGTACCGCAATACCATGACTGTCCACCTTTCTCAACTCAGTCTGTGGGCGCCCATCCTGGCGAGCAATGGTACGACTGCCTAAAGGTAACGAAAGTGCTAACAAAGTATCTGATAGCTAGCAGGATCGGCTCGCTCTTTGCTCCTGCCGAATGTCGTTGAATTGCAGCGCGCGGGTCGCTATGATGGCTCTCTTCGCCTTACGCGAAAATGCCCACCGCGAACGGCACTTCCAAAACGCCGCCGAAAATCTCGAGCGGCGCGATTCGCCAGATTGGGTTTCTTCCGCTGCTTGCTGTCTTTTACGGCTACACGTGCGGCGGGCCGTTTGGCTACGAGGAAATCTTCAAAAGCTCCGGCCCCGGCATGGCCGTGCTGTTTCTCGCGCTCGTGCCGTTCTTCTGGAGCATCCCGATTTCTCTCGCGTCGGCGGAACTGAACAGCATCATGCCCGTGCAGGGAGGTTTTTATCGCTGGAGCCGCGCCGCGTTTGGAGATTTCTGGGGATTTCAATGCGGCTGGTGGAATTGGAGCGGCACGTTTCTGCTCAACAGCCTCTACGGCGTGCTGCTGATGGATTATCTCGCCGATTATATTCCGTGGCTGACGGGTTACACAAAATGGGCGGGCGCGTGCGTGATTCTTCTACTGCTGGCGTACATCAACGCGCGCGGCATCAAACTCGCGGGCTGGCTCGCTGTCGTATTGCAAGCCGCCGTTTTTGTTCCGGTGATCTGGCTGTGCGTGGTCGCGCTGTTTCATTGGCATCACAATCCAATGGTGCCGTTGGTACCGCCGGGGAAACCGCTCGGCAATGTTTTTGGCGCGGGGCTGGCTCTCGCGATGTGGAATTACGCGGGATACGAACAGCTTTCGAGCGTCACGGGCGAAATGAAAGATCCGCAGCGCACGTTCATACGGCTGATCGTTTGGAACACGCCGATGACAATACTCACTTACATTCTTCCCGCGACACTCGCCATCGCGGTGCTCGGGAACTGGCACGCAGTGGGAAACGGGCTACATCGTCACTGCGTCGCGCATGGTGGGAGGAGAATCGCTCGGCGTCGCGATGCTTGTCGCGTCCATCATCGGCACGCTCGCGCTTTCGAACAGCACGATTCTTTACACGACGCGCATTCCAGCGGCGATGGCGGAAGATGGCTTCCTGCCCGCGTGGCTCGGGAAAATTCATCCGCGCTTCGGTACGCCCGCGCGCGCGATTGCAATCTCCGCCGTGGTCTATTGCGTTCTGGCGAGGTTCGACGTGGTAGACCTGGTCGACATATATATTTGGACGCGCATCGCGACTTCGCTGCTCACGTCTGGTCGCCGCGTGGCGCATGCGCCAGAAAGCGCCGGACGCGCCGCGGCGTTTTCGCATGCCCGGCGGGCGAATCGGAGTCGCGGCGATAATTATTTTGCCCGCGATTTTGTGCGCCGTAAAAATCTTCTACAGCGAGCCGTTTGTGATGCGCTATTCCCCGCTGCTGCTCGCCACCGGCCCCGTCGCGTATCTGATTTTGCGCTTCGGCTTCCATATGACACCGCGCCCCGCAATAGAGGCTACCGGAACCTCGGCGCCAAACTAGTTCAATTGCTCGGTTGGCAAATCGCCTGACAAACCTCAGCGGCTAAAGCCGCTCAGAAGAACGCTAGCGTTACGGCACGGCTGAAACCGTGCCCTTACAAAGACCCTTGCGGCATGGCTGCTTGCTTTGCCAGGGTAAAACGCCGCGCCCCCACAAAACCCGTTTTTCGAATGCCCCCTTGCATCACTTGGCGGCGAGGTTTTCGGCGATGACTTTGGCTTGCAAAAACAGGAGCAAGTAATCCTGGCCGCCGGCCTTGGAATCCGTCCCGGACATATTGAAACCGCCGAAGGGATGCACGCCGACTTTCGCGCCGGTGCATTTGCGATTCAAATACAAATTGCCGACGTGAAATTCCTCGGCGGCACGTTCCAGCTTTTTCGCGTTTTTTGTGTAGACCGCCCCGGTCAAACCGTATTCGGTGCCATTGGCGATTTCGAGCGCATGATCGAAATCCTTCGCGGGCATCACGGCGAGGACCGGGCCGAAAATTTCTTCCTGTGCGATTTTCGCATTGGGCTTGATGTCCGCGATCACGGTTGGCTCGACGAAATATCCGTCGCCGCCAGCCGCGCCGCCGCCCGTAAGCAGGCGGCCTTCTTTTTTGCCGGCTTCGATATATTCGAGAATTGTTTTCATCGCGGACTTGTTGATTACGGGCCCCATGAAATTATTTCCGTCTTCGGCGGGACCGACTTTCATGGCCTTGACGCGCGGAATCAGCTTCTCGATAAATTTGTCGTAGATTTTTTCGGACACGATGGCGCGCGAACAGGCGGAACATTTTTGTCCCTGATATCCGAACGCCGATTGCGCGACGCCTTCGGCGGCGGAATCGAGATCCGCTTCCTCGTCGACGATGATCGCGTCCTTGCCACCCATTTCGAGGACCGTGCGCTTGATCCAAATCTGCCCCGGCTGCTTCTTAGCGGCGATTTCGCCAATGCGCAAGCCAACTTCCATCGAGCCGGTGAATGCAATGAAGCGCGTTTTCGCATGCGATACCAGAGCATCACCGGCGGTGCTCCCGGGACCTGTGAAGAAATTCACAACGCCCTTGGGCACGCCCGCTTCGTTCAGGATTTCCATGAAAAATGCGGCGACGGTCGGCGAGTCGCTCGACGGTTTCACAACGACTGTGTTCCCCGTGACGATCGCGGCAAGCGTCATGCCGCCCATAATTGCGGCCGCAAAATTCCACGGCGGAATCACGACGCCGACGCCGAGTGGAATGTAAACGAGATGATTTTTCTCGCCCGCGTTGGGAACGAGTTTTTGCGGGCCGGCGAGGCGCAGCATTTCGCGAGCGTAAAATTCAGCAGAAGTCGATCAGCTCGGCGGTGTCCGCGTCGGCTTCGGTCCATGTTTTTCCCGTTTCGTAGCAGAGCCACGCATTCATTTCGAAGCGGCGCTTCCTGAGAATTTCCGCGACTTCGAAGCAATACCAGGCGCGCTTTGCGGCTGGCACAATTTTCCAGTGCGCAAAGGCTTTATCGGCGGCCTCAACGGCCTGATTCGCAAGCTCGACAGTGCCCTTCTGGAAAATTCCGACGATCTGTTTTGGGTGCGAGGGATTCGTGGATTGCGTTTTTTCTTTCGTGAAAATTTTCTCACCGCCGATGAGCAGCGGATATTCCTTCCCCAATTCAGCGGCGACTTTTTTCAGCGCCGCTTCCATGGCCGCGCGATTGTCGGGCTTCGAGAAATCGCGAATGGGCTCGTTTTTGAATTCGCCGCGATCGAGCGTTGTTGCCGGAGATGTCATGGCAATGCCTCCTGAAGGCTGCGCGCCAGTTTTTTGAACCTACAAGTATAGCGCAGGAAGGGCGCGAGGCAGTATGCAAGCGACAGCCGCGTCGGACGCCATGTCCGGAAATGAACAGAGGGCAAGAAAAAACGGCGAAAAAACTCGATTAGAAATGCCTCCTCGCGTTTGTTTTGTGTGAGCTGCATGGATTTCTAATTCCCCATATTTACTCGATTAGAATTCCTCCAAGCGCTTAAAAAGCGAAAGCCACCCGAAGGTGGCTTGGCGGGCGAGATGCTCGCAGAGATTATGCGTACCACTTTATAACTACATTGTCAAGAGCGAATGGCGGCTGCGGACTGGGCAGTGACTGCTCTTCTGATTCGTGCCGGTTTGTTGGGATGCCGTTGCAAGAGTATATTGGCTGCAAAAATGCAGATTTCGGATGAAACGATATGTTAACGGCGAAGCTGTTTAGCGGATTGGCAGTCTTGCTCGCTGTTTTCGCATTCTTTCAACTGGGCGGTGTGCTTCCGTCAGGGCCAGCCCTCGACCTGTATTTGCACGACACGTATTACGTGGTCGGCTCCGCTCCCGTGCAAGTTATCGGGGCCATCGTTTGTGCGCTTCTCGCATTTATCTATTTTGCGTTTAGTCGATGGACGGCGCGCCCACTTAGCCAACCCATTGGGCTCGTGATTTTTGCGTGCATGAGCATCGCGTTGGTTTGTTGGCTTGCCGCGTCCTTTTTCATGAGAAGAGATTTGCTGGCGATGCCGTGGCAACTCGGCATGCTTTCTGGCGCCATGTTCAGCTTCCTGTTGGGTTGTGTGCTTTTTGGAGGGAATTTGGTCTGGGCGATATTCCGGATGATTTGGAACCGTCCTTCCTTCCGCTAAGCAGACGCTATATCACGCCGCAGCAAGAGCGCACAAGCTGAGAGCCTGGAAGAGGCAAAGCCGAGGGGCAAAGCGGCGTCGAGCCCTGCCTGCCCGCCCCCCACCGCGGCGGGTAGGCACCGCACTCTGATAAAAGTGAAGGCGAACCGCGAAGAGGAAAATCCGCTTCAAAGCGCGAAACTCTGCGCTACCAATAGATGGTAGCAGGGTCGCTAGAAAATCAAGGCGCGATTCATTCTTTTAATTTGCTTAGAGCTGCGAGGGTTTTATCGGCGTTCTTCTTGACGAGCGGATCGTTTGATTTGTCTCGCATTTCGGTTACATAGCGAATAGCGGCGTTACGATCTAGGATGAGGTGTTGCGGGAAATTGTCGATTTTCATTCTCAACAGGTTCGTGCTTCCGGTAAAGGGCGTCACTTTTCCATCGGAACCGACGTTCCACCGCTGAAAGGAATAAATTAATTTGTAGGTTTCCCAGCAGCCAGCCAGTACTTCGATGCCAGGCGGAATGCCCTCGCCTGTAAAATGGAAATGCAGCCGAGAGTCTATCTTCCCCCAGCACACCGGGAAGGATGCCTCGACGGTTGCAGTGGGCGTCTCGGTCAGAGTACTCAATCTCACGTAGAAATTGTCTGCTACGACGCGAATTTCCTTTTTCGTCGAGTCGGGCTCGGGCTTAACGAAGAACCTATTTCCGGCGTTGCGCCAGCCAGTGGCTGTCAGCCGACCGCCTTGTAGTTCGAACTTTACGAACTGGCGCACAACGTCTATCGACTGCATCGCATAGTCGTCCGATCGTCGAGAAAACGCAGTAAAAGAAGCGAAAGACAGCGTCAGCAGAAATACGGTCGTAAAAGCTCCGCACTTTATCATTTAATTCCCCAAACAAACTCGCAGTCGGAATCATGCACGCTGCGACTCAAGATAACAAGGAATTAGCGACGGAGGGACTTGAGGATTTGGTGGGAGGCGTTGAGGGCGGAGGCGGCGGTGAGGCCTGTGCCGGGATGAGTGCCGGGGCCGCAGAGGAACAGGCCGCGGATGGGCGTGCGATAACGCGCCCAGCCGATGAGCGGGCGCATGGTGAAGAGTTGATCGAGGGCGAGTTCACCGTGGGAGATGTGGCCGCCGGTGAGGCCGTAATCCTGTTCGAGATCGAGCGGCGTGATGACGCGGCGGGCGAGAATTTTCGCGGGCAAATCGGGCGCGTATTGCGCGAGCGTCTTTACGACGACGTCGGCCAAGGCGTCGCGCTGGGCGAGCCAATGGCCAGAGGCGGCGACCTCAGGGGTTAAAACCCCTGAATTTCCCAATCCCTTCGGCACGGCTGCCCTTCGTGCCTCAGGGTAAAAAGCCGCGCCCTGACGGGAATCGGTTGCCGGGCGCTTCAGATTGTAAGGGGCGTATTGCATGTGCACGGACATCACGTGCTTGCCGTGTGGCGCGAGCGAAGGATCGAGGAGGGACGGAATCGCGGCTTCGAGAAACGGGGCGCGCGAAAAGTCGCCATACTTCGAGTCGTCGAATGCACGCTCGAGATAATCGATGTCCGGCCCTATGTGAATGCGTCCGGTGAGCGCGGCGTTTTCGTCGGCTTCATTTTTGAGGGCGGGGAAATTCGGGAGGGCGTCGAGGGCGAAGAGAACGCGCGCGACGGTGCCCTGGCAGCGATAGTGCTGCATCTGTCCCAGGAAGCTGGGCGCGAGATGCACAGGCTCGATTAATTTTAGAAATGTGCGCTTGGGGTCGGCGGCGGAAACGACGGCGTTTGCGGGAATTTCCTCGCCGTTCGTGAGCGCGACGCCTGCGACAGCGCCGTCTTTCACAAGGATGCGTTCGGCTTCGGCGGAGGTGCGAATTTCCGCGCCAGCCTGTTTGGCCGCGGCAGCCATCGCTTCGGAGAGTGCGCCCATGCCGCCGCGAACGCACATCTGGCCGCCATCTGGAAATCCACCGGCGGCGACACGCAGAAGCAAGATTGCTGTGGTTCCCGCGGACCACGGGCCCGCGGCAGCGGCGAAAATTCCTTGCGCGGCGATGACGGCGCGCAGTAATTCCGTTTCAAAAAATTCCGCGACGAAATCGGCAACGGCCATCGGGCCCCAGCGCAGCAAGCGCTGCATGTTACGTTTGCCGAGGGCGCGAAAAGTTTTACCGGCACGCAGCAAATTCCAAATGTCGGCGGAAGTGGGATGGTCAATATCCGGCGGTGTCATGGTGAGCAGGCTGGAAACGAATTTTTGCGCGTCGGCGAAGAATTTCGGCCAGCTCGACGTATTTCGCGGCGTCATTTTGCGAGAACGGGGCGATGCGCTTGGCGGCTTCGGCGGCGCTCGAATGCAGAATCAGCGCGCGGGCGTCGAGCGATGGCGCGAAGATGCGGCACTTCGGTTCGAGATACTGCAAGCCGTAGCGTTCGAGCAGCCATGTCTTTCGCGACCGCTGCTGCGAGCGGACCAGCAGCGCCGTCGAGCACCGAAGCGCGAAAGGCGGGATGGAATTCCTCGGTGACGGCGGCGCCTCCGACGACGGCGCGGCGTTCGAGGACGAGCGGCTTGAATCCGGCGCGCGCCAAATAAAATGCGGTGACGAGACCGTTGTGGCCGGCACCGACGATGATGACGTTGCGTCGTTTTGACATCGGTTTAAATGCGAGCGCATATCCTCCGTGTGGACTTCGCACGTTACAAAGCGCGTCGCGGACAGCAAATCTTTGGTATAAACGGTGAACCTAGCCGCGTCTCGATTCGCCTGATCGCCATCGCGACGTGTTGTTGTGTCCAGGCGCCACCGAGCGGAGGATCCACAAAGGATACTCCGTCATAAGTTGTCCTTCGACAAATCAAACCTTGCATCGTTTTACGTTGAAGTGCTGCGGCCACGTATTCCGTCGCACAGCCGACGAGAATCTGTCGGGCAGGCCCGGAATACGATTCCGGGGCTACGCGATCAGTTTCCACTTGAATTTTCTTGCGAATATAAGACCTCGCTCAAGAAGTATCCGAACTTCACTCGGATGTGGTAACGCGGTTAGAAGCTGCCAATGTCCGCGACGCAGAGCGTCGCGCGGGCGGGGCAAGCCCCGCCCCTACGAGAATGCAAATCGAAACGCGGATGTCTGCGTTCACGCTGGTCGCATCCTCGCTCGGAATGACAATGTAAATAACGTTGCACGGGTCAGCTCGCTCCCATGTCTTTGAGGATTTCGAGGGCGGCGAGGCGGCCTGGGGCGCCCATGATTCCGCCGCCGGGATGCGTCGCGGAGCCGCACATGTAAAGATTTTCGACCGGCGTGCGGTAACGCGCCCAACCCGCCACGGGACGCAAAAAGAAAAGTTGCTCGAGGGACAGTTCGCCCTGAAAAATATTCCCTTCGGTGAGGCCGATTTGTTCTTCGATGTCGTAGGGCGTGAGGACCTGGCGGCCGATGATGATGTTTTTCAGGTTGGGCGCGAATTCGGCGATGGTGTTGATGACCGTGTCGCCGAATTCTGTCGCGGCGCGCGGGCCAATCGCCATTTTTCAGTTTGTACGGCGCGTATTGCACGAAGCAGGACATCACGTGCTTGCCCGGCGGCGCGACGGAAGGATCCGTCAAGCTGGGAATGACAATGTCGATATACGGATGATGCGAAAATTCGCCGTATTTCGCTTGATCGTAGGCGCGCTCCATGTATTCGACCGAGGGCGAAATGGAAATCGCGCCGCGCAGATGGCGGCCCGGGCCCGGCAAACATTTGAAATCGGGGAGCGCGTCGAGAGCGAGATTTACTTTGCCGGAGGAGCCGCGATATTTGTAGCGGCGGACCTCTTCGACGAATTCGTCGGGCAGGCCGCGCGGATCCATCATTTTCAGAAATGTAAGATTGGGATCGACGCTTGAGGAAACAATTTTCGCTTCGATTTCTTCGCCGCTTTCGAGAACGACGCCTGTCGCGCGGCCGGCACGCGTGTTGATGCGAGCGACGGGGGCTTCCGTGCGAATTTCCGCGCCGGCTTCGCGCGCTGCGTCAGCGATGGCATTTGAAATTGCGCCTGTTCCGCCGCGGCTGAATCCCCACGCGCGAAAGGCGCCGTCGATTTCGCCCATGTAGTGATGAAGGAGAACGTACGCCGTGCCGGGCGAGCGGACGCCCAGAAATGTGCCGATGATTCCGGAGGCGGACATGGTGGCTTTGAGCACGTCGGTCTCGAACCACTGGTCGAGGAAATCGGCGGCGGACATGGTCATGAGCTGGACGAGATTGTATTTGTCCTCGGCGGCAAGGGCTTGGAAGCGTTTTGCGAGGAACATTAATTTTTTCAAGCCCGCCGGATGGAGCGAAGTGGGATCCGGCGGGACCATGCCGAGAAGCGGCTTGACGAAGCGGCACATCTGCAGCATTTGCTTGCCGAATTCGTCGTAGGCTTCGGCGTCGCGGCGGGAATGGCGGACGAGTTCGCGGCGCGTTTTGGCGTGATCGTTGACGCGCCACAGATAATCGCCGCTGGGCATGGGCGTGAACGTGCCGTCGAGGGGCAGAATTTCGAGGCCGTGGCGTGGGAAGTCGAGATCGCGAATAATTTCCGGTCGGAGGAGCGAAACGACGTAAGAGCAAACGGAAAATTTGAAGCCGGGAATGATTTCTTCGGTGACGGCGGCGCCTCCGAGGACGTAGCGGCGTTCGAGGACGAGAACTTTTTTGCCGGCGCGGGCGAGATACGCCGCGTTCACAAGGCCGTTGTGGCCGCCGCCGATGATGATTACGTCGTACCGCTTGGGCATGATTGTCTGGGTGTTTCCGCGTGCGCGTACAAGACCGCTCATTCTACAGGCGGGGAGTACTTGTAACAAGCGCAGCGGAGCACCCATGATACCCTCGGCTCATAAAGGGCAATGATGGAGACACAGATGGCAGCTAGTGATTTCGAGCAAAGGCGCTATGGGGTACCAAGGCAAGACTTCCTCTTCACATGGAAGCCGGGGCACTGGCCAGAAGAGGAACTCAGAAAGTTCGTCAACGAGTTCAAAGAGAAAGGCACCGCCGAGGAGCCATGGAGGTGCGCTGCATATAAGAAGGTGAATCCCGGCGACCGAGCCTATCTGCTCAAGCAAGGCAAACCGATCGGCATCTTTGGCAGAGGTGTCATTAGTGGGGCAGCTGAGAGGACGACGCAGCGCATCGACGGAGAAAGAGAGTGGAAAGTTCCCATCAGATTCGAGGTACTGCGAGGCGACATGTTGCGAAATCCCATTGACGACCCGTTCCTCGTAGAGGAACGAGATCTTCTGAGTATTCCCGTACCAAGAACGCAATGGGAAAATCAGTCTTCAGGTATTACATTGCGCGCCGATGCTGCCCGTGCGATTGACAACCTGATTTTTAGTTCCCTCATGGTTGGCCGCTCCGACACGACATGGATTGACGAGGCCGTTCAGGAAGTTGCACGTTTGAGGAAGCTATACGAACAAAAGATACGGCCCGAACAGCAGCGGTTTAGCGAGATGATTCGGAGGAACTATGGAGGCAGATGTGCAGTGACAGGATGTACGACGGCTGCGGCGTTGGAAGCAGCCCACATCCGAATAAAGACGGGTGCGGATGACAACAGCCCTGCAAATGGAATTCTCCTTCGCTCAGATATCCACGCATTGTTTGATAGACTGCTGATCACTTTCAGTGAGGATCTCGTTAAGGTGGAGACTAGCCCAGAATTGGTCGATCCTCTTTATACATTCTTAAACCATGCCCCAATCACGCGGCCTGACAAAGGCGCACCCTCCGCTGAGAACGTAAGAGAGCACCGAGATAGGTTTCTAGAGAGACAAAGTCGTCGACGCCTTGCTTAGGAAGCGGCACGGCTTGCTGTAAGCGAGATGCGCACACTATAATTTGCGCGCGAAATTGTGCCTACATCGCGAAGTTTCTTTGCGAAGCGGAACGGAGAGAAAACGTGCCAATAGGGACGGCGGTGCATGAGAGGACGTTTAAGCTTTGCGAGAGCTTGAATTATCGCGAGTGGTCGGGCTACTACACGGTGAGCGCGTATGAGGCGCATCACGAGCATGAATACAACGCGATACGCAACGCGGCGGCGCTGATTGACGTGACGCCGCTGTACAAATATTTCATCACGGGGGCGGATGCGACGACGTTTGTGAACCGCGTGATCACGCGCGACATTCGAAAAGTGGCCGTGGGGCAGGTGATTTACTGCTGCTGGTGCGACGAGCAAGGCAAAGTGGTGGACGACGGCACGATTTCGCGGCTTGCCGAAAACACGTACCGGTGGACGGCGGCGGATCCGAGCCTGCGCTGGTTCGAGCAGAATGCGCTGGGTCTCGACGTGAAAATCGAGGACATTTCCGAAAAAGTGGCGGCGCTGGCGCTGCAAGGGCCGACGTCCGCGCGCCTGCTGCGACAAATCGCGGACGCGGACATTGCGAACTTGAAATATTTTCGCGTGACGCACGGGAAAATCGCGGGCGTGGCCGTGGATATTTCGCGCACAGGATACACGGGCGATTTGGGTTACGAAATCTGGATGCCGTGGGACGAAGCGACGAAGGTGTGGGATGAGCTGACGACGAAGGGACGGCAATTCGATTTGCATCCGACGGGAATGCTGGCGCTGGACGTGGCGCGCATCGAAGCGGGTTTGCTGCTGATTGAAGTGGACTACACGAGCAGCAAGAAGGCGCTGATCGAATCGCAGAAATATTCGCCGTACGAAATCGGGCTGGGCCGCATGGTGAATCTGGAGAAAGAGCACTTCGTAGGGCGCGAGGCGCTGATTGAAGAGCATAAACACGGCGCGAAACGGCAGTTCGTTGGGCTGGATATTAATTGGGATGAAGTGGAAGCGCTCTACGACAAAATCGGCCTGGCGCCGCAAGTGCAAAGCGCGGCGTCGCGCGTCGCCGTCCCAGTTTACGACGTGGGCGGAGCGCACATCGGAAAAGCTACTTCGACGACGTGGTCGCCGACATTGAAGAGAATGATTGCGCTCGCCAGCATTGCCACCGAGTACTCGAAGCCGGGGACGAAACTGAAAATGGAGTTCACCGTCGAGGCGGTGCGGCATCGTGTGGCTGCGAAGGTGGCGAATTTGCCGTTTTTCAACCCGCCGCGCAAAACGGCGACGCCAGCCCTTTGAGGTGGAACGGAAAATCATGCGAATGCGCTTGCCGGTCGCTGTTGGTGTGGCACTGATTGTGATTGGCGTTGCGGCGCTGATACATCCACAATTCAGCTATCGCGTGGAACAGCATTCGCAGCAAGTGGGCTCGATGAGAGTGCTATTCGAAACGCGAAAAGTGATTCACTTTCCACTGTGGTTCAGCGTGCCCGTGCTGACGATTGGAGCTGCTTTTCTGATAACGGGGATGCGCAAAGACTAACCCGTTACGATGCTCCGTGAGCCGCCAGCTTGCTGTCTTGGAAATAACTGCCAATAGTATTCCTAACTTCAGGGGCTGAAGCCCATTGATACTGCCGCATTTATGTCGGAGCCGAAGAGTCTGTGTGACGACTACAAAATCCGCCCGTACCTCAGCGGCTTCCCGACCAACAACGTCGGGGCGCAAACGACGCGAAAGCCGCACTGATTTTGCGTCAGTTACGGCACGGCTAAAGCCGTGCCCTTACATAAGACACGAGTTCTCACACAGGCTCTGAAGCTCCGACCCCCTAAAACAATCGCAGCGAATTTGTACGACACAGCACTAGTAGTCGTTTTCGCCTGATGAGGCGCTGACTTTGCCGGCAAAGCGGCGATAGACCGTCACAAAGTAAATTGTGGCGAGAATGATTCCGATCGTCCACCAGACGAGGCCAATCTTCAGGCCATAGCTTGCGGCCTTCGCGTTTTCAACCGTCAGCGAGAAACTGGGATCCGTGCTCGACGGGAGGACGTTCGGGTATAGCCCAAAGGCGACGCTGGCGAGCATTCCCACAAGATAAGCGCACGACGCGTAAAAAGCCCGCGCCTCATTTTTCGAAAATACAATGATGCCAATCAAGGCCGCGACTGCAATCGCGGGGAAAATATATCCCCACGGATGCGCGGCGTAGCTGGCACTCAGATGCGGCTGCAATGCAAAACTGGCCCATGTGATCAAAATCGTGAAAAGCACAACGGCCCACCAAAGGGCTCGTGCTAATGTGCGAGCTCTCTGGTGGAGGCTGCCCTCGGTTTTGAGCGCGACCCATAGCGCGCCGTGAAGAGTGAGGGCCGCGAGCGCGGCGACTCCCGTGAGAATCGTGTACCAATCGAGAATGCCCGTTTGGCCCGCGGGGCGAAAATTTGTCCACAGCGCCTCAAAAAATTGCCCCTGGGCGTTTAGAGGAACACCGCGCACCACATTTCCGAGCGCGGCGCCGTAGAAGACAGCGAGCAACAAGCTCGCGGCGAAGAAAACGCCATCCCAGAGGGACGCCCATATCGGCGTAGTGACGTGGCGCCGAAACTCCAGCGAAATACCGCGCAGGATAAGCAGCCACAGCACAATCATCAGCGGAAGATAAAATCCGCTGAAGCTGGAAGCATACAATGCTGGAAAGGCGAAATAGAGAGTGCCGCCGGCGGCGAGCAGCCAGACTTCATTGGCGTCCCAGACAGGCCCGATGGTGCGCGAGACGAGGCGGCGCTCGTCATCACTGCGCGCGACGAAGGGCTGGACGATTCCGACGCCGAGGTCAAATCCGTCGAGGACGACGTATGCCGTCAGCATCAGCGCTACCAAGCAAAACCACAGGGCGCCCATTTGTTTTCGTCTACCTCGCCAAGGCGGATGACACGATAGTTTCCGATTGCGGGCCGCGTTCGATTTCGCGATACACCAAAAACAAATATAGAATTCCCAGCACAGTGTACAAACCCATGAAGCCGATCAGCGTGAACCACGCGTTGCCCGCGGAAACCAACGGCGACGCACCCACCGATGTACGCAGCATTCCGTAGATCACCCATGGCTGGCGGCCGGCTTCCGCGGTGATCCATCCCGCCGTATTGGCGATGAAGGGAAATGGGAGCGCGAGCATGATCACCCACAGCATCACTCGGCTGCGATAAAGCACGCCGCGCCACAACAAGAAGGCCGCAATTACAAAAATTACGATGAAGATGGTTCCGAGACCCACCATGATGTGATAGCTGAAATACACAAGCTCGATTTGATCCGGCCACGTGTTGCGAGGAAATTGATCCAGGCCTTTCACCTCCGCAGTCCAGGCACGATAGGTCAAAAAGCTGAGCCCGCGGGGAATGACCAGGGGATTATCGAGTCGCTCGTTTGTCACGTCGGGCTGACCGAGGATGGCAAGCGGTGCGCCTTTCTCGCTGTGAAATAATCCCTCCATCGCCGCCAATGTTGCCGGCTGATAACGCGCGATCATGACGCCCTGCGCGTCGCCAGTGGGATAAAGCTGCAGGATGGAGGCGAGCACACCGACAATCACGCCGATGCGTACAAAGGTGCGGCCGTAATTTTCGTGGCGATTCGCGAGTATATAAAATGCGCCAATGGCGGCCATCACGAAGCAGCCTGTTTGCACGGCGCCGATCATGGTGTGCGGGTATTGCCAGAGCGTCCAGGGATTCAGCAGCAGACCCCAGAAACTTTGCAATCCGAATGCGTTGTTTGCGTTTAGCAAGTAGGCGACAGGATGTTGCATCCACGCGTCCGTCGCCACAATGAAATATCCCGAGAGCCACGAGCCAAAGAAAACCATCAGCGCGGAAAACCAATGGCCGACGCGTCCGAGGCGCTTTTCGCCAAACAGAAAAAGCCCCAGGAAACTCGATTCGAGGAAGAAAGAAAACACGCCCTCCATGGCCAGTGTCTGCCCGATTACGCCGCCAGCGGATTGAGAGAATGCCGACCAGTTCGTTCCGAACTGAAATTCCATGGGAATGCCGGTGACCACGCCGACGGCGAAATTGATCCCGAAAATCTTGGCCCAGAAACGCGCGGCGCGGTTGTAATGCTCGTCGCCGGTGCGCAAGGCCATCGTTTTCAGGATGAGGATGAGCAAGGCCAAGCCCATCGTGATTTGCGGGAAGATATAATGAAAGGTGACGGTGAATGCGAACTGCAGGCGGTCAACGATAAGCGCGCTTTGCACGTCGGTTCCCTGGTAAAACCGCATCATACATCAATTAACGCAGTGAAATGAGGCACGAGCTGATTCGAGGGGAATGTTGAGACAATACCGGCGCACAGTAGAGTGCGCACTTCGCTTGGCATCTTGGCTGGAAAGTGCCATCATTTCGCGCCAGCGATTTAGTACGGAGTCTTGTGTGAAGTAGGTTCACGCCGAGGAGGCCTTTCGATGAGTTTCGCGAAGCGCGTCATCTGGGTCGTCTGCTTTTGCACTTTTTTTGCGGGGTATGTTTCCGCGCAAACGCAGAAGCGCGCAATCACTTTCGACGACCTTATCGCCATGCATCGCGTGAGCGATCCGCAAGTTTCGCCCGATGGCAAATGGGTGGCGTATGTGGTCGCCACGCCCGATATGCGAGCGAACCACTCCATCAGCAACATCTGGATCGTACCCGCGAACGGGGGCGAAGAACGGCAATTGACGCGGAGCGGAAGCGATTCGCGCCCGCGGTGGTCGCCCGATGGGAAACAAATTGCGTTTCTTTCATCGCGCGACGGCGTCACGCAAATTTATGTTATGCCCTTATACGGCGGCGAAGCATCGCGCGTCACTTTTCTTTCGACCGACGTGGACAATGAGATTTGGTCGCCCGACGGAAAATGGATGGCGTTTGTTTCGCGGGTGTATCCCGATTGCCGCGACGACGCTTGCAACAAGGCTCGCGATGAAGCTGCGGCGAAAAATCCGGTGAAAGCGCACATCGCAACGCATCTGCTCTATCGGCACTGGACAGCCTGGGCGGACGGCAAACGCAGCCATCTGCTTGTGACGGCGGTGACAAAAGGAACGCCGCGCGACCTTACGCCCGGCGCGGATTACGACGTGCCACCGTTCAATTTGGGCGCGCCCGAGGCAATTGCGTTTTCCCCCGACAGCAGAGAGATTTGCTTCACCGCGGATACTCAAAAAGATGAAGCTCTCAGCACGAACGGCGATCTTTTTACCGTGCCCGTTTCCGGAGAATCGCAACCCAAACGCATTACGACGAACAAAGGCGATGACTGGGGGCCAGCGTACTCACCCGACGGAAAATGGATCGCCTACCGTTCGCAAATGACGGCTGGGTACGAAAGCGATCGCTGGCAATTGATGATTCATAACCGCTCCAACGGAGTGCGCACAGACCTGACGACGAATTTCGACCGCAATATCGAGTCATATGCGTGGTCATCGGACAGCCAGGCGATTTATTTCCAGGCGGAAGACAAGGCGGAAATGCCGATCTATTCGATTCCTGCTGCGCCAGGCAATTTGCCGAAGACCGTGGTGGCGGAAGGTTTCAACGCGGAATTTTCGCTGAGCGGAGATGGGAAGCGCATTGTGTTCTCGCGTTCGAGTATCACGTATCCGGCAGAACTTTTTTCCGCAAACGCCGACGGCGCGGGCGTCCGGCAAATCACGCACCAAAACACCACGCTTCTCGCGCGTCTCGAAATGCCCGCTGCGGAGCCATTCTGGTTCGAGGGAGCGAATAACACAAAAGTGGAAGGACTAGTGCTCAAGCCGCCGCATTTCGATGCCACGAAAAAGTATCCGATGCTCTTGCTGGTTCATGGCGGGCCACAGGGCGCGTGGGATGACGAATGGGGTTATCGATGGAACCCAGAAATAATGGCTGCGCCGGGATATGTGATTGTGATGATCAACCCGACCGGCTCGACGGGCTACGGGCAGAAATTCACCGATGAAATACAGTCCGATTGGGGCGGCAAACCGTATGTGGATTTGATGGACGGCGTGGATTACGCCATCGCGCATTTCCCGTTTATCGATAGCACGCGGCTTGCAGAGGCCGGCGGCTCGTATGGTGGTTACATGACGGATTGGATCGCGACACACACGGGCCGCTTTCGCTGCCTGATCAGCCACGCGGGACCCTACGACTTGGTGAGCATGTACGGGGCAACGGAAGAATTATGGTTCGTGGAGCACGACTTGCGCGGAACGCCGTGGAGCAATCCCGAGGGTTATGCGAAGTGGTCTCCTTCGACCTATGCGGCGGCGCTCGGAAAATTCCACACGCCGATGCTGGTGATCGACGGAGAACTCGATTTTCGCGTGCCCTACACGCAAGACCTGGAGCTTTTTACGGCGTTGCAGCGGCAGGACGTCCCGTCGAAACTCATCATTTTCCCGGACGAGGGTCATTGGGTGCTGAAACCCCAGAACAGCAGGCTGTGGTATCAAGAATTTCTGGGATGGCTCGCGACGTATCTAAAATAATTTGACCAGTAACTTAGCACTCCAGAACGACGGTTCCGCTTCGTCCTTAATATATGGTCAGCAACACAAGCAGCGCCAAACTAATCCGGATGTCTCGCTCAACATTTCCACCCGGTCCTAAACTCGTTGCGGGCCAGATGATCAAGCTGTGGCGTCGATCACTCTGCGGCCGCGGAATGGAACCGAGGTGGTGATGAAGCGTTGAATTTGGTTTGACGCAATAAAAGACACGAAAAAAAGGCGGGCCTTTGTGCGCTACTTTGGCCCGCCCTCTAACCATGTCCAACCATATGCTTGTGGAACGTTAATCGACTTTGACCGCCACGGTTTTGCCTTCGAACTGAATTTCCTGGATCTGCCTGCCATTCAACACGACCGCAGTGTATGCCGGCTTGTTGCGGAGGGTGACTTGAATAGCGGGAACCGTGGCGACCAGTTTCCCGTCACGCTTGACCATAACTTTATTCATATCCGCGTTCGGGGTGAGTGTGTACTTTCCGGGATGCAACGAGGTGCTGCCGATTGTCGCGGGCCGCGTGAGTGTGATGGGCGCGGATTCCGCATGCGCCCAAACAGGACACGCGAATGCAACCACGGCCAACGCGGCAAGAGACGGTGCCAAACGTATACGCATATATGATTCACCTCCTATCAGGATTGCAATGCACATCGCGAGCACAAGCCATGCAGGCTGCAAGCTCGCTTCGCTGAAGCAGGCGCATGAATTTCTTGCGCCCTCTAACCTAGATGCGCAAGAAAATGTCGAGGTTGTCAGAATTTTTGGCGCGGGGAAAGAATCACCTGATACTGCTGCAAAGTGTTTTCCGCCAGCGAGTGCGCGGAAAAGCGCCGCGTGACAGTCTCGCGTGCCGCGTTTCCCAACCGCGCGGCGGCGGCACGGTCATCAAGCAATTTGCGAATCGCGGCCGCCAATTCCTGAGCGTCAGGCGCAGTAACCAACATTCCATTTCGCCCGGACTCGATTATTTCCGGCACACCACCGCTCGCAACGGCAATTGCCGGCAATCCATGCGCCATCGCGGCAAGAAGCGAAGAGCCCAGTGGCTCCGCGAGAGACGGGAACACAAATAGATCGAGGGCGCGATAAACCGAATCAACGTCGTCGATGAAGCCTGAAAAAATCGCCGCATCTTCTAGCTGCAATTCTGCCGCAAGCGCCTGCAATTTCGTGCGGCATGAACCATCGCCGGCGAGCATCACGCGGCAGCTCGGAAAGTCTTTGCGAATTTCAGGTATGGCGCGCAAAAGCGATTCCTGGCCTTTTTCAGGAAGCAAGTATCCGACGCAGCCGAGCAGTACATCGTGATCGGCAACTTTCCATCGCGCACGCGCGACGCGTCGCTCTTCTGTCGTTGTCGCAGGAGGAATTTCCACGCCGTCATACACCACGGCGACGCGCGACGGCTCAATCCCCGAGGCAATCACGCTATTGGCGACAAATTGCGAAACGGCGATGATGCGGCGCGCGGCGCGATAACGCGCGAGGCTGAGAGGTGCGCGGCTCAACGGGTAAGCGACGCGGCGCGCGGCAACTAATGGATTGCGGCGATGCGCACGGATCAGCCACGCGGCCGTCAAGGCGTGAGGATCGTGTGCGTGCAAAATGTCGAACGTTTGCTGGTCGAGTATTTCGCGCAAACACAGCGCCGCTTGCCATCGCGCGAGCTGCGAAGAAAATAAATGAACGGAAAATCCCTCGGCGGCTGCCCGCCGCGCCAGAGGTGAATCGCGGCGCGACATTAATTGAGCGTCGTGCCCGCGCTCGCGCAGGCCGCGCAGCGTCAGCAGGATTTGCAATTGGCCGCCGCGCCAATCGGGGCGCGTATCGAGGTGCAGGATTCTCATAAGCAGGCCAGTGTAAGCTATGCGTGAACAGAGTGCGAAGCGCAACGTTGCCATTTGGGGTCGCGTGATAGCCACGGATGGGCGGGCCACAACTTGTCTGTGCGGCGCTCTCTTCGATTGACATACTTAGCAGTTAAGTGTCATCCTCGGCATCGCTTCCCTCTGGAGGACACGCATGCGCGTTTCGAGGCTGGCGATCGTCGCCGGCGGATGTGTGCTGTTGTCCATGCTGAGCCTTGGCACGCATGCCGCGACGCTCTTAATCAACAGCAAGCCGAGCGGTGCAACCGTCGAAATCAATGGCTTGATCTCAGGGAAAACACCGTACACCGGGAAGTTCCCCGGCGGCTATTTTCATAAAACTCACACCGTATTCGGAGCGCGTCTCGAATATCCCATGGTCGCGCGAATCTCGATGGAAGGTTATGCGAGCCAGCAAATTACTTTGACCGAAGGCCCATTCGCATGGCGGTCGTTTAATGGCCACTCCGAAGGAAACTACTGGCTGATTAAAACGAATCACTTCGAGGTGATTTTGGAGCCACTCGCTAAGACTTTCACCGGCGTGCCAGAAGTTCGCAGCGCGAAAGCGGATGCGAGCGAGCCATTTGTGGAACTCCCGATTCAGGAGATTGCCAGCCATGCGAATTCCGCGATTGTGCGCGTGGAAGGAAATCTCAAGCGCGGCACGGGCTTTTTCATCACCGATACAGGGCTGATCGCAACGAATAAACATGTGGTCAGCGAACAATCAGAGCTGGTCGTCTTGACGCGAAGTGAACAGCGCCTGCCGGCAAAAGTGGTGTATGTCGATTCGGACAAGGATCTTGCCATCATCAAAGTCGACGGACGCGGGTTCCCACACCTGCCGCTTGCTGCGATTGATTCGGTGCACCGAGGCGAGACCGTGGTGGCGATAGGGGATCCGGGCGGAGGATTTGCGGAGACACTGACGCGCGGGGTGGTGAGTGGGGTTGGCGCGGATCGCACGCTGGGAAACGGAACGTGGATTCAGACCGACGCAACAATCAATCCCGGCAATAGCGGTGGCCCGTTGCTTGACACGTATGGCCGGGTGGTCGGCATTACCACTCTTTCTCGCGTTCGAAATGGTGCCGGCGAAAATGTGTCCGGGTTGAATTTCGCGCTGAGCGCAGAAAACCTAATCCGTGTGCTGAAGCGCTTCTATCCAGAAACGGCCGCATCGACAGGCGAAACCAAAGCGAGCGGATTCGGCTCCGTGAATGTTTCCTCAGACCCTGCGGGGGCCGACATTTATTTGGACGGACAATTTGTGGGCAACACACCTTCGCAGCTTCACTTGTCCGCCGGCGCGCACAAGATTCGAATCCAGTCGGAGAACACAAAATCCTGGGAGCGGAATTTGAATGTACTGAAGGACAGCGAAGTGACTGTGCATGCAAAGCTGGAATCACAGAACTGAAACTTTGTTTACAGCGTCAACGTTGCACGAAACGCGGCTCCGCGCAACCCTGTACCATCATTCAGAATCACGCGCACCGGCATGGCCTCAAGCACCTCTTTCAATCGTCCTTTGTCCGCGAAGGCCGCGAGGAATGCCGGAGCCTGAAGCTTTGGCAGAATTTTGGGTGCGATTCCGCCTCCGATATAAACGCCACCCGTGGCCAGCACCTTCAACGCCATGTTCCCTGCTTCCGATCCGAGCAGGACGACGAAAAGATCGAGCGCTTCCTCGCAGAGCGGGCTTTTTCCGGCGAGCGCGGTGCTTGAGATGACCGGCGCGGGATCTCCCTGCTTCATCTCCGCCGCGAGCCATGGCGGCTCTTCGCCGCGGCCCGTATCGCGCAGAAATTCATAAATATTCACCAATCCGGGACCACACACGAGGCGTTCCCAGCTGACATGACCAAATTTCGCGCGCATATATTTGAGCAATTCGTCCTGAAGTTCATCGCTCGGAGCAAAACTGGAATGTCCGCCTTCGCTGGCCAGGGGAGAATAACGCGTACCCTCCCAATGAAGCGCAGCTTCTCCCAGCCCCGTACCCGGCGAGATAACTACGCAATTCCCTCTGGCATCCGAAGCGCCACGTTGCAACAGAGCAAAATCACTTGGGCCCAGCGTCGCAATGCCATAAGCGTTTGCCTCGAGATCGTTAATCAATATGATGGAACAAAGTCCGATCCGCTGCGCAACGAGCCTGGCATCGACCACCCACGGCAAATTCGTTGCGCGGCATACGCCATCGCGCACTGGCCCCGCGACTCCCAGGGACACTGAGTCCGGATGGACTTTTTGCGTCGCCAAAAACTCTGCGACAATGTCTTCGAGGCTCGCGTACCCGTGGCTGGAATAAACGTGTTCAACGATGCAACTGAGGTTGCCATCGCGCAGACCGAAAAATGCCAGTCTGGTATTCGTTCCGCCCACATCTCCGGCGAGAATCATTGGCCGGGCTCCCTCCACTGGCGGCCGTCGCGCTCGAGCAGATCGTTCGCTTCCCAAGGACCCCACGATCCCGCGGGATAATTCGGGAAATTGCGCGGCGGCAGCGCCTGCCAGACGTCGAGAATCGGCTGTACGACGCTCCAGCTTGCCTCCACCATATCCGCGCGTTGGAACAGCGTGGCGTCACCGATCATGCATTCGTAAAGCAGGCGCTCGTATCCGGTGCTTGGTTTCGAGCCAAAATAGTCCGCGTAACGGAAATCCATGTTCACGGTTCCCAGCTTGACGATAGGCCCTGGAATTTTCGCGCCGAACTGCAGCGAGATTCCCTCCTGCGGCTGAATGTGAACGATGAATTGATTGGGCGCAAGGCGCTCGACCGCGGTTTTTCTGAAGAGCATGAATGGCACGCTCTTAAACTGGATAACGATTTCGCTGGAGCGAATCTTCAGACGCTTTCCCGTTCGCAAATAGAATGGCACACCGGCCCAGCGCCAGTTATCCATCAGAAGTTTCAAGGCAACAAAAGTTTCCGTCGCGGAAATGGGGCTCACGCGCGGCTCCGAACGATAGGCTGGGAGCCGCACATTTCCGTCCGTCCCTTCGCCATATTGCCCGCGTACCGTGCGCATTAGGACATCCTGCTCGGTGAGGGGCTGCATGGCGCGCAGAACTTTGGTCTGCTCGTCACGGACAGCATCCGCGTCGAAGGAAACGGGAGGCTCCATGGTGACCAAGCTGATGAGCTGAAAGATGTGATTCGGCACCATGTCGCGGAGGGCGCCGGAATGGTCGTAGTAGCCGCCGCGATTCTCCACGCCCATCGTTTCCGCCACGGTGATCTGCACGTGGTCGATATAGCGGCGATTCCAGACTGGTTCAAAAATGCCATTGCCGAATCGGAACGCCAAAATATTCTGCACCGTTTCTTTGCCAAGATAATGATCGATGCGGTAAATCTGGTTTTCCGCGAGGACTTCCTCGATCTCGCGATTCAGCGCGTGCGCCGATGCCAGTCCGTCACCGAACGGCTTTTCATAAATAACGCGCCGCCAGCGATTGTCCGTCTGCTGCGTTAAACCCGCAGCGCCGAGCTGCCGCGTGATCTCGCAGAAGAAGTCCGGCGCGGTAGCCAGATAATAAAAATAATTCCCTCCCGTCGAGTGCTGCTTATCGAGCTGTACCAGCAATGCGGCCAGCGCTTTGTACGCCGCAGGGTCCTGAAAGTTCCCCATGTGGTAGTAAAGGCGCTCGGTGAGCCAATCGACCAGCGTGGGCTCAACATCACCCGTGGCAAACTCGTGAAGTTCTTGCGCGATTTTCTTCTGGAAGTCAGACGTCGACATTTCGCCGCGCCCAATCCCCACAATTGCGAAATCCTTGGGCAGCAAATCGTCTTTCGCCAAATTGTAAAGCGCTGGAAAAAGCTTCCTCTTGGTCAGGTCGCCGCCGACGCCGAAGATCACCATCACGCACGGACCGGCGGGCCGGCCCGCTTCTCCAAAAGACTTGTTGTTGGCGGGAACAGCCACGGTTGTTTCTTTGCCGTTACGCATGCCTGGAAATCCTCAGTTTCCTTCTCCCGAATATTCTATTTGGTAGATGTTATTTCCCGGCAGCGCGTTCCACGTGGCCGCCGAACTGGTAACGCAGTGCGGAAAGGAGCTTCGCGGCAAACTCATCTTGGCCGCGCGAACTGAAGCGCTCATAAAGCGCCGCGCTCAGCACAGGGGCGGGCGACGCCTCGTCGATGGCCGCTTGAATTGTCCAGCGTCCTTCGCCGGAATCCGACACGCTGCCGGAAAATTTCGCCAGGTCCGGCTGCTCGAAAAGAGCGATCGCCGTCAAGTCAAGCAGCCACGAGGCAATAACGCTGCCGCGACGCCAAACTTCCGTGACGTCCGCAAGATTAAAATCATATTGGTAGTGCTCCGGATTTCGCAGCGGCGTGGTCTCCGCATCGGCCACGGCGGTTTTCTTCCCCACGTTCGCGTGCTTCAAAATGTTAAGACCCTCCGCATAGGCGGCCATCAATCCGTATTCGATTCCGTTATGCACCATCTTCACGAAATGGCCGCCACCCGAAGGTCCGCAGTGGAGATATCCCTCTTCCGACGTGCCTGAAGATTTTTCGCGCCCCGGCGTCCGCGACAAATTCCCGCGACCCGGCGCCAGCGTCTTGAAAATCGGATCGAGATGCTTCACGACATCGTCCGGCCCGCCGATCATCATGCAATATCCGCGCTCGAGTCCCCAGACGCCGCCGCTGGTGCCCACATCCACGTAGCGCACGCTTTTCGTTTCGAGATCCTTTGCGCGCCGAATGTCGTCGATGTAATAGGAGTTCCCGCCGTCGATCAAAATATCGCCGCGGCCAAGCAGCGGTGTCAGTGCTTGTATGGTTTCATCGACCACGGCCGCGGGGACCATCATCCAAATCGCGCGCGGCGCATTCAGCTTTTTCACAAATTCAGCGAGCAACGCCGCACCTACCGCGCCTTCGCCAACCAGTTGCTTCACATTGTCCTGATTCATGTCGAATACCACACACTGGTGCCCGCCGCGCATCAGGCGCCGCACCATGTTGGCGCCCATCCGACCCAGGCCCACCATCCCGATTTGCATCAAGTCACTCCTTTATTTTCAGACCGCGCTTAAAATTTGCCCAATTATCCCGTTTTGCGCGAGGGCAGGCAAACAATCCGAATTGCATCTTCGTGTTGAGTTTTCAGGCCAGCGCTTGGCGCACCGCTGCATCGATTGCGGCGAGTCCCGCGCGCACGTCCGCTCCCAAATGGATGCGCAGCGCCCGGCGGTTGCGTTCCGCAAGTACGGCGAAATCGCCGCGCGCCTGCGCCGCTTTCACGACGCCGAACGTATATTTCTGTCCCGGAACTGCGATGTCGGCGGCATCGTCGCAAGTAATCTGCAAAAACACGCCCGTGTTCGGCCCGCCTTTGTATGCCTGCCCGGTCGAGTGCAAGAATCGCGGACCAAATCCCAAACACGTGGCGACACGTTTTTTGTCGCGCACCGCGTGACGCACGGCTCGCAAACTATTTTCGTTGGCATCATTCATCGGAATGAACGCCAGCGTGGCAAAATAATCTCCGGCCTTCAGCCTTCCGAGATGCGCGCGGAGGTATGAGACGAGCGATTTGCTGGCTCCAACGATTTGATTCAACGCCGCGGCATTTTTGTCGTCGGTGAAAAGCTTGATGCCTTTTTCCTCGAAGAAAGGCTGCTCCGGTGGCAGCGAGCCGGTTTTTTCATACTGCTCGGTCAAGGTCTTCGTCGCGATTTTGCTGGCTTCGACGTCGGGCTGGTTGAACGCGTTAATTCCGATGATCGCGCCCACCACCGCCGTCGCGATCTCCCAGCGGAAAAACGACTGCCCCAAATCGTAGGCGTCGCGCACGGAGATTCGCACAACGGGCTGTCCCGCCTTTTCAAGCGCAGCCACCTTCGCGTCCTGCTGCGCGTCCGGGGCCGATTCCAGCCGCGCGTATGCGAATACACGATCGTTGCCGTAGACTTCCGGCGCGCCAATTTCCTCGCGATCCACCGGAATCAAGCCCTTGCCCTGCTTGCCCGTCGATTCCGCTAGCAATTGCTCGAGCCACGCGCCCAAATCGCGAATGCCTGGGGAGGTGATCAGCGTTACTTTGTCGTGCCCGTTCTTCGCCAGCACTCCGAGGATCACTCCCAACACCGCACCCGGATTTTCATTCGCCGGCACGGAAGGCGCACACGCGTGCACCATTTCTTCCGTGCGGTCGAGAAACTTCTTCACATCGATGCCCATCACCGCGCCCGGCACCAGGCCAAAATCCGAGAGCGCGGAATAACGCCCGCCGATGCTCGGTACGCCGTAAAAAACGTGCTGGAATTTATCCGCTTCAGCAACGGCTTGCATCTTCGATCCGGGGTCCGTGATGGCGATGAACTGCTTACCCGCCTGCTCCGCGCCTGAGACCTGCTTCGCGCGCTCGAAAAAATACTGTTTGAAAATATTTGGCTCAAGGGTACTTCCCGATTTGCTCGACACGATAAAAAGCGTCTTCTTTATGTCGATTGTTGATTCGACGGCCTTAATCTGCGCCGGATCCGTGGAATCGAGCACATGCAGCTCAGGGAAACCGGCCGTTTTGCCAAACGTCTTGCTTAACACTTCCGGGCACAAACTCGAGCCACCCATGCCCAGCAAAAGCGCGTGCGTGAATCCAGCGGACTTCACTTCCTTCGACACGTCCGCCAATTGGTCGGCATGGGCGATCTGGTCTTCCGTCACACCGAGCCAGCCGAGCCACTTCGCTTCGTCATTGCCGGTCCAAAGCGTGGCGTCATGCGCCCACAACCTGCCCATTTTTCCAGCACTGGTCCAGTCGTTAAGCTCCTGTTTGACCGCTTGATCGAGAGCGGCAGGCAAGCTATACGTTTGCATCGCCGATTTCGGTTTCGCTGGAGCCTTTATTGTCTGTTGCACGGCATCCAGCAGTTTCTCGAACGCATCGGCAAACAATTGAACGCCCTCAACGACCAATTGATCAGTCACTTCCTTCATTGAAATTCCGGCCTTCGCGAGATCTTGCATTGTTTGGCGCGCCGCATCGACGTTTTCGACCAGGCTGGCGCGGACCTTGCCGTGGTCGCGAAAGTCGTCCAGCGTCGCGGGGGGGATCGTATCGACCGTATCCTTCCCTATCAATTCCTCGACGTACATCACGTCGCGATAACTTGGATTTTTGGTGCTGGTGCTTGCCCAGAGCACTCGCTGCGTATGTGCGCCTTTCGCCGCAAGCGCGTCCCAGCGCGGCCCTTGGAAAATCTTTTGATAACGCTCGTAAGCCATTTTCGCATTCGCAATCGCCACTTTGCCGAGCAAACTCTGAAGCAGCGCCCGTTCATCAGCATTGGTCGTGGTCTTCAGACGGGCGTCCAACTGTTTATCCACTAGCGTGTCGATGCGGCTCACAAAGAAGCTCGCAACGCTGCCCATCCTGCTCAAATCGCCGCCATTCTTGGCATACGTCTCGAGAGCAGCAATGTATGCCAGCGCCACTTTTTCGTACGCTTCCTGCGCAAAGAGCAGCGTGATATTGATGTTGATACCCTCGCTCAGCAGTTGCTGAATCGCGGGCAGACCTTCGGGCGTCGCGGGCACTTTGATCATCACGTTCTCGCGATTGACCATCTTCCAGAGCCGCCGGGCCTCTACGATCGTTCCGTTCGTGTCGCGCGCGAGAAACGGAGATACTTCCAGGCTCACATATCCATCTCCTGCCTTTGTCTTTTCGTAAACTGCACGCAAAATATCCGCCGCGTCCTGAATATCGCGAATGGCCAGCAATTCGTAACGGGCCTTGGCGTCGAGCTGCGGCTTGAATTCGAGCGACCTCAGAAAATCGGCGTAATCCGTGCTGCCGGTGATGGCTTTTTCGAAAATTGCGGGATTCGAGGTCATTCCCCGCAAGTCATCTTCGTCAATCAGCCGCTGAAGTTCGCCGCTCGTCAACAAATTTCGCCGGATATAATCGAGCCACACGGCCTGACCGAATTCCGCCAGCGCCTTCAGAGGATTCGTTGATTTCCCAGCTTCCGCGTTTCCCACCGTCCGCGTCGCCATTTCGTCTACCCCTTCCCGGTTTTCGCCGGCAAACTGTACTTCATTTCGATTGCCTTAATTTTTTGCACCCTGCGTTCGAGGCGCTCCTGGCCCTTTTCGTGGCCCTTGTAGTGCGCTCCCAGGAAATTCGTCACCAATTCCTGCGCCAGCATTGGTCCAATCACGCGCGCGCCCAACACGAGCACGTTCATATTGTCGTGCTCGACTCCCTGATGCGCGGAATAGGAATCGTGGCACATGCACGCACGTATGCCTGGGATTTTATTCGCCGCGATGCATGCTCCCACGCCGCTTCCGCAAATCACGATGCCACGCTCGATGCGGCCCGCGATCAGCGCTTCGCCGACCGCTTGCGCAAAGTCGGGGTAGTCCACCGGCGCCGGGCCATTCGTCCCGAAGTCCGTCACGTCGTGTTTCGCATCGCGCAGGAACGCCGCGAGCTGATCCTTCAAGACATAACCAGCATGGTCCGCGCCCATTCCGATTCGCACGATTTACCTCGTCTTTCCCAGCAGCTCTTTCGCTGTGGCCACCACTCGCTCTGGCATGAATCCGAATTTCTTTTGCAACTCCTTGAGCGGCGCGGAAGCGCCAAAGGTGTGCATTCCGATCGACTGTCCCTTGGGGCCAACATATCGCGCCCATCCCATCGTTGACGCTTGCTCGATCGAAATTCGCACGGTGACGTCCGGAAGGAGGACGCTGTCGCGGTATTCCTGCGGCTGGTGATCGAAAATCTCCCACGAGGGCATGCTGATCACGCGCGCGCGGATTCCATCGGCTTTCAGCCGCTCGTATGCCTCGATTGCCAGCGAAATTTCGCTGCCCGTCGCGAGGAGCAGAATTTCCGGTTTGCCGCCTTCCGCTTCGGCCAATGTATATGCACCCTTCGCCAGGCCTGCCGCGGACGCATATTTCGTGCGGTCAAATGTCGGCAGCGCCTGGCGGCTGAGCACCAGCGCAACCGGCTCGTGATTGAGCCGCAAAATCACTTTCCACGCCTCCGTCACTTCATTCGCGTCCGCCGGACGCAGCGTGATGAGCCCGGGAATCGCACGCAACGCGACGAGTTGCTCGATTGGCTGGTGCGTTGGCCCATCCTCGCCCACTCCGATCGAATCGTGCGTGAACACGTAAATTACTGGCACTTCCATCACCGCGCTCAGCCGGATTGGTTCGCGCATGTAATCGCTGAAAATCAAAAATGTGGAGCCGAACGGCCGTATTTTCGAGAGCGAAAGGCCGTTCAACACCGCGCCCATGGCGTGCTCGCGTATGCCGAAATGAAAATTGCGCGCGCTGTAATTTTCCGCTTCAAAATCGCCCGCCCCATCGAACGTGAGGCGCGTCTTCGTCGACGGCGCCAAATCCGCCGAGCCGCCGATCAGCCACGGAATATTTTGCGCAATCGCATTCAAGACCTTTGCTGACGAATCGCGGCTGGCGATGCCTTTCGCGTCCGGAGGAAACGTTGGCAAATTCTTGTCCCAGCCCTCTGGCAGTTCGCGATGCTGCATCTGCAGCACGCGCGCCCCAAGCTCCGGAAACTTGGCTTTGTACGCGTCGAACAGGCTCATCCAGCCCGCCCGCAGTTCCCTTCCGCGCTTGCCAATTCCAGCGTCGAAATTCTCGCGCACGCCGTCGGGGACCAGGAATTTGGCGTCCTCGGGCCAGCCGTAATTTTTCTTCGTCAGGCGAATCTCCTGCTCGCCCAGCGGCTCGCCGTGAGCCGCGCTCGTATCCTGCTTATTGGGAGCGCCATAGGCAATATGACTATCGACGATAATCAACGTGGGTCGGTCGTTTGTCCGCAAAAATGTGGTATAGGCGCGGCTCAGCATTTCCATATCGTTCGCGTCGACCACGCGCGTGACGTTCCAACCGTAGCCCACGAATCGCGTCGCCACATCTTCATCAAACGCCAGTTCTGTGTTGCCTTCGATCGTGATGTGGTTGTTATCGTAAATCCAGCATAAGTTCGAAAGTTTCAAGTGTCCCGCGAGCGAAGCGGCTTCGCCGGAAATCCCTTCCATCATGTCGCCGTCGCCACATATGGAATAGACTTTGAAATTAAACATCTCGAATTCCGGACGGTTGAAATATCGCGCCAGCCAATCGCTGGCAATTGCCATTCCCACGCTATTCGCGACACCTTGGCCGAGGGGCCCGGTCGTTGTTTCAACGCCCGAAGTCCAGCGATATTCCGGGTGGCCCGGACATTTGCTATCGAGTTGACGGAAGCGCTTGATGTCTTCAAGCTTCACCGACAATTCCCCCAGCCGCTCGTACTTCGGATTCACCGCCTTGACGCCCGCTAAATGGAGCAACGAATAGAGCAACATGGAGGCGTGCCCGTTTGACAAAACGAAACGGTCGCGGTTGGGCCATATCGGATCATCCGGATCAAAGCGCAAGAACCGTTGCCAGAGTGTATACGCAACGGGCGCCAGCGCCATCGGCGTCCCTGGATGCCCCGAGTTCGCCTGCTGTACGGCATCCATCGAAAGAGTGCGGATGGTATTGATGCAAAGCTGGTCGATGCTGATTGGAGACGTCGTCATTTGGGCATGAGCTTCCATTTTTCTTGCATCGCCTCAATTCTGATGGATGCGGAGAACACCGCACCTATGGCACCTTCGATTTTATCTCTTTGCAAGCGTTCTGGCGAATGAACCGTTGATGTATCGCCCGGAACTCGCTTGACATTCCTAGCGTCACGCCAGGGGCATCGTGTAAGCTTCAATTTTGCGGCCTGCTCGATGGCTGATATTTTCCTCCAAAAAGGCTTTCCACATCTCTATGACTACGTGCTGCGGCTACCCGTCATCCGCACGATTCGCCTGCAGGAACAACAAACGCTACGTAGAACCTTCGACGAGAATCTTGGTCCGGCGGATCATGTTTTAGAAGTAGGAGCCGGCACCGGCTTCTATACTTTCGATATTGCGGGCCACGTGCGAGATGTAACGGCGCTCGAACGTTCCGCAGGTATGACACGAATTTTGCGCGAACGCATCGAAAACTCTGCCGCGCGCAATATCACGCTAGTCGAATCCGATTTTTTCTCTTATGCGCCCGCACAGCAATTCGACGCGGTCATCGCCATCGGCGTCCTCGATTGCATCAGTGACGCGAAATCGTTCCTCGAGCGCTGCATCTCGCTTGCAACAAAATGCGTGATCGTCACGATTCCCCGCTCAAGCTTCTGGGCCAGCATCCACTCTGTTTTTGGCGGCATGATGGGCGTGCATATCAGCGTGTACACGCCCGGGGAAGTCGCGGCTTATCTGCGAGGCTATCGCTACACCTTGCAGGAAACGGGCCTGCGAACCCGCTGGAGTCATGGCCTGACTTTTGTGGCCGTGATTGATACATCCTCGAAATGAAATCGACCTGGCGATGCTGGAGTGCCAACTTTTTAGTAGCGATGGGACGCAAAAATAGAATCAACAGCCACGAGCCTTCCGCTTCGGTCAATATACGCTTCCGCATCAGCGTACGGAAGTGCCAGTATTCCGCTACCGTTAGTGCGTCGAGCCCAGACCCAAGATCAAAGTTGCGGTCCCAACCAATCGGAGAAACATGAGATTCTTCATTTCAGCACCTCAAATCCTTCGTGTTACATCCCAACCTCACAGATTCAAACTCCCAGCTAAGCCGCTGACCGGCCCCGGAGGAAATGAACCACGAGCAGAATCAAACCAATGATGAGCACCAGGTGGATGAAAGCGGTGGTCACGTGAAATGCGAAGAAACCAAGCAGCCACAGAATAATCAAAATCACAGCAAGTATAGCCAGCATGTCGTCGTCTCCTCATTCTGAGCGCACTGTTGGCCGAATCCAATTTCTCACGCGCTGCGCTGCACCTGCACGTGGCGGAAAATGCGGACACGAGTCACTCACGAGCATCAACCGCGTCCGTGCCGTGATGAAGGGCTCGAGGGACAGCGATCTTTAACTCGCAGATTTGATGCTCGCGGCTGATGCTCGGTCACGCTGCGCGCTACTCAAAACCTGCCGAACCGGAAAGCATTCCGGCGCAGAAATTCCTTGGAGTTCAATGAGAAGAAGTGCGTTGCCAAAAGTGGACCCTGCTTAGGCGCCTAAAATTGCCTAAGCAAGCGGACAATTCCGTCGGCGAAATCGCTCTCGGAAGTGATCAGACTGAGGATCAGAAAACCGTCGCCGGGAAAATCGTAGAAATGTCCGGGATGAACGTAGACGCCGCCATTTTCCAGTAAATCGATGGCGAGATCTTCGTCCGAACGCATCGCGGGCACGCGGAGCACTGCGTACCAACCCCCTTCGACTTTCAATCGGTCGCAGGATTGTTGCGCGGCGAGTTGGCGGTCAAGTTCAGCAAGATTTGCACGCGCGCGGGCCATCAATTGCTTTTGGAATGCATGCCGCTGCTCCAACAAAGCCGGAACTGCCAATTGTACAGGCGTGTTCATCGAGAGATATGTGTCGGCGACAACTTCGAGACGCGGGCACGCTTGCGATTTCCATGGTTCGGGGCCGCTGGCGACCAGCCAGGCTACTTTCATCTGCGGCAAGCCGGCGATTTTCGAAAGGCCGCTCATGGTGAAGGTGGGTGCGTCGCAATTTGCGGCGAATGTCGGAGGCTGCTCTGGCGCAAGCGAGAAATCCAAAAACACTTCGTCGACGATGATGGCGAGTTCGCGTGCGCCGCAAATTTCATTCAGGCGCGCTATCGCCGCAGGCTTGATGAAATTTCCCGTGGGATTATTCGGGTGCACGATGATAACGCCACGCGTACGCGAAGTGATTGCCCGCTCCATGGTGTGAAAATCGATTTGCCATCCGTGATCATAAAAAAGTGGATAGCGAACGAGTTTTACGTCCTGAATCCCGGCGAGGAAATCGAAGAGCGGATAGCTGGGAGCGGGGATTAGGAGGTCGTCACCGGGATTGCAGAGCAGCCGGAAAATGAAGGAATACGCCTCGCTGGTGCTGGTGGTGAGAAGTATATCTTCGATGGGCACCTTGCTGCCGCGTGCGCCGTAGTATTCAGCGATGGCGCAGCGAGCCGTGGCGAGACCACGCGGTTCTGGCTGATAGATCATCGCGGCTGGATTCGAAAGCGCTCTCATTATCGCTGGTGTGTCGTACAAGAATCCGCATTCCGTCGGATTCGAAGCCGTGAGATCGAGGAACGCCTTACCAGTCGCACGCCGCCGGGCAAGGACCTCAGCGAGGCGGTTGCTGGCAAGGTTCCAGTTTGTGCGCGCGGAGAACACGAGAAGAAAACCTCAGCGCATGAGTCTACCGCAATGGCGTCCCGCGTTGTCAGGGATGGAGAAAAACGATTTTGGCAAGGACGGCACGGCGTTGACTCACTTAGCGGCAAAGCCTAAGATGGCGCAACGGAGATGTCCCCCTCCATATGATTGGCCAGACGCTGGGCCATTATCGCATCATCGAGAAAATCGGCGCTGGTGGAATGGGCAACGTTTATCGCGCGCGCGACGAACAGCTCGACCGCGACGTGGCGCTCAAAGTTCTGCCGCCTGGCATGTTGAAAGACGAGAAAGCGCGCCGGCGCTTTCGCAACGAAGCGCTGCTCCTTGCAAAGCTCAATCACCCCAACGTAGCGACAGTCCACGAATTCGATACCGAGGCAGGAGCAGATTTTCTGGTGATGGAATGTGTTGCGGGCGCCTCGCTTGCCCAGAAGCTCGAAGCTGGACCGCTTCCCGAAAAAGAGACCATCATGCTCGCCATGCAAGTGGCGCAAGCATTGCAGGAAGCGCACGAGCTCGGCATCGTGCACCGCGACTTAAAACCCGGGAACATCATCATCACGCCGAAGGATCGCGCGAAAGTGCTCGACTTCGGAATCGCAAGGCTCTTGCGTCCTGCCGGCGACACGGATCCGACGCAAAGCATCACAGGGTCACACGGCGCCGCCGGTACATTGCCGTATATGTCGCCGGAACAATTGAGAGGAGAGACTGCTGGACCCCGGAGCGATATTTTTTCCTTTGGAGCGGTGCTCTACGAGATGGCCACGGGCCGGCGGCCGTGCCAGGAAACGCTGCCCTCGCGGCTGATCGATGCGATTATACGCGAACGCCCGGTGCCACCGCGTACGGTTAATCCAAGGATTTCCCCTGAATTCGAACGAATCATTATGAAATGTCTGGAAAAAGAGCCGGAGAATCGCTACCAGTCCGCGAAGGAATTAGAAGTCGATTTGCGACGCCTGCAAACGCTTAGCTCAGGGCCCGTTGCTCTCGCTGCGACGCCAAAGCCAAACCTGTGGCGTGGTCGGACGGCGAAACTCGCGAGCACTGCCGCTGTGATCGCATTAATAATCGTGCTCGCGCTGGTCGTTCGTTCATGGCGTGCGCGCGTCGCGCCGACCTCCGGTTCGCCTCGAATTCAATCGCTCGCCGTGTTGCCGCTCGAAAATCTTTCCGGCGACCCACAGCAAGCATATTTTACCGAAGGAATGACGGAGGAACTGACCACGCAATTGGCGCAGATCAGCGAGCTCCGCGTGATTTCGCAAACATCGGTAAGCGGCTACAAAAACTCGCGCGAATCGCTGCCTGAAATCGCGAAGCAATTGCACGTGGATGCAATCGTGGAAGGCTCCGTGATGCGCTCCAACGATCGCGTACGGATCACCGCGCGACTGATACAGGTTCCGAATGGCAATCTGCTTTGGACGCAAGAGTACGACCGAAAAGTGGAAGACGTGCTGGACCTGCAGGACGAAGTGGCCCGGGCCATTGCGAGTGAAGTGAAAGTGACGCTGACTCCGGACGAGCAGGCGCGCCTCGCCAAACCACGCTCCGTAAATCAGGCCGCCTATGAAGCTTATCTCCAGGGAACCTATTTGGTTAAGGGAACGTCTTCGCAGCATCGCCGGGCCCGCGACTATTTCGAACAGGCTATAAAACTCGATCCCAATTATGCGCCCGCCTACGCTGGTCTGGCCGATTACTACTGGTCCGATCCGGGGCTCGATCCGCGCGCGGCAATGCCCCAGGCGAAGAAATACGCGCAAGACGCGCTGGAGCTTGATCCGAACCTAGCGGATGCGCACACGACCCTTGGCGCAATCCACTTTTACGCAGACTGGAACTGGGTGGCCGCAGAGGACGAATTCAGGCGCGCCATTGCACTCAGTCCCAGCGATGCGGAGGCGCACCGTAGCTATTCCTATTTTTTAGCGGCCCTCGGCCGACCGGATGAGGCACTGGCGGAGAGCACGAAGGCGCAGGAACTCGATCCGTTGTCGATTTGGGCGCAGCTTACCGCGGGATATGTATTCTATTTCACGCGTCACTACCACAAAGCAGTTGAGCAGTGTCAAAAAGCACTGGTACTGGATCCGAACTCGGTGGGCGCCTATGACTGTCTGGGAACCAGCTACCTTGCCGAAGGCAAATACGAGCAAGCTATCGCAGCGGCCCAAAAGGCTTGCGATCTTTCAAGTAATGACCCAACGCGCCTTGTGGGATTGGGCCGGGCATACGCATTGGCTGGAAGGAAAACCGATGCAGTGAAAGTTCTCGCCCAACTCCGCCAGCTCTCCAGCCGTACTTACGTGCCTCCTTATTTTTTCGCCACGATCTATGCGGCTTTGGGTGAAAGGGATAAAGCCTTTACGTGGCTAGAAACGGCCTCCCGAGAACGCGACCGCTATATGGCTTGGCTGAAGGTCGATGGCGCCATCGACCCTCTGCGGAGCGACGCTCGTCTGACACAATTGCTGCGGCAGGTTGGCCTTATCAATAATTAGGACTGGCGAGCAGCAAGAGATACGTCTCGCTGGCCCCGGAAGCCACTTCCTCTCGGGTTTTCGGCGTTATCTCAACCGAGTGGAAACGGAACCATGTACCCTGTGCTCTCGGGAGTATGGTAGATCATCAAAAGGACACAGGCGCCACGCTTTCGTCGCTTCGGTTTTTGAAGAACAACATCGATCAGATTCCTCTTCATAACGCCGCGTTTGTTGATTTTGCTCTTTTTTTCGCGGTCGCTGCAGGCACGAAACTCCTCAAACTCTTCGTTCGATATCGTCAGGATCACCACTTCAGGAAGGCCAGCCCCAAAATCAGTTTTCCATGCTCCCTTGCGCAGTTTTCGCCAGCGGGGTGTTACAAACAAGTGCATCGTCTCGCAGGCAGGTCTCGGCACCTTCGTGTTTTTTTTCATGGGACTCCTCTTCGCGGCGGGGCAATTCACGCCTTGGAGCGGTATTACACCCAGTGTCCTTCGAAGTCAATGAAAGGCAAGTTCGCGGCAAAGGCAAACAGCTTGGCAACGGCAGTGGGGTTCAATGCGCAGCTTATGGGCGGGTCAAGCTTCCGGCAGCGTGGATTGTTATATTGACGGTCTTGTCGACGCGAAGGATGAACGTGCTGGGATCCTTCAAGCCCCATTTCACATACGGAATCGCGAAATGCACGGCTGCGGTGAGCTGATTTCCTGATACCTGAACGGCCGCAGGCAGCGTGATTTCGTGCTGGCTTCCGTGAAGCCTCAACAGTCCCTGAAGTTGAACCTGCGATTCCCCGGAAAGAGAAACGTGCCCTTCAACTTGCTCTGGGACAAAAATGATTTCGCGATACGATGGGCTTTCCAGAACGGATTCGTGCATTTTTCGATCGCGGCTGTTGTTCCCGCTCTCGCCGCTTGTGGCATCGACGACGATTTCGCCGCTTGCCCGTCCGGTGGCGGAATCGAATTGAATCCTGCCGCTTTTCAATTTGAATGTTCCGTCCACAGTGTGGAGCACGGCGCCGAGCGTGTATGTGATTTGGGTTTGCGCCGGGTTGAGATTGAGCGCAACTGCTTGCGCCTGCATAGACGGAGAAAGGCCCATGGCACAAAGAATCGCGATGACGCTGTAAACGCAGTTCATTGATGGCCTCATGGGTCTGTCGACTGGGGAATGGAGCTATCGGCTAGACTGACGCGAAAACCCGTCTGGCGCGCGGCGACGGCGGCCGCAAGTCCAGCCGGGCCGCCGCCGGCGATGAAGACTTCTGTTTCGAGGAGAGTTTCTTCTACGTGGCCCAAATTCCGCATCGTCCGTACTTCGATGCGGCGGCCCTGCTTACGGATGCGCGCTGGCCATCATGATGGTTAACATTTAACCGATTATGTTTCCGTTACCATCTGAGCAGCAATAATTCCGAGCAAAAACCAGGGCCCATCGCTCCCAATATGCTGTAGGTCCCCGGCTCCGGATGGTGGTTTTCAATCACGTCTTCAAGGACTAGCAAGACGGATACAGAGGAGATGTTTCCGACCTTGTTCAAGCAGTCCCAGGAAACAGCCAGCGCTTCGTCGGGAACATCAAGAGCGGCAGCGACCGCTTCCAGCACTTTCGGGCCGCCGGTGTGAAAAATCCAGCTACCCACGTCTTTTCTGGTGAGGCCGTTGTTTCCCAGAAAAGTGTCCACATCGTTTCCAAGATGTTCCTTCACAATTTCAGGAACTGCTGGCGATAAAACGATCTGAAATCCCTTTTCCGAAATGTCCCAGCCCATGGCGCCTTCCGAGCCAGGATAAAATACGGATTGCGTGGCCAGGATTTCAGGTCCTTGAGCAATTCGTTCATCTCCTGTGACAATTACGGCCGCAGCGCCGTCGCCGAAGAGTCCAGCGGAAATCAGATTCGCCATTGAGACGTCGTCGCGTTGGATCGTCAGCGAGCACAGTTCCACGGCCAGCAGCGCCGCCACTTGGCCCGGGTAGGCGCGAACGTAGTCCGCGGCGCGAGAAATTCCTGCCGCGCCGGCAACACATCCCAGGCCGAAAATCGGAATGCGCTTGATGTTCGGACACAAATTCATGCGGTTAATCAACCGCGCATCGAGCGACGGGCTCGCTATGCCCGTAACGGAAACCACGAATAGCGCGTTAATGTCGCGCGCCGTCAGATTCGTCCGATCGACAGCCGATTGGATGGCTTGCTCTCCTATCTCCACGGCTGTCTCTATCCAAGCGGTGTTCGCTTCGCCCCACGTCGAAAGCGTTTCGTAACGTTCCAGCGGCAGAGACATGTAGCGGCCACGAACATCCACGCGTGAGTGCAGGCGATCCAATACCTCGGGCTTGGGCAGCCGTTCACCCCAGTAGTGCTTAAGCGCGGCTACAAGAACTTCTTGACTGAAATAGTGCTTCGGAAATGCACCCGCAACGCCCGCAATTTTCATTCGGCACCCACGATCCTCTCTTCTAACTTTAACTCACAGGTCGACACTGAACACTATACTCCGTTCTCACGTTTGCGTGATTTCGAGGCGCTCAACGGAACGCGCCGCCAAAACAGACCATTCGATGGGAACCGCGCAAGCTGCCGCATAGAGATGATTATCAGGAAATTGCCGAATTTGCCAGCGCAATGGACGTGGAGTTCATTCCCTTCGATGCGTCACCCAGCGGCCTACGCTGTCTGTATTGTATTGACTACTTTCTCGGAAACGCGGCCTCCCACGTCAACCACCCGCCAATCGCGTCACTAACCCATCACGCTCACATGCTCTGGCTCAATCTTGTAAAGAACACGCACTTCGCCCGGCTGCCGGAAGGGATAAACAGGCTTGCCCAGATACTTTTGCGAGAGCTTGTTGATGTGCTCGTCGGCGCCCTTCTGCGTAATCTCGACCACGCGGCCGCGCACTTCGAGATACCGGTACGGATTTCCGGGATCCTGCACCGCCAGCGATACGCGCGGATCGCGCCGCACGTTCTTGTCCTTCACGCGCCCGAGTGCGGAATTAAATAAAACGTGGCTTCCGTCGAAATCCACCCACACGGGCGTGACCTGCGGACTGCCATCAGGCATAACCGTGGCCAGATTTGCAAACGCGGGCTTGGTGAACAAATCGGCGTATTTCTCGGGAATATTCTTCGCCATAAACATCTCCTCAGTACTCTCAATACTCTACCAGAAAGTTGGATGGCTTATGCACACTGTGTTTTTCCGACGGTGAGATACAGCGTAGTGCCCGCGAGGTTCAGCAAGCAGCGCTTGGCTTGAACGCCGCGCCAGTTCCTTATTCCTTGTGGGACCGGGGCATCGAGTCTCCGCGCAAACATAAGAGAACTGGCTCGCTGGCATTGGTACTGGCACTGGAACCCGGCCAATAACGACGTGCTACGCGGTTATCTCCTATCTTCCCAAAGCTGGAAACCCATTTTCTTTGTTCTCAAGGGCTTGGATCGATTCCGGAACGGCCTTGCATCCTCTCCACTCGCCGAGAATCCAGGCTGCAAAAAGCAGACCGGAGTGCTTGTGACATTGACCACGTCAAGAGGTGACCCACATCACGGTATCAAAAGGCCAGCGATGAGGAAATAGTGACGAAGGGTATTTCTGCTGGATGCCCTGAGTCAAGAAACTTGCGGGCAAAGAAGCATAGAGCGTCAGCAGCTTTGAGCTTGTTGGGGGGAAACTTGGGGACCAAGCTACTTCATTGGATTGAGTTCGCGCTGGGCGTCGCAGGTGTGGTGCTCCTCGGCATCTATGCCGGTGTTTCTCTCGACAGCTTCGCGCACTCGCGCATGGCAATCCAGGAATTCAGCCCACAGGTATCGGGGCCGCCCTCGTCTGGAGAAGCCAGACCCAGTGCCAGTTTCGTTGACATATCACGCGAGGTGCAGGCGGACTTCAGTCTGTGGTCCGCCAAGCGGATAGCCGCATTTGAGAAGAGTTGGAACACAAAGTCCGATCTTCCCATTGCTGTTCTGCGAATTCCTAAGATTCATCTCGAGGTCCCTGTTTTCGACAACGCCGGAGTACAAAGCCTGAATCGCGGCGCAGGCTGGATTCCAGGCACAGCGGCTCCCGGGAAAAACGGGAATGTCGGAATAGCAGGCCATCGAGATGGGTTCTTCCGCAAGCTGAAATACGTCGCCCGGGGAGACGAAATCGTGCTGCTGACGCGGGAAGGAACTGAAACGTTCCGCGTCGACAGAATTGAAATCGTTAGGCCGGAACAAACATCCGTCTTGAAGCCCAGGGCAGGCCGGTCACTCACGCTGGTGACGTGCTATCCCTTCTATTACGTTGGCAGCGCACCCGAACGTTTTGTTGTGGAAGGCCATCTCGAAAGCGAAGTCCAAATCACAAAATCTTTAGAAGTGGGGCCGAAAACGGAAGTCGAATCGAACAAAGACACGTTCCAAGGAGGAATAAGACAATGAGTCAAATCACCAGAAAGTCTTCAATGTTTCTTGCGGCGCTTGCACTGGCAGCGGTGGGATGCATTTTCACCGGCCAGACGTTCGCGCAGCAAAAAACCGTCGAACAGAGACAAACGGGGCCCACCGAGTTCCAGGTGGATACCCGGAACACAACCGTTGCGTATATCGAGGGGAATCACCTGGTCGTCCGCCTGGCGGACGGATCGCTCGAAGCCATCCGGATTCCGGCAGGCGAGCGCTTCAATATCAATGGAGACACACTAACCCTGCACGAACTGAAACCCGGGATGACTCTCACGGAACAGACCTTCACAACGACACGGCCGGTCGTCGTGAAGACCGTGGAGATCACCGACGGAACCGTCTGGCATGCTAGCCCGACAAGACTTGCCATTCGGACCAAGGACAACAAAGTAGTGGACTACAGGATTCCGGAGTGGGCTACGATCACCGTGAACGGAGAAGAAACGTCTCTGCACACGCTGAGGCGCGGTCAGACAATCACGGCGACCATCACCACTGAGGAACCCATGACGATCTCGGAGCGGGACGTGCGTTCCCATGGCCACCATGCGATGACAGAACCGAAGGAGTCGTCAACCGCAATGGAGACTATGCCTGCAACGAAGCCTGCGCAATCCATTGAGACTCAACCTGCGACGCAGGCTCAAGCGACGGAGACCCCAGAAAAGCTGCCGAACACAGCGAGCCAGATGCCGTTGATCGGGCTGCTGGGACTTGTCGCGGTGGCGATGTCGCTGGGACTCAGAGCTTTTCGGAAGGCTTTGTAGATGCGACCCAACTGGGCTCGAAAGAACGGCGGCCATCAGGACAAGTTTTCGAGCCCAGCAGGTCGTTTTTCAATTCCATAGAGAACCTTGACGGGAATCGGAGGCGATTATGAATGCGAAGATGAGATTTGCTTGGCTGTTAGTGTTAGTAGCGACTGTGTTCTTTGCCGTCGGCCGGACCACGGCGCAGAGCCACGTCACCCTCAACAAAGAAACCATGGACAATCTTTCCACCGCCATGCATGGGGAAGCGTTTGCTTTTGCAAAGTACATGCTCTACGCCCAACACGCACGCAAGGCCGGCAACAAGGATGTTGCGGACCTGTTTGAAAAGGCCGCGCACACAGAACGCTTCCAGCACTTCGCGGAAGAAGCTCAACTTGCCGGGCTGGTGGGCAGCGACGAGGATAATCTGCGGGATGCCATCAAAGGTGAATCGTACGAAGTGCAGACGATGTACTTTGAATTCGCGCATCAGGCTGTAACAGCGGGTGACAGAGCAGCGGCCGATCGTTTTGAAGAAATTCGTCACGACGAAATGACTCATCGCGATGCCTTCAAGGCTGCGCTCGCAAAGTTACAGGCCAAGCCGGCTGTAAGTCAGTAAGCGTACGTGGAATTTTCGCTTTCGCGGCGCCGACATCGCGTAGCAAGGGTAGAATGTGTTTTCCCGATGCAGGATAGTGCGTAGTGACTCCCGAAAACGCTAAGTCAATCTGGAGGGAACGGCGTCGATGACGAAAAGGCGAGAGATTCGCAGTTACGATTATGTGAACCATCCGTACGAGCGCGTTCGCGACGCGTTGAGGCAAGACGCACTCACGGTCTTCCAGTCGGCTACGAAGGCTGCCGCTTCTCGGGCGCGATCGGTCGCCGCTGAACTGCACGTCGACATGGGCGGTATTGGGGTTAAGGCCGATGTCAGAATTTCCGTCAAGAAGATCGAGGAGAAGGTGCTGGATGCAATTCCCTCCACCCGCTTGCTGCTCGAATGGGAATCCGCGACCATGCCACGCTTGTTCCCGCTCATGAAGGCCGATCTCTCCATCTATCCGCTGACCGCTACCGAGACGCAGTTGGATTTCTCAGGTCTTTACGAACCACCATTGGGCGTTGTGGGAAAGGCCATGAACGCGCTCGTCGGCTATCGCATCGCCGAGGCATCGGTTCATCGCTTCGTTAGCGACGTGGCAGGGTATCTCCGCAAGACCCTTACATAGTGAATCGTAAGGGGCGCGCTCGGTACAGTGGAATTCTTTGTCTTCACGTGACCCGGAATGAGATTCGCCGTTGCTTCGAGTAGTCCTTGCATGTTGGTTCACCCCGGTTGCAGCAGTCTTGCCGTCATTAGCCCTGTTTAGCAACCCCAGGAAGTTCGTCCTGTTCGAGCGCACTCCGCCGCAAGCGAAATTCCTTGTTTTTGCACGACGAGGAGAGTACAGACCCAAGGAGTGAGCGTGGGGTTCGACCGAATAGGAGTTCCTGTGTCACCAGATTCAGCGGATTCCAAGAAAGCTGCCTTTAATCTGCAGATTTCCGCCCGAGAAGACGAGGTGATCGTGCGGTGCGTGGGCAGATTGACGGTAGAACACGCAGAGATTTTGAAGAACCATGTGAAGAGCCTGATCCCGCACAAGAAGCGGATCATTCTTGACCTCAATGAAATCACCCACATGGACAGTTCAGGACTCGGCACACTCGTGAGTCTGTATGTTTCGGCCAGGAAAGGAAACTGCGATCTCCTTCTGGTCAATTACAGCAAGTCAGTCAGGCATCTGCTGGGACTCACAAACCTGCTCTCGGTATTTGAAGCCGCCGGGCGCCACGGCGCAAAGTTTCCGTGAAGCACTGGCGCAACGGAACGCCCGAAGACATCCACTTGCTCATCACCGAGCCGCAGGTGGGAGATCAGCCGGCATGCTTGGCCGGAGGATGATTCACTGCGCCGTGTACCCTCCATCAATCACCAATTCACTTCCCGTAACAAACTTCGCTTCTTCGGATGCAAGATAAACGATTCCCCAAGCGATGTCATTCGGTTCGCCCATGTGTCCCAGCGGATGTTTTGCGCCGACCATTTTGCGGAATTCACTGACTCCTGATTCCTTTGCCACGTTCTCAACCATCGGAGTCCAGATAAATCCCGGATGCACGGAATTCACGCGGATGTTGTCAGCGGCATAAAGCAACGCGTCGTTCTTGGCCATGAGCCGTACAGCGCCTTTGGAGGCGTGGTACGGAGGGAAATCCGCTGCGCCAACAAGTCCATAGATAGAGGATAGATCAATGATGCTGCCGCGATGTGCAGCCTTCATGTAAGGAATAGCATGTTTCGTGCAGAAGAAAGCGCCCTTTACATTCACTGCCATCAGCTTGTCCCATTCCTGCTCGCTCACTTCGTGAGTAGGCTTATTCGCTCCTGATATTCCGGCGTTGTTCACCAACACGTCGATCTTTCCAAATCTGTTCCGGATCTTGCTGAAAACGTCCCGGACCTCCGCCTCCTTGCTGACATCCAAATGCCAGTATTCCGCGACACCGCCGGATGAGTTGATTTCCCGAGCGAGCTGGGCTCCTTCTGTATCGAGAACGTCGGTCACAGCAACAATAGCTCCCTCGCGCGCAAATAATAGGCAGGTCGCCCGGCCGATGCCCAGGGCTCCGCCCGTGACGATACCCACCAGATTTTTTAGCCTATCCATGCTTACCTCCTCCAAGCCAAACGGCCCTCGACCTGAGTACCTGTGTGAAGTACGACTTCGTAATGCATAGCCGGAGCAGGGGCGTCTGCGGAGCGCCGCATTAGCCTTTGACGCAGATCGTAGGAACGAGACGGGCTACGCGGCGCGCGAGTCCTGCATGTTCAGCGGCTTCGGCAACAGAATTGACGTCCTTGTACGCTCCTGGCGCCTCTTCGGCTACTCCTCGAAAGGACCGGCTGCGTATCAGCACGCCCCGCTCCCGCAATTCATCAATTATCTTGCGCCCTTGCCAGCGTTTTGTTGCTTGTGTGCGGCTCATCGAGCGACCGGCCCCGTGACAAGCTGACGAGAACGCAAGTTGCTCACTCTCGGACGTCCCAACCAAGATGTAAGACTCTGTTCCCATCGTTCCACCAATCAAAACGGGTTGCCCAATCTCCTTTAGCGAGTCTGTCAGTTCGGGATGGCCCGGGCCAAAGCTACGCGTTGCGCCCTTCCGATGAACAAATAGTTCTCGCTTGGAACGGCCGACGACATGCTCTTCGATTTTGCAAGTATTGTGAGACACATCGTACAGCAGTGTGAGCTTCGCTTTTGGCATGACCTCGCGAAAGGCGCTACGAACCAGATGTGTAATGATCTGGCGGTTGGCCAGAGCGCAATTCGTCGCGGCACGCATCGCGCCCAGGTAACGTTGTCCCAATTCGGAGCGAATTGGGGCACAGGCCAGTTCCCGGTCAGGAATCGGCCGGTATCCCTCAATAACCATGCTCTTTAGGTAGTCCGTTCCAACCTGATGGCCGAGCCCTCTTGATCCGCAATGGATACTCACAACGATGTCGTTTTGCTGAAGGCCGAAAGCAGCAGCCGATTGGGAATCGAAGATCTCGGCGACGCGCTGCACTTCAAGGTAATGATTGCCCGAGCCAAGCGTTCCCATCTCCTGCGCTTGCCGCTTTTTCGCCGCATGCGAAACGCACTCCGGCCTTGCGCCTGACGCGCACCCAGCTTCTTCGATGCGTTCGAGCTCTTCAGGCCCCCCGTATCCATGGAGAACAGCCCATCGCGCGCCACCACGCAGCATTTCGTCCATTTCCCCTTCATTGAGTCGTATTGCACCCGTGCTTCCCACGCCCGCCGGAACGCTTCGGAACAGCGCATCGGCAAGCTCGTCTTTCCGCGGTGCCAGTTCATCTATAGTTAGTGCGGTGCGCAAAGTGCGCACACCGCAGGAAATGTCGAATCCGACTCCTCCCGCCGAGATCACCCCGCCTTCTTCTGGATCAAAGGCGGCAACTCCGCCAATCGGAAAACCATAACCCCAATGAGCATCCGGCATGGCATACGACGCGCGTTGAATTCCTGGCAGAGTCGCAACATTCATGACCTGTTCGCGGACTTTCTCGTCCATGTCCTCGACCAACCGCTCGCCCGCATAGATGATTCCCGGCACGCGCATCTGCCCGGTGGGTTTGATCCACCATTCGAAATCCGAATGGCGTTCCAGCGACTTTCGGTCCATGCTTCCCCCAAGCTTCAGACATCCACAACGCACTGCGCAAGCCATTGACCGTCCGGATCGCGCCCGACTCGGAGCGCCGTAACCGTGGCTCCCTTGGCTTCGACAGCTACTTGATGACGTTCCGGGTCGACCTTCTCGCCAGCGAGGCCGGCGGTCAACGAAAGCTCGGAAATCACGACGCGAAATTCACTGAATACCATCCTGCGGGCCGCCATCTCATAAATGATCGCGTTCAGCCAGCTCATCAGCAGGAGTTCAAGATCAGGAGCATCACAGTGAACCTTGATACTTTCACTAGGCGCAATTGTTGAAATATCGGCAACAATCGCAGAAAGCGCAAGTGCTGCTTGTTCGAACGCCTGCTCCACAGATTCACCGAATCCACGAACACCGATGTCAGCACCATGCGAAAAATGCTCCCACTTCGCCATAGGAATTTTCACTGGCGCGCCGAGGCATGAGCGCTCCGCTTGCCAACATTCGCCAGATACTGTGTGAACCACTCCGCCGCGAGCCGCGCAACTTCTTCCAAAGTACCGGGCTCTTCGAATAAGTGAGTCGCACCGGGAACGATGACTAATTCCTTTTCGCACCGAAGCCTCGCTAACGCATCTCGATTCATCCCGATCACCGGCTCGTCATCTCCTCCCACGATCAACAGGGTCGGTGCTCGGACGGAACCGAGGGCCTTGCCGGCGAGATCCGGTCTGCCTCCTCGCGACACAACCGCACCAATCACTTCTTGAAGTTCCGCCGCAGCGACTAAGGCAGCAGCCGCTCCTGTGCTGGCACCGAAATAGCCAAGCTTGGCATGCTTCATATCAGGGCGCTGCATGAGCGAGCGAGTTACGTCCATCAGTCGATTAGCCAGGAAGCGAATGTCGAAACGCAATTCGCCGCTGACCTCATCGACGGACTCTTCTTCGCGCGTCAGCAGGTCAAAGAGCACGGTGCCGATTCCATGCGATTGGAGTACCTGCGCGACATAACGATTTCGCGGGCTACGCCGACTGCTCCCGCTGCCGTGCGCGAAAAGGACAACTGCCTCAGTTCCTTTAGGAAGCCCGAGAGTGCCCTGCAAGGCTACTTTGCCCGCATCAATCGAAATCTCGGTTTCCGTTCCCTCTCTCTGAAATTTTCGACTTGGGATCATGGCAATCTCCTCTCTCACTAATGAATCCATGCCGGAGCATCGCTTGCCGGAAACGACTCGCGCGATGCCTCCTCCACTGTATCAATTGTTACAGGTACGGAAGAAACTGGCGGGATCTCGACCTGTTGAGCGGCGCGCTGAAGCAATTCGGTTACTTCTTCGTCCGTAACCTGGGAAAAGTCTGCGTAAAACTGACCGATGGCGTAGAAAAACTCGGATGTGTGGACGCAGACAAGTTCATCTACCTCAGATCTCAGCCTCTTGCAAATGTGAAGAGCTGCCACCGGTATGGCAACAACGAGGCGCGCGGGTCTCATCTGTCGCAAAGCCTCAATCGCCGCGCGCATGCTCGAGCCCGTTGCAATTCCGTCATCTACAAGCAACACCGTTTTTCCTTCCACCTGGACCGAAGGCCGCGTGCCGCGATAGGTGCGTTCGCGCCGTTCCAACTCTGCCTTTACCGTCTTCGTTATCTGAGCGATATCTCGTTCGGAAAGGTTCAGTTCCTCGATCAGATCTTGATCGAGAATCCGGACACCTCCGGTCGCAACCGCGCCAAATGCTAGCTCTTCTTCCCCCGGAACACCGAGCTTTCGCGACAGAAAAATATCCAACGGCGCTTTCAGTGCTGTTGCCACCTCAAACGCAACAGGAACGCCCCCTCGCGGAATTCCTAGGACGATTACATCTTTCCGTCCGGCATATGCCCCGAGTTTTATGGCCAACTGATGGCCGGCTTCGACTCGATTTTGAAAGATCATATCTATTCCTTCCGCTCGGGTGCATTTCGAATCCGTCGCGACAACTCGCCCGCCGAGGCTGGATTACGCTCCTACGGCATGGAGCCCGTGCATAACTCTTGGGGCCCTCAAAATCTCCGCGAAAGTTCGTGCGAGTGCAACATCGGCTTGAGCGATCATGCCCACGCATCGTCCCTGTAAGTCCACCACGGGGAGTCTCCGGAATTGATGGACCTGCATGAGTTTTTCGCAATCGTCCAACGTGTTTTCGGGAGCGCAAGTCACGGGATTGGAGGTCATGACGTCTGCGATCTTGGTGGTTTCAGCGAGTTTTACTTCGGCGATAACGCCACAGCACAGATCACGGCCGGTTACGATGCCTTCCAACTTGCGGTGTTCAGCGTCCGAGACAACCGGAAGCGCCCCGAATCTCCGAACTTTCATCGTTCTGGCGGCTGCTTGCGCTGTGTCCGATGGTATGCAAAAGGCAATTTCCTTCGACATTACTTCCTTTACTAACATTTTGATCTCCCTTGCAGTCTTCTCGAATGTGTCCGTTAGAGGTATTCGGCTGCTAGACCTATCTACTGCAAATGAGCCGAGCAATGAAGTGATTCAGATCACAGGTTGCAGTTCAAAGGGACTGGATGGCCAGTTCGATGAGGAATCACGTTTTATGTGGTTAATGTCATTTAAGGATTTCTTTAACTCGTTGCTGAATTCTTTTGTTTTGGACGGATGCGGACAGTGCTGGCTTGTAACCCCTTTTCTCCCGGCTCTTCAACAAACCTGACTACGGTCCCGACCTTCAAACGCGTGAAGTTTCGGCCAAGAACGCTATTCTTGTGAAAATAAATTTCGCGTCCGTCGTCCGACGTCAAGAATCCGTAACCTTGGTCCGGGAAGACCTTGCTCACGCGAGCCTCGGAAAGCGGTGCATGATTTTTTATGTTCCCTCGCTGACGACGGGCGTAGTCTTGCAAACGTCGTCCCGCAGCTTTGAACGCATCGTTAATTGCGACCCGAAGATCCTTATGCCGGACCTTCACTTCTGCATGCTTCTTGATTTCACGTTCGCCCAACTGGCGGGCACGGGCGCTCAAGCTTGGCTCCCGCTTCACAACGATCTCTCCCCGAGGGACGGTGAGATTCAGGCGAACGTGATACTGGCTGCCCTTCCTGTGGTGATGATGCGGCAGTTCAACCGCCACATAGCATCCCATCAATTGGCTATAGAGCGTTTCAAGCTTCGCTGCTTCTTCACGAACCCATTCTTCGACCTCTTTCGATGGTCGAATGTTTCGAAATGTAATCTGCAGTTCCGATCTCATGGCAATGAGCCCCCAAGTTCAATCACGGCTCCGTGGCTGACCATTTTTCAATCTCCCTAAAATCGCCATCGGCCGCTCGCGCCACACGCCATCCTCCTCGTACTTCAAAGTGTAGATGTGGAGCAATCGCCACCCTGCACTGAGGAGCCGGTTAACTTCTTCCCGGCCTCGGGACTCGAGGTTGTGTCCCGTCAGTTCGACGATGTCCAGTTGCCACAAAGGCAGCCGATCGAGCACGTTGCTCGGCATCTCGCTTGCAATCGCTTCGCTATGCGCTTTTCGCACGACCATGGGCACTTTCACATCGGTGATCGGCTCACGAACACACAGCATTCGTACAGTTCATTGTCGCAGGGGTGTGCGATTTCAATCACCGATTCCCGTCGAACCAAAAGACCAAAGGCAAAAAAAGGACTGAGCACGCAACAACACACCCATTTTCGGCGCCCGCCGCATTCACGAATTGCAGAGTCCCTGCCACGCGTCGTATGACCACCGGCAAAATGCAGTCGTCCCATTTTTCAGAGCTCGGGATGTCCTTCGAGTACGTAGTTTCTGGGCTGCGTGTTCTGACCATGCCCGGTTGCAGTTTTCCTCTTCGGATGACGAGTTACCTTTGTTTTCGTCCTAACCGCTGTTTTCTTTCCTATTCTCTTCTTCATCTTAGACCTCCATGACCGGCACATCCAGCTCAACTGCGGCCTAGTCGTAATCTGTCGTAGTCCAGAAAACGAAACAGTGACGGGCGTCACCGATGCGCGTGATATGGGCGACAACATGCCGCTCGATAACATCAAAAATCTCGCGCTGAAAAATCGCCGGACCAAGATGGGGCGGTTAATGAAGAGGCAGGAGATATACCCCGCACGTGGAATTACTCTGCTGGGACGTCACAACGCAAAGGCTCTCGTCGATTTCTCCACAACGATTATTCATACCACAGCGCAGCGAAGTGGTGCGCCCGGAGAGATTCGAACTCCCGACCTTCTGGTTCGTAGCCAGACGCTCTATCCAGCTGAGCTACGGGCGCAACTAGAGAAAATTTGTAGCCGCGGCATTGGTCAAGCGTGCCGCAAAATGGCCGCCGCGAAGACCGAGCACGAGAGGCAGAGCGCGCGAAGCTCAAGCGAGAAGCAGTTCGATATTTTTCGCTGTGAGCACGCAACTCATCGCGCTCCAAATAACACTTTATGGTGAGGCGCGTCCGGAGTCAAGACGCTGACGGCATTTTCAGCTGCGTGTGCGGATCGGCCGGCGCGCTCATGCGACTCGTTTTAATCGAGCGGGGCGCTGCGGGCTGTGCGGCGTGTGGTATATTTCTTCACCGCAACGCCATGGCGAAAAAAAACAAGGGACGCAAAAATGCGAAACGAAAATTAACGCGTCGTGTTGCGTCACGAGGGACAGAGCCGAAGCGCGTTCGCGCGATTCTCGCAAAACTTGACGAAGCGTATCCCGCCGCGACATGTGCGCTGCGGCACAGCGATCCATTTCAGTTGCTCATCTCGACGATTCTCTCCGCGCAGTGCACGGACGAACGCGTCAACATCGTGACGCAATCGCTTTTTCCGAAATATCCCACGCCGAAGGATTTCGCGTACGCGAACCCCCGAGAACTCGAACAGGACATACGGCCGACTGGTTTCTTCCGGAACAAAACGAAGTCAATTATGGGCGCGAGCAAACGAATCATTGAGGAGTTCGGCGGCAAAGTGCCGGACACGATGGAAGACATCCTGACGTTACCTGGTGTGGCGCGTAAAACAGCGAACGTGGTGCTGGGCACGGCGTACGGAATCGCGTCAGGAGTCGTGGTAGACACGCACGTGCAGCGCGTTTCGGGGCGGCTTGACCTCACCAAGAATGCGGATCCGAAGAAAATCGAGCAGGACTTGATAAAAGTGATCCCGCAAGACCGCTGGATTCTGTTCTCGCACCAAATTATCTGGCATGGGAGGCGCGTTTGCCAAGCGCGGAAGCCACGCTGCGTAGAATGCAATTTGGAGCGGATTTGCTATTCGAAGGATAAAACCGTTTGACGGTTGCGCCGATTCCCCGCCGAAGGACAAATGCATGAATGACAAACTGACCGTAATTGCTCACATTCGCGCGAAAGCGGGACGCGAAGCACAGGTCCGAGAAGTGCTGCTTGGATTGATTGCGCTGACGCGCGCGGAAGCGGGATGCATCAACTACGACCTGCATGTGTCGCAAGATGATCCGAGGCAATTTGTGTTTTACGAGAACTGGGTCAGCGAATCACACTTGGAATCGCACGCGAATTCGCCGCACCTGAAAGCTTTGCGGAGTATCGCGGATGAAATCCTTGAGCGCCCAATCGAAATAACAAAATGGCGGATGCTGCCCTGACGTTACAAAGCGGCGGTGACTGCATGGTATCAACTGACAGCGCAGCTCATTGTGAAGTCCCTGACATGATCGATCCGGAAGAGTACTCTTCATTGGGGCAGATCGGCGCTGCGTTCCTTGCCGTCCGCGACAACAAGCCTGCCTTGACATAGTAGGATCTTCGGCGCATGCGTAAAGGCCCGGAGTAACAGCCGAAAAGGGGTAAAGCCACGTGGACAAACTGACCATCATCATTCAGGACGCGCCCTACGGAAGCGAGAAAGCCTACAACGCATTCCGCTATGCCTCCGCCTTGCTTGCCAGTCAGGTTATTGTGAATCTTTTCTTGCTCGCCGACGGCGTTGGCGTTGCCAAACGCGGCCAGAAAACTCCCACGGGCTACTACAACACGGCCAATATGCTCGCGGAGCTGATTGCGAAGGGCGTCAAGGTCAAGACTTGAGGGACGTGTTGCGCGGCCAGGGGCCTTGGCCAGCAAGAACTGATCGAAGGAGTCGAGATGGGATGCATGCTCGACCTCGCTCAATGGACAAAGGAAAGTGACTCCGTGGTCACATTCTAATTTCCAAGAAGCACTCCCGCCGCACTCTATGGAATACCCACGCCAGAAAATTGGAAAGTGTTTTAGAATGAATTACGCACGTGACGTCGGGGCGTAGCGCAGCCTGGTAGCGCGCCTGCCTTGGGCGCAGGAGGTCTCCGGTTCAAATCCGGACGCCCCGACCAAACTTTTCAAATACTTAGCCGAGCGATCCATTAGTTTATCCGAGCCTCTGTGCCCATTTTTGTGCCCACTGCTTGTTCGCTGGCGGCCTCCATTAAACCGTTGATGCGGAATGTCTCCAGCTTCGCGGCGGCCAACCGCTCCTGCTCTGCTGCTTGTTCGATAGCGGCCAACCGCTCTCGTTCTGCTGCTTGTTCACTAGCGGCCACGATTAAGCCGTTGACGCGGAATGTCTCCAGCTTGGCAGCGGCCAACCGCTTCTGTTCTGCTGCCGGATGAACGTATCGCATGGTCATCGTTATTGAGGTGTGTCCCAGCATTGCGCTCAGCGTCGGGAGATCGACCCCTGCCGCAACCGCTCGCGTTGCAAATGTGTGGCGCAGGTCGTACAAGACAAAATGCTGCTTGATGGCAGCGCGGCGGATTGCCGCATTGTGTCCCTTCCGCACGGAGGCTATGGGGCGATCCGTGTGTTTCTCAGATGGGAATACATAACTTCCCTTCGCAGTCTTAGCTCGTCGTTTCAGCGCTGTCCATACTGCTTCAGTCATGGTGACGGTCCGGCGCGCGGCTTTGGTCTTGCCAAACGGGTTGAAGATGGTGCGCGCGGCAAAGTCGATGTTCTCAACGCGAATCCGAAACACTTCCTCTGGTCGCAGCCCGGTGTCTAGAATGGTCTGCGCGATGTCTCGCAACGGCTGGCTGGTTTTTGAAAGATAGGTCAGCTCCTCCTGGAAGCTAACGACCCGAATGCGACCCGCGGACTCTGGCAAATAGGCAACGCCACGGACCGGGTTGGAGACGCCAAAACCGCACTTCTCGGCTCGTCCAAACATCAATTTCAGTGTCGTGAGTGAACGATTGACCGTTGCTCCGGTGACCTTGCTGCCATCGTCGGCATTGCGACGATCTTCTTTTATGCGGTCAGATTTGTAGTTCTCGACCGCGGCCTGGTCGATCTCATCCAGCCAATGGCCTTTGAAAAAGCGCTTCAATGTGTCGCAGTTTGTACTGTGCAGCGCTGTCGTCTTTGGCCTGTGGTGCTGCTTGGACCAGGCTAAGAACACTTTCACGTATTCTTCAAACTTTGGTGCGATCTTTTTCTGTGACAGGCCAGCGCGCCGGTCGAGTAGATCCGCCTTGTGCTTCGCCTCTGCTCGCAGCGCAGCGGTTCTATTTGTAGAACTTCGTAGGTTTTCGAATCGAGCGTCCCTGAAATTGGAATTTGTACCACCAGAGATTCCCGCGTTTATATACCGCCATTAGCTCTACCTCCGTTCTGTTGTTGCGCCAGCATCAACCGACACTATGCGCTCTTCAAGCCAGTGGTCAAGATCAGATTGACGATATCGCACACAGTTACGGCTCACTTTGACGAAAGGAATTCCCCGGCGCTGACTTCGCCACTGCGCCAATGTTTCGATTGAGAGGCCCGTAATCTCGGCGACCTCACTGGGAGTGAGTAGTGGAACGCCGCTGGATATCGACTCGGCTGTTTTTGGATGAGGCGTCATGA